>JBLWYP010000068.1:0-5063 GCA_048266825.1 Bacteriovoracaceae bacterium | reverse complement strand
TCAAAGCACGCGATGGGGGAACGATTGTTGTAGATCATGTTAATTACAAAATCCCCATGGGCTTATTAGGGAGCATATTTGCAGGACCATTTATTAAAAAAGACATTAGTAAGATTTTTAAATATCGATTAGAAGTACTTAATAAAAAATTTGCAACACCTTAGGTGTTTAACTAAAAAGGACGAAAGAATGACAAAGATGAAAATGACCTTATCGTTACTCATGCTACTTTTCTCATTTCAATCATGGTCAAAAATTCCAGATCTACAAACAGTAGATTATGTTGAACTTGATCACTATTTAGGTAAGTGGTATGAACTCGCCCGTTTTGAACAAAAATTTCAAAAAGGTTGTACGGCCACAACGGCGCAGTATAGCCTAAGAAAAGATGGCGACATTAAAGTAGTCAATAGCTGTCGCCTTGAAAGCCCAAATGGAGAACTCAAAGAATCTGAGGCCCGTGCGTGGATTGTTGATGATACAACCAACGCAAAATTAAAGGTTCAATTCTTTCTGACTAGAATTAGACTTCCTTTCTTTGCTGGAAACTATTGGATCCTAGATCTAGGAGATGAGCAAAATGGACCTTACTCTCATGCGATAGTTGGAGATGATTCAGGAGATTATCTATGGATTTTGGCCAGAACACCAAATGTATCTTCTCAGAAATATGAAGAGCTGGTAAATAAGGCCAAGAGTCTAGGCTTTGATACTTCTAAACTCTTAAAGACACAGCATTAATCTTTAAAAACCATGGTTCGAACGGAAATTCCCCCGACATGGGGAATGAATATAATTTGCCCCGTTTGGGCCATGGTCATATCTTCACGTTCAGCATTCCAAATATGATTAAGAATGACAGACTTCTCTCTTCCCTCTGGGCTTAAGAGCTTAATCTGATCACCTTTTTTAATCTGACGCTCTCTTCCTTTTAACAAGATCGCCACATGTTGCTTCTTCTTAACGTCAACGACCTCGCCCAAATAACTCTCCCCTCTATCTTGAAGGCGATGATTTTTTAGTTTCTTAAAGAGGACATCTGTTTTATTGGATCTGAAAAAGCCTTTGGTTTGTCCCATTTGACGACTTTTTTGAAATGCTTCGTGATCACGACTTAAAAGTTGCTTCCATTCAGAACGACTAAGATCTTCGATGGGATAATCAATACGATAAGTGAAGTTTTTAAGAGGTGCTATTTTCTCTTCTTCAGTAAAGATATAGAGCTCTTTCGTATTAAACATAAAAGTTCCATGATTATTATCTATAATAGGAAAACCTTTATGTGGACTCTCTTCCGATGTACCTGAAACGCGATATTCACCTATGGCCTGATTTTCTGGCGTGACCGACTCTTCTTCTTCATAAAGCGGAGAGACAAGGTGGCGAGGTGTATAGAAAAGAAGAATATTTCCGGCCGCCAACACTTCAAGTTCACAAGGAATTTGCTTATACAATTCCAGTAATTTTTCTGCAGGGAACTCCGCACTAAGAACCAGTCGAGTTATACCTTGTGGCCAATATTGATACCAAGAAAGAAGGCCCTCTAAATTATGATTTCCATTTTCACAAATATAATGAACTTCTTTGGGATAATTTTTATCTTTTAGCCAAGTCAGAGCACCTGCATCTTGAACACGAATACCATCAAAGTGTGAAATAAAGTCATCCCAATGATTGACGAGCTGGGCGCAAAGTCCCTTGAAGTTTGACTCCGTCATGAGGACATCCCACTGGAGAAAGACCTTTGAATGATCCACCTTCTTTAGGTCCTGACTCAGCTCAATCATTTCGGCCCAGTCGATTTCGCTGACACGAGAAAGGACTCTGTTTCCAAGAACAAAAGTAAGTTCAGTGTGATCAAAGCGATCCGATTCAAAAACACTTAAGAAATTTTCAACACTTGTTCGATTATAGAAAGCGAGAGTCTTTTTCATTATGAAACTTCCCGAGCAAGAGCACGTACAATATTGAGCGCCTTGGCCTCTTTTACATAAGGAAGTCTAAGTAACATTCCAGGGCGAGCTTTAGCGAAGCTCTCTCCTGTTGCATCTTCAATCTTATCCAGAGTAAAGGTATGAGACTCTCCTTCAAAGAAGAGATATTCAAGTTTATCACCTGCAACAAAGGGCCCACGCGCTTCGGCCAGTATATATTTATCCTCTATGGTTTCTAAAACCATAGCAGCAACCTTCGTTTCCACCACAGCATGCTGTCTTTCAGAAAAAATACTATCCGCCCCTGCAGGAGCATCAAGATTCCCAAGAGAATAATCTCTATGGCTCACTTTTTCTAATTCCCGCTCCCAGCGATAGATATCATCTGAAATCAGATGACCTTCTTTACGGTAGTATTTAAGGGCCTGGGAATAAACTTTAGAAATGGTTCCCGCATAGTGATGAGACTTCATACGTCCCTCTACTTTTAAAGAGTCAATTCCTGCATCAATAAAGTCTTGCAGTAGACGAAGGCCCATAAGGTCTTTAGAACTCATAAAGTGAGCAAATTTCTTTTGAGAATCGAGCTGCTCATTCTTGCCATCACTTTCAATACTATACTCAAAGCGGCAGCTATGAGCACAGCCCCCGCGATTAGAGTCACGACCTTGAGTGTAATTGGAAATGACACAATTACCTGAGTAGGCCATACACATAGAACCATGAACAAACATTTCTAATTCAATATCGACTTCTTCTTTGATTTTCTTAGCTTCTGCAATAGTGACTTCGCGTCCAAGGACAATTCGAGTCACGCCCTTTTCTTTCCAAAAACGAGCTGCTGCTGAATTTAGACAACTGGCCTGAGTAGAGAGATGAATCTCAAGAGAACTTTCACGAGCAACAGTTTCTACAACACCCAAGTCACTTACAATGACGGCATCAACTTTAAATGATTCAAGTATTTTTAAGAACTCGGGCAGCTCGCTCAATTCCTTGTCATAGAGAAAGGAATTGAGAACAACATAGACCTGTGCACCACGATCATGAGCAAAGGCAATCCCTTCGGCCAATTCCGTTTCCGTAAAGTTATCCGCAGCAGAGCGCAGGCCAAAGTTTTGGCCACCAAGGTAGACGGCGTTGGCGCCATAAGAGACGGCAACCTTTAATTTCTCGAGTGATCCGGCAGGGGCCAAGAGCTCTGGTACCCAGTGCGTCATTATAATTACCTCAATATATTGATTTCTATGCTTTGTAGTAGCAGAAAACTTAAATAGAATAAAGGGGACTTTAGTCTATCCCTTCAAAATCTGGTAAAATTACAGGATATTGAAGCAAAATAAAGAGTTCCAACAAGGATGTTAGGAAAGAATGCGTAAATTAGTCAAAATCATTTATTTAATAGTCATTGTCCTTATACTTATTCCAAGTCTCTATCTTGGTTACCGCTATCAAAGAAATACAACTCAAGTTTACCCCTATCCCTATAAATTGAACGCTCCTTTACTCGACGAGATCAATTCAGCCCAACAGGCCGACATCATTCTCATTGGAGACTCTTCCACAACTCTTCTCAACGACTCCCTTGATGGATTTCTCAGTGAGATTACCAAGTATTTTAAGAGCACTCCAAAGGTATATGACTGGGGAAGAAAGGGAGAAACAGCAGCTCAAAGTTTAGAGAAGCTTAAGACACTAAAGAAGATGCCTTCTTTAGTTATCTATCACGGAGGTAGAGATACCCTTTTAAATCAAAAATTCAATCTTAGAGATTTCAATATCCTTAAAAAAAATTTGGCCATCACCAAAGATGAAACTCTCATGACGTTGGCCATGGCGTATCCTCCACTATCCCGTTTGATTTATCACCCTCTTAAGAAAATAGAAGTTTCTAACCAAGATAATCCCTATCCCAAGACCCTACCTCCAGAGGCTGTTCTTCAAATTATGGATGTCCTTTATCAGCTCTACCAAATGGAAGTCAGAGAACTATTCACTTATCTAAAAGAGCAAGATGCTAAGCTTTGGGTGATTCCTCAGGCATTGAATTTATTGGAACCACCCCACCGAGTTTGTGAAAACACAATCGATCTCGAGCAAGATAATACGATTAAAAAAGCTCAAGGCTTAAAAGAATCAGGACAAATTAAAGAAGCCTTTAATCTTGTTAATGATCTCGTTAAGACGGCCAAAGGAAACTCTAAGGCCTACTTCTTTATCGGCGATGTTCTTATGAATATGGGTAATTATAAAGAGGCCAAGAAGGCCTACTACCAAGCGATGATCTATGACTGCGGCTTGACTCGCTCTAATCCGATCTTTTTGAAAATATTGATGGAAGAAGCCGAAAAACGACAATTTAAAGTCATCGACTTTAATCGCTTAGTCACCAATCAGTTGGGACATAATCCCCTTTTTATTAACGATCGAGATCCTCAGCCTCTTTATTATCAACAGCTCAGTGCTATAATAAAAAGAGAATTTCTTAAATTTATAAAACAATGAGAATGGAGTCCATATGAAATGTCCCGCTTGTGAAGGTCAGCTAAAGGCCATGCAATATGAAGGTATTGAAGTAGATCAGTGCACACAATGTTCTGGGCACTGGCTAGATCTTAAAGAAATGCTTCATATCGCTCAAACTCAAGAAGAAACCATTTCCAAAGAAGTTGTGGCCAAAACTTTATCCGAGGCCTTCAGTGGTATCCCTCAAGAAGAAGTCGACACTCTTCGCAAGTGTCCTCATTGTCAAAAACCTCTGAGACCCGTGAATTATGATTACTCTTCAGGCATTATCATTGATCAATGCTCAGAGCATGGCGTTTGGCTTGATCAAGGGGAGCTGGATAAGGCCCAGGCCCATAGCGAACAATGGCGTGAAAAAGCACAAGCTAATGAGAAAAAGTGGAAAGAGAATATTTCCCACATAGAGTATAATGAAGCCGAGGTTGAAGTCTCACGTTTTCATCTCATCAACTCTATAGTGAAATTCTTTATTAAATAAAATACTTAAGTTTATCAATGATAAGGACTTTGTCATGAAGAAGAAAAAAGATATATCAGGCCCCCTTACTCGCCAAATGATGAAAGGTGATATTGTTTGCGCGGCAGGAGAGAATGATAGCAGTC
>JBLWYP010000067.1:0-5068 GCA_048266825.1 Bacteriovoracaceae bacterium | reverse complement strand
GATTTTTTAGCCTCGCTTCTTCCCACTTAGCTAAAAAGCTGTCGTAGGTGTTTGCTTCATAATGTTCATTGTTGAAGTACTTAAAAATGTAATATTGGGATAACACTTGAAGAATACTCAACCTACTAACAAAAAAATAAAAAAAACTTCTTAAGATTTTGAAAAAATTTACTAGAAATATAAATAAGCAAGTTTTAAAAGTGGTAATTATATTATGGCTCGTAAAAATAGATTTAGTAGTAAAGTAGTTAAACCTGTTTCAAACAGAAGTGATGAAACTACATTTGATGGATTACCTCAAATCAAGTTTGATTCGGACGGATTATCAAAAACTAATATTACCAAAAGTAATGGTTCAAAAGCTATTTTAGTATTTAGCAATGAAAAAAAGATTAACCCGCTAAAGCTATCTAACCGTCAACGAAAAGGAAAAGTCTTTCCTGAATGGTTTCCAGAATTATATAAATACAACGAGAACATAGCGATTGAATTAGCAAGAGCGCTGTTAAAAATTTTACAAACTAAAAACTGGCACTCTGCAATCCCACTACCATTTAAGTATTTATCCCAATATATTATCAAAAATAACCTTACGAGCTTATCGGATATTGATTTAAAAGCATTTGATGAAGTGATGAGTTCAGTTGTTCATAGTCGCCCCAGAGCTACATTTATGAACTTAAAGGAATTACTCCTTATATTGCCTTCAATTAATAATGAAGCAAAATTAGATATACAATCTGCGCACTACAAGAAACCTCAAATAGACAAATCAACAAAGTCAATTGAAGAGAGAATAGCAGCTTCAAATTTAAATTCCGATTACTCTGATTTTGTGATGTTTCAAATATATGCATATGGAAATGCTTGCCTATCTGAAATAAACGAGACAATAACTCAAACCGAAAAGTACATAAGAGAAGGCAGAAACCTTTCGTTTTTCACGAATGATGGAGACAAAACGTATGCAAATCTTATTCAGAATGGTGATACAAAAAGTTATGACGAGGCTATTCAAATCGAACTTGCTGATTCCTATAAGATAAATAGTGCAATTGATCTTTTGAAAAAACAACTTAGTAAAGATCAATATGGTAAGTTTAAGGAACAGGTAAATTCTTCAAATTATGCAGATTTAATTGCATCAGACTGGCCTTTAGACCTGCGGGAAAACAATAACGTTTTTTTCCTATGTTCAAAGGTTATCCCATCGGCATTAAAAAATAGTAACAGCAATAAAAATACATTTTTCAAACAGCTTATGACAACTAGCGGGATTCGAATTGAGTCAATATTAAGTTGCTTCAATACAGGTCATAATTCTGAAAATTCAAAAAAGTACCTTCCACCTTATAATCAATATAAAGACAGCAAGTATTTTATTTTCTCTTGTTTTTATGACGTTGGGCCAGAAAGAGCTTATACGGGAGAAGGATTGCATAATGTTGTGCTAGGACGATCAGAACAATTCGACTTCTTGCTTTTACTAATTATCGCAGCGGAATCAGGCCGTAATAAAGAGGTTGTCATGTCAATTCCGAATTATATAGGAAAAAACCATATATTAGAAAATGACGACTTGTTTGCAACAGAAGACTCTGTGGAAATGATGGGAAGCAAAAAACGAGGTCATGCTCATAGAGGTGCAGCGCAGATTGAGTCTTTCTCGGTTCCAAGATCTACCCCTTTATTTCAGCATCTATCTCAATTTAACAATATAAGAGAGTGTCAATTATCAAATAGAATAACATTCTTCAGTGAAAATGACTTTTTTAAGAAGTGGGCATCTGTCTTTGCTGAAAATACTGATATTAAAAATCAAAATGGCTCCTCTATTAAATCTCTTGATTCAACAAAGTTTCGAAAAGTATTCGCTGGAGAGATGTTACTAAACTGGATTTCCAACATAAAAAATAAAGATGATCTTATTAGACAAGTTGCTGCTGATCTTGAGAATTTCATTCCCCTAGTTTATTTGCTTCAGTCTTCGTCAGCAGAATCAATGATGGCGACAGCGATTGTTGGGTTACAAATGCGCTTTGTAGAACACCACCTGCAAGTTGCCGCAAACTTAAAATTTAACGAATCTCCACCTAAGTCAAAACGTGAAAAAAGATTTCTATGTGATTGCACAGATCCTAGTAATCCTGACTACGCAGATAATTTAAACGTGGATTTCTGCAAACAATATGACAACTGCCTTGGTTGCTCTAGAGCCGAAGTTTACGCAGAACATATTCCCAACATCATATTTAGATGTTTTCAGTATGAAGAAATATTACAGGCTAGCAGAGACCTTTATGATGCAAATTATGCCGTAAAACATCTAAGAGCAAATCAAGTTTTAGACACCTTTAAGAGTAAAACTTCACATGGCAATACAATTCATGCTGATGCTTTCAATAAAGCATATGAAGCGTGGCAAAGTCCTGAAACTTACCTCCTACCACCATTAATTCATATTAACGCTTAAACTACTGGGTGATTCATGACTGCAACGAATTTACAACTTAAAAGTAATCACAAATTTTACTCTGGAATTTCCGAAGATAAACAGAAAGATTTAGGTTCTAAATTATGGCAACAACTTAAAGAGTTAGAACAAATTTATGATCAAAAGCCAATGTCGAAGTTTTATGGAGAAAATCTTTTTTCAGATATGACTTGGAGCGTTAGTGAAGTTAAAAATATAAATTGGAACAAGATATTAGAAGAGTCAGAATCCAATTACCCCTTGATACTACTGTTAAAAATAACCGCATATCACTACATACAAGTCCTTGGAAAAAACGGTGATATTTTCATAGGGAACTTGAATCAGTTTAATTCTATCTTCGGAAGAAGATTTGCTGAAATAGGTATTCTAACCGCACCTAAAGATCACCTATTTACACCCGCTAGCATTATTTCTGAAGAGAAAATTCATCAGTGGGTGACTGAGGCTGTCGATAACAATGAAATCAGAGCACCAATGGCCTTAGATCTTATAGAGAAAATGGAATCAATACCACTTTCAAGGTTTTATGGTGTAAAGCAATTGTATATGGAATGCACATTTCCATGGAAAAATCACAAAGGTCAGGGAGGTATAACTAAACGCCAGAGCTATTTAAATGAGCAATTAGGAACAAAAGCAACCAGAACAGAAATAAAGCATTATCAACCATTTTCAGAAGCTGTTTGCGCTCAGATCTTAGATTTTTCAATACCAATAGTCACCGATTATGCTAGAGATCTTGAGGCAGTTTTCAAATTGGCTAATGATCAGGATAACTTTACTCCGGCAAACAAAAAAGTGTTCTCAGCGAAAGGCCGAGATAAAGTGTTTGAGTACTCAAACACTTTAAACAAAATTCTGCCTTATAAATTGCAAGGTGGCTATCAACTAAATATTAGCTATATAAACGAGCTGTACGATATCGTTCAAGCTGCTTCCATATGGATAATTTTACTCACTAGTGCAATAAGAAATGTAGACCTACGTAAGAACCTATTTAAAAACTGCTATATAAAAGATACGGACTCGGACCTTATTTATTATTTAGTAACCGATATTCAAAAGACAAAGCTAGAAGACTTCGTAATACCAATCCCGGCACTGACCGTAGATGCAATCGAATTTTTAAATAATATAAATCAAGCTCCAAATGATTGCTCTTATTTAATCGTTCGTCGTGTTCTTGAACGACGTTCTAAAAAGGCAAAAACCTATTACTACTCAAATGGACAACAGATAAGTACCTTATTGAGAAAAATGGCAGCACTAATTAATGTTGACCTGCTTGATGAGCTTGAAGAGTACGACAATGACGAAGGTGTGGCTCATAGATGCAGAGCGACAATGGCTGGCTGGATCGGAACTAACTCTCCTCTAGCAGTATTGCTAGTAAGACGACTATTTGGACATACCAACGGTGTTATGCCAGATCATTATTTGAGGAACAACACATTTGTTAAAGCCGAGCGAAGAAGAATTCAGCAACAAACCTACATTCAAACGGCTGATGAATATGCTGAAGCTATAGTAAACGGAACCTTTAGCGGTGGTTCAAAAAAAAGTATAGAAGCATCGAAAGAAATTCTGAAGCAAATGATAATCAAAGAGGCTGAAAGTAAAAACCTGTCATTAACTCAAGGAGAGATACGAAAACAACTAAAGCAAAGAATAGCTGAAATATTTTACCGCAAGCTATGTCAAGGAGAGCTTATTGGATTAATGACTTCACTGTCATTTGTTTGTTTTAGAAACCCCGCGTCAGTATTGGATGCTCCATGTTCGATTGATTCATCTAAGCAGAAAAGGATTAATCAGAAAATAAATCAGGCATTTGCAAAATCTTTGCAAATGACAGGGCTTCCAGATTTAGAAAATTGCAAAGGTCCTAGCTGTATGCACTCATTTTTATATGACAACCCATTAGCTAAATTGCTGCTAAAGCAATTCAAATATTATATTTCCTATTTAGAGGGGGTAACCCAGTCTGACGTTGACTTAGATATGCAGTCACAGAACTTTATTGAGCTTTATTATGGCCCACTGTCAGAAGTATACCCTACCGAAATGAATCAATACTCAAATTCAGAGGAAGTCTAAGTATGAATTTTGAGCCTATGTTTTTAAAACCTAAAGATGACAATGATCGACTAAATAATTTGGAACTTGCTTATACTTTAAAAACAGCGGAAGCAATTAGAACTGGTAAACTCAGAACAGTCGCAACAATGGATGCCATTTGTAAGGTAGCTCTTGTAGACCCGACCTATGCTTATGGACATAAAAATCCAAGTAAAAAGGATTTAAAGCGTTATAAAGATTTTCAAAAAAAAGTTAACGATTTCGCTAAGGACTTTAAGCGGTTACAGAAAGAAAGCGAAAATGAGGTAGAAGAAAAAAAGGACCTACTCAAAGCAACAAGGGAGCAATTATTTAAGTTAGCTATCGAAAAAAATGACTTGATAAACAAGTACCAGAAATTGTTAAAGCAGAATAAAAGCCTAGAATCTGAAGCACTCGAAACACAGTTAACAAACACAGCATCATCGTCCAGAGTAAATGACAACACTATCA
>JBLWYP010000066.1:0-5079 GCA_048266825.1 Bacteriovoracaceae bacterium | reverse complement strand
TGTTGCTTATGGTGCAAACTTAACCAAAGAAGTCGGCCATGTAAGCCCGTTACGTCGCGAAATTTTGCAAAAAATCACGCAAAAATACTATGAAGTAAATACTCGCGTTGAAATAAAAGACTTACCAACTAAAGAGTCTGAAGATAAATAATATAAACCTAAAGCGGCTCGCTATGAGCCGCTTTAATCCCCCTGAAATACCCAACTAAAACACTTAGCAAAACCGCAATAGCCAACTTTAAGTCTTGTTTTTTCTGTGTTAATTACCTGGATATTGCCAATTTAAAGTAAAAGTAAAACATGCCAGAAGTTACTAGAGCATTTACAGATAATTCGTAGCTTTGCTACCTGTTAAAAAGGCTTTTCCGATTTACATTGATATACATCATACTCATCTTAAACTTCAAGTCAGGTCTGATGAAGCAATTATTTTCAAGCCAAGAGAGCAATGGGAAAGTGTAAAAAATTATGTGAAGTAAGTCAGGTAATATGACCGACGACTCAAATAATGAAAGATAAAATTTTAAGAGAGCATAAATTTGCAGGTAACCAACTCGAGATACTACAGCAGGGAAATCAAATAAGTATATTACTATTAACGATGTGTTTATGCTTTATAATAAGAACGAGCCTGACTACCATGCAACAATAGCAGACCGAAGTCATCCGTTAGAAGGCGCATATATCATAGGTGTTTGAGGTTAAATTAGTAGTAATTGTATATCTGAGATATCAAAAAGGTTTGTGCGTTCAATTTAGAAAGAAGTAGAACCTACAGATGAACTGGAAAATTCCTTTCCAGTTCACCACACTTCCTATTCACCTAGAAGAAAAGGAGGTATCGCAAGAAAGCCAAAGTTAGTAGCAATTTTATTATATTCTTTACCTAAAGATTGAAGTTTCCCAACTCCCTCTTCCGCTTTTTGCATTAGCTCTCCAACTTTGTTGGTCCCTTGAATACAGTCCTCAATAAAGGTTTGTACTTTTGCAAATTTAGAAAGCTTTTGCTCAGCTTCAGCTTCATTTGTTACTGATTCAATCTCATTTAAAGCAGAGTCCATTCTTTCAATTTCTTTTTTAGCTCTTGGCAACAACTTTTCTAGTTCAGGGTTATTTGTAATTTGATGACTTTCAGATAAGTCATCTACTATATCCTCGCCCCAGTCTTTTAATTGTGAAGAAAAGGTTTTTAGTTGAATGCTAATACTCACTGCTGTACTTTGAGAGTTATGCTGCTGACTGCTTTGCTGTGAATCTTGGTTTACTGATTGAGTAATAACTGGTGAGGCTGTTACATTTATATTATTCACTGTAGCTCCTTGTGATTTCTCAAATTCTTCTTTTAATTTTTGTTTACTTTCAATACCTTCTAGTAACTCTGAAACAGAATAATATATTTCAAGTGTATAGTCGAATTGATTGTCATTTTCATGGCCTTGCCAGATTCTTAGTTGTTTTTTGACAAGCGTTTTATAAGGTAATAATGCTTTTCTTCCTGTACGCTCACACTTCAAAGGTAGAAACGTTTCTAACCCAATATTTTCTGTTAGATATGATTTGTGGATCTCATCAAACATACTTCTAATTGCGCCTAAGAAACTTCTTTGTTCTCCTCCACAGACTATAACTTTTATTTCACGCTCTTCTTTATCTACTGTTACTAGAGCTTGACTATCAAAAGCTGTAGATTGAAGTAAAACTCCATACCTCCATCTTTTATTTGGCCTTTGCAAAGTATGGCTTTTAACTATAAACCTTGCCATTAACTCTGGCGGCATGTACCCATCATATTTGTAAATGAACTCAATACCATTATTGAGTTTAGGATTCCGTTTTAATTCCGTCGGTAGTAAATCTGGTATTAAATAATTTACTTGTGATTTTGGACATGTTAAAGGGACTTGATAGCAAAGTTCGAATTGTTCCATTACTTTCATTAAGTATGAAGACTTTCCTCTATACTTTAAGCAGGAAAATGCTTTTTCGAGTATTTCTTCTGCTTCATTTTTAGAGATAATACCATGCTTTATTGATAATTTGTCCGAGTTGATAAGGGTATAGATACCTTCAGTAATCCATTTTGGATTAAGCACTTGTGTTTGCAATTCTTCTAATTCTTTAAAATGAATAACCAACCCAAGATCATGTAATAACGTTAAAACTATATCTTGAACCATTGGGGAAGTTATTGCATATTTTTTGCAAACTTCAATGAATTTTTGATAATTAATGTAGTCAGCTTCGCTTTTTAATTTCTCTAGCTCCTGTTTAACCTTTAACCAGTTTTGGGCAATCATAAATTGCCTCATTCCTAGTTTTGAAATTTCCTTAATCACATCCTTTTTTAGTTTTTCGATACCCGTGTTTTTTAAACAGCTAACTTTATGAAATGCACAAATGTTTGGATACTTCTCTCTTAACATTTGTTTTGCAATATTATCGTCAAATTGCTCATCACATTTGTTTAAAATAATTATAATTGGTGAGTGTTTACTGACGGCCATAACTTGTTTCAGCCAATGCTCAGGGTTTTCATCTTTTCTAATATTCAAAACGATTAGATAAACACTTCTTTCTGATAAGAATAATTGATGTGTGGCTCTCATTATTTCTTGGCCACCAAAATCCCAGCAATGTACTTTTATTGTTTCATTTTCTTCATGAGCTTGCACTGTCCATGGTTTTATAGAAATACCATCAGTTTTATCTTCTCTAGGATCGAACGTGTTATCTATAAACCGCTTAATTAACGATGTTTTACCCGCTGCGCCTTCACCTACTAAAATTAACTTTGCTTCATTTAATTTACCTTGCTCACCATATAAAGAATCAAAGTAAGCCTGAATAACTTCATTACCTCTAGATAGGATTTCTTTTGGAGGGAAAGTAATAGGGTTGCCATGAAGGTTAAGCTCTGCCTGATTTTCAACATTAAAGTCGTCTTCTATTACTATAGGTAAGCCTAATTTTAAAATCTGTTCTGAAACACTAGAAATATTACAGTTTACAGCACTTATAACTTTTAATTTCTCTAGTATAGTTAAGGGCTCCAATGTACTTACATCATTATCTTGACAATATATTTCTTCAAGATTTAAATTAAATGATAACGGTGACAAATCGACAACCCCAGTTTCCCAGCAAGCAATTGTCTTTAGCTTCGTTAAGTATTTAATATTATCTAAACAATTTATTCGTGTTCCACCTAGGTAAATATTTTCTATGTTTATTAAGTTATTTATCCCAGAAATTGAAAGGAGATTTGTTCGAGTCAAGTTAAGCATTTTTATATTTTTTAGTTTGCTTATTTGATCAAGATTTTTAATTTCAAAAGAGGAGTTGACTATGGTTAAGTGCGTTATAGAGGGAAAATGAGATACTACTTCAATAAGGTTCTCGTTAAAGCCAAAAAAGGCTAGAGACTTTAAAAGCGGTAAGTCTAGAGAAAGCAGAACTTTCAATAAGTTTATGCTACTCTCATCATCAGAAAGACCTTCAGAGAATGATAGCCCTTCAATATTTCCTTCTGAATCTACTAGGCAATCAAATGCTGATACCTTTTCCGCGGTTAACTCTTGAATGTCAAGTGTGTGCGGTGAACTGTCAAACCTTGAGTAGGCTTCTTTTATTAGTTTAGTTTGCTCGAGAGATTTTGTATTCAGTTGAGCTTCCTTGTTTAAATCTTCTATCATCTTTTACTCCTTTTTTTTAAGAATATCAGATGGTTTGTTCTTTTCACAAGGAGTGGCAACTCTATTTTTATTTAAAATTATAAAAATAGAGGGTGTTATTTAGTTTAGCTCCAAACTCAAAAGCCATTAAACCCTCATAATTTGCTTCGTGAAGACTTTAAGGTTTTCTAAGATTCACCACCGTTTTATGTTCGTTACTTGCCTTTATATCTTTGACGGCAATAAGTACGTTATCGATAGCTCTGGCAATTACGAAGTTGCCTCGATAGTTGCAAGAGTCTTTGTCTGTGTGATGTAGTATCAAAACACTGCTTTTTTGGCTCTCGTTATTCATCTATACATAGTTGTAGTAGTTCCAGCTCTTTTGAATAAGCGTTTGTAGATTATTTTTAGAAACCCTTTTCATGTTACTTACTCAAGAAACCAAATATAATTTTAAAGCGTTGTTGAATGTGATACGGGCCTAGAGAACAGCTTCAAGGATTACTGATGTCATACCTAAAAAGAACTTCCTGTAGAGGCGCAAGTAGCCGTATATTTCGATCAAAATGTTTTAACGCAGCCAGCTAGTTCAGCTAACATAGTCACTTCCCCTGAAATTAGAAATGGAGAATAATCGCTTCAAATGGAGGAATTTCTGCAGAAAGGATGTAATTGGTACATTCACACAGTGTACTCTCATCAGAGTTTGTGGTGTTTCAATGTCAAAAGATAATTACTTAATTATTGTTCCAAGTAAATTATTAAACTTGGAATCACGTAAGAAATGAGGAAACGAAAAATTTGGCTTTGTGAAAAGCATTTTCAATTTAACAATAATTCACAACACTAAAAACAAATGCCCTACAATTTGCAAGGTGTTGTAATTAGGAGTCACGCTACTTTCCAAATTTTGAAGAAGATCTGACTGACCACCTCCTTTCGTTGTTAGTTAATCAACCTGCTGATCAACAGGTTATTAGTAGATTGTCTTTGAGTATAAGTAATTACAATATCACCGACATTATAGGTAGCGACCCACAATATGGGGGCGGTACCTCTACAGTTAATGACCCGAGTATTGTGGCCGATGGCTTCAGTGATAGTTTTGAAAGAAGCGGGGCTAATTACGTTAAGCAAATAGGTCACGTAAGTAGACTTCGACTTGAGATTTTGAAAAAAATTGCCCAACGATATTTTGAAGAAAAAGGCAGAGTAACAATCACTGATTTACCTAATAAAGAAAGCACTGAAAACTAGCGCTTATTGAGCATTGGACCTAAAAAGAAGCATTTATATTGAATTTTATTTGGCTCATGCTGTGAAATTCAGTAATTTGTCATATAAAACTAAACGTAATTAGAAAATAACAATGAAATGGATGCACTTACAACTTCAGCTACTGACT
>JBLWYP010000065.1:0-5358 GCA_048266825.1 Bacteriovoracaceae bacterium | reverse complement strand
TGACCACTACATACAGAGCCACCACGCCCTCTCACAGAAGCCGAAAAGGACAATTTGAGGCGAGATATGCAGGAGTCGTCAAAATGGGCCAAAGAGGAGCTGAGAAAGAGGAAAGAAGCCAGAGCATCTCGTTCTGAGTATCTAGATCATGATGGACCAAGACCACTTACGCCTGAAGAGATCGAAGATCTGCGCCAGGAAATGAAAGATGCGTCAGTTAAGATGCGAGAAGAGTTGGAGAGAAGGCAATTGCAGTAGCTAAAATAAAATTATTCCCGTTTCAGAACTTTGATCTGGGCACATCCACTTATGCAATACACTATTTGACCTTATGCATTCGATCTTCTTATCAAAAAGTATCCGTAATATAAACAGATCAATAATGCACATCTGCATACAAAATTTTGAAGCTGATTTTGAGTTCGATTTCGTATAGAATGCAGCAATTTTGAGCACCTCACTTGTATAAATATGGGTAAATTTAAGTTGTTTAATAATAGTGCCAAAGACTTACAGTGTGGTCTATACAATCTAGATGCCGTAGAGTGGCTAAGAAGCATAGACGACTCTTCTATAGATTTATTCATAACTGACCCTCCATATGAATCCCTTGAGAAGCATAGAAAGGTTGGAACCACAACACGACTTAAAAATAGTAAGGCGTCAAGTAACCAATGGTTTGAGATATTTCCAAATGAAAGATTTGAAGAATTACTCACTGAAATCTATAGAGTTTTAAAAAAGAATTCTCATTTCTACCTTTTCTGTGATCAAGAAACTGCTTTTATAGTAAAACCAATAGCTGAGTCAGTGGGGTTTAAGTTCTGGAAACCAATAATTTGGGATAAAGTTCGTATTGGTATGGGATATCACTATAGAGCAAGATATGAATTCATACTGTTTTTCGAGAAAGGTAAACGGAAGTTAAACGATTTAGGAATTCCCGACGTTCTTTCTGTTCCTCGTATTCACAGAGGCTACCCCACAGAAAAACCAATAGAATTGATGGATATTTTAATCAAACAGAGTTCAAAAGAAGGTGAACTCGTTTGTGACCCATTCATGGGAGCTGGTGCTGTTGGAGTTTCAGCATTAAACCATAATCGAAAATTTTGGGGTAATGACTTATCAGAGGAAGCGATTGCTATCACACAAACACGTATTACGCCATTGATTAATCAATAGAACCTAATTAATATGCAACAATGTTTGTTATAACCTGCGCATACTTATGAGTGAATATCCTGATTACTATCCAGATGATATGCCTCCAGAAGATGCAAGCCCTGCATCCGGAACAGCTTTCCGACTTGTGAATAGTAATCCTCCTGTAAAAGCCTGTTTTAGTTCTACACTTGAAGAAAATCCAGGCAGAAAAGCGAAAAGGCCTACTGATAGAGAGATGCTTTACGGCTCATCGCTATTTACTCAGGAACAAGAAGCACTCAAAAAGAAGAAGCTGTTCAAGCCTCTTCGACAAAAATTTCTGTCGGCGGGTGCACTTATTGAAGAGGACGGTGTGATGAAAAAGACCGGAGGTCGCCACCATATAACCGTATGGTTCAAAAAAGACTCTGAGCCACACACACGATTCGAATGTATAGAAGAATGATATAATGTACCCTTTAGTACAAGATAAAAGCTTAGGCACTATAGAAATTCACAAGGTCTACGAGGAATACGATGGACCTAAGCTATTTAGTGTGGTTAATGCCCTCGGTCTATACTTCTTAGTTTACTGGATCGATGAACTAGAAGATGGAGATGTGTGGTTGTATGTACCCATGTCTTCTAGACGCTTAGAATCTCTCGAATCAGGCTCACGTCTTTTGAGAGATGCTTTTCTGTATCCTGAAGAAAATTCAATATTCAAAATTTTTACTGCATTTGATAGCCGTAATTACAATATCGACATTTTAACGGCAGAAGAGATTCCAGAAGAAGATCTGCCTCCTTGTGACTTTAGAATCGAAGAACTAGAGACTCAAATAACCGAAGACTCAAACCTTTCTGTAAATCACGAAATACATATTTCTCGCCCTAGCCGCAGGGGTAATATGCATTTAAATGGTATTTCTAAAGTGTTAGACGGCTGGTCTTCTCTATATGGTGAATTCGTTCGTACGATCAGCTTAAAAGATAAGCTAATTCCAGTCGATGCAAGACCAGGTTCTTTTACCTTACGCCTAGAGTCCAGCCATTTTGATCAAGTAGCGCCAGTCATAGATGATTTCTTTGGTGTTGTTAACACTTCAGATGATATCCATATCATGCTTATTCAAATGGGGATCGACGTTGAAGTCGTTAAAGACTTTTTATCTCTAATAGTAGATTCGTCGTATGATTTTAAGTTAACCCCATTAGGAGAATGTGGTAACCAGCATTTTCTCTCTAAAGCAAATGCTGAACGTATACTGAATGATATTAAAACTTCAGAGCTATCATACTTATCAAGCTTAAAAGTACCACAAGCTGATGATATCTATCGGGTTTTTACTGTCGTCGATGCAAAAGCTCGCTTCGAAGATGTAAATGAATATACCTTGAATATAACTCCGAGACAGGTAGCTTATTACTTGCACGCTGCAAGAACTTTGGGCTATCTGAACCTAGCAAACCAGCCAACTTCTGCGGCCATGCAGTTCAATATGCTTTCTCGAGAAGATAAGCTGCAATCTGCCGCCATGAGATTCCAAAGTAGTGATTGTGGTTGGGCATGGATAAAATGGTCATCGGGTAAGACTTTGCTAGATATAAATGATAATACTGCTTATGACTTCTTAAGCGAATGTGTTCCTTCTCTAAATTCAAACACAGCAAAAAGACGTTCTAAAACCTTAAATTCTTGGCTAAAGATATTTAAAGCCGTTCTTCGTTAGATCTAAGAGCTCCACATCTGGAGCTCTATAATTCTATTCATGGCTATTTTAAATAGCTTTTTCTGGCAATTTAATATTACAGATTATTACTCATATCAGTAATTAAAACCAAGGTTAGCAGAGAAACATTTAAATATATTTTTTCCAATTGGAACACCTTGTTATATATCAACTATTCCATAACCTTATAGCATCACAAACTAGTTCCATATTTTTGTTTATATCTAAGACTTCTGATAGATTTTCCTTGGTCATGTATGGTGCTATTTTTTCTGCTAACAAAGGCTTTTTCGATATATATTTACTTCCTTCACCAGAAGAAACCTCATCCAAATAGTCAAAAAATGATCCATAAACACTAACTTGAACAGAATTCTTTATTCCCAAGAAAGAATCAACCACAGATGCTGGTATATAGTTTTCTATTTCCTTTCCTTTTGTTATCCAACATAGAGATTTTATTTCATCAAACTCAAATTTAATTCTTTTTTTTGTTTCATTTATAGGCGTACTCTTGCTCTTTTTATCGCTATCTATAAGTATTATAGCATTCCTATTTGTGTTTAATATTGATATACAAGACTCTACGTCCTCTGGAACTTGTGCACTAAGATGAGAAAGCAATCTTCCTCCATAAAAAACAATCTGATAATGAGTACCTTCTCTTAAAGAACCTTCACTCCATAATTCAATCCATCTATTTAAATAAATCCTATCAGATGGACCTTCAACCCAAATAACTCCATTTGCCTGTAAAACATCACTAGCTCTAATATCTAGATCATCAAGAATTCCATTATTTTCTATATAAGTTTTAGTAGTAATACATTTAGCGACAGAGTTGCTGTTAGAAACGTGTATAATCTGAGCGTCTGATTGTTTACTAAATTGATCGATCAATATATTTGAATGGGTAGTCAAAAAATAGATAAAGTCATTTTCAACTGAACAGCTATAAATATAATCATTTAATCTTCTCAATAGCGCAGGATGGATATTATTTTCAATTTCTTCAAAACCAAAAACATATTCACTTAACTTTTTATTTTCTAAATATGGAACTAATATCAAACATGAAAGAACGGATATAACTGTTTTTAATCCACTACCTGATTTAGAAAGAGCTATTCGACCTTTATTTTCCTCCTCAAGATATATTTCCCAATTACCGTTTTCATGTAGTTGACATACTATATCAGTAAATATTGCATCATTAGAAAAAATGGTATTTAGGGCAATAAGAATGGATGACTCAACTAATTTACTTGGTAGGTTTGATTTATTTATAAAATTTTGAATTGTATTTGTTATCCCACTACCATTATTATTTATTACCAAGTTATCAGGATCCGACTGTTCAGGTAGAATATCTCTCTCAGCATAGAGACGGCGAAAGACCTTTCCTTCTAAAGGAATCGGCATTTTATTCGCAAGTAATTTTTCGTAATCACCAGACTTAGCTAAAGGAGGTGTTATCCCATAGTCATCACACTCTAATATCATTGCATTATTTTTATCATTCCCTTGTTTTGTCCACCTCAAATTCCTATCAATATATTTTCTTCCATATATTCCATGATTACCACCTATATATCCACCACTCGTGCCATCACGAAATACCTTTGATGTTACTGTCTCTGGAATTTTTGCTTCGAAAATTATTTTCGGTTGTTGGTCACCTCTCCAGGTGGATGTGTCTACGGTATATTTCCCGGTAACTACTATTTCAATCAAATCTAATAAAGACGATTTACCTGAATTATTTCTTCCTATGATAAGATTTACTCTACGGATGCAGTCAAAGCCTGTTTCATCTTTAAAACATTTATAGTTTTTTACTCTTATTGCTAAATTGTGCATACCCATCCTTGATTGAAATATAACAATTATTTTTGAACATACATGGTCTATATAATATTTTAAGAAAATTCATTATTGCTGAACTGCACTGATTGTTTGAGTAAATTATCTTCAAGAACAGACAAACTTAAGTACATGCAAATCTAACCACCAATAATCCACTAATCTCATAATCTGCCATCGATAAAAGGCGGTCAAGAAATGACAAAAGAAACGTGCCCATTATGTGCTGGTTAGCCGATTTCTTAACGGGGGGATAGATTGCGTCTTCTGTCTTAGGGTATAGGTGTGATGAAAGTGATTGCTCGAAAAGTTCTGAAATCACAGAGTGTGGGTGCTGTACCGAAAAAAGGTACACTAGAGGTACAGTCACTAGTTTTGACACTTTTACCAAAACTACGCTAAACTACTGTTTAATAAATACTTTAAGGTGTTTTTAATTACGCTTAATTTACCTCGGTTTTCCTAGACTTCCTGCGTTAGTGGCTAACTCATAATCGATTGGTCCGCAGTTCAAGTCTGGGAGGGGCCACCAAATTCTAGAAGGTTAGTAAGCGTAGTGTTTACTAACCTTTTTTTGTACCTGACGATTTTGGGTCAGGTAAGCCCCGATCACGCA
>JBLWYP010000064.1:0-5414 GCA_048266825.1 Bacteriovoracaceae bacterium | reverse complement strand
CCAATATGATATGATAAAAAAAAATCTTGAAAAATATGATGTCATTTTTGGTTTTGGTGAAACAATAGAATATTTTTATTCACATAAATATAGTAATAATACTAAAGTTATTATTTATTCTACAGGAATGCATCAGTTTTTTCAAAATGTTAAAACCTTACAAAGGGTAAAAGAATTACAAAAAGAAAAGAGTGCTTGGTTAATAAACTCAGCTCGACTAACGGATTTTAGCTGGTTTCGGCAAATTGTTTTAAGCGATGCTGTCATAACTTTGGGTAATATGGAAGTTAAAAAAACTTTCGAACCTTTTTATATGGGCGAGCTGTATCCGTTAAATGCACCTTTCTATAAAATACGTGACTATCAAGAAGTAGGTGAGAAATCTCCTAACGCACACCTGTCTTATGTCTGGTTTGGGAGTTCAGGATTAGTACATAAAGGCTTGGATTTATGTTTGGATTTTTTTAAGCAGAATCCAGATTTAATATTACATGTCTGTGGCCCTATTGAAAATGAACCAGATTTTGTATCTCGGTATCATGATGAACTTTTTAATACCAAAAATATATACAATCACGGCTTTGTAGATATAAATTCTGAGAAGTTTAATGAAATTTTAAGATCTTCTTATTTTGCTATATTTCCTTCGTGTTCAGAAGGAGGGAGTCCTTCTTTGTTAACTGTAATTGGTAATGGTGCAATGATTCCAGTAATGACAAAAGCTGCATCTATTGATGTGCCAAATGCCTGCTATATTGAAAAATTAACAATTGCTGGAATTGAGTGTGCTGTCAATGAATCTCAAAATATTATTCAAGAAAAGTTGTTTAAAAAAGCGCAAGAAAATGCAGAGTTTGTAATTAATAATAATTCATTAGAAAATTACAGAAAGAATTTAAAGGAAATATTGGAACAATCTTTAATTTAAGTGAGTGGAATTATGTCAATAAATATCCCGATTTACCAACCCCTGCTTACGGGTAATGAAAAGAAATATGTTAATGATTGTTTAGATTCAAATTGGATTTCCTCAAAAGGAAAATATGTCCAAGAATTTGAGCGCAAATTTGCTGAGTATAATCAGGTCAAGTATGCCACTACTGTTAGTAATGGCACAGTTGCCTTACATTTGGCTATGGTTGCTTTAGGTATTGGTTTAGATGATGAAGTGATTGTTCCTACGCTTACTTATATTGCATCAGTTAATACCATTGCCTATACAGGAGCATCTCCAGTATTTGTTGATTCAGATAAAGATACTTGGCAAATTAATCCTGAAGATGTAAAACGCAAAATCACGCCAAAGACTAAAGCTATTATGGTGGTGCATCTGTACGGTCATCCTTGTGATATGGATGCAATTATGGCAATTGCTAATGAGCATAATTTATTTGTCATTGAAGATTGTGCAGAAGCCTTTGGTTCTAAGTACAAAGATCAGTATGTGGGTACGTTTGGTCATATATCAACTTTTAGTTTTTTTGGTAATAAAACGATTACCACTGGTGAAGGTGGTATGGTTGTCACTAATGATCAAACTCTTTATCAGCGATGTGTACATTTTAAAGGTCAAGGTTTAGCTGAACATCGTCAATATTGGCATGATGTTATTGGTTTTAATTATCGAATGACAAATATTTGTGCAGCAATTGGTTTAGCACAATTAGAGCAGGCTGATGATTTTATTGCTAAAAAACGACAAATTGCTGAGTGGTATAAGGACGGGTTAAAAGATTTGCCTCTTGTCGTTCATCAAGAATCAGCTGGTTGTTTGCATACCTATTGGATGGTTAATATTGTTTTAGAGGATGACCGTCAAAGAGATCCTTTGCGTGAGCATTTAGCCGACGCAGGCATTGAAACCCGTCCAATGTTTTATCCAGTGCATACGATGCCGATGTATAGTCAAAAATTTCAACGCCATCCCGTTGCAGAAGATTTAGGTTGGCGTGGAATTAACATTCCGAGCTGGCCTGGCTTGAGCGAAAATGATGTTAAGTTGGTCTGTAAGCAAATTAAAGACTATTTTGGTGATTGTTAATGAATGTTATTTTATGTGGCTATAACTGGGCGGGCTGTAGGGCCTTAGATTTATTGCTTGAAGCTGGCTGCAATGTGTTTGTCTGCACACATCAAAGCCCAAGTTATATTCCTTCTCTTTATGATTACTGCATAGAAAAAGGCATACCTGTAACACTTGAATCCGTTAACACTGCCTCAATTCCATTTGTGCCTGACTATTTATGTTCTATTTATTATAGAAACATCATAAAAAAACCTATTCTAGAATCTGTAAACTTTAATGCAATGAACTTACATCCATCGCTATTACCAAAATATAGAGGATGTAGCAGTTTAACATGGGCAATGATAGAGCAAGAGAAAGAGGTTGGATTCACATATCATTATGTGGATGAATTATGTGATACGGGTAAAATAATACTTCAAAAAAGCTTTCTAATATTTAATTTTGAAAATCAAACAAATATTTACCAACGAGCAATGTTTGAGGCTTTAAATAGTTTCAAAGAGGCTTTTGATTTATTATGCCAAGCATATGAGGGTGAAGAACAGGTAGGGGAGTCCACTTATTTTGGTAGAGGTGCCCCAGAAAATGGTGAAATTAAAAATGGATGGTCTGACTCAAAAATAAAATCATTCATTAATGCGATGATTAGTCCACCTCTACCTTATGCAACCTATAAAGGCCATGAGATTAAAAGTTTTAGCGAGTACTTAAAGGTTAAGAATGAAAATAGGAATTGAATCAAAAGGTTTTGATGGCTGGGGTGGTGGAGTTGACTTTATTCGACATGTTGCCTCATGCCTTGAATTAGCCGATGAGAATAATGAACTCAAAAAGCATATCCTTTTAGCACAAAATGATTGTTTTTTTCATTTGAAAAAACAAATCATTCCTTTCCGTAAACTATTAGCTCAATTGGCTCATCGTGAGCCTTTACGTTGGATGCCTTGGAAAGGTTTTGATGAGCATTATTTGCGTAAAACTTTTTCAGACTTTCATTCGTATCAACTAGATGCTCCTGGTAATAGGCTTAGTTCTCATTTTGCTTATGCAAAAAAACAAAATATTGATGTATTGATTCCTTGTATATCGCCACCACCTGAAAATTATCTTCTACCATGGGTGGGGTACATTTATGATTTCCAACATAAATATTTACCTGAATTCTTTACAGAAAGAGATATAAAAGAACGAGATAATGCTTTTCGTCAAATGTTGAACCGTGCTGAGCATGTGATTGTCAATGCCCAATCGGTAAAAAAAGATGCGGATAAGTTTATTGGAAGTTACAACGCTAAGATTCATGTGTTGCCTTTTAGCCCTAATCCAAGAGAAGAGTGGCTAGATGAAAATCGAGATTTGAGCAGGCAATATGGTATTACGAAACCCTATTTTATAATTTGTAATCAGTTTTGGATTCACAAAGATCACTCTACAGCTTTTAGAGCGTTTTCAGACTTTTTAAAGAAGGTAGGAAAAAAATATCAATTAGTATGTACTGGCGATACTTCGGACTCACGTTTTCCTGATTATTACAATAGCCTATTGGATTTGATAAGAGAGTTGAATATTGAAGATGATATAAAAATTGTCGGTCATATCCCTAAATTAGATCAAATTTCACTTCTTAAACAATCTTCTGCGGTCATTCAACCCACGTTGTTTGAAGGTGGCCCTGGAGGTGGCGCTGCTTATGATGCTATAGCACTCGGTAAGCCTTTAATTGTGTCAGATATACCTGTGAATTTAGAAATTGAAAAAGATGATAGGGTTTTTTTCTTTAGATCAAAAGATGTTGGTGATTTGGTTTTAAAAATGCAAGAAGCTAGTCAATTTGTATTTAACGCAGTTGATAATGACGTCTTACGTGATAAAGGTAAACGAAGGAAATTAGCTTGTGGTCGTGTTTTGTTGGGGGTTATTAATGAGGCTGCTGCTAAATAGTATTTTATCAATTCGGTAACATATGCATCTTGGTGAAATCCTGAAAATGATAGTATCCACCTAGTTTTTCGAGATTTCAACCTTTTAAGTAAGTTGTAAGGCAGAATAAGAGTTAAAAAAACTGGCAAAAAATATTGGTGCCAGAATATAGGAAGTGCAATGAAGACGATGCAACATGATATTACCGAACTTAATAACAACTATAGCTTTGCAAGATGCATAATAAAAATAGCTCGACAAGACACTGCAGTAGTAGGTCTAGATATACAAGCTAAGAAATCCAAATGCAAGTCCGAGAAGATTTTGTACCAGCCTAAAAATGAATGCAGCTTGTACTCTCAAGCTTATTTTAAAGTGGCTGGCGTTATTCCAGTTATTAATAAGGGGGTTAACGATTACATCAGGGTTTTGAGTAAAGATAGCTGCAAACGGTTTTGTTCGTATCTATTAGACGTGAGAGGTTGCTGAATGGATACTCTATTGCGTGAAGTGGGTGGTCGGGAGTTTCACAAAGGGGTTAAGCAAAGCACAAAAGAACAACCGCTTATTACCATCATTACTTCTACTTTCAATGCAGCAAGCGATTTGCTTTGGACTATCGATTCTATACGTTCTCAGACCTATCCTAATATTCAGTGGATTATTGCTGACGGTGGTTCTAGTGATGGTACTGTTGATATTTTGAAAAAAAATGAGGACATTATTGATTATTGGTTTAGTGAGCCTGATAAAGGAATCTACGATGCTTGGAATAAAGCATTAAAGTACGTTAAAGGAGAGTGGGTTCAATTTATTGGTGCTGCAGATGAATACTATGATAATAGAGTATTGGAAAGGGTCTCAAGTGTTTTAGTTTGTGCATTTCCACAGTATGAAATGGTATACGGTAAGGTTCAGATTATTTCTGAAGATAGGCTGCCAATTGAAGAGAGTGGAACACCATGGAAAAAGATGAAGGGAAGCTGGCAAGGTATTCGACCCATGCTGCCAGTGCATCCTGAAGTTTTTCACCATCATAGTGTATTTACAAAATATGGAGGCTTTAATACTCAGTATCGTATTGCTGCGGATACTGATCTTATGTATAGGACTATGTACAAAAATGATCCTCTTTATATCGACTTTTTTATAGATAAAATGGTTGTTGGTGGTGTATCAACTGATCCAAAGGGGCTTGTTCGTTCTTATAAAGAATTAAAGGAAATTAATAAAAATAATAATATACGTCCATCATTAAGAAATGAAGTTATTACCTTTATAAGAGTGTATGTAAAAACCTTTTTATACCATTATATGCCTCTATGTGTCTTTCATAAGATTTTTTCTTATTACAAAAAAATTAAAAAGAAGAAGATGTAAAATGCAGAAAGATAGCGCGTTTATATTCTGTGCAAAAGTGGTTGGTGGTCATGAGAAGATGTGTCTTCAAATGATTATTGATGCT
>JBLWYP010000063.1:0-5586 GCA_048266825.1 Bacteriovoracaceae bacterium | reverse complement strand
GGGATTTGCTGAGCAAGATTGCTGCGCTATTGATACTAATTCTGCCATCGATGACTTTGCTAATGATATCGACAGTGAATTGAGATTTTGAATCCATGTAGAACATCCTTAGCACCCTCTAAAGCTTTATTTGATTACTTTAAAAGGTACGCTAATGAGTCCCGTCAATTTCCCTCGGTAGTTATTGTAATGACAAAGTCGCTTGGTAATTAAGGTACGACAGAATCGCTTGGTGATCACAGCTTGCCGTGAGTCAGAGATGGCACACCTCTGGACAGATATTATTTAGACGCATAGCTCTATTCCGTTTCTGTCAGATTAGAAAAAGTCTGTTGAAACCCTAAGCATTTGTTATACGGCACAGTAACCTTGGCTACAGTCTTCTGGTGAACTTAGTTTAGTCCACCAGAATTCATACCTCGGCTACAATGGTTATTAGCTAGGCTATGTCCTCTCTAAGGAGGTAACCTGTAATGGAGTATTGCTCGACTAGGAAATCCAACACAACCAATACCTGTACCTTTAACTTAGGTGTTTGTCTCACTCTATCATGATTTTTGAATAGATATCTTCTCATATATCTTTCCAAGTAAAATAGTGTATTTCCTGATTTGTCTTGCGACAAGTCGATGTCAAAGGTTTTTATTGCATTACAGATCCAGTAAATACCATCATCTATAAATTCACTTCCAATGCTACAAAGTAGCTTGCTGATACTATAGATGAAAGAAGGTTCTCCACCTATTTTACCGCTCAGGTCATAAAAAAATACTTTATTCTCAGCCGAAAAGGTATGCCAAGCCAGTGCATCGTCCTTCCAAGGGATTCTTGCAAATAGAAAGGATTCGATTGTGCGCTCTTTATCATGCCGCCAACCTTGACTACTAAGTGAATCAACGATGTAGCTTTTAAATCGGTTCCATACATACCAAAATGAGTCTGGCATATTCAGCGAGTCTTCAGCGCTAACAAATTCATTTAATAAATCTGCCGTACCTTCGCTCAAGGTGAAATTATCCGTAAAATATTTCAGGTATCTATCTTTTTTGTCATTATCTAGATGAAGGACAAAACGAGCATAGTGTTTCAAAAACTCATGTCTAAATGCATAATTAAGACGCTTTTCTCTATCACGTGAGAGTAATTGTTGTGAAATTACCCTAATAATTTCCTCGACAAAGGGCAAAGGTTCTTTAAGTACATTACCTAATGGCAAAAGCTGAAAAGCAGTTATCAATATATCGCTATCTACGCTTTCAATATTGTCGATTGCGGATTCCTTGATGGTTTCATCCTCGATACTCTTTATTACACTCTCTAGTTCTTTAAACAACTCCTGTTCAAAGTCATTTTTATCAATATCATATTTTTTCTGTTCATACGCCTCTTGCCTTAAACGATCCTGAACAACTCTATATTTTTGAGCAACTACCAAATACCCAATGTACAAAGACTTCATGAACTCAGGGTCGTCGTTCCATAAGTGCTGCACAGCTTGAATAGCTACTGAATTTATCCTATCCATTCCCATCATCGATATCGAGTCATGTCTCATTAAAGCTCTAATTAAGATAAGCTTGATAGTAAATCTTTCATCTGGAAAATCTTTTATTAACCTTGGAAGAACAAATAAAGCAGGAACAAGGCCGTCACCAATCTGATGTATGTAATCATCATTGTTAACGATGTTTGCATATTCAAATATGACTTCCTTGCAAAATTCTAGCTCGGTTTTTCCTAATTTTTCTTTGAAGTCCCTCAACAACACAGTGCATACATACGATGGTGTGGCTCGATCGAACAGCAATCCCTCCGTCATACAGCCCTCAGAAAGCTTATTCCATATTTCTTTTGCCTCACCCAAAGCAGTCAATGGCTCATTTTCATAAGACTCATACTTATTGTAACTATCTCTATCGTAGAGCCTGCTATCGGCCCAAGTATTTAAAGCTAAATGTGCAAAAGGCTTATTTGCTTCTCGCTGAGACGTTTCACTATATTCTTTGAGATCTGGAGCAATTTCAGGATTGAGTTCTATTGCTATACCGTTTTCTACTTTTTTCGCTTCAGGAGCCATTTTCCTTTTGTCCATGCGAGCCAAAAATAAACGCCATGTTTTATGTTGATGATTTTCGTGTTCCTTAGCTGGTAAATTCTTGTAGTGATAGTCCAGAATTTCCCAAATTTCCTGAAGTCGTTTTTCTGATTCCTTTTCACTTACGTCCTCAGTTCTAAAAAATTGATATTGGAGTGCTATGTCTTCTAGTGAATGTTGCCTATGTTTTTTGTCACAGGCACTTATCCTTTCATTCTCATGAAGCTCATTCATTGGATTGATACTAAAGTTTTTCAGCGAGGTAAGTTGAGTCTTATGTGTTTGATCCAGAATCATTCGAGAAGAGTCATAAAAGAAAAACTCTCTCGTTCTAAATAGAGTTTTGGCAACATTAAATGTTTTCTCATGAAACGCACATACTATGCTTGCAACAACAGCCACAAGCGCAGAAGATTCAGCTCTTTCTAGGATATAATTTAGATAATATTCTAGTACTTCAGGTTTAGTACTTTTTCCTCTCTCAAGAAAGAAACGTTCGAGCGACATTAGTATTGATTCAAGTAGATTAGGGGTTACCTGTGTTCCTCGGTACATGCACCAAAGACGACTTGAAATAGGTAAATTGACATTTTTACCATTATCTAAATACAGTGTTGCAGTCTCTACTTGACCTTTATCAAGGCTAGATACAGCATATGTTTTTGATGAATAATTTATTAGGTCGGTAATGAAATTTAGTGCTAGTTTTAAATCGGCCTTTAATAAGGCATATATAGGTGTTTGATAAGCACTAGCAGGATAATAGTCTTGGTGACTAGACTCAACACCAAATTCATGCTCTATCTCTAGTCTTGAACCATAAAAACAATCATTCTTTTGTGGTTCATATATCCAAAAACATTTGGCTAGAGATATTACTTTTTCTGGGATTTCAGTAGCAACATTAAAACATTCCATTCTTGTTAAAATGAATTCACTCATTAAGTGATATGGATCATTATGTCGCTTCCAGTTGTTTAAAGTTACTTCATCAATGATCTTTTTAAGCTCGCTTTTTATTTCACTGACTCCATAAAGAATAGTCAGAATCAAATTTTTGGAAAAACTGTCATCTCCAATATAAACTCTATCTTCGATTGCCGACTTGTAAAATGCTAGAGCAATTAGGCTAGCACATTTTGTTGCATCACCAGAGTTATTGTGACTATTCCAGTCATGGAGAACGGGTAATACAAAATTAATATTATCAATACCTATATTTTCTATATTATTATGGATGAACTTGATAAGCGAATGCCACCCGTTTCCCTTCGGCTTAGTAATTACATACTCCATTGATAAAATATCTGGCGCCCTGACACCAAACTTGTCAAAAAGGCTATTATCTACCTCCTTACATCCTATTCTTATCAGCAAGGATAACCGCTTGAGAAGTTGGAAATCGTCTTCCAATAGTGAATCTTTATTCACTTTAAAAAAGTAATCGGAATAATCGGACAGAAGCATAGAGACTAAAACTTCATCTTTCCACAAATTAGATATTTTGCAAGATGACAAGGTTTCCATAATAAGGTGGCTAACATCTTCATTGGACGCGCTAAGTTTCTCTGATAACCACCGCCTGAAAACTCTTCTTATGGCCAAAGACTCTTGTATTTTTTCAAAAAATATTTCTGAATTTTCTGAAGTTAAAAAATTGCTCTCTACGAATTTATCAAGCGCCCATTCTTCGTATATGTCATGAGTAATAAAATACCCACGAGTAGGCTCATAGCTGATTATTCCATCGGAAACTAATGCTTTTTCTAACGCTTCATTTGAGTAGCTAAAGTCTGGAATGACGAAAAATCTTCCTGAATTAGCTCTTTCTTCGGCAAGATGTATAAAAAATTGCTCTCGTTGTGGGGATCGTTTCGCAATGACTCTTGGCCATAAAGACTCTTTGAATTCAAAGTAGCTTGCACCTTTGTTCTCCTGATAATGCCTCAAATATTCTCTGAGATAAAATGGTGTTAATATGAGCACTTTGAACTTTTTATCATCAGGGATGACAAAATCATGTTTTTTGGCAAGTTCAAATAATGTATCTTCGTTCAGATTCTCTAAATGTATCGGCTTAAAACTAATTTTGTACACTTCATATAATTGAAAAACCAAGTCATCTAGGTAGGCATTTCTCGTAGTGAACCACACCCTCCATTTAGCTTTGATTAAGCTAGAAAGGTACTCTTTAATAGGAGCCGTATTTTCTAAAGCAATTAAGTGTTCCGCAGAATCAATAACAACTGTTTTATTGTCAGCCCCTTCATGTGCTTCAATAAAGTCCTTTAAAAAAACACCTGATAGAAATTCATTTAAGTTGCTAACGGAAAACTCTGTCGCTTTATGTACATAAAAGGCATCATTCGCCCCCTTATTACCATAAAGTTCTTTTATGAGAGATGTTTTCCCTGTGCCGCCTTCACCACTTATAATTAACGCGTTAGTGTCTGACTTTTCAATTTCAGATATAATACTAGAGCGATCGATTGAAACATCTTGGTCGCCAAAAGCTATAAAAGTTTCAATATCATCCAAAATTGTACCTGTATGAGACTCAAACGACTCCAAAAGCCCAAACAAATTGTCAGATTGAGTGAAAAAGTACGAAATGAACCGACTGCAATCATCGACAACAAACGGCGATTCGAAAAAACTACAGCATCGCCACTCAATTTCTAAGTTATTTTCCTTTGCCTTTGTTTCTGCTTCTATCTTTCCTTGTGGTTCTTTTCCTTTGTTTTGACCCCATTCTGAGTTTGTGTAAAAAATTATTTTATTTAAATCAGGGTAATCACGTTTTGCTTTTGTAATTGTTTCTAGTATATCATTTTTGTGACTAGATAATGCAGTTGCATAAAATTTAGCTTGCCAGCCAATATTGACTCCATTTGATGAAATTGGATTGGTTTCTATTGCCGACTGGTTTTTATATCGAAAAATACCAGTTTTCACTCGGAATTCATTGCAAAAAAGGAGATAACACATCCATTCAAAAGCGTCTTGTGGATTTGTTGAAAACTTTGCTTTAAATATTTCCCAATCTGTCTTAATCAATTTTACTTCAACCCTTTTTAAGTACTAACTGATATTGAACGATATCATTTTCAATGACTATTGAAGGCTTTGGTAAAACAGTAAAGCCTCACTTTGGTTCAAAATCAGACCTTATCTGCCCAACGCACCATAGTAAACTGGGTACATATTTAATCATTAGCAAAAGTAGGTCAACTAATGTCGTAAGAAGTAAGTCAAGATTGCTGAGCTACGCAACTTTGGGGCAAAAGCGACTTAGAATTCACCTGAAACCACCAAATCAGGGCAAAAAATCAGGACGATTTTTTAGGTTTTTGGCGTAGGGAACGCCTAAAACCGGCCCGGCCTGCATCAAAGAACCTAAGCGCCTTTCTGGTTACTCTTTGGCAAGGCAAAGAGTGACTGGCACGCTTGCACCAAGCTCAAAGAAACCAAGAAAGCGAAAGCGTGACATA
>JBLWYP010000062.1:0-5888 GCA_048266825.1 Bacteriovoracaceae bacterium | reverse complement strand
CAAAATGGTGGCAGAGAAAAGAGGCTTTACTGTTGAAAAATCCCCAGATCATCAAGACATCAATGATCATATTGACTGGTTTATAGAAAAAAATGGAAAACGATATTCTGTTGATGTAAAAGGATTAAAAAGAGCAAGTAGAAAAGATAAAGAAAAGGATGAACATGTGATTTGGGTTGAGTTTAGAGATGTAGATGGAAAACCTGGCTCTTTATTTGGTAAACAGGACTTCTTTGCATATGAGCAGAATGACAGCTTTATTTTAGTTAGAAGAAAGGATTTATTAGATTTATCGTTTGACTGCCTAAATTCTTTCACTAAAATAGTGTATAAATCAGATTATGCGCTTTACAACCTGTATACCAGATATGGAAAAAAGGATTTGGTAACACGATTGAAAAAAAACAATCTTTTAGAAATAGAACATAAGGTATGGCCTAAAAATTATGAACTCAATTGATTCTCAAAAATTGATTTACGATTTAAATTCAAGCTTTTGCACAAATGAATCAGAAATTCTTGAATGGTACGATGGACCACTTTTCGTAAAAAGCAAGATTGAAGACAAAGATTTCTATTACCACATTTTAAATATTTCTAAGGGATACTTTGCAGCATTTCATCTAAAGCCTGGCATTGATGCTATTGAGGGTGAAACTTTAGACCCTGCTTTATCAAATGTATTTCTGAATGAGTTATTTCACGGCAATAATGCTTATGAGCATCTATATCTTTACGATTCGGTCTCTGGTAAAAATCAAGCTTTAGATTCAACGAACATAAAAGATTTCATTACCCCTTGGAAAGAAAGGGTGTATGAAAGAGCTATTTATCAGTTCTTAGTTAAAGGTGTTTCTGAGTTTTACGCTTCAATAGACAACAAGTCGGATTCACTGCCTCATTCAACCAAAATTGATATTGACACTAGCTATGATGAAGTACTTGTTGAACTTGTAAATGTCGCTCGGCTTTACGGCTGTAGTGATACTTTACCTAAAACACAGCAATTATGCTTAATGGTAAAGTCTGGTGAACAATTTAATGGCTGTTTCAACTATCGAATCACACAGCAAAAGTCTGTAAGATTTAACTTCTCGATTGATAATGAAGTTATTAAACTGAACCTGCATATTGTTCCAGCAGAAGATGATGATTGATGTTGTTTTAATTAAAAAAGCCCCACCATTGAGTAGTGGGGCTTTTACTAGGAGAGTGCTTTGAAAATTCTAGCTGTATAGATGGCATCACTGATAGCCCTATGCTCTTTTAGTTCGGACTCAAGACCCAAGTTCTGCACAGCCCTTTTTAGTCCCATCGTATCTCGACCATGAATTTTTGTGTAGATTGATTGCAGATCTAAAAAGCTATGACTCAATTCGCTATAACCAATTCTTCTCAGCTCTCTATTAAACGCTTTTTGTTCAATACCACCCCAGTGGACAAAAAGGCATTTTTGTTCTTTTTCGAGAAAGTTTTTCAACTTATCGTGATAGAAGTTTTCAAAGTTTGGCATACCCTGGAGCATTTCAGTGCTAATGCCTGTCTTTTCTTCACAGTATCTACCCATTTTCATATCTTGGAATGGTAGAATCAAAGAATCTAATTCAAACGCCACTTCTAGGTTATCCGACCTTACCGCCACAAGACCAAAATCAACAATCGATTCTGTAAATTTGTCTGATCCATCTAGCCTGTATTGGTTGTACTCAAAATCGAGAAATAATAACCACTCAAAGTTTTCTCTTACTAGGTGCAGATGGTTTTTGGCGTCTTCAGCGCTTCTATGAGGCTCAGATTTTGAGTTAGCTGGAAGCCCTTGAATCAGCTTGCCTAAAAAGCACTCTAGACTAAGCACATCCTCACCAATAAATTCCGTCATTGTCGGTAGCTTGCAGTAAAAATCATCTGAATTGATTTGACTTGAGAAGTAGTCAGGATTGGTCTGACTAAGTAAATTACATGCAGATGAAATGCTTTTTTTTAGGCTTTTAACTTGAGGTTTTCTATGCAAACCCTTTTCAGTTGACTTGTATTGATCGAGGTTGCTAAGCCATTCCAGCAATTTACTTACGTCATTCATTTCAAATACCTTAATTTTATCCAGAATTTTCTCTTTTACACCATTCTAAGAATTCTTGAGCTGATTGTATGTCTGAAGGAATTTCTACAGTCCCATGCTTTAGCATCAGAGCATAATCCAAAGAAATAGCATCTCTTTGCTCTTCACTAAAGTGCTGAATTTGATTATTCAATATAGCGTCCTCAGTTAACAAGTTCGTCTTTGATGTAAGGCAACAAGAGTTCTAGAATTGTTATACATCATTACAACCCTTAAGTAAATAATAGCCAGATCGAAAACTATTCTTGAATCCATCTTTTTAGTTTCAGGAGACATTAAGGGCAATGCATGTATCGTTTCAAGAGATGAATCTGAAAGATACTCATAAAGAGGGATAACAACCTCATCTCGGTATGTACTGTATGAGCGCAACTTTATTGATGCTGATATGCGATTTATAAATCTGAGTAAATCAGAAGACTTTACACCTGACTTAGACAATGACTCAGTAGCTTTATACAAGTCTTTATATTTTGATTTTTTATTTATTAAATTAACGAGTCGCAGGGCATCTTTACCTATGGTTAGATTATACAAAACTCGCTCCTTACTTAAGCGTTTTCACTTGCTATTTCCGCTTCACCATCTACTTCCTTCCAGCCATTCTCCCACTGAAGGAAAGCGTCACTTGGATTGTCCACGCATGTGTTTCTAAAAGGGTTTGCATGAATACTCATACCAGAAGCCCTACAAGCCTTACCATTTTCATACGGGGTTTGATTATTGAGATTGTTCATATTATACACCGTTGCAATTATTGTTATTTAAAGATATATTGCCATTTGTTCTTACTTCTATCAAATGTTTTGCATACATTTAGTTAAAAAAGTGATAAAAATGAAAGAATTTTATTATGAAATAAAATGTCAGAAGCAGGACTCATTAGGTAGTTGGGCTTTCCCTCCTATGTATTCAGGACTATTGATAGCTAAAGACAAAAAAGCAGCCAGAAAAGCCCTTGAAGATGAGTTCGACGTTGAGCTACCTTGCCGCGTTCTCAAAAAAGATTTTGAAACAAGCCCATATTTGCTCAAATTAAGAGAGCATGACGGAACTGATGAATATCTAAATCGTTTATTTGAAAACAGGAAATGCAAGGAGTGCAGCAATTCCTTTAGGCGAATTGACCTTTACAATGACCACAATGAGCAATACAAGGGGATAGAGTTTTGCTCTAGAGAGTGTCAGCAGAAATACGGAAAGAAACACATTGCGTTCAATGCTTCCTGTATCGATAAGACACATGGAAATGCGCCTGTCATCTATAAGATTACTAATAAGGCTGAAAATAAGCACTATATAGGCAAAACCTTACAGGTTTTCACGTTACGCTGGTATCAGCATTTTTTTCAGGGTGGTGATTGCAAATTTCATAAAGCTATCAGAAACACCAAACTAACAGATTGGGAGTTTAGTGTTTTAGAAATTATTGGTGAATCACCAGAAGGTATGCCTATGGAGGAATACGTACTCTCTAGAGAAACCCATTGGATGAAAATGTATGATTCAATCGATAACGGCTACAATAGCCAAGTTTCTAGCATTACTGTACATGGACATCTGGAAGAAGGTTGAGTAAAACAATGTTCACTATTTATATTAGAAAAGACCTTGGAATGACTAGAGGTAAGATGTTATCCCAAGTCTCACATGCAGCAATGAAATACACGCTGTCACTATTTGAGAAAAATGGTGGAGTTTTAACTACTAGTTTGAGCACTGTGGAAAAACTAAACCATGTATTGACCCACATAGACAAAGTTCTGAATATCCAATTTGTAAAAAGTGAAGAAGAACTTATCAATGTAAGCAATGCTAGTTCGAATCACTCAGTAAGTATTCTTGATAATGGACTGACGCAATTTAATGGCGTTAAAACACTAACTTGTGCTTTGGTTAATACCGACCTTAGTCTTCCAACTATCAGAACCCCTGAATATGGTAAGAAAGAGAGTGATCATAAACAAGTACTCGTGTTTTATAGTAATGAGAGACTAAACAAGACAATCCAGATCAGATCAGCCATTAAAATGGCAATAGCAACTATCCTTACTCATCTCTCTCATTGCAGTATTGAACTTGATTCAGAGAAAAATAGAGATCTACAAATCTGGCTCGATGATTGCTTTAAGAAGGTTACATTAAAAACTAAAAGTATTGATGTATTGATGAATCTAAAAGAACAGTCAGAATCAAGAGGCTTATTATGCGTAGAGGATATTGATACATACTCAACAATTTCTCTCGCGATAGGACCAGGTAGCAACAGAATGTATCATGAGTTAACGGACAAGCTAACACTGTACTAATTGAAATTGCAGCCTATAGGCTGCTCTTTTCCAATTATCTACTAATAATGGTGCTTTTTCATACCTGATATACTTAAGCCAATCTAAGTAGATTGGCTTTGATTTTACTTTTTAAGTTGTTGAATGGCTTTCTTAAAACTTCCGTATTCAGTTTGACCCGCTCTAATAGAATGGTCAAACCTACTCAATATGGCATCCATTTTTATCTTTAAAAAGTTCTCGTGCGATATAAAGAAACTGCCATTTTCAAGCTTATGGATGAAATTTACTCTTGATGAATATTCAGGAATGATTAAATCTAAAAGCCAGCCTATATAAATTGAGTTTCGTATTTTGCTGTACAGTATTGGATCTTTTGAAATCAGAATATATGCTTTTCTAATTATATCGAATGCATTTCTATCACAATCAATGTAATACACAAGCTGATCTTTATATTCGAATGAATCCAGGGTTATAAAATCAATGCCTAGATCTTCTGGGATTTCGTTGATGAATTCATTTAGATTATTTAGAAGAGCCTTTTTCTCACCATCCTCGACACCAGACTCTAACGAAACATCAATCTCTTCAACAACTTGCAAGCAATCTTTCAACGCGGAAATTATATTTACTGATAGGCATATTTTAAACTTTGAAGGAAGTTTATTTATGTGATCGATTACTAATTTATCTTTCGCTCTCTTCGGGATTCGGTATTTTGATATATTATTTAAACAAGAGTATTCAGAAGTTATTTGCTCAATTTCTAAAGTTAGTTCTTTATGCACATTAGTTTTCTTATCAGTAATTACCTTTTCGAACTCAATTCCATTAACATCTTTGAGATTTGCGAAAAATCTTGATTTAACTATCTCTTTCTTCTTTGAGTCAATGACAACAAAAGTTATCGAATCCATTAACGGGTTGTTCTGTCTAATGTAAATTCTATCTATTTTCAAAATTGTGTTTTTAGGAAGAGATATTGAGTTCGAAACATTTACTGCTTCAGATCCAAGGTAGGACTTAAGGAAGCTTTCATTTCTTCTTTCATTGATAACATTAAATGTAGTTTGGGATGCTAGCTTGATAGCATCCCCTATAGTTGGTATATAAAAAATCATCTTTAATCTCCATTTTTAGAAATTATAACAATGATTATCTAATTTATATACTAGCAATATCTCAATGAATTATATATTTTTTGAGCGTTGATCTCTCCAACACCTTTCAGCTTTTTCAAATCCAATAAAGACATTTTACTAAGTTCTACAATAGATATTCCCTCTCTTAAAAGGTGTGTAGCAGTCGTATGAGATATTCCTGGTATATTCAAAAGCATCTTATACAGGTGATAGCTACTTGATTCACGCGCTTCATTATTGCAACGTGAAGGCACTACTTTGTAGTAGAGTTCTTGTTCAAGAAACCCCTGAGCTAACTTTGCAACCAAATACGCCGTATGATGCTTATTATAAGCC
>JBLWYP010000061.1:0-6098 GCA_048266825.1 Bacteriovoracaceae bacterium | reverse complement strand
CTTTAGGGTTCAGACTCGCAGTTGCTGGTGGTGGTTGTAGTGGATTCCGATATGAAATGGCGTTAGGAGAAATGGAATCAGAAAGGGATATTGATTACAATTTTGAAATTGATGGAATTCCATTTCTAATAGATATGATGTCATGGAACTATATTGAAGGCGCTACGTTAGACTTCAATGACTCACTTCTTCAATCTGGATTTATGATAAAAGACAATCCAAATGCTTCTTCAACTTGCGGTTGTGGTGAAAGTTTCTCAATCTAAAAAACAGACAAATTAAATGCCTCCTTTCGGAGGCATTTTTTATACAATGCTGTATGTTTTTTTATTTTTTACTATGAGAGGGCTTAAAGAGCAAGCCTGGTAGATTGCGGCTTTTGTGTACTTATTAGATATCTTCTCTTCGATATCCATAAGCTCTAGCTCGCCAGAATTTTGAAGAAGTGAGTAAATATCACTTTCTATTTCACTGAAAGAGACTGTAGGCTTATCATTAAAAGTAATATCCGTACTGCTTACTTTGCAATCAATACATAGCTTGATAATCTTGACTAGAACGCTGGGTTCTAGGTCTTTAAAGCCCCTATCTCTATGAGAGATGGATTGGTTAATTGCATCACAAGCTCGCTTTATATTAACTTCAGTTCTAAATGCAGCAATCTTCTTAACTCTCGTTAGCACCTTATTTCTTGAATCAATAAAGGTTACATTTCTCTTGCTGATCCAAGCTGCCCCATCAATGCAGTTAAGAATATCGATAATGCTTTGAGTCTTAACAGAAATTTTAGATTTTCCAAGTTTTTTCGACAGGTCGGTTGTATTTACATAGCCATTTTTTGAGCTTTCATTTCTAGATTGCTTTTCGATCTCAAGAACTAAGCCTCGCTTATTGCTATCACAGATGATGAATCCACTTCCTACTGGCTGAATGCAAAGTGAGTCTTTGTTTTTTCTTGAAAACATGGATATGCAGGAAACAAAAGATTTCTCATTTAACCCTTCGAGATCGAATCCTTTTTGAAGCATCTCTTCTTTTAGTCTTTCAAAGCCGATAGGAGTTTGTTTAATGGTTTCCTTGCAAAGGTCATCAAAGACATGGGCAACAGAGCCTGCTGCTGATTCAACTTTTAACTTGTTTTTCTCTAGAATAATCCTAACAGCTTCTTTTGTAATACCAAACTCTTCACCAAGCTCTTTCATTTTTATACTTTCGCCATCTAGGTGGTGATATTTTTTTACTATATATTTATCTCTTTCTTTAATATCACAATTGGTAAAAACGTCTTCAATCAATGAAGCTATCTTAATGTTTGTATTCTTGTTATTCATTGTTTATTCCTATATTATTATTAGGATTAAATTTAACAATGAAATCAATTCAAGTCAATAATTAAGTTGGTAAAAAACATGCCTAGAAGTAAGCCACCTAGAAAAAAAAGAAAAAAGATACTTAGTACAGGAGAGAGGTATTTGAACAATTCCTGGTTAGCTATGTATAACCAAATGAAATTCGTAGATCAAATGCTAACAGACAAGAATGGCAACATGAAAAAAAGCCATGTTCTATTCAATAAGTTGCTTCTTGAATATCTTGTGGACTGTCAAAAAGAGAGCTACTTACCTTCAAAAGATGCTCTTGAAGATAAATGCCAAGAAATTTTCTATTTTGCATCTAATAAAGTGCAGTTTACAAATATAGACCCAAATCGTATGGAAGTTGAATATTTATTGGACGCGATGGAAAGTGCATCCTTAGAAGTATTTAATAAAAAGCAAGAAGATGGGAAATACATTGTTGATGGATATTTAATTGTTGATTGTAGGAATCTGTCACAAGATGAAACCAATTATGTAATTAAAAAGTTTGACGCCAATTACGACAATGAGCTAGATAGCCTCACATATCAATGCTTAGAGTATCCAATTAGACAATTTCTTTCCCCACAAAAAGAGAGAAAGGTTAGGGATTTCTGCGTAAAAAAAGGAAAGCATGATTTAATCCGCTTGTTTAATAAGGACTTTGATTTAAACGTAAAAATACAAGAATCAACTTTAGACAGAATAAGGGATAAATGGCTTTTATTTACATTATAAAAAAACCCCATATCTTAGATATGGGGTTCTCTTTTAGGACATAACCATGACAGCCTGATCTAACAACCTTGCAATATTCTTATGCCTTTCAGGTCGTGTACGAGCACCTTCTTCAAGCTCTTCTTTAGTAGCCTCAAGGTTTCTCGCTGGCGTTTTATTGGTTTTCTTTTCATCGCTCTTGTAGTTGATAATTACACTATCTTTACCAAATATGTTAGTAAGAGCAGCGGAAAGCTCATCATCATATCGATATTTTTTACTACCAATAGATAGCTCTGAAGACTCACTCTCACTCTTGATGTAAATCGCACGTAGACCACAACCACCCTCAGGTTGGTGTTTCAAAAACTCATTGAGTTTTTGTAGCTTAGTCTGAATTTCTTGCTTAGGTAGTTTCGTGCTATCAAGTTTAATGGATACCGAATCAATTCTCTTCTCTCTCAGTGAGTCAAGCGACTCAACCTCAAAAGCTATCAGCTTGTGACTTTCAGTTTTCTTATCCATGACCAGCTTACCTTTAATGTAAACAATATTATGGTCATAAATGTACTGTTGAGACTTATGGAAAGAATTATTGAAAACGACACAATCCAACTGTCTAGAACCATCATCAATTGTAAGGAGTGCTCTTTGACCAGTTTTACCTGTTCTAATATCAGTTGTGTTGATTACACAAAGAGTACTAATCACTTTATCACGCCAGATTGTTTGAGAGTCATCTTCAGAATCTGCCGATGATTCCATTGAAATTTCAGCTAAGTCTGCAAGCTTTCCTGTGGAAAGCAATCTACAATCTTCTTTGTAGTCGTCCAGTAAGTGTCCAGACACACTCAAGCCTAACGTTTGAATCTCACCAATCAGTCTTTCTCTATGACTCATTTCTTCTTTTTCAATTAAAATTCCTGAGTCTTGAATAGATTCATCAAGAAGTGATAGCTGGTGTTTAGCTGCTTCTGAATTGTTTTGCTTGCCGTATTTAACAATAACATCAACATTTTCGAGTAACGTTCTTCTATTGAAACCAAACTCATCAAATAGACCTGCGCGAATACATGAGGCAAAAGCGTTTTTGTTTAACCCGCACTTCTCTTTGAAATCGAAGATGTCTTTGAAAGGTTCTGAGCGCTTGCTAATTAAATCATTAATAGCTGTATCACCAAAACTCTTGATAGCACTTAGTCCAAAGTAGATCTTGTCGTTGCCTTCACTTACAAAGGCTTTTTCTGACTTATTCACACTTGGTGGAATGATCTTAACACCCATACGCTTAGCTTCTTCAGCGAAGTTAACTACTTTTTCCATGCTGTCAGAATCAGCAGATAAAACAGATGCCATGAATGCAGCAGGGTAGTGTGTTTTCAACCATGCTGTTTGATAAGAAACAAGAGCGTATGCCGCAGAGTGAGATTTGTTGAATCCGTAGCCAGCAAATTTTTCTACAAGGTCGAATATTTTCATGGATAGATCACCATCTATACCATTATCAATAGCGCCCTGTTTAAATACCTCACGCTGCTTAGCCATTTCTTCAGGTTTCTTTTTACCCATTGCACGACGAAGCATGTCAGCCCCACCAAGAGTATATCCAGCAAGAACCTGAGCAATTTTCATTACCTGTTCTTGATACAGGATAATTCCATATGTAGGCTCAAGCACCTCTTTCAGTGAAGGGTGTTGATAATTAACATCAGGATAGCTAATTTCTTCACGTCCGTGCTTACGGTCAATGAAGTTATCAACCATGCCAGATTGTAAAGGACCAGGGCGGAAAAGCGCCACAAGAGCGATTAAATCCTCAAATCGGTCTGGTTTTAGACGCTTTAGAAGCTCTTTCATACCTCTGGATTCTACTTGGAATACAGCAGTAGTTTCTCCCTTTTGATACATCTCATACACAGCGGGGTCGTGTAGAGGAATTTGCTCAATGTTAATTGGTGGCAAGCCTTCAGCGGCACGTTCTTTGTTTACTGCTTTGATAGCGTTATCAATAATGGTAAGAGTTTTTAGACCCAAGAAGTCGAATTTAACAAGACCTGCGGTCTCTACATCATTTTTATCATATTGACTTACATAGCCAGTACCATCTGCCAAACAATAAGTTGGTGTGAAATCAGTCAGAGTAGTAGGGCTGATTAATACACCACCAGCATGTTTACCTGTTTGTCTTGATAAACCTTCAATTTGAAGAGCAAAATCGATAATCTTTTTAGCATCTAAATCACTGCCATATATCGTATTCAAATCAAGACTAACTTCTAGCGCCTTATTTAATTTGATGCCTGGCTCATTCGGAATGGCTTTAGATAATCTATCTGCAACACCGTAAGGATACCCCATAGTACGCGCTGCTGATTTTACTGCTGCTTTTGCAGCCAACGTGCCAAATGTAATAATCTGAGATACAGCCTTATGACCGTATTTATTTGCACAGTATTGAATTACTCTATCACGCTTATCCATACAAAAATCGACATCAAAGTCTGGCATGGATACACGCTCAGGGTTCAAGAATCTTTCGAATAGCAAATCATATGGTAAAGGGTCTAAGTCCGTGATTTTTAACGCATAAGCTACCAGTGAACCCGCGCCAGAGCCGCGACCTGGACCGACAGGGATGTCATTATCTTTCCTCCACTGAATGAAGTCACCAACAATCAAGAAGTAACCTGGAAAACCCATCTGAATGATCGTATTTAATTCAAAATCTAGCCTGTCCGTATATGTTTTAACGAATTCAGCATCGTTAAGTTTTTCAGGGTAATTTTGCTTAAGTCGCAACATCAGCCCTTCGTATGATAGGTTCTTTAGGTACTCTGATTCTGTTTCACCATTTGGGGTCGGGAATACTGGCAGATAGTTCTTATATAGTTCAATATCAACAGAACAGCGATTCGCGATATGAACGGTATTCTCGATAGCTGAAGGGATGTCACTGAATAATTCCGCCATTTCTTCAGACGATTTAAAGTATTGATGTGGTGTATATTTGTCACCATACTTGTCTCTAACTTCTGATACTGTAATACCTAGAGAGTCAGCCACTCTAACCTCATGAGCAGGGAATTGGTGGTCATCAATAAATCTGACTTTATTTGTTGCTACAACTGGAATTCCAGCTAACGTAGCAAGTTTAACAGCGGTGGAGACGTACTGATTGTCTTGGAAGTTACCTGTTCTCTGAAGCTCAATGTAAAAGCGATCTCCAAAATCTTCGCGAAGTTGAATGATGAACTTCTTCGCCATATCCATATTGCCAGATAAAATGGAACGACCAATAATTCCTTCGTTAGCACCACTAAGTACAATCAGATTGTCACAATTTTCTTTTACATATTCGTAAGGAATTACGGGTAAATCATCATCAGAAGGTCTGCCTCTATCATAAGCATCACTTATGATTTTGATCAGGTTCTTGTACCCCTTAGTATTCATCGAAATTAATGTCAGCTTGCCAAACGAGTTTCCGTAAGAAACAGTGATCTCTGAGCTAATGATAGGCTTTATACCAGCAGCCATAGCTTTTTGGTAGAAGCTTACAGCAGCGAACATGTTGCTGTCATCCGAAATGGAAATAGCAGACATGTTGCATTCAACAGCTTTCTTCACTAACTGATCAACCTTAATTAGGGAGTCGTAAAGTGAAAATTGGCTATGAACGCCAAGATGAACAAATTGCGTATCTTTCATTTATTGATTCTTTTTTAATGTCTATAATATTCCCCATATTATACATGGCTTTCCATACCCCATGCAATGCCATAATCTTGTTGATGGAACACTACAACTTTGCTAGTATCCTGCAATCAACACAAACACAAATAAATACTGAATAAAAAATCAATGATTTAAACGATTTGTACTCGGGTGAAATTGAGTATGCGATAATCGGTGCTTTGATTCTGGATGAAAACACAGATCAGGAAGCTGATAAGCCAAAATCAAAGGCTTACTACAAAGCACTTGATTTTGGCTTATCAGCTTCCTGATCTGTGTTTTCATCCA
>JBLWYP010000060.1:0-6320 GCA_048266825.1 Bacteriovoracaceae bacterium | reverse complement strand
CCCCATAAAATTGCCAATCTAGTTTTTGAACGCTGTTCAAGTTCAGACTGATCAGTGAAAATCTCTAAATGGTTGTGAATATCTTCATCTATGAATGAAATTAGGTCTTCCTTAATTCCAATTGTTTTCATCGGCTTACTACCTTCACCCTGAAACCAATCCTTTCTGTCCTGTAGAGACATGTTCTGAATCATTTCAATCATTTCTTCTGACCAGGTGATCCAAGACTTTTCAAGGGTTTCATCTACTAGCTTGACTAACTTTCCGATATAAATACCATTTTGTTTATTATTAAAATGTGTAATCTTCTTATCAGACAATAATGCGTAAACGTATGATGAGAACTCACTTTCCAGCCAATCAAAGTTATATTTTTGATGAGCCTCATAACCCATCGTATATTTTCTAGTTGCAGCTCTAAATTTTGGTAGATGGTCAATCAAGTTAGTTTCAGTAATATGTATGAAATCAGAATCTAGTGATTCAAGTATTTGTTCTAGCCAGGTATCCATAGATATTTCACAACAATATTTGAGCATATTCTCAAAGAGAACCTCCCTTTCACGGAAACCGCTGTACTTATCCCAATTGAATGCGATATCTTTAGCTAGCGTTAGTGACATATTGTGGAACCACTTGACATGAATCAGCTTCTTGTCTCCGTAGAAGCCCATTTGATCCAAAATGCTCTCTATTTTAATCGCATATGGAAAAATAGAGCATTTGATATTCACCAGAGTATCAGATGTGATTACATTCTGTTCATAAAGCTCTCTAACCACATTACTGGACTTATTAAGCTCAGTAATCATGTCTATAATGAGATTAATCTTTTCTTGTTCAAAGTTATTTAATGCTCCTGAGCTAATAAGTCTAGAGACATTGTATCCAAGATTAAATCCTGAAGACTTAATCTCTGGCGTATATGCTGTAATACCCATATTTTCAAAAACATGCTGTTTTATCTTTTGCTGTAAACAGTAATACGTTAATAATGATTCTTTGAAATCTTCATCTGATGAGCAGTTTGAAGCCGAAACATCTATTAAAGGAGATATTTCAGCTACCGTATTAGTAAAATCACGAATCCTTGCAGATTTTTTCTTGATCTCCAATGACTTTCGCTGTTTTACAACATCAGATTTACTTTTTAAATCGGTGTCCTTCTGTTGAGCTTCACGCTTTTTCTTTATTATTTCAGAAGGGTTTACTGATGGCACATTAACTGTTTGTGCTCTGCCAGTGTATATCGCGTCGAAATCTTGTTCCATTTGTTTAACCTTATTCGCTTAGCTCTACACTAAACTCTTCAATTTCTTTATTATTTTCAATTTCTGGAGTGATTACTTTATATTGTTTATTGAAATCGAAGGATATTTTATTCCATTCATACGCCAATGAATAGTCTACATCTGGAAATTCTATGGTTTCACCATCTTCAACAGACCCGCTTCCTGTTAGATAAAATCCCACATCGTTTTGGACGTTGAATTTTTTATCTTTTAAGATCAATCTTTGTTGAAGAGCTAATTGACACATCAGCACTTTCAGAGCAAACGGGATTTCATCAGATGTTGCTACTTCATGCTTCTTATATGATTCTGGGATTTCCAGACCTTCTTTGATTGGTGTGGTGGTATACCCCATCATCGCTGATGCATTACCTCTATACAAAACATCCCAAAGTCTTTTCCCAGTCATCATTACTGAAATTTCATCCGACCTTAACATCCAGCTTGGTAAGAATGCATCATTAGAATTAAAAAAAGATAACTTAATCGCTGGCTCAAAATCTTTAAGACTTTCATCGTTATAGCCGTAATCAGCAATCCCTTTTCTTTTTAGAATCATTTCAAATATTTTTTGGGCTTCTATTGCTGAACCTTCTTGGTTTTTATCGACCATTGAATTGTCCTCATTATTATTGTATTTTATTTTCATATTACAACAAACCAATAAGAAAAGTAAGATGTTTGATAAAACTACAGAAAATAAAAACAAAATTTTCGAACTATACCCTGAAAATCAGGAGCTTGTACTTCTTGATAAGTTAAGTCATGAGTTTCAAAACTTTAGGAGAGGTTTTAGAGGAAAGTTAGACCATACTTATGTCTTATCACCTGCCGCTTCAGACATGTTTCCTGTAACAATTCATAACGGGAAACCAATCATGGGTGTTCCAGAACAATTATTTGAGATCTTTCTGGATATTCGATGGTATGTAGTGAACATCCTAGAAGGGATGAATAGTCTTTACTTAACTTTCGAGATCGGAGTCGCACCAAAGAAACATCCAGCATCTCTTCGCGTATACAAAAGAAAGCTTCTTACTGAAGCTGTTAGTAGATATAAAAGAATGGGATTTGTCAGAATAAATAATAGAGGCGAGGCTCTTGGGTTTGATGCCCTAAACTACTTTGAAAAACCAATTGCTGTAAAAAAACATATCGATTGGGAGTATTAATCAAACTACTTAGTGATCAAGCTCACATTTATCTTGATTATTCACCCCTCTAGACGTAATATTAAACAAAATAATAAATAAATTAATAACAAATAAATAATAATAAAGAGGAATACTAAAGTGTTTAATATGATTATTGCCATAATCGCTATTTCTTTAATAACGATTGTAAGTGGTGCAGCACTCTACTATGGAGGGGATGCCTTTAACAGTAATACTGTTGAAGCAGAAGCCGCTAGAATGCGTAACGAGCGTTCTCAAATAATTGCTGCAATGGAAGTTTATAAGTCAGAAGGAAACTCTGTAGGCTCGGGCTTTAAGTTTAAGGATTTAATTGAAGGTGCTTATCTAAAGCAAGTTCCTGACGGATGGATTGCTGACAACAACTTTGCATATAAACCACTTGATATGAATGACCCTGGTTCTCTGAACGTTTGCTATACAGCAAACCTACAAGATAACTTTACTTTTCCGAGTTCAGATCCAGATGTTTATCCATTAAACAAAGATCCTGGCTTTGGAATACCTTATTGCGATAAAGAAAACCTAGATAAACTAGTCCCTTGTTGCTTAGGAAGATAATGGTGCTCATCAAACCTCCAAATCCCCTCTTACACCGTAAGAAGGGATTTGATATAATGGAGGAAACTAATTTTTAAGAAAGTATAAAATGAGCATTAAGAATACTGCAATTATTGATGGGAATTCGCTTTTCGTCGGTGAAAAGCTTGACATACCTTTATTGACAATGACAGCAAGAACTTTGTTGAAAGATTACCTGCCAGACTTCACATCATGCTTCTTTGATAAAAACAAAGAAAATCTGCCAGATGTTCAGCAGGCAAAATCAATCTTATCCGCACTAGGTTACAACGTAACCTTTACAGATAAGGCTGTTGATCTTGCTGCAAACCTTACAAAAGATAAAAGCTTCATATTTGCAACCAACAATCGCTCGTTTTGTCAGTTTCTAGGTGAAGGATCTTTGATATTTTCACTTAATAGCAATCAAATTATTGATGAACAGATAATTAGAAATGTTCTAGGAATCACACCGTCTCTTATCCCTGAATTTTTAGCTGTTTGCGGGGATATGGATCAAGGTTTTGAGCCTGTATGCATGAGCGATCCTAGCCTGATTGCTAAGTTCATTAATGAAAACCATAACAATGGTGAATTTCTTGATTTATTGTATTCAAATTTTTCTATTTCAGTTAGCAAAGAAGAACTTACAAAGCGAGTTGGTTTGTTAACAGGCAAATCAGAACAATCATTTAAACAATCTTCCATTTCTAGAAAAGCCATTGATCCAGAAAAGCTTTATGACAGCTACAGAAATAATAAAATGTATTACTGGCTTCCTGATGCAGAACGTCTTCAATCAGGTTTCTCTATTGAGGGGGCTTTGTACTCTAGAGCTATTGTTGGTGAAGAAAATCTGGAAGCAGCACTTCATCACATTAGAAAAAAGAAATCTTGTTACATTTATACTGATAATCTGTGCGCCAACAATGAAGTGATATCTATATCTCCAGATCAATCTGAAACTTACATTTTCAGGCTTCACAGCCCAGAATTAAAAGAGATACTTCATCACATTTCAAGTAATGAAGATATTGTTATTGCTACCAATAACACAAAAGAAATAATTAAAGCGCTCAATCTTGATCACAGTTTCAAAGGGAGAATTATCTCAGATTTCGATTTGGGGTATTACGTACTAGATTCTAGACAAAGCAAAACCTCTTTTGGTCAGAGAATCTCTGATTTGGTTAAGATTAGCTTAAAGCCAGATCGACTAATCAATAAAAGTGAAAATATTCATGAGGTCTACGCAGCTATTGCCGATAAAACAGATGCTTCTTTGAGAGCCTGTAGACAGGTTCACAGACTTCTAAAGCGTGAAAATAACGATGGCTACCTTCGCAATATAGAAATTCCATCAGCCTTCTCATTGGCTAGTATGGAAGATACTGGAGTTGTCGTTAATTATGATTTGTTACAGTCTATGCTGAATAATTTGGCTAAGAAGGTAGCTGTATTAGAATCTGAAATAAAAAGCATTACGAACACTGAATTTGATGTTAATTCACCAGCTAAACTTGCTGAAGTTCTGTATGACAAGCTTAAACTTCCAGCTCCAAAAAACAGAAGCACTAACGAAGAAACTTTAAGACAATTGCAGAATAAACATGCTGTCATAGGTAAAATTCTTGATTTCAGAAAGTATAGTTATATCAAAAACAATGTTGTCTCACCTATCATAACCAGGGTTAGTAAAGACGAACCGTTAATCAAGTGTACATTTACTCAAGATGTAACCGCAACTGGTAGACTAAGCACAATAGACCCTAACTTACAGGGATTACCCTCTAAGGATGTGATCGCTAAGCACGTAAAAACCGCATTTGTGTCTAGGTTTCTTGATGGAAGAATTTTGTCCCTTGACTATTCTCAAATCGAATTGAGAATTTTAGCTCATTTGTCGCAAGACCCTAAATTGCTCCAGGCGTTTAAAGATGGGAAGGATATTCACAGAGCAACAGCGGCAGAGGTATTCAGTGTTTCAGAATCTCAAGTAACAGACGATCAGAGACGTGCTGCCAAATCGATCAACTTTGGTCTTATATATGGAATGACGAAGTATGGTTTAGCCAAGGACTTGAACAGTACTGTTCAAGAAGCTCAACGTTATATGGAACTCTACTTCTCTAGGTATCCTCAAGTTGAGAAGTATCTGAACGGTGTAAGGGAGTTTGCTATACAAAATGGTTACGTTAACACGATTGGTGGAAGAAGAATCCTTATTGAAAATGCAAATTCCAAAGATGAACGACTGAGAGATAAAGCACTTCGACAGGCTGTTAACGCACCAATGCAGGGAAGCGCAGCAGAACTGATCAAGATGGCAATGTGTTCAGTATCAGATCTAATAGATACTCAGCAGATGAAGAGTAAATTGGTTCTGCAAGTTCATGATGAACTGGTTTTTGATGTTCACCCTGATGAAGCAGACAGTTTTTATTTATTAATTAAAAACAAAATGGAACAAATTGTTAATCTTTCTGTTCCGCTAGTTGTCGATGCAGAGCAAGGTGTAAACTGGGGAAGTGTTAAAGAAATTTCCTTTGAAACAAGCAAAAAACAAAGAAAAACCAATGAATTGACTGTTTAATTTGACATTTGATGTGGTGATTGGTATAAATCATCACATACAAAGACAAATTAACAAAGAGCTTAATTCATGACTGATAAACCAAAGACACTAAACCATTGTTCATTCTGCTCGGAAAAACATGAAGAACTTGTAAGTGGAGCTACAAAAAACGTATTTATTTGCGGTGATTGCTCCAAAACTGCAACTGAACTGCTAGCGGAAAGTATGACTGACGGTCAAAAGATAAGTGTTGATTTGAGCACTCCTAAACCTATGGAGATATTTGACTACTTATCACAGTACATCATTGGTCAAGATGAAGCCAAAAAGACACTTGCGGTTGCTGTTTACAATCATTACAAACGAATCAATTCAAATCAATCAAATAGCGATGTTGAACTTGATAAGTCAAATGTTTTGCTAATCGGTCCAACTGGAACTGGTAAAACACTATTTGCTCAAACGCTTGCGAAACTTCTTGGCGTTCCGTTTGCAATTTGTGATGCAACATCCTTAACTGAGGCTGGTTATGTCGGTGATGATACAGAGACAATTATTCAACGACTTCTTATGAATTGTGATTTCGATGTGGAAAAAGCTCAGAAGGGAATTATCTATATTGATGAGATTGATAAAATCGCTAAGAAATCACAATCTACCAGCATCACAAGAGATGTATCTGGTGAAGGTGTTCAGCAG
>JBLWYP010000059.1:0-6336 GCA_048266825.1 Bacteriovoracaceae bacterium | reverse complement strand
TAAAGCAAACAGCCTGAGTGTTGTAGACCAAAATGAAATGCGTATGGATGCCTTGTTTGGTAATCACGTAAGTAAGCCAAGTAATCACAGTCATCGTCAAGCTTCTCGACCATCTCTTCGCGTTGTTAAGCAGCAAGATGAATCAGAAGCTCTGAGTAAGGACTTCGAAATCGACCTAGTTGGACTTGATGATGTAGAATGCGCTTCAAGTAGTGTTATTGGCGGATTCTCTTTCGGAAAAACTCTAACTGAATTGAAAGAGCATGGTAGCGCACCAAAGAAAAACACATCTCGTCGCGGTACTGGTTATTTAGGTCGCAATGGTCGCAATCGAAAAGCTTAAAACTCTTGATGCAGGAGGGGGTTCACCCCCCTCTAAATTGAACTGACATATCAAGCATTTACATGCTATAATCCCTCCTTACCACAAGGAGGATTTTTCATGCAAGAAAAACATGGGTTTAACGTAGAATCCGCTTCAGCTAGCTTTCTAGATGCAGTTTTCGGGGATAAGCAGAATTTCGAAATTTCTCAAATAGCAGAGGGTTTTTTAGACTACCTTCAAGGAATGTCTGAAAAGCACAAAATACAACGAGTCCTTTCAAAATTCCAAGAGTCTATGAGTATAGACTATATCTCTATGATTGCAGGTTATGAAGAATTTGTTGATTGCTGTGATGATATGCAAGTTGGCATTTACCCTGAGTTGAAGATTGAGCCTGGCATTACCTTCTCTGATTACCTTGTTAAAGCCAAAGTTGTAAACAAATCTGAGCTTAAGCGTATGCTCGGAAAGCACTACAAGGTAAGTGATAACGCAACAAAGTCAGACCCTCAAGCTCTTGTTAAGATGTGTGTAGGCTACGGGACTCTTTTTGTTGGTGATGACAGGATCTACGCGTTCAATAATTGCATTGAATATCGAGTCTTTAATGCCGCAGCAAAAATTCTCGGTATGCCAACATTCAAAAACTCACTAGATTTTGATAAGAAATATGAGCTATCAGAAGAGTGCCTTAACATTCTAAAAAGCTCTAACATAAAGAACGAACTTGATAAGCTAGGTAGTGGTTACGATAGCGATTACCTTTCCTCACCTCATTTCGTTATGGAAATGTTTGAATTCATTTACCAGCTATGTCAAAACTCAGCAATCATTTTCGAAAACGAGCAAAGTGAATCGTTCAACACCGCCTATAATCTCATAGCATTAACCTTATATCCAATATGCAGCATCTTTAACTCTCCTGCATTTATCAGTTACACGATAAGCAAATTTGGTGGCAACCACCTACTTCCAATCATAAACAACATCTATAGAAGGTTTATCATCATTGGTACACTCTCCCCTATGTTTGAAGGTAAAGGGAAGCTGTCCACGTTATCCATGTATTCAGCTCTCTTGATTGATAGCGTAATCTCTGATGGTGAAATGGGTTATTTTGAAAGTCTTGATAAAGTTCTTAGTAACATTCCTGAAATCCATAGGTTTGGATACTTCATTACCCACGATGAAAAACCTATAGAGTCTATCAATTCACCTATCATTAAACACTACTTCAAGCTCTTCCAAGAGTTGAACACTAAGAATTTACCTGGCATCAGGAGTTCCGCAGAACATTTGCCTGACGATCTCAAAAATGAAGCTATCTCGTCATTAGACAATCTAGAAAGCAGGTTCGAAGAATTGTACAAGATAGAGATTAATGACGAAAATTCGTCGCATCTATTCATTAAAGTGTACGCGATTTTAAGGGGGCTTAAAAACGCCTACAAGCAGAAGAGAAAATTTATTCGCATATCTGAAGAAATTGTTGATAGAAGAGAGCTTGCAAGAAGCCATTTTGATAATAATAAGCTATCAGAAGCTCAAAGCGTAATTGCTGAAGTTGAAACACTTCAAAAGAACATTCATGAAGCACTAATCACATTTACAACGCAAATATTTGAAGCCATTTACTCATGCTTCGAAGCGCAGGAAAACATCTCTGATTCAGATTCAGTTTCGTCAGGTTCTCCTTCTGCAACCGATATGGTAGAGCGTGAAAAATTAGATGCGTTAAAAACCGCAAATACCCAAAAGGTTTTGCAGCTTGAAACTGCAATCGAAAAGCTGAATACAGACAATCAGCGTCTCAACGACATCCTATCCGATAAGAACGAGCTTATCTCAAATCTAGAACAGCGCTTACAGGGCGCATTATCAAAGTCTTCTATTACCATTAGCGATTCACTAAAACAGTGTATGTATGGCAACCCTTCATACAATGATGTGGTTACTGCTATTCGTGAACTATACCCTCACGCAACTTTCGCAGACAATATTGAGAAGGTGATTTCAAAATGCAACTACGAAAACCCTGCTCGTGTGTTTAAGTATCTAAATCTTATTTGCTCAGACTACTTCAAGAGCATCAAAAGCGGAAAGCCAGACACCGTATCAAAAGAGATACTTGAGCCGTACTACAGCGCAAACGAGAGCAACACTACAGTGCAAGATGTTAAGCTTCGCTCAATGCGGGAGTTTCCCTTTAATGGGAGCAAGGTTCTAATCACCAAGCACTTAACCATTGGTGAAACTTTCAACCCAACAAAAACAGTCCAGATATTCTTCGATATCCATTTCAATGAAGTGCGAATAGGATACATAGGACAACACTTAAAGACGAGCAGTTGATAGATGGGGGCGGATATCCGCCCCCTTATTATTTGAAATGTGCCAAGTACTCTTCTTGGTAGTACTTAACAATTTGCTCAGCGTTTTCGAAATGAGGCTCAATAGAAGAAATATTTAATTTCTCCCTTACTTGGGAAGATAGACTTTCAAATTCCTGATTAAATTGATCTTCTTTGAACTTAGGAATGATGCCAGTCTTAAGGCTTTGACCATAAATTAGCCTATGCGCAATCTTTGTGTCATTAACAATTAAGAATCCAATCAGTAGCTCATTCTCTTCATCTGAATTGTTTTCAAATCGAGAGTTTAAGAGGTTTATTAACTCAATTCTTACGCTTGCACTTGTGTTGCTGTATAGGTAATACAAGCCATTAGTGCTAGAAAGAATAACCTTTTTTTCTAATATGGCTAACTCTGTTAAATCAATAGGTTCCAATTTCAAGCAATGAAGAGCTGGCTCTATTGCAAGAATCACCGTATCCGCCCATTTGTACTTTGCTGGTAAACCATTCTCAGAAACAATCTCGGAGATTTTTTGGTAGACACTATTGCGAGTGACTTTTGAGCGGATTGTTTCGATTAGCTTGTTTTTGATTTCGAATTTCTTTTCAATTGAGTCGAACGTAACAAGGGTTTTACCATTAAATACGATCTTGATTTCACCAGGCTTGGTTATGACTTCAAAACATTCTTGCTTATTTATCATTTTCTATCCATATGAGTTTACAATTTTCTTACTAATTAGAAAATCCATAACATCTACAAGAATGTTGGAAATGTAGTCGTCATCAACTGAAATCTTCCTAGACCTAAAATAAATCTCATCATGTAGAGCGATTGATGAAATGCCCCTTCTAATACATGACTCACAAAACTTAAGCCATTCATTGAAATCAGCATTAGATAAAAGAAGATTGTTGATTGTTTTCCTTTCGATTGAAGGTACATAATCAACAAACTTAGCAATTACAGATTCTAATATTTGCATTTTTATATTATTTTTTAGGTTATTGTTAATAACAACTTACATTATAAGATCCATACAGTCAATTTACCGTTTATCATTAATTCCTAAAGTATGATGATCCACTCACTTCTTGATTCCAATTCATGATAATTTGAGCTATAGTTACTTATCAAAAAATTAAAGACTAAAGATTGTATTTATGGATTATAACAACTGGAAGATATCAGTTCGTGGTGCAGACAAAAGCATTACTGCAAATGATGTTATATCATTTGCCAATCAGAATGATTCTGTGACTCTTTTCGGTCTACGTAGAGAGTTAACAGGTTCTATGTCTGATGAAGCTCCATTATTGATTTGTGAGCACTGTAGAAACCCAGTTACAATCTCTAGAAGACATAAATCGGTTTTTTTGAAACATCAACCATTCTCAAATCGTAAAACTGGTGATGCTGTATATTCATGCCCTTTTTATAAAGGGAAAAGCAGCCCAATCTTTGATAGGATTGAAGATAAATCAGAAAGCCGTTTAAGTAAATTCGTAAAACTTAACTTAGTTAAATGTCTTTTGAAAACACACTCAGTCAAAAAGAGCACAATTCAACTAGACCCCAAAATTATCGATTCAACAGGTACTGGCGAATGGCGCAGCCCTGATGTGTACTTTGAGCAGAATAATGATCAAAAGTGGGCTTTTGAGGTAATTAATGTCTGGATTAACCCTCAAACAATTGAAGAGCGTGATCGATTCTATATTGCAAACAATATAAATTTGGTCTGGCTCATTCCAGAAGAGCGATTGAACACATTCTCCATTACCTATGGAGACCTTATGTTTGGGAGCAATAAAAATCATAATGTATTTTCATTAACAGTTAAAAATGTTCGACAGTCCAGAAGAAAGAAAGACCTATTTTTAACTGTAAACTACCCAACGTTTGATAATGAATGTCTAAAGATTAAATCAAAAGTTGTTCAGTTAAGAGATCTTAAAACAACATTACCTAGTGGTTTGCCGTTTGCAGTAAATGTAGACTCAATTAGCTACGCTGATATTCGCTCATATCTGATGAAAAGTGGGTTGATTACATATATCCGTTCAGATGATGAAATTAAAATTGAAGCTCAAAAGCGGGTTACGCAAGAGTTAATGAGATTACAGAATCTATCTAAGAAATTTATTTGTGATTCACTCGTTGTGACAAAGTACCTGAAAGCAATCAAGAAACAGTATTTATCACTTCCTGGTGATATTCAGAGCATCGTCTACAAAAAGTATGAATCAGCATCTAAGAGGCTGAATGCTAACTTAGAAATCTTGCGCGTCATGGATAGGATTACTTTACATTCAATGCATCCAGATAAAGACTTAGATTTCAAGAGAGAACTAAAATCTGCTCGTTTAGGCTTAGCTCAGTTTGATAACTGCAACGACATTCAAAACGCATTCTCTGGAATGGTTAAGGATAGACTTAAAGATGAACTAAATAAGACTAAGTTTAATGATTTGAACATTCAGTCTCAAAACATTCGTGATTTTGATGAAAACGATCTTGTTATGCTGGAGCTACACATCACTAAAATGAAGAGAACCCCTTCATTGACTAATATGCTCACATGTTCGTATCTAATTAGAAAAATTGATTCCGTTAAATTTCCTTCTGACACAATCATACATGATAGGATTGTTTTGGCTAAGTCAAAGTTTGAACTAATTATTCAAAATCAAGTATCTATCCTATCGAAGAGCACAGAGAAGCTTGAGAATCAAGATTTGGAAGTATTACGTCTATTCATTGTAGAAGTTACTCAATTGACCAAAGCGACAGGGAATAGATTCTTTTGTAAGAACTACTTCCTTAAAAACAGTAAAACTCTAATTCTCGACCTGATAAAGACGATTGATCAAGCCTATTGGATTTCAGGTTCAAAAATCGAACATAAGAAAATTTATGCGGCACTTGTTCGCCATGTTAGTGGATTGCCGCAATTTTAAGGATTAAATATGAATGATAGACACTCTCAGGCTATGCCCCAAACACTACTAGACAAGTCTAATATCGAATTTTTACACAAATACCTCATAGATTCTGGCTCTACTATCTCTTGCGCAGAGAGCTTAACAAGCGGTCTTGTTCAGTTAGCCCTATCCTCACAGTCTGGAGCTTCAAAGTATTTCTTCGGAGGATTAACAGCGTACTCAATTCCTATGAAAGTAACTTTGCTGGGTGTTGATGATGAAGAAGCCGTTCGCACTAATGCTGTTTCTGAGTTGGTTGCCAGACAAATGGTAGATGGATGTACAAAGCTATTTACTTCTGACATCGCCATCTCAACAACAGGATATGCAGAACCATTTACTGACGACAATGGCGTTGACCGTAAAAGACAAGCATTCATTGCAATTAAAGTTAATGGAGAGATCACCTCACTCGAAGTAACTAGTGAAGAGCTTCAAGAAAAGAATAGAGTAGAGGCGCAATTCTATGTTGTTAACAAAGCGATTGAGCTATTAAGAAATCTTGTTTCATAAAGTTGTGATCAAATTACCAACAAAAGGAAAAAGCGTAAGTTAAGTAAACTTGCGCTTTATTTTTATGCGTAATTGTTTAGAATGTAAAAAGCTAATCAATAAGAATAAGAATTAAAAATGAACAAACTAAATAATAGAAACAATTTGCTTTTTAAGTGC
>JBLWYP010000058.1:0-6557 GCA_048266825.1 Bacteriovoracaceae bacterium | reverse complement strand
TACAGGAGAAAAATATTTCTTAGCTACTGAAAGCCAAATGGTTCGAGGTGATTTTAAAAAACTTGTTTACTTTAAAATAAAAATCCCAACCTTTTTCAAGATTGGGATTCAATTTTTGTTGGCCCACTAGGGCTATTGCCCTAACACCTCAACAAATATCAAATCACTCCGAAAACCCAATGTATACAGGTATTTAACGGACATCCTTAATTTATAACACCTCATAATGTCTTTTAAAATAGCAAATAATAGCATACTTTTACTACGTAATTTACTACGTAGATAATAATGAAACAACCAACACATAATTTCAATATCGAATCCAGACCTGATAAATCTGGCAAACAGTTAATCTTTCTAAATTTTAATTATGGCTACAAAGAACATAACGTTGCCAATCAAAAAGAAAAATATATTCCATTAAGAATTTCAACACAATGGAGAATCGAAAAAATATACTGGAAAGACAAACCTGATTACAGAGCTAATAAAACTTATGTAGCTAAATATGGCAAAGACCTTAATAATGCATTAGAACGTTTAGAAACAACTGCATATAATCAATTGTCGATTTATAGAAATCAACATTTAAGGAATCCAAATCCAGAAGAATTGAAAATCCTCATTCTTGAAAAATTAGGTCGAGCTGAAAAAATCAGCACCGATATTTTAATAACGAAATTTATTGAAAGTCAAATAGGAGAAAGAAGAATACTACCATCAAATTCCAAAAAATATTGGTCAAATAACACTATAAAACAATATGAAAACCTAAAAGCTCATATTGAGTTTCATCAAGCAAGGACGAATACTCAACTTTCTTTTGCAAAACTTAACAAAACTCAATATTGGGATATTTTCAACAGCATCAACAAACGACATAAAAAAAATAATGGCATTCCAATTAAACACAACACCATTGCTAAAATCTGTAAGCATTTAAGAGTGATTTTAAAAGCTGCCGCATCCAATGACATTGAAATAGGTTTTAAATGGGATAATCCAGATTATAAAATTAATGAAGTCAATACGGAAAATAATACTGGACTAGATGAAGCACAACTGCTAACAATATACAATACTGACACCACCCATTCAAGAGAATTTAATAATGCACGTAATTACATTTTATTTTCATCATTAACTGCATTAAGAATTGGTGACATGGTAGAACTCAATACCTGTAAGGTTGAAACATACAAAGTGAACGATGAAGAATTTAAGGGTTTCCAATCAAGGATTAGAAAAGCAAAGGATAACTCGAACGAACTTTTGGTTGTAATCCCATTATCCAAAATTCTATTGGAAATTATTGAGCAAAATAACGGTCACTTCCCAAAATTTCCTTGCAAGCCAGTAATAGGAAGACAAATAAAGAAATTTCTAAAATTTTTGGAGTTTAAAGATAATGTGGGCTTTAAAGAAAGGTATTACGGAAATCCAGATTACGTGAACGAATATCACGAGCAACACGAAGTTTTTAGCCCACATTCTTGCCGATATACATTTATAACCAATATGAGTAAACTTGGTATCCCCGAAAGCGTTGTAAAGAATATAACACATCCCACAAATAATGCTCGAAGTATTTTGGATGGTTACAACCTATCAACAATGCAAGACAATGCTAACACCTTGAAAAAACATATAAATAAAACGGAATCTGTTATTTACAATTATTAGTTTTTAATCAGTTGTCTGAACCATCTAATCAAACTTATCATCATCATTAAAATCAATGAAGCTAGCGAGAAAACCAAAGAAATAAATAATCCAATTGTACCTAATATTGCAATTAAGGAAGCTCCTTTATGCTTCGATTCAGCATTTTTGAAAGCTCTTTGCCAATGTTCGGCTTCTGCATCATATCTCGTTATGGTAGTGATGCTATTGTCATTGGGTCTCCATAAAAAATTCTGCCTTTCTCCTTGTGTCATGGTGTTATAGTATTTAAAAAATCTTTGCTAATCGTTCTAAAGCTGAGGTTTTTGTTACAGATAAATAATTGTCGGTAGTTGTTGCACGAGCATGAGTTAAATGATACTGAGCCATCGATAAACTGCCAGTTTTATTAAGCACGTTGATAGCACTAGCCTTTCTAATTGAATGAACACCACAATTTTTAAACCCTAATTTTTCAGCGGTTAGTTTTATACGTTTAAACAACCATTGCCTAGTATAGATGCTATTTTTTTTATAATTATAAAATATATATTCATTATTTGCTCCATACTCCATTTTTACAGCTTCTTTGAATAATTGAATGTAACTATAAAGCTCGTTAGACAATACCCCTGTATGGCTGTTTTTAGTCTTCTTAATATTTGTTGTAAACAGATATTTTCCAAGCTCCTTGTCGAAATTAATATCATCATATTTTAAGTTTAATAGGTCACTAGCTCGTAAAGCACTCTCAAGAGAAACTAAATAGGCAAGATTTTCAGCCTTTCTTTCCAAATTGTAAGCTTGATTGTTTTCAAAAAACAATTTACGAGCATCGCTGTATAATTTATTATAATCTATTGGTTGTGTTTTCATAGCATGAAGATACAAAATAGTATTTACATATACAACTATATTTACTCTTAATGTAAACACTTATTGCAATAAAATAATTATTATATTGACTACCAACACTTTAGCAAACTTCAACCGTTTACATAATATATAATAATGTAAACGGTTGAGGTTTATTTGACATTTAGGTTTGGTATATATGTAGTCTATGCATAACGCTTAATCAGAATTGCTACATCCTAATCGACAATAATTACTGCATCTGCCTAAAATCTCTTGGGATAAAACCTTTTTTCCTTCATCTTCTACTACCAATTTAATTTTAAAAGGCATCCCTTTTTCTTGGATTGGATACAGATAAACAGTAGGTCTGTTGGATACAGATGACGAAATGGGATTAGCATAGACATACTCACCATTTTCTGATAGAAATATTACTCCTTCATAAATTGAACCTCTTTCGATAAATTGAAAGTCTGCAAAACCATTGGACGTAACACCAACATAAGGATGGACATCCATATTAAAATCGCCATTATAAAAGCTATGATTATTAAACAACTTAATTAAATCTTGTCCATATAATTTTCTTGAACAAACATAGTTTTCAAAATGAAATGGTGTTCCTTCTAGGGTCTTATAATCATCTACATTTTTATTTTCAATCTCTTCCGAAGTTTTTCCCTTTTCAAACTTTCCATCCTGTTTTGAATTGGGATAGTATTCTATATCTCTCAGAACAATATATTTAGGAAGTTCATTTTTATATTCAACACGTTTAATCCAGTTCTCATTTATGTCAAACTCATATTTGAATTCACAGACATCATCATCGACATTTATTTTTAACAAATTTCCTTTACCATCGTATTGATACGTTTTTTTTGGATTAAGTCGACTTTCTCCTCCAGACTGAATTACATTTCCATTTTTATCATATAGGTCGCTAAGATGCTCAACCGCATTACCATTACTGTCAATCTTATATGTGATTTTATCGGAGGAATTTCCCAATGGATTTGCAAATAAAGAAAATTTTTCTATTCTGTTTCCTTTACTGTCATATTTAAAATTAACATAACTTCCATCCTGATAATTTACTTTAATCAAGTTACCTTTTTCATCATAATTGAAAGTAGCAGTATTGGTTAATCTTCCATCTTGAGTATGCGTAGCACTTGATATTTCATTTCCCTCGTCATCATGCATATATTTTGTTGTAAGCCATTTGTCCATAGAAGATGATTGTATCACTTCAACTCTATTTCCTTTTGTATTATAGATATTATAAAAATTTTCATAAAGTGCGGCATCAACTGATGAAGTAGAGAATTCCATATTTCCCTTCTTAATTGAACCTGATTCTTCAATAGCCTCAAAGACATTATTTCTTATAGATTTGATATTTCCAAACAATTTTGCACTTACATGCCCATAATCATCAAGCTTATACTCTTTCTTAATTAATTGGTTTTTATTATCCGTGGCGCAAGCCAATAAGATGATTGATACAACTATTAGTAATATGTTTTTCATAATTGATTAAGTATTAATGCGTTTATATTATTTTTTGAGTATCAATCTCCTTTATTAATCTGTCTGTTTCAGTTAAAGCTACAAATATTAATTAATAATGTAGTTTATTTTCAAAACTCAATTCTCTACTTCAAATATACATAAATTGGGTTGTTTGCACCCTGTTATATACAATTCGTTGAAATCATCCATTTGTTTGCAGATTTAGCAAATGAAACCAAGAAAACCTATAAAGGAAATTCCTAAGTTTTGTATTGAGCTAGGAAACCATATAAGAACATTAAGAACTGAAAAGAATATGAGCATAGAAGAGATAGCTTATAAAGCTGGTATCGATGGTCAAAACTTAAGAAAATATGAACTTGGTAAGCAAGAAATGAAAGTTTCAATGTTAAAACGTATAGCTAATGCATTTGAAATAAGTACATCCGAACTATTATCATTTGATAATAAGTTTCGCCACCCTTCACAATAAAAATGTTCATTAGTAATTATAATTTAATAGAGAGTTCAAATTGCTGTGCTATTCTTAATCCCTATTCGTAATTCGTTTAATATCGTCATGGGTTTTCTCCATGTCTAACCTCATCTGAAAAACCTTTAATTGATGTATTAACTCGTTTTTCTTATCTTGATTATCCGTAATATTTATTAGCTCTTGTGTTGCGGCAATTTTTATTCTAATCTCTTCTAAATTCATTTTTTAACTTTGTTTATCGGTCTGACCGCACATACTCTAATCATAGTTTTTGCTGTTGTTCGGTCAAGTTTTTTATTATAGCTTATCTGCAATAACTTGTAGTTTTCCTGAAAAAAGGTACTAAAAATTTCCAAAAAAAATTTATCTACAATACAGACTGCCTTTTTAAGAAAGTGAAAATTCAATCCCTTTTGCCAAGAGACAAGATACCTAGTTCACTATTTTTGAATCCAATAATAATTTTCTGACTTAATTACACATGGTACATATTGATGAGAATCTTTAAACATTGCGTGTCTCCATAGACAAAATGGAATATAGATGTTTTCTGCTACTAAATTAATTTCTTGACCTCTATACATCCGTCCTAGCATTCCGTTTCTTAAAAGCACCTTATACACTTCATGCTTTAGGTTAGGAAAGTAACTTTTGTATATCTCATATTTAGTAATGGTTCTTTTGTTTATTTTGTACTGTTCTAAATTATATTTTGTTATCATTTGTATTATTATTTTTCTTTAGTGTTATTATCGGATTACCGTCTTTGGTAATATACTGTTGCCATCTTGGGAGGTCAAAGATTTTAGACTCATAAAAGCTGAAGTTAGCAAATAGGAATTTTAAAGTCTTCAATACCTCAGCTTTTTTAGTGCTTTTGATATAACTATGTACGTGAGGTTGCCCATTCGCCTTTTTAAACTCTATTACGTAATTGATTTCTAAACCAAGGTCGTCTATTTGAGAAAACGCATATTCAATTATTCTTGTAATATCCCGACTTGAATATCCTATATCCGCCTTGAAGCTTAATGCGAAGTAAGGTTGTTTTATGCTTCTTTTTCTCTTGAATTTTGATTTCAACAATTGGTGAACTCTCCAACGGTTGTAATTATCTTTATATAAAAGATGCTTATTTGTAGTTTCTGTTAGCTCATTAATTATTCGTCTAACATTCCTTGTTGTCATAGTGCAGTTAGCAGCAATTTCTGCAACACTTAAATACTCTTGTTTAGCCATTCTATTCAATTTTAAGGCGTACCAAATCAAATGTTATAGGGATTAGATATAATTCCTTGCAATTGGTATTAGTTATTTGATAATAAATATTCGAGTTTTACTAAATCCTGGAATTAATTATTAATAGATAAGTATTAGTAATTTTTCGGAATAAGTAAATAGAAAAAAGAAAGAAAATTGAATTATTTACAAAATATCCTTGTTTAAGTCAATAAAATTAGGTTTTATTGCTACATGGAATATTTCAGTAAATATTACCTAGCGTTTTAAAAATGTAGTTGAGCAGAGATTTCAGTCCAGTTAGTATCAAGTGAGTGAACCTACATTGAAGCAATAACAAACTGGCGGTAATTCAAAAACTACAATGAATTCAAAAATATTGGATTCAAGAGATGTAATGGCAATGCTTTCCATTAGTGAAAATACACTTTTAAAACTTGAAAGAAACAATGTAATCAATGTTGATTTTAGACTTGGCAATAGGAAAAGATACTTTGAAGTAAATATCATTAAATCTCTTGAAATGCTTTCTAAAAAGCACTAGAAATAGAAAAGAACCTGTTGAGGTTCTTTTTTTATTCAAATAGTAAAATTACTACGTTTTTCACTACGTAATAAATAAAAAACCCTGCAAGTATCTGATAATCAGATAAAACAGGGTTTTAAAGTTGGCCCACTAGGGCTCGAACCTAGACTCTTCTGGACCAAAACCAGACGTGTTGCCAGTTACACCATGGGCCAATTCCATAATGAGGGGGCAAATTTAATACAAAGTATGGGTTGTACA
>JBLWYP010000057.1:0-6794 GCA_048266825.1 Bacteriovoracaceae bacterium | reverse complement strand
CCACTGAAGAAGATCCATACGGCGACGATGAAGAAGATGAAGATGAAGAAGACTTAACTCCACCAAAAACTGGTTTAAGTCCAATCATGAAGGGCATCCTGGCTTTCACTGGTGTTGCTGTTGCTATTGGTACGGCTGGCATTGCATACCTTACAATCGCTGGCGGAGGCGCTCCAGCTCCTGTACAAAATACAGCAATGAGCGTTTCAGACACAGTAGCGCCAGATGCTAGAGATAACATGGCTCAAGCATTAAATGAAGCGAAGGCTGCTCCTGTACTGCCTGCTTCGGTAAATTCTGGGAATGATCTACAGATTGATGGTTTAAGCACACCTGAGCAAATTGTTCAGAATGCTGGAACTGCATCTAATCAAGGTTCTGTGGTTGATACTTTAGATTTACCTTCAAATGCTCAACCTAAAGTTCAAACTGAACTTAACGTTTCTACTGGAATGACCAAAGAAGAAATGGATAAATTCAAGGAAGACCTTGAGCGTGAGCTTGAAGAAAAGTATTTGGCAAAATTCAAGACTATGTCTAGTAGCATCAAGTCAGACCTCGAAAGTGAGTTAACTAAGAAAATTGCTGACTCAAGTTCGCAGAATGCTGAAATTGTTAAGCTTAGAAAAGAGATTCAAGAGCTTAAAGATAGCAAGCTGAAACTTTCTGATAGCGAAGAAATTAAGAAGATTTACGAAGAGCTTGAAACTAAGCTATCCGTTGTTCGTCTTAGCGAAGAAGAGAAAGATGAGCTTTTAGATGGCAGACAGGGCCTTCAAGCGTTCATGGTACTCACAGCTAGCCTGGATGGTGAAATGTCTATCGTAAGAACGCCAAGTGATCGAGTGAACGTTTTCTTCAAAGGCGAAATCTTTAATAATGCTGGTGACTACGTAAAAGTTACAAATGTGACTGATGGTGGATACTTAGTTCTTGTTGGTGATAATTACTTCATTGATGAAACTTATGTAGAGCGCTCAAAAGTAAAAACCACAAAGGTAAATCGCCCTGCCAAGAAAGAGCAAACTTCTCAGAAGCAAAAAGCAGAAGAGAAGAAGTCTGTAGAAAAGCCAGTTAAGGTTAAACCAACTGAGATTGATAGCCGAGCATACCGCGCTCAAGAAATTAACGGCAAAAAAGTTGCTGTTGGTTGGATTAAGAGCGGAGAGTACTCTCAAGGTTACTTAGTGGCAAGTCCTTCAGGTGATTGGACTCCAGTTAAGATTGGCGATGAGCTAAAAGGTCTTGGTCGTGTGACTGGTGAAGACTTTGATGGAAATCTTATCGTAGGCAACTTTGTTGTGTTAGCTGCTGAATAGTAATGCAAAAGCTATTAAATCTTAAAGCCACCGCTTCTAGGTGGCTTTTTTATATTTGATAAAAATAAAGCGCAGGTTTATAATCCGAAATAAAAAAGAATATTATTAAATTATGAAGATTAGAGAAATAATACTATCAGTCAAAAGAAGCACTTTTCGTGTAGATGATCCATTTTCTGATGAGAGCAATCCAGAATTCAAGAAAAACAGAAAAATTGTGTTAGAGCGCGATGGTTTTTCTTGTCAATGCTGTGGCTTTAAAGCTGAAAAGTTTCAAGATGTTCACCACATTGATGATAATCACAACAACAACAAAGAAGACAACCTTATTACGGTATGTCCACTTTGTCACATGTGCCATCACTTGGGTCACGCTGGAGCGAAAGAAATGGGGGATTTAATTCACATTGATCCAAAACATGGCTTAACTCAAGCATCTCTTAATTCTCTGGTTAGGTTTTTATGGATAGCTGAAGGGTCGTCCAATAAAGAATTCGCTCAGAACGCAGTTTCTTTGTATAACCGCCTTCATCTACTTTCAGTAAATGCAAAGAGAGTTATTGGAACGAGCAAACCTGAATTGCTTGCTAGGCATCTACTTAGCTTAAGTGAGCGTGATGACGGAAAAAGGCAGGAAAAGCTTGAAGGCATATATTTCCTACCATCCAAATCAGGTTTTGCGAGACAGCTAGAATATTGGCGTAAGCTATACGATAAAAACAATCCACCAGATAAATGGATTGATAACGCATCGGCAAGATTGCTTAAGTGGTTTGAGAATGAACACGGTGGTGCAGATACCGATAATGCGGTAGCGAGTTACCTGAACAGTAAGAGGGTATAATTTTGAAAATTGGTGTTTGCTGGTTTGATGAAACCAAAGTAGGTAGTTCAGGATGGTGTTCGGTAGCTGGTAGCCAATCAAGACGAATTACAGGAATTAGTGAGCTTGAAAGCAGTGTATTCTGGGTTACAAACTTAAACTATTTTGAATACAAAAACCTTAATTTAGTTAGAACCCCTAACATTGTTGATGAGCAGTTTTTTAGAAGCAAGTTATCAGTGCTAGCTCAAGAAATTGGAACAAATGAAACTCCAGATATTTTATGCCAGAAGTTATCTTCAATACTTCACGGAGTCCATTTGTTGGGCATAACCAATCTTGGAATGAGTGACAATAGCTTAGCTAGTTACAGATACACTAACGCAATGCAAAGTGTTTTGCTAAAACAAGAGTGGAGAAGCCAACCAAAGGGAAACCAGGCAAGTATGATTATTGAGGCGATTAAGCAATCTACTCAAGAAAATCAGGCAATGACTGGAAAGTTTGTCCCAAAGGGAAGTAAAGCTACACAATTTATATTTCCAAGAGGATCATATGCTAAATGGATTCTTTCTCAGAAATATCCATTAAACAATAATTGGCGACCTCTAAACTTCAAGGAAAACAAAGAAACAATTATTGGATTTGAAGATGGTTCCAAGATACGCGGAACAGATGCTGTCATTGACAAGTTGAAAAACATTTCTGAAACAAATGCTGGGATATTGAAAGTTTCTGTACTGAGTACTGATGAGTCATATGTAAACCACTCGAAATTTGGAGCGGGAGCAAACAACATGATCAGATGTTGGGCAACCATTCCAGAAATAATTGAGATCTCGAAATATTCAAAGGTTTCAATAATGAATGGATTTCATACAGAAGCTGGTCATTTGGAACTACCAGAAATATTAATTCCTGATGAAAGTGAATATTCTCTTTCTAAAGGCTTGCTTCTAGAAAACGCATGGGTGGCTTTATCATCACCTTTATATGTTAAGGGATACAATAATGTAAGTTCTATAGGCGCTTATATGAGGGCGTATGATCGCATTATGTGCGGTAGAGCAGCAGCTTCATTTTCTAGGCATGGGTTTGTAATAGGATCCTATGGAACAGGAAGGATTGTGGCATATGTTAAAAGTGGCGAAGAGCATGTCGCTAAAGAGCTTGCGTTTAAAAATAAGCTTCTTCCTTTAATGAGGTTCATGGGTGAGTAATTATGAGTAAACTATTTGAAACGGATGGAATTCCTGAAGATTTTAATGAGCTTCTATCTTTAGATTTTTATTACCAAGTATGTAATCTCAATCAGAACGGAGTAATGGATAAAGAGGTGGTTATTGAACTTAATAACACTATCTTTGCTCCTGAGCATGAAAGAAGACAAAGATTAATACAAATAATCACTAAGCAAGAAAACCAAGCTCAAAAAATTGAAAGCGAAGAAGAAATCCAGTATATTTAATCAATAAAAAATATATCAATAAATTAATTAAATAAAGAATAAATATTATGAGTTTACTATCAAATCTATTTAGCGCATTCAAGGCAGGAGTTTATGACTACTGTGAACTAGAAGCGCCTTATTTCGATAGCAAGCATAAGGGGATTTGGGCTACCAGAGATGGTGGCTTAATCTCAATGTATGAGCTTAAAGGCTCACACAAAATGCTTGGTAAACATGGATTTAAAGACATACTTAATGTATTGACTGATGAGCTATCAAAAAAGCTTAAAGATCCTGGTCATGTTATTGAGTTTGTATTTATTCGAGATCCAGAGCAATCGAAAGACATTGTCAGAAAACAGCTAGAACCTATTCGTTCGACCATGAAGAGACTTCAGTTAGATCTTGAAGGTTTACTCAATGAACGAGAAAAAGTTCTGTCTGAATCTTTAGTTTTTGAAAAATGCTTAATTACTATCAAGACAACACCTGCTGCACTTAGTCGCGCCCAAACAAAAGCGGCTTTGAATGCGCGTAGTGAAAAAGCAAAAGAGGTAGGTGTTAAACCAGGTAAGTATGGTCAATCACCTTTCGTGGGTTTAGATGCTTTAAGAATTCCTCATATTGGTGTTTGTGATTCCGTAATTGGCACAATTAAAACACAGTGTGTCATAGAGCAGTTTGACCATCATGAATTCATTACTGAAATCAAGAAGCAAGTTGAACCTTACTCTACAAGCACAGATTGGAAACCTTCGCTTCTTGGCGATAAAATTAGCGCTAAATTGGTAAGGGAAGTAGATCAAGAGGCTGACCTAAGTCATCTTAGTAACGCAGATATCGCTTTTCAAATCTTTGGAAGAAAACCTCAACATGCAGATGAAGACTATTCTTCAGTTAAGCATGATAATGTTTATTATGCACCTTTGATGATTGAGAGCTGCCAAGATAAACCAACAATGTTTGGTGCTCTTTTTGATAACATTCCTAAAGAAATCCCTTGGCGTTTAAATTTAACGATAAAAACAGGTCATGACACAATTGTTAGTAAGCTTGGTAGCAAAAGAGCATTTGCTGGCTTCTTGCAGTTTTCAAACACAAATAACAAATTAATTAAAGATGCTGCTGAAGAACTGATAGACAGAGCTATTAATAACACACTAGTTTCTTGTCAGGTATCCATGTGTACTTGGTCTAGAGATTACAATGAGTTGATTGAAAGAAAAGAAATTATCAATCAGCAGTTACAAAAGTGGGGTAGTTTGGATGTTATTGATGAGCTAGGCGACCCAATAGAGTCATGGATCGGAACTTTACCAGCTTTATCAACAAATAAAATTGCGGCTGCATTCCCTCTTCCTGTTTGGGATGTTCTATACATGCTACCTCTAACAAGACCATATAGCCCTTGGGAACAAGGCTCAATGATCTTTGGTACTCATGATGGAAAAATTTATCCTCAAACTGCTGGTAGTGCCATTCAGAAGAATACCTCAGAGCTAACTTACGCACCTCCTGGTAGCGGTAAAAGTTTCAAATTGTCAGCTCTAAATATGGCTCTAATTCTCAAGCCTGGTAACACAAAGTTACCAAGATTGAAAATCATTGATATCGGTTTCTCTTCTAGAGCCTTCGTTGAGATGATACAGGATGCATTGCCTGAACATCTTAAATATCAAGCTCAAGCAATTACTCTTGAGAATAGAGCGGATAGAGCAATTAACTTCTTCTTTACTCCGCTGGGGAACAGACACCCATTAACAGTAGATAAGCAAGCACAGGCTAACATTCTTGAGTTGCTTTTGACACCTGCGGGTACTAAAGGAACCATCCCTCGCTTACCTGAGGTCTGCTCGGCTCTAATCGATGCGGCATATACATACAGACAAGATGAGAATACTCCGAACCTGTATGAGCCTGGCATGAGCGATATGGTTGATGAAAAACTTGACCAATATGGCATCGAAGCTACAGAGGACACCAGTTGGTGGAGTCTTGTTGATAGATTCTTCAAGCGTAATGAAATTGAAGCTGCGTCCAAATGCCAATCCTTTGCGATGCCTCTACTTTCTGATCTTACTTCATTAGTGCAGGATTCAGAAATTAAGGGTATTTACGGTGACGCATTAATCGAGGGTGAAAAACTATTAAGTCTTGTTTCTCAGATGATTACATCATCACTTAAAGACTTTCCAGTTCTTACACAGCCTTCAGCTATTGATGTTTCTTCTGCTCGAATCCTATCAATTGACTTGCAGAACGTAGCTAAGAAAGGTGGTGCTCAGGCTAATAAACAAGCCGCATTAATGTTCTTATTAGCAAGGACAGTGGCGTGTAATGACTTTTATATAGTAGAAGACACGTTAGTCGAAATAAACCCTGATTACTATGACTACCATAGAAAGATAACTGAAGAAGAAGATGGCATTCCTAAAAAATTAGCAATGGATGAATTCCATCGAACCAGAGGTTTTGATCAAGTACGCTCTCAAGCAGAGCAGGATATTCGTGAAGGTCGAAAATACGGCGTGATCGTTAGTTTGCTTAGCCAAAGTTTGGAAGATTTTGACAAAAACATGATCGAATTCGCTACAAGTATCTTTGTCATGGCAAAAGGTATCTCAAGTGAAGTTCAAAAATCTATTGTTGATAAATTAAGTCCGACAGCAGATTCAATGGTTGGTTTCCGTAACTTTGTAAGAGGACCAGGAAAGGAAGGCTCGACATTCTTATACATTGCAGATGTTGATGATACTGATGGTGTAGAGCAAATTCTGAGATTAAAACTTGGTGCGGAAGAGGTTTGGGCATATTCAACAACTCCTGATGATGTCGCTTTGCGTAGAAGACTAGTTAAAAAGATTGGATTACATTCTTCACTAAGAATTCTAGCTAAAGAATTCCCATCAGGAAGTGCGAAGAAATATATTGAATCATTAAAAAACCAAGCTCAAGATGTAGAAGAAGAGTCAGTAATAGCTCAAATAGAAGACAGGGTCATACAACAAAATGCAAACATCGTATAATGTAAAGTCCCGCTATGCGGGCTTTACTATGTTGATTTTTTATTTAATTAAGTATATATTTAACCTCAAATAAAATTAACAATAAACACAATCAAACATAAGTGATTAATAAAATGAAGATAAATAAAAGTTTAATCTTTTTGGGAGTGTTGGCAACTGCTGGTTGTTCATCTATA
>JBLWYP010000056.1:0-6952 GCA_048266825.1 Bacteriovoracaceae bacterium | reverse complement strand
CCCGTTTCATGATCACCATGCTGCTTCTCTGACTATTAGTGATCAAAGAGGCATGTGGTTCTGTTTCGTGGATAATATGGGTGGCGATGCCATTCGTTTTGTCATGCTCTATCGCAAGCTCGAATTCATCGATGCTTTAAAAGATATTTGTGAAAAGCTCGGTTGGGACTTTAATGATTACCACCAAGAAAAGAAGGCCTCTCCTAAAATAGAAATGGGAAAGAAACTTCTCTCCAACGGTATGAAGTTATTTAAGAAAATTGCGGAGACTGGAAAGTATCAGGCCTTTGATGATTTTATCAAGAACCGTGGACTGAATAGTGAAATAGCAAAGAACTATCAACTTGGTTACGCTCCCAATGGCGCAGTATTCTTTGATTACATCAGTTCTATAAAAAATGATAAAGAGCGCGACTTTGCCATAAGAACGGCTTCCGAGTTAGGACTGATTAAACCTAGTACCTTCGGGGACAAGTCTCATTATGATACCTTTAGAGAGAGGATTATCTTCCCAATTTGGGACCACTTCGGCCAAGTCATCGGCTTTACAAGTCGTGCGACTAAGGACGATCAGAAGCCTAAGTATCTAAATTCAGTGGATTCCTTCCTCTTTAGTAAGAAAGACCTCCTCTATGGCCTCCACCTTGCAAAAAATACCATCAGAGAGCGCGATCAAGCGATTCTTGTGGAGGGCAACATGGACCAAGTGGCCATGTCAAAAAATGGATTTGAAAATACCGTGGCCATCATGGGAGTGGCCCTGGGTGAGCGTTCTCTCACTCGACTGCTACCCATCACAAAAAATATTATCCTCTCCCTTGATAATGACAAGGCGGGTTGGAAAGCAGGAGAAAGAATCAATTCTCAGTTTATGGAAAAAGGAATCACTCCCCTCTTTCTCGATCTTGATCCTCACAAAGACCCTGATGATTTTCTAAATGCCGAAGGGCACAATGCACTTGCTAAGAGGATCGAAGAGGCCAAACCCTTTGTGGATACTCAACTAGAAAGGCTGATACCAAGAGAACTTCCTGAATTGGCCGAAAGAAAACTCGAACTTTTAAATCAGGTCTTTGAAGTTCTAAGTCCTTTAAAAGACTCGCTTTCAGCTACAGAGCGCGCTGTTGCTTGGGCCAAGAAACTTGGTCTTCAGTCAGATTCCTCTACAATTATTCGCAATTACTCCGAATACTTAAAAGGAAATAAACAGAGCACGAATCCCGTCGCACCGGCGGCCGACCTTGAAGGACCTCCTCCTGGATGGAATGAAGATTATCCGTTTGAAGGAGAGATTCTTGAAGAGCGTGTTCAAATAGAGCGACAAATTACTTCTGTAGAAAGTCGTCTCATGCAAAATCTAGTCCAACATCCAGAACTTTTATTGTTAGATGGAACGGCTGAACTGCTTGATTTTGTGGGAAATGATGAGGTAAAAGAGTATATTTTAAAGCTTAGAGAACTCATGTACGAAATTGATGAATCCGAGTATCCATCGATCGTAAATAATTTGATGAGTGACGAGAATTATTCAGCAGAACTTATCGCCATCGCCGGCGGTGCTCTTTATAAATATAGAGAAACTTCACTGAATGAAAAAGTCGCGACAAAGATGATTGAAGACATTAAGAAAAAACTTCAAGTAGAACAATTGATTGAAGAAAAAAATCATTTGAAGCGCAGACACCTTTCGGCCCAAACCAAAGATGAGCAAATGGATATCCTAACTCAACTTATGGACGTCGATAAGAAACTTGCTGAAGTCCGACGAGGACCCACCAGCAATAAAAAGCAGTAAGCTATACCGTAAGGTAGCTCGTATATATTAGGCTTAACACCAAAAGGAGAGCTAATGTCAGTTGTTGGCGCATTTATTAACTCCAAAGACTTTTCAAAACTTCTGATTAAGGGGAAGGACCAAAGTTATCTCACACCCGAAGAGATTAACGACGCAATCCCCGCCAGTATTGTAGATCCCGAAATGATAGACGAGATCATGAATACAATTCAAGAAGCGAGAATTGACATTCAGAATCAGGAAACCGAAGAGGATGATGATGGCATCCGTTTAGACGGTACTGAGATTATCGAAGAAACTCTTTCAAAAGAAGAGAAAGCAGAACTTAAATCAGCTTCAACAGACCCTGTTAAGCTGTACCTTAAAAGAATGGGATCCGTGGCCCTCCTTACTCGTGAGGGAGAGGTTGTTATTGCAAAAGAGATTGAAGAAGGTGAAAGAGAAATTATCCTTTCCTGTCTGAAGTCTTCTCACGCATTGAACGAGATCGTAGCTCTTAAAGGAAGAATTGAAGCTCAAGAAAACCAAAGTGAATTCGTAAAAGAACTCGTTCGTGGTCTTGATGATGATTCTTCCACTCGTGAGATTAACAAGTTCCAAAAAACAATTTGCGAAACTTGTGATCGTATCGCGGCCATACTTAAAGAAGTTGAAAACGAAGATGGTACTCTTAAGAAATTCGATGAGGAGCAATCCGCGAGAATGGAAGAAATTGGAGTAACTCTTACTGACCTTACGTTCAATCGTAAGATCATCAACAGCTTTGTTGAGCCGGTTAAGAAATACTACATGCAATTTAGAGAACTCTACGATCAACAAGATCGTATCTTCAAATTCCTAGAAGTTGAAGGTGAGGAAACTTACAAGGTTCTTTATGAAAAAGTAATGGATGATGATGCTTTCAAGCGTAAGCTTGCTCGTGACCTCTTCACTACTGATGCAAAAATCGAACAACTCATTCGTAACCAAGAAGATGTGATCAGAAAGCTTCGTCGTCTTTCACTAGACGCCGGAATGGAATTTGATGATATTCATCGCGTTTACAAAATTATCCTTGATGGGGAATCAAAAGCTGACCTTGCAAAAGCGTCACTTGTTGAGGCCAACCTAAGACTTGTTGTTTCTATTGCTAAGAAGTACACCAACCGTGGACTTCAGTTCTTGGACCTTATTCAAGAAGGAAATATCGGTCTTATGAAGGCCGTTGATAAGTTTGAGTACCGTCGTGGTTACAAATTCTCAACTTATGCCACTTGGTGGATTCGTCAGGCCATTACTCGTGCCATTGCTGACCAAGCAAGAACGATTCGTATTCCAGTGCATATGATTGAAACGATCAACAAAATGGTTCGTACTCAAAGACAACTTGTTCAAGAGTTAGGGCGTGAGCCAACTCCTGAAGAAATTGCAGAGAGAATGGAGCTTCCGGTTGATAAAGTTAAGAAAGTTCAAAAAATCTCTAAAGAGCCTATCTCTCTTGAAACACCAATTGGTGAAGAAGAAGATTCTTCTCTTGGAGACTTTATCGAAGATAAGAAGATCATCTCTCCAGCTGATGCTGTGATGAGTGTGACTCTATCTGAGCAAACTCGTTCTGTACTTTCGACTCTTACACCAAGAGAAGAGAAAGTTCTTAGAATGCGCTTTGGTATCGGTGAAAAATCTGACCACACTCTTGAAGAAGTGGGACAGGATTTCTTCGTTACTCGTGAACGTATTCGTCAGATCGAAGCGAAGGCCCTTAGAAAACTTCGTCACCCAAGTCGTGCGAAACTTCTTAAGGCCTACTTAGAAGGAACAATTCCTGGAAGTGATCGCGAACAATAAGTCACTTTCTTCTGACGAAAATTATCGACTAATAAATGCCCAAGGTTTATCCTTGGGCTTTTTTTTCCCAATCCATAACCATTATTTTCATAAAATCAAATAATTTCAAAAGATTATCGATAAGATCACTATGAAACTGAATACCATAGTTATTTTATTTTTTATTATCACCACTCAAGTAAGTGCGTCTGTTCAAGACTGGCTACAACTAAGAAAAGAAGAGAAAAGCTCTCTTTGGCGATCTAAAACGATTAAGAAATCATATGTCTCCATTACTCAAAGTAGACAAAGGGCCCCCATTCCTAAAAGGACAGAGAAACTGATCAATCAAAGAAAAGATATGTTAAGTTATTCAGGAATTAGCGATTGGAAAGTTTTCAATTCAAAGACTGATAAAGACCAACTTTTTTTTGAAGGTCAATATAAAGATCGCTCTGGTGAGCAGACCTATTTCTTTGAAGTTCATATTTATACTGGAAAAGAAATAACCCAAATCCTTCTGACCTCTCCAAAGAAGATTACTTATAAATCTATCGATGATTTTAAACAGGAGCTCATACAGCTTCATGAATAAGACAATCTTCTCCCTCTATTTAATTATTTTAAATCTCTTAATGACTTCATCTGTCCACGCAATCGAAGTTGATGATGTCCTAGGTATGCTCGACTTTGAAAAGAATACTTCGACTTCAAGCTCTTATGAAAGGGTTTGCTTGAAACCAGAACTAAGAGGACAAACAATTGATGAGAATAACTTTTCTCAAATCTGTAATATCTTTTCAAACTCCCCTCTTTGCCAAGCGATAGAAATAGAAAAAAGAGTCAATTGTAATCAATATGAACAAGATGAAGTCGATATTACTTCTTGGAACTTTATTTCAAATTGTGCCTCTGGAATATGGAGAAGTATCAAAGAAATGATTGAGTTCTTAAAAGATGCAGTCGTATGGTTAGTCACAGATAGCGTAGACTTTGTCACTGAACTAGCAAAGAAGATCCCTGAACAATCAGGTGACTTTTACGGCTCCGTAAAAAATTATTTTAGTATTGAATGGCAAAAGGCCTTGGATGAATACGAAGGTGAATGGTTTCAAAGAGCAAAAGCAAGTCGCGCAGTTTTTAATGGATTAATTAGTTCCATGGTTCAAAAGCTTGTCGATAAACTGACAACAGACTTCAATCAACTCGGCTGCTATGCTCCTGAATATCGTTCCGAGAAAATATGTAAAGCCGTTGCTGATCTCACCATTCCACCTACAGGAATGTTTATCTCTTTATTCACTAAAGGTACGAAATATTTAAATAGAATCTCGAACGTCTCTAAGAACATAGACTCTCAGGGTCCAGATATTAACCTCTCTTACCGACCAGATACTCCTTATCCTCAAGCTCAAAAAAGACATGATAGGACTTATGGACTCTCTGGCAAAGTAGACGAACTTACAAAGAGGTATGGACAAAAAATGGAAGATCTCCATGTAGAATGGGAGTTTGAATTAGATCCTCGGCTTAAGGCAGAACTAGAGGATCAGATGAAAGAAGTGAATAATCAATATGTAAGAGAGTTAAACACTCTTTATATGTCACAAGGGATACTAACGACAGTAGGAAAGAGTTCGAGAGAGCCAGGAGTACTTGTTCTTAATGTTGTCCCAAAACATCAGGGAAGATTAGATAATAGAACACAGCAACTATTTAGAAGGGCCCAAGAAAAGTTTGGCGGAGATAGTGTAACTATAAGTCTCTATGAAACGACAATGGAAGGTTCTCACGGGTTTCAATATCTAGGTAGAATTGAGTTGGGTCCCGAGCAAGCCGCTCTACTTCCCATAAATCAGGCGACTCATACGGCAAAACATGAACTTAGACATCTCATGCTTTATAATCAAAGAAGTAATGGAACTGATTCTATCTATAATCAATCCTACAAAGCGAATGGAGATATTGATCTAGACGGAAAAGTAGGTAGTCGTCGCAGAGGATATTCCCATTATATGACAGCACAAGAGGTTTATACTTTTAGTAGAGATGTTGGAACTCATGCTCGAGATATACTTTCTAAGTTAAGACAAGGAAATCATAGAGGTCTGACTAAAAATCTTCAAGATATTAAAACTTCAGCAAAAGGAGTGACTCACGTCGCGACAAAAGCACAAAATATGAGTCAAAGAAATGGAGAATTTTTAAGTAAGGCCTATGAATGGATCAAAGGTCAAGGCGATAAGAATCCGCAACAGCTTATTGAATCTCTGCGCAGAGAAGGCGTCCTCGACATTAGTAGTCAAAGAATTATGATTAATTATGATAATGGAATCTCAACACGTATTGATGGAGTTGATATTGATACTTCTTCTATAGTTGGTATTCAGGAAGCTGTAAGAAATGCTTTTGTCAAACAACAAAGACTCTATCGAGTGGCCGCTCATCAAAATGAAAAGGCCAATAAAATAATTACGGCGGTGAATACTGCCCTATCAAAAGAGGATCTCGCCCCTTATGCTATGCGAATAGCTGAGTATTCTAGTGAATTTAGTAAGGAAGTTGTTGAAACTTACAATAACTTTGCTGGCGCACCGAGGCCTTAAATTGACTATAAAGAAAGATTGATTACCTCAAGCAAGAAATACCTTACATTTTTGTTATATTCGGGTCAAAAGGGAGATTTTTAGTAACTTTTCCTATATAATCGAGCTTTTATTCACACCCCTCAGGACACTGAAAATATATGAATTCCTCTTGGAAAATTCCCGAATCTGTAGACCTAGAAGCCAAAAAATATTTTGACCCTGCTCTACTGGCCAAGGCCAAACAACTCCTTCAACTCTCACGCGTGAGCATCTCTTTTTCTAAGGGTGGTCCTGAAACTTATTTTATCGTTTCAGGTATTGTTAAAGGTGATCGCTCTCATGAAACAAAAGTCGTATATAAGAAAAGATTAGAGGGAACTCCAGAGGGACCTGTATCTTCAAATTGTGATTGCCATAAGTGGCAAGAAGATGGAATTTGCCCTCACTCTGTAGCGCTTTTTCTGACTTACCATATTCATCTTTTACATGAGAAAAACTTTGATGCTGCTCAAGACAATATGTCTCATCCTCCGATTCCATTAGAATCGACTTTTGCAGTCAGTGCCTATGAATATGGAACGATTGTAGGTGGACCTCATCAATTAGAAAGAGCTCCAAGCAGCTCGGCCTACTCGAGTTTACAGTACCTATTACATACTAAAAAAATTATTAACTTCCCTATCCCAACAGCTTGGGAAGGAAAGCTTATCATTCAGGTCACGAGTCGCGACTACTTCAATCAATCAACGGGTGAAGAAGATGC
>JBLWYP010000055.1:0-7492 GCA_048266825.1 Bacteriovoracaceae bacterium | reverse complement strand
GGGGAAACATATTCTGTTGATGAGTTCTTAATGCTTTCAGAAACCGATCAGGTAAGGGCTGTGATTAAAGATGATTTTATACCTATCTCATACATGATGAATTGCATGAACGCTGCTGCAATTATAGTGAAAAATGGATCTCCACTTTCTCATGTTGCTCAAACTGCCAAGTCTCTAAGAGTGCCTTTTAAGATAGAGAAATAAACATCAATCCCTCTTAAAGCAAGAGGGTTTTTTATCTGTAAAACAAATTGACGACTGATGTGTGATGTGTATAATAAGAACAATAAATAAGGAATTTAAAAATGAAAATCATTTCTAAAGATAGTGACTATTACGATTCTTGTACAGCTTTTGGTCAGTCAGATGATAACTACGTCTTTGCACGTAATAAGAAAACGCACCTACTACAGGAAGAGCTAGCGATTGAAGTTATCGACAAGTTACTGCAACTTGAAGCAAAGGAACTTAGAAAAATTTTCCGCGACATCTCAAGACGTAATGCTTGGGGTTCTAGATACTCAGATCCATTTATTGAAGTTGGAGTTTTGATTTTTTGTGGAAAGAATTACCCTGTAATCACATTCTCTAGTGAAGCATTTCATCAATTCAATACTACTAGAACTGGATTAGAAAAGGTCATTGAATACATGTCGCTAAATGGCGTTAAATCAGAGCGAGAAATGCCTTATCTAACCTTTTACGATTCTGTATCGGCAAAGCGATTTATCACCAATATTGGCAATCTTGGCGCTTTCAAGAATACGGATTATGGCGAAGCATATTGGTTTGATATCATTGAGCGAATTTTTAATGCATTTAAACCTACAAATGATAGTGAATTTTATCGCCAATTGCTTGTAAACTACAATACACCATACCTAAAAGTACATCGAATTAACTATGATTTCCAGTCATGCTCTTTGAATATTGAAACCAATACAAACTTGAGATTGCTACAATTCCAAAAGCAATTTTACCCTCAGCAGGCATACCAAGAGATTGAGATGTTTTGCTGTGGAGTTCTAGGTTCAACTCAGGAAGAAATTATTCAAATTGCCGATGAGCACATGAGAGACGCAAAAGGTTTTGATGGTAAATCGTTCAAAACAAGACCAGGAACTAAAAAGCGTCGAAAGAATAAATAATTAAGGGGTAGAAAATGTCTTCAATTACAATCGCAAAATCACAGAACATAGTTTTAAATACAGACCAAATAACGATCTCAAGATCTGAGGATAACTCTCTGAATTGTCAGTTAAAATCAGAAAACCTTGAAGATATTGTAAAAGAGCTTGCAGAGTTGTACTGTATTCAACACGATCAAATTGCGGAACTCTCAAAAAGACAGAGGTTTGATCTGAGCACCGTACATGGAAGAGAACAAGCTGTCATAGCGAATCTCCCTCCTGAATTGAAAAGTAGCTAAGGATTAGATAATGAAAAATGTCGATACTGTTAAAAGGCTTGCAGAATCTGGTCAAGAAGCTAAAAAACTATTTTCTGACTTGGCAAAGGACTTTGACCGTCAGGAGAATGCTGGGTACGATCTATGGACTCACTTGCCATCTTATAAAGCCGCTGTCGCAGCTCATGGTGACTACGCTGTTGAGTATAAACCTTCAATAGCTGATATTATGATTGAAGCAGCAATGTTCCTTTCAGACAAAATGGAAGTTGTTCCTGATATGACTCCAGATAAAGCGGAATGGTACTCTTGCCCATGCGGACAAGAACACTAATTTCACATTTTCATATAACAAGCCTGCTCTATGCAGGCTTGATTGTCTCCCTAAACTCTGATGCCAACAAGGGTAGATTCAACTTCTTATATATTGTTGGGGAGTTTAGCGGGTATGAACTTTCTACAAGATGAACAATATCATTGAATAGTGCGTGTTTCAATTTTTGTGACAAATAATAAAGAACGTTGTCAAATTCAGCAGTGTTTTCGCTAGTTCCAAGTTCTACATATGAGACTGTACCAAGCTTACTCAATTCTGAGTAAATCCTAATAGTGAATTGAGCGCCTAAACAACTTCGAAGTAACACATCTTTTAGGTTTGATTTAATACTGCCATGCTCATATTCCCACTCAATATCGGTGCGCTTAACCCCGTTTTTTAAGCATGAATACCAATCATATAAGTATAAGATTAACTCTAATTTTCTTAATGAAATTGATTGTTTATTCCCAAATTCATCAATAATTCTCTTGATTTCATTCATTTTATGTTTTATTTGTGTTGACTTTTGATTGTTACATTATATTATGATTTGAGGCTTTAGAACAAGTCTAGCGTTAAGGTGTCAGTAAATGATAGCGAATACAAAGTTCATTAAATGGTCGTTATATATCTTTTATTTAGCGGCTTTCGGTTTCCTTAGCAACTGTATAATTCAAAATGCCGCGCATAGCTAAAAGGTATTGAAATGCGTAAATCCTACTCAACTTCTCAAATCCCAGCATTGAAACGTGGTATTCAACTACTTAGAAAAGCAATCAAATTTCATCAATATGAACCATTGTTAACCCTAAAATTAAATGAGCTGCAAGATCGTATTGCTGTTGGATTGAAATTTGGATCGTTCAACGATTTGAGTGCTGATGCTAAAAAGCATGAAACCCCAATTTTCATGGACTGTTTTTGTGCTGAATCCAATTCAGAATGGCGCAACATTAGGGACTCTATTAAGAGAACACTGCTTGGGGAAATTGATAGCAGTGCTAAAGGTGAAATCCTGAAGTATATCGAAATGATATCCTGGTATCCCGCTGTTGACGAATCCATTGATCGTCTAAAAGAAGCCTCAGAAGAAATCATTAATTATGCAGACAATTATGAGATTCCTAACCTTTTTTTGGTCTCAAATGTTGATGAGAAAAACCGTTCGATAACGATTAGGTTGAATAATCCAGATTTACGTTATGCGTATGGAACACTCGTACATCTAGAAAGTTCGTATTTAAGCCTTTCAGACTTAATGTTTACACGAAAGGACATTGTTGTTTACCACGTACAGAGCATCAATAAAGGGCATGAATTCAAAATTGAGTTCAATGACCACGCTCACAACAGACAATTTCTTCCTCAGGTTGCGGTGGTGGATGTTCAGGATATGAATATTGAAAGAACTCATGCTGTTGGCATCATTAAGGGCGAAAACTCCTACCACTATACACCGTTAACACACGTTTTAAAGTACGATCCTGATGAGTTCCTCAGTACTCAGCATGAGCTTGGATTATGTAAAGTTGCTGAAGAAGAGTCTATTTTCCTTTCTCAGTTTCCCGATGGAATATCAAGAAAACTCTACAACGAAAGAGCATAAACTATTGGATTTGAGCCGCTCTTAGAGCGGCTTTTTTATACCCAACCCTCAATGCGTTCAGGTGAATCTTTACCGCTAAGGATCCCATGAATAGCAAGGTGTACTGCCATTGCAATTTGAGGATTATTGAAGGAAGACTCAATTGGGATTGAAGGTGTTAGCTGATTGAGAAAATCTGAAGTTGTAAATTCGCCAACGTAGTCGATAGTTCCGTCAGTTAGCGTTTCTTCTATGCGGATCTTGTTGTTGTCGATAAGCACACTATATAGCTTGTGGAAGAGTACGGTTCTGACCTTAAACTGAGAATCATTTTCTTTATTAATATAATAACCACCTGAAAGAGGATAGTTCTTTTTACGTTTTCGTCGCATTGTTTAGCTCATTTTTTTATTTAGAATTCTAACTTACCAAATAACTTGTTGAAAATAAAGGGTTCAGTTAAAAGCATGAAAGGATATTATCCAGACAATATTTAAGCGATTAAAAAATAACAAGAAAAAGCTTTTAATATGAGATTTTACGAATATAATCGGATTAAAAATAAACAATAAAAAGTCTGATTATGAAAATTAATAAAAGAATAAGAAATGTAATAAATACTATACCTCTCATTTCAAGTCTTATGCTTACAGGCTGTGCAGGTAATGGCTTAGTTACACCAACTACAGAAATGGATAATGTTGATCTTAAGTTTTTGGGTGTGCCAGGTGTATTAGCAATGCAAGGTAGTGCAGTAAGAATTGATGAAAACTGGCTTCTGACAGCAAAACATAACGCATTTTTTATAATGTTTGATGATGTTTATGAACACCCGTTGTGCGATATTGCTCTAATTAAGGATAAAGGCGAAATTGACACTCCAGTAAACTTCAAACTAGTGAATGAAGAAGAGAAAGTTACGCATAAGGGCTATGGAAGCTTTTTGGCTATCCCCGCTAAAAGTGAGGGAGAATTCTTACAATACTTGACTGTAGATAACTGCACAGTTGGATTAACCAACGCACCTGTTTGGGCTGGAATGTCTGGAGGCGCTGTATATAATTCAAATGAAGAGTTAATAGGGATAAATCAGGCTATTGTTTGGAGTGTGGAACTCAATGAGGGTTCAAAACCACTTAAAGAGGCGGATAGAAGAACAGCTTATACGCCAGTCTGTACTGAAGAAGTTGGACAATGGATCGAAAAAGTAACAGGTGTTAAATATTGTGTTAAATACAAAGATGTAACCGCAAGGATTAATAAAGATGACTCTAAGAAGTAAAGTTGAAAATTTAATCAAAAAAAGCTCGGAAGATAACCTACCTAAAGAGGTTATAAGCGAAAAAATTTATGACCTTTTGGAAAATGAAGGTTTATCTTTTTATGGAAATGGATGGGCTGATAACCCTACAGACTTATCCGAACTGATATCCTTAGATGGTGAGGAAGCAATCAAAATTTCTTCATGTAAGATATTGTATGAGCTAGATATGGCAGGGCTAGACCTGGATGGTAATGGTTGGTTTGATGGTGATCCAGAATGGAATGAGTTAGTTGAATTACATTGTTAATATAAAAGCCTTTAACCATCAGGTTAAAGGCTTCAATTTATAACTCTATTACTTCATTCTGATCTATAGGCGTCAATAACTTTAGATATGCCTTGCTAGGGTCATATATAGGAAATTTTGACTCTTTAATCGTGCTCTTATCATACTTTGACTCTTCCGTTTCATTGGCCTTTTTATCGAGCTTTACAATGGAATTATGTGTGAATAAATATGGTACGTTAAGATTTTTAATAAAACGAACCTCATCAACCTTATCGAGAATAATTTCAGGACTTGTTGACATCAATCTATCACAAAATCTTGGATTATATTCATCATTGTCTAATACAACATCACACTCAATAAAAGTTTTTGATTGAATCTGAAGATCAATAATTAACTTTTCTAGTTGGTGGTTTCTAACACTCTCAAAACCATAAATAGTTAACCCTATTTTCAAGTCATTAATTCTAGATAGTTTTTCAATCAAGTTAATGATCATTGGATTAATTAAATCTCTTCTTTCAATACTTTCTAGTGATGAAGGCATTCGTATTAAATATATTGATTTAGAATCACTTAAAGTATCTCCCCATGATTCATCACTTTCATTGAAGTATGAAGATGAGATATTTTCACTTTTGAGAATTAAATAATTTTTGAATATCTCAATTTTCTCTAAATCCGTGATTTCTTCATTCTCAGTTAAAAGCCAAGGAAACTCACTTTGTAAAGAATTAAATGAGTCTAGCCATTGATTGGTCGTTTTTGAGTATTTATCGGAACGCAATAATGAAGTAAATGATACGTAAGGTGATATGTTTACTTTATGGGATTTAGCGGGGGCGCTTATTGGATGATCAAACACATATACATTCTTAGGGTTAGTGCAGTTTCTTGACGCTGCTAGTGCAACTGAAAACAATAAGTCAGTATCTGTGTCAAAATCTAGAATGAAATGCGCATCGAGTTGTTTTGAATACGACTTTGATACCGCATACGAAATAGCCCTGTATTTTGATTCTGGAGTTTTGCTATAGACATAAATAGAGTTTTCTTCACTATCTATCTTCTCTAGCTTGTTTTTGTTGTTTGATGAAAAGAGCCTTTTTAATAGCTTAGAGTCGTTATCTTCTGACAACTTACTATGTATATATAATGATTTCATTTTAATTTCCTTTTGATGATTTTCTTTATCACATAATACACTATTAAGAATTAAGGTAAATGCTTTACCGTGACTTAATCAGGTGTGGTATAATGTATACTTGCAAAACTGGAGATTTAAAGTGACAGCGCCAAAAGTTTTATTCATAAAAAATGTGGTATCAGAGGAAATAAAGGAGCTTGCTAAAGACATCGGATATGATCTTATAGCAGGTGGAAATACTGATAACCCTGTAATATATTGTAACCTATCTAATATAGCCAATGACTATATTGAAAAATGGAAGGAAAATTGTAAGTTAGCAAACATTAGAAATGTGTACCACGGAACTAATGAATTCTTCTCTAGCTTTGAGCATTCATCTGATATTGGTTTTCATTTTGGAACAAAGTCAGCCGCATTGAAGCGACTAAAAAGCATTCCAAGAATGGATGTATCAATTGAAAGAGAAGAGTTTTCTTCTGAAAGTCCATTTGGGATAAGAGCAGGCGACGAAAATTCTACAGACCTAAGGGTTAAAGCTAAAGCTATAATCATACCAAGACTACAACACCCAAAGCCAGGAATAGTAGACGTTATTAATTCATTGTCAGATGAAGAACTTAAGCATGAGATTGATAGCTACATCAATCTTCCAATAACTGAAAAGTATAAAACCATGCTTGTTAATATTGGTAAAAAGCCTCAATTCAATGTTTTAGCTAATGGAGCAGAAATACTTTCCACAAAAGATCGCTTTGTTGCATCTTGTGCTGCCAAGTTTGTGAAAGAATCCGCTGTTAAACGTGCAAACTTGATTTTACGGAACCCCATTAGGATGAGTGATCTTGGTGTTTGGTCTCCTTTAGATATTGCTAGAGAGGCAAAATTAGATTCATTTCAGGTTGATAAAATCATGTCGCAGTCGAATCTAGAGGAAAAGTACTCTCAGCTAAAGAGAATATTCCTCGATATGGGCGTTGATGGCATCATTTATAAAAATGAAATAGAAGATTCAGGTATAGATAGCTACATAGTATTTAGCGAAGACCAAATCTTTATTACCTCAGAGTTTGACATAACACTGTCAAATGAGCCTCGGTTTGTCAGATAAAAGGAGAAACTATGTTTCTCCAATATCAATGTGTTTCTTTATGTTTCTCGTATTCTGATTCTCTTTCTCTTAATCTTGCTAAGCAACTGCGAAGAGCAGGAATATTTTCAGCTTCTTTTGCCGAATATGAGATATTTTCAACTGAATCAAAGATGGATGACTCTCTCTCGGAATAACTAGTGTGAGTTTGTCCGTCTTTTTCCATCGTTAAATAAGCGCAATTTCCACCAACGATGGTCATATAGCGGTCATTGAATGCCTCTCCAACATTCCAGCCGTTGCTAGTAAGTGTTAGCAGCATTCGCATTCTATAGTATGCAGATTGCTCTGATTTTGAATAGCTAAATTCATCTATGAAGCATGGAACTT
>JBLWYP010000054.1:0-7966 GCA_048266825.1 Bacteriovoracaceae bacterium | reverse complement strand
GGTGTACTGGGGCCTGATGCCCCTCCTCTGACATTTAATGTCCGCCATGTAAAAACTCACAGCTTTCACAAAAAGCTGTCAAGGAGTATACGCATGACTACTTATTGTTCCGATAAGGACGTAAATAAATTTGTTAAATCATTGATCAAACAAGGCTGGACTTACAGCAAAGGTAAAAAGCACGGCAAGCTTTCCGCCGGTTTTACTGATATGACAGTGACCATCGCCTCTTCACCGAGTGACAGACTATATTTAACAGTGCTCAAGCAATTTTTGAGACGGAATAATTTGATTGAATAATTTAAAACAAAGCCCTCTAGCATCATTCGTTAGAGGGTTTAAAGACTAACAACTTAAATTTTTAGAATCTTTTGAACATACCCAATATTATTAGTAAAAATTTTTTTAATTAGCATAAATTGACTCATCCGTATGCACAGAATCTGAAACGAACAATTGATCAATACACTCCTGCATTCGAACATGAAGTTTAGAAAAATCATTATGCAGTTTTTCAAGCCCGTGTACCTGAAGTTTCAACTCAATTTCATCAAGATATGGCTTTATAGATTCTTGCAACCCAATATCTCCAGTATTACTAAGTATTGATAATGTAAGATTATCAAATGCCTTTTTAAGAGCTTTCCCTTGCTTTATATCTGACTCAAAAGCCTTATAATATCGATTAAAAACACTATCAAGACGAGATCTCAAATCCTCAAATAGATTATGTGATTTATTGCATTCCTCTAGAAATTCAAACAATGGCTTCCTAAGATATTCATATTCAATTCCTGTAAAGCCACTATAGGCACTTATACCAGAATATTTAATATGATTATCATGCAAAACTTCTTCAAATTCATATAATTTATCTTCGATCTGATCCTCAGTATTGGTGTCAGCTTGGTTTGCCACAATATAGATAGGTAGATCTGGTTGGTTGCTCTGAATAGAAGATAGAAACTTCAGATCCTCTATTCCAATAGTGCCGCTACTTTTAATAGAAACAAACCATAAAAGTGCACTAGCCTGATTGATGAACTGCTCCGCAGTTGTTTTATCATTACCCGTAGTTCCCTTAGAACTTGAGTCTATACCAGGAGTATCGACAAAGCTTAATTCCTCTGTATTTTCTATCCTCATAGGATATGATAGCGATGCAAAAGGCATGATAGAACGGATATCGAAAGTTAACTGATTAACATAATTGTGAGTTAATTTGTGAAACTGCTCTTTCGTCAACGAAACTGAGCACCCTTTTGCCGTATATGCTGTAACATAGGATTGAGATAAATCTTCGGATGATTGCACATAGGTAGGTACAGCAGTGGTAGGAGTAGTTCCGACCTTAAGAAAATCCGTTTTACTTCCTTTTTTATATCCTGCCGACAAACTATTTAAAAACTGAGATTTACCTGAACTAAAGCCTCCTGACAAAACCACCATAGCTTTATTCTTAATACCTGAGAAATTCGCGATCAGCTTCATCTCGTTCAATATTGTCTGTAACTCCTTATAAGCCAAAGCTTCTTCCGGCAGAGAACTTTCTTTATTTGCTAGGGCTATAAAGTCGTTTTCAAGTAACTTCGAAAACGCTTTAATTTCTGGAAAAGGCGCATTATTATCTTCTAACAATAATTCAAGAATATAGGCTTGATCTGCTTTTTCAGATAGCACCTGAGACTTTAATCGTAAATCTTTTATTTCAGCCGTTTGGCGCTCAATCTTACTTCTTAAATCAGAAACCTCAACCCCATAATTTTTAATTTCTAATTCTAGCTTCCTTTCATTACTATCGTATTCTTCGATATTATTTTTTGCAATATTAACTTCATCGAGCAAGATGTTTTTCTCTAATTCCAGATCTTCAATCTGCTTATTAAAACCTGAAACCTTACTTTCAAAATCATCAATTTTATTATCAATAAAACATTTTAAATCTAAGTATTCTTCATCCTTTTCAGCTAAATTTTTTTTGAATTCGACTTCTTTCCTACAGTGTTCGACAATAGAAATTCTTGCATTATCAAGCTCATCCTGACTCTTCCTATAGTCATTCTTTGAACGATTAAGACTAATTTTTAGAGACTCAATATCTCGCTCTAATTTAGAAAAATTACTTTTTTCAACGGCCAAATCCTTTTTAAAAGTTTCAATGACTTTTATATCATTCTCATGAATTTCATCAAGAAACTGATTTTTCTCTTTAAATTTTTCCAAAGTCTCATTAATAGATATGAGTAATAACTTTGAGTCAGCTACCAATGATGAACGCTTAATTTTGAAGAAGCGCCCAAGCGCTTCTACATTGTTAGAGATTCTTTCTAGCTCTTTCATATTTTAATCTTACTCAAGTCATCTAGGCACTTATTTAAAGCCATTAAACGAAATTGTTTAGATTCAATATCATCTTTAGCTCTTTCAATATCTTTATCGATATTATCAAAGAACTCTGTGCAAAAGCTTTTTGGCAAACTCTGGAGAACTTTCCTAGTATATTTGGACGCCTCTTGACCAACTTTGATTTCAAGAGTAGAGACAAACTCTAGCGCATCAGCATGAAAATCTGCCGCTGCTCTGTTACTAAGCTTACCGCTTTCTTTGAGTGACCCTGGAATAGGAACAGAGAATGAAGATGCAGGTATTGGAATAGCTGACACAGCATTCCGAATAGCTTTTTTTACATCCTCAATGCTAACATTTACCTCTTCAGTGCTATTATAAATGCTCTGGAACTCACCAAAAAGTCGACTAGTCATCGATTTTTCGAATCCTTTGGCTCCGCCTAATACTTCATTAAAATAGTCTTTAGCCACTAGCTGGTATTTTTTACAAGCAGATACCAAACGAGCACTTACCTTCGATGCATTTATAACCTGCCTTGTATCGGTATAATATTTTGTAGTTTTAAATATCCACCAACCTGAATCATATGGATGTTGAAAGCTCTCTTCTTGCAACTCATCATTTGCTGAATCCTGGAGTTCATGCGTTACCTTTGTCAGCTCTTTATCTACGCGGTGTAAAGTTCGCTCTAGCTCACGGATCATCAGAGAATATTCACCGTCAAGTCCATTTTCGAGTTTTAACTTCATTTGCTCTAAAGCAGATTTATTTTTCTGTAAAGCTACTAGGTCTGTACTCTCAATTTCTTGCTGGCGCATTTTACAAGCCTGCGTTAACTTATCCTTATAGCCGATAAGTATTTGGCTATATTGCGTTATAACCTGACTGCAGCGCTGAGCAATGATATCTGCCTTCGCATTTCGGGACTGCTCAATAAAACCACGTACTTTTTCAATACCTGAGAGCTGGGAAAGGCATCCCTGTGGATCTCGCTGAAATTCTGCCTCAAATAATTCTTCAATCGATGCTTTAGCATGATCTTCATCGTCCTCAAAAGACTCGCCGTACATAAGTTTCTGGCTAATTGTGTCAGCCATAGCAGATACAAGCACAAAACGCTCAGACAAATTGCCATCTCTACCACGCAAAGCGTTAACTGTAGACAAATCACTTGATGTGCTTGCTAACTTATCGATCTCACCTTCTAAATGACGTGCTAATTGTGACGTCAATGAAGGTAGACATTGGGACAGTAATTCTCCCGCATACTCTGGAGCGTTCAGTGTCCGATCAACTTGACTTGCAACGAAGTAAATATGCTGAAGCCCTTCTCTCTCTGTTAAACGAGAAACCAGCTGCTGATCTTTGGTATCAAAATATTTATCACTTGGTGCAACCACCAGAACAACATCACACTGCATGAGTAATTGATTCGTACGCATTTCCCTTGAAACAATAGGGTCATTTATCCCAGGAGTATCAATTACTTTGATTCCTACTAAATCTTGGAACGGCAAAAATAAATTAACAGACTTAGTGTACGGTGTGAATTGGCCTTGAGAACCAACGTACTCTCCAAGCTGCTCTTTTAAGTCTTCAACACTTGTAGCCGTCAACAATTTAGAATCGGTATCACTAGGTCTATAGGCAGCTTCTTTCAAGTCTTTTGCTTGCATGTGTGCCGCTTCAAGTTCCAAAAATTCACTCAATTTATATTTGGCTTTACGAAGTGCTTTTGTCTCAATATTTTTTTTCTCAATATCTTGCTTATCCATAACAGGCAAGGAATCGGAAGCATTGCGCTTTGCAGGCACTTTCTGTTTCTTGCTTTCTTCTTCGTAAAATTGGTTATATTCCTCTTTAAACTTCTGCTCGTACTGATCAGACATTCCACGAATTTCATCAAGCTCTTTCTGTGAGTATAATTGCACCTCTGCAGAAATTTTCTCTCCATATGTCATCGTGGTTAAAGCAGCTGTCATAGGTGTAGCCGCTTTTGGCAGCACCGACTGCCCTTTAAAAAATAGACTATTCAGCAAGGATGATTTACCAGCCTTGACACGACCGATCACACCAATATTAAGCAGACGGCCTTCTGCTTGGATTTTCTCTATATCCTCAGAAATTTTATGACTTGATACCATTCCAGAGTCTTTATCAACCTGTTTAAGCACACTATCAGTAATATGATCTTTATAAATATTAGATATTAAACGAAGTTCATTAGCAGTTTCTACAACCTGATTATGCTGCATAATTAGAGCCCTTCAAGGAAAAATTAGTAAATAGATACTCATTTGCGGCTTTTGAAATCTCATTCCTAGCTTGTTTTATACGCTCAATTTCCGCTCTATTCTCTTCAATACTATCGCTTCTTTGATCGGCTGAAATTTCCAATGCTTTTCTAGCTTCTTCAAGCTTTAAGCTAAACGCCTTGTGAACACTTTCACTAATCTCTGTAATCTGCTCATCAATGATACTTGGCAGCTCAGAATCTAATTGACTGTATATTTTTGGTAATGTTTCATTATTTAGAGTTTCAATGATTTTTTTCTTACCATCACCTCCGGTAAATAATTTTATAATATCTGGCAAGAATACTAATACTAATTCAACGATAGGTGATGCGATAGATGTGGTAATAGCTGCAACAGAGGCAATAACTCTATACGCGCTATTCCAGTTATCACTTCGATCTTTTTCTTCACTCCTTGATTTAAGCCCATCACTAAGACGGGATATCTGTTGGTTAAACCCGTTTAAGCCATCTCGAATTGAATCAGTTACACCTTCCACCCAATTCGGGTCTAACCCAAGGCCAGATAAACTACCACTTATATTATTAATTCGCTCGCTGGAGATACTTACAGCCTCATCTGATATTTTCCGTAATTCTTTGTCCAAAACACGAACAACAGCATTACGAACACTATTAGATAATTGGCTTTTAACTACTTCGGAATTTCCGATAACAATTTGATCAGCGAAAGAATCAAATAAAGGCACTAAAGTCATCTGCACCTCTAGCTTACACTTATTAATAAGCTTACGTGAGTGGTTACTTTGCAATGACCGCTCGACCTCAGCTTTTTCAACTTCTAAATCTTCAATTTTTTCGACTAGCAGAGCCTGCAATTCTTGATCCTTTTCCGAACTACTCTGTAGGCCAGCCTCTCTAATGGACAAAGGTTGCTGTATATCAAGTGATAAGCTCTTTAAATAATCCCCAGCCAAATGCTCAAATAAAATTTCAGGATCAATATTTACGATAGCATCACGCATCGCCAATGGATCTTGAATTGATATCGGCGTCACCTTACCATCATAATCAAGTTGATCCTGGGCAACATCCCCTATTTGTTCCACAACGTCTTTCAGCTCTTCTGGTGCTCGCCTATCAGCTTTACTCACGAAGATAGATACTTTTTGGTCTGCGATATCGATATGCTCAAGATTCTGTAAAACTGATCGTGGTATTGTGCCTTCTTCGCTACTTATCAATACAATGTAATGTGCACCTTTTTCAATGTAACGAAAGATAGCTTTATTGTGCGCTTCCAATGTTGAGTCGAACCCTGGCATGTCAACAAGAACTAATGGCTGAATAGATTTTAAAAACACATTATTCAAATATACTCGAATATAGTTAAACTCCCTTGCTAAAGATTTTATTTCATCAAAGCCATTTATTTCGAAAACTTTAATTGAGCCATCTGGCCTAATAGCCTCTATCCGCTCATACTCATCAAAACGCAACTCTGCAGCAAGATCAGTCTCGGGAGTAACAGCAACAGGAAGAGTTTTACAGTCCATAAGAGTATTTATAATCGTACTTTTACCGCTACTGAATGAGCCAATAACAGGCACTAATAACTCAGCATTACGAATAATGTCGTCTGCCTCATCTACCGAATCTGTCGATTGAGAAACCTTATTCAATGCGTTTTTTGCTTCTTCTAGAAAACGTAAATACTTCTTTTGAGTCACTAGCATAACTATTCCTTATTTTTCCTGTCGTTTTAAATATTCACTTATTCAATAGTAATTGATCTATTTTTTCTTCAAGTCGCTTTACCTGCTCCTTTAGCTCATCATTATTATCACTAACCATCTCATCTACAAAGACAGCATTAGCTAAAGACAACGCAACAAAGCCTCCTAGAACAAGTACAGTAATTACAAAACCATTGACCATATAATAGAGTTCATCATCACCCGTGGCTTTAGCCGCCTCAGGAATAGCCCCCCAGTTTTCTACAGTAAATACACCAAACACTGAATTAAGTGAGGTTATTGGAGCACCAAAATACTCAGGTAATGATTGGCTAAACGCCGTAAAACCTATTGTTGAAGCGATAATTAGCAGAACTAACAACAGCATCAAAACAGTTCTCGTTGCTTTTAGGGCGCGAATTAAGCCTGAAATAATTTGTTGAGAGTTAGGTACAAAGCGCATAATTCTCAAAAGGGAAATGAGCCTTACCGCTCGGAGAGCAGAAATTGAACCAAGGGTTTCGTGCGGAACTAAAAGCACTAAGCTACTGAGTAGCATGATTAAAAAATCGAACTTACACCCCTCACTCGCAAAGTACCGAGCTGGACCTAAGATAAAAATTTTAATGATACTTTCAGCAATAAAGTAGCTAACAATAGTCCAATTCATACTTATCTGAACAGGTATCGGCCAATTATAGCCAAAAAACACACACAGAACCGAAGCTATAATTACTGTTGCTGCTATTTTATCACTCACAAGCCAAATCAAGGCTTTTGAACGAGAAACAAATAATTGATATATAAAATAAACTCCTTTTATTACCCTTCTAAAAACTCTAAATCAAAGTCACATTTAAATTATATAAAATGACTAAATAGTTTATTTAAGCTAGATTTTTCATGAATTTCCAGTTTCATTGAGCTTGAATGGCACTTATTACATTTTTCTGAAAGCCCAAAAATACAATCAGATCTTTGTTTGACATCCTTATTCCACCCACAACTTTCACAAACGAGCACCCTTTTATGTGTCTTCGGAATTTGAAAAGCCATGCTAATCTCCTTTTTTAAATCATTTAAATATTTTAAGACTCGCTTAGTTTTTAGTTTACCGAATTGAAACGACAATTTGTGTCGTTTCAATTGACTTACAACAACACTTAACTAAAACCCAACACTTCCCGTGCTTGCTGGTGGATATGTTCGCGCCACGTTTGCGGTTCACATACATCAATCGCTGAACCGTAGCCTTGTATCCACCAAAGTGTTTGTTGGTCATCGGGGACGCTGGCCGTCAGTTGATACCAGCCGTCTTCTACTGGTTTTAAATCTTGGTCTTTGCTTAAAGGCGTTTCGGATAGCAACCAAGCGATCTCACCTTTTACTCGGGCTTTGAGTTGCACATCGCCAGAGGATTGGCGATAGCTAAAGCCGCCTTGCTCTATATAGTCGGTCAGGTCAAATGCTTTGAGAGGTCGAAACTGTTTATCTGAGCGCTCAACTTTTTGAATTCGGTGTAACGCAAATTGGAGTATGTCGTCGTAGTCTTTTACGGTTGCTAAAAGATAGCTGACACTATGGCGAACAACGATGGCTTGCGGGTGCAGCGTATAGCTTTTGG
>JBLWYP010000053.1:0-8084 GCA_048266825.1 Bacteriovoracaceae bacterium | reverse complement strand
CACTTAATCAATTTGCTGAAGAATATAGAGCGATTGAAAAGCATAGGGACGATTACACAGAGTTAAATAATGATAACTCTCAACATAAAGACGACTTAGAAGGGTACTTCAGAGCGAGCGAGTGGTACGAGAAGGTTCTTGAAAAATACCGTGAACAAGCGAAAGTGCTAAATGTCACAACTCATCGGATTAACTGTTACATTTTCAATAAAGAATACCATGAGTCCGATGATCCTGAATTAAAGAAAAAGCGCAGTGTTCTGACGATTGATGATCTTTTGCATGGCTTGGATTATCCACAAGATGTGATTGAGAAAATGAAGCGTGATTTCGTCATTAAATACTTGAAAGAAAACCCTTCTCTATAAAAAATAAAAGGCTCCAATTTGGAGCCTTTTTATTAATTATGCTTAAATCCACTTGCATCAAATCCAACTGAGATACCGTCATCTAAATTCAACTCGTTATCAGATTCACTCTCTAGTTGAAGCTTGTTGAAATTCTCTAAGTTGGAAACCATCTTGTTGATTACAGAGTTTTCTTTCTCAATCTCATAGATTAATTCGTAATGAGTTTTGAAAAACTCATTAAACAAACCGCTACCTTCAAAGTTTCTCTCAGGTGACTTCTCAACTGAAAATCCAAATCGTACAGGGAAAAGTTTTAAGACATTTGGTTCTGCATTTAATTTATTTAAATGCTCTTCTATGTCGAAAGGGTTCTCAATGCTGTATTTTGAAAAGTCATAGCTTATCAACTCAGCTCTACCTCTAAGATCTGCATTTGCGATGTAAATAGAGTTAAACTGATCAGGATTAAACATTGTAGAGCTATAATTTTTAAAATCTCTTTCAGTTACAATTTTAGATGCTTTGTTAAGTAGTAAGCGTTTCTTCTCAAACACTTCATCCAAAATGCTAGTCGAACGACTATAGTAAGCAATTAAGTTCATTAGGAGGCATCTAGATGCGTAAAGCTCAGAAATATCTCGGGCAATGTAAGTAATTGATTCATTAGTTTTCGATGCTTCTTCTAAATAGCTTTGTAGCTTTCTAATATCACCCTTTAATGATTCTCTCTCTAAATTCATTAGGATGCTGCTTTTAACCTCTTCTACACTTATAGGTTTATGGTTCTTAGCTGCCTCATACATGCGATGCTCATATTTGTATTTGCTAAGTTTAGTCTTTTGAACAGATTCAATTTGCTCACATTGAAAAATCTCTTTTCTTAGTTCATCAAACGTTTCAGTAAACGAGGAAGGCGTTAATTTACCCTTATTCTTTAGCACATAAGCTTTTGCATCAGGATCCATTTCGTTAAGCATGATGTTTGCATTCATCATTCTATAGTGCGTCTCGGAGCTAATGCTGTTCATGAACCTTGTTATAGCGCCAAACTTACCTATACACTTCCCGAAAAATTGGTCTGAGTATGTTGCTGCGATATGAAACACATCACGAAATTGAGTTTTAGAAACTGAAAGGTGCTTAATTTCTCTACCTCTCAAATATGGTTCTAATACAGGGTCTTGATTTAGCAGTGTAGCTAATCGCTTAAGGGCTGTTTGCTTTTGATCTTGTAAGGCATCAATAACATCCTCAACATCGCCAGGATTGAAGTCCATGTATGTGATTTGATACTGATTTATTCTGGCAAATGCTTTAGCTTCTTCCTCTTCATTATCAGACTTAATCTTGTTAAGGAACGGAGTGAGATCTAAGTTTAAAGCATCTTTTATAATCGAAACCATTTCCTCAACGGTAGTTGATTCAGAAAATGTTTTCGATAGGGCAGTGGATATGGCTTGCTGAAGATTTTTTGTAATCCTCGTTCTTTTTATCAGTAAGTCATCTAGATGACTCTTTTCATCTTCTAGATTTCTACTTATCGAGTCTAAGCATTTAGACATTATGGTAGTGTAGTTGTTCATAAAACTCTTATTGATTAAGTTTATTAATTATTTATTTGAAATGATAATACGATATTCTCATCGAAAATCATAGTTTCAATTAATAAGAGTTTTCCAATGGTTGTCCTTTAGTAAGTAGACGATACTACTCTTAATCTTTTGCGAAAAAATCTAGCTACACGCTTTTCATCTTCGCTTACTTTCCCGATTTTTTGCGTTACAACTCTTAACCCTCTGTTTGTTATTGAGGATGAATTAGAAATTCTTGTAGATTGCATAACTCTAGCTCCAAAAGAAAACTTTTTGTTTTTTTCGCCATACAAGCGTTTTCAAAAAAAAGACAGTGACTGTCATGTAAAGTGATTGATTTGCAAGCACTATTATTAAGAGCTTCTAGAAAATCCGAATCGCTTCTTGCTCTACTTTGTTACGATTTGATTTCCATCGGTTACATCCATAAAGACCAGGAACGCGGTTAAGTTTTTTCTGAGCTAGTGGGTTTTCACAAAACTCAAAATTGGGCTGATCCACATTTCTTACAACTCGAAGCATAGATTGCGAATTTACGCGTTCATGTTGATCCATATGAGCTGGTTCATTTGATTCTGAAGGGGTGCTTACACTCGTTGAATGAAGCTTATGTAGAGCCTTAGAAAGAAACGAACTTTTGTTGCCAGTTATAGATAGAATGCTGTTATTTAAAAAATCTGCTACAGGATTAGTATTCATAATCTCACCAAAAAAATATTTTTGTTTTTTTCGCCATACAACACGAATCAGAAAAATGAGAATGACTCTTGAGAATCAAAGCCTTGTTTTTGTTGGTTTGATTTCCAGCGATTGCAACCGTAAAGACCAGGAACGCGGTGCTCTTTTTCTTTTGCAGCAGGCTTACCGTAGAAAGACTGACGCTGTTCATAGGTATTTTGATTATCTTGCATATTGTTGTGTACAACACGCATTTTTCTGCGAGTATTTGCTGTATGCATGTTTTGATCTTCTGGCGCTAGCATGTTAGCACGTTTAATTGCTTCATCATCAGAAATGGATTGACGAACAACTTGCAACTGTGGACGGTTCACCTTCTCTTCACGACGATTTCCAGAATTAAGTGAAAGAGTCTGTGCGCCTAGACGACCTTTACCTTTTTGAAAAACTGTAACTGTTTGAGCATTCATATTCATAATCCTTATTAATCTAGTTTGATATCGTAAACTTTATTGGTTCTTAAACGGTGCCTTTTTGCCCGTTAGTAAATGATTTCCAAAATGTTTATATCTTAATCAGTAATCTCTTTTGTTATGCACATAGTTTGTTGTGCATCGATGTAGGTAAATTTAGATCAATGAGTATTTTTAGTCAAATATCCTAACCTCAAAATCAAACAAAAAGTGGTTTTTTATCAGTGGTTTTATCTTAAATGACTTGGCGTACTCGAATTCTCTTAATGGATTCGAGTACAAAATGGGTCAACTGTCAGTGTATAATTCTAGTTTCACTATTAGTTTCAGAAGAAACTACTTTTTTTCTTTTTCGCCATACAGAATATGATTGCAGTATAAAAAAAGACCATTTTCCAAGTTTAATGATAGGTTTGTTATTAAGCACTGTGATGTAAAGCAATGATATTTCAGTGATTCATTCATTTCTTACAGTACGTCATACTTTGAATTTTTGTTTAAATATGTTGTAAAAAAGAAGATGTTCACTAAATTAGGATTAATTAATATTAAGAATATTTTATAAAGAGAGTGACTTTCAGATACCCAAGAAAGTCACCTGTTGTTCAAAGCTTTTGCGGGTACTTGAGATTGGAGATGGGGATTGGTTTGCGAGATGTTTTTATGTCGAATATTAAATAGATAATAAAGGAAGTGATTTGTAGTAGGGATCCGCTTCCGATCATATAGAAGAGTGAGCTTCCACTAAACTCAATGCCTACATACCAGTTAGCAGCACACGCAATCATTACGCCTATTAAGTACGTACTGAATGATATTGAAAATATAAGTATTTTATTGTTCATTTTGCTCTCCTTTTAAGGGGGATAGTATCAGTAGTTCAAATTATGTTCAAAACAATTATTAACAATTAAGATTAAAAATATTATTTACTTATGATAATAATTGACGCATAATCACCGAGTCAAATCACAGACACATTAACAAATAAATTTTTAATTATTAATAAAAAAATTAGGAGATATAGATGGAATTAGCGCCACTTGGCTTTCCATTGGAGCTTATAACTGTACTTGGTATAGCTGTAATAGCTTCGGTAGCACTTGACCTTTGGGGTCACAGAAACTCAACAGAAATTTCAGTAAAAGATGCAGGTATCTGGTCTGTGTTCTGGGTCGGTTTGGCTTTAGCGTTCTACGGATTCCTGTACGTCGAATATGGTAAGGATTACGCAAGCTTATTCTTGTCAGGTTATGCGCTTGAGAAAACTCTTTCCGTTGATAACCTGATGGTATTTGTCGCAGTATTTAGTGCATTTGGTATTAAAGATAGTGTTCTCAAACACCGAATCTTATACTGGGGTATTATTGGTGCTCTTGTTTTCCGTGCGATCTTTATCGCGGCAGGCTCAATGCTTTATTCAATGGGTAACTGGGTTGAACTTGTATTTGCGGCATTCATTCTTTACGCAGCATACGTGATGGTATTCCGTGATGAGGATGATGAAGATATTGATTACGAACAACACAAAGCTGTACGTTTAGTTAAGAAGTTCTTCCCTGTAATTCCGATGCTTCATGGTAAATCACTTTTTGTAAATCATGAAACATTTGAAAAGCTAAAAGAAACGAATCCGTCACTAAGCGGCATTAAAAAGGCAGCATACTACGCAACACCAGCGTTCCTATGTCTTACTGTAATTGAACTTACAGACGTTGCATTTAGCTTTGATAGCGTACCTGCAATCATTGCAATCACAGAAGAGCCTATCCTGGTTTACTCTGCTGTAATCTTTGCAATTCTAGGTCTTCGTAACTTGTTCTTCTTGCTTCAAGCAGCAGTAGATAAGCTAAGTAAACTAGAAGCTTGGGTTGGTCTGATTCTTCTGTTCATCGCAGCAAAACTTATCATTAGCGGATTGAACAAAACCTTCGGTCTTGAGATTCCGAAGATAGACCATAGCTTAAGCTTATACGTAGTCATTGGCTGTATTGTTTGTGGTATCGTCCACTCACTAATTGCAGATAAGCTACAAAAGAAAGAAGAAAGCGCTGAAGCTTAATTAGATTCAGATCAATAAAACCCTTCAACAATGTTGAAGGGTTTTTTATTTGCATTACTATTAAGAGACGGAGGGCGTATGTTTTTAGATGAAAAAATCGATCCCGTTGCTTATGCGGAAGAGTTAGCAAAAAAGAGAAAGTATTCAAAACTTCCTAAAGACCTATCTTTGTCATCAAGAATGCTTTATTTAGAGTCTCTACCTCAAGAGGTCAAGATGGAAGGTGATAGGGTAGGGCTATATACCAAAAGTGGAACAAAAGTCGCTACAGGCTATTCTCGGACTGTTATTGGAGATTATGGAAGCTTCCTAGAGATTAGTAAGCAAGACATGATTAGAGAAAGCATTTGCTGTAAGGATGGAGAACAGTACAGATTTAAAGATCCAAAGTACAAGGATAGTGTTAAATATTACTGGTATACGGCTAAAGATGATTCAGATATCAAAATATATTTTCAGCAGCATGGAGTAAGTTACGCAGACTACCAACCAGGTATGTTCTACATTTCGCCATACGAACTCATTATTAAATAGAAAAGGGCAAGTCGAATAATCGTCTTGCCCTTTATGTATTATTTGGTATCTGATAAATATGATGCTTCGATGATTGAATCTGGGACTTTTCCACAGTTAGGTGATGAATAGTGACCTTTGATGGCAAGCTCGACAAGCTCAGCAACCGATTCAGGAGTCATGGAAATATGATTTTCACAGTGAGTCTTAATCACTTCTAACTCATGATTTTGTTGCTCAATCTTGCTATGCAAAACTTTGATATTAGATAAATCGGCTTGATTTTGAAACGAAATGCCATCTTGAAGCAGTACATGGATCGGTCGATCTTCATGATAGCCTTTGCATGTATTACATGGAAACATAATCCAAAATGCACTAAGTTCATTATTGTGGAGGGAATGCTTGTTCAAAATTCCTAACTTTTCAACGAGCATTTCTTCGCTAGTAGAAAATTCACATGTTACTTCGCCATTTTTTTCTGCGTATTCATTCTTTAGCTTGATCACTAAAGATTCAAAGCCTTTAAGCTGTTCTTTTTCAGATGACATATCGTTCACTCTGCTTGTTTTTTATTAGTATACACAATATACAAGCAGAGTAAATGTTGAAAGTTACTAAGAATTAAAAATTCCTTTCGGGATGCTTAAGACAACCTCATTTTCTATTGACTCAAGAAGCTTTTGATCCACATTTGTAACGTCTACACTCATCCCCTTCATGTTAACAGCAGCTAAACACTCTTCAGATGTATTTTTGTCAATGTATGAAAAGAAGCAAGCTGAACTGTCTTTGATGTCATTGAACCAAGAGCTTCCTTCAGGCTTGGTGATGACTGACTTGTCGCTGATCACCGAAAAGGGGTCTGAATTATTAGCATCTATAAGTGACTTTGCTAACTCTAATGGTAAGCCATTTCCATATAAGTTAGTGTGATTAAGAACTTCAGATTCAAGAGTATCTTCTTTTACATAAAGCAACTCATGATCTGCGGAGTAGAAGCGGATAAAGCCTCGATCTGACTCAATTTCTGGATTGATTGATACGCATAAGACGTGCTTACCAAACCGAATTAATGTGTGTGATTTTTCCATAGTGATCTCCAATTAGTCGAGCTAAATTCTAGACTAAAACATTGAAAATAGGAAGAAACATCGGAGCTGGCAGCTTTAAGCTGCTTATTGTATTTCGGTATTATTTATCTACACTCACAATCCAGATAAGAACAAAAATATAGTGTAACACTTAATAGTAGCAGCGGTTATTCGTCAAGTAGTAGGAGTATTGTTTCTAGCTGGTCTTTTACCTGGTAGTATTCTTCCGCAAAAGCTGAGCTATCCATTAGAATATCGAAAAACTCTACAAGTACTTGGGCTTCTTCAAAATGTGACAGGACACCATCCAATACTTTGCTTTCAATAACCAAGTCACTTACTTTAGGTTCGCTTTTATCAATTAGATTACGCAATATAGCCTTAGCCCTTGCGATAGTAGCTACTTCTAGTGATGTAAGTTTCTGCATGATAGATTCCAAGAGCTAAACAATCTCAATGATATCACTCTTGCACAAGTCCTTTATAACAAATTTCGCATAACTCAGTATCAATAAGCTTCTTTCTAATCTCCGTTTCATTTAGTCCTTTTACTGTCCACATACGTGCGTAACTGGGGAACCGATCCTTTTCCTCAAACTTATCGATGCATCCAGAAAGAAAATCATTTAGATTGTTCAAATGTTCCTGTAATTTCTCTCGGTCTTTGCTTTCCATGTGCCGAATTAGAAATTTAACCATTGTTTCACTCAGCGTTGAAGTTGCCCCACAAACGCTTTGTTCATACTTTCTTACGGCAGACTCGGTAAGGATTAGATAGGGAGGTAACTCACCTTTTTTTTGATAACAGGGTTTTGTAATTGTGTGAGTTTCACCATCTACCGTTACTTTAAAGCCAAGAAAGCCTTCCTCAATATGTTCAATCAATAATGGTTCTGATAGTTCACCAGTAGCTGTATTCAGCTTATAAACTTGTGTATTCACTTTCATTTAGAATCTCCTTTGTACTTATTATACATAATAATAGTAATCAGTAAATACCAATTGACATGTCTTTTCCGAATTATTAATTTTGTCTTTAATTACTAGTAACTGATACGTATAATGATGAAAAAGTAAAATCAATAAAGATGGTAAATCAAATGAATATAAAAATTATGTCGGAGCAGGCTGGTCTGCTGACTAAGATTGGAAGTGATGTGATGCTTTCGCAATTAACGACAGCCAGCATAGAAATGAGTAATGGAAAACGTCGATTTTTGAGGCTGAAGAAGCAAAAACCTGAAAAGTCATTGTATCTTGCCTTGCTTATAGCTGCTTCTGAATTTAACAAGAAATCTGTGCTACAAAAAATTGATAGTTTG
>JBLWYP010000052.1:0-8411 GCA_048266825.1 Bacteriovoracaceae bacterium | reverse complement strand
AATAGCAAGATGCACCATTATATAAAAAGCTCGTTCTTCGGAACGGGCTTTTTTTTTGCCTAAAATTCAAATCAATTTAAGAACTGTGAGCTAGGTGTGCTCTAGGCGTAAAGAGCCTCTTTATGGGGTTCTGCTCGCAAAGTAGCGCCTTTGGCCTGCTTCTTTTAGTGGCATACATCTTCGAGTCAAAACCTGCCACTGGTAGCTATTGTCACGATAGGAATGGGCTTTGTTAGTCTAGATTTAAAATCAACTGAAATTTAAAGTTTTAAGAGAAATTGTATAGATTTTATTCATGACAAGGAATAATTTCTAAATATCCCTTTGAGGGGTTCATAAATGATAGATTCGTGAGAACTCTCTTTAAGGAAATTTTCGATGAAGTTGCTATCTAGATTTATTTTTCTTTGTTTAATGCTTTCTTCAGTTTATGGGGCTTCATACGAAGTTACTGGAGACGCATCAAGCTATTACTCACAGATTGAGCTTGATATCGCAACTGATAGTGAAGTGGCTTCTTATAAAGGGGATATGGTCAGTATCCTTAGTATAGAGCAAGCGGATCAACTATTTTCAGAGTTTTCTATGATTCCTTATATGATGTTCGATTATCTTCATGATGGATGCTTTGCTAGGGCCCATGAATTTGCATTAATAGCTATGGCCAACTCTATTGAAATGGGTAAGGTCTTTTTAACTGATAAAGAGGATGCGGCGAGTCTGTATCCTCAGGAATGGATCAATAACTCAAGTGCTCCTATTCCCTATGGGTTTGTTGGATGGCGTTATCATGTAGCTCCTTATGTACTTGTTAAAGTTAAGGGAAAGCTTATTCCTTATGTATTTGATATTGGGGTTTCAAATAATCCTAAGTCTGTTGAGAAGTGGATTTCTAGCTTAATAAGAGATGAGCAAGGAGCGACTCTTGTTTTTAGTGATAGGGCCTATATGTTTGAAGGTAGTTCATATCCAGTAGGTGATGTTAGTAATATTGCAGGTCAGATTAGAGATCAGGAGTTAATCAGAGAACTTGGTATTAGCGAGTATCTCTTTCAACTTGAGCAAGGCTGGTTATAACTTATTGTTTTTACGAGTGTGAATGAAATTACACAAACGCTTAACAGCTAAGTGATTAAGTCGGCTAATCATTCCATTATTATGTAACTAGTGATCAACCTTAAACTAGAGAGTAAATTATGGAAAAGTTGTCGACTACTCAAAATATATTTAAAAAAATTCTTGGTGTTTTCTTAGTCTGTATTGGGATTTCACATTTTATAGTTCAAGAAGAATTTATAAATCAAGTTCCTCTATGGCTACCTCTTGAATATGATTTAGTGGTTCTCATCTCAGGGGCCGTTGAGATTTCTCTTGGTACTTTACTATTGTTTTTGCCTAAGCAGCGTATTGGATTAGGTTGGATGATTGCTACTTATTTTGTTCTTATCTTTCCTGGTAATATTTCTCAATATGTTAATCAAAAAGATGCATTTGGGCTTGATACAAATGAATTACGTCTTTATCGACTATTTATTCAACCTGTTTTGATCGGTTGGACTTTATGGGCGACAGGAGCTTGGGATAATTTAATCAACAAGCAGAGTCAGGTCAGCGAAAAGAATAACTCATCTAATGGAAATCGCAATTCTAGTGAGAATGGGCACCCTTTCGTATAATATAGATACTATCTGCAGGTAAAAAAAGGCCTGCAGTTTTTTAGAAATAAGGTTATCAAGAGATATGAATAAATTAATCGAACTTGGTACCTGTAAAAAACCTCATGGTGTGAAAGGCGCCTTCTCTTTCTATCTTATAAATCAACGAGATAGCTCTCTAAAAAAAGGTAGTCAAATTACTCTTATTCCTATGGATGAAAGTAGTTCTATTAAAAGCGGTGGAGATGTTTTTGAAATTGAAACGATAGGTTTTGGTAATAAAACGATCGTCACCTTAAAAGGGGTGGATAACAGAAATCTTGTAGAATCAATGATTCCATTCTCCATTCATATTGATAGAAATGAGCTTCCTGATCTAGATGAAGATAACTACTATATAAATGACCTGATTGGTCTAAAAGTTTATAGTGAATCAAATGAATATATTGGAGAAGTATTGGACATTAATTCAAATGGTGTTCAGGATATTCTCCAGATTAAGTCTGATGAAATTATGATGGACATTCTTTTGATTGAGCAATTCGTTAAAGAAATCATTTGGGATGAAGAAAAAATAATTGTTGTTGTACCGGAGCTCATTTGAAAAGAATATGGGTCATAACTCTCTTTCCTGAATTTTTTAAACCTCTATTTGAAACAGGTGTCGTAGGCTCTGCTATGCGTGGTGAAAGAGGACCAATGCCTGAAGTAACCTTCTTAAATCCTTCTGATTATAATGACAAAGGTTTTAAGGGAGTTGATGCTGCTCCTTATGGCGGCGGAGCTGGGCAAGTGATGAGGGCCGATGTTCTCGAGCAAACACTAATTGATGGTGTGCTTAAAAAAGGACATTATCAAGCTGATATTAAAGATGCGCTACATATATGCTATCTAGGGCCTAGAGGTGAGACATTCTCTGCACAGATGGCCCAGTCTATTTGTAATGATTATTTACTAAAGGATGAAAGTAAAGATCTCGTATTTCTATGTGGTCGTTATGAAGGAATTGATGAAAGGTTTATAGAAGCTTATGTTGATCATCATATCAGTCTAGGTGATTTTATTTTAAGCGGAGGAGAATTGGCCCTTCTACCTATCATGGATGCCATTCTTCGTTTTTATCCAGGAGTTCTTGGTAATAGCTCAAGTTCTTTAGAAGAGTCCTTTAGTAATGGACTTTTGGAGTATCCTCAATATACACGTCCACAGGTTGCATGTGGGCTTGAAGTCCCTGATGTTCTAAGCTCGGGTCATCATGAAAATGTTGAAAAATGGCGTCAAGAACAGTCAGTAAAGATGACAAAGCGCTATCGACCTGATTTATTACGTGAATCTAAAAAATAATTAAATAACTATAAAGATGAGCAATTATGAACCTATACGTTGGGCTTGTTCATAGCCCTATTAAAAATAAGAATGATGAACTTGTGACGACCTCGGTTACCAATATGGATGTTCACGACATTAGTAGAAGTTGTAAAACTTATGGTGTTACGCAATATCACATTATTACTCCACTTGAGGTGCAGCACCAATTAATTGGTCGAATTCTTGGGCACTGGGAACAAGATGAAAATGGAGCTTATAATCCTGATCGGCAAGATGCGTTAAGTATTGCAAGAATTAGCGCCTCGATAGAAGATGCTACAAGTAAGATAGAGAAATTAGAGGGAATTCGGCCCTATATTTGTGCAACTGGGGCAAATTTTGATAATTTTGACCTTGCGGCATCTCAAGTAAAAGAGAAGGCCACTCTTGACAAAAGACCAATTTTCCTGTTATTTGGTACAGGCTGGGGACTACATGCAAAAGCATTAGAGTTGGCCGATTTTAATATCGAACCGCTTTATGGTGCTCATCCTGAAGGGTATAACCACCTTTCAGTGAGGTCAGCAGTGGCCATCTATCTCGATCGTATTATGGCACGTTCATAATAATGATCTAAAGATAGATACTGCCTCTGTAGTCGATAAACTTTGGTTGATTTAAGAACCTTCATTGGGAAGGGTCCTCTGGTGAACCTCATTAATTTAAGCACTTTGATAAGTGCAGGAGTAAAGCATGAATCTTCTAGACGTTGTTAAGCAAGACCACCTATCTAAAGCGGTTGATTCTCAACCTAACTTTAAATCAGGTGACACTGTTGCTGTTCACTCAAGAATTAAAGAAGGTGACAAAAGTCGTATTCAGATTTTCAAAGGTACAGTTATTTCTATTAAGAAAGCTGGTGATCTTGAAGGACACTTTCGTGTAAGAAAAGTTTCTTCTGGTATTGGTGTGGAAAGAGTATTTCCTTTTCATAGCCCAAACGTAGAGAAAATTGAAATTGTTCAACGTGGTAAATCTCGTCGTTCAAAACTATACTACCTACGTGACCGTTCAGGTAAATCTGCTCGTATCGCAATTGATTACGATAAGAAAGACTAAGCTTAAAAAAAAATGTAAAATATTGAAAAGAGGCCTTCATTTATTGAAGGCCTTTTTTTTTGCGTAAAACATTGAAGAGGATCGTCGTGTTTATCGAGAAGAATTGGAAAGAAGATAAATTTTTAATTATAGGACTTGATGAAGTTGGTCGCGGGCCTTTGGCAGGCCCTGTCGTTGCGGGGGGCGCAAGATTTAAAGGTGATAGGGGTCAACTAAGAAAAGTACTCAGTGTCTTAGAGAGAATGAAGGTCACTGATAGCAAGAAACTTAGTTCAGTAAAAAGAAGAGAGATTCTTACCGATTTAGGCATCGATCTTTCTCGTGTAGAAAACAAAGATCACCTTGTGGTAAATGAGCTTAATTCCCATGTCGAATTATTTCTCTATGAATGTGCTCATGACGTCATAGATGAGATTAATATTCTTCAGGCATCATTATTATCAATGAAGTATTGTGCCGAAACTCTTGCTAATGGTGAGGTCGCCAAGGCTTACTTTGATGGAAATAGAGTTCCCGAGAATATGAGTGGAAATATCGAAGCTTTTTCCATAATTAAAGGCGATAGTAAGTCTGCCCTAATCGCTCTTGCTTCGATATTTGCTAAAGAGTATCGCGACTTTTTAATGGAGAAATATGCCTTAACCTATCCAGGTTACGGATTTGAAAAACATGCAGGCTATCCTACTGCTTTTCATAAAGAAGCGATAAAGAACAAGGGCGTTACTGAGATTCACAGAAAAAGTTTTAGAGGAGTTAAAGAATTCGTATGAGAGAGTTTGAAAAATTAGAAGCTGATATCTCTCGTATTGCTCATCAGAAGTATATTCCACTTCTTATCTCATCAGAACTCTTGAGGCGGCGAAATATGGGGCAAATAGATGTCTCCTGGTTAAATAAGGGAAAAGTAATTGTTGCAGAGTGTAAGTCGGGAAAATCTCTCCTAAGTCACCGTCAAAAGGGGCGTTTAAAGCGTTCATTATATTTTTTAGGAGCCATTTTTAGTAATAGAGGCCAATTAATTTTGATTGAAAGAGCAGAAGAGTTTGCAAAATGCTCCAGTTCAGCTTACCCTTTAAAGGTGAGCAAAATTATGGAGTTAACGTGACTCTCAAGTCCTTAATCATTATATTCATTTTTTCAATATTTTCTGTCTCTAAAGTTCAGGCTGAAATAGATCCTCGTGCAAAGGCCATTGGTACAATGGCCGTGTATGGAACTGTTGGTGGAGCTCTATTAGGAACAGCGGCATTGGCCTTTGATGCAGACGGAAGGTCTGTGGCCAAAGGTGCTAGTATCGGTCTTTATGCAGGTCTACTGTTTGGATCTTATGTCGTTTTTTCTTATGCTTATAAGAAGCATCAGAAACTAAATCCTGAACCTCAAGATAATTACTATCCAGACTCTGAGAGTCCTTATGAAAAAAGTGAAGGGAAGTCATTTCAATCTACCCGTTGGAATCCGGTTAGAGAGATGAATCTTGAAGCTAAGAGAGATGGTGTTAGTGCTGGTCCAAGTATTGATCAAAGACGAGATTTAACTTTTGTATTTCCCGTCCTCAATCTTTCTTTTTAATTAATTTTCAAATGTACGACGTTTACCAGCGAATCTCTGGGAGAGATTCATTGTTTCATCGTTATCGAACTGATCTTCTATAATTTCGAGAAAGTCCATGTCATAGAGTTTAAAGACTCTTAGGAATTCAGTCTTAACATTACTCATTTTGATTTGTTCTCTTCTTTTATTGATTGATCTAATCGTATCAACAAACATTCCAATTCCAGATGAACCAACAAATTCTAGGCCATGCATATCAATGGTTACGGTACTTGAAGGATTGTCTTTAGTTAGAGACTCTAGCTCTTGTTGTAGGGGAGAGTTATTTTCAAAGTCTAAATCTCCTTCCATATGAACGGTAATATTTCCTAAAGCATCTGTACTCACTCTTGCTTTCATAGTCATGACTGAACTCCTTCTCGATCGTGAACGACTTTTATTCTGATAACAATGATAACAAACTTGTGACCTGTTGCGTTAGAGGGAATATTCTTCATTCAGCTAGGAAAAGCGATAAGATAGAGTTAGATATATTAAAAAATATAATGGACTGAAAAACTATGACTTCAAAACTAAAGCTTGTATCTACTCCTATTGGTAATTTATCAGATATTACTTTGCGCTGCCGAGAGACTTTTGAGCAAGAAACTCGCTTCTTGGCCGAAGATACTCGTGAACTTTTTAAACTTCTCGATCTACTTGGAATATCTAGGGAAGATAAAATTGTTGAGTCATTCAATGACCATGACCAAGCGAGAGTCGAGTATCTTGTTGATAGATTTCTTCCCATGGGTGATTTGTGTATTGTTTCCGATGCAGGTAGCCCAGTGTTAAGTGATCCGGCCTATCCCCTAGTGAAGAGATGGGTTGAGTGTGGGGGAATTGTTGAGTCAATTCCTGGTGCCAGTGCGGTAACTGTGGCCTTAGAGGTGAGTGGAATGCCACCGATACCTTTTAGTTTCCATGGTTTTTTACCGAGAAAAAACGGTGCTATTGAAGATTACTTTTTGGCGCTGGAAAGTAGAGTCACTCATATCTTCTTTGAATCTCCTCATCGTATTATATCTACCCTCGATTTAGTCAGTGAAAAATTTCCTTCTTACGATGTTTGTGTCGTAAGAGAGTTAACAAAGAAATTTGAACAACATTTACGCTTCCAAGCTCATGAATGGCCAGATTATAAAGATCAGCTTTTGGCCAAGGGGGAGTTTGTTCTTCTTCTGAGAAATAATGAAACGGCGACTCAGTCAAACTCACGTGAACTTACTAAACTTGTTGATAAATATCTGACGAAGCCAAGCTCAAAAGGATTGGCCAAAATTCTATCAGAGGTTTCAGGTGAAGAGGTTAGTGAGATTTATAAGAAGATAAGTTTCTCGAAAAAATAGAGACTTAGACGTTTGTAATTTCAATAGTTTATATTGTTAGCCCCGTAAGATACTGATTATTTAAGGTTTTAGCCTCCAACTCCGATAAGCTGAACATACTATTCAGTAATGGAATATGATAACCAATTTTATTGTATTAAGTTTTTTACTTAATACTCCAAAATAACGGTGTGAGGATAGAATGATTGTTAGAATTGTCGGTGGCCATGGTGGAGTATCTCCTGGTTTTAAAAATACATCCTATTTAATTGATGGAAAGCTTCTTATTGATGCTGGCTCCGTGGCATCAGGTCTTCATATTGATGAGCAAGTTCATATTGATAATATTCTCATTTCTCATAGTCATCTCGATCATATTAGTGATCTGGCCTTTCTCGCCGATAATTGCTTTGGATTAAAAGGTAGGCCTTTTGAGATTTATAGTAGCGGTGCTGCTCGAAATTCTATTATGAAACATATGCTCAATGATGAAATATGGCCGGATTTTACAAAGCTACCTAATGAAAAAGATCCCACGCTTCGCTTTCATACTGTGGAGTCAGGAGCAACGATAGAGTTAGGTCCTTATAAAGTAAAAATGGTCAAAGTTAATCATCCTGCTGGTGGGCATGGATTTATAATTGAGAAGAATGGCTCTTCCATTGTGTTTACTCAAGACACCGGACCTACTGATGCTATTTGGAAAGAAGCAAAGAAGTGCGAAAACTTGAAAGCAATCTTTACTGAAGTTTCATTTCCTAATTCCCTTCAAGGTGTGGCCACTGCAAGTTTTCATCATACCCCACAAACTCTAAATGTGGAGCTTGATAAAATGCCTCCTGAGGTACCTGTATTTCTAGGACACATTAAGCCTAATTATCAAAATCAACTTAATGATGAAGTTGATGCGCTAGGACATGATCGAGTGACTCTACTGTCTTCTGATGATGTTAGCTTCGTTTTTTAAATAAGTTACCTAATTAACCTACAAAAATAGGTTGTCACTTTCTCCTTGTTCGAGCATCATGAACTCGTTTATAAAAACTTATATACGGAGATTCCTATGGGCTGGTTTGAAGGGGTTAAAAGTCCCAAATTAAAAAGTTCCAAGAAAACTACAACGAATACTCCTAGCGGTTTATGGAAGAAATGTAATAACTGTGGAGAAATTCTTCAGAGTGATCGCCTAAAGGAAACATTTCAAGTGTGTCCTTATTGTGATCATCATTTTCGCCTAAGCGCATATGATCGTATTGAATTATTAACTGATGAGGGCTCATTCAAAGTTATGGGGCAAGAGTTAGGTACTCTTAATCCTTTGAGTTTTCACGATAAAATGTCTTATAAAGACCGTCTTGAAAAAGCTTATGAAAAAACTGGGCTTAAAGATGGAACACTTTGTGGAATT
>JBLWYP010000051.1:0-8826 GCA_048266825.1 Bacteriovoracaceae bacterium | reverse complement strand
GGCCGCCTGGGTGAAAACTACAATATTGGTGGCCATAACGAATGGGCCAATATCGATATCGTCAAAGTGGTATGCAAACTGATGAACCAGGCGTTTGCCGATGATGCAGAACTGGCTTCCCGTTATCCATTGGCGCTGGCGGCAAAGTCTGGTGAGTCAGAATCATTGATCACTTACGTGACTGACCGTGCCGGCCACGACCGCCGTTACGCGATTGATGCCACCAAGACCAATAATGAGCTGGGCTATAAACCAGCCGAATCGTTTGAGACAGGTATCAAGAAAAGGGTGGAGTGGTATCTGAATAATCAGGCTTGGTGGGGAGCGTTGTTAGCATGTTAAAAAGAAAAAAAAACACCAAAAATATCTTTACGAAGGCTAAAAATAGTATTATTAGAAACATCAATAGTAACAAGGGATTTATTGATGTTTGGGATGGAAGTAAAATCCAAGGCTGGTATTTAGGTGATATAGATGGTGTTGCTGAGTTATATTTAGATGATATTAAGTATGCAGAGATTAAGAGAACTGTGTATAGAAAGGATCTCATTGATGCCAAAGTATCTGAGTGTCCTAATTCTGGATTTGAATTTGATTTAGATATTAATGAATTAAGGGCGAAGAAATGTAGTATGATCTCTATAAGAGTTGATGGAAAGCAACTTGTTCATAGCCCTAAAAATGTTTTAGCACCGAAGCTTAGAGGGCATATTGACCACGTAGATGAAAATAATATAGTAGGCTGGCTTTGTGATGAAAGCTACCCTAATGTAAATCTACTATTAGATATATATATAAATGATGAAAAAGTAACTACTATAAAGTGTGATACTGCTAGATATGATTTATTAGAGGCAGGTATAAGTAATTATAAATGTGGTTTCAGTTTATCTCTTTCTAATGTGATAGATAAAACAAAAATTAACATAATAAAATTTAAAATATATAAAACTGATATTTCAGCATTCGACGAAGTGATAATTCAAAGTAATTCTTCAAAAATATTATCTTTAGTCACTTTGCAAAATAAAATTCGAACGCTAGCTCATGGTGAAATAAAAAATGAGATGGTTTGGATTAATAAAGAAGTTATTCCTTATTTAATAGATGGATTAAGAAAAGAAACAGTTAGCATACCCGATTCAAAGGATTTGATACTGGATAGAACAGAATCTGTTGAGACGGATGTTATTATACCAGTATATAAAGGTATTGAAGAAACAATAAATTGTATAGAAAGTGTATTTGAAGTTAGCTGTGAACTAAAATTTAACGTTATTGTTATAAATGATTGTAGTCCGGAACCTGAACTTACATTATCACTTCGTAAATTAGCAAAAAAATTACCTTTCATCTTATTGGAGAATGAGCAGAATTTAGGTTTTGTTCAAACTGTTAATCGAGGAATGCGTGTAAATAGTAATCATGATGTTCTTCTACTTAACTCAGATACAGTAGTTACAGATTATTGGCTAGATAGAATAGTTAGCACTGCTTATAGTGATACTACTATTGGTACAGTAACTCCATTTTCGAATAACGCTACAATATGTAGTTACCCTAAATTTTGTGTGGATAACGATCTACCAAAAAGTGTTTCATTATCTGAGCTTTCGGAATGTGTATCTAATAATAATGGAGTTATTGAATTACCAACTGCACATGGTTTTTCTATGTTTATTAAAAGAAACACTTTAAAAGAGGTGGGGTTATTTGATGACCAAAAATGGGGTAAGGGCTACGCTGAAGAGAATGATTTTTCTCTTAGGGCCGCTCGTCTAGGGTGGAGGAATGTGATGGCAACGAATGCGTTTGTGCATCACTTAGGTTCAGTTTCGTTTGCTGAAGACTCTTCTGCATTCATAGCTAAAAATCTGGAAAAACTGAATGGTATTTATCCAGACTATAGTCAGAGTGTTGAGTCATTCATTAAACGTGATCCTATTCGTCCATATCGAAACAATATCGCAGTTTCTCTAATGAAGAAAGAGGTAGAGACGCAATCTCAGCTAGTTGAAGAATATAAAGGCTCTTATGTATTTGTTTCTTTAACGATTGGCGGAGGCACAGAAGTAGCTACAAATGAATTGTCTAGAATTCATTTAGATAATAATCGTTGTGTCTTTATGCTTGTTTGCCCAAAACCAAATGTATGGGAACTTAGAAGCCAGACAGATAATAGTGTTGCTCAATTTCATCTACCACAAGATCGTGAAAAATTGCTAGATGTATTGAAAGAGCTAAAAGTAGCAAAATTTCATATTCATCATACAATAGAGTTTGATAAGACGATATGGAGTCTGCCTGGAGAGCTAGGGGTTTCATACGATGTCACTCTTCATGATTATTATTCTGTCTGTCCTCGAGTTAATCTTGTTGATGATACAGACTATTATTGTGGAGAGCCTGGAGAAGAAGCTTGTAACCGTTGTATTAAGCGAAATGGAGTGCACTCGTCATCATATCTGAAATTTTATGATTTTGATAACGACATTCGTAATTGGAGAGAGTTTTTCAGAGATCGTTTGTTAAATGCTGAATCTGTAATTACACCTAGCTATGATACAAAAGAAAGGGTAAATAAATACTTTAATTTAAATAATATTAGAGCAGAATATCATCCAGAGCCAGAATGGAATTATATACCTAATACTATAAAAGAAGATGTTAAAGTTATTAATGTGGCCTTTCTTGGTGCCGTTGGGATTCATAAAGGTCTTAATGTTTTGAAAGAATGTGCAGAATACGCTTATAAATTTGATCTTCCTATAAAGTTTACAGTAATTGGTTATACATCTGATGATGACTATTTTAAGCAACTTCCAAATGTTCACATAACTGGAAAATATGATCGAGAGAATCTTTCAGATCTTATGGTTTCAAATCGAGTTCATGTTGCGGCATTATTTAGTGTTTGGCCTGAAACATATAGTTATACGTTAAGTGAGGCTATGAGAAATAACGTTTTAATAGCAACGTTTGATTTAGGTGCAGTAGTAGAAAGATGTAGTGAAGCTATTGTATTTGATTTGAATGAAAGTCCAAAAGAAATCTTACATGGTATATTGTCGAGGGTGAAATAATGAAAAAAATAGTGTTTCATATTGGTGCCAATAAAACAGGTACAACTGCTATTCAAAATTTCTTATCGAAAAATGATGATCTTTTGCTAAGAGAACACTCATTACTATATCCAAAGAATGGGCGAGTCTGGGGGGCTCACTTTCCTGTTGCTTGGGAGTTAGGACTGGGGACTGCTCCAATATCGTTGAGTGAACGATATAAAACGATATGGAATGATCTAAAAAATGAAATATATAATAGTGACGCTGAAACGATAGTTATAAGCAGCGAGAATTTCATACTACTAAAAGATGAAAAAAAATTAGATAAAATCATTAATACTTTTCCTGATTTTACTTTTGAAATCATTCTCTTTGTAAGACGCCAAGATTTATGGTTAGAATCTCTTTATCTTCAAAGAATTAAAATGGGTGTATTCAACAAAAATTTTGATGAATTCTTAGATAAACCAGAGCAAGAACTTGATTTCAATAAAATTTTAAAGGTTTGGAGTACATTAACTAACATCGATAGTATAAAAGTTGTAAATTTTGATGAGGCCCGGGCTTCCGGAGGTGCAGTTCGATGTTTTAATAGAGTTTTAGGTTTAGATATTTCGTTTGAAGAGGAATATTTGAATGATAGTATCGATAAGCACTTTGCTGAATTTATGCGATCAAGAAAGGATATTTTTTCCGATCCAAAAAGAAGAAATAAACTATTAGGGATATATAAAGATATTAAAAATAATTATGATGACCATTCTAAAGTTCTCCTTAATAAGGAAAAGCGTTTGAAGATAATTAATTCTTATCGAGATGCGAACATTTCACTCTATAATAATTACAATCTTGATAAGGAGATTGATATGGATTCAAATATAATTGATGCGGACGATAGTATTGATCGAATAATCATTCATAAGATAAATCAAGAGATGTTAAGGATAATTTTTAATATGGATTGGGATGTTCGTTAATGAACTTAATATTGGACTTTGATTTAAGTGAGGATGACTGGAATAATATAACACCTACTTTAAGAATGTATTCTTTTTTGTCTGGAGTTGATGATGTAAAAAGAAGTGACTTTTGTAATTTTTTATCTACACTGAATAAAAAAGAGTTGGTGACGTTATTTTATGAGGTGAGTGACTCTAAATCACGAAGAGTTTTGGGGTTTTCCAGTAAAGATGTTGAGTTTTTTAGAAGTGAAATTAAAGTTTGTTTAGAGAATAAATTTAGGCCGATATTTAAACAAAAGAGAAAAATTCCTGATTGTAGGAATGTTTATGTAATTATTACATCGTTTCTCATGCCTAATATCACAAATTCTCATGTGAAAATGTTATCTAATTTTACATCTTCAATATTGAAAGAACATCCAGATAATAGAGTAGAACTAATTGTTTCTATGGAACGTTCTGGGCATGGGCTTTGGAGTCGTAATTGGAGTTTTAGAAACGATTCGGTGCTAATAGATTATTGGGGAAGTGAATTTGGTGATAGAAGTAAAATTCATATTAATAGCGATAATAGCATTGATCCAGTTTCATGGGTTTTAAAAAAGATCAACAGGATTAATCCTGTTAATGTGATATTTCATGGCGGCCCTACAGAGTGCTCATTGTCAGGTTTTTTCATTAAAGACAAGTGGAAATCTACATATCTTCCTTCAAATGTTAATGATAAACCAACGATGTTGGTAGATACGGTGCTTGTTCGAACCCCATATATGATGACTAAGATGAAGGATTTTTACAGAGATTGTACAATTACTCCTAATTTAGTCTTCTTTGATTTGCCAATTAGAGCATTTGAAAAAAAAGACCTTATAAAGCGATTAATAAGTAATCATAGTAACAAAGTTATACTTGGTATTGTCATAGGTAGAAACTTAGTAGTTGATTTCCTTGAGGCTATGAGTCTTAGTGATTTTATAGAATTCTTGAATTTAGTTTGTTCTCATAAATCAAGTTTTGTTGTTATAGGAGATAATGATTTTTCTTGTCTTTCTAAAGATAAGTTGAATGTTATAAATGATTTCAAAAATCTTGGTAATTTTATTTGTAAAGGAAATATAAGTGAAGCTGAACTCGCTAAAGAGCTAACTACTATAGACGTTTTATTTACGTTGCCGACTGTTTCTGGAGGAGCTGGTGCGTTATCAATAGGGGCCCAGCTGGGATGTGGCTTAATTGTTGGCGATGATAATGATGGTAGAATTAATACTACTAATGATTTTTCTTTTGACGGTTTTGATGATTTGTTACTATTGCTGAGACGCGTATTAGAAGATAATGAGTTTAGAGATAGATGTAAAAAAATCGCAGCTAAAGTGGTCGATGAAAGAATAGTAGGGAAAAATAATATTTGTAACTTATTATAATTATTATTTATGTATAACTTTGAAAAGGTTGGTTATTTTGATTAATGTCACAAAAACATATTTACCTAATAAAGAAAAATATAGCTCATATGTCGACGAAATATATAAAAATGGTTGGATTACAAACAATGGTCCAATGGTGAAACGACTAGAGTCTCGTTTGGCTGAATATTTGGGTGTAGATAATTTAGTTTTAGTATCTAATGGTACTGTTGCTTTGGAAATTGCATATAGAGCTTTAGGTGTTGAAGGTTACGCAATTACTACCCCATTTTCTTTTGTTGCTACAACTAGCTCTCTAGTTACAAATGGCATTAAGCCTATATTTTGTGACATTGATCCTGAAACCTTAAATTTAGATGCTCAAAAACTAGAGAATTTTATAACTCCAAATACAAATGCGATTGTTCCTGTGCATGTTTTTGGTAATGCTTGTGAAGTTGAACGTATCAAAAATATTGCTGATGATTATAAACTTAAAGTAATTTATGATGCTGCACATGCATTCGGTGTTAAATACAAAGGCGAGAGCTTATTGAATTATGGCGATGCCGCTACTTTAAGTTTCCATGCCACAAAAATATTTCATTCTATTGAAGGCGGAGCTATAGTTTTTAAAAATAAACAGGATGCTGATAAAGCTCGTTACCTTATTAATTTTGGGATAAGAGATCAGAATAATATTCCTGAATTAGGGACTAACGCAAAAATGAATGAATTTGAAGCCGCGATGGGACTTTGCGTCTTGGATGATATAGATAAGATAGTGCTAGAGAGATGTTCAATTTTTGAAATGTATAAAGAATATTTATCTGATTTTGTTAGATTCCAAATGATGAATGAGAATTCAATTAACAACTTTTCCTATGCACCTGTAATTTTTGATAGTGAAGAGCAACTTGAGTTGGTTGTGGAAAGTTTAAATAGTTTGGATATATATCCTCGAAGATATTTCTTCCCTTCTTTAGATACATTGTCTTATATCGAACCTAAGCAGTATATGCCAATATCCAGAAATATTAGTGATCGAATTTTATGTTTACCTCTTTATTATGGACTTGATAAGAGTGTTGTGAAAAAAATTTGTGATGTAATTATTTCTATTGTAAAGGAGAAAAAATGAATAACTCTAATACACTGGTGTTGATGCAGCCATATATTTTTCCATATCTTGGATATTATCAGTTGGCCCAAGCTAGTGATATTTTTGTTTTTTACGATGATGTTAGCTTTATAAAACAGGGGTATATTAATAGAAATAATATATTATCTGGCGGAAAATCTCAGCGATTTACTATTCCACTAAATGGAGCGTCATCAAATAAACAAATTAATGAAATATTTATTTCGGATAAGGTTGGTAAAATACTCAAAACAATAGAGCAATCCTATTCAAAGTCTCCGAATTTTTGTGATGTATTTCCCATGATCGAACGTGTTATTCTACCTGGCGATAAGCGTTTGTCTGTTGTGGCTTCTAATTCTATTGTGGAAGTGTTTAAATATTTAAATATTGAACGTGATTTTAAGTTTTCAAGTGATTTAGATTATGACCGAAGCCAATCCGCGAAAGATAAAATTATTTCCATATGTAAAGTTAGTGGTTCAAAGAATTATATTAATAGTTTGGGAGGTCAAGAATTATATTCTAAGTCTGACTTCGAAAATAGTGGTATTAAACTCAGTTTTTTGAAGAAGAATAGTGTTCTCTATAAGCAAGGTCATTGTGATTTTATTGATAATTTATCTATTATCGACATCTTAATGTGGTGTGACCGAGAGGAAGTTATAGATTTACTTACTAAATATGAGTTGGTTTAAATGAAAAAAATTGCCTTACATTCGGTTCCTCGTTCAGGTTCTTCTTGGCTTGGAGAGATAATTAATAGTAATCCTGGTGTTAATTATAGCTTTCAACCTCTCTTTTCTTATGAGTTCAAGTCGTATTTAAATGAATGCTCGTCTTCAGAAGACATAGATGATTTCTTTAATAAGATTGCTAGCACAAAAGATGATTTTATTCGTCAGTCATCTGATCGAGACAATGGTAAGAAGCCCATATTCTTTAAAGATAATCAACACGCCATTGCGTATAAAGAGGTTCGCTATCACTATATATTAGAAAATTTATTAAAAAAAGATAGTAATTTGAAAGTCGTTGGACTAATTAGAGATCCTCGGGCAGTTATTGCTAGTTGGTATTCAGCACCTCGGGAGTTTAGAACTGATTTGGGATGGAAACTAGACGATGAATTGATTGATGCATCATCAAAAAATTCTGGTCGAAGAGAAGAGTACTTCGGGTTGAAAGCTTGGGTGGAGGTTACTCAGTATTTCCATAATTTAAATAAATTATATCCTGATGAGTTTATTTTGGTTTCGTATTCTGACTTGTTAGAGAATACTGATTTTGAAGTGAGTAAATTATTCTCTTTACTTGGTTTGGATTATTCTGAACAAACAAAGAAATTTATTTGCAATGATGATTGTGTCGATGGGGATTATTCTGTATTTAAAAATAAAAAATCCGATGATAGTTGGCGAAAAATATTAAGTAAAGATATTGTAGAACAGATTGAAAGTTATGTTAATTCTAATGGGTTAGGTAGTTACTTACGCTAGTTTAAGTTATCTTTAAAGATGGCGTTGATTAGCTGTTTGGCTTTATCTTATTGGACGTTAGTTTGATACTTAAGTACTGGGTACTGTCTGAAAACTATACTTCATATGCCTTTGCTAGATATTAAGGTGCATTAAGAAAATATAAAGAAAGATTTATTATAGCTATAAGCTCAGTTCATCGTTTTGACTGTGGTTCGGTCGAAGGTTATATCGAAGCGACCAATTTCTGTTACAACAACTTGTACCTGCAAGATAGTCAGGCGGAGCTTAAACAGCAGCCGACGGCGCGTCAGGCAGTGAAACAGCCTGAGCCGGCATAAATTCAGTAATTGCATAACGGACGAGATGACAAAAGCGCAGCCCGGAGCTGCGTTTTTGTTGATTAGGCTATGACTTTTTCGGCCATACCCCGCCGGTCAGATATAAGCCTACGGCAGTCAGTACCGGATAGCCGAACGCCTCGTTGATCATCTCGCCAATCGGTGCCCACTCAAATCCGTGCATGCAGCCAACAATCACCATACTGTGCAAAATGATGTACGGAATGGTAAACAGCAGCACAATGCAGCGCTGCACCAGTTTAAACGGCTCAAAGGCTTTCAGCAGATCGAGCTTGTACTGTGCTTGTTCCTGATTGGTAAAAAACATCGCATCTCCTGTTCGGGTGATGGCGTCTAAGCTTTTTTCCACAAAAGACGCACTGCCAAAGATACGGCTCCATAAACTCATCATAACCTCCTTGTGCTTACTGAT
>JBLWYP010000050.1:0-9033 GCA_048266825.1 Bacteriovoracaceae bacterium | reverse complement strand
TCGGCAGTTAAGCCCAACATCGGCGAAGGTAGTGCTCGGGAGACTGAGTGTGAGAATAGCAAGATGCACCATTATATAAAAAGCTCGTTCTTCGGAACGGGCTTTTTTTTTGCCTAAAATTCAAATCAATTGAAAAACTTGTTGGAGATTTAGAAAAGAGATACGACCTCTTCCTTACCGTTGTTGGGATCTTTGACCTTTATGGATGTTTTACTGAAATTCCATTCTGGTTGTGGGATTTCTTTCTTGTTTTGACTCTCATACTTATAGGGGAGATCTTTAACGAATTTATTTTCTTTTAGGTCATAGATGATAGCACGATAAACTGTAACGATATCACTGGTTCCAGCACTTCCGCCTTGATAGATAACGAGGACGTATTGCTCAGGAAGTTCTTTTTTATGAATGACATTTATGATCTTAGGGGTTCCGCCAATTGTTCTCACTTTAATCATCTTGGGCTCTAGATCTTTTTTAATGAGATAATACCCCGTACTACCTTTTTCTATTTTCCAGTCACCGAGCTCTTCACCAAATGTTCTTGCTAGAATCATCTGATTTAAAATGAATGTAACGATCAGTGTTGTAATTAGTTTCATATTTAGTCCGGACGATGTGTTTCTCTTGATTCAACGTATCCCCAGTTACTAGAGCCATCTACATTATAATATATTTTATTGTATCCACCTGAGGAGCTATCCGATCTTAATTTTTGGCCGTTAACGCTCGGATAAACTCTAACACCTCTTGCTGCCCAATTATCGACAGGATTAACGTATTCACGATGATAATGTGTAACGTTATTCATAGCTTCTTCAGGATCCCATTCAGTGGCAGGGTCTGTCATTTGTGCATAAGCTTCTATCATAGGAGCAAAGTCCACACTGATTCCGGGGTCCATATATTGATCCCAGTTTTCTCCGTTGTTGTACATGGAGTACTGCCATTCAGTGAGCACAATATCCAATTCGTTAAAGTTCTCTGCACCAATAGGAAGATTTTTATCTTCGCGCTGCTTTTCAGCTGTAATTCTTCTATTTTGAACACTTTTCATAACAAGCATAGCTTCACCTGGCTCTTCTACTGAAGTCCACATGGCAGCTTCTCCGTGACCTGTAAAAATGTAGGCTGCAAAGATTTGCTCTTCGGGCTTCAATCTTTCATACATGGAAGCAAATACTTTATTTCTATCTAAATTCCCATATTGATCGCGATTTCCTTGGGTAATGGCCTTTTTTATTGATTCCATGCAGGTTGCGAGCATTCCTTTATTACTGTCAGGGATAGGTTGTTCGGCCAATGCTTCACAACCCTCATGATATTCACCTTCAGTAGGCTCAATATAGATCTCGGTCTGAGTATTTCGAACAGTGCTGTAGTTCGACTGTGCTTGATGCGAAGGTGTTGCATCTCCTGTATCAACACTAGGCGAACCCACATTGCATATTGTTTTTAAAATAGCTCCAGCCCTCACTGCGCCCATTCCTTCAATTATTCCTTTTACTGAGTACCAGTTTATTCCATCTTCAATATTTCGTGGGGATGTGAGGTAGATATCTGGTTCTAGTCGTCCTTCCTTAATAACTTCGATTTCATACATTCCATTTACTTCGCCTTTAACAGAGACTTTGTAGTCTGTGGGCATTTTCAAATATTCCTCAACACCTGTGGAGGTGTTGATGGCCTTAATTGATTTATTGACGGGAATATAGATACGAGAAAGATCAACGAAAGTATTATCACTATACTGTGAATAGACTCGTTCTTTACTATGTGCGTAGAATGAAAATGCTACGGAAAGTACTGTAAATGTAGTGTAAATTAATTTTTTCATAGTTTTCTAAAGTAATTCTAGACCTGTATCGGTTTATTAAGCTCAAAAGTGGAGTAAAACTCTTGAATAGTTGGATAATCAGTAGGTTAGGAGTTATTTATTTATTATTGAGGTGCCAAATAAATAGGTCTATTTTGGAAGTTTCTTTTCAAACTGTGGACGGAGAAATTGAGTAAGAGTAAAATATTACTTATGAATAATGTAATCAATAGACTGCTCAAGGCAGAGCTCTTTCTTCTTTTTATCCTCACCATCCTTTCTTTGGCAGCTTTTTATTTTGGAGATGGCCTACCAGACAACTACTTAAGTATAAGTTCTCATTCTGAATCGATTGGAAGTATCTCTTATTTCTATTCTTCAGTAATTGTATTTGTGGGTTACTACTTAGGACCATGGACGCTATTTCCTTTTCTATGCTTTGCTTGCTTCTACACGTTAAAGTTTTCAAAAAGAAACTATCCATTTGATCTGTTAAATATACTAACTTTAAGCCTTGGAGCCCTGTTTCTATTCTATTTCTTCTCTCCAAATTTTCTTGGGAGTGGAGCGAATTTTGTTTTAAAGAAATATTTTAGTAATTGGGAAGGTCTTGGTCTTGGACTACTTTTTCTTATTGCTTTCTTGGCAGGGTCATTTCGTTCATCATTTAAAGAAGCTTCAATTCAATTCTTTAGCTTCTTAGGAAGACTTCCTGGTCAGACATGGAGATTCTTCATCGCAATTAATCCCGTTAGACTCTATCAAAGTATGATGACTAAATATCGTGAAGTGAAAGGGAAGCTTGAAGTTAGGCTTCCATCAGCGCTAAAAGGGGATAAGCCAGCTAAAAGTATTGAAGCCTCTAAGAAGCGTAGCCTGCCATCATTATCCTTAAAAGATAAATTGAACTCTAGAAGAGCTAAGCAAAAAGAAGATGAGGAGATTGAAGAAGCGCAATTTACGCCTAAGGTTAATCCTATGACCTCTGAACCTGCTTCTACAATGGGTCCTCTTGATACAAAGTTTGATAATACTGAGGAGACGACGACTAGTACGGAACGAACTTCTTTGTCTCAGCCTTTTGAATCTAATCTGAGTGAGAAAGATGAAGCTGTAAAAAATTATAGACTTAAGAATGAGAAAGAAAACGATAAGCAATACTATGACATCGTAACAACTCTAACAGATGTCAAAACGAAGCGAGATCAAAGTCATCCAGACTCACAATATTTTGATAAGATAATCGACTCCATACAAAGCACTCTATCAGAATTTAAAATCGATGGAGAGATTGTAAATATATTAAAAGGCCCAGTGGTTGATACTTTTGAATTGGAGCTTGGTCCAGGTGTTAAAGTTTCAAAAGTGACCAATGCAGAGAATGAGATCTCTATGGCGCTTTTGGGTGCACCTATTCGTATCGTTTATCCGATGGTGGGTAGAGCAACTGTTGGAATTGAAGTACCGAGAAATCCACGTGAAATTATTTATCTTGATGAGGTTCTTAGTTCTCCAGAGTTTAAACGAAATTCAAATAAGCTGCCCATTGCAATGGGAAAAGATGCTTTTGGCGAGCCACTTGTTGTTGATTTAGCTTCGATGCCTCACATGCTTGTGGCCGGAGCAACAGGTGCTGGTAAGTCTGTTTTTATTAACACCTTGCTTGTATCCCTTCTGGTTAAGAAATCTCCAAGTCAAATGAAGTTAATTCTCATTGACCCTAAACAATTGGAATTGGCGTTGTATGCCAACTTGCCTCACTTGGTAATGCCGGTGGTGACTGATGCAAAGACGGCTGCGATTTCTCTTCTTTGGGCCTGTCAGGAAATGGAGCGTAGGTATTCGATCTTAAAAGAGCTAGGAGTTCGAAATATTGAAGGCTTTAATGAAAAGCTAAAAAGAGCAAGCCCAGAAATGCTAGCTAAAATTCATCCGTTTTATGAAAATGAGCCCGAAGAGCATTATGAACTTCCTTATCTTGTTATTATTGTAGATGAGTTCGCTGATCTTATTTTAACTAAAGCCGGTAAAGATATTGAAAATAATATTTGTAGACTTGCGGCGAAGGCCCGAGCAGCAGGTATTCACCTTGTTCTTGCTACCCAGCGTCCATCTGTGGATGTTATTACTGGCCTCATTAAATCAAACTTTCCAACAAGAGTTTCTTTCCGAGTGACATCTTCTCAAGATTCGAGAACGATTCTGAACTCTATGGGAGCAGAGAAACTACTTGGGAAAGGGGATATGCTCTATCGCCACGGAACCAATAATCTTCGTGTACACTCCTCTTATGTAGATGAAGATGAAATTGAAGTGCTGGCAGACAAACTAGAAAATACTATTCCTAAGTCTTATCACTCTGGGGCCATGGATTTTCTTGAAAATGGCGGGGAAGAGGAGAGAAGTGAGTACTCATTTGGCTCTCATATCCCAGGTGGTACAAGTGATCCCTCCTCTGATGAAGAATACTTTAAACTTGCCGTAAGAACAGTTATTGAGCACCGCACAGCAAGTGCTTCAATGTTGCAGCGCAGGCTTAAGATTGGCTACAACCGAGCGGCTAATCTTATTGAAGAAATGGAAGCAAAAGGTATTGTTGGACCAGCCGAAGGCTCAAAGCGTCGAAAAGTACTGTGGACCTCTGAGGAGATCAACTCCATATAATTTAAACTCTTTTCTTGCCCCTTTTTAGCCGGTGTGTTACACACTATTCACTAATATTTTATCCCCTATTTTAGGGGTTTTAACGTCCAATCACCTGGTTGGTGGTCTGGTCCAAAAGTGGCCAGCGCAGGTGATGAGATTAACCATCAACTCTCAGATAAGGAGAATCGAATGTCTAAAGAGTTAGAGCTAAAAGATTTATTACAAGCCGGTGCACACTTTGGTCACCAAACTCACAAATGGAATCCAAAAATGAAGAAATACGTTTTTGGTCAAAGAAACGGGATCTACATTATTGATCTTGGTAAAACAATTCCATTGGCAAAACAAGCTTATGATTTCATTAAGAAAACATGTCAAGAAGGTAAGCCAGTTCTTTTCGTAGGAACTAAGAGACAAGCTTCTGAAACAGTTAAAAAAGCTGCTGAAGAATGTGGAGCTTTCTATGTAACTCACCGTTGGTTAGGTGGAATGCTTACAAACTACAAAACGATTACTCTATCTGTAGATAAGATTCGTAAAGTAGAAAAAATGAAAGAAACAGGCGATTTCAACCTTCTTACTAAGAAAGAAAGAATTAAAATCGACAAAGATGTTACTAAGCTCGAAAGAAACCTTGGTGGTATCAAAGATATGAGAAAAATTCCTGGTGCAATCGTTGTTGTTGATCCTAACAATGAAAGAATTGCCGTTAAAGAAGCTAACAAGCTTGGAATTCCTGTTGTTGCTCTTACTGATACTAACTGTGATCCAGATGGTGTTGATTACGTAGTTCCTGCTAACGATGATGCCATTAAATCAGTAACTCTTTTCACTGAATACTTTGGTCAATCAGTTCTTGAAGGTACTAACGGTAACAAAGCTAAGCTTAAGGCCGGTTCAAGTGAGCCAGGTCGTGATGTTGCTCTTGAAAAAGAAATCATCGAGAAATTTGAGCACGACATCGATTTGATTGGTGATCAAGAAGAAACAGAAGCTTAATTATTTCATAAAATTTTATAATAAGGATAAGAAAAATGTCTTTTAAAGCAAGTGATGTAAAAACTCTAAGAGAACAAACTGGTGCTGGAATGATGGCCTGTAAGCAAGCGCTTACAGAAACTAGTGGTGATATGGAAGCTGCAGTAGACTTTCTTCGTAAGAAGGGTTTAGCAGCTGCTCAAAAGAAGCAAAGTCGTATTGCAGCTGAAGGTGCTGTTGCAACTATCGTTGAAGGTAACACTGGTGTAATTGTTGAAGTAAACTGTGAAACAGACTTTGTTTCAAAAGGTGATGATTTTCAAGGTTTCGCGGCAACTGTTGCGAATAATATCCTTAAGGAAAAGCCTGCTGATATTACTGCTCTTAAGACATCTAAAGAAGCTGAAGTTAACGAGCTTACACTTAAGCTTGGTGAGAAGATTGATATCAGACGTTTTTCTTCTATCACTACTGATGGAGCTCTTGGGAGTTACAATCACGGTGGAAGAATTGGTGTTCTTGTAGATATTAAAGGTGCAGATGCTTCAAATGAAAAAGTTGAAGAACTTCTTAAAGATGTAGCTATGCATGTAGCTGCAGCTTCTCCAAAGTTCCTATCAGCTGATGAAATTGATGAAGACTTCAAAAAGAGAGAAGCAGCTATTTACACTGCTCAACTTAAAGAAGAAGGTAAGCCTGAAAATATGATTGATAAAATCGTTGAGGGTAAACTTAAGAAGCTTTCTTCAGAAGTATGTCTTCTTGAGCAAAAGTTTGTTAAAGATCCAGATCTTACAATTGGGAAACTAATTGCTAAGGTATCTAAGGAAGTTGGTACTGAGCTAACTCTTGCTGGATTCTCAATGCTTGTTCTTGGTGAAGGTATCGAAAAGAAAGAAGATAACCTTGCTGAGGAAGTAGCAAAAATGACTAGTGGAAACTAAGTCACAAAATTAAAGTTTAAAGAAAGGGGCTTAACGGCCCCTTTTTTGGATTAAAATTAAACATTCCAATGAAATGCCGGAGTTTTTAAAACATGAAATATAAACGGATTTTACTAAAACTTTCGGGTGAAGCCTTGGCCGGGAAAAAAGGCTCTGGAATTGATCCAGAAACTCTTGAAACCCTTTCAAATGAAATTAAATCCCTTAATGATATGGGTGTTGAAATCGGAATCGTAATTGGTGGAGGTAATATCCATCGTGGCGTAGCTGGTGCAACAATTGGAATGGATAGAACAACTTCTGATCATATGGGAATGTTGGCCACTATTATTAATTCAATTGCTCTCCAGGATCACCTTGAAAGAAAAGGTGTCTATACAAGAGTTCTTTCCGCAATCGAAATGAAGAAGATCGCAGAGCCCTATATTCGAAGACGGGCCGTTCGTCATCTTGAGAAAGGCCGAGTCGTTATTTTCGCTGGTGGAACGGGGAATCCTTATTTCACTACGGATACAGCTGCGGCCTTAAGAGCATCAGAGATTGATGCGAGTGTAATTCTCAAAGCAACAAAAGTAGACGGGATCTATGATAAAGACCCGGTTGAACATAAAGATGCCGTGAAGTTCGAGCATCTTAATTATATAGACGTCCTCAATAAGGGGATTAAGGTAATGGATTCGACGGCCATTACTTTCTGTATGGACAATAAAATTGAAATTATAGTTTTCAATGTTTTCGAAGAGGGAAACATTCAAAAAGTAGTAATTGGTGACCAGATCGGTACCACTGTTTCATAGTAGAGGTTTAAAATGATTGATGAAATTCTATTAGAACTAGAAGATAAGATGGAGAAGTCACTAAACTCTCTAAAGCATCAGTTAACTAAGGTTAGAACGGGTAGAGCAAGTGCAAATGTTCTCGATGGCGTGACTGTTGATTATTATGGAGCTGCAACTCCAATTGCTCAGGTTGGAAATGTTTCAACACCTGAAGCTCGTCTGTTACAAATTCAACCTTTTGATAAAACAATGATTGCAGACATTGAAAAATCTATTCTAGGTGCGAATCTTGGTCTTACGCCATCAAATGATGGAAATCTTATTCGCATACCTTTTCCTGCTTTAACGGAAGAGAGAAGAAAAGAACAAGTAAAAGATGTTAAGAAATATGGTGAGGATGCCAAAATCGCTATGCGAAATGCTCGTCGTGACAAAAATGAAGATGTGAAAAAATCTGAAAAATCTAAAGAAATATCTGAAGATGATTCAAAGAAGTTCCAAGATCAGATTCAAAAGGTAACAGATAAGTTTGTTGCTAAAGTTGATGAGATTATGGACGTTAAAGAAAAAGAAATTTTATCTCTATAGTTATTTAGGAACTTATGAGCGTAAATATCAATGACAAAATTAAACATGTCGCCATCATTATGGATGGTAACGGTCGCTGGGCGCAAGGCCGCTGTCGACCACGTGTTTGGGGTCACATTAGAGGCTCTTCTATTGTTAGTGGTATTGTAGAGGAAGCGGATGATCTAGGTTTAAAGGCCTTAACTCTATATGCTTTCTCGACTGAGAATTGGAGTCGTCCACTAGGTGAAGTGACGACTCTCTTTACCCTTTTAAGAAAATTTCTTTTAAAAGAGCGTAAGAAAATTTTAAAGAATCGTGTTCAATTTAAAGTGATTGGGGATATCTCTAATCTTCCACTACCTACTCGTAATCTCATTGAAAAACTAGAAGCAGAAACACAAGAGTTCAAAGGTCTGAAGCTGACCTTTGCTTTTGGTTACGGCGGAAGAGATGAGATGGTTAAGGCCGTAAATACTTGGGCTCAGGCGAACCCTGGCAAAGAGTTTACAGAAGAAGACATGACTAAGCACTTATATCGACCAGAGATAGGTGATGTAGATCTTCTTATTCGTACGGGTGGAGATCAGAGAATTTCGAACTTTTTACTTTGGCAAATGGCCTACGCAGAGCTCTTTTTCACACCTACAAAGTGGCCTGATTTCACAAGAGAAGAATTTAGAGGCATAATCTATCAAGTTTCTGGAAGAGAAAGAAGATTTGGTACTATAGGGGCTACTGATTCCCTAAGTGAAAGTTGTCTTCTTGCTCAAAAGAATCTTGATGAATTAAATCAAATTTCTAGGTGAAATAAATGTCTGCAAATACTATCAAACGAATTATTTCAGCAGTTGTTATGGCAGCAATCGTTGCTATTTGTATTTATTACGGAAAAGAGTCAACTCTGGGCCTTATTTTATTCGCAGGAATTATTGCGGTAGATGAACTCTTTGTTAATCTTTTGAAAAAGCTTCGCTTCTCTTTCACTTATTTAATTAGCCAAATTCTATTCATCCTACCCTTTGTATATTTCAACTTTTTGGACTTCACTTCAGGTATGCACTTTGCGATTGTAAATGTCGCACTTCTTTTAAATATCCTATTACTTTTCTATTTATTCTATATTCCTATGGAATCAAAAACGGTTGAAGATATATCTAATAAGCTTCCTTATGTATCAGGAATTTTCTTTGTTCTACCGATGATTTCGCTGACTAATATACTCCATTACTCTGAGTGGAGAATTCTCTTATTTATTCTTCTCGTTGTTAACTTTGGAATGGATACAGGAGCATGGTTCTTTGGT
>JBLWYP010000049.1:0-9970 GCA_048266825.1 Bacteriovoracaceae bacterium | reverse complement strand
GGCATGACTGTCCAAGAAAGAAGTCATTCGCTTAATATATTGCGAATTTTGGATAATACAATCATCATCAATGAAGAATATATATTCTCCTCGAGCTCTACGTATTCCCATATTCCTTGCAATATTAGCACTTCGAACCTGTGTGATGAAAATGGAGAAGTCATAGAAAATATTTAAATATTTCTTTTTAATCTTATTTAATAAAGGCTCATCTTGCTTGCGATTGCCTACAATTAAAACTTCTATATCTTTAAGAGGATAATCAACTGCAACTAAAGACTCTAATAAGCGCTTTAAATTCTGTTTGGGATAGAGAGTAGGAATAACAATAGAGATCAGCACAAGAACCTCTGCTTCCATCCATGTCGTTCTATGAATTCTTCATGGGTTAGAGATATATGTAATTCAAAGGACTGATCTTCAATATAGACTCTACCCTGCTGGCGTATCCCATCCTTCACGATCATTGAATCCGTACTAGGTTTATAATGATTAAAAAATAAACCTACTATTTTACCTAAGTGATTAATGATGAACAAAAGAAATAGGATGAGTTTATTGAATTTAAGCTCTTTTAGATAATCAAGAAAAAGACCCACAGCATCTGTCATCGTAATTTTAGCTTTCACCCAAAAGCTAGTTTTGATTTGTTCTTGCCCTGTAATCTCTTCGGCGATCCTAGTCCACTTATCAAAGTATTCCATCTTGGTTCTTCCATCAGCAAAGGAGCGCTTAAAGTAATCAATCCATCCTTCACCATGAAAAATAACTTCAACACGCGCACGACTACAGGCACAGAGATCTCCTCCATGAAGAAAGACACGTTTAGAGAGATCAATATCTTCATGGCGGGAAAGGGCCGTATCAAATCCAGATACCTTATTAAAATATTCACTATGATAAATACAAGCCGCAGAATTAATCATGGGTGCTTCAAAGCTTAGGCCTTGAAGCAGTAAGAAGCTTTCGTTAGTGGATTTATTTACACTCTCATAACGAAATTCATTTAACTTCTTATGGCCCATTTCAAAACTTGGTATAATTTGACCTTGTCCTCCTGCGCACCCTAGACGCTTCATCATGCTCACTAATTCAAAGGCCCATCGTGGATCAACAAGTACATCAGCATCAACAAAAGCTAGCCATTTCCCCTGGGCCTTACGAGCTCCAGCATTACGAGCAAAGGAGCGTCCCTTGCGGACTTCTTTTACATAGAGAACATCTGAGCTAAGACTAAGACGAAGCCCATTTTCATAAGGATCATTATCCACGACAATGACCTCACTAGAGCGAAAATATTTTCTGGCCTGTGAAAGGGTACTTAAGCAGGCGCCCAAGGTTTTACTTGCGTTATAACACGGAACAATAAAACTAATGTCTTCCTCTAGCATGGACGCCCTTAAACACATTCTATTTCAATCTTTGATACAATCTAGTATGCTATAAAAGTAATGAAAAAACCTCTATAATCAAGGTCTTTAATTAATGATCAACGACCGCAACTCTATTGTTAAGGCCAAAGAAAAGCTCAACGCTGTCTCATCAAGTTTCTGCGTTGCAAAATGGCTTAATTCAACAATTCATCTTCATCTGGGCAGGACTCATTCATGTCACTTGCCCCCTCATCATCCTATTACCCTTAAAGATATAAAAAAAGATCCTTCTGGGATTCACAATACTGCACAAAAGAAATCTCAACGAAAAATGATGCTCAAAGGTAAACGCCCCTCTGGCTGTCAATCATGCTGGAATATAGAGGACCTTCCCGGTGAGCATTATAGTGACCGTCATTATATGGCCCACTATTTTTGGGCAAAGCCGCATTTTGATGAAGTTCTTGATAAAGGCCATAAGAATCCCATCAATCCTCGTTATCTAGAAATTAGCTTCAGTTCCAGTTGTAATTTTAAGTGCAGCTACTGCTCTCCTTCCTATTCTTCAAGCTGGGAAAAGGAAATTAAACAGCACGGGGCTTATAAACTAAAATCTAATCCCTTCTATCTGCACCCTGAAGTTTTAAAACTAAAAAAAGAGATGCCTATTCCCGAAGAAGGTAATCCCTATATAGAAGCCTTTTGGAAATGGTGGCCAAGCCTTAGACATGATCTCCAAGTTTTTCGTATTACCGGAGGAGAGCCTTTATTAAGTAAGGATACCTTTAAGCTCTTTGAAGAAATCAATGAACATCCTCTGCCCAATATTGAATTTTCAATCAATACCAATCTAGGTATTCCAGAGCCGACTTTTAATCGTTATTTATCACTCGTCTCTTCCTTACTTGAACATAAGAAAATCAGAAGATTCATGATGTATACCAGTATTGATACTTATGGAGAACAGGCTGAATATATTCGAAACGGGCTAAACTTTGATCAATTTAAAAAGAGAGTCGAGCTGTATCTCGAGTGCTCCAATGATACCCATATTTCTTTTATGTGCACCTTCAATGTTTTGAGTGTCTTTAAGTTTAAAGAATTCTTGGAATGGATTTTAGAGTTACGCCAGAAGTATGGAGAAAAGCGTAATATCTTTATAGATACGCCCTATCTTCGTTATCCCAAATTTATGACCATTCAAATTCTTCCTGAAGAGCACCACCACTATCTAGAAAAGATTATTCGCTTTATGAAAGAGTATGAAGAAAGACCTAACGGTTTTCTTTCAGGAGAAGTGATGAAAATGGAGCGCATCTTTGCTTGGATGCGTGAGCCTCTACACAAGAAGAATCATTCCATCACAACCTATCGACGAGACTTCAAAAGATTCTTTAGCGAACATGATATTCGAAGAGATACCGACTTCGTTCAAACCTTCCCTCAACTCGAAGAATTTTGGAACTCCATTGATCCCTAAAGAGAGCCTCTCCCAACGAATCATAAGTTTTATGGCTTCACTTGATTTAAAGTGCCGGATCTTTTTAATTATCATTCTCTTGGCCTATGCTTCTCAGTCCCTTCTAAAAAGAGAAGACTGGCCCCTCACGAAGCTCTCCCTCTTTACAGCAGGAAGATATGATACGACTCATATGGTGAAAGTGTCTCTTCAATACCAAAATGCCGAACGCTCTATAGACCCTTTGCTACTTGGTAGTGATAAGTTCTTCATCATAGAATCCCTAAGTGCAATCATCCAAAATAAAGAAGAAGACCTACAAACAAAGAAATCCAAAGTAGAACTCTTTCTCAAAGAAAATGTTATTCCTATACTTACTCGCCACTTTCGCGCGCCCTCTGGAACTCTCATACTCAGAGTACGTTCTTGGAATGAGCTTCGCTACGATAATTACTTCACTCCCAATGAAGACTATATCTTTTTGGAGATGAAGCTATGAAGGCCAAAGAGCTACATTTAAGTTTCTATCGCGCCCTTCTTTTTGGACCGGCCACATGGTATCTCTTTTTTAAAGGTCATTACTATCCCAAAGACTTCTTTAATCAGTGGCAACCTATAAGTTTCTATCAATTACTTCAAGCGCCGATCTCTGCGACGCTTCTCAACGTCATTCAGTGGTCTTGGTTTCTCGTTTCTTTCTTTGCCTTTATAAGCTTATTTCCAAAGCTTGAGCGAAAGCACTACTTTTCTCCACTGGCAAAAATCGCCAGTATCTTAGGAATGATTTATCTTGGTCATGATTATAACTTTGGTCGCGTCTACCACGGAACCCACCTCTATCTAGGAGTATGCCTACTTTTGGCCTTTGCCCCTAAGAATAAAAGTAATCATCCTGAATATCAAAATGATCTATGGCATATTGAATTAATAAAGATATTTATAGTCTTTCTTCTGTGCTGTGCAGGTCTTCAAAAGCTTGCGGCCGGTGGGATGAGCTGGTTTACTACAGATGCGCTCTTTATAAAACTTGCGACCCTTCCTTCACATACCTGGATGGCCACGACGCTGCTCAAAGCCCCATTATGGGTGTTTAAAGTCTTGGCCTTTATCATCGTCATTGGAGTTCAAGTCAGTGCGCCCCTGGCCTTGCTAGGAAAGAGAATAGGTCTTGCCTACCTTATTTTATGGAGTTTATTTCACTTGGGTGCTACTCACATCTATTCAGTGGGCAGCTCTTTTTATTCTCAAATATTTTGCTATTTAATTTTCTTTCCTACGACCTATCTCTTTAAAAAAAAGCGCATTAGGATTTAATAACGATAGTTTGCGCCATTTGATCTTGAATAGATTGACGATTAAAATCCCAATAAATTTGCAGAAAACCAAATAAACCTGTCGCAATCCCAGCGGCATATCCACCATAGCGGTTAAAAGAACACCAAAGTCCGATGGGTTTATTATTGATGCGAACGACACGAATACCTAGAATTCGCTTACCGATCGTTTGGCCTTCATTCCAACTTAACATAAAGGTAAAATATAGGGCGGCCCAACCGACACTAATGCCTAAGAGAGACAGAAGATTTTTAATGATATTAGATTCATTGCTTTGGGAAAGAGTCGTCTTATCTTTAGGACTAGATTTAGCGCTATCTGTACTCGACTTTAACTCCACATCTTTTAAAAGAAAGAGCATTTGACTTAAATCTTCAGAGCTTTTTTTAGATAAACCTTTATCCAGAAAATTATTATAAACAACGAGACGAAGGTCTTTCTTATTTAACTGACTTTTTGAGATAAGTTTAAGTGATGATTCAATAGAGTTTTCCAGACATTCATCACCACATAGAGAATTAAGTGCGGATGACTCTTCAATCAACATAGGAAGTGATGTGAGATCAACTCCTTCTAGTGCTTCAAGCCCCTCTACTTTTAAGGGTCTCTTGCCACCAGTAAAAAGAGTCATCAAAATAAGTACTGCTAATACTTTCTTTCTATGTAGATTCCATTTCGAATCCAGTGACTTTCTCTTATAAATGAACCAACCCATTATTAAAGGAAGATTGATAAACATACTTCCTATCGATAAGAGTCCTATAAAACTCAGATCAATCAAAAGAGCAACTCCTCGTCGCCAAGGAGATGCCGTCTTTTTTCCCGTTAGTTCCTGCGCCACTTGAAAGGCATACGGAGTAACCTCGTTGCGAGTATCTTCAATTTCATCATTACATGAAAATCGCCCCTCTTGATTAAAAAGGTCTCGATCACTTAAATCAAATTCAAGAAACGTCTGTTCCATAGGGTACTCTTACTCGCCTTATTCGCAACGAGCGATATCAAACTCAGAAGAATAGAAGTTACGAGAATCAACTCCCGTATACTCAACGACATTTTCATTTAACGCCGTCGCATCATAGACACGATAAGAGTGATTCCACTCAAAGTAATTGCTATTCATTAAGCTTACTAATTCATTAACATCGCCGCGAAAGCAGACATTATCAAAACCCCAAACAAAATCAGCTGTACAAGAATTGATTTTCATTTCAGGAGTAATTTCAAGAGTCTCATCAGTGAAGTGATAGTAGCACTCGACACTAACACTCGCTTGAGCAGAGAGGCTGATCACACTTGATAGCAATGCTACCATCATTAAATATTTCATTCGTTTTCCTTAGTTACAATAAACTTCATTAATTAAATAAACACTTGAATCATATTGCCAATCCACATCAGACCCAGGCCCTTTCATCACACTGACAGATACTTCCCCACCATCAGACATGAGTACCGAGTAGTCAGCGTAATCGTAACTAGCGTCAACCTCAGTAGACTCCACAACGAAGATCGTTTCTACGCCACATTTTTCTTCATAAGCGCTAATGGCCGCTGAATTCATAGAAGCATAGGCATTGGTGATCATGAGCATCGCAATTATTATTTTTTTCATTATTGGTCCTATTTATTTTGAGAGAAGAAACTCTCAATGGTTTGAATGGTTTTATTTCTGTAATCATCACTTTCTAAGAGAAGTTCATGAAACCCACCAACAGGCTCGATGTATTGACAGGAAACGGCATATTTCTCCACCTTCTCACAGTATTTACGATGGGCCTTCAGGACCGCTCGAACATCTTGAGAACCTGTCATCATGAGATAAGGAATGGCTATTTTCTTAACTTCCTTTTTCTTTCTCATATTCATATTGGCCTTCACGGCCTGCCACATCCACTGCGTCGTTGGACCCCCAAGAGCAAGTCCGTTCCAGTTTTCATGAGATTCATATTGATCATAAATAGAAGTATTAGAGTTCATAGGAGCAAAGTCATTCCAAAGAAAGTCTCTATAAGAAAAACGAGCTCGACTACGAGTCATATTATAGGCATCAGGATTATTCTCGTCGATCGAGCGAGAACCTGCATCGTAATCCAGCCATTTCTTTTGAACATAGCCATGGCACTCAAGTCCCATAAAACCTTGCCAACCATTACACACTTTGTAAGTAACTCCACGAGTTGCCCACTCAAAATAAGGAGCATTTCCATCGAGATTAATTTTAATCATCCCACCAGAGAAGAACGCCGCTTTGAAAGGGTTACTCTTTCCTACTCTTTGATTATAAATATTAGTAATCGCCACTCCCATAGAGTGACCAATAAGATAGAGCGAATCTTTCGCTGTATAGCTATCTTTTAAAACCACCTGATTAACGAAATCTTCAAAGTCATCAACATAGTGATTAAAATCGACAACAAAACCTTTATTCGTATTTTCTAATTCACGTGGGGAAAGACCTTGTCCACGATGGTCAATGATAAAGATAGGTGAATAACCTTTTTGAATAAAGTCATACGCCAGTTCAGCATATTTTAACGAAGTCTCCGTACGCCCCGGTGAAACCACAAGGGAACCCTTCTCTCCTTGAGCATTTCCAAAACGAGTATAGCGCACTTGATAAGGATGAGACGTTGTACTGTGCTGGCTTTTAAACTTACCAATACGATAGAAAGGACAAAGAGCATCCCCACAATTATAAGCATTATTTTCAATGAGATTCTTGGTGAAAGCTAGAGACTGACTCTCCACTACAGCAAAGTTTGCATTCGCCCACAACAAGACAATAGATGCAATCGCACCTTTGATCGTAAAATTCATTAGACCCCCCTCAATAAATTTTAATAATTCATACATGAGTTGAGTGTGTATTTTCAAAAGGAAAGGCTAAAGTGTGAAAAGAAGAAAGGACTCGAGCGAGTCCTCTCTATTATTTTTTATAAAATCTAGTACTTAGCGTAGTAGTCATTCCAGAAGTTCTTTGCTTGAGCTTCGGCATCATTTCGACAAACAAAATCAAATCCACAATGCCAAACCTTCTTCACTCGTTTTTCAAGAGTGTTCAATGTGTATTCTGGGATCAATGATTTCTCATCATATGCCGCCACAATGAGTTTTCTAAGTTCACTAGACATAAAGAAAAGCCCACGCTCTGTCAGAAGATCTCTTTCTGAAAAGAAGTAGCGAATACCTGAGAGTCTATGAATAGGAAAATTAGGATTCCAGTAAGTCGCTTCCGTTTCCACATCACGAATATAGATGAAGCTATTTACGAAATTACCTTCTTCAACTAATTCTTTATAAACAATCGCATCTTTTGAAGCATTATCACCAAAGAGATAAATCGTATCATACGGATTCGCTTCTTTTAGAATATTGCCAATCACTCTTTTCTTATATGTATAAGAATCACCAGAACCTAGGTCTCTAAGGGTCGCACTTCCGGCCGGAAAATTATGCTTCTCAAGCCACTTATATTGATCAAAGAGAATATCTGGAGCTGCTGAAACATAGAAGAACTCGACTTCTTCACCACGATTTTCATAAGTTCTCTCTAATTCAACAAAGAGATCACGCATCTCAGGATAAATCTTCTTTCTAAGAAAATGATAGATTTCCCCAATGCCACTACTCGCACTATTGGCCTTTTTAATGGTGTCATCAATATCGCTAACCACAAAGACTTTTGCTTGAGTTGAAGAAGCGACGAGAATAAATAGAGCTAAAATACTCAAAGGCCTACGAATGAATGTGAACATAGGGTCTCCTAAATAAAGGTGAAGAAATGGGGTCTCTTATATTTGCGCGTAATGCCTAAAATGTAAAGAATAGAGCGCAATTATTCGTTGCGCAAAAGCTTGCCACTTCCTTGATTTCGGACTATTTTGAGCATGCAATCCACACGCTCTCAACTTATAAAAAAAGCATACTTAGGTGATTATAATGGGACTTCTCTTCCAAATGCCTGTCGAAAAAAATGAATTAGATGACAGGATTATTCAAACAGACCAAAAACTTACAATCAGAAGCTATGGCCTTCCCATGATTTTCTGGGGCTATCTCTTGGCCATTCTTGCCGTGCTGTTCTTCATGATACTTGCCATTAAAGACCCTTTGTATCGCGCGTATCAAGGCCCTGATCAAATCAACCAAGTGATTGCTCTAATCGTTTTTGCTATTCTCATCTTAGCTCCGATCACTTTATTAAGTGTATACTTCTATGAAAAAGAAATTATGATAGCCGACAAGATGCTCTATCTTCGTCACAAGGTTTTCTTCATTCCTCTTAAGACTCAAAAAGTTCCCCTAGAAGATGATTCTCTTTATCTTGAACACTTTATGGATTCTTTAAATATAGCCGCTCAAGAAAAGAAGCAGGGAATGAATGGTTTTGAAAATAGAGGCTACTTCAAACTCATGGTCAAAACGAAGGCCGGAAAGTCTTACTTAGTTGATCGAAATTCCAGACGTGGAGAAATGAGAAAGCTCAAAGAGCTTCTCGAATCTCAGCTTTAATTTAGACATATTGATTTTCAAAAGTAACTTGCGCATGATGACTCGGGTCTTCTAAGAATGCGACGGGATCTTGTCCCGTTAACCATGAATCCCAACTCTCAGGGCGCAAAGCAATGGGACAGCGATCATGACCCATCTCTAGTACTTCTTTAGGCGGATCTTGAGTGATGACTGCAAAGCTGTGTAATTCAATCTCATCCCCAAAGTTATCCTTACCCTGCCAAATATCATAGAGCCCGGCCACGACGAGAAGATCGTGTTCAGGAGGATAGAATTCAATCTGCTTCTTACCTTGATCCGTGGCCACCCACTCATAGAAACCTCTTATGGGAATCAGGCAATGCCTCTTTCCTAATAGCGGACGCCATGTTTTACGATTTTCAAGGGAGTCTAGGCGAGCATTAAAGATATTGAACTTATTAGGCACTTCTTCTTCACTTCCCCCAGGCCGTAAACGATAGCGCATGGGTTTAATAATGCGGTTATCTTTTTCGTGCACAATGACAGGAGACCAGTAATAAGGATAGATGCGATTCTCTTCATCAGGAGACATATAGTCATTAGGACTCTTCTCTTTTAAGGAAGCGAAGTTGCCAAAATCTTTCTTTGAGCTAAAGGCCCCAAACGTTTCCGACAGCTTATTTAATTTCTTTTCCACATGAAGACTAAAACACATAATTAAAACTCACCTACTTTAAATGATTTAGCTTCTATTTTAGGCATTGGACTTTAAAGTGTCGCCCTTTTTATAAAAAAACCATTGCGTAAGTTATGCGTAACATGTATCATAAATAAATCGCTTATCTACCTAGGAAGATTGTAACCATGGCCACCTCGCTTCTTTGCTCCAACACCACACGCTTAACAAAAGAGGCCCTTAAGAGAGAACTTGGTCACCTTTTATCCTCAGGAAAGACGAAGAGAATAGGAAGTAAAGTAGTAGATAAAAAACCAGCTCATCACATCCATAGACGTCCTCAATTGGGTGATGCTGCTTGTGGCCTCTTCGGTATTGCCGATGACTTCACTGAAGATCGTCTCTCTTTAGATGAACTCTTGATTCAAGATCGAGAGGCCACCTTCTACTTCAAGGCCGCCGGCGATAGCATGGCCCCCTTCATCGAAGAGGGAGATATCCTCATTGTCGATGGCTCCCTCACTCCCAAAAGTGGTCAAGTTATCATCGCTTTCTATGAAGGCCAGCGCCTATGCAAACGCCTCCTCTATCGAGCAAATAAAGCTTCCCTACATTCCGAAAACCCACGCTATCGACCTTTAGAAATTTGCG
>JBLWYP010000048.1:0-10228 GCA_048266825.1 Bacteriovoracaceae bacterium | reverse complement strand
GCTTCCAATGTATTTATAATGGACATCATTCCAATAACGGGATCAATAGCACGTGCAATTGTATCCGCAATAAGCACCTTCTTTGAAAGGCCAATAATAAAAAAGAACAGACCTTTATTCAGGTTTTTAACATTTATTCGTTTTTTTGCACTCACTTCGAGCTGCTCTACCAACTCACTATGCCTAATAATAGGACCCGCTATTAATTGCGGAAATAAGGCTACGTATGCTGCAAATGGAGTAAACTTTCTATAAGCTTTTGAGTGATTACGATACAAATCAATGGTGTAGCTTAAAGACTGGAAAGTATAAAAAGAAATACCTACAGGAAGCACAATATTGGGGATTTCTTCCATGGCTTGAATACCAAATTGATTTAAAATAAGGTTTAAATTTTCAATGGCAAAATTTGAGTATTTAAAAAAGGCTAGAACACCCAAATTCATAACTAAAGATATTAAAAGAAGTGTCTTCTGCTTTTTTTTACTATTCGTTTTTTCAATCTCTATTCCTACAAAATAATCTACACAAGTAGAAAAAAGGAGTAGGGGAAGAAATTTATAATTCCAATGACCATAGAAGTAATAACTGGCCAACAACAGAAAAGGAACTTTCCATGTTCTCTTTAATCCAAAATGGTAGATTATAAAAACTATTGGAAAGAATAAGAATAGGAATTCATAGCTATTAAATAACATCTACTTCTTTCAGACCTGGCCATTTACATTTGTATAATATTATTAAGTTAGTATCACTGCATAAGGCCAAGTTGTCGAATATCTATTTCTCTTAACGTCCCTGAAATATGTTAATACTTATTAGTATTACTCACTCAATAAGGATTTATTATGAAAACCCTTGCTTATGCAGCACACGATTCTAAAGAAGAACTAAAGCCATTTAGCCTTGAGCGTAGAAGCTTGAGAGAAGATGATGTCGCCATAGACATTCTCTATAGTGGCGTTTGTCACTCTGACTTACATCAAGCTCGCAACGACTGGGGTGGCTCACAATATCCTTTAGTCCCTGGCCATGAAATTATCGGAAAAGTTACAGCTATTGGAAATAATGTTACCAAATTTAAAGTAGGGGATAATGTTGGAGTTGGCTGCATGGTAGATAGTTGCCAACAGTGTGACCCATGTAATGACCACGAAGAACAATTCTGTAATGAGGGCATGACAGGTACCTATAATAGTAAAGATCGTGTTACGGGCGAGATGACCTATGGTGGCTACTCTCAAAGAATTGTGGTTAAAGATAAATTTGTACTCAATATTCCCGACAATATGGATCTTGCAAAAGTAGCCCCTATTCTCTGTGCTGGGATTACAACATATTCACCCCTGGCTCAATGGAATATTAAAGCTGGGGACAGTGTTGCTGTTGTAGGTATTGGTGGTCTTGGTCACATGGCCGTAAAGATTGCTGCGGCCATGGGTGCGGAAGTGACTGTATTCACCCGCTCTGAAAGCAAGAAAGAAGAGGCCAATTCACTGGGAGCAAAACACGTTATTCTCTCTACTGATAAAGATCAGATGAAAGCAGCCAAAAAGTCATTTGATTTTATACTTAATACCATTCCAGTTCCTCACGACATAAGCCCTTATCTTAATACTCTTAAAATTGACGGCTCACTTGTTATTGTAGGAGTTATTGGAGAACTACCGTCTTTTCATACAGGACTACTTCTTGGTGGAAGAAGAAGAGTTTCAGCCTCACTCATCGGTGGGATCAAGCAGACTCAAGAGACAATCGACTTCTGCGCCAAACACCAAGTTTATCCAGAAGTTGAAATGATTAAAATGGACGAAATTAATACTGCTTTTGAAAGAATGAAAAATGGTGATGTTAAATATAGATTTGTTATCGATATGGATTCACTAAAATAATTAATATCATATTAAGAGTAGGGTTATTTCTTAGAAGATTTTAACTCTGCTCTTTTCTTATACTTCATCCTCAGATTTTAAAATCACCTAAGTTGAAAAATTTGAATTAAATGGGAACTAAGTAAATGGCGGAGATGGTGAGATTCGAACTCACGGAACGGTCAGACCGCTCGACACCTTAGCAAGGTGCTCCCTTCGGCCACTCGGGCACATCTCCATCACTAAAAAAAAGATGGCGGAGGACACAGGATTCGAACCTGCGGACCCGTTAAGGTCAATGGTTTTCAAAACCACCGCTTTCGACCACTCAGCCAATCCTCCACGAAGCACCTAATATAATAGTAAGAATACAATATTGCAATAGAATGTTGATAGGTAAATTCTTGCCCTACATCCTAAAACGCTATGCGCTATCTAGAGAGAACCTGAATCCTACCCAAAACCTTGTCGCGATCGGGAGCATTTGGATAGAGCTTCAGATAAGTTTGAAATTCCTCTATGGCCAGACCACTTTGGCCGACTCCTTGATAAATAAATCCCAGCTGCTTACGTATTTTTGGATTTGAAGGCTCTTGCTTCTTCGCCCTAAGGAATAGTTCACGAGCAACCTCAAAGTTTCTCTGAGCTATTTTAATAAGGCCTAGAGAGATAAGAGATTCAACATTACGCGGAGAAATAGATATGGCCTGCTCAAGATTATCTACTGACTCTTGAACCTTACCCATTAAGCGAAAAGTTTCTCCAACAATATAGTGACCATTATAAATACCTGGATTATTTTCCTGCTCTTTCTTACCCGCTTCTAAAGCTTTACTAAAGTCTTTGATCTGAATGTAGATCTTAGCACTCAAATAATAGGCTCCAGGATAAGTTGAAAGTCTTTCCGTTACTCCCTTTAATGAGTCGAGGGCCTCTTGATATCTACCTAAGTTCATTAAATTTTGAGCCAAAGTCATCCTAACTTTTACATCCCCTGGATTTACAGCAATAAGCTCTTTGGCATACTTAATAATATTTTCACTATTATCATCCATTTGGGCTGCTTTGATTAGGAACTCATAGAAAGCAGGATCATCACTAGTTAATGATTCAATTCTTTCTTTGATATCTTTGAACTGAGCGATCTGACCATTTCTATAATAGTATGTCGCCATGTCACCAAGGAGCTTTGGATTATCCTTATTCTCAGCTAGAGCAGACTGTACATATCCAATCGCAGTTTCTGCCCCTTCAAGCTCAAATAATATTTCTCCATATAAAGATTTATACTTAATATTGAGTGGATCAAGAGCAATGGCTTCAGCAAGAACAGCTTTACTCTGCGTATATTGACGACTTTTATTATAAATTTTCGACATTATAAAATAATCTTCGTCTCGTAATGGATTTAGTGAAACACTCTTATTTAAGAACTTAATGGCAAGAATATTCTTACTACTTTTTTCGTAAAATCGTCCAACAACAGAGTAGTACAGAGGATGCTGCTTAAGTGGTGAGTTTGAAATAATATTCACTTGTGTTTGAGCATCATCCATTTTATTTGATTCAAAAAGAGCTTGTATCAACTTAAAACTTACGCCTGGATGAGTAGGATACTCTTTTCTTAAAAATTCTAAAGTTGATATCGCTGATTCATAAAACCCTCGAGTTATTTGTAGATCAATGAGATGAAGGTTAGCTGGTAAGTAATTAATCTCCAACTCAGTTGCTGCAATGGCTTCAATAAAAGCAGATTCCCACTTTCTCTCCTTCATCAGCTTCTTTGATTCTCTGATAAGGTCCATGGCCTTTGATTCTAAAATCAATTTCGTAGCAAGCTTACCTCCACCTATATCTAGTGAGGCAAGCTTTGAACGTAGTCTATCTGAGTCACTTATTTGTAATGCTTTTTTGAATAAGAATGCTGCAGTCTTAATATCTTTATTGTACGCACTTAATATTCCAACATATTCCAAGTATTCAGCATAAAATCGAGGAGACTCTTCGAACTTTAACATTTCTATTTTTTTTAATGTACTCTTGTAGTTGGCTAAATTCTCTTCTCGAAGGTGGTATGAAGTAAGTTCCAATAAAAGTTCAACACTAGAAGGAAACTTTTTAAGACCTTTTAAAACACTTTCTTTTCCTTCTTCATATCGTTGATCTAAAGTATAGTATTTCGATAGAGCAATATAAGCTTCAATAGGCAAATCAGGATATTCAAGAAGCTTGTCTTTTATATTATTGGCCTTAACCAAATCACCAGTATCAATGGCCATATCAAGATACAAAGAATAAAACTTTAAGGTTGGCTGTCCCACTCTTAAAAACTTTTCCATCAGATCCAATGCGGAAGTAACTTTTCCATTGTTTCGATAGAAAAGAGCTGTCCCTAAAGCAATATTCACATCACTCAGAACTTTAGAGCGAGTAATTTTTATTAGGTTAAATAATATGGCTGCTCCCTTACTTTTATTTGAAACATTTCTGAATATTTCACCATAAGTAAGTACTAGAAACCCTAAAGCAGGATTGTTTTTGAATTTATGCTCTATAGATGTTTTGAAATTAACGATGGCCTGTACTTTAGCTATATAAGTACCACTTCTATAAGCTTCAAGTCCTTTATTGAAAAACTCTTTTGCTTTTTGCTCACTTTCAACTTCAAACGTTATGGGTGCAACAATTTTCACGTAGCGAGGTTCAAACTTTTTCTCATCATCCCCGTTATCTTCAAGTAAAAACCAAAATACGACGAGAAAAGCTAATGCCACAATAGGTTTCATTTTTTTCTTTTCGGGCTTCTTCTCTTCAACAATTTCGTATTCAGCTTCTGGCTCTACATCATCTTCTTTATTTTTAATTCTTTCTTCTTCTTCAAGCGTCTTCTCTAGTTCTTTAGCTTCAACATTTAGGGCCACAAGAGATCTTTTATCGAAGACTCTTGTAGATTCATCAAAGTCTACTTCTTCTTCCTTCATCTCTTCTTCTAAGCGTTTTTTTTCTTCTATTTCTAACTTCTTTTTTTCTTCTTCCTCTTTTTTCTTTCTTTCTTGTTCTTTAAAGTATTTTAACGCCTCTTGATTAACGACTGTTCTCTCATTATCTTCTTGAGGTGTATCTTTTACAGGGCGTTTTAAAACAACCGTTTTCTCTACACCATCATCATCTTCTTCATTATTTTCAGATTCTTCGATGCTTTCGGAGACTGATTCATCTACAATATCAACATCAACTTTTTGTTCATTATATTTTTTTTCTAATTCATCAAAACCAATGATCGTATCATTATTTTCACGATCAAAAGTGAATTCCTTATGGGGCTCATTTAATTTCTCTTGCGTATCGTTTTCTTCTTCTTCGAGTTCTTCTAACTGACTTTCGAAAGATTGCTTATTTTTTTTATTTTTAATTTCTTCTTTTTTGATATTACCAATGTTAATCCTGGCAATTGTTGACTCGTTATCAATTGTAGTTATTTCGGCTTTCTTGTTAGCTATTATTTTAGAGAGATAAGTTTTTACATCTTTATCATCTTGGATAGATATCCAATCACCAGCGGGAAACTGTTGTATTGTTTCCTTTCCTTTTATATGACCCTTTTTGAACAATTCACCGATTTGCCCCAATGAAAATGGGCCAACAATTCTGCTATTAATGAGTCTTACTCTATATTTTTTTGACATGGACCTTAAACACTTAATATTACTCCTATTATTATAATCAATTGAGAGATAAAAGTGTCGAAGTGATCAATTTTTCTTATGCTTTCCTTTATGTAAGTTGAATAGCTGATCTTCGAAAAAAAGAACATTCCACTCAATAAAAAAGGAATCATAAGCATTAAGGCGAGGTTAATCTGACCATTTAAGAAGAGTATTTTAATATTTTCGCTTATAATCCAATGACTTGCACCGAATAAGACACCAGATATCAACAGATAAAATAAACATGAACCTATTTTTTGATTAATTTTCTCAGGTAAGCCACTACTTATTCTTGAAAAAACAAGGGCTAGAAAATAAAAATCAATCCATAGAATGGATGTTACAAGAAAGGTATTCGTAGTTTTTCCACTAATTACACAAAGTAAAATAGAGGAACTCAAGATAATAGATCTGTATGATATAAGCCCTTGTGCTTCATGTTTCAGAAAGTACATAAATCCAAGAGATAATAGAATAACTACTGCGAGTAAAGCTATTGAGATAGTTGAAAAGCTTATATGCCCGAAAGCGAGACTCAGAATTAAAATACTTCTACTAAGGTAATGTTCATCTATGGAAGTACTTTTTTCTTTCAATATAGAAAACGGGAAAAGTTTTGCAACGACAATCCAATAAGTAATAAAGATTAAGTCATTATCTATTCCAAAATTAAACAATAGACCCATCAACTGTGTTACCAAAATAAATATCGGCCCTATAAATTTCTTGTGTCCTGCAATGTCCTTTCTTTCTGTTGTGATAAGAAGATCATATGAAGCAGATAGAATTAAAGCATAGTTAACAATATCAATCGTTATGAAGTGAGTAATCAATACAACAAACGCTATTAAAGTAGGAAAGAATTTATTTCTTAAGCTATGTTGAGCAAAACCCTTATTTGTATCAAAGATTAGAAATAGAATACTTGTTAGAACTATAGGTACTAAATATTTAATTTCAAATGAATTATTCAGTTGGTCACTTTTAATTAAATAAACAAAAAACAACAGCGTTATGAGATATATAATTTTGTTAACATAAGTATAAAGTTTCGCAGCCTTATTATAAAAGATTACGATAAGTAACTGATAAACTAATGTGAATATTATAAAGTTATTCAATGTAGTAGCTCGCAGTAATACTTTTAATGGACAATAGGAACATCGCAATCGAAGCAATACCAACAGCCGCGATATTTCCCTGTAGTGTGAATATCAGTATTAATACACACACTACATCGAAGAGTTTAAGTTTCTCTATCTTTTCAAGCAAACTAATCGCTGGTAGAAGTTCTTTAAAAGGTACTAAAGTTAATAATCCAATAACTATAGCAATATAGAGAGTTGGTATTTGCAACATGCCTATGATTAAACTTAATACCAATATAATCACAGGTTCCTTTCTATATCGAAAAAAGGCAATGGCCATAACTACAAGTAGTAATACTATGTATTCATATTTTAGTGATCCCACAGTCAATAGTTTCTGCGTAGTTACTAAATATAACATTGGCCAAAATATTTCTAAGGAGCTTTCTTGCTTCTTATCATTCCATATAGAAATACTAATTACTGTGCATATAGCGGCAATAATATTACCAAGTAGAAGAGCATATTCTTGTATATCTAATATTCTATAATTAACTATATTGAGCAATGAATCGAAATAGCTACTAACATACCAATTCACAATAAAAAGAGATATGACCAAGTAAGACATTAATGATAACGAGGAACCTTTTTCTTCTTCCTGCAACAATATATATAATAGAATTGACATAATAATTCTCACATCAAAACTAATCACATTCAACATTAATATTAATAGAGGCAACATTACTTTTATAATTTTAATACATCTTTTTTGAATATTACTTTCTACTTTAAAGATCATTGAAAGTGCGTAAGAAAGAGATAATGCTAATACAATCTGCACATCATAAAGAGCAGTAAAAAAGTGTCGATTAATTTCTAGTGGAATCGAATAAACCGTGATTGTACAGGCCATTAATATCAGCTCTTTTATGTGATATCGATTCTCTTTAATATTTACTAAAACAATACTTAGGATACTCATTAATATAATAAACGAGATAGTATTTATAAATACCTCCCGATTAAAATAATACTTATGATCAAAATGAATACTGACCAAATAATACTTTCCTCAATACCTGAAAAACTCAGCTTGATTGATGTCATTTTATTTATTCTATTTCTATCTTCAGCTGTATGTATTTGAACGATTTGTACTGAACTTCTCTGAGGAATAGAGATTGATTTTTTAATAACTGTTAGTATATTTGCCCATGATTTATTTTTTCTATTTATTACAAGAATTAATAAAAAAATAAGCCCTGGAATAATGCCGACAACAGTATAGTTCAATATACCAGAGCCAATACTTAGTATTGAAAAGGCTAAATAAATAACCATCCTTATAATTTCTGGTTTATTTGTATCTAAGTTTGCTCTTACTTTATTTGTTGATCTTTCTAAGCATACTTGATTGAAAAGTAATAATTCAATTAACAGAACGAGGCCCAGTATGTAATAGTCTGCTTTAATCACATGAAATAACCATGCAAAAGGTGAAGTTGGCCCTGAAAATAAAATATACATTCCAATTAAAACCATCGCTATTTCTTGATATCGTATATTTTTAATTGTCCCATTTTCTGTTTCAATATTATTAACAATATCTAGTAATTCACCTTTGATAAACATAACAACTTCAAAGAGTACATATAGCGCTATTAAATTATATAAGTTAGCTATTCCTATAAAAGGTAGAATTGCCAAAGAGTATATATAAGGTACTTCTTCATTTTCTATTGTAAGTAGAATCAACAATAATGATATGGCCATTATCAAAATAGGATAATAACCAAGAGACATATATCGAGAATCACTTATAGTAACGATATATAAGAAGCCAAATAGACTTCTTTTAAACGAATCATGACTGACCACTATTCCAATTAGAGCAGGAATAAGAATCATCCCTCCCCATTGATAGTAAACTTGTACGAACTGAGGAGATAAAGGAAGAAGCATTAATAAAAACGATACTAATCCTAAATATACACTATATCTTTTACTATTTAATATGATTAATACAAATAGGCCCATACTAAGCCAAATTGTTTTATCTACATATATTAGTAGTATTATACTTGAAAATAAGGAACTTATATTTAGAAGATAAGTGCTGGTTTTTTCGCTAGTTTTCTTATCAATTAATAGAAAAATAAATAATAAACTTATTATAATAGAGTCGTTAGAATGGCTAAATTGATCAAAGAAAGAAAGTAGAGATATTGTCGCTACAAAAAATGGCATTATAAAGTTTTCGACTTTATGGTTCGCTATATTCTTCTTTTTTATCTCTGGTATTGTAACTAAAATTACAAACAATAGAATAATGAGAGCTGCAATACTCACTTACCATCCCCCTTCCTTGATATCCCTAATGACTCTAGTGTTTTACCACCTAGAAGGATCATGACGATGAAAAAAGGGAAGTAATGCTCAAGGGCCTCTGTATCTAAATATATAAGGGCCATAGAAATGATAGTGACTAATAGAAAGGCAATCGTTTTAGAAAGGTTATAACTATTTTTCTCAATCACAAGTCTTTGAAAGAAAATTATTATACCTAGAATTAGCGCAGTCCTTAACCATATCATCTTAGCTTTATCCTCTTTGGTATAATGACTAAAAAAGTAACAACCAATAAGCCAACTTCTCCAAGTACAATCATCACAGGTGATAGTGTATCAATTTCTACCTGAGGGATTCTGTAACTCATTATCCCCAGACCGATGAGAGGTGCAAAGCATATATAATTTATAAACTTATCTCTTATACTTTTATTAGATCCTTTATCATTCTTTGCGACAAATATTGTCAGCTTATTTCTCGTAAACATTGGTATGATTGTTCCTACGAAGAGTAGGGCCAGGGGTACACCTCTATTCACTAAAATAATAATCATCATATTTAGTATAAATATATAAAAAAGCCTTTCAAGTGCTTTACCTTTGAGTAATGCCCCAAGAAGAACAATGATCATTGTAATGGCCGCAAAGATTATATTAAAATTCATTAAATATAATCTCCTTTTTCCTTTTTACAAATACAAAGCGATAAACCCAAATACTTACAAGTATAAATACATATTTTGAGAAAAATGAAATAATGCTAACTAGTGCATTCATAATTGATCTGCTTTCAAAGTCAAAAAATGTAGGTGCAGAATATCCACCTAAGAAGCAAAAAATAAACATAAATAGATAACAATTGATTAAGGATAGTTTTACAATATCAAATCTATCGCTAGGATTATCAATTTCATTGATTATGATTTGAAAAAGAGCAATTGCACCTATCGGATTGATATAGATGAGATACTTTCGGATCCCAAGACTGGTATATGTATTTTGGTATTCTATTATTTCAGTGAAATTATAAAATTTATCTATGAATAAAAATGAAGATAGAAAAATAACCAATAATAATATATTTTTTTCACTCATTGCAGAATCATTTGTCAGTAGTGGTCTTATTAACTCATTCACAATTAATATAAAAACAAATAATAGAAAAGAATTCGAATAATCAAATAAGCCTAACTTGAATTGGGTTCCAT
>JBLWYP010000047.1:0-12506 GCA_048266825.1 Bacteriovoracaceae bacterium | reverse complement strand
TGAGAACGTCCCATAACAATACGTCTACTTTTTATATAGTAGGACATACCTTTATTCTTACCCGGCATACAAAGTAGACGATGATATTCCCCGGCCTCTTTAGGAGACTTAATTCCTTTTACAATTTTTACTGCCGAAGTTTTTTCAACCATATTTTTTAATCAATCCTTACGAAAGTTATATAAAATGATTTCGCAAAATTATCTTTCCCCATTAATGATGAAACATGAACCGTATGAGGTACACCTCCTAGGTCATATTCTCCTTGCTGATTTGTACCCATATTATTTGCACTAGCATCACAAAGCTCAATCAATGTTGCAGCAAATCCTTGTTCACGCGAAACATCGAGTAAGCTCATGCCCTGACTGGCACTCTCCCTCATTCCCGTTAAATCTTCTGCTTCCATGTTGATATGAGATAAGTTCTTATGGGAATCAAGAATCATTGTTGGTCCATTTGCTCCTTGCATGAATTCATAAAGCTGACGGACATAGCCTTCATCACTTTCTTCTTCCGCAAAGTCATCTGTCTCTTCATTATTAAGCTCTCTAATTCTTGCCAACATAGCATTAATGGAATTTCTAAGCGGTTTCAATTCTTTGAATAAGAAACGACTATCAAGACTCTTTCTCTTTCCTCTTAAGGCTTCTTCAATTTGAAAGTTAATTTCATCTAATGGTCTAACTGTCAGATAGTAAAAGAATCCAAAAAAGACAATCGCTACAAGAGCAGTAGTCACAAGAGCTTCAAGATAAGCTTTTCTTGACTTAGCAGCTTCTACTTTCAGAGATGCCGGTTCAAACTTGATGGCAATAACACCAACAGATTCTTCTCGTGCTGTTTTGGGATTAAAGGATGTTATTTTCTTAGCAATACCAATTGTTCCATCATCTAATAACTTCTTGAGAACAATATTCTTTTTATCTCGTGTTTCTTTTGCCCATTCCCAGGCCATAATAAAAAACGGATCACTTACATATTTATTAGACTGTGCAAGCGGTCTTAAAATAATTCCATTCATATCAAAGAGTCTATATTCAGCAACCCCATCAGCTTTACTAATGAAGTCGGTATCAATTTTCTCTAATCGCCTTTGCTCGAGTGCACGATTATTCATTCGTGCAACCATATCAGCGTAACTACTACCTCTGGTCGCTGTTTCATTTAAAAGAATTTTTTTAGCATCCTGGAGTGCAGGAAAAATGGTCAACGATATTGCTGCTACAGAAAAAAGAGCGACCAGTATGGCCAATAAGTGCTGCCATTCATATTCTTCATTTATACCGTGAAGGATGGGCATCACTTTGTGCTTAAAGGCCCAAAATACTTTAGAAACAAGATTGCTCGGTGGAACACCTGGATCCATGAAGTCGACTTCGTCTTCTTCATCGTTAACAACTCGTTTTTTTACTATAACTTTTTTTTCAGCAACATAAACAACCTGTAATATACTATCAGGTAGTGCTATTTTATCTTTATTTTGGACTGTAGCTCTTTTAATGGCCTTACCATTAATAAACGTACCATTAGAACTACCAAGATCAGAGATATAACAAGTATCTCCACTCACAGTAATAGAGAAATGTTTTTTAGAAACGCCTTGTACAGGAAAATGTAAGGAACAAGACGGGTCACGTCCAAGAGTATTTTCTCCATTTTCGAGAATAAACTCCTGTCCTCTTAATTTACCTGCTACAACAACCAGTTTATACATTTAAGCTAACCTCATCTCCGGCATTAATATCAGCAGGAAGAGTTCCTCCCATCATTTCTAAAACTTTAGATGCTTTAAAATACATCCATGTCATTCGCCAAGGCTTCATATTGCGTATCACTTTTATTACTTTGTTATCTCTGCTTAAAAAAACTATATCTAACTCGTATCTCATAAAGAATGTATGGATCGAATTACAAGGCGTGATGAGTAGTCCATCTTTTTCTCCTAAACTTTTAGAGAACATAAGACCAATCATTCTTTGAATAGGGCCATCTGCCACAGCGACTTTAGTAGCAATATCAATATTCCCTTTCTTTACTGTCATCCAACTCACTACTTACCTCCCATCATGGCTTCTAAAATCAATGGAGCAGCAACAATGATAAAAACGGCTGGAACAATTAGAAAAAGCATGGGAAAGAGTATTTTTGTTGCAGCAGTAGCACCTGCTTTCTCAACATCTGAAGAACGTTTCTGTCTAATTTCGGCACTCAATGCTTTTAAGATAGGGCCAATACTTGCCCCAACAGAGTCAGCAGCTATTAGAGTAGCGCAAAATGATGAAATCTGAATGAGGTCAATTCTCCAGGCCATATTCCTCAATGCTTCGGCCCTTGTTGCACCAATCTTGATTTCTTTCATTAAAATTTCAAATTCTTTAGTTAGAGCTGATGGCCGTGCCTTTTCATTTACCTTTGCCATGGCCGCAATAAAATCCAAACCTGCCTCTACACTTAGTGCGAGCATATCAACAGCGAAAGGCATGTTTCTCATGACCTCTTGTTGACGAGCTTGAATTTTTCCTTTCATCCAAAGATCTGGATAGAAAAATCCGAATATGGAAATTACAAAAATATAATTAAGTGGCCAAGTCTCTTCTAGAAAAGCACGTAAAGCTAAAAATAAAATAGGAAAACCAATAATTAAAAAAAGTTTAAAACTAAAGAAATCTTCAGGAGTAAGTACGTCATTTAATCCTGCACACGCCAACTTTCTCTTATACTTTTCTCTAATCTTTTTCTTATTTTTTAAACTTTGAACAATAGGAGTTACATAACGACGAAAGAATGGTCGTGAATACCTTAGGACAATCCCGTGTTGGGCCATTGTCTCTTTATCTGAACCTGCTCCAGATTCTAATTTCTCTTGTGCCTTATATTCGTCCTCTTCTTGTGTAACTAAACTCGTTACCAAAAATACAGCAATCCCTATTAAGGCCAAGGAGGCATACATTAACATTCTATATTTTCTCCCTAAACACAGTTGCGTTTTGTAGTTGTAAACTACGAGAATAACTCATGTTCTTAGAATAACACTAAGCCAAAAAATCATCGTGATAGGGAAATAAAGTCCTCATAACGGATTGAAAAATAAGGGGAATATGGCCTAAGACTCTTCGAGCTCGGCCTTGCACTTGGCAATTTTATCATTAATTTCTTTCATCAATACCTGAGAGGCTCCAGTATTAATTTTCTTAGTCATTTCAGGTATATAAATAGGATTATACTCAGAAAGGTACTCTTTCTTGGCCATCTCAATCCTATCTAAAGATTCTTTTAGTCGGTCATTTTTAATATCTTTTGTACGCTTCGCTTCTTTCAAAGAAGAGAGGGCCACTCGAGCATTTTCCATAGTTCTATACTCAACTATATCTGCTCCAGCTTTCACGGCCATAACAGCAGCTTCACCAACACCATAGTGATCTGTAATCGCCTTCATTTCCATATCATCTGTAATGATAAGCTTCGTATGCTTAAACTCATCTCTCAGTATTTTATAAGCCGCAGGGCTTAGCGAGGTTGGAAGTTCAGAATCAATGGCATCTACAATAAGATGGGCCATCATGACACATTCAACTCGAGACTTAATCGCTTTGATAAATGGTTTAAACTCGACTTCTTCAAGCTCTTCACGAGTTCTCTTAACTATTGGTAAATCAAAGTGAGAGTCTTTTCGTGTACATCCATGTCCTGGAAAATGTTTTGCACAAGAAAGGATACCATTTGTTTGAAGTCCTCTGATAATTGAAGAAACAAATTTAGATACAGTTTCTTCATCATTACCAAATGCTCTATCTCCAATGACTTTATTCTTTTCGTTGGTCCAAATATCGCATACAGGAGCAAGATTAAAATTTACACCACATGCATTTAGCTCATCGGCCATTATTTTTGCAATATGGAAACAGAGTTTTGGACTGTCAGTTAAGCCTACATCATGCATGGGAGGAAATTGAGTAAACCCAGACTTAAATCTAAATACTCTCCCACCTTCATTATCGACAGAAATAAAAAGTGGATACTCTTTACGACATTGCTGAATATTATTAACCAATTCTGCTAATTGAGCAGGGTTTTCATAATTATGGGAAAATAGAAGAACTCCACCAATATTTTCTTCTTCTAGAAAGGTTCTTTCCTCATCTGTTAGATGAACACCTGAGATACCAGTCATTATCAATTGGCCAATTTCATTCATATCAAACTCTACTTTTATTAAATTAAGATTATCTACTTGTCGTATAGAGACAAGCCCTGTGCAGGCCAGAACATTTTAACATACTCTTTATTTTCATTATAAAGGTAAAAAATGGCATTACCGGAGGCGGAGACAGAGAATCTGTGCTCTCCTTCTTTTGTTTTACCATCGTATTCCATCTCTGCAGCAGCAAATGGCCCTGGCGAAATATTTAAGTACTGCTGATGAAAATAGGGATACCCATCCCAGATTATATGAAAACTCATCTTTCCTGCACTGGCCTCAATTGCCTTATCGATAAAACCTGTAAACTTCACACACTCAAACATTTGCGTAAAGTAACAAAAGACTCCATTTCCTCCAGGAAATACAAAAGACTTTTCGCCACTCCATTGTTTTTCAGGACTAGTCATTTTTATAATCAGTGATTTATTCTTTGGATCAGTTCTTGTCTCAGATTGATAAAGCTGCTTATCAAACCAGACTTTGTATTGAGATCGCTCAGGTCTCATAACTTTTACTTTGTCGCTTAATACACCTGGAGTTGCAAAGACAATGGCTTGTTCAAGGATTTTCTTTTCAGGAGTATTTGTAGAATAGACGCGATATTTAGTTACATAGTTTTTTTTATTTTTTGCCATTCCCGATTCTCGTATGACATCAAACTTTCCAGACTTATCTTGTAAAATCATCTTTGTATCATAGTGAGCTGGCCGAGATGTTTTCACAACTTTACGACTTTTCTGAGATGAACACGAAAACAGTATTAACAATAATGAAATTAATATTTTTGAATTACTCATCGATGAAGTCCTCAAACTCTCTTTTAATTGAATCAATTTCAACACCTTCTCTTAATAGCTCTGTAACATAGTGAGTAAGGTTTGAAACAGGAGTAAAGGTTAATCCTACTTTGAATCTCTTCTTCCCCTCTTTTCCGCCAACATAGTCGACTTTGTATACTAAAGTGGCTCCTTTAACGACAAAAAGGTCTCCATCAAATAAAACATAGAAACTATATTTTGCTTTTTCTGAAAAATATTTCCCTTCTTCTTCTCCTACAAGATAGGCGACACCTGATCGGGAAATATCAAGAACTCTAAAACCAATGAGATCCTCAATATCAGGAACTTTCTCTTTGAGTTTCTCTTTTAATTCTTTTTTCTGCTTTTGTTTGTAATTGAGATAAAGCTTATCTTCCTCTCGTTTTAACTCGACAACATTACTTTCATCTTTCTCATCTTGAACTTTAAAATATACATAAACTTGATGATGTGGATAAGTGAGTAATCTTTCATTTGTTCGTTTCTCAGATCTGAAAAACTCTTTATCTAATTCGACAACAAGAGTTTCGTGAACTTCATCGTAATTAACGATTCCTTCAGAAAAGTAATCTACATCTTTGAGATTAAAGGTAAAAAGGATTCTCTTACCAATAAAGTTATTGTCCGATTCCTTACCTTCACTAAATAGACTTAGGTATGCTTTTCTTTGTTCAGAGCTCTTGAAAATAAAGAAGTCAGAAACTCTATAGAGTTGAGCTTCTTCTCCTCTTATCCAAATTTTCATCACTTCTTTTTGCTTCTCAAGAGTACTAAGCTTTACGGTCATTTCGTCTAGAGAGAGCTCAATGAAGTTCGATGAATTTAACATGTCTCTAAAACCTCAATTTATCTATGATAAAGTGGTAACTTGCTTAAGAAGGTCAATAGACTCTAATGCTTTCCCGCATCCTCTTACAACACAAGTTAAAGGATCTTCAGCTAAGCTAACAGGAAGACCCGTTTTTTCTTTAATTAAGATATCTAAATTGGCGAGAAGAGAACCCCCTCCGGCCAAAATAATTCCATTATCTACGATATCAGCTGCAAGTTCAGGAGGTGTCTTCTCAAGTGATATTTTAATCGCTTCAACAACTTCAGAGATCGGATCACTAAGAGCATCTCTAATTTCATCACTTGTTACTTCAATAATTTTTGGTGCTCCTGCTATCAGGTCACGCCCTTTCACTTCAAAAGATTTAACCTCTTCATCAAAAGGATAGGCATTACCAATTGAAACTTTAATGGCTCCCCCCGTTCTCTCTCCAATAAGTAAAGAGTATTTCTTTTTAATATATTGAGTTATGGCTTCATCAAACTTATCACCAGCAACACGAACTGATTTAGAGAAAACAATTCCTCCAAGAGAGATGACGGCAACTTCTGTCGTTCCACCACCAATATCAACGATCATATTTCCAGATGGCTCAGTAATTGGTAGCCCTGCTCCTATTGCAGCTGCCATTGGCTCTTCAATAAGATAAACTTCTCTTGCTCCTGCTTGTTCAGCAGACTCTTTTACGGCCCTCTTCTCAACCTGTGTAATACCAAAAGGAATACAAATAATAATTCTTGGTTTCACAAGCTTAGACCCGGCAAGTGACTTTTGAATGAAGTAACGTAGCATGGCCTGAGTAACTTCAAAGTCCGCAATAACTCCATCTTTCATAGGGCGAATGGCTCTAATGGATCCAGGAGTTCTTCCTAACATCTCTTTAGCTTCTTTACCGACGGCCAAAACTTTTGAAACGCCTTTTACTCCCTCGTGTACAGCAACAACAGAAGGTTCATTTACAATAATTCCTCTATCTTTTGCGTATACCAAGCAGTTGGCGGTTCCAAGGTCAATGGCAAGATCATTTGAAAACCAATCTAAAAATTTCTTAAACATTTTTGTATCCTTAACTTAACGTATATATTTATCAATAATAATTCTTGTCAGTATTTTAAAATCCACTTATCCATTCTTGATAAGATTAACCTCTAATTTCGTAAGTAATAGAAAATGAATGTACTGATACCTTAAGCTGTTTCACCACTTTTTCAAGAGTTAGGACGCTATTAGTTGTACTTTTGGACAAAGTGTAAAACACACCATTTGTGTCGCTCATCGTCATTCCTTCTACGCTTTACCCCTCCTTGGGGTGAGATTATGTAAAATTTACCATTTACAACGATTCTATGACAATATTTCCCTCGAGTTAATCAAGCAAAATTGACCAAATATCTTTGCCCACCTTGCCTTTTGGCCCTTGGGAAACTAATATGGACCGAAATTCTGAATCCGTAACACTTAGCGATAGAGGTTGTATAATGGGAATGGGAAGAAAGAAAAGTGAACTTAAAATGAGAAGAAAAAAAGGACAGGCAAAGAAAAAGGCCCGTATCCAAAAGAATATTGCTGCAGGGAAAAAATAATATCCCTATTGCATATATTTTCTTTCATAAAAAGAATCTTATAAAAGCACTCTTAATGAGTGCTTTTTTTTTCTATTAAGCAATCTACATTCTCTTTAATATCTGAACTCATCTCAAAGTAATACGTTTCTGATTTACTCAAGAATTTTCTAAAGCTCTGTACTCTAGAAATGAATATCTTAGCTTTTTTCAAGAAGTCCACAAAACCGAACTCCCAAAAATACTCAATCAATATAGGCAGTCCAATTCCAATTACACCTTGCTCAAATATAAATCCTATAAATTTCAAACTGCTTACTTTTTTAAGTCTCGCAAATGAGGCACCTTTAAATCCTCGAAAGAGAATAATGTTTTGATAATCCCCTGAAATCGAAACGTTTAAATCTTCCAAGGAGAAAAGTGTTTTTTTTCCATATTCCTTTCTCTCTAATTGATAAGAAGTAGTCTTCTCAAAGAGTTCAGGCATTTGGCCATTTTCTTCAAAACCAATCCTTATAGGAAAAGGTAATACCCTTCCCTTTTTATCGATGAGAGGTGAATCATCTGAAACATTGGCAAATCGTCCGTCATTCAAAAGAAAAGAAAGAAGAGTCGTTTTTCCTCCATTCATTGGCATCATACCTACAAAGAGAGTTTTATCTTTTATTACGGCCATACCGTGTAAACGATGAAGCCCCATTAAATCAAGCGCTTTTCCTACTCTTGATAAAATAAATAAATAAGTGAGTTCATGGAGTCGATTCAATTTATCATTATAGAAAGTGGCCTTATCCTCTTTTAGATTGAAGATACATAGGCCGTCTCCGTGATAGTCACAGATCCTAATATGTTTCTTTTGATAGAGTATCAAATTCCGATTTTTAAAACGTGGAATAAGTAAGGGATAGGGTATCTCACTGACCATTTCTAATTTTGAGACGACATCAATATTTTTCTGAGTATCATCCAAATGCTCAACCACAAAGAAGCTAAAATCTTTATGAATACGCCGCGTGAGTTCATCCTCTTCAGAGACAACCTTCACTCCAACACCATAAAAATTAAGTATAACTTCCATTTAAATTAATCCATTAAATTTAGAACGTTAATAGTACGATCAAGACTCATTCAGTGTTATCCTATCTCTTATTATGGATAACTCTAACAACATCTCCATTATCATTATAACTTATAAACGAGAGATACTCGTTGAAAATCTTTTAAATCAAATTAAGATCTTATCCCCTTTGGCCGAAGTTATTCTTGTCAATAACAGTGATGAGACTTTAAATCATTCAAAATTCTCATCAAAAACATCTCATCTTATTCATCAAAAATTTCTAACTCCTGCGATGGCCAGAAATGAAGCGATTAAGTACGCAACTCGTGAATGGATTGTTTTCTTTGATGATGACATTATTTTGCCTGATCATTATTTTACAACAGCACAGAACTTAATCCAGACGCATACAAATATGGATATTTTTGGTGGACCAGACCAAACGCCACTTGATTCAGGCTATTTTCAAGCCGCTCTTGGATACACACTCCAATCACCAATGGCTACGGCCCATACCCGACTCAGACATCTACAAGGTCCCAAAAAAGAGGGCTCTGCTTCAGAGAGAGATTTAATCCTCTGCCATCTTTGGATCAGAAAAAGTTTTCTCGATACAAACGATTTAAGATTCCCAAATAATTTCTTCAGAAATGAAGAAAACTTACTCATTCATTTTGCAAAAAAACTTAATGCACATATTAGTTATGATAGTGAACTCTATGTCTATCACTATAGAAAGTCGTATTTACCGGCTCTTTTTTTTGCAGTCTTTAGAAGTGGTTTTTATAGAATAAAAAGTTTCAGTGAAGCTTTTAGTATGGCCGGAATACTCTTTATTATTCCTTCTCTATGGATTCTCTTTCTTTGCTATTCACTCTTTCAATTCATTAACTATGGTGATTTAAATCTACTTTCTAAGTCTATACTGACCCTGTATCTATTCCTAAGCTTGCTTTCAACAAGCCTCATTACAATAAAAAGGCCACAATATTTCATTGTGGCCCTCTTTTATCAATTCTTTCTTAATTTTGTATATGGGCTTGGTACCCTTGCCGCAATTGCTAGACTTCTACTGCGCTTGTGTCGTTAACTTTTCTTGAGCCTTTTCATACTCCTCGCGATTAACTTCTTTGGTCTCAGTCGTCTCTTCAACTGCCTTAACTTGAAGAGGAGTTATCTTTCCTCTTCTAAAATACAGACTCGACATTTTCTTTAACCAAATACCATCTTCTAGCAACCATTCACCTGTTTTCCCCGTAAATTGATTTAGCCCTCTAATGGCCATATCAAGTTCGTCTCTTGTCTCAAATTCTTCTTTTGTTAAGAGATCAAGAGCTATTTTCATACTATCAAAGGCTCGAAGTTCTATTAACCCAAGCGTCTTCTTATAATCTTTTGAAAACGACACACTTAAGTCTTCTGAGACACTTGCGACATCATCTCCTACAAAGAAAATATTATTGAATTTATAACTCTCTCCACTTAGACGTTTACTTCTCCAGCTTGGTCCTCCAATTACGGGAACATTCTTAGCATCGTAGTATTTAAATACGGGAATAATCTGAATGGCTTCCAAGGGAAACATAGGAATAAATACCCAATCAAAGTCTGTTTGAGGTCCCAAAGTTTGGATTCTTCTTATTGTTCTATTGTCTTCTAGCTCATGAATTTCTTGAAGAATCTCATATTCTTCTTTACGAGCACGTGGATATTTTAATCCTAGTAAATTCTTAATCGGGGCTCTAAAGTCTTTTGTCTCTTTATCATAGCCGTAAACACCTGCTACAGGAATTTCATTAAGTTTAGCTTTTCTCCAAAACTCATTCACATAAGAGACCCCTCTTTTTGATTCGGGATAAACAATAGCGGCTCTTTTTCCAAAATTAGTGAGAACTTCTTGAGAGAAGAGTTGATTCATTTGTGATTCAATTGATCCAGGCACTTCTAAAAGAAGATGATCTTTATCCTCTTTATCTAAATACACTTGAGAAAGACTGATATAGAAAACCCCTCGCTTCTTTGCTGATTCAAACTCTTTAGTTGCTTCCCCCGAATAGAGACCACCAATGATTACGGATACAAAGTTATTTTCAACTAAGTTTCTAACCTCATTAGCGCCGACAACTCCGCTTCCTTTTGAGTCTCTTACTATAATCTTAAACTCTGGTGCGTCAGGATTAGATTTTTTCAATTCTCTTAAAGCAGCATCGATTCCCATTAATGCTCTTTGACCATAGCTTTTGTTCTTACCACTTAAAGGAAGAACTATACCGATATTTAATCTATTTAGTTTCGCATAATTCTCAACTCTATAAGTAAAGTTATCGAGAAGGTTTGCAATTTCGGGATACTCTTTAAAATTTTCCTCAGTCCATTCAATTAAGTCTTTTGCCTCTTCTTTCTCTCCAGAGTAATAGACTTTTTCTGCTTCTAAATAAGCGAGATAACCAATAACAAATGGTTTTAATTCTTCAAACTCTTCAAAAACTTTATACTTTTCTCGTTGATCTAACTTTCTGAATTTGCCTATAAGTACTTCGTACAATGGATCAATTCTCAATTCGCTTATCTTATTCTTAGGAGCCAATGTATAAATTAGAGAAATAAGCGCATCGCGATCATGTCCAAGCTCTTGAGCCAATCTATAGCGAAGCTTATGAAACTTAACTGATTCAGCCTCCTCTAGAGATGTGTAAGGTGCACTCTTTAGGACCTCAAAGGCCTTCTCATTCATTCCTAGTTTATAATAACTACTTGAGAGATTAAGATAAATTTGCGCAGTAAGACTTTCATCAAGCCTGGAAGTGGCAAGGGCCTGATCAAAATTGAAAATGGCCTGTTCATAATTGGCCTTACCAAAGTAGATAACCCCAATTAGATTTCTTCTCATTGCTTTTTCTGAGGGGAGCATTAACTTTTCATCAAATGCTTTTAACTTTTGTAGAGCAGTTGCTGAATCCCCTCTTTTATATGTTGTCTTGATTGCATCTATTTGACTGAGGAATTCAGAAGAATAGAGATCATCCCTTGAGCCTCGAGAGATCATCGAAATATCTGAACAACAAGATAGTAGGAGTAATAGTGAAAATGTAAAACAGGAGAGAATTAACTTCATTAAGAACCTTACTTCTAAGTGATTTCATAGGTCTAACTATTGTAAGTAAGGTTCTCGTAATTGTATACCCGTGAGGGTCAATACCCTCTATTGAAAAAGGTCTTTTACTTTATCAAAAAAGCCTCGTCCCATTGGATGAGATTTATGATCGCCACTTATTTCCCCAAGCTTACTTAGCAACTCTTTTTGTTCACTATTAAGCTTAGTTGGTGTTTCGACATGAATCGTCAAAATAAGATCACCGTGTCCGTAAGCACCAAGGCGTTGAATACCCTTACCTTTTAGTCTCATTTTCTTACCAGACTGAGTTCCTTCGGCAATTCCAACAGATACTCGACCATTAAGGGTCGGTACTTCCACTTCATCCCCTAGAGCAGCTTGAGTAAAGCTTATAGGCACTGTGCAATGAAGATTAAATCCATCTCTTTCAAATATGGAGTGCGGCTGAACATTGATAACCACGTAGAGATCTCCATCTGGAGCCCCTTGAGTTCCAGCGTCACCTTCACCAGAAAGTTTCAAGCGCTGATTCGTATCAATTCCTTCTGGAACCTTAACGGCCAAGTCAACTTTCTTACGCTTTCTTCCTTGTCCAGAACAAGTTCCACAAGGATCAGTAATCATCTGACCACTACCCTGACATTTTGGACAAGTAGTCGCTACTGTAAAGAAGCCTTGTTGTCTTCTGACTTCTCCCATTCCCTGACACATATCACATGTTGTAGGTTGTGAACCGCTCTTAGCTCCAGAGCCATCACAGGTTTCACACTCTACATATCGTGTCAGCGATATACTTTTTTCAATTCCAAATGCAGCTTCTTCAAATGTTACATCCAAAGTCATTTGCAAATCGTTACCAGGAGTTCCTCTATGACGACGACGTCCACCGCCACCTCTTCTGCCACCTCCGAGGAT
>JBLWYP010000046.1:0-12661 GCA_048266825.1 Bacteriovoracaceae bacterium | reverse complement strand
AAGTAGCGACTCATGTATTGTGCTTGATGGAGAATACTATCAATTTTATGAGTAATTTTCTTTTTCTTTCCTGTCGTACCGGAGGTCCAACTGGAAATGAGTGTGGTGGTTGGATGATCGAGAGGTCGTGGATCATTTGCTGAACTGGATAAAGTAAGATCAGATATTCTTAGGAAATTTTCACGATCAATGTGAAGCTCATCTGAAGTGAAGATGATGTCGTATAAAGATTCATCTATGGAATCCTTAGCAGGGATAATCGTAACCTCTTTGGAGCTCATTAAGGATGCTAAACATAGTGAAAGTGAGGAGAAATTAAGGTCAGCTAAAATACCTATTTTATGTACATCTAAAGTTTCTAAGTAGTGTTGAAATTGAATAATCTTTATTTTTAGCTGTGAAGAGCTGTACTCTCTGCGATCTATATCTGTGACAGAGGTATCTGGATGAATGTCATCAATACAAAACATATCTCTCCCGTAATAATAGCTGGTTACAGAAGCTAATAGTATCTTTTGTGATAAATGTTAACAAGTTTACTGCTCAATACTTTATCTGGATGAGTTTGGGCCTGATCAATTTATAGTCGTGTATAAGAAATAGACGGCCGTATGAAAAAAAGAGTGGGAATAACTGTCAAAACTTTAGATGGCCAATCGGACAAAATATAAACACGTGTAATTTCAGGATCTTAACGAAATAATCATAACTTAGAGATAATGCTGCATGTTGGCACACTCGTTGCAACTATAACCTCATACAAATTGAGGAGAGAGTTATGAGTGCAGCGAAAGCAATTATTAAAACATTTACGATAGGACTTACTATTGTATCGTTTGTTGCTGTAGCAGAGACGTACTACGATAAGAAGTTCTACACAGCAAGCTTCATGGATAAGGTTGAAGAGGTACGAATTGATATAGAGCCTTCAATGGAAAAAAGGGTTGTGGCTTCAAAAGAGAGAGATCTACCTTTAATTCATACCTTGGAAATGAAGAATAGAAATGTTGTTAATGGTGAGTGGATGATCACTCGTGTTAGCCAATTCTTTGAAGATAAAGAAGAAGTCGTTTTTGATAAATTCAATAAAGTTCAAGATAAAGATGCTGAAGTACTTGTAGGTTTTGAGTTAATTGAAAAAAGTACGATAAGAATAAATAATGACTTTGATCAGACATATAAGATTTCGCTTTTAACTGAGAATGGAACCATCGCTTTATTTAAAGAGTTTGGTGAAGGTTATGAGGTTGTAGAAGCCAGAAGATATGTTGCAACAAAAAAGAAAGAGACGGTTGTTGAATCAAGTGTTGAGAATGAGAAGAAGAACAAGTTTGATATACGTGATGATTTATATCTCGTATCAGCAGTAGATCCTAAGAGAGATAAGAACCTACTTAAAGGTCGCACGGTTGAGGGATATGCTTATCTGAAAAATGGTGAGCTAATTTTAGAAGGTGTGCAATTACATATAGGTTCTCAAAATCAAACAGAATCTATAAGTACTGAGATGAGAGTGAAGGCCCATGGTACATTCAATGATCAAAATGGAAGTCAAGGGATTGTAACGCTAACATCGAAGCAAGAGATAAAGGTTCGATTTTCAACAGGGCCCCTTGCGGGAGCACTACTCAACTTTGCTACCTATAATAAGAAGCAAGAGATTGAGCAAAAATACGAAGAGAGTCAAAGGCAAGTAGAAGCAGCAATAAACAACGATGATGCTGAAGAAAGAAGAGAAGTCGGTGGAGGGCTTGAGCCAATCAATCCCCCTAAAGATGAATATAATAATATAGAAGAAGATCATATTGATGATCAGTATCAGACAAGTCCAGAAGATAACTTTGATGAGAGTGATTTCGACAAAAGAGGTGAAGATATTTCTCAGTATGCTGAAAATGAAGAGGGTCAATATCAAGATGAGTATAGCGATGGATATGACGAAGAGTATGTTGATGAATATCAAGAAGAAGAGCTGGGATACGACGAAAATAATCAAGAAGGTTTCGAAGACGAACAGATGAATAAAGTAGGTTTTAAGTTTTAATAAACTTTATCTTGAGAAATGGATAGAGCATCAATGAGTTTATTATAGGTGGCTTCTCTGGCGGATTTATCCAAAAGTAGAACCACCTTATCTGCTTTAGCGAGCAAGTCAATTTCAACCTTACTTTTAAATAGATGTTTTAAAGATATAAAGTAGGGATAAAAGGAATGATCCTTAAGAGCATCTTGAAGCTTATTTTGAACATTAAGCGGAATACCTTTGTGATCTGCATCTTCCACGATGAAGATCACAAGATTTTTCATAGGGTAGATTGTCTGAATAAAGTCCAAGTAGAAGCGAAGACCAACTTGGGTATCATAAAATAAACCAACATTTTCAGAATCGATGAGGGACATATTTGTACCACGAAGGGCAATAATATCTTTTTTAGCATTAAGAATTTCAACGTCTTTAACCGTACTTTTTTCAACCTTTGGATCTGTTTTTTTTATAGATACAAACTTTGAATCCTTTAAGAGGGCCGCAAGATCCTTTGCAAAAATGCGTTTTAGATCAAGAGATAAATGCTCTCTAAGATGATACTGAGATGGTATAAGTATGATTTGATCATGCTCAACGGCTTGATGGCCCAGCATATCTGTTAAGATGAGTGGCCATCCTTTCTCTTGAGCTTGTGTAATGGAAACACCAAAGTCTTCACAATGATAGGTACTTAAAGAAATAAGAACAGGGTTATTAAGACCAGTATCTGTCCATTCATCTGCTTTTAGATTTTCATTAATTACTGGAGGATTATCAAAATCTAGTTTTCTAATGAGATTAATCACTGTCTCTTTATAGTTTTCATGAATTCGACGCCCAAAGATTTCATCATATTGATCATCAAAGCGGCCATAGAGATGAAGCTTAATAGGTAAACCTAGAACCTCAAGCTCTTTATAAAGAAGTAGCAAGAAGGTAATGTTTTTTTGGGCACTGAGACGACCAGAAAAAACAAGGTCAATAGGATCACTGAAGCTAACCTCTTTATTATTTAAGGGATCAGTATAAGTTATCAATGATCTTGGAATTAGATTTATAGGTGCGCAGTGCTTGGGCATAAGTACAGATGTCCAGAACTTCTTATGTGCTGGAGAAAGAGTCCAGATCCTATAATTTCTTGCAGGCCATAGACCACTTTGAAAAAAGCTTTTTACATTATTACCAAAGACAATGATATCTAAGATGGTGTCAGCTTCATAGAATTGATTCTTATAAATATCTAATTCAGGATAATATCTATGTGTTGACTCTGGAACATATTGATTGAAAAAAGCTTCGATACGCTCTTTGAGAAAGTTCATGCTTCCCAGGCAAGGATCGTTAGGGACGTCTTCTCTACGAACTTTCATGATTTGAGACCTTGATTAGGTTTTTTAAATTTTTACCTTTAATAGCATCTTCAAATGCGAGGTTTATATCAACCAAGTCATAAGTATGGGTCAATACGTCGGTATATTGATTTATAATTGGACTCCAAAACTTAATGGTATTTTGAAAAACATTCTTTTCATGATTTGCAACCCAGGTCAGTCGAAGAGACTTTCCTGCAAATACCTTTTCAGGAATTAGAGCCTTTGTATATTTGCCTACAATAACGACAATTCCCTTAGTTTTTACATAATTGGGAAGGAGGTTGATAGCACCACTCCCACTATTATCTCCAGAGCAGTCAAATACAGCATCATAAAAGTTATGGTGGGAATTATCGATCATAGCTTCAGCAAGATGAAAGGACTTTAATCCAACCGTTTTAGCAATATCGAGTCGGTTTTTTCGTTTTTCAATTATAGTTACGTTAAAGCCTCTGTGTTTAAGAGAGAGCGCCGTGAAGATACCAATAGGACCAGCACCAAAAACAATGCAATTATTTTGTTGGTTATTTAAACCTATCGATTGTGCTCGTTCATATGCAGAATCACCAATGAAGGCCACCTCGAATAGTGAGATATCATTAAGTTCTAAGTCTTGAGGAACTTTGAGCAAATCACTTACTTGCAATATAATAGATGAGGAGAGAACGGATTTATTTTGATGTCCAAGAAGCAGTCTGTTGTTACATTGTTCATATTTCTGCTTTAGGCATTCTTCACATTTTTCACAAGCAATATGGGCGAGAGAGATAACGATTTCATTGACGCTGAAGTTGTCAACATTGTCTCCGGTTTCTTCAATGATGCCCACCCACTCATGACCAATTTCAGGATCTAAATCTTTACTTAGTATCTGTTTTATATCAGAACCACAAACACCAACACGTAGAGGACGTATTCTTACCTCTGTAGATTTAATACTTTGATTTCTTTCAGATTCTGAATAATCGAATTGATTCGTTTGTGGATTATAAGAATATTGCCAATCTTTCATATAGCAATTCTAACGTGAAACTTAATTTTATGGGTAGGAAAAATATGGGCAATTGAGAATACCCCTGTAAGAAGCTCTTACAGGGGTATTTAATTACATAATTTTTTTGAATTCTTCAGTAAGAATAGGAACGATTTTAAATAAATCGCCAACAATTCCGTAATCAGCTTTAGTGAAGATAGGAGCATCTGGATCAGTGTTGATGGCAACAATAACTTTAGATGTTCTCATCCCAGCTAAATGCTGAATAGCACCTGAAATACCACAAGCAATGTAGAGTGAAGGGGCAACAGTCTTACCTGTTTGACCTACCTGCATTGAGTGAGCAGCAAAACCAGAATCAACGGCAGCACGTGAAGCACCTACAGAAGCACCGATAACATCAGCACATTCTTCTAGAATTTTAAAGTTAGCAGCATCTTTCATGGCACGACCACCAGAGATAATGATATTGGCTTCTGTAAGATCAACTTTTTCAGAGGCACCTTTAATAATTTCTTTAATGGCAGCTCTAATTTCTCCAACATCAACAGACTCTTCTGATACATTTCCTGCACCAGCAGTTGCTGACTCAGGCATACCAAGAGCGTTAGGTCTAACGGTTACAAAGTGAGGCTTTGGACCTGCAATTTCAACCTTCGCCATAACTTTACCTGCAAATAGTGGTCTAGTTCCAGCGAACGTTCCACCATCCATTGTGAAGTTTGTAACTTCTGAGGCCATACCCGCATCAAGCATTCCTGCAAGTCTTGGCATAAGGTCTTTACCTGCTGAAGTTGCACCGGCCATAACGTAGTCGTAACCACCTTTATCGATCAGTGACTTAAGCGCCTTAGCGTAGCCTTCTGGAGAATACTGATCAAGACCAGTACCAGTTAGTTTATGAATGTTAGCAGCACCATTTTCTGCAAGAGCTTTAACACCAGCTTCAGGAAGGTCACCAACTACAGCAACATCAACCTCTTGTCCGGCAAGCTTTCCAAGAATTTCTAAAGCGACAGACTTAACTGTATCGCCATGAACTTCTGAATATACTAATACTTTAGACATTTATAACTCCTTAAAACTGCTTTTCCATTTATGGAAAAGCAAACATAGATTATAACTTGATGATTCTTAGAAAGGTTTGACCGATAAGCGAAGCGTGCAAGGTCAAGTTCTATAAATCATCAAGCATAACTCCTATTATATTACTTTTGCTTCGTTTCTTAGTAGACCAACAACTTCAGCAACAACTGAGGCTTGATTAGCTTCATCCATAGCATCAAATTTCTTACCAGGTGGCTTTTCTGGAGGAAGCTGAAAGTTACTATACTTAACTCTTCTATCATCAGCAGATACACCAACATCACCAAGGCTTAGTTGCTGAAGTGGCTTTCTCTTTGCTTTCATAATTCCTGGAAGAGAAGCATAACGAGGAGTATTTAAACCTTTATTACAAGCAACGAGAACAGGCGCTGTTACATCGTAAACTTCAACGGCTCCACCTTCAATTTCACGCTTAAGTGAAACTTTTCCATCATTGTGCTCAAAACCAACAACAACAGAAACTGAAGGCATGTCTAACATTTGAGCAACAAGTTGTGGAACTTGTAGGCAGTCGTCATCAATGGCTTGTTTACCTGTAAAGATGATATCAGGAGTTTTTCCAGACTTCTCAATTCCACCTTTAATAGCTTTAGCAATCATGTATGAATCAAGATTATCTTCTGATTCTACAAGAATAGCTTCGTCAGCACCCATGGCCATGGCCGTTCTTAGGGCTTCAGTATCTTGAAGTGATCCAACTCTAACAACTGTAACAGTTGAACCTGCTGCAGCTGCTTTGAGAAGTAGAGCTTGCTCTACTGCAAATTCATCATAAGGATTCATAATCCACTTGATAGAACTAGTTTCGATAAATGTTCCGTCTCCGTTGGGAGTCACCTTTGTTTCGGTGTCAGGAACCTGTTTTACACAGACAAAAATATTCATTTTCCCTCTCCTTAAATATTTTAGAGTATTAACGATTTGATAATATTTCTTTGGCCACTACGAGCCTTTGGATTTGCGATGTCCCTTCATAAATTTGAATGAGCTTCGCATCTCTCATTAGTTTCTCAACAGGGTATTCTCTACTATATCCATAGCCGCCGTAAATCTGAACTGCGTCAGTCGCGACCTTCATGAATATATCAGCACTAAAGGCCTTAGCCGAAGAGGCCAATAAGGTATTTTTTTGACCTTGATCAAGAAGCCATGCAGATTTATAGACTAATAGACGCGCAGCTTCGATATTCATCGCCATCTCGGCGAGCATAAATTGGATAGATTGATGAGCAGCAATGGGTTTACCAAACTGATTGCGCTCTGTGGCGTATTGAGTGGCGTATTCAAAAGAGCATTGAGCACCACCAATTGCGGAGGCCGCCACCATTGGACGAGAATGATCTAGGGTCTTCATCGCAATAGACCATCCTTCTCCTAGGGCACCTAAGAGATTTTCTTTAGGAACTTTAACATCTTTAAAGGTGACACTTCGGGTATCAGAACAGCAGTGACCCATTTTCTTTTCAGGTTTACCTATTTCAATTCCTGGAGAATCTTTTTCGATAACAATGGCCGATATACCTTTGTGCTTAAGGCTAGAGTCATATGTCCCGTATACAGTGAAAAGGTCAGCAAAGCCTGCATTTGTAATCCACATTTTTTGACCATTCACAAGATAGTGGTCTCCTGCGTCTTTGATTGTCGTTTTTATTCCAGCAGCATCACTACCATTTCCTGGCTCAGTTAAACAAAATGCAGCCATCTTGTAAGATTCGGTAAAAGGGGTGAGGAAGCGTTTCTTTTGTTCTTCATTACCACCGATAACGATAGGAAGTAGGGCAAGGTCATTCGCCATAATCGCCGTATTCATACCAAGGCAGCCATAGGAAAGAGACTCCGTAATGAGAATTGAATCTAGAGTACTGAAGCCAGTCCCTCCGAATTCAGGGGGAATACAAGTATTAACGAGCCCTAGTTCCCAAGCTTTTGTTAAAATATCAAAAGGTAGTTCGCCTTTTTCATCATATTCAGAAGCCTTGGGTAGCATTTCATTTTTAGCAAACTTTAAAGCGAGTTCTTTTATTTCTTTTTGTTCTGAAGATAATTCAAAATCCATACTTCCACCCTAGAGTAAATCTTAATTTAAAGTGAGTTTATTATAGTGAGAAGATGGACGAGGGGCCATGTGAAAAAACATTCTAGGTTTATGTAGAACAATTAATGAGTTGAATATGGCCAAGCTTGGTTATCAAAGTGTTCTGGAAAGTTGAATGATTCTATCAGATAAGAAAAAACATCGAGTTCTTTAAGGGGAAGAACGATAAAACTTCTTTCAAAGAGTCGAGGGTGAGGAACTTGGAGGGAGTCAGTTGAAATCTTCTTTGTATCCCAAAAAAGTATATCGATATCTACACTTCTAGGGCCTTTATCAATATTACGAACACGGCCAAGTTCTTTTTCTATTTTTAAAATTAACTCAATTGTATTTTGAGGAGTTATTTTTGGTAAATCAAAACTCAGGATTTGATTTAAGAAGTCTGGCTGTTGAGTATAGTCAACGGCGGGGGATTCATATATTTGGCTTTGCTCAAGTAGATTAAAATGTTGGGAAAGTTCAGTTCGTGCAAGATTTAGATGCTCAACTCGATCACCTAAATTACTTCCTGTAGAAATTACGAGAGGCATCTATTGATTATCCTGATCAATAGTAGTTTTATTTTCATTAGCTTCATCATCTTCATTTGATGATTTAGTATCCGCAGATGACTCTTGTACCGGGCTTTGAGTGTACTTATTCATAATAGAGGGAAGAAGTGTATCTTGAGGTGGTATAGGGTCAGACTTAACGCCACAAGAACAAATACAGATGGTAAAGAGAATAAGAATATAATTAAAATTCAAGAGAAAAACCTAGGTTAATGGCATCAGTACCAAGATCGAGACGTGCAAACCATCCTGGTACAAGACGCTTGAGAATAGTAACCCCAGCTATAACTTGATTTTTATTAAGGGCTTCTACTTGTTCATTTTCTAAACTGATCTGTTCATCGCTTGTTCCATCTTCATCTGCAGCATAACTTGCTGATAGGATTTGATAACCGATATAGGGCTGAACAAAAGAATAGAAAGGAGCAGTAATTGTATATTTAACTTTGAGGGTAAGGGATGTAAACGTAGTATCAATTCCAGTGGTCTCATTTACCGAGGGGTAATCATTAATGACATTCCTTCCTACACCAATCTCTGTATAGATATTATCGTCAATTTGATATCCCCAAGCCGCTGAAAATTGCGAGTAGCGTTTACTAGCGCCAGAAGAGTCCTTACCTTCAACCATTCCAAGATAAACAGAAACAAGATTATCTGTTTTAATGGCCCGTTTTTTGTTGTCATCAAAGTTCATGTCATCTTCAAGGAGTGTTGTTTCATCAAACAATTCATCTTCTTCTTCAATTAAAGGAGTGACTTCATTATTAGCCATTTTTTGTTCTTTGAGATTAAAGTAACTATCGTCTCCTCTGATAATTTGAACATCCATACCAGGACGAAGGACGCCATTGAGCTTATCTGAATAGACTTTAATAATTTTTATTCCTGCTGAACCATTAGTTGTCTTTGCCACGATGGCGCGGTTAACAAGTTGATTATCAAGAATAAGAGAAATGAAGTCACCCTTGCCGTACCCACCTGAGTTGTTGGTGAGGATGAAGATACGACCACTAGCACTAACTTTTTCCACTTTTTCGGTTACAAGGTCAGGGGCATTGGCCCTGAATGTATTAGAGGAATCAATATCATCAATAATGCTTTGAGCATTTGAATGATTTGAGATTGATAAGAGTAGTGTGAATAGTAATGGCCATTTAATCATGATTCTATGCTATCTCCTTAAAGATATTCATGTCTAGTCTAAGTAACCGACAAGAATGCTCTTCATAGATTCTGCCTTATATTTATAAAAGAATACATGGCTAGGCAGTTATAGCCTAGTCTAACTTGTTGATATTATTTAATATTTTGTAACTTCTTTAATTTATTAGAATTAGCTTAAGGAGGGGTTATCATAATCCGAGAAGAGTTATGCTTGAAAGAAAACAATATTTAGGAGCGTAAAATGAAATTGTTTCAATATCTATTATTAGCCGGACTACTAACGGTTGTATCTTGTTCTAGGGGAACATCTGAAACTGAAGATGGAACCGCGTCAATGGAGTTCAGTGAAGATGAAGCTGATTTCATTGTAGATGCAGAAGATGAAGATCTCATTCTTGAAGAAGAGCCTCTTCTTTCGGGAACATCTGATGGAGAATCCATCTTATTAGAAGAGCCTATTGCCTCATCTGACTCAGAAATTGTTCTTGGATCAGAAGAAGGGTCATATACTGTTAAAAGGGGTGAAACTCTTATGATGGTTGCTTTCAATGTTTACGGTGATTACCGTAAATGGAAAGAGCTTGCTAGCTTAAATGGTTTATCAGGGGATAGAGTTGCTGAGGGAGCTATTGTTAGATTCCAAAAGCCAATGAGTCCATTTGTTTGGAACCCAGAAGGACTTCCTTACTTAATTAAGTCTGGAGACACACTAGCTACCATTTCAAATGATAAATATGGAACAGTTCAGAAGTGGAGAAGTATTTACGATAATAATCGTCCACTTATTAAGGATCCAAATTTGATTTTTGCTGGATTTACGCTTTATTATGTTCCTCAAAGAGATTTAGCGTCTGAGTAAGGTAATGAAACAAAAGATTTCAAAATATATGCGCCCTCTAATGAGGGCGTTTTTTTTATTTATAATGGTACAAGTCACCAGTAGTTGTGGTCTTTTGAAAAAAGATAATAGGAATCTTATTATCGAAAATGATCAAATACCACAAATGAAAGATCAAGATTATAGAGACCATCTTGCCTCTTTATCTAAGTCATTAATGGCAAATCCCGAAATCAAAAAAGTAAAAATTAATAGTAAGGTCCATGAATATCTCGAAGAAATATTTAATAGAATAGTTTCAAATAATGAATTACTTTTAAAAGTTGATAATGATTTCAAGCCCAAGTTTTTTATTATTAGAAACGAAATGCCCTTTATTTTCTCATTGCCTAAAAATCAGTTTTTCATATCAAAGGGACTGATTAATAAATATTTCAAGAATGAGTCACTCCTTGTTGGCGCCTTAACCTTTGAAATTATAAAATCAAAGAGAGAGATTTATTATAAGAGCCAAATAATCCCAACAGGAGTCATGGATGTTCAAAGAATCATCTCTCTTGTTAGGATAGGCCTTGAAGATAAAATGAAAATTTATAAGTGGACTTATTTTGCTTTGAGAAGAGCCGAGTATGATGCTGCAGCTCTTTTGAACTGGATTCAGATACAAAACAAGAACACTCTTGATTTCAGCTGGATGATTGGAGACTCAAGGGTAGTGACAAGAGAAGAATATGAATTCAAAAGCTTCCTTGCTGGTCGTGGAGTTACGAATACAGAAATACCAACTGCGAACTCTACGAGTGAGTTCTATTACTTAAAAGATAGAATATAAAATGAGCACAGATACAGATATTAAAACAGAAAAGTTATTAGTAGATTCCTTATTTTCAACATCAGTTAGAGAGTCTAAAGTCGGCGCACTTAAAGAAGCCGATATCATTAAGTTAACAGGCGATGCTTCTAGTCGTTCTTATTATAGAATCTTTGATAAAGAGCAATCCTACGTAGCTTGCCTCGATCAGTCGTTAACAAAACTAGAAAACCTTGAAGACGTTGACTTTTTCTCGTCTCAGGCTTTATTGGCCAATGAGGGAGTAAGTGTTCCCAATATCTATCATGTGCAATTTAACAAAGGTTATGTATTACAAGAAGATTTAGGAGATCTGACCTTTTTAAAAAAAATCTCAACACTAAAAACAAAAGATGAAGAGTACGATATTTATAAAGCCGCAATTGATGAATTACTAAAAATTCATCAAATAGATCAAGCTAAATATAAAACGTCCTCTTTTATGAATCGCGCTTTTGATAGCGAGAAACTCATGTTCGAAGTTGATTTTACCATCAAGCATTTAGTCGATGGACTTTTTGAGCGCGAATTAGATAAAAAGAGAAAAGAAAGCATTCGCAAATACTTCGAAGAGATTGTAGCAAGTTTAGCTAAGCAAGATCGAGTACTCACTCATCGAGATTTTCATTCACGTAACATAATGATTAAAAATGAAAAAATTAAATTGATAGATTTTCAAGATATGAGAATGGGGATAGCACAGTATGATGTTGTGTCCCTTTTGGAAGATTGTTATTACAAAATAAATGATGATGTGAAAGAGAGATTAAAGTCTTATTACTGGAGTGAAGCGAAACGTTTAAATATTTTGAAAGAAGGAAGTAACTTTGAGTGGGAAGACTTTCTTGTAAACTATAATAATATGGCCATCCAAAGAACCTTTAAGGCCCTTGGAAGCTTTGCTTATATTTATCGACTAAGAGAAGATATAAGATATCTTAAATATATAGGTCATTCCTTTGAACAGTTAAAATCTTACTTATTCAGCGATGAGAAATATAGCGAGTTAAGAATACTTTTATCGGAAGTCTACTATGAATATTGATGCCGTCTTTATTCCATGTGCAGGCAAGGGTACAAGAATGGGGGAAGTGGGAAAGCGTCTCCCTAAACCTTTGTGGCCATTATTTGATTCGACCTTAATTGAATTACAAATAAGATTTTTTAAAAAACTTGGGTTTAATAAAATAATTATTAATACTCACCATCTGGCAGAACAGTTTAATACATTGGATAGCGTAGAAATTCTTTTTGAGAGTGAGCTACTAGGAAGTGGTGGAAGTCTACATAATTTGAAAAAGAATTATCCAAATATCCAAAAGATATTAATTTCTAATCCAGATGTTTTTTTTAATCTGTCGCTTGAGAATTGGAAAAAGTTTATTAATGAAGAGAACAAAGAAGAGTTTGATAATATACTATTGTCCCTACCTTGCAAGAAGGGAGAGGCATATAACGAATTGATCGTAGACGGAAAGAATAAATTTCTAAATGTAGGCCAACCACCAAAAAGGGATTACTGTACTTACTCTGGAGTGGGGATTATCAATTTAAATTCTTTTAAACTTAAAGAAGGTGAGTCTTCTTTTTTTAAATCAGTAGTAAATCCAAGTTTTAATAGAACGAAGGTTTTGAGTATTGGTGAAAGAAGTCAGTATTG
>JBLWYP010000045.1:0-14959 GCA_048266825.1 Bacteriovoracaceae bacterium | reverse complement strand
AGAAGATGCTCTTCCTATGCTTAGATTTAAATATCTAAACAAAGAGAATAAGACGGTTCGAGAAATGTCTCTTTTTGAAAACCTTTACTTATTTAATTGGGCCAATGGTGATTGCTTTCACCTTCCTAGTGAACTTAAAGATTTAATTCAAAAACTAAGAATTAATCTAACTCATCTTGATGTAAATGATCTGATTAAAATATGCCAAGGTATTTCAGAGCAATATATTGACGTCATTGTTGATGAGCTTCCTTTATCAGAAATACCTGTTATTGAAACCACTCCTCGAATCCATCTTGATAAGGCGAAAAAGGGTAACCAGATCAACATCTCTTTAATCTTCACTGATGAAAATGAGAATGTGCTTCATGGACCTGATTTTCTTAAGGCCTTTACTTTCAGTGGTGGAAAGCTATCGACTTTTAGAACAAAGAAAGATGCTTACGAATTTGTTCAAAAACTTTATGAATCTTTTGAAGGTGGTCTTGATACCTATAAAGCCGCTCTTCATCCTAGTAATCAAAAAAATTACTGGTCTACTCTCATTGACTATACCCTCACTCAAGAAGAGGCCATGCTCTACAATGGCAAGACTCGAGTGATGTGTAAGTATAGCAATAACTTTTTAAGAGACTTCTTTCTTTCTCTTTATAAGTCTTTTGGAGATGGATTCTTTCGTTTTTCTAAATATGATAGCGAAACAAGAGAGCTCACTTACGCTCTTCCCTCTTCTACTTTATTTCAAGGTCTAAGTGAATTTCACGCCCGAGCAACCTTTCATGGTGTTCACCTTTACTACAACCGTAATGAAATAGGCAGATGGTCTTCTAAGATTCGCTTTGAAAGAAAGAGTACAGCGACCAATTGGTTTGACCTTGAACTTGAGATTGATGAAGAGGATATGGAAATTATCCAAAACCTTGATCTTGATAACGGACTGGCCCTTTCTAAAGATGGCCTAGTTCTTCTGACAAAAGAACAAAAAGATGTCCTAAAATTTGTAAAAAAATATACTCAATACGAAGCTCAAAATAAATATACAGAAACAGTCGAAGGAAATGAAGAAGAAGGCAAGAAAGAAGAAACGCTTAATAAGTTTGTTCTTCCTTTTAATCGTGCCCGAATCTTTGAACTCTTTGAACTACGTAAGCTTGGTATTGATGGAGCGCTCACAGAAGACGAAGTTCAACTTTGTGAGTCTTTGGCCACGCTTGAAACCATGCCAGAGTATCCCTTGCCTCCTCATCTAGAAGATGTACTCAGACCTTATCAAAGAAACGGCTACAATTGGCTGCGCTTCTTACATGAAAATAAGCTCGGCGCTTGTCTTGCTGATGACATGGGTCTTGGTAAGACGCTGCAAACCATTACCTTTCTCACTTCTGTTTATGAAAAAGTTGATAAAGTACTTATTGTTTGTCCCGTAACCATTCTTTTGAACTGGGAAGCCGAATTTAAGAAATTCTCGGATATCAATGTTCATATCTACCATGGTGGAGAAAGGAACTTCGATTCTGAACATAAGATCGTCCTCACCTCTTATGGTGTTATGAAAAGAGAAATCGACGAAACTTTTGCCAATCAAAACTTCGATGTTGTTATCCTAGATGAAGTTCAGCATTTAAAGAATATCCGCTCTCTTGGGGCCTTCGCGGCAAGAAAGCTTAATGCAGACTTCAGAATTTGCCTCACAGGTACACCTGTAGAAAATGATCTCGCTGAATTCTATAATATTCTTGATCTCTCTATTCCAGGTATCTGGGGAGACCTTCAATTTATTAGAACCGCTTCGAGTAAGAAGAGTCGTCTTCTTGCCAGAAAAACGGCCGCTCCTTTTATTTTAAGAAGAACGAAGTCTCAAGTGCTCACCGATCTTCCTCCAAAAATAGAAAATGATGTCATGCTTAGTTTCTCTGAACATGAAAGTACGGACTACAAGAATAGTCTGATCAAAATCAAAAATAAGATCGAGACCGCTCCTTCTAAAAAGAAATATGGAGAAATCCTTCGAGGACTTCTCGAACTCAGACAGAAGTGTCTATGGCAAAACCGTAAGGGAGAGATGACTTTCAGAGAGGCGAATATTGACTCTACGAAAGTGACCTTCTTAATGGAAACCCTTGAGCAAATCATGCAAGAGGGTCATCAGGCCATTATCTTCAGTCAGTTCACGACTTACCTAGACCATATTCAAAAGATCATTCGTGAGAAGCATTGGAAAATCGCTCGAATTGATGGAACTCAAAGTGTTAAGAAACGTCAGACGCAAGTTGAAGTTTTTCAAAATGGTGAAGCTCCTATCTTTCTTATTTCCCTTAAAGCTGGTGGGGTTGGCCTTAACTTAACGGCCGCTAGTTACGTCTTCATTATGGATCCATGGTGGAACCCGGCCGTAGAAAGCCAGGCCATCGATAGGGCCCACAGAATTGGACAGCAAAATACTCTGACGGTCTATCGTCCTATTATTAAAGGCTCAGTAGAAGAGAAAGTGATCGAACTTCAAAAAATGAAAAAAGAGCTCTTTCGCGATCTATTACCCGATGACGAGGAAGATTTGTTCACTGGAAAGCTAACCATGAAAGATTTCGAGTCCCTCTTAACCTAGACACAAAAATCGTATATAGTCCCCGAGGATACTGATTTAGACCGACCAAACCAAATCAGACCGAAGGGATAACGATGGCATTTCAGATACTTATACTCGAAGACGACAAGCTCCTCGCTGATTACCTAAGCAGTATTGTCGCCAAATACCACCGCCCCTTTGTTTGCTACGATCTAGAGTCAGCGAAAAAGGCCCTAAAAAACGTAAATCCCGACCTCGTATTCACTGACCTCAACCTATCTAAGGAGAAAAGTTTTGAAGGCCTTGATATGGTTAGTGCCTGTAAAGAAATGAACATCCCCTCCATTGTTCTCACCAGTCACGGTGAAGAAGAGGTCATTCAACAGGCCTTTGAAAGAGGATGTTCCCACTATCTCGTAAAAGATGAATTTGAAGCTGAAGTTGAGCGCATCATAAAGACGACTCTAGGGGATGCCAGTGAGAAGTTCATCAACGATAATCTTCAAACCACTTCCCTCGAATTTAAGTCCCAAGTGAAGTATCTCATGGAGAGATCTCAAAATAGAGAGCTTCCCATTCTACTTACGGGTGAGACGGGGGTGGGAAAAACTCATCTCGCCAAACTCATCCATGACTTCAATCAAGAAGAGGCTCCTTTCATTACAAAGAATCTCTCTGAACTTAGTGATAACGTTGTCGAATCGGAACTCTTTGGACACAAAAAAGGCGCCTTCACAGGGGCCCTTGAAGATCGCAAAGGTTGGATAGAGCAGGCCCATGGCGGAACTCTTTTCTTAGATGAGATAGGCTCACTATCCCCCAACGTACAAAGAAAACTTCTTAAAGTTATTGAAGAGAAAACTCTAACTCCCGTGGGCTCAACCAAGCCCATAACTGTCGACTTCAGACTTATCACCGCAACTTGTGAGGACCTGCAAGAAAAAATAGAAAACGCAGAATTTCGTATCGACTTTTATTTTCGAATAAAAGGAATTGAAGTCAATATCCCAGCACTTCGGCGCAGAATAGAGGATATTGATCTGGCCTTAAGGTCTATCAATTCCGTACAAAAAAGAAAGCTCTTCTTCACCCCTCAGGCCATTAGTCTTTTAAAGGATCACACGTGGCCCGGAAACTTTAGAGAGCTTCATAGCTTAGTTAAGACGCTTCAAAGCGGTAATGAATCAATGATTACTCCAGAGCAGATACAAACTCTTCTTACGCCTGAAACGAGCTCTCAAAAGATGTATCAAGAAGAACTCCTTACTCCTAAAATCAATAATGATATCCTCACCCATGGACTTCCAGAGGCCATAAAGAAACTTGAAAATGAGGCCTTCAAAAAGATTGTGGCCTTGCACGGAATGAAGCCCAATAAGATCTGCGATCGATTAAAAATATCAAAGTCTGTTTTCTATCGCCTTCAATCCCAACTGGAGAGCATCCATGGATAATCAAACGATCATTCACGATTTAAAGGAATCGAATTTAAAAATGAAGATTCTTATACAGATGATCGCCAATTCCATTAATAGTGGGCACTCCAGCGAACTTGATGACAAAGTTAATCAGCTTATTGAAGAACTCGAGAGCACTAAAGTGACCCTTAGTTTCATCGAGTAAAGATTTATTTTTCAAACTAACCTACTCTCTTTCAGATTCCATAGATTAACCCAAAAAAAAGCCTTCATATTGAAGGCCTTTTTTACTTTATTTATTTTAAATTAATTTCTTAATTCAACCTCCTGAATCCGAATCACTTCACCATTCATATTCTGAAAGTCAGCAACCGGTATCTTGGCCTTAATCCTAAGATCGTCCCCAACCTTAGTCACATCCTCACTAAACCGATCCTGAAACTCCTGAACATCAAGTACTTCATCATCAGTAAGTCTAACATCCACAACGTCTTTAATCGTAAACACAGCAGGCTCATTATTTTTAACGACTCCACCTAGAAGTCTTAGAGGCTGGGTCATGCCTGGTCCACCACCGCCACCACCAACACCTGGTTCAGCATATGAGGTCGATATAATTAACAATAAGAATAAATATTTCGTTAATATTTGCATGTTAACTCCTCTCCTGGACCATTTGGAATAGTAAAGGATGATAAGCTAAAAAATCGTGTTTTTCTGGTTTTCTCTTCTTCAATATCTACCGGAAGAACATGATTATCTACGTTGTTTCTCACTTCATCAAAGAAATCTCTCATTTTTCTTTCTAAACACACCATTTCTCTATCAGTAAGTGCTACTGCAAAATATCTCCACATATCAAAATGTGAATTATATCCAACAATACGGAGTCTTAGAACTTCTAGCTCTCTTAAGTAGCGTGTACATTCTTCATTAACTGTTAAAGAATAACCGTACCCTAAACTAAAATAACCATGGTCATTCATTGTAGGATTAAATTTTTTCATTAAGTTATTAACTTTAGATTTTGCCCATTCCCCATTTATCGATAAGACCATTTCTTCTTCTAGGTCTTCAAAATAAACTAAATCTTTGTGAAATACTTCAGCATATTTGAATAAAGCTAACTTAAATACGAGTTCATCAAACGTAGCGCCTCTATTATCAGCAAGTGAATAATAAAATAATAACTCATATTTATCATTGAACTCTTCTGCAAAGATATTACTCATTTCCGCTAATGAATAGATACTCATCAAGTAACTTCTTAATTCATTATCAGTATTTTTAATCCAAACTCTTGGATCATCGGATTTGAAGGCCTTCGTAAGTATGGCCGCAACAGTTTTGGTCTTGGGCATACGGGTGATTAATCCCTCCTGCCAGCGCCAGCTTGTTGAGCCGCCAATTACATCCATCGCATCATGTGTTTTTGCAATCTCTAAGAGTTGCTCGACGATGCTTTGGGGTTTGGCCTGGGTCGTATTTTCGACTTGAGCTTCCACGTATGTATTCCCCTTATTATTAAAAAGTCATTCGATAGTCTTTTATTTGTTTAAGAGTTTTTCCATATCTTGGCGCTTACTTCAATTTTATTTACACGTAGTGTAATCTTTATACCACCATTATAAATTCTACTAGAATAGCAAATACAACAACTATCTAACTGAAATTACAGTAAAAGCTATTCCTAAGTAATAGTTAGAAAATATAACTATAATGACATCTCAAATCGATAAGGCTCAGTCTCTAATCTTAGAAAAAGTACCCATAGGAGAAAAGCTCTCTATGGCGTCACTTCTTCAGCAACCTTCAAGTCAAGATAAAGAGAGACACTAGCGCCACCCACAAAGACCACCTGATCTTTCAAGTCACCTAATGCCTTCGCGACATTTTGAATCATCTCGATATTAAAATTTGACACGATCAAACCTCTTTTTTAACTCTTCACGTGCAAGTTGCTGCTCTCTCGCCTTACCTACCCTTAAGGAATCGACTAAGGCCAAAAGCTCATATAATCCTTTATCCTCAAGAGCTGCTAAAGGAGCTGTTTTATATAGAGGCTCTATCGACTCACCTCTGTCCGAACCTTCTGGGGAGGGCCATACATATTTTGATTCTGAGCGAATCCTCTTACTTAAAGGAGGTGCGCTATGTGCAGTAGGAAAACCTCGCTGAATTCCTCCTGGCTTCACGGGAAAGAAGTAGCGAGCTGATGAAACTAAAATATCATAGAGTGCATTTAAAGCAGGAATGCGCTTAGATTCATCAATGAGGCCTGCAAAAACAAGCCGATCTAATCCTTTTGAGACTTCAGACTGGCTTAGAGCAAGGGATCTTGCAAGATCGTTCATCTTCCAGTCTTTCTCTTTTATAGAAGATATCTTTAGAAGAATAAGGAGGTCTTGTGGCTTTAGCATAATCTAAGTATATCACACATATTCCATATTCCAAATCGGAATATGGAATAAATATTAACACCATTACTTGGGGTGCATTTTGTCCCTGTTTTTGGGATTAAACATTTTGCTGGAGTAAGAATGAAATAATTTCACTATCGATACATCATAAGAAAAAGCCCGGAAGCAACTTAAGTTGCTAATTTCAAATGAATCTTTTCATTAACGCTTTCATTAACTCTCTCGGTAAGAAAATAAAATTTTGTTTCGAACCAAAAACAAGAAGTTATCTCCAATCATTTTATTTTTACACCTTGCAATGAAATCACAATGAAAAGTGTATTTATTTATTGGCGTAACTCTCCTATCTATATTTTCGAACACGAGGCAGAACTAAAAGGAGCCAGTAACCATGAATTTAAATGCAAATACAAATGACCATCTCATTCATGATCTTAGAACACCCATTGCGATTCTCTCTTCCTTAGGAGCAGCAGGAACTGGCCATCATCTTCCAAAAGATATTCAAGACTCTCTAGCTTCTTGCACTCAATACCTCGAAGGAATTGTTTCACGCTACTTCGGACTTCCTGCAAAGGCACAATCTTCAAACTCTATTTGCAACATTCTCTTTGAAAAGATGGCCCTCTTTGAAAGCGAGGATGTTGAGTTTAAGACTCACTTTCAATCACGCGTTGATGATATCGCTCTTCTTAATATTGATGCTCTCAATTTCAACCGACTACTCTTCAATCTCATTGGTAATGCCATTGGCGAATTTAAGGCCAATCAGATTACCAATCCCGAAATCTCAATCACTTCTTATAATAACGAACAATATTTTTACCTTTCTTTAAGCGACAATGGATGTGGCTTCCCACCTCAATTATTAGACGGATCTAGTGACCTACCTTCTGCAAGAGGGCTCGGCATCGGGCTTAATTGTGTCAAATCCATCATCCAGGAATCTGGAGGAGAGATTAAATTCTCGAACGCTGCAAATGGCGGCGCTGAAATTCTCCTTCAGATTCCCCTGGCCTCTACGACAAGCAAGACCGTTGTTCTCTATGAAGATGAGCCTCTTTTTATTGAACTATGGAAAAATACATATAAAGATTCAGCACTTGAACTCATTGTGAACCCGGAACATCCTCCAAAGGAGGATGCTTTGGTGTTTATCGATGTGAATTTAAAAGAAAAATCAGGACTCGATATTGCAAAAGAGTTACATCACAAAGGATTTAAGAACTTATTTCTGACTACTTCTTATGAGCCTGAGCAGTTTAGCAATGTAACTTATATTAAGGGGGTTATTGGAAAAGAGCCCCCAAAACTCGCATTATAGATAATTAATCAATAGACTTTGATTCTTGAAGTTCTTTGATCTTTGAATATTTTAAAAAAGCAGAAAGCGCATTAATTGAACATATAACTAATCCATATCGCCCATCCCAAATCCCACCTTTCAAAATATAATCTTTCAAAAACTTTAGAGCTGGCCTTGTCAGCATTTTAAATAAGCTGGATCTAACACCTGAATCAAAAGCGGCCTTAGCGGCAATTGTGGTAAATCGATTGGTTTGATCGACATGATCCGTTATTGAATCATAGCTATAGTGAAGTAGATCCCCTTGTAAGAAGCCTGTTTTTTCACTTGAATGAAGAGTGAGGATATCGTGAGGATTTTTCCCCTGCCAAGAAGCACTCCCCTTTTTAATGAGCCTTAGTTTTGTATCTGGATACCAGCCACAATGCTTTACCCAAAATCCATTGTAACCCGTTAGGCGATTAAACTTATAGGAATTAAGAGTGAGACTAGATTTAGCCGCTAGAATTGAACTCTTCAATTCTGGACTTAGAGCCTCGTCAGCATCAAGGCTTAGAATATAATCAAAGGAGCAAAGATCTAGAGCATAATTTTTTTGTTCTATATGGCCTTCAAAAGGATTTTCAAAAAACTTCACATTAGAAAAGCTTAGACATATATCTTTTGTTTTATCTGTAGAAAAAGAGTCAACCACGATGATTTCATCGGCGACGCCCTGAAGTGACTCAAGGCACTTAGCGATCTTATCTTCTTCATTAAAGCAAATAACCGTTGCTGATATTTTATTGACTGTACCCAAAAGACATTTCTCCTTTTCCCTATTATAATAACCATATATGTTGAATAAGACTACACCCAAGAATATTCCCAAGACCCTTTTGGTGATCAAGAACCGAGCGCTTGGGGATTCTGTCATTACCTTGGGTGCTCTTCAGTACCTGCGAGAAACCCTCAAAAATACCGAAATCATCTACGCCGTCCCCTCGTGGATTTATCCTCTTTATAAGAATGTAGATACAGCGGCCCACAAAATTATTCCCCTTGATTTCAAAACTACTGCTGATTGGTGGGAGTCTTATAAGGTACTCAAGGGATTTGAGGTGGATACGGTTTTAGAGTTTTTTCAAAGCGGTCGCACCAGTAAATTCTTCAAGCTACTCGCAAGCTTCAGGCAGATAAAATACTACTTTCACAATCATCATAAAAAAGTCGGTGATGTTTTTGATCAAGGAGTCATTAAATCCAATATTCAAAGAGATTTAGATGCCGCGTGGACCTACTTTGGAAAACCCGATCAGCACCCTGAATATATAAACTACACCCCTTCCATGTCTCTACCTGTTCAAAAAAAGCATCAAATCACTTTTGGCGTTGTGGCCACCAGACAAACCAAGATGTGGCCCATGGAATCCTATCGCGACTTGGCCAAGCTTATCTACCAAGACGATCCCAATATGAAAATCATCATCCCCTTGGGACCTGGAGATGATGCCCTAGAAGATCAAATTTACAATTTAAATTTCCCACGAAACTGCCATATCGTCCGCGGCAAACTAGATACAATCCCCCAAACTCTCGCCGAATCTAAACTCTACATCGGCAATGATACAGGTCTCAAGCACATATCCATCGCCCTCGGTGTTACAAGCCTTAGCTTCTTTGGACCCGAGCCACCAACGGAGTGGCACCCCTATAGTCAAAAAGAGCATGCCTTCTATTACAAAGATGGTTTGGAATGCCGAACGAAAAAAGCCCACTTTTGTGGACTCTCGCATTGTGATTCTATGATTTGCTTATCTGGATTTTCAGCTAGTCAGGTTTTTCGGGATTATCTTAAACTAGTTTCTAGAGAAACCATCGAATAGCTCTTATAAATTATCGCTTTCTTCACTTATAATATAACCAGGTCTATCTCTGACTTGATCATAGATTTTTGAAATATATTGCCCAATTATACCAAGAGATATGAGTTGAACCCCACCTAACAAGAGAATACTTCCAATAACAGAAGTCCATCCCGAATCAGCACCTAGATTTAGTACTTTAATAATAAGAGCATATAGTAGGTAGAGAAAAGAAACTCCTGATACTAAAAAACCAAGATACACTGCGATAGTAAGGGGCTTAGTGCTAAAAGAAGTAAGCCCTGAAACCGCTAGAGTCATCATTTTCTTGAGGGTATAGCTTGATTTTCCCCAGTGACGTTTTTGGACTTGATATTCCAGTCCATAGCTCTTGAAACCAACCCATGGAATCATTCCTCTAAAAAAGATTTCCTTCTCCTTCATTTCATTAATTACATCTACTACTTTTCTATCAAGTAATCTAAAATCAGCTGTTCCGGCCTCAAGATGTACTTCAGATAGTAGATTTAGGGACTTATAAAAGATAAGAGATGTTATTTTTTTAAAAGATGATGTTTCTTTCCCATCGATTCTCTTTGTAAAGACGACTTCATTCCCCTCTTTCCAGAGTTTAATCATTTGAGGAAGAATCTCAGGAGGATGTTGAAGATCAGCATCCATTGAAATCACCGCTTCTCCCTTAGCTTTTTTTAGACCAGCTCTTAGTGCTGCTTGATGGCCAAAGTTTCGAGAAAACGATAAATATCTCACGTTTTTATTTTCTTTTGAAAGTAACTTAATCGCAGATAAAGTATTATCGAAGCTTGCATCATCAACGAAAATGACTTCATACTTATAATCATTGAGCACTTCCCCTAACTTTCCAAAAATAACTGGAATATTACCTTCTTCACAATAGGCAGGAATTACAATGGATATCAATTTCTTATCATCTTGCATTTTTCATTCTCTTAATTAAAGAAACATTATATAGTTTTAGTTCATACAAGGTGAGAATTCAATGGGCAAGGTCTTTAATTCATTAGCGCTGGCGCTACTTATACTAGTTATTTTATTAGTTATTACTGGTGGAGGCTATCTTCACTTTGGTGGTGCAAAAATAGAAGTTGGAGCTATTGATCCCTGGGCCATGGGATGTATCTTGCTCTCCTATCTTGCCTATAAAAAAACGAAGTCGAGCCCAAAAACTCTTAATATGCTTAATTCTTTCATTGAAAAACTTTATAATAAGAAAGCTTTCATCTATATGCTTTCCTTTTTATTTATAACTGTATTTATAACCCATTTACTTAAACACTTTAACTTTCAAACAGATATGTATGATATGGGCTATGTTCATCAAGCTCTCTTCTATCCTTTCGAAAGTAAGCTCCTTCAATGCGATGTATGTAAGTTTGGAAGCTATTTGAGTGATCACATTAGCTTTAGCCTTCTATTAATCGCTCCAATCACGGCTATAACTAAAAGTGACTCTTTAATATTCCTACTCCAACTCATCTTTATTTTTATTCCAGTTGTCCTTTTGATCAAGAAAGGGCCTGTAAAGGATAAGAACTATTTATTTGCGATAATCTTATTTATAATTTTTTCTAATCGCTCCCTTAGAAACTCATTATTTTGGGATTTTAGAGAGGACCATATTGCCTTTGCCTTTTTGATCCTTTCTTTTTTGGCCCTTTCCATGAAAAGGTATGCGCTCTACTTTCTAGCCTTAATCATTGCTCTTTTTTCAAAAGAACATATTGGACTAATTACATCAGGACTAGCAGTCCCACTGTTTTTTGATAAAGGCTTTACTAAAGAAAAAAAGACAAGAATATTGTTATCTCTATCCACTTTCTTCCTATCTCTTGGGATATCTCTACTATCCTTTAAATACTTTTTTCCCATTTATACTATTCAAGATCAGAGTATAAATAATGTTGTTAGCAGGTTTGCCCAGTTTGGAAATACTCCTTCGGAAGTCATTCTCAACTTCTTAACCACACCTGCACATTGGTGGACTATTTTAAAGCGATTCATCGAACCAAAAGCGCTTAAATACTTGTTTCTTGTACTTATTCCCTATGCTTTTTTTCTACGTAAAGCTTTATATTGGCTATTCCCTATCGCTCTAGGCCTATCTCTAAATATCATCTCTCCCTTACCAAACGAAAAAATGATGATTTTTCACTATGATCTTGTCTGGCTTGCCATTGCTATTTTTGCACTCTTACTTGGAGCGAAGAGGACGAATCTAAAAGTAGAAAATAAGAAACCACTTCTCATTGCTCTCACTATTGCACTTTCATTCTCTGGAAGATGGCCGCTATATTATATAAAAAATCTATCTTTAGATAATATTCAAGATGCGATATTTCTTACCACTCTTGAAAGAACAGGAACAATCGCCGCATCAAAAATGAATATTGCTCATCTAACAAGTTTTCCATCCCTTAGAATACTCGACTACACTGAACACAAAATAGATCTTGAATCAAAAGATTGTGACCACCCTAGCTCTTGCTATTATCAAGCTACAAAGCTTCTTCTTGATAAAGGTAAAAGATTTGAAAAAGAACTAATTGAAAGAATTGACTACGCAGAGTGGAAATTATCTAAAGAGAGTCCTTCAGGAAGACTGATACTTCTAAAGAAAGTTATCAATTAGCTTTTTTCAATTGTAGATCAATTTTCTCTTTAACTAATTCATAACTAATTTCACTTATATCAAGCCTACTACTATAGTTATAACTATTGCTTAATTTTTCGTAACGATTTAAGTCTTTTTCGATTTCCGGATGATTAATTACAAAATAGTCAGAAGCCATTTTAGAAGGATAGGGAATAAATCGAGTATAATGATTTCCATTATATATAACAAAAACATTACTTACATCCAAAGCTACAGCGATATGAGGAATAGAAGTTTCATTTGATACCAAAATATTCGCATTCTTAATAACTTCAAACATGTTTAGAAGTGTTGTTTTCCCCACCAAATCGACATAATCCCCCTCAAAGTATTTCCCAAAAAGATCCGCATTACTACGATCATCTGGAGCTCCACACAGAACTATATCTACTGAGTAATGAGACTTAATATAATGTCCAAGCTTCGCATAAGATTCAATTGGCCATTTTCTGAATTCATTACTTGCACCAATAAAAAGAACTGCATAGTTTTCAGGCAGATTTATATTATTTCTAGGGAATTCATTGGTAATTTCAGGCTTTAAGATTTCTATATTGTATTCAAGTAATCTATTAAAAAATTCTCGATTTCTTTCAAACTCGAATATTACTTTCTTTTCTACTGGTATCAGCAAATCGTAATAGCTATCTCCGATTCTTTTTTGCCATTTTTTTATATTTGAGTTATCTCCATGACTTCCAATCTTTTTATCTGACTGAATCATTTTAACAATACTATCAGCATAAAAAAATTCTCGGCTAAAAACTGGACTAATCACAAGCTCATAACCCTCAGAGACAATTTCCTTTATTTTTTCATAGCGATATAGAAAGTTATTCAAGAATTTCTTTCTATCCAACCATATAAAATTATCTATATTGCTAGAGTCAAGTTCATTAGCGATGGCCTTCCATGCACTATTTCCAAGAAGCGTAATTGAATAGTCTTTATATTTATCACTCTTCTTGATCAGTTCTATATAGTTCCTAAAAAGAATATAGTCCCCAATCGCATCGAGACGGATGAGTAATAAAGACTTATTCCCCATCTTTTTAGATGGTTTGATAAAAATGTTGATTAAGCTAAATACAACATATCGTACAAAGTCTTTTGTATTAGAAATCATAACTTAGAAAAAGCTTGCATATAATCTTCATAAGCTTTTTCTTTTATTGCTTTAAACCTTTCAGAATAATTATCTGCTCCAGATTTTAAAAACTCATATTCTCGATTTAATAAGTCATAATCTGCATCATTAACAAAGAAATGCTTTAAGCCAATCTCTCCTGGCATTCGACCTCGGCTATCATTTCCTATTACAATAGATGGTTTACCAAATGCTGCCATTAGAAATGCCCCGTGAACTCTATTCATTATACCAAACTTAGCTTTGCTATAAAATTTCATATAAGCCAGATAGTCATCTTTCACATAAAAGATATCTGCATTAGGGTCCAATTCTAAAGCCTCATCTACTTCTTTCTGATTATGACAAGAAACTATCACCTTTTCTTTTTTCTTAAGTTCAAAGTAAAACTTCTTAAACTCTCGCTCCCACTTCTCCAAATCAATCCCTTGACCAAAAGTATAATGAGCACCCCCTTTCATATAATTTACAACAACGTATTCCTCACCTTCATTCTTTATTGAATGCTCATCAACTGAAAAGATGGAACTACATGGAATAACTGGGGCTTCAATACCTATATCCTTAAATACCACCTGAGATAGGGTATCCCTCAAAGTAGTTACTTTCGAATAGTCATAAAATTCTTTAATATAGTCCTTACACTGCTCACAAAAATCATCCCCTTTCGAGTGATATCTTTGACAAGTACCAGCGGCAATATTGAGAAGTTTTGTTTTGCTATTTTTTAAGAAACGCTCTTTAATCAAGGGTCCATACCATTCATTATCATAGCAGTGGCCTCCCCCGACCTCATGACACCAATAAACAGGGGCTCCACTTTGAACAAGAATATCTGATTCAAGGACTCTATCCTTACCCCAACTTTTAGGTATAAGTTTGTCCACCCTCTTTGACAATTTTAAATACCTAAACCACTCAAACCCATATCTAGATGTGATAGGAGAATGCTTATGAATATTTTGGAATTCTATATCCTTATCTTTAAATTGTTGTCGAAGAAGATATTTAATCCCCTCTCTAACAAAATCATCTCCAACATTATGCTCTACAGTTGTTATAATTGATATTTTCACTTTCCAATCACCTTTTTTATTATTTTTTTAATTTTATTCTTTCTATTAAATATAAATTTTTTAAAGAATCGATCATCCGAAACTTTATCTCTGATTACAAAATGAGGATGAGATAGAGGCCATTCAATATCTCCATATTTCATATTGGCCCTCTCATCTGATTTAGAGAGAGTATGTGTCGCATCCTCGCCAAAGCCTAAGTTTTTAACTAAATTAACACTAGGAACGATGGATAATCCACTATTGATAAACCTTGTATACGCCCACTGAAAATCCCACGTATCTAACCCACTCTTAATTTCATCAAAGTTCGAAATACGAAAGTTAGCTTCATCTGTATTTCCAAAAATATCCCATAGATATCCTTTTTCTTTGATTTCTTCATATCCTTTCATATCTACATCATAATTTTGCCAACGATCTCTCCATGTCTCCCATCCCCATATACACCCACAGTAACAAAACTAAGAACTATAAACAACAACTC
>JBLWYP010000044.1:0-15652 GCA_048266825.1 Bacteriovoracaceae bacterium | reverse complement strand
AAAAGGGACTTAAGTTTGCAATCCGTGAGGGTGGTAGAACGATTGGTGCCGGTACAGTTTCTGAAATTACTGAATAAGTAAGAATTTAAATAAGAGAGAGGGGTCACTTTAAGTGGCCCCTTTTTTTGAAGTATTTTTTAAGTCAAAATGGGTGTATAGCTCCAACGGTAGAGCGGCTGATTCCAAATCAGTAGGTTGTAGGTTCGAATCCTACTGCACCCGCCACTTCAGTTCCATTAAATTTATTTCTAGAAAAATCTACCCTTTTAGCCTTTTTTTTCATTTTCTGTTAAAAAAATTGGACTTTCTGTCTCTTATAAAGCATATAAGGAAGACTTGACTAATATATTTAAATTTTCCCCGCTTGAGGGAACCCAATTAATTGTTAATAAAGGGACGATATGTCACTCCTAAAAAGTGAAGACAATAATAAGTGGATTAACTTCTTTCTTGCTTTAGTGTCGATTCTTGTAGGTTTTCTAGTTATTCGTTTTTCCGCTCAGATGGGAGAATGGTTTGATTTAGAGGCTAGAATTCCATATTTCCTAGGCGTAAGTCAGGGGCTCGGTATCGGTATAGGTATAAGCGTATTTGTTGGCGTTCAAAGAAATGAAGAAGCAAGTAAGCATTTGAACCAGGTATATTCTGAGTTGGTGAAGGTCTTGTGGCCTGAGTCAGAATCTGTGGCTAAAGCAACTGTGGGAATTGTAATAGGTTTATCTATATTAAGTGGTATTTTTGTTGGGGTAGATTCCCTGTTTAGAGCAATATTAAACCTAATTTACTAATTACTTAAAAAGCAAAAGTCTCTTGAAAGACTGTTTAAGGTATAGAAGCTATGAGCGAAGAAAAATCAAGTGAAGAAACAACGGTAGAAGCAGCTGAGGTTGCAGAAACAACTCCTGAGGAGACTTCGGTAGAAGCTTCTTCAGAAGAGTCTGAGGAGCAATTAGAAGCTTCTGAAGAGACTGTTGCAGAACCTGATCCAGATGCTGATCCAGAGTTGGCCGATGGTAGTGGTGAAAACTTTAAGTGGTATATCGCTAAGACTCTAACTGGCCAAGAAAATAAAATTTCAAAGTCACTTAGAGAGAGAATTATAAATTATAAGAAAAATGAATATTTTTCTAAAATCGTTGTTCCAGAAGAAACTGTAGTAAGTAACGCTAACGGAAAGAAGAGAACTTTAAAAAAGAAGCTCTTTCCTGGATACGTACTTATACGCATGGTTATGAATAGCGATTCATGGCATTTGGTTAATGACACTGACAAGATTACTGGTTTTGTTGGTGGTTCTGCGACTCAGCCTCAGGCACTAACTGAAGACGAGGCTAAGGCCATGCTCGGTATTGGTGATTCTGGACAGAAAGTTACAAGAAGTACTGTTGATTTCACTGAAGGTGAAACAGTTAAAGTTATTGAAGGACCTTTTGCATCATTTGTTGGAACAATTGAAGCCGTAAATGATAAAGGGAAGATCAAAGTTAATGTATCAATCTTTGGGCGACCAACCCCAGTTGAGCTGGACTTTTCTCAAGTTGAGAAAGTTTCTCAATAAACGTTGGAAGATTGCATGGGCAATCGTAAGGAGTAAAAATGGCGAAGAAAGTCACAGGCTTTATTAAGCTACAAATTGAAGCCGGAAAGGCTAATCCATCACCACCAGTTGGACCAGCACTTGGTCAAAAAGGTGTGAACATTATGGAGTTTTGCAAAGCTTTTAATGCAAAAACTCAAAAATCTGCAGGAATGATTTTACCAACCATCATTACTGTTTATTCTGACAGATCGTTTACATTTGTTACAAAGACAGCTCCAACATCTTGGTTCTTAAAGAACAAGTTGAAGCTTAAGTCTGGTGCAAATAAGCCCGGTCATGAGGTAGCTGGAACAGTTCCTGAAAATATTGTTAAGGAAATTGTTGAAGGTAAAAGACCAGATCTTACTGCTGCTGATGAAGCTGCTGGAATGAGAACAGTTGAAGGATCTATCCGTTCAATGGGTCTTAAGTTAGATTACAAGTAATCGAGTAACTCAAGTTATTTGAACGAAGGTAGGTAAAAGATGAAAAAACAATCAAAGAAATTTTTAGAAGCAGCAACTAAAGTTGAAGCAAAGAACTATACAATTGAAGAAGCAATTAAACTTGCTAAAGAAATCACTTACACAAAATTTGATGAAACAGTTGATTTAGCATTTAGACTTGGTGTTGATCCAAGACATGCTGATCAAATGATTCGTGGAGCTATTGCTCTTCCTGCTGGTACAGGTAAGTCTGTGACAGTTTGTGTAATTACATCAGGTGATAAAATTAAAGCTGCAGAAGATGCTGGTGCTGACTTTGTTGGTGGCGATGATATCGTTGCTAAGATTGCTGGTGGATGGCTTGAGTTTGATCGTGTGATCGCTTCTCCTGATATGATGGGGAAACTTGGTCGTATTGGTCGTGTACTAGGGCCTCGTGGTCTTATGCCTAACCCAAAGCTTGGTACGGTAACTCCAGATGTTGCAAAAGCAGTTGCTGAGCAAAAAGCCGGTAAAGTTGAGTATCGTACAGAGAAGAACGGGATTATTCACGTTCCAATCGGAAAAGTATCTTTTGATGAAGCTAAGATTCGTCAAAACTTTGATGCAATTTTAACTGCAATTGTTAAAGCAAAGCCAGCTAGTGCAAAAGGGACTTACCTTAAGTCTCTTGCTATCAGCACTACGATGGGTCCAGGTATCAAGATTGATACTCTAGAAGCTTTAAACGTTGTTGGTAAATAATTAATTAGGTCGGTGGCCATGTAACATGGTCACTATTTTTATAAACGTAGATGTTGTTTGAGGTTGATGAAAGCCGGTGAGGAGGGATCCTCGTAAGTCCTGCTAGAAATCTCCCTCCGAACATGTGGAGGTGCTTATGTTGAAAAGAGCAGAGAAAGACGAGATAATCTCCGGGCTAAAGCAAGATATTGAATCTGCAAAGGCTGTCTTTCTTACCAACTTAATCGGCATTGGTGCAAACGACGCAGTAGGACTTCGTAAAGAAATCCGTGAAAAACAAGGTAAGGTAGTTGTTACTAGAAATACCCTGTTTGTAAAAGCTGCTGAGGGAACACCGGTCGAGTCCATTTTGGGCGATCTTAAAGGACCACATGCGCTTGCATTCGCTTTTGACGATGCAGCTGGTGTGGCAAAAGCTTTGAAAGAAGCTGGAAAAAACTTTGAAGCTGTTGAGCTGAAAGGTGGTGTATTAAATGGAGAGGTCATTAGCCTCGATAAAGTTAAGCAACTTGCAGATCTTCCATCACGTGATGAAATGCTTGGAACTTTACTTGCTACATTTATGGCCCCTATTTCTGCTTTTGCACGTCTTACTAACTCAATTAAAGATGAGTGTGAGACACAAGGTGTAGAAACTCCAGGTGCTTTAAAAGTTGAAAAAGCTGATTCTGAAGGCGAAGTTGAAGCTTAATGTTAATTTGGTTTGAAAGTTAAAAATTGAAAAAATTTTAGGAGAATAAAATGGCTATTACAAATGAACAAATGATTGAACATATTTCTGCAATGTCTGTAATTGATCTTGCTGACCTAGTAAAAGAACTAGAAGACAAGTTTGGTGTTTCTGCTGCTCCTGTTGCTGTAGCTGGTGCCGCTGCTGGTGCAGCTGCTGAAGAGCAAACTGAATTCAATGTAGTTCTTGCTGAAGCAGGTGCTAAGAAAATTAACGTAATTAAAGAAGTACGTGCTATTACTGGACTTGGACTTAAAGAAGCAAAAGAACTTGTTGAAGGTGCTCCTAAGTCAGTTAAAGAAGGCGTTGAAAAAGCTGAAGCGGAAGAAATCAAGAAGAAACTTGAAGCCGCTGGTGCTAAAGTTGAACTTAAGTAAGTTTGACTTAATTGCTGCATAAGAAAATAATGGTGTGGAAGTGATATTCACTTTCACACCTATTTGTGTTTTTATTTGTTAGACCACTTGTAAACGACACGTTAAATAATGATTTAATTGCTCGAAGCTTCTCTCACTAGGAGAATTAAACATGACTCAGGTTTTTAAGCCTAATGAATGGTTCCGAAAGAACTTTTCTTCCGTACCCACTGTCCTCGACACTCCACCACTTATGCGATTGCAGACGAATTCTTATGATGAATTTCTTCAGAAGGATGTCCCACCTGCTAAGCGTGAGGAAACTGGACTTCAGGCCGTATTCAATTCAGTATTCCCAATTTACGACTTTAACAAGACAGTATCTCTTGAGTTCGTTAGCTATTCGCTTGAAGAACCAAAATATACAGTTAAGGAATGTCGTCAGCGTGGTCTTTCTTATGAAGCCCCATTAAAGGTTGTTGTAAGATTGGTATTCTACGATGTTGCCGTTGATAAAGATGGTAATGAGCAAAGAAATGTTTCTTCAATCAAGGAACAAGAGGTATATCTCGGAAATATCCCTCTAATGGCAGAGACTGGTTCTTTCGTTTATAACGGAACAGAACGTGTTATTGTTTCACAGCTCCACAGATCTCCAGGTATTATCTTCGAACACGATGGTGGTAAGAAGCACTCAAGTGGTAAACTACTTTATAGTGCACGTATTATTCCTCACCGTGGTTCTTGGTTAGACTTTGAATTTGACCATAAAAATATTCTTTTCGCCCGTATTGATAGAAAGCGTAAACTTCACGCTACTGTTGTACTTAAGGCGATGGGATATAGTACTCCAGAACTACTTGATATGTTCTATGAGAAAGAAGTTATCCACTTTAATAAAGATGGAAGCTTCACTCGTGAACTTGATGTTGAACTACTTAACGGTACTCGTGCAACCCAAGATATTCTAGACCCAAGTTCAGGCAAGCAACTTATCCGTAAAGGTAAGAAGTTTACTAAAGCATCAATTAAGAAATTAAAAGATGCCGGTATCAAGCAAATAGATGCTGAACTTGACGAAATAATTGGTAAAGTAGTTGCTGAAGATATTTTTGATGAATCTACGGGTGAAGTTCTATGCTTAGGTAATGAAGCACTTTCAGAAGCCAAAATGCAAGAACTACAAGCTGCAGATATTAACAGTGTAAAAGTTCTTTATATTGATAATATCAACTTTGGTGATCAAGTAAGAAACACTCTTCTTATTGATAAAACTGATTCACGTGAAGAAGCTCTCATTAAGATTTTTGAAAGACTTCGTCCAGGTGAGCCACCAACAGTTGAAGCTGCTGAGACACTTTTCCAAAACCTTTTCTTTAACGAAGAAAGATATGACCTCTCTAGAGTTGGTCGTATGAAAGTTAATTATAAGTTTGGTACAGAAATTCCTGTTGAGAATACTGTCCTTACTAAAGACGATATTATCATGACGGCCAGATACCTTGTTGAGCTCAACAACGGTAAGGGTAAAGTAGATGATATTGATCACCTCGGTAACCGTCGTGTACGTGCTGTTGGTGAACTTCTTGAAAACCAGTTCCGCGTAGGTCTTGTCCGTATGGAAAGAGCTGTTAAGGAAAGAATGGCTATTCAAGAAATTGATACAATGATGCCTTATGACCTTGTTAACCAGAAGCCTGTTGCTGCTGCTGTTAAAGAGTTCTTTGGTAGTTCACAGTTATCACAATTCATGGATCAAACAAATCCACTTTCAGAAGTTACTCACAAAAGACGTCTTTCTGCACTTGGGCCAGGTGGTCTAACACGTGAAAGAGCAGGATTCGAAGTACGTGACGTTCACTCAACTCACTATGGAAGAATGTGTCCGGTTGAGACTCCTGAAGGACCAAACATTGGTCTAATTACTTCACTTGCTACTTATGCAAGAGTTTCTGAATACGGATTCATTGAAACTCCTTACCAGGTTGTAAATGAAGACAGAAGTGTTGGAGAACCAAAATACTTTACAGCTTTCCAAGAAGAAGGAAAGGTTATTGCTCAGGTAGATGTTGAGCATATCAAAGACGGTAAGGTAACAGGTGAGCATATCCCTTCACGTGCCTCTGGTGACTTTACACTTACGGCCGCTGAAGAAGTTCACTTAATGGACGTTTCACCTTCGCAGATGATCTCGATTGCAACATCTCTAATTCCTTTCCTTGAGCACGATGATGCCAACCGTGCCCTAATGGGATCGAACATGATGAGACAGGCAGTGCCTGTTGTTAAGACTGATGCTCCGATTATCGGTACTGGTGTTGAAGCAATTGTTGCTCGTGACTCTGGTGCGATTATTTTCGCGAAAGCAGATGGAAAAGTAATCTTTGTTGATTCTAACCGTATTGTTATTCAAAGAGATAAGTTCGAAGAAGGTGAGTCTGGTGTTGATATCTATAAGCTCATCAAATACCAAAGAACTAACCAGAATACTTCTAACAACCAAAAAGCTCTCGTAAAAGAAGGCGACGTGGTTAAGAAGGGAATGGTTATTGCCGATGGTCCTGGTACACATAATGGTGACTTGGCCCTTGGACAAAACGTTCTCGTAGCTTTCATGCCTTGGGGTGGATATAACTACGAAGATTCGATTCTCATTAACGAAAACCTACTTGCTAGAGACGTATTTACTTCAGTTCACATTGAATCATTTGAAGTAGAAGCACGTGATACTAAGTTAGGAAAAGAAGAAGTTACTCGCGATATTCCGAATGTTTCTGAAGAGGCACTTGCTGACCTTGATGAAGCAGGGATCATTAGAGTTGGAGCGATCATCAAGCCAGGAGATATTCTGGTAGGTAAGATTACTCCTAAGGGTGAAACTCAACTTTCTCCTGAAGAAAAACTTCTTAAAGCAATCTTTGGTGATAAAGCCGGAGATGTTAAAGATACTTCACTTAGAGTTCCATCATCTGTACGTGGTACAGTTATTGATGCAAAAGTTTACACTCGCGAGGGTGTTGAGCTTGATGCAAGATCAAAAGAAATTATAGATCTTGAAACAACTCTGATTAGAAGAGATGAAAGAATTGAAATTAAATCAATTCAGAACTCGGCGATTTTCCAAATTGCAAAACTTTTAAAAGGTTCTGCAACTACGGATAAACTAGTTTCTGAAGATGGTTCAAGTGAACTACTTGGGAAAGGAGTTGAGGTAACAGCTGAAATCTTAAAAAGTATTCCTTTTGAGTTAATCGGTTACCTACCACTTCAACCTGAGCTTGAAGAAAAACTTAGTGAATACTTCGCTGATATTAGAAACAGAATTAATCGTGTACGTACTCGTTCAAACGAGGAAATCGCTATGCTTCACCGTGGAGATGAACTTCCTCCAGGTGTTATCAAAAAGGTAACTGTTTACGTTGCAATTAAACGTAAGCTACAGCCTGGTGATAAGATGGCCGGACGTCACGGTAACAAAGGGGTTATCTCCAATGTTCTTCCAGCAGAAGATATGCCATACCTTGCTGATGGTACTCCTGTTGAAATCGTGCTTAACCCACTAGGGGTTCCGTCTCGTATGAACATTGGTCAGCTTCTTGAGTTGCATCTTGGTTGGGCCGGTCGTGGTCTAGGTGAGAAAATTAAATTAATGATGGAAGAACAGGCTGAAATTCATGAGCTTAAAGACTTCATTTATGAAATCTATAAGACTGATGAAGTGAAAGAATTCCTTAAGAAAGTAAGTGATAAACGAGTTCGTGAAATCGCTGAACAACTTTCTACAGGTGTTCGTTTTGCTACACCTTGTTTTGACGGTGCAAAAGAAGAAGACATTCGTGAAATGCTTAGACTTGGTAACCTAGATGAAAGTGGTAAAACAACACTTTTTGACGGAATTACTGGAGATGCATTTGCCGAAGAAGTAACTGTTGGAATCATGTACATGCTGAAGCTTCACCACTTAGTTGATGAAAAACTTCACGCACGTTCTACAGGACCTTACTCACTTGTTACTCAGCAGCCACTTGGTGGTAAGGCTCAGTTTGGTGGGCAGAGACTTGGAGAAATGGAAGTGTGGGCCCTTGAAGCTTATGGGGCAGCTTATACACTTCAAGAGTTCTTAACAGTTAAATCTGATGATGTTATCGGTAGAACAAGAATGTACGAGTCCATTGTGAAAGGTGAGCAAGTACTAGAACCAGGGCTTCCTGAATCATTTAACGTTCTTATCAGAGAGCTACAAGCACTTTGTCTTGACGTTAAACTTGAAGAAAATTCAGAAGAAGAAAGCTTTAACTAATTTGTTGAGGGCATAATATGAAAGACCTTTTAAACTTTTTTGATAAACCAAAAGATCCAGTTAGTGTTGAAGCTGTATCTATAAAGTTGGCCTCTCCGGATACTATCCGTGAGTGGTCTTTTGGTGAAGTCAGAAAACCAGAAACAATTAACTACAGAACTTTCAAGCCAGAAAGAGATGGTCTTTTCTGCGCAAAGATCTTTGGTCCAATCAAAGACTACGAATGTATTTGTGGTAAATATAAGAGAATGAAGCACAGAGGTGTGGTTTGTGAGAAGTGTGGTGTTGAAGTTACACTTTCCAAAGTACGTCGTGAAAGATGTGGTCATATCGAATTAGCAGCACCTGTTGCCCATATTTGGTTTTTAAGATCACTACCTTCTCGTCTTGGTGCACTACTTAACCTAACTCTTAAAGAGCTTGAAAAAGTTCTTTATTATGAAGCCTATATCGTAACTTCATCTGCTACAGATGAAGTAGATGGTGGTCTTAAAGTTGGTCAAGTTATAACTGAGCAACAATTCTTTGAATTGAAAGAACAAGGAATCGAGTTTGAAGCCGGAATGGGTGGAGAATGTGTAAAAGATCTTCTTAGAAAGATTGACCTTGATACTGACAATAAAGAACTAAGACGTGGCCTTCGTTCTGCAACTACTGAGATGGCGAGAACAAAATTTGTTAAGCGCTTGAAAGTTGTAGAGTCAATTCTTAAGTCTGACAACAGACCTGAATGGTTCATGATGGATGTAATTCCAGTGCTTCCACCAGATCTTCGTCCTCTAGTGCCTCTAGAAGCGGGACGTTTTGCTACTTCTGATCTTAACGATCTTTATCGTCGTGTGATCAATCGTAACAATCGTCTAAGAAGACTTAAGGAACTTAATGCTCCTGAAATTATTATTAGAAACGAAAAGAGAATGCTTCAAGAAGCTGTAGATGCTCTTTTTGATAATGGTAGAAGAGGGAAAGTTTTCACTGGAGCTAATAAGCGTCCATTAAGATCACTTTCTGATATGCTTAAAGGGAAGCAAGGGCGTTTCCGTCAAAACCTTCTTGGTAAGCGTGTTGACTATTCTGGACGTTCTGTAATCGTTGTTGGTCCAAGCCTTAGACTTCATCAGTGTGGTCTTCCTAAGCTTATGGCCCTTGAGCTATTCAAGCCATTTATTTACAACAAGCTCATTGAGCGTGGTCACTGTACTACGATTAAAGTAGCGAAAAGAATGGTTGATCAACAAAAAGAAGAAGTTTGGAATATTCTTGAAGAAGTTGTTCAAGAGCATCCAGTTCTTCTTAACCGTGCACCAACTCTTCACAGACTTGGTATTCAAGCCTTTGAACCTGTACTTATTGAAGGTAAAGCTATCCAGCTTCACCCTCTAGTTTGTACGGCCTTCAACGCTGACTTTGACGGTGACCAGATGGCCGTTCACGTTCCTCTTTCACTAGAGGCTCAGATTGAGTGTCGTGTTCTTGCTATGTCAACAAACAACATCCTTTCTCCGAAAGATGGTACTCCAATTATCGTACCTTCTCAGGATATCGTTCTCGGACTGTATTACATGTCTAGAGTACGTCCATTCGCTCGTGGATATGGAAAAACATTTTCTTCTAAAGAAGAAGCTCAATTTGCTTTCCATTCTGGAAACCTTCACCTTCAAGCACCAATTAAAGTGCGTGTTAGTGGTGAGATCATTGAAACAACTGTGGGAAGAACATTTATTTATGATGTTATTCCTGGATGTCTTCAGTACTCAGACATTAACAAGGTTCTTGGTAAGAAAGAGCTTGGTAAGTTAATTGACCTTGCTTATAAAGTTGGAACTGAGAAGGAAACTGTTCTTCTTGCTGATTCTCTAATGAGACTTGGTTATCAGTATTCAACCAAAGCCGGTATCTCTATTAACGTAAATGATATGACTATCCCGGCAGCTAAAGTTGATATTCTCAATGAAGCATATGGTGAAGTTGATAGAATTACAGAAGAGTATAACGAAGGTTCTATTACAAATGGTGAGCGTTACAACAAAGTAATTGATGTTTGGTCACAAACCAATGAAGTACTTACAAAAGTAATGCTCGAAAAAATCTCTCAAGATACATTCACCAACGATAAAGGTGAAACTGAGCAAGCTCCATCATTTAACTCAATTTTCATGATGGCAAACTCTGGTGCAAGGGGTTCTACAACTCAGATGAGACAGCTAGCAGGTATGCGTGGTCTAATGGCCAAACCTTCTGGTGAAATTATTGAAACACCGATTACTTCAAATTTCCGTGAAGGTCTTTCGGTTCTTCAATACTTCTCTTCTACTCACGGTGCTCGTAAAGGTCTTGCCGATACTGCCCTGAAAACAGCAAACTCTGGATATCTTACGCGTCGTCTTGTTGACGTAGCTCAAGATGGTATTATTCGTACTTATGACTGTGAGTCTAATGACGGAATTATCCTAAACTCTAGAATTGAAGCTGGTGAGATTGTTGAAGATGTAACTGAAAGAGTTATGGGACGTGTGACTTGTGGTCCAATCCTAAACGCTGATGGTGAAGAAGTTCTACCTTCAAGTTATGTTCTTACTGAAAAAGATGTTCCACTTCTTAAAGAAAATGAAATTGACCAGATTAAAGTAAGAACTGTTCTTACTTGTCGTGAAAGACATGGTTTCTGTGGGATGTGCTTTGGCCGTGACCTTGCGAGAGGAAATCTTGTTAGTATTGGTGAGACTGTCGGTATTATTGCTGCTCAGTCGATTGGTGAGCCAGGTACACAGCTTACGATGCGTACTTTCCACGTTGGTGGTACAGCAACAGCTGGTGCACAGGTTAACAAAACAGAAATTAGAACTGCTGGTAATATTGCCTTTGATAACGTTAAGGTTGCAACTATGCAGTCTGGCGATATGATCATCATGAACAAAGTTGGTGAGATCTTAATTAAAGATAATACAGGTTCAATTAAAGAAAAATATCCTGCGATTTACGGAGCGAAAATCTTCTACAAAGAAGGAGATGAAGTTAACGTTGGTGATAAGATTATTGAATGGGATCCCTTCTCAATTCCGATCTTAACTGAAGTCGCTGGTATGATTAAGTTTGAAGATATGATTGTGGGACAAACAGTAATGGAATCTGTTGATCCTGTTACAGGTCTTACAACTCGTGTAATTGCAGAATCAAAAGATCCTTCACTACAACCAAGAATTTCTGTTGTAGATGAGGCTGGGAACCCTATTATAGTTCCTGGTACTAAGAGACATGCAACTTACCGTCTTCAAACTGGTGCAAACATTATTGCCCAAGAGGGTGAGTCTGTTGATATTGGATCGGCGCTTTCTAAAGTTGACCGTGAAACGACAAAAACAAAAGATATTACTGGGGGTCTTCCTAGGGTTGCCGAGCTTTTCGAAGCAAGAAAGCCTGCGAATGCTGCACAGATATCAGATGTTGCAGGTACTGTTGAGTTTGGAGCTGAACTTAGAGGTAGCCGTCGTATTATAATCAGACCAGATGATGGTTCTGACCCAGTAACATACAGTGTTCCAAAAGGCCGTTACGTAGTTGTTAACGAAGGTGACTACGTTCGTTCTGGGGAGCCAATCATGGATGGTCCAGCTAATCCTCATGATATTCTTAGAGTTAAGGGTATTAAAGAATTAGCGAGATATATCGTTGACGAGATTCAAGAAGTTTATCGTCTTCAAGGTGTTAAGATCGACGACAAGCACATCGAGGTAATCGTTTCTCAAATGCTTAAGAAAGTTGAAGTTACTGACCCAGGTGACTCTCAATTTGTAGCAGGTGATACTATTACTAAAACAATGCTTGCCGACACTAATGAAATTCTTGCTGCTGATGGCCTAGAGCCAGCAAAAGGAAGACCTCTACTACTTGGTATTACCAAAGCAAGTTTGACAACAGAATCTTTTATTTCTGCGGCATCGTTCCAGGAAACTACTAAGGTTCTTACTCAAGCTACTCTTGAAGGTAAGAAAGATATGCTAAGAGGGCTTAAAGAGAACGTAATTATGGGTAGATTGATACCTGCTGGAACTGGATTATCTAGATATCGTGACTTTGATGCTGCGATTATGGATGAATCTGAAGAAACAGAGAGTGAATCAGTTACACTTTCATTGTAAAAAACTTGTCCTAGTTAGTTTGATGTGCTACACAAACTAGCTAGGAAATTACATGCGAACCGTAGAAGCGAGACGTAGGAAGGAGCAGTAGAATGCCTACTATTAACCAGTTGATTAGAAAAGGTCGTCAAGACAAGTTTATTAAAACAAAGTCACCGGCCCTAAAGTCATGTCCACAGAGACGTGGCGTTTGTACCAGAGTTTATACAACTACACCTAAGAAACCTAACTCAGCGATGAGAAAGGTATGTCGTGTACGTTTAACTTCTGGATTTGAAGTAACCTCTTATATTGGTGGTGAAGGACATAACCTACAAGAACACAGTATTGTTCTTATTCGTGGGGGAAGAGTAAAAGATCTTCCAGGTGTTCGTTATCATACTATCCGTGGAGCACTTGATGCGACCGGTGTTGATAAAAGAGGACAGCGTCGTTCTAAGTACGGTGCTAAGAAACCTAAGAAGTAATTAATATTATTAAATTATCCATTCTCCAAGGGCTGAAGCAAGGTTTCGTGGCCCGCGGAGAGTAATCCCTTATTGATTGTATTAATCAAGGGGTGAAGTAGGGAGTAAATTATGAGTAGAAAACATCGCGCAGAACAGAGACAGGTGCTACCTGATCCACGTTTTCAAGACGTAGTAGTAACAAAGTTCATCAATGGTCTAATGTATGGTGGTAAAAGAGCTACTGCTGAAAAGATCTTTTACGGTGCATTGGAGCTTTGTGAGCAAAAAACTGGTGAAGAGCCTCTTAAACTTTTTAAGAAAGCACTTTCAAATGTTAAGCCAGCGGTTGAGGTTAAGTCTCGTCGTATCGGTGGAGCAACTTACCAGATACCTGTCGAAGTTAGACAAAATAGACGTCAATCTTTAGCGATTCGTTGGATCCGTGACTATGCTCGTGCACGTAACGGAAAAACTATGATCGATAGATTAGCAGATGAGTTCATTGATGCCTCAAATGGTCGTGGTGGATCTGTTAAGAAGAGAGAAGATGTTTACAAGATGGCTGAAGCTAACAAAGCTTTTGCTCACCTTAAGTGGTAATTCTATTTAAATAAATACAGTCTTTTATAAAGGGCTTCTTTGGTTTAAGTTATATGAACTAAAGAGGCCCTTTTTTCGTTAAAAAACACAGTATGAGGAAGTTATGGTCAAGGATCTTAATCTCATTAGAAATATTGGTATTATGGCCCACATTGATGCGGGTAAAACGACTACAACAGAAAGAATCTTATACTATACAGGTGTAAATTATAAGATCGGTGAAGTTCACGATGGTGCTGCAACAATGGACTGGATGGTCCAGGAGCAGGAGAGAGGAATTACAATTACCTCTGCTGCAACAACATGCAAGTGGACTGATAAAGTTATTAATATTATCGATACGCCTGGGCACGTAGACTTTACGATTGAAGTTGAGAGAGCTCTGAGAGTTCTAGATGGAGCTGTGGGCGTATTTGATGCTGTTCATGGTGTAGAGCCTCAGTCTGAAACGGTTTGGGGCCAAGCAGACCATTATAAAGTTCCTAGACTGGCATTTTGTAATAAAATGGATCGCGTGGGTGCAGATTTCAATAATTGTGTAGAAGATATCAGAAATAAATTAAATAAAGTGGCTGCTCCCATTCAGCTTCCAATTGGTGCAGAAGACGAGTTCATGGGAATAATTGATCTTGTGACAATGAAGGCTAAGAGATTCAAATCTGAAGATATGGGAAGTTCAGTTGAGGAAGAAGATATTCCAGCTGATTTTCAGGACAATGCGGAGTTGGCTCGAGAAGAACTTATTGAAACTCTCGCTGATTATGATGATGAGTTTGCAGAAAAATATCTCGGTGGAGAAGATATCTCTATAGATGAAATTAAAAAAGTAATAAGAAAAGCTACAATTGAAGATTTTTTTGTTCCTGTTCTATGTGGATCAGCCTTTAAGAATAAAGGTGTGCAGCCTCTTCTTGATGCCATTTGTGATTATTTACCCTCGCCAATAGATAGGGGTGAAGTTAGAGGTGTGTCTGGTAAAGATCATGAAAAAGAGGAATTAAGAAAGCCTGATGTTGCTGATCAATTCTCAGGTCTTGCCTTTAAAATAACATCAGACCCATTTGTAGGCCTTTTGACGTACGTGAGAATTTATAGCGGTGAAATAAAGGTTGGTCAAAATGTCTATAATCCACTTAAGAAAAAGAAAGAACGTGTAAATAAAATTATGCAAATGCATTCTAATAAAAGAACAGAATTAGAAACTGCCGGAGCTGGTGATATCGTAGCGTTGACGGGAATGAAGTCAACAACGACAGGTGAAACTCTTTGTGCCGAAAATAAAACGATTATCTATGATTTAATGGATTTTCCTGAATCAGTGATTTCTGTTGCTATAGAGCCAAAGACTGCTGCAGATGAAAAGAAGCTACTTGCAACATTAGATCAGTTACAGATTGAAGACCCTAGCTTTAGCTATAATCACAATAAAGAGACTGGTCAGCTTCTTATTTATGGAATGGGAGAGCTGCATTTAGAAATTATTGCAGACCGATTACTACGTGAATTTAAGGTTGGAGTGAACGTAGGTAAACCTCAGGTTTCCTATAGAGAAAGTATTTCTCTTGTGACGGAAGCTGAAAACTTATTTCATAAAGAACAAGCAGGAAAGATGCAATTTGGTCACTGTAAGCTTCGCGTAGAACCTACAGATCATCAGTCTGGTGTAATGTTTGAAACAGAGTTAACAAAAAAACAAATTCCAGAAAATTATATTGAATCAATTAAAAAAGGTATTTTAGATACGGCACCAGCTGGTGCTCTTGCTGGTTATCCTTTTATTAATATCAAAGTTACGTTATTAGAAGCTCAATATAATGAAGAGGAAGCATCAGAAGTAGCGTATGTGATAGCAGCTTCACAAGCCTTTATGGATGCATGCAGAAAGAATTCATTAGAATTACTAGAACCTATAATGGATCTTGAGATAATAACGCCTTCAGAGTACACGGGAGATGTTATTTCAGACATTAATGCAAAGCGTGGCCACATAAAAAGTATGGGTACTAAGCAAAATAAAGAACTAATTGATGCCCAAGTACCATTGGCAGAGCTTTTCGGATATAGTACTGATCTTAGATCAAAATCGCAGGGACGAGCAAGCTTCTCTATGGAGTTTGCTAAATATGAAATAATTGCTAAAGATTTAGCGAAGAAAATATTAGAATCGAAAGGGATTTATATTTAACAATTGGTTTATTAAGGAGACTCTAGATGGCCAAGGAAAAATTTGACAGAAGTAAACCTCACGTAAACATCGGTACAATTGGACACGTTGACCATGGTAAAACGACGCTAACAGCGGCAATTAC
>JBLWYP010000043.1:0-16823 GCA_048266825.1 Bacteriovoracaceae bacterium | reverse complement strand
TCAAAATAATCTTGAAATAATAACCATCTCAGTGGCGGAGGTCCTACAAGATATGATTTTTGCAGAACCAGTAGGAGGTATCATCACAGCAGATCCTATTTGTAAATCTCCTAAACTGGCCGTCATCAATTCCGTATTTGGTGTAGGCGAGGGCCTTGTAAGTGGCCATCTTGAAGGCGACTCTTATCATGTTCAAAGAGATACAAAGAACATCATCAGTTCGGAAAATAATCCACAAACTGAAATATTTCTCAAAGACCCCAATGCTGGCCGTATTCTCGTGAGTCCCCTAGATAAGGAATTGGGCGAGAAGCCAAGTCTTAACCAAGTTCAAATTAATCAGCTTATTGACATGGCACGAGTCATCGAAGATATCTATCAAGACCCTCAAGATATTGAGTGGGCCTTCTTTAAAGGGCAGCTCTATCTTTTACAAACAAGACCCATCACCACGGAAACCTATAGTGCCCAGGGAAGACTTTTCATATGGGATAATTCTAATATTGTAGAAAGTTATGGAGGATTAACCCTACCTCTCACCTTTGGATTTGCTCGCTACGTCTATCGCCAGGTCTACGTACAATTTTGCGAAATTCTAATGGTGCCCGCTTCTCAAATTAGAAAAATGGATGACTTTCTCAGCAATATGCTTGGAATATTCTACGGCCGTATCTATTACAATCTCTTAAACTGGTACAAGCTTACTAATATCTTACCTGGTTATAAGTTTAATCGTAAATTCATGGAAACCATGATGGGAACGGATGAAACCCTTGCCGATGAGATTGCGCAGCGTATTCGACCACCTGAATATCAAAACACACTAGGCGCAAGAATTAAAAAAGTAGTAACAGGATTTAAGTTTTTCTACTTTCATTTAAATATTCAAAATATTGTCGATGAATATTTAAGAGTATTTAATGAATTCTATAATAAGTATCGTCGTCTTGATTATTCATCTATGAGAATGGATCAAATCTATGTTGAGTATCGAAGGCTAGAAAAAGATTTACTTTGGAAATGGCATGCCCCTATTATTAATGACTTTCTGTGCATGGTTCATTTTGGAATATATAAGGCCCTAGGACAAAAGTGGCTCTCTCACTTAGGTGATAACTTCTTCAATGATCTTCTCTCTGGAAACGGAAATCTAGAAAGTGCCGAACCCACAAAACGCCTCATTCTTATGGCCGCCAAAGTTGTTAAGGATGATCAGTTAAAAAAGCTAGTACTGGATACGCCCAAAGAGAATTTAATGGAGGCCCTGGCCAGAAGCCCCTATGTTGAAGTTTATGAAGATGTACTTGATTATATTGATAAGTACGGATTTCGCTGTATGAGTGAAATGAAGCTTGAACAGATTGATCTTCACCGCGATCCCACTCAATTATTCGTATTCTTAAAGAATCTCATTAATGCAGATCAAACCGATCTTGAAAAATATGAAATTCGTGAAAAACAAATTAAAGAAAACGCGGAAAAAGAGCTTAATCAATCGCTCAGTGGTTTTAAAAAGCTCATCTTCAACTGGGCGCTTAAGCACACAAGAAAGGCCGTTATGAATCGTGAGAACACACGATTTTGTAGGACCCGCATCTATGGTGTTGTAAGACAGATGTACTACACGATTGGTGATAAACTGACGATTGCAGGTCAAATCGATACAGCAAAAGATGTCTTCTACTTAACCCTTGAAGAGTTTGAAGGATTATTTGAAGGAACAACGACCACACATAATTTACGAGAAATCATTCAGGCGAGAAAGAATGAATATGAACGCTTTGAACAAGGAGAAGCTCCTGACAGTCGTTTTCATACTCGCGGTATTGTTTACTATCGTAATAAGCACTTTCCTGATCCCGTTGAAATTGATGAATCCGACCTAGCTGAAAATCAACTCAAAGGTCTAGGGTGTTCTCCTGGAGTTATTGAGGGAGAGGTTAAAGTGATTATGGGTCCTGAAGATGATATGGAATTAAAAGATCAGATTCTCGTTACCTATAGAACCGATCCAGGTTGGATTCCCCTCTACCCTTCGGCCAAAGGCCTACTTGTGGAAAGAGGAGGGCTTCTGTCCCACTCGGCCGTTGTTGCTCGAGAAATGGGTCTTCCCACAATCGTATCCATTAAGAATCTAACGAAGAGAATCAAGACAGGAGATTATATCCGCTTTGATGGGGAAACGGGTCTTATTGAAATTTTAGAGCGCTAAATTTAAAGCAAAGGGTGAACCTATCACCCTTTGCGAATTTATTTATTATTTAGTTTCTTTTGTAGTCGCTCGCCCAAATCAGAATCACATTTCGCAAAATGATCGACCATTCTTTTCTTAATATCGTTTTTCGAACTAGATAATGCGCCAGCAATATTTTCGGCCGTTCTCTCTTTTTGATCGTTATCAAAGAGACGATACAAGTTACCGGCCTGGGTATAGTCATCATTATCAAGATGAGAATTGTAAAAATCAGCATTCCCGTTAATCTCTAAGGGTGGTCCTAGAATGCGATCGCGATTTTCAAATTCGCTAGGACCATTAAAGCTATTCGGTTCATAGTTATCCATTGAACCAAAGTTACCATCAAATCTCATGGCACCATCACGCTGATAGTGCTCTGTGGCCGTAATCGATTGGTTGACTGGCAACGCCTGATAGTTTGTACCTAAGCGATAGCGATGGGCATCTCCATAAGCAAAGAGACGACCTTGAAGCATCTTATCAGGAGAGGCTCCAATGCCTGGAGGCATATTATTAGGAGAAAAAGCAACTTGCTCCACTTGAGCAAAGTAGTTTTCAGGGTTACGATTAAGCTCCATTACCCCTACATCAATTAAAGGGTACTTACCATGAGGCCATACCTTAGTGAGGTCAAAGGGATTAAAATTAAAGTTTTCAGCTTCTTTCTCTGGAACAACTTGAATCTTAAGATCCCATTTAGGAAAGTGACCTTCTTCAATGGCGGTGAATAAATCTTCTCCTGCATAGTCAGGATTTTCACCCGCAAGCTTCGTACCTTCACTGGGCATTAGATTTTTAATTCCTTGTTGTGTTTTAAAATGAAACTTGACCCAAAATCTTTCATTCTTATTATTCCATAGAGAAAAAGTGTGTGAGCCGTATCCATTCATATGACGAAACCCATCAGGTAGGCCACGATCACTAAAGAGAATCATAAGCTGGTGCATATTCTCAGGTGATTGAGACCAATAATCCCACATGCGACGCGGATCTTTGCGTCCTGTTTGAGGATCTCTTTTCTGAGTATGTATAAAATCGGGAAATTTAATAGGGTCTCTTTCAAAGAAGACAGGCGTATTATTACCGACAAGATCCCATATTCCTTCTTGTGTATAAAATTTAAGAGCAAAACCTCGTGGATCACGATCTGTATCGGCATAACCCTTTTCACCAGCAACAGTGGAAAAGCGCGCAAACATTTCCGTTTCCTTACCTACTTCGCTAAAAATATCGGCACAACTATATTGTGTAATATCATGAGTGATAGTGAGCTTACCAAAAGCCCCAAAACCCTTAGCATGTACCACTCTCTCGGGAATACGCTCACGATTAAAGTGAGCTAACTTTTCAATTAATTGCAATCCTTCAATTAGCACTGGCCCACGAGGACCTGTCGTTTTTGAGTGTTGATTTTCTGCTATAGGTAGGCCTGCGGCCGTAGTTAGTCCTTTCTTCTTCATAATATTGTTAATCCTTAGTTAGTATTAAATGAATTATTATTTTGCGATAAGTGCACTTTTAAAGAGTCTGAATCCCATAGATAGTCTTGAACTAAGTGAGGGTTGCGATTCACTAGAAGAGAGGTCTTTTAATTTAGCAATCGCTTCTTTTCTGCCAAAGAGTCGTGCCCAATCAAGAGCACTCATATCCGCACTATTTCGCAGGTCGATCTGTGCACCGTTAGAAACCAATAATTCAATGGCCGCAATATTTCCTTTAAAAGCCGCTCCCATTAAAATTGTATTACTATTGTAATCTCGAGAATTAACATCCGCTCCCATATCAATGAGATACTCGGCCATGGTAAGTTGATTATTATAAATAGCGAGCATCAGTGGGGAGTGACCACGTTTATTCTTTTCGTTGAGTGAAGCTTCAAATGAATTATCTTCAAGACACTCATAACTACTTTCTTCCAGAATCATTTGAACGGCACTTTTTAAATCATCTACTCTTCCATCACGAGCAAGGTCAAAAATAGTTACATTTCTTTTCATCGTTTTCTTATAAGAATTCCATTTCTCTTTTGCCTTATCGCGAGCAAGTTTTTTTGAATCGTTATTATTTTTAGCCTGTGTGTGTAAGAAAGCATCAGCTGTTGTATTGGATAAAGTTTGGACCTCGGGATTCATATAATACTCCTGATTAAGTTTTCACCTACTAAATTAACTAAAAATTAAATGAAAACCTTGTGCCCTTCGTGCTCAAATTGTTTAAGTTTTTAAACAATTCAACTTTTCTACTCAAGTAAATGACTCACAGTCAAAATGAGAAGAAAATTGTCCTAGATAAAATAAATGAGTAAGCTATTAGTAAATATATCTACAAATAAAAGAGATACGCTAAATATGAAATACCTTATCTTTTGCGCACTTATGCTAATGAGTTGTAATCAAAAAAAGTTATTAGAAATAGAACAACTAAAAGGCATTAAAGAATATCAAGATATTGAGATTCATGAAAAAGTCATAGATTCACAAACAAATAGAACCTTTATAAACTCATTTGATAAACGATCAGTAAAAGTTTTAAATCACCTGAAAAACACTAGCTTTCATTTCTATAATGATGTCAATTTTAGAGACTCTAAAACAGGAGTACTCGTTGGAGGTAGTGGGCTCAGAGCTCGACTCACTCAAAGCGGTGGTTCAACATGGAAAGAATTTCAGTTTTCTAAATTTGCAAATAGTTTTCACTCTTCAGCTTTTCTTGGCGAAAACTTATGGATAGTTGGGGAATCAAAATACTTATTTCAAACGCCGGATCTAGGAAAGACCTGGAATATTTATGATACAAGTAAACTGATAGATAAGAGTGGGGCTTCACTTCAACCCAAATATTATAAAATAAAAGTCGTCACCTCGGAGATGGCCCTTATTGTTGGATCTGACGGACAAAGAGCAACGATACTTTCAACCCACAATACGGGGAAAAAATGGAGCCTATTAAAACTGAATCCTCTGCTAGAAAAATCAATTTACGTAAATGATTTACATGTCTTCTCCCCCGCTCATTTCATTGTCGTCACTTACACTGGAAATGTTTTTGAAACAAAAGATGCAGCAAAGACATGGAACCTGCTTTTCAAAGCACCTACATCACTTAACTCAGTATATTTTAAAAATACAAAGACGGGTCTCATCGGTGGTATTACAGGAGGGCTTTATTTTACTAATAATGCAGGAAAGACCTGGAAGCAGGTAGAACTTCCTTTCCAATCTAAGAAAATAAATTTTTCAGATATTAGCTTTCATGAGGATAAATTCATCGTGACAAGCTCCTATAGTAATCAACTTTATTTTAAAGATGCCCCGCATATTAGAAAATCTTTTGAGAATGTTTTTACATTTCAAATTAGTAAAACAGGTATTTACATTGATGGGTTCATGCAAGCAGATTTAAACAAGGAACCTTATCTTAAAGACTCCTATGATATTGATATCAGCAATGATGGAAAGATCTATATTCTTGATCGGGCCAATCTCTACAAACTAAATAATAAAAATTGAAAACTTCAACTAAAACAAATAAAAGCCATTTAAAAAAAGAGTTCAGAAAGTATATAAGTTGTGAATAAAACGTCTCATTTGCAAATAAATTGTCTACGAATGACAGACAATTTTGTCAGAAAAATTGAACTTCAAAATTTTACAAAAACATAACTACCTATAATTACGTTCCACTTGTAAATTCGTTTATACTTTTATCAAGAAATAGTGCGTAAAAACCGACAATTATTACGTAATACTTGGCTTTTAGCTCAGTACTAGTGAAATGGGACGGCCCTTGAATAAAAAGACTATCATTTTATTTTTCACCACGACGACCTTAGGAGTCGGCCTATGGATATTTGCTAATCCCAAAAAACAAACTCCTTCCTACAACGAAATTGCTAGAGAGTTAGGTCTTCGCTACGAACTTATCAAGCCAGAGTCAAAGAAAAAACTTTATAACCGAGTTCATAAAAGATCTCCTTCTTCTATTGGATCTGTAGAAGTCGCAAAGAATCTATCATCAAAGAAATTAGGAAAAATGAAATCTCTTGATGAAAAATCTAGTATCGATCATGACTCTAGTTCACAAGAATTAAAATCAAATGATTTAAAAACCATCATTCCATCAGAATTTAAAGAATATGAAGTGAATCAAAATATTTCGAATGTATTGGAGCCTTCAAGTAATGTTAATCAAGAAACTAATAATACAGATGTACTAAATAACTCTTATCTTTCAAGAATCTTCTCTCCTAATGAAAGCGATACAACCACAGAAGAAAATAATCAAAGCGATGAACAAACTTCATCATCTTCACAAAGCTATTCTTCTACACCTTTTATTCAAGGAAATATTCCTCCACTCAATGGACTCATTTCGCAAGTTGAAAATAATTTCTTTATCAATACGGCCTATGCAGGAGTTACATGTACTAATCCACGAATTGAGCTTTTTGATATTAGTACCATCACTCCTCTAGAAGACAATCCTTTATCTTCTCACGAAATTAATAACACGACTCAATTTAGCTTTGACCCCATAGAACTAGATCTGGATTTAAATAATCCTTCACGCTATAAAATTAAGATAACAGGCTGTACGGAAGAGTTTGAAAAAATTATTACAAGCTATTACAACACTCAAGATATAACAGCGATTTCTAGCTTACTGGCCATGATCATCAACACAGATCTTGACTATAATCCTACTAGCGATTTTTCGAATAGTTTATATAAAATTGAACAAATCTTCAGAAGTAACTTTGGTGAAACGCAGCTCGACTATACGGCCGTTTATGCTGATCTTGAAAGTATGCAATCAGCAGAAGACGTGATTAAAGAAGTTACTTCAGGAAATGAAGTAGGAATTCTAAAAGATGCTGCTCCTAAAATTAAAGAGCTCTCCGTTCCAAAAGATCTCGTTGAAGGAAATGCTGGATCATTTACAGTCAATGCCAATCACTGGGATACTCAATATACAATCGCATACCAATGGATTCTTGATGATAGTACCGCAACTCATTCCAATACATGGAATTACACACCTCCATCAGATACGGCCGCACAAGCAAAAATTATCTTAAGAGTTGGTAAGAAAAATGATAGTGATAATGACGTTAATCTCACCCTTCCCTACCATGAATTTGAATATACCCTAGAAATAGAACAAATTAATGATGCTCCAACTCTTATTGCGACTCAGGCACTCAATGTTATTGAAGATACAAATCATAATTTCACACTCATTGAAGCACAAGATGTAGACTCTCCTTCTCTAGATTACATCATTACCAGTAACCCTAGTAATGGCCTACTTTCTTGTACAGCCAATACTAATAACTGTACTTATTCTCCGAATATTAACTTTGTCGGAACAGATACTTTCACATACAAGGCCAATGATGGTGAGTTAGATTCAACACTATCAACAGTTACTTTAAATGTTCAAAATGTTAATGATCCTCCAACTCAAGCTCCAGGTCTTTCTGTAAGTGTAGCCGAGGATAACGCCCTATCCATCACATTAAATCAGGCAAGTGATGTTGATAATGCTCAGGGTAGTTTAAGTTATAAGCTTGTAAATTCTCCTAGTAACGGAACGCTTAGTAACTGTATAACCAACTCTTCTTATAGTCAGGACCTCAGTTGTGATTACACACCAAATCTTAATTACAATGGATCCGATAGCTTCACTTATATTGCTCACGACGGAAGCTTAGACTCCGAGAATGTAACGACTGTAGATATCACGATCACTCCCGTAAATGATGCCCCTACCCTTGGTGCGACTCAATCTATATCTACAAATGAAGATACTACACATAATTTTGATTTAAACGCTGGCGCCGATATTGAAGCGACCCCTCTTAATTATACGATTGTTACCAATCCTCTTAACGGAACACTTACCTGTACTGGTGTTCCAGAGCGTGAATGTAGTTATGAACCCAATGCTCACTTCAACGGCAGTGATTCATTTACTTACAAAGTCGATGATAATGAATTGGATTCAACACTTGCTACAGTAAGTATAACGATTCATTCTATTAACGATGCTCCAATCATGGCCGCAAATCAGAACTTAACGACTAATGAAGATACTCCTTTAAATATCATTATTGATGCGGCATCTGATGTCGATGGAGATTCTCTTAATTATAAAATCATTAATGCTCCAACGAATGGAGTCCTGTCTGATTGTATTACAAGCGCCACTTACGATAACGATCTTGATTGTACTTATACTCCTAATCAAGATTTTTATGGGACAGATTCATTTACTTATATAGCTAACGACTCCATTACTGATGCTTCCAGTGTGGCCACGATAAATTTAACCATTAATAGTATAAACGATGCTCCAAGCGTAGCGGCGACTCAAATAGAAAGTACTAATGAAGATACTGCGCTAGATTTTAATCTAACCAGTGCCAGTGATGTTGAAGGTGATACACTTACTTATATTATCGTATCTCCTCCCGCGCAAGGTAATCTTAGTTGTACAGGATCAACATCTACGGCCTGTACTTATACGCCTGATTTAAATTATCATGGAACAACAAGCTTCACCTTTAAAGCAAATGATGGAAATTTAGATTCTAATATTTCTACTGTTACTTTAAATGTTATTTCTATTAATGATGTGCCTACTATGGCCGCAGACCAGAGTCTCAGTACAAATGAAGATACAGCATTTAACTTCACCCTAAGTGCGGCCTCGGATGCTGATGGCGATCCTCTTACTTACAAGCTTGTTACCTCGCCAACAAAGGGAACTCTTAGCAATTGCATCACCACAAGTTATGGAAGTGACCTAAGTTGTACCTACTCTCCTCAGTTAAATATTAATGGAGTCGAGACATTTACTTTTATTGCAAACGACTCTGTGACTGATGCCGCCACTTATGCAACTGTGACAATAACAATTAATGCCGTTAATGATGCTCCGACCCTGGCCGCCACTCAGTCAGTATCGACGAATGAAGATCAGGCGGTTAGCTTTTCTCTTAATTCAGGATCTGACGTAGAAGCAGATCCCTTGACTTATCAAATCGTAGCTAACCCTAGTGAGGGTGTACTTTCATGTGATGAAGGAGCCTCTCGGTCGTGTACTTATACTCCAGACCTCAATTTCAATGGTTCCACCACGTTTACTTATAAAGTTAATGATGGAAATCTAGATTCCACAACGGCCACGGTTACCGTGAATGTAACCTCAGAAAATGATGCTCCAGTGATGGTTGGAGATCAATCAGAAACCGTGAATGAAGATAACACACTTAACTTCACTTTAAGTGGCGCAACTGATGTGGATATCCCAGCTCAGACAATTCAATATAAGCTCATCACGGCCCCTGCTCATGGAACACTGGCCAACTGTATTCAAAGTGGTTCCTATGGTACGGACATAGCTTGTTCATACACTCCTGATGCCAACTATAATGGATTGGATTCATTTACCTATAGAGCAAATGATACCCTTACTGACTCATCTAGTGATGCAACCGTATCGATTACTATAACTCCAGTAAATGATGCTCCGACCTTGAGCGCGACTCAGTCCATCTCTACTAATGAAGATACCGTTTTAAATTTTAACTTAAATACCGGATCCGATATTGAAGGCTCAACGCTTAGTTATATTAAAGTATCTGATCCTGCTTCTGGTAGTGTCTCTTGTACAGGTGGAACTTCAAGGGCCTGTACCTATACACCGGCCAATAACTTTAATGGTGCAACTTCTTTTACTTATAAAGTAAATGATGGTGATCTTGATTCCAATGTCGCGACGGTCAATATTACGATTAACTCAATTAATGATATCCCCGTTATGGCGGCCGATCAATCCCTTAGCACAAATGAAGATACTGCGCTTAATTTCACGATTTCAAATGCAACTGATGTCGATGGTGATACGCTCACCTATAAAGTCGTAAGTGCTCCGACTCAAGGTGTGCTTACTAATTGTATTACGACAAGCTATGGAAGTGATCTCACTTGTACGTATACTCCAAATGCAAATTATAATGGATCAGATTCTTTTACTTATATTGCTACAGATTCAATTGGAACGGCCGCAACTCATGCAACCGTAAGCCTAACGATCAATGCTGTTAATGATGCTCCTACTGTCGCTGCAACTCAATCCATTTCAACCAATGAAGATACGGTATTAAATTTTAATTTAACCGCCGGATCCGACATCGATGCGGATACTCTAAGTTACATCAAAGTATCTGATCCTGCTTCTGGTAGTGTCACTTGTACGGGTGGAACTTCAAGGGCCTGTATTTATACCCCGGCCAGTAACTTTAATGGTGCGACTTCTTTTACTTATAAGGTGAATGATGGAACCCTCGATTCCAATATCGCTACCGTTAATATTACAGTGAATGCCGTCAATGACATTCCTGTTATGGCGGCCGATCAATCCCTTAGTACAAATGAGGACACTCCCCTAAATTTCACTATTTCTAATGCAACTGATGTCGATGGTGATACACTCACTTATAAAATCGTAAGTGCCCCCACTCAAGGAGTTCTTTCTAATTGTATTACGACAAGCTATGGAAGTGATCTCACTTGTACGTATACTCCTAATTTAAATTACAATGGATCCGATTCCTTTACTTATATTGCCACTGATTCTATGGCAACTGCCGCGACTCATGCGACTGTAACTCTAACGATCAATGCCGTTAATGATGCCCCGAGCGTGGCCACCACTCAAAGCGTTTCTACAAATGAAGATACTGTATTAAATTTTAATTTAACGTCCGGATCCGACATCGATGGAGATACTCTAAGTTACATCAAAGTATCTAATCCAGCTTCGGGAAGTGTGACGTGTACAGGTGGAACTTCAAGGGCCTGTACTTATACTCCGGCCAATAATTTTAACGGGACAACAACATTCACTTATAAAGTAAATGATGGAAATCTTGATTCCAATACGGCCACAGTGACTATAACGATTAATTCCATCAATGATGCCCCCGTAATGGCCGCGAATCAATCTTTTACAACTGATGATAATACCGCCCTCTCCATTACCCTAAGTAATGCTACAGACGTAGATGGAGATTCTCTCACTTATAAGATTACGTCACTACCGACTAACGGAACTCTAAGTAACTGCATTAGCACAGGCTCTTATGGAACCGACCTTACTTGTACCTACACCAGTAATGTCAATTTCAATGGTAATGATGCCTTCACTTTTATTGCAAATGATGGAACTGTTGATGCGACCTCTTCGGAAGTTGTGAATATTACGGTTAACGATAAGACTCCTTCAGCGGCGCCCAGTATAAGCCTTACTTCAGCCATCTATACCAGTTCAACCAGTATTACGACCACCGTTGGAAGTTGTAGTGACATTGCTCATGTTCTGATTAATGAAGGATCTGCACCTGCTCCAGGAGATGCGAGTTGGGTGGCCTGTTCAACAACGGCCAGTGCAACAACCTACACTCTTGCCAATACCAACCAAGGTCTTCACATCCTTAAAGCATGGTCAAAAGATCAGTATGGCAACGTATCCCTCTCCTCTAATGATCTCATGGTCTACTACGACACAATAGATCCGACACTTTCTCTAAGCACACCTTCTCTACAAAAAGGCGGAAATTCGATAAATCTTGCCTGGGATACTACAGAGGCCAGCTCCTCTTCAGCGCAAAACTTTCAAGTAGATTTTTATAATGGTTCTTCATGGACAAGTGTCGGAACAACAAGTTCTGCGAATGGTCCTTTAAGCTCACAAGGCTTTACTAAATCGTGGAGCGTTCCGGCCATTAATACAACGACGGCCCGATTTAGAGTAAGTTTCACAGACCTTGCGGGTAACTCATCAACAGTTCAATCTTCAACCTTTGAAATTGACTCCATCGCTCCGGTACTCAATTACACTGCCCCTGCGAATGGATCCTACCACCTCTCAAGTACGACCATCCAAGGTAATTGTGAGAGTGGACTATCTATTAATATATCAGGGGATCTGCAAGCAGACTTCTCTATTGCTTGTAGTGGATCAAGCTTCTCACAAACCGTGAACTTCTCCGACAGTGATGGAACCAAAGCAGTAAGTATTAATCAAGTTGATGCTGCTGGAAACTCAACGACCCAGACAAGAAACTTTATACGAGATGAGCTCGCCCCCACCATGGCCAAGACGGGCGGAATCTCTCCAGACTTTACTAATCTTGATACACCCAATGCCTGGTCAGGAACGTGTGAAGGAAATTATACGATCTATGTAACGGGAGATGAATCGACATCATTTAATTGTAACTCAGGTTCATGGAATTGGACTCCGTCAGCGAAAACATCCGATGGAACCTATGTTTATAATCTAGTTCAGACCGATGCCGCTGGTAATACTTCAGCGCCTCCTCTATCTCTTTCATGGGAAAGAGATGCAACCCCTCCGGCATTTAATGCGACTTCACCTATTGCGATTAATGCAGGAGAGACTCAGTCAGAAACTAGACTCGTCAATAACATTACTGTTTCTGGTACATGTGAAGGCAATAATGTTATTACTATTTCTAATACCGAAAGTGATACCATCAGTTGTTCTTCTTCTAACTGGACGTGGACTTCAGCAAATTACACAACAGATGCTTCGCGAACATTTACATTCACTCAGGCCGACTCAGCAGGAAATACATCGGCCCTATCTTATACATGGGTAAGAGACTCTAATTTCCCTGCTCTTTCCCTTGATATAAATTCAATTAAAAATAATGGATCTACCGCCTTATTCTCAGGAACATGTGAAAACGGGTTGGCCATCAATATTACTGGCGATCAAACGGCCTCAGCGACTTGTAGTTCGGGAACTTGGTCATGGACAACCTCTTCCACTTCAAGTGACTTATCTAATTCTTATAACTTTTCTCAAACGAATGCTTCTTCTAATACAACTACGGTAACTGGAGATTGGGTTAGAGAAACAAATCTTCCAGTTGTCAGTGCTCTTAGTACAGCTTTGACAAGTCCTACAGGAACCAACTTCATTCCCTATACACTTTCGGCCAATTCACAAAATGCAGAGGTCTATATCAGTCATATCTGCCTTAAGACCGATGACACAACAACCCCTACTGATTCAGCTGACTGTTGGGTCGCTCTGAACTCTCCTATTATTGGAATTGCACCGGCCCAATCAATTACTGTTGTCGATTACTCACACCTCTTAGGTTGGGAGCCCGCCATCTATAATGTCTATGCTTGGGTAAAAGATGAAGCGGGAAATATTTCGACCAATACGGCGTCTATTAATACAGATGCGAATCAATTAGAATATGTGAAAAGTGAACCACCAACGATTTGGGATGTGGCCGCTGCAAATTCTGATACCACGGCCATTCCACCAACAAGAACAGAATCCTCAGTTCCTACTGGAACAGATGTTTATATTCGCTGGAAAGTGGATGATGCCGTGGCGCTTAGTTCAACGGCCATTAATCTCTACTACACTCAAGATGAGCAAAGCTTTACTAGCATTGCTGGTGCCCAGGGAATTGCTCCGCACACCAACCATAACTGTCCTTCGATTACTCTTGATACCAACGAAGGTTGTTTTAAATGGACAGGTGGCTCTCCGCTAGCGACGTCTTACAAGATTCGAGTGAAAGTAACTAATACTGCTGATATCAGCACCCAACTCATATCTAATCCTCTGAATTCTAATCAAATTAAAATCATTGCCGGTAACACTGAAGCTGGTCTTGGTGGAGATGCGAGAACCGCCTTATTCTATAATAAAAATGTAGGTGATTCTTCCGACATTCAAACCCTTGTCTTTACCGATAGCGGTAATATCTATTTTGCCGATTATAAAAGAGGTATTATTACGGTCGATCCTAATGATGGAAAGCAAAAGCTCTTCATTCCGATGACAGGAAGCTCTTCAGGTGATGGTGGTCCGGCCGAGAGTGCAACATTAAGATATCCCTTAAAGATCACTCTTGATTATCAAGGAAGACTTCTCATCTATGATTACGATCGTATTCGTCGCGTTGACTTAAGTCTTGAAAATCCAACCATTGACACTATTATTGGTGGTGGTAGCGATACGGCCGATACAACGGCCAATCCTCTTGACGTCAAATTTTCTCATGCAGGAACATGGAATTATAGAACCAACGCTATGATGCTCACTCCTCTACCTAATGGGGATCTGCTCTTTAATTCTGATCGGGCCGAAAGTTTAGAAACAACAGATTATCGCTTTAGAATTCATCGCGCTTCCACGGGGCAAGTCGAGTCTATGTATCTTGGAGGTACAGGAGATGCTTGGCAAGCAGCTCAAGATCTTTCTAAATGTCGTATAGGATATGTATCCGTACAATTTAATATGAGTAATTCTATTTTTGAAGGTATTACAGGACACTCATATCACCATAAGAACTTTCCTGATTGTGGTATGTACACCTCTACTTCAACTGATAATTATGCCAAAGTCTACTTTGATCCTTCTTCAGGACAGGCCATTACTCCACCTGACAACTCTCATCGTTGGTATCATTACTACAATTTCACAGGACTTGATGGAAAAACTTATGTAACAGCAGCAAGAAGTTATTTAAATCGAAATAACTATGATGGAAGTTATACGAGAATCTTGGGTTCTGGAACTCGAGGTCAATGTGCTGACGGAACGTTGGCCACAGCTTGCGCCATGGATATATATTCTGTATTTGTTAATCAGGCCGGTAAAGTTTACTTCAACGATCGAGGACGTATTCGTACCCTTGATGAAGAAGGAAAAGTCGTCACTATTTTTGGTCAAAGCTATAGTTATGGAGATGGGGTAAATGCGACGAACTCTCGCTTTGCCAATATCTCAAGAGTGAAGAGACTTAATAATGGAAAAATCATTGTTAATGATACCGATGGACGATTCATTAAAGAATTTACTCCCGATGGAAATATTGAACTCATAGCAGGAAATGGAGTTATCTCCACTCAAGACACGACCACTCAAGCTGACCAACAACAAGTTCGTAATCCTTATTGGATTGCCGTAGATAGAGCGACAGGAAATATTTATTCTGATCGCCACACGCACTATGGAAACCTTGCCATGCTCAATAGATCCACCGGACTTTGGGAAGATATCTTCTATAATTCAAGTGGTACGGCCTACTCTGATCCCAGTGCAGATGGAAAAGTGGCCGCCGATATTGACGTAAACGGAAATGACAACCGTATGCTTCCTCTTGGTTTTGCAAACGGACATCTCTTTACCAATCGTATGAAATATAATGATCCAGAACAACGCTATGATGATTATATGATGAAGAAATACGACGCAAGCGATAGCTATCGCCAATCCCATGTTATAGGAAAAATCGGTTACGAATCACTAAATGAGAGTTGTACCGAAATGAGAACAGCGGCCGTGAATGGTTCGACTTGTTTCTATGAATACTGGGATAACTTCCGTGCTATTTTTTACGATAGTAATGCCAATCGCTACATAACAGCGAAAATGTATCGTGGCTCTCAAAGACGAATTGTTGCCATCAATAACAATAGTACGATTGAGCAAATCGCCTATACAGCTCGTAATATTGATGATGGTTTTGCCTATGCCAGAAGGGCCGGCACAGACTACCTCTATTATTGCAATGGTTCTAAACTATATGCCCACAATATTACAACCGATACAGACCTAGGAGTACTTCCATGGTCTATGACAGGTTTTAGTTGTAAAGGGGTTGAATACGATTACAACCCTGTGAATGATTCGATTATCTTTCCCTTTGAACAAAATGGACTCTACGGAGTTGCTGAATATTTTCTTGATTAATGATGGACTCCTTTTTACAAGATCAAAAAAGGAGCCCAATTAAATTAGCTTACTTTTTCAACTTCTTCTTCATGATAAGTCTTGGTGTGTGAAGTATTAGCACGACCACTAGGATCAACATCATAGTCTTGCCACTTAGGCACCCAACGCTTGGCCTGTTTGGCAATATCGGCATGAGGATAAATTTCACTAAATATTCTTCTGTAGAGAAAGGCCTCTTTTGTCATGGGAGTTAAGTGAGGAAATAATTCTTCCCTTCTTATAAACTCTTCATCACTCACCACGGATTCAGCATAATCTTTGAGACCATCAACCCATGAGTAGCCTACACCGTCGCTAAATTGCTCTTTTTGACGCCAAAGAATCTCATCGGGGATAAGATCATCCCCTGCAAAACTAGAGCGCAGAATCCACTTCTCGGCCTTCTCAGACGTAATCATTTTAAGTTCGGGATCAAGGCTCATCGCTACATCAAGAAATGACTTATCAAGAAAAGGCACACGCGCTTCTACAGAAGCACCCATGGTAGAGCGATCGGCCCTTAGAAGATCGGCCGTATGTAGCCTCTTGATTCGACGAACACATTCTTGTTGAAACTCATCAGCATTAGGGGCATGGGCAAAGTAGAGGTAACCCCCAAAAATTTCATCAGCCCCTTCCCCAGAAAGAACCACTTTAAAACCCTGCTCACGAATGACTTTTGTCATTATATACATGGGAGTTGAAGCGCGAATTGTCGGGATATCAAATGTTTCAAGTAATGTGATCATCT
>JBLWYP010000042.1:0-20954 GCA_048266825.1 Bacteriovoracaceae bacterium | reverse complement strand
GACGATGGTCCTGGCATTTTTGAGGAAGATAGCTCTGCGGAAGGCGGGTATGAAGGTTTCGAAGAGGATGCGACATCAGAGTTTAATAGCTTAGATGAGGGAAAACAGGATGATAATTTCTCCGTAGATGGAGATGATGGTTTTTCTGTAGATGAAGATTTCTCTAATGACTTGGATGGGGATGGATCTGAAGAGGGCTTTAATGATGAATTCATGGATCCAGATATGGAAGACTCCTATGATATGGAATCCTATGAAGATGATGATGAAAAAACACAAGTCATAAAAAGTTTTGCTTCTTTTTCGTTAGAACTTTTTGGTGAATATGCTCCGTACGATAAATTCGTAATAGAAAAAGCGGAAACATTAATTGGTCGTGATCCCGAGAAGTGTGACATCGTATTGAATGACCCAGAGGTTTCAGGTGTTCACGCTATTATTAAAAAGAACGCCATTACTTGCACTCTTGAAGATTTAAAATCTGCGAATGGTACTATTCTCAATGGCGAGAGAGTGAACTCTCATGACTTAACAACGGATGATGAATTCATCATTGGTGGAACAACTTTCACGGTTAAAATCCAGTCGGACTTTTTAAAGCAAGAATTATCTAGAATTATGCCTGTTGAAGATAATCAGGTTGTTGAGATAGAAGAAGTCGTAGAAGTCGATGAGAATTTTGATGGAGAACTAGAAGGAGAGGGGGGCGAACTCGTTGAGGGCGCACAACAATTTGGTGGTAAATTTGAAGAGAAGAACTCATCTCTCTTTAGTAAAGAAGCCTTAAAAGACCCCGATAAAAGAAAGAAAATTTTATATATATTAGTTGGACTATTGGCACTTTGGGTTCTTCTTGGTGAAGAGGAGCAACCCAAAAAACCTGGACAGGATGCTAAGGCCAAAAAAGCCGCTGAAGAAAAACTTAATGAAAAGATTGTTCCGGAGGCCCAGAAGCAATTAACTCCAGAGCAACAAGAGTATGTTGAAGGGCAATATCTTTTATCAAGTCAATATTTTGCTGAAGGTAAGTATTCAGAAACGATAATGGAGTTGGATAAAATCTTTGCTATCACTAAAGAATATAAGAATGCACGAACCATCTATGGATTAGCAAAAGAAGGCCTTGCGGAGTTAACTAAACTCTTAGAAGAAGAGCGGCGTGAGAAAGAGCGAAAGCTTAGAGATCTCAAAGTAAAAGAGCTTCTTGGTAAGGCGGAGACAGCTGTAAAAGAAAAGAAAATGGATTTTGCTAAAAACTTATTTAAAGAAATAACTAAACTTGATCCTGAAAACTTTGACGTAACTCGCTTGAAGCTAGAAGTAGAAGCTTATGAGAAAGAGCAAGAGCGAATAAGAGTTGAGATTGCCCAAAAAGAAGCTGAAAGAAAAAGGCAAATACAAGAACTGGCACCAGGTAAGTCTTTTTATCAAAGAAAAGACTGGTATAAAGCGAAGCTGAAGCTGCGAGACTTTCTAAGATTAAAAGGTATGGATGAAGATCTTGTCAAAGAAGCCACTCAAATGTTGGATGAATCAACTAAGAAGTTAGATGGCGTTGTAAATCCGCTTCTTGGTAAAGCTCGATCATTAAAAGAAGGACAGGATCTCAAAGGAGCTTATGAGCTTTATCTTGAAATCCTTAAATATAATCCTGCACATGTTGAATCTTTAAATGAGATGGATGAGATTAGAGAGAAGTTAGAGTTACGAAGTAAGAAAGTTTACCGAGAAGCTATCATTTCAGAGTCCCTTTCTCTATATGACGATGCAAAAGAAAAGTTTCAAGAAGTACAACAGATTAGTCCGACGGATAGTGACTATTATAAAAAGGCGACTGAAAAGTTGAAAGATTATTTAGACTAGGATGGATGGACAATGATCGATTTAAAAAGTTACGCCTCACGTACAGACAAAGGGCCTTATTTACAGATTAACGAAGATAATGTGGAAGTTGATCTTGTGAATAAGCTCTATATGATTCTGGATGGTTTTGGTGGCTCATCAGTAGGTGATAAGGCCGTTTATCTTGTGATTGATACGATAAAGAAGTTTTATACGCGTATTGCTGGAGACCCCGACGCGACTCTTCCGTTTTACTATAGTCCAAAATATCTTATTGAAGGTAATGCTCTTATCAATGCCATGGAATACGCTCATTTCTTATTAAAAAAAGAAAATAAAGATAAGGCGATGGACTCTAGAGGTGGAGCATCTTGTATTGCAGTATCTCAGGCTGAGAATATTCTTACCTTAGCCTCAACTGGTAATTGTCTGGGCCTCATTTATAGCCGTGGAAGTATGAGAATTATTTCTCAATCGGATAATTTTGAATTAGTTTCTGGTGATTTCTACGATAAAGAGTTTGTAACAGCTCCTGCCTCTGGCTTTGGACTATTCAATGAACTTCATCTCAATATTTCAGAAGTTAGAGTAAATGAGGGAGATAGAATTCTTCTTTTGAGTGATGGTGTCTATGCAAGGGTTGATCATCAGGAAATAAAAGATATTATCCTATCTGAAGGTAATAAATCATCCGACAAAATAGATATGTTATTTGAGCTAGCGAACAAACGCGGCAATATGGATAACCAATCGGCCCTTCTTCTTAACTTTTAGTGTACTAACCTGATCGGTTATACGTTAAAAATGAATATTTATTGATTGGATTACTCCAGTAGCTATTGATTAGAGGCCTCGTTTAGGCGAGAATAATCAAAAGGTTAGCTATGGAAAATAAAATTTTAGTCGCAGACGACAGCCCTACAATTCAAAAAGTGATAAGTATTACTTTGGCAAATAAGGACTATGTTCTTGAAAGTGCCCATAGTGAGGATGAACTTTTAGATAAACTTGAAGGTAATTCATATAATCTAGTCCTCCTTGATTATAATCTATCGGATACGGCCACAGGTAATGACCTTTCTAGAGAAATTAGAAAGAGAAATACTGACACTCTCATCATGGCGATGCTTGGTACCTTTGATTCTGTAGAAGACTCAGAGTTAGAAGAAGCTGGGTTCTCTGATAAGATTGTAAAACCATTTGAAAGTTCTAAGTTTATACAAAAGATAGAAAATCTCCTTTCATCTACTTTAGATGTGAGCAGCATGGATGAAGATATTTTTTCAAACTCAGAAAGTGAAAGCGAGACTGAAAGTGAAGACACTGAGGAAGCTTTTGATAGTGATGAGTGGAGTATGGATGGACCTATCGTTGATAAGAGCGAAGAAGAAGATGCCAGTATATTAGATCTTAAATCCGAAGAAACTGGAAATTCTCTCCAAGATGAAATGGCCGGATGGGGAATGAGTGTCCCAGAAGTCATTGGTGAAGAAACGCTAGAAGATGATCTTTTCCCGCCCTCGATTGAGGATCAAAAAGAGGATCTAGAGACTGAAGAGCTTAACCTTTCTCCAAGTGAAAACGAAGAGAAGGACGAATCAGACTATGAATTCTCTATTAACTCTGAATCAGATACTTCTGTTGATAATGAGCTTACTCAAGAAATAAAAATACCAGAAGAGCTTAAAGAATTATCAAATGCTGATAATAATGAAAATCCTCTGGATGAGAGCGATAGTGATGAGCAATCATTTCCGGAAACAGCGGAACTAGATTATCCAAGCTTTGGCAGTGAAGAAGCTGTTAGTCATGACGAAGATGCGAAAGAAAATTCAAAAGAAGAGCATCAACCTCAGCTAACTTCACTCGATGAGCTAGATGTAAATGAAGATGACCTAGAAGAAGATTTAGACTCTACAGATCCACAAATTATAATTGGTACAGCAGAAGATAGCCCTGATTTATTAACTTCTCTTAGTGATGACATTTCACCTGATGATTTTTGGGCTGCCGATGTTGATGATGAATCTGGTATCGATGATGACAATTTAGAAGAGAATAAGAGTGATGAAGATATTGAGCTGATTAGCCTTGGTGAGGAAGAGGAAGAGTCCTATGATATAGCGGCTCATGCTCCTGTTGAAAATGAACCTAAGAAAACGGAACTCAATGATGCTTCAAGGGCCACTCTTGATGCCTTAAGTAATTTAAATGAAATTGGACCTAAACTAGAAAAAGATGAACAAGAAATTGGGCCTAAGCTAGAAAGAGTTGATACAGATTCACTCGCTCAAAGAATCAAAACAGAGCTACTTAATGAGCTTAAACCACTCATTAAGGAAATGGTTAAAGAGGCTCTTGAAGAAGCTAATTCTGATGCTGCTGAAAAGGTCGCATGGGAAGTGATTCCAGACCTTGCAGAAAATCTGATTCGAAAAGAAGTTCAAGAGATTTCCAAAAAAGTATTAAATAAACATTCTCTTAATTAAGTCTTAAACTACCTGTTAAAACTTTGGTGATATGCCCTTCTTTCTCAAGAAGGGCTTCTCCATGGTCTGATATACCAATAAACTTTCCCGTAAATTGCTTTTGATGATCAGTAATTTTAACTTCCTGATTCAAATGAGCACAGAATTGATTAAATTGACTCTTTATTTGAGTGATGGTGAGTCGTTTATTTAAAACGTGATGATATAACTTATTGGGTAAAGTGGATTTAAATTCTTCATCAAGATTAGGCTTTTCTTCAAAGAGACCACCTATGGGATAAGGAAAGTTAAAGCTCTGTGTAGGATTAACATAGATATTTATTCCAACTCCGACAACGATCGTCTCACCCACCAATTGGCAAATGATACCTCCAACCTTTTCTTGTTTTTTATTAATTAAATCATTCGGCCATTTTAAGAGTAATTCTGGAGCAAAGAAGTCGGCAAGTAAGCAACCTATTTCTAAGGGACTAAGAGTCAGGACTTCACTTGGCTTAATGGTAAAGCTAAAGGCGAGCGCCTCATCTAAATGCTCCCAATGTGTTCCTCTTCTACCATGCCCACCTTTTTGATGAGATGTGGATACAAGAATATTCTCTTTTAAATCAGAATAATTTTGTTTCAAGTAAGTTTGAGTAGAATCGACTTCTTTTAAATGAATAGATTGCATAGAGATCTCGTTAATTCTTTAAATAGGTTAGGCCTTTTGATAGTCTAGAGAGAACTACTAATTATCATTTCAAGCAAGGATATCCAATGTCAATTATTGAGCGCTCTACACCCCGAAATATTGTTTTTACACCAAATATAAACCCTTATGCAGCGGGCTCAGTTATAGCTGAATTTGGAGCGACTAAAGTTCATATTACAGCGACAGTGGAAGACAGTATTCCACCATGGTTAAGAGGAAAAGGACAAGGTTGGGTAACAGCTGAATATAATATGCTTCCTGGAGCCACTCATACACGAAGCCGTCGAGAGCGAAGTAAAGTTGGTGGACGAACTTATGAAATACAAAGACTTATAGGAAGAAGTTTAAGAGCAATTGTTGATCTTGAGAAACTTGGTGAAGTAAGTATTCAAGTGGATTGTGATGTTCTTGTTGCCGATGGTGGTACGCGAACGACTTCTATTTCAGGAGCCTATGTAGCACTAAGTCTCGCTATTCAGAAATTAATGGCAGAAGGTACGATTAAAGAAAATCCAATACGTACTCAATTAGCAGCAATTAGCTGTGGAGTAAGTAAGGAAGGCAAAGTAATTGCTGATCTTAATTATGAAGAAGATTCTAGCTGTGAAACAGATATGAATATTGTGATGACTAGAGAAGGTGAATTCATTGAGATTCAAGGAACGGCCGAAGGTCATCCCTTTTCAAAAGATCATTTAGCAGGATTATTAGAAGCAGCTGAGACGTCTTTAAAAGTAGTATTTGATGCTCAAGACAAGGTCCTTGCATGAGTTTAGATCTCCTTCTTGCTTCTGGTAATGCCCATAAGGCTTTAGAGTTCTCAGAGCTTTTTGACGGTGCTGTGCTCAAAATTGAAGCAGCACCAGAAAAATTAGAGGTCGTGGAAGATGGAGCGACCTTTAGTGAGAACGCTCTTAAAAAAGCAAAAGCTTACTTTGATAAATTTGGACAGCCTGTAATGTCTGATGATTCAGGACTGGTTGTCGATGCTTTACCTGGCGAGCTTGGAATCCATACTGCTCGCTTTGGTGGAGATGACCTCACCTCTAAGCAAAGAAATGAATTACTCATTGAGCGCATGAAAGACGTAGCCGAAGAAGACCGTGCAGCCCACTTTGTTTGTGTATTGTGTTTTTATTTATCTGATGATGAGGTTTTCTTCTTTGAAGGGAGAATGAAGGGAAAAATTTCACACCTGATCGAGGGCGAGCAAGGCTTTGGATATGACCCTATTTTCATCGCTGAAGGTGCTGATATAGAGGGTCAGACAGTGGCCACTATGCCTGAATGGAAGCATAAGAATAGCCATCGCTCTATCGCTTGTCGCCATGCTCAAAAATTCTTTAAAGAAAGGGATAGACAAAACTAATGCTCTCCACTATAAAACACAGACCAAGAAATTTTTGATCGGAGCGTAGCGCAGCTTGGTAGCGCACCTGCTTTGGGAGCAGGGGGTCGCTGGTTCGAATCCAGTCGCTCCGACCATCTTTAAATAGTTCTTTGACCCAAATATCATGTTAAAAATCGGTGTCTCCCAAATTAAAAACTCCACCGAAATCAATGAAAATTTCACCTCTATTAAAAAGTCTCTTCAAGTTTTTGAAAAAACGGCGGTCGATCTCATACTATTTCCAGAGTGTTGTCTTAGTGGCTTTTCAGCAAAAATTAAAGATTGTACAGCACAAGTGATTAAGGAGTATCTCGATTATGTTGAAAGATGGTCATTAAGAACGGGAAAGCAGGTCATCTTACCGACGGCGCTTAAAGAGCAAGACGCCATATATAATACGGGATTTTTCTTTCAAGCTGAGAAGGTTCATCGATTTTATAAACTGGGTCTAACAGAGTCGGAGTCCTCGTTCTTCAGTGTACCAAAAAAGCAAACCCAGAAAGTCTTCAAGGTTAAAAATTATAATATAGCTCTTCTTATTTGCTTCGAAGCCGAACAGGCTCCTTGGAAGTATTTTAAAGAAGGGGAAGTGGATGTGATTCTGTGGCCTGGTTATTGGGGCTGGGTTGCTGAGGATACCTGGCAAGAGCATAAGAATAGTAATGAAGAAAACTTGATTTATAAAAATATGAAGCAATGGAAATGCCCTCTGATACAGTCTAACTTCGCTTATAATGAGTTAGAAGATTTCAGAGAGTCAGGACCACATGGATTAAGTGTATTTGTGAATAACGACAATCAGCTAGTTAAGCAGGGTAGATTAGACGATGAGTGTTGTTACGAAATTACAGTCGAAGATAAGGTAATAACAAACTGTTTAATGATTGGAAGAGTTTAGAAACGATTAAAGTTTCTTAGAAAACCCCATGTAACCAAGTAGGGTTGGTCCTCCAACTTTAAATCGAAATCCAGGAAGTACTTTTCTTGCAAAAATAGATCTTAGAAATCCTAAGTTAAAATCAGGCCCGATTCCTGTCAATGCTTGCTGCTCCAACTTTGCAATTGTCATCATAGCTTTTAACTCATCTGGTTTGATGAATAAATGAAGAACATGTAAGTGTTTTGGCGTGTTTGGAACAAACCATTCCATAAACTTTATAACAATAAGCCATGAAAGAAAATTTCGATTAAATGTATGAAAGAAAAATACTCCACCAGGCTTTAGAATTCGTGCACATTCAGCGACAACTTTCTCCGGGCTTTCAACATGTTCTAGAAAATCCATAGCACAAACAACATCCATAGATTCATTCTCATATGGAAGCTTATAGGCGTCTCCTATTATATAATCTACTTTTTTAGAGATATCTCTTTTTTTAGCGATCTCAAGACTAGACTCGGAAGCATCTAGACCAATGACGGTACTATAGCGTTCAGATAAGTAATTCGTTAAAAAACCGCCCCCACAACCTACATCTAATATCTTCAAATCATTATTAGAAAAGGTATCATTTATTACATTTTCTACCCAAGGGTTCTTCGCCTTTTGCTCAGCTCTAAGAACAGCGATAGGATCGTTATCGGCTTCGTACCAGTCTTCACCTAAATGGTTATAGTAATCATTGTTAACTTTGGGTTTCATTGCGATTTCCTTTTAAGATATTCCAATAAATGATTTGATAAAGCATAAACAAAAAAATCACTACGACTTGGACTTGAATAATCTGTGTATAATCCTTTTGCCAAGCAAGCCATAAACCAATAAATGCAACAGGGTGAATTACAAAAAGCACAGAATGCAGCCACTGCTCTTGAGCTACACACTCTTTGGTGTGTACAAATTCATCTTTTGTTATAATTAAACAAGATGCAACACAAAGTCCAAGAAAGATATAGAGATTGGAAGAATACAAACTGTATATAAAGGGCGCTATGAAAAAAGCAGTATCTATCGGATGCCCAATTCGTTCCCAGGTTTTTAATCCTCTTTCATGATGAAACTTAAACTCATCAAAGAACATCAAAATCCCTTGGCTTATCCAAATACTTAAAATTAGTGTCTGCATAATTTTAGAACTGCTCCAGTTATAGTTAATCCTGGACCAAATGCTACCGTTGCTACGTAAGTACCAGACTTAATATTTTTGTCTTCAACAATTTCGTTCCATATATGAGGTAGTGTCGCAGACGACATATTACCTCTTTTTCTTAAAATATTTAATGAATGGGAAACTTGTGAATCTTCAAGTTTTAAAACCTTCGCAATCAACTCAATGATTTTAGGGCCTCCGGGGTGTATCGCAAAAATTACATCTTTTTTATCGTTATCAAAATTTAGACCGCTCGCTTGAAAAATTTCTCGCATATATTTTTCAATTCCCTTAGCAATAAATAACGGAACTCTTCTTGTTAAAGTCATTAAAAAGCCATGACTTCCTAGTTTCCAGCTCATCTCGTTTTCTGAGTTAGCAACTAGGACTTCTTTATGAGAGATAATTTCAAAACCATCTTGCTTAGAATTTTGGAAGTGAGATTCACTTGTAACAGAGTACTTTATTGCACCATCTGCAAATAAAGTATTCATGACAATTTGTTCGGCTGTTGTATCTTCTTTATTCAGGTGAAATGAACATAATTCGGTGTGAACAACATCAACTTGATTTGCTCCATCAGCGACATAGGCTTTTGAAACCCTAACTGCAGGGAGAGCGGCGTAACAACCCATATGATAAAGGTGAGTTACAATTGTGTCAGAGAACCATTCTTTTTGTAGGACAACTTTTTGTGCTGCTGAAGGAGATTGATAATGAGTACAGCTGACATGGTTAAGATGACTTGGTATATTTTGTTCCCCATCATATAAACGATGAAAAATTTCTTCGACTATTTCTTGTGCATAAATAGAACGTTTTCCAAGATCTAGAGTTTCAGATTCTTGAATTGAGTAAACTGAATCAGAAGAAGGATTTCTTTCACCTATGCCTTTCGCGTAAACGGTTCGGTTTTTAATATGTTCCGATTTTACAGCGTAACGATTATATTCTTTTTTGTTTTCAACACCCTGGTAGTCACTCAGCCAATTGACGGATTTTTCTTGAGTAAGCTCTTTGGGCCCTATGTAGACATTAAAACTCTGTATATATTTTTTCATAACAGTTTTTATCATGCTTTATAATTCATAAAACATAATAATGTTAATCAAGGTAAATAGTTCCTATTTTATAGAAGAATAATTGAGCTTGGAATAAGTATCCAATAAATTGTGTATGTAAATATGAGGTTATAATCAAAAGTCGGTTATAACAGCTGCTTAATGATTGGAAACATTTAGAAACGATTAAAATTTCATTCCTGTTTCAGGGCAAACGAAGTCCGTTAACCTTCTTGCATAATCGGCCTCAAATTCCTCTCTCGATATTTTTGAAAGTTCAAGGAAGGGAGATGATTTAATCTCTGAGATTATATCAAAGGGGATATCTTGCTCAAGTGTATTCATCCCATCCTCTAATTCATGTAATAGAGTTCTAAAGGCACGGATGTAGCCAAAAGCTTGATCTTGTCTTTTGTAGCCTTCAAAAAGCGCTCCGACAATTTCACCTTTTTCAGATAAGCTTAGTTGATCACTTGAGCCTAGAGCATGACCCCAGTCATCCATAAAAGGTCCAACAGGTATCAGGAATTTATAAGACTTTCTTAAGCACTTGGGTTGGCGCATGGACATGTGGCGATGATTCTCCTTAGAAGAGAATTCTTTATTAACTTTACCTGTATAGACAAGAATAGGATCGTAGTCTGGATGGAGTCTGTGACCTAATTTAAATATTTTCTTAATGAAGGGATCATTTTCATCCATTTCCCATTGAACAATCACTCGGTCAAGATCACCAAAGTTGTGGGCCATAAGAGGAGCTGCTCTTAAGAAGTTGATATGATCTCTGTCTTCTCTGAGCTGAAGAAGAATGCTTTCTTCTTTTCTGATTTCAGCGATGATGACTTCGGCCATTTCGGCTGCAAGCTCAGTTTTCTTATTCTTTACTAGAGCACAATAAGCTCCGATAGCAACGCTAAGCCAAGTCCCTTCATGGGTACTCATGACTTCTGAATTAAGACGATTATAGGACTTTCTATTGGTGACTTGAGAATAGTCCCACTTCCATGATTTGATAGTGGTCTTGGCCATCTTATCAATATGTTTTTGAATTGAGTTATGGGTCCAGAGAGTTTTTCTAATCTGGTTATCGACATCGGTAGGTACAAAGGTTCCGGCCGTAGTCCAGTGGGCGCATAGGCAAATATGAAAGTACTCAGCGAGATCTACAGTCTTAAGTAACTTGAGATTCTTCTTATAAGAGCGAAGTTTTTCGAGAAATTCACAATTTATAGACTTGCTATCAATTTCTCCTTGAAAGAGAAAGGGCGCCGTATTTTCGACGTGTTTGAGGAGTATATTGAGAGGAATTCCTGTACCCGTGAGAGCACTTCCTGATTTCGCTTGTTTCTTTGCCATAGAGGTTCTTCTATCACAAAAAAGTTAGGTTTTGACTCCCCATTTTGTAAAAAAAAAGGTACGAAAGGCCATGACAAACGATAATTCAATCAGATTAAATAAATTTATCGGCCAAAGCGGGATTTGTTCTCGTCGTGAGGCGGATAAATTCATTGAAAACGGTCAGGTCAAAATTAACCGCAAGAAGGCTCAACTAAGCGACAGAGTAAATCCTGGCGATGAAGTGATGGTTAATGGGCAGATTATTGAAGTCGAACAAGCGGAGCCATTTGTACTCATCGCTCTTCATAAGCCGGTTGGGATTGTCTCTACTACTGATGAAACGCAAAGAGATAATATTGTAAGTTTTATCAATTATCCTTCTCGAATATTTCCTATTGGTCGCTTGGATAAAGAATCTAATGGACTCATACTCCTCACCAATGATGGAGATATCGTAAACAAAATATTAAGGGCCGGAAATAATCACGAAAAAGAATATCTAGTCACTGTTGATAAACCTATTACTGATGAATTCATAACAGGTATGGGCAATGGCGTTCCTATTCTTGGAATGATGACCAAGAAGTGTAAGGTTGAAAAAGTATCAAGCCATGTTTTTAAGATCATCCTTGTTCAGGGACTTAACCGACAGATTCGTCGAATGAGTGAACACTTTCACTATAATGTAGAAAAACTTGAACGAACTCGAATTATGAATATCGCTCTCGACGGATTACCGGTAGGAGAATTTCGAGATTTAAGTGAAGAAGAATTAAAAACTCTCTTTAAGCTTATTGAAAACTCGTCTTCTGAAGCTAACCCAAATTCTAAGACTAAGAAAAAGCATAGTGGTGGACAAGGGCAAGTGAAAAAGAAATCAAGACCTTCCTCAGGGCCTAAGCAGTCTGGTCCTAGAAGAGCTGATCGTCGTTCGGGTAAGAAGAAGCGTTCTCGATAAATAATTCAATTAACTATTATGTATTCTAAAAAATAAGTGAGCACTGTGGAAGATCAAAATAAACTACATCCAAGAAATATTCATAATGAGAACTATGATTTTGAATCTTTAATTCAAGATCATGCAGCTCTGGCTTCTTTTGTTAAAGAAAATAAGCATGGTGCCTTAGGTGTTGATTTCTCTGATGCCAATGCTGTTTTAAGCTTGAACCAAGCACTTTTGGTTCATCACTATAAAGTTAAAGATTGGTCGATCCCCAAGGGACATCTATGTCCACCTATTCCAGGGAGAGCTGATTATATCCACTATGTTGCTGATTTATTGGCCAAAGATAATGATGGAGTTGTTCCTGTGGGAACGAAGGTTAAAGGCTTAGATGTTGGTACCGGAACAGGTGCGATTTACCCAATCTTGGGTAATAGCATATACGGATGGAAATTTGTTGGCAGTGATATCAATACAGATGCAATCAATAACGTGAAGACAATATTAAAGTCTAATCCAACTCTTAAAAAGAATATTAAAGCTCGATTTCAAAATTCTCCCCGTCACATATTCACCAATATGATTAAGTCTGATGAGAAGTTTGATTTCACGATGTGTAATCCACCCTTTTATTCTTCCTTAGAAGAAGCAAATAGTGCTTCAGATCGTAAGGTTAAAAACCTTAATGCCAATAGAGAAAAGAAGGGAAGTAAGTTAATTAACACCAATAAGGCCTCAAATTTTGGAGGCGTGAAAGCTGAACTTTGGTGTCCTGGTGGTGAGCTTGCTTTCATTAAGAATATGATTAAAGAAAGTACTGAATTTAAAGATCAATGCCGTTGGTTTACAACTCTTGTGTCTAATAAGTCCCATCTTGAAGAGCTGCAAACACTTCTTAATGACAGCAAAGCAAAAATTATTACTTCAACCCAGATGAATCATGGGCAAAAGAAGAGTAATCTTCTCGCATGGCGATTTTAGTTTTATAGAATAGTTATTGTAGAATGGTTGGAGCGACTCTAGGCTTAAACTTTTGTTGGTAGGCATGGACAAAGTTAAGTAGCTTCATCTCATTGAACTCTGCTCCAAGAAATTCAAGACCAACAGGTAGATTTTCTTCTCCATCAATTTCACTGTAGCCAATGGGCATCGTGATGGCAGGAAAGCCTGTGAAAGCACTCAATTTACTGGCCGGTCCAGAACTTGTGGGACTCTCTCCTAAGCGGCCCGGTAAACCTGTGATCGTTGGATAAATTAAGGCATCATACTTTTTTAAGAGATCTCTAAAAAGCGGGCGCACGAGTTGTGGTCTTTCAACAGTATTTTTGTAGTATTCAGGGTTACTTTGATAATCTGTTCCATAGAAATTATATAGATCAAAAGTTGATTGAGATCGATCATCAAATAATCTTTGAGCATAGACCTCTTGAAAAGAGCGCGGATGGGAATCTTTCGTAGATGGCCATGATTGTAGGTAGCGAGTAAAGCTACTGGCAAACTCTAGAGCAGAGACAGAATTGTATTGAGTTAGGATAAATCTCAGTTCATCGATATTGATTTCTTCTATGTGGGCTCCAAGAGACTCAAGGTTTTTGATCGCCATTTGAGAGAGCTCTTGAACCTTTTGATTTTCTCTATCTGTGCCCTCTCCAAAAAGTTGAGTGACAACGGCGATCTTTGCGCCAGTAAGAGAATGCTCATTAAGATTTTGGTTAAAGTGTGGAGTGAAAGATTGATTATATTCGATCTTACTTTTTATTAATGAAGAATCAATATCAAAATTTAATCGATGATTACTCTCACTACTTTGATCATATTGGGTAATTACGTCCATGATGATAGCGCAGTCACGGGCCTTGCGACACAGAGGACCGGCCGTATCTTGAAAGGGAGCAAGGGGCATTATTCCTGATTGAGAAATTAGCCTCAAAGAAGGGCGAAGTCCTATTAAACTTTGGTTACTTGAAGGAATACGTATGGACCCACCTGTATCAGTTCCGATTCCAACGGTGGCCAAGCTTGCTGCAACGGCAGCAGCGGTTCCCGAAGAAGATCCTCCAGGGCCACGATCTTGATTATAAACATTTCGAGTCTGACCACCAAGTAGACTATAGCCTTGAAACCCGAGAGCATACTCGTGAAGATTTGCTTTTCCGATAATCAGTCCATCGGCCTTTATTATTTGTTTGATAATAAAAGCATTTTGAGTTGGTCTTGCCTCTCTTAGAGCTCCGCCTGTGGTGGGAAGAAGGTTTGTGTTGATATTATCCTTAACAGCAATAGGAATGCAGTGAAGTTTGGATAGGCTGCCTGTTCGTTTAAATTTACGATCAAGCTCAAGGGCCTTTTTCATGACTTCTTTATTTACCGAAATAAAGATATTCAGATCGTTCTCAGGGGAATCGATCAGATCAATTCTATTTAAAGTTTGAGTAACAATTTCAGTGCAGGTTATTTGATGGGTTTTTATGGCCAGATGAATTTCATTAATAGACTTTTCAACGACACTAAAAGCATGAGCAAGAGAGAAATGAGTAAAAAGAAATGTGAAGGCAATGAAAACTTTTCTATTGTACATTGCCCATCCCTTTAGAGAATAGATTCAACCATTTTTGCGGCCATTTCATCTGCAATACTAGCATCCATTGGACCATATTGAGGGTGAGTTCCTAAGCAGTGACCTCTACCTTCGAAGAGTTTAAACTCTGGAATCGATTTCATCATATGAACATTCTGAGCAAGAAAATCCATCTGTTGCCTGGAAGAAGCTTCTGAGTCAATAGAGCCGTTAAAGTAAGTTATAGGTCCGGTGAAGTTTTTCATGTTTTCAACAACTGAAATTTCATCGGTAAACCATTTTTTTAACCATCCATATCCTGAAAAAGTTAAATCATTAAGGATATAAGGTTTAAAGTCTGGCTGGATAAGTGCAGTGGCTACAACAAAAGAGTATTGGTAATTGAATGAAGTGCTTAATCCAACTTTATTCCACATACCTGTGGGGCTCAGTAGAGTTTGAATAGGAACGACTTCATTGAATTGAGAGTTTTCATAACCATTCATAATTTCAAAATTAGTTAGAATACCATCAGAGTCTGAATCCATTGCAAATGCTCTGTCTACTGATCGGTCGATGAATTGCCAGCGAATTAAAGACTTTGGACTTTGAGTTACACCACCAAAGAATACAACAGACTTAGGTGTAGCACTTTTTCTAGCGATCATTCTAGCAATGTTGATAGAGCCTTCACTATGACCCATCATTGATATTTTTCGAGAATTAATTTTAGGATGATTTACGGCCGTGTCGTAAACAAGTTGAATATCTTCAAGGAGTGTTTTATCGGTAAGACTAGATCTTACGTTTTCATCAAGGCAGCGCTCGATAGAGGGAATATCGATCAGGTCGCAACTCACACCACGGTAATCGTATCGAATCGTTGCCGCACAATATTTATCTGTAACTCGATCGGAAAGATCTTTGAATACAAGATCTCTTTCTGTTCCACCCATACCTAAAGATACATTTCTGTAATAGAGGCCAGTTCCACCAACCATAATAACGGCCGGATATGTTTCACGTGTACAATGATCGGGGAAATCGATTTGGATGCCAAATGAAGTTACGCCATCTTTAGTATCAACAATAATTTCTTCACTAGTAACTGCAGAAACTCGAATTACCGAGCAAAGTATCGCTGTAAGAAATACCACAGATTTCAATAGGTTCATTAGCCCCTCCTAAGAGTAAATTAATTATCACGATGCATCTTGCTTAGACAAGAATGTAAGAAGAAATAAGTAAAGGATACATATTGAGAAAGTATTCCTATGTAGTATTAGTGGCTTAAGAATCTAGGTCTATATTTAAGGATTACTATAGACCCAGTATGGGCTTTTTTATTGATTATTTAAGGTAAGTAAATGGAAATACCTATAACTTTCAGTGAGTTATGATCTGTTCCAGAGCAAGATCCCACGGGCGCTGTTTCGAAAGTATCAAGAGACTCATAACGAGCACATTGAGCGATGAGAGTTCCTTTAAAATCGTATAACTCCATTTGAAATGAATAATATCCCCCTGAAGAATCTCTCTTTGCCCAGAGTAGGCGCGCTGTGTAATCTTCTTTTTGAACAACGAGTTTTCTTGCCGTGTTGAAAGCAGGCTCTTGCATGCTAAAGGATTCTTTTTCGTATAGTTCTTGAGGTTGGCATGATGGGTCAATTGATTGGCATGGGTTTTTGCTCCAGAAGCCAAGAGAGAAGTCCATTGCGTGAATATTTATAGTGAAGATGAGGGAGAGAATTAGAGAGGTTATTACTTTCATAAGTGAGATCCTTTGGGTTTTTTGGAGGTGGAAAATACGTTAATTTAAAGCAATTAGCAAAGAGAGTTGTTCTTGCAGAGCGGCAGGTGACGGTAATTGCTTTAATTCTCTGTGTTTTGTTTAAATTTAAATGTACCTAAATCGCTTTTTCGCAGACATAGAGTGCATTTCGGCCTTCAAAAACTTTAAATAATCTTGTACACTTTGCATCGTGTTTTATATGCTGAAAGGACACACACACAGGGCATTCATTAAGCCTTAATTAATGACACACAACACACACACAACGTTAGAGTTACACAACATAGGAAGAGATTGTGAGATTGAAGAGACTAATCATCCAAGGCTTTAAGTCCTTTAAGGACAGAACTACGATCAGTTTTGATGATGGAATTACAGGAATCGTTGGTCCCAACGGCTGTGGTAAATCAAATATTGTAGATGCCCTCTTTTGGGTCATGGGTGAGCAGTCCGCAAAGCACCTTCGTGGTAAGTCGATGAAGGATCTTATATTTTCTGGATCTTCAAAATATAATCCCGGTGCCTTTGCTGAAGCCACTCTTGTTTTAGAGAATGATGGCGGAAAGCATATTCATATTGGAAATAAAGTTGCTTCTCCTTCAGAGATTCAACTTACACGTAAGTTATACCGTAATGGGGAAACTGAGTATCGTATTAATGGTGAGCCGGCCCGTCTAAGAGATATCCAAGAAGTGTTCATGGATACAGGTGCTGGTGCCAAATCGTATTCTATTATTGCTCAGGGGGAGATTAACCGCTTAGTTCAGGCTAAGCCTGAAGAGCGTCGTGTAATGATTGAAGAGGTTGCAGGGATTACTAAATTTAAGGCCCGTAAACGTGAATCTCTTCGTAAGATTGATGCTACTCAATCTAACCTTTCACGCTTGAATGACCTTCAAATTGAGATTGAAAAAAATCTTCGCTCTTTGCAAAAGCAAGCAGAGAAAGCTGAAAGAGCGCGCTCTTTGAAAGAAAAAATTAAAAGAAACGAATTAGTGGTTAACTCTCATAAGGTTTTCGATTTTCTTAAGGCCTATAGAGAAGATCATCAAAAGTTCAATGAACTAGAATTAAATCTGGAGAGTTGGAGATTAGAAAAAGGAAGCCTTGAAATCTCTCTTGAAGATGAGAGAATTCAAAAAGATGAGCAGACAGCTCAGATTGAAGACTTTCAAAAAGAGTATAACGAAGTATCTCGCTCGCTTGCTGCTGCAGAAGAAAAGCTTAATTACTTGGCCAAGAGCTTAACGGAAAAAGAAAACCTGATTGGCGAAAAAGAAAAAGAAGCAGAAGAGGTGAAAGCTGAGGTTGCAAACCGCCAAGAGCGCTTAGAGCAATTAAAAGCAGACATTGATAAACTAGAGGATCAAAGAGAAGAAGGATTTGATTTTTCTGAACTTGAAGAAACCGTTGAGAACTTAAAAGAAGAACTAGAGCTTAAAAATGAAAGCCTCGATCAGGCACGCGAAGAGCTTGAAACTAATAGAATAGAATTAAATGAAGTCGAGCAAACTGTATTTAGAAATTCTTCTCGTTTAGAAGAGTTCGCAGGAAGCTTACAAGATATTACGACTGAGATTGAAGCTCTTGAAAAACAATACTCTGGTGTATCAAAGGATATTGCCGACGAAAGAGAAGCTTCTCATCAAGCCAAAGAAAGAGCACAAGAGTTAAGTGAAGAAGAAAAAAGCCTTCGTGAACAAATTGAAGAACTTAAATCTGAAGTAAAATCTGAAGAGCAAGCTCTTCAATTAAAGCACAAAGAACTTATCCAAAGTGAAAGTAAGCTTCATTCTCTTATTGAGATCAACGAATCTCTTGAGGGGACAAAAGAAGGTATTGCTAAAATTCTTGAGGATCACCCACAAGGATTCACTCTTTTTGGAAATATTATTAAGTGTGATGATCAATATACTTCTGGTGTTCAATCAGTACTCAAAGATTTTTTAAATGTTGCTATCTCACATAAATCCTCAACAGATGATCTCTATACATGGCTTCAGACTAATCACGAATTAGGCCTTGATGTATTGATGGCCGGTGAAGATGCCATTGCTACTGAAGAGACCATCGAGAGATTAAAACTTAAATTTGATGGAATCGTTAATATTATTGATATTCTTGAAATCGAATCAGAACTTAAAAGTCAGTTAAGACCTTTCTTACTTGGATATTACTTAGTTCCTGAACTTGATCTTGAGAAAGTTAAAACCTTAACAGACGATGTATCGTTTAAGGCCATCTCATCTTTTGATGGGAAACGAACGATTGCAAATGAAAAAGGTGCCATGCTTCTTGATTTCGCAGCTGCGAATGAGCAAGGAAATGGCGTTATTGAAAGAAATAACCGCATTGCGGAACTTTCCACTCTTGTAGAAACTCTAAATGAAGAGATTCCTGTAATTGAAGAGAAAGTGGGCTTTAAGAAAGAAGATCTTGATAACCTTGTTCTAAGACATGATCAATTAAGAGATGATCTATCGGATAAGAAATCAGAAGCCGCTTCACTTACTTCTGCACTTGAATCTAAGCTTGCCAATATGGAAGCAGGCCATGCTCGTCTTGATATCCTCACTAATCGTAAGTCTGAAATCTCTAAGCAAAGATTTGAACTACTTGAAAATGAAGAATCGATTGGGCAAAAGAAAGAGAATCTTGCCGAGTCTAATGAAGAACTTGTTTCTCGAGTGGAAGAAATAGATGAGTCAGTAAGTTTACTAAGAGATGATTACTCTCAAAAAAGAGAAGAGCTTTTAGAAAAGCAAGTTGCTGCGAAGTCGTTTAATGAGAGAATTGAAACGGCATCTAACCAGCTCTCAGATGTTGAAGGTCAGATCACAAGACAAACTCAACGTCTTGAGTCTATTGATACTCAAATTGAAAATTATAAAGAAGAAATTGAGACGATAACAAATGATCTTAATGAACTAGAGGAATCGAATCACAATACTGCGGAAGCCCTACAAGATAAAGAAGATGTTCTTGGTGTTCTTAAAGACAACTTTTCTCAACTACTCCTTGCTATGCAGGAGAGAGAAGATAAAGCGAAGAAACTTAACACCGAGATAAATAAAGCAGAAAAGACAATGGTAGAACTCGAAGGAAAAAGAGTTCGTATTGTTGAAGAAGAAGAGCAAATTGTTCGTAATATTTTTGAGAAATATAGAATTGATCTTCGTCACGGAATTTCAACTTTCTTAGAATTTGATGACAATGACCTTGAAGGTTTAAAAGATCTTACGACTATGTTCATTATGGAAACAGAAGAAGGTCCAAAAGATATCGATGCTGAACCTTATGAGTTTCATCGTCGCTATGGTCAAGATCTTAAAGATTGTGAGCAAAAGTATAAGAACTATAAAATGGAATTTAATCGTCTTGGTGAAATTAACTGGCAAGCGATTGAGGACTATGAAAGACAAAAGCTACGTTTTGACTTCCTTAAGATTCAAGAAGAAGAGCTTAAAAAGTCTCTAGAAGATCTTGAAACAGCGATTGCTCATATTGATGAGAAATCTAAGCAGAGATTTAAGATTGCTTTTGAAGAAGTGGATGTTCGATTTAGAAAAGTTTTCCCGATTATTTTTGGTGGAGGTAGTGCTCAACTGAAAGTGACTGGTGATATCAATGATCCTGAATGTGGAATTGAAATTATTGCACAACCTCCAGGTAAGAAAATGCAGAATATTAACCTTATGTCTGGTGGTGAAAAGGCCATGACGGCAGTAAGTTTAATTTTCTCTATATTCCTTGTGAAGCCTTCTCCGTTCTGTCTTCTCGATGAGGTTGATGCACCACTTGATGATGCTAACGTTGGTCGATTTAACGAACTTCTTAGAGAAATGAGTAAGGAATCACAATTTATCCTTATTACCCATAATAAGAAAACCATGGAACTCAACGACACTCTCTATGGGGTGACGATGCAAGAGCCAGGTGTTTCTAAAGCTGTAAGTGTTCAGCTTCAATAAGAGGGGATAGAGATGACAGGATTCTTAAAACCATTATTGATTCTCTCTGTCTTGGCCGGTGGTATTATGGCCAAGACGAAAACAGCTTTTTTACCTAAAACTTTTCAAGCTCAATTTGTGAAAGAAGAAAAAAGTGAGCTTTCTGGAAAAGTTCTTAAATCTCAAGGTAAAATTACTTATCAGTATCCTGGACGAATTCGCATGGAATCAACAGGTAATGAAAAGACTGTCTTTGTTTCTAATCCCTTTGAGACTTTCTTTTATACTCCACCTTTCTTTGAAGATACTCCTGGAGAGTTGACGATAAATAAGACGAAGAATGTTTCTTATAGTGCTTTCTTTGATTCTCTAGAGAAAGGACTCAAGAGTAACGACCTATATAAAGTAGAAGATCAGAAAGACCATGTATCTCTTGATTTTACCGAAGTTGGTCTTAAGAAAATGAAGATTACTTCCGCGAAACTTTACTTTGATGGGAAGAATGAATTTTCTCATTTGAAAAAAGTGAAGATTACTTTAGATAATCAAAAAGTAATGGAAATTAATTTAGATCACATTAAAGTTAATGTTAATCTTGCTAAGAATACTTTTGAATTTAAAGCACCTGAAAATACAAGAGTTTCAAAATAAAATTAGGTGCAAGATTTGCACCTAATTTTTAAGAAGTTTACTTGTAAGAAAATCCCTCTCTAATTTTACATTTTCCCCAAGAAGCCTTTTGTTCGTAACAAGATTTCTTAGTACTAGTTTTAGATATTTTCTAGTCTCTCGATAAGAAACCATCTCTATG
>JBLWYP010000041.1:0-26161 GCA_048266825.1 Bacteriovoracaceae bacterium | reverse complement strand
GCATAGTCTCTAGCCGCTCCACCATGGTCTGCACACATAGTCATCGTAATTGCCGCTGTTAGCGTCGTTTTACCATGGTCAACGTGTCCAATTGTACCGATGTTTACGTGAGGTTTACTTCTATCAAATTTTTCCTTAGCCATTATTCGACTCCTTAAACTAAATAAATAACCAAAACTATCTTGGCATCGTATATTATCTTTTACTTGTATAGCTTCTTTTAAAGCCAAAAGTATCCATTATTTCATCTACCATAGCAAGTCAAAACTCTGTGAGGAATGTTCTTCTCTCAAAGATATTCCATTTAGCTTCAACTTCTACAGTTTGCTCTAGCCTATGACTGGAGCTTACGGTGGGAATTGAACCCACGGCCTCTCCCTTACCAAGGGAACGCTCTACCCCTGAGCTACGTAAGCCTAATCACAACTTATTATCTTAGAACTTACTATTCCCAAGGTCTCAATAAAAGAGCCTAGTCATAAACTGTTCGAGTATAATTTTTTCATTATTTAATGAACTTAGCGCCCTATGTAAATATAAAAGTACATTTTCGGCCATATATTTTTATTTTTTAGCTATTTTTAGAAAAAAGGCAAAAAAAAACCTCACTTTTTCAAGTGAGGTTTTTATGGAGCGGGCGACAAGGTTCGAACTTGCGACATCCAGCTTGGAAGGCTGGCACTCTACCAACTGAGTTACGCCCGCATAGATTCTAATTTTCTGATGGTGGCGAGAGATGGATTCGAACCATCGAAGGGAAACCCCGTCAGATTTACAGTCTGATGCCTTTGGCCACTCGGCAACCTCGCCATTAGATGGAGCTGGTGATAGGATTTGAACCTACGACCACCGGTTTACAAAACCGATGCTCTACCAACTGAGCTACACCAGCACGCAATCTATGTTGGGAAGAGTTTTAATAGATATACGATTTAAAATCAAGCTTTTTCTTTTCTTTCCTAAAAATATTTTAAAGAAATTTCTCCATAGCGATGGCTCCGGCCACCGAAACATTCAAACTTTTTATTGGTCCACGAGCAGGAAGTGAGACAAATGTATCAAGAACACGCCTCGTAGCATTCGATAGTCCAGTGTCCTCAGACCCCATAACTAAGCATGTTTTAGTGAGATTCTTAACTTCATCTGCTGTAACAGTTGACTCTTCTGCTAGACCCAAACAATCCACTTTTTTTTCTTTGATTTTATTTAGGGCCTTGGGGAGGCCAGAACAATTAATTAATTTAACATGCTCGCTGGCCCCACTTGCAATTCTAAAAAAGCTTGGGGGAAAGTCTAAAGGTCCTTTTTTAGAAATGAGAACAAAGTCTAAGTCGTAAAAAGCAGCCGTTCTTAAAATAGCGGCAAGGTTATGAATATCTGTAACTTGGTCTAAGGCCATCATTTTAAGATTTTCATTTTTATCAATAAAATCATAAATAACGGCAAGGCTCTCTTCGGGGAGTTTTTGGGTCACAAGAAAAATATTTGAAGGTACTCTTTGATCTCTAAAGTCTCTTTCTCTTAACTGTAGCTTCCCTTCTTCCTGAAGCTTATGACTGCTCAAAATCGTTATTTCTACGGCTTCTGGTAGCTTTTGGTTATTGAAATGGAGTTTGCGTAACTCTTTGATTGATTCGTCTGTTCCGTAAATATCCCACTGCCCTCTTTTCTGATTAGTAATTGCTTCTGCAATAGAGTGAAGGACAAATATTAAATCTGTATCGTTATTCATTAAAGACATATTATAACTCGTTGAAAATATCTTTTAAGGTTGAAACAAGTTCATCACGTTTTACAAAACGTTTTTCATTCGTTTTTCTTATTACGACTTCCAACTCTCCTTTTTCTTTGAAATCTCTTTCTCCCATGACTATTCGTACAGGTAATCCTAAGAGATCTGAATCTTTAAATTTAAAACCAGCACCTGCTTTTCGATCGTCAAAAAGAGTATCAAATCCTGCTCTTTTTAATTCTTCGTATATATCATCACCGATTTTCTTATATTCTTCTGTTTTAGCGATAGTAGCAAAATATACATCAAAAGGAGCGATAGCCTTTGGCCAAATTATTCCGTTTTCATCATGACTTTGTTCTACAGCAGCCGCAACGATTCTCGAGATCCCAATTCCATAACAACCCATTAAAGGGGCCATGGTTTTTCCGTTTTGATCTAATATTTTAACATCTAATGCTTTTGTATATTTATCACCTAATTGAAAGATATGACCGATCTCAATCCCTTTCTTTTCATCCACAAGACCTTTACCATCAGGAGTACGATCACCTTTTTTGGCCATACGAAGATCAACAGTTTCATACTCTCCGGCATCACGCTTAAAGTTAAATCCTTTAAGGTGATAGTCTTTCTTCATCGCCCCTGTTGTATAGTAAGCGTCTTCATCTATAGCGGAATCAACGAAAACTCTCATCTTTTCAGGAAGATTAACGGCTCCAATAAAACCTTTCACCATTCCTAATTTATTGAGCTTCATTTCTTCTGTTGGTCTTACTTCATCTGCACCGAGATAATTTTTAAGTTTTAAATCATTTAATTCGTCATCACCTAATAGCTGAATAAGAACAATCTCTTCATCTTTACCAGTTATGGCAGAATAGACCAGTGACTTAATCGATTGATGTTTTGGAGTCTTAAGAAAATTACAAACATCTTCAATAGTCGCCATATTTGGTGTTGCGACTTCTTCTAAGACTTGTTCATTTTTAGCAAATTCGAGCTCTTCTCTTAAGGTATCTGCTTTTTCAAGATTGGCCGCATAGCCTGTTTCAGCACAAAAAATAATTGTATCTTCACCTGTTTCAGCAATGGCCTGAAATTCATGGGTTTGAGAATCAGTGTCACCCATATCTCCAGCATCAGCTTCAACGGCGACAAAATCTAGCCCTATGCGTTCAAAGGCTTTTTCGTAAGCTGAATATATTTTCTTATAGCCATCATCTAAGCATGCTTTATCCATATGAAATGTATAAGCATCTTTCATTATAAATTCACGTGCACGCATTAAACCAAAGCGTGGTCTAATTTCATCGCGAAATTTAGTATTAATTTGGTACACACTTTGTGGAAGCTGCTTATAAGATTTAACTGTCTTTCTAAAGACATCAGTGATGGCCTCTTCATTTGTAGGACTAATACAAAGATCACGGTCTCCCTTGTCTTTGAACTTGAGCATAAGACCGCCCATTTTTTCCCAGCGCCCTGATTCTTGCCATAACTCTCCAGGGGTTACAACACTCATCAGCACTTCCTGAGAATCAACAGCATTCATTTCGTCGCGTACAATCTGCTCAATCTTACGGATTACCTTGTAACCAAAGGGCATATAAGTATAAAGACCTGAGCCTGACTTATGAATTAATCCGGCCCTGATCATTAATTGATGACTTGGGATTTCAGCTTCTGCTGGGACTTCCTTGAATGTTTGCCAAATACTTCTCGTTAATTTCATAAAGACCTACCTAATAGTGCTTAATCACTAAGCATCTCCAAGGATTATAGCCTCAAAACTTAAAGGAGAAAATGGTTAATGAAAAGGAGAAGTATCTAATCCTATAATTTCTTATCAAGTTGTCTCTTTCTACTATAGTACTAGGGCCATAGTGTTAGTCACTATAGCCATAATATTCACGACATCTTGTTTTCGATCGATGGGCAAAGCCCCATCTTCTAAGAATATTATCATTTGGATGAAATGATACCTGATTATTCATTAAGGCTTGATAAAAGTTTCCTAGATCAACCGACTTATATCCTGTTGAAGATGACCCTACATCTACAGAACAAAACTTCATAACGTCATTATCGTTATAATTTCTTTGATAGGGATCAAAAATCTTATTCACAAGGTTTCGATAATAACTTGAAACTTTTTCTTCACGCCCTTCCATTCTAATCTTTTCAAAATATGACTTCAACTGTTGATATTTCTTCTTAATTCCTGTGTCTCGACTAGGAGTTGAGTAAGCATCATAGTCAGCTTCATTCATACATCTGTTTCTATTTTCATCCTGCCATTGAATAGCATCATTTATCACAATCTCTCTGGCCTGGAGAGAGCGACATAGACCATCCAGGAGTCTTTTCGTCTTTCTCGTTGGAGACTCTTCAAAAACACGAAGTGCAACATTTACATAATCAAAGAACTCTTCCTCACTAATTCTTTTAGCTACTTCGTATTGCTCAAAGTTAGAAACGATGATTTTTGATTCTCTTGTTTTAACATCAAGATTGCTTTTATATCTTTTAAAGCCCCAACTTGTATTATCGGGCTTATGCTGAAGATACTCATTCCCTGTCTTCCCCAAAGGCCATAGTTTCTTAGCTCTCAATTGTGTTCCATAAAGAACATCAAATGTGCCGTCACTATTCACTTCTTTGATAATATAAGCATGACGAGTATAGCTTCCATCTGAGCCATATTTATACATATATACATCACCTGCCCTGACATCCATTAAGGGAATAGGGTAACTATCGAGATTGGCCAAAGACTCGGTTCCAACTCTATCAACAAGAAATCTAATGAGTTCTGCAACTCGATCATCCTCATTTTCTAAGTGATCCCAATTAGTCATTTCATTAGAATATTGAGAAGAATAATTCTCGTGACTATTCCATTTTTGAGCATCTGAGCGCCAAGGAAGCTTTTTCTTATAAGAAAAATATACTCTTAGTCCGTAAAAGGCATCAGCACAATCAAGGGGTAGCGACTTGTATCTTGATCCCAGTTTTTTAAAAAAGTCACCTTCCACTTCTTCCTTAATCCAGGTTTCAAATTTTTTGTCCCAATACGCATCCCAGTTTAAACCAGGTTTTGCCTTCCATACGGCTGCTTGAGAGACTTGAGTTAAAACAATGAGTCCTAATAATATTAACTTTTTCATTAATTTGATCCTTCTAAAACATAAGCACTTGCATCTTGTGTTGCATTTGAGAAAATGAAAGTTAGTGTTCCATTAGAATCAAATGTACTCAGAGTAATTTCTACTTGATTGGAGTAAAAAGGATCTAACCTTTGAACAAGTTCTCTGTATTTAGTTTTTCCATTTGTTTTCAATACTTCATAGCCAATCAGTTCAGCAGACCCCGAAAGCATTTGAAGAGTCATCTTTTTGCCAAATAACCCTACTGACCCCAGTGCTACACTTAAGCGTCTATTGTAATAAAGTTGTGTACCTTGATTAGGACGATAAGGAACGACTTCTGGGGAAGGCTCGCTATATTCTGGTCTTGATGGTTGATACCAGTCATCATCGTTATTCCAGTCATTATAACCATTGTCCCAATCGTTATTATCCCAATTCGATGTTCTCTCTGGATACTGAACTTCACTCATTTTATAAACTTCGTTCATTATGAGCTGATATGTGCTTTCGTTAAACTCACTACTTTTAAGACCTTCATAAGCGCCAACATAGGAACCTTGAGAAGGTATAGCAGCTAATCGTTGAGAGAAGTTAGGAGATCCTTTTTCAAAATAAGCCGTTATATTATTAATGTTTTGGACACCGCTTATTCCTACATATAATAGATTCCTTAGCTCATTGCCTTCAATACTCGCGTTGATATAATCACCAAAGACAACATTAGGATCTTGATAGCGTGGTATCAAAACTTCCTTTAACATTGTTCCTTGATCGTTATAGAAACGGGTATAAGCAAAATCACTTAATGTTTTTGAATTGATATTTAATGACTTTAACTTAATTTCATTGAAGTTTATTTTGGGATATTCATTTTTAAAATATTCTATAACGGGAATAAGATATTCTCTCTCATTTCTTTGATGGTATATACCATCGTAGAGATTTATAGAGAGCTTCACCTCGCCATTTTGAAATACACCATCTTTAACAGATGGAATTGTGTTCAAATTATCCGGTCTTGGAGTTGGCCTTGGAGACCTTTCAACTGTGGGCACAAAGCCCTTTGATGCGTGCATAAAGCACGACATTACAACTAATGTTCTTAATTTCACGATACTACCCTCTTGTTGGTAGCCATCATTTATCAAAAATTATGTTATAAGAAGTTCAAATGCCTAACTCTGAACTTTTTATAGATAGAAAGTATTTGCTTTAGGCTTAGTGAAAAGACGGAGAGAGAGCTCTTGGTAGTTCGAAAGCTTGAATCGCTTCTTTTTCCAAAGCACTAGCAGAGACCACCTGATAAGCCCCTTGAGTTTCAAGAAGTTTACGACATAGGAGATTGTGTAGATTATGCCCTGATTTATAAGTCGTAATCTTTCCCGCAATTTCATAACCAAGAAGACTAATGTCTCCTACAGTATCTAGAATTTTGTGACGAATAAATTCATCACCGAAACGTAGACCGTCTTGATTCATTACTTTGAAATCATCAAGGACAACGGCATTGTCAAGAGATCCACCCTTGGCCAATCCTTTACGCTTGAGCATATCTACATCTCTTAGCATTCCAAATGTACGTGCTCGGGAAATTTCTGAAATATAATTTTCGCATGAAAATTCGAATACTTTTCTTTGTGTTTTAATAATGGGGTGTTGGAAGACAATTGTTGAATCGATGATAAGCCTTGAACTTGGCTCAATCATGGCCCACTTATCGCCAACTTCAACTTTAACTGGCTCAAGAACAACGAGAAACTCTTTAGATTTATTAAGCGTTGCAATTCCAGTTTCCTTTAGAAGGAAAACAAAGGATGCGCCTGAACCATCCATAATTGGAACTTCTGGTCCATCAATTTCAATGAAAACATTGTTTATACCAAGACCATAGAGAACAGAGAGAAGATGCTCAACCGTGTGAACAGCATTCATTCCAGAACCAATAGTTGTATTATTCTCAGTTGCACCAACTGTCTGAGCAGTGGCCTTTAAAACTTCAGCATTAGGAAGATCAGTTCTCTTGAACTGAATACCGCAATCTGCTTCGGCGGGGTGCAATGTCATTGTCACCTTCTTCCCCGAGTGGATTCCTATTCCCGTTACGTCAACTTTCTTTGCAATTGTTCTTTGGTAAAACATCAACACGCGCCCTAATATTTTCGTATAGTTATTACTACTATATGATTTTTCTTAATTTTGGCAACACACAATAACAGTATAAACTAATAAACTATCCGTTCAATTGGACTGGTATTATTTGCCTTAGACCTTACAAAATTAGTCAATTAATAATTCAGAAGACCTTCTATCTATCAGATTTTACACTTTTTAGCACCCCTTCCCCATAAAAGCTGTAAAATCTATCAATTTCAACCACTTTGACGGCCCTTGACCATTATTTGTCTGCAGTGAGAGTATCTTAAATGCCTGTTTAAAAAGGCTAATCAACAAATAACAACTAAATTAAACAACATTTAATCATATCTAAAGTAGAGGTATTTATGAGTTCAGATGCCATTTGGTTTAATAAAGAAGTAACTGTCGAACAAATAAATCAAAGAGGTGAAGGAACTATAGTCTCTCATATAGCTATAGATATTACAGAATGTGGGTCGAATTATCTTGTAGGTACTATGCCTGTAGATGAACGAACTATTCAGCCGGCGCAAATTCTTCATGGCGGAAGTAGTTGTGTGCTTGCAGAGAGCCTAGGTTCGATTGCTGCCAATATGGTTATTGATCCTTCAAAACAAATGGCCGTTGGTCAGTCGATTACCGCCTCCCATATTCGTCCAGGAATCAAAGGCACGACAGTTACAGGTAAGGCCTATCCAATTCATATCGGACGTCGTTCTCAAATTTGGGAAATAGATATTACCAACCAAGAAGGTAAACTTGTCTGTAAGAGCTCTTTAACTATGGCGATTGTGGATAAGCCTAATAAATAAGTTAGACCTTTTTATATCTATATATTCTATGTAATGAGATAAATTTTCTGAATGGGCCCAATAAGAAATCTATTTGTGGCCCAATTTTTTTAAAAATTTTTTTATTCCTGAATAAGTAACTAAAGGGAGGCAAGTCGTTCTTATATATTACAACTAGCTCCTTTTTCTCTATTTGATCTTCTAAGTAAGCGAGTGATTCATATTTTTTATATTCAGCTTGGGGAGTGAGTAGACGCGAAAGCAATGAATGGTTACTCACGACAACTAAGTACTCTCCTCGCTTGTTAGTTTCCACGCTATCAATGTTTGGAAATAATTGAATGATGTCATCTTTACGTTTTATTTTATTGATTTGATCTATCCAAAACTCTTCTTTAATTAAAAGTGCTTTTTGTTGATCTGTAACTATGAGACTGTTCAGCTGAGTAGCAAGAGCTCTTGTTTGCTTATATTCGAGATAGTAAGTTAATAGAAACTTCCTCTTAAAGGCCAAATCTAAGTTGTAAGCAAAGCTTGCTACCTCCATTAGACTCTCTTTACTAATATCATTTTGATTCTCTACATTACTTAGAGTGATTTCTATCATATTTTTAAGAGGCTCAATTGTAGGCGAATCATGCTTCTCACAAAGCTCTAAGCATTTCAAGTACAGCTCTTTTTGCTCTTGTTTCGTCAATATTCTTGGATCAAGAAGTTTTGCATACCCTTGTGGAATAACCATGGAAACGGATAAGGGTAAATTCATGTAGTTCAAAAACTTGAGAGTTTCCTCTAAATTTAATAAACCTGGTAAAGTAACAACGTAATAAAGACTTACACTATTAAACGTAGGCTCTCTATTTATGTATTCTAAGTTTTTAACAAAGAGATTCCAATTCTTTCCATCCCTTAAAAATTCTCCGGCTTCTCCAAATGAATCAAAACTTACGAGTAAATCTATAGACTTAAATTGCTGAAACTTAGATATATTTTTTTCAATAATTTCTAAAGGATAGCTTAGATTTGTGTTGTAACTAAGTTTAATATCTTTTGATAAATTTAAGGATATACAATAGTCCAATAAAGCCCAATGCTCTTTTTGTAATAAGCTCTCCCCTGTAGCAAAATATAATTTCTTAGATCCTGGTCTATGTATAATTTTATAATATTCTTCTTGAAATTTATTCTGAATACCTGATTCAATTTTAGTTTTAGGATTTACTGGGGCTAAAGGGACAAGTGTATTTACCTTAGATTCTATCTTTGAAGAAAAAAGAGAATCACACATTCGACAAGCCAAATTACAAATATTAGATAGACGATAATCCAAGTAATAGGGAATGAATGTTGTTCTTCCCACGGCATCTGTACTTTTTGTAATTTGCTCTTTTGTCTTACTATCAGGATTGAAACTTTTGAAATATTTATCGTCTTGATGAATGGCGTTCTTACACTGCATACAGTATTTCGCAGGAAAGTCTCCGTCTATAAGTGTCTTTCTAATTGATTTCATTTCAGAAGAATTCCAAAATTCATCAAAAGTGCTTTTACTATGGCCTACAATCTCTTGCGAACGACAACATAGCCCTCTTTCTCCTGAGGGACCGACATAAGAATGTGTCCATGGGGCAAAACATTTTATTTTTAGCATGGACATATTCTACACCAAATCACTGATCATACCTATGGGCGATATTTTTACGATTTTATATAATAGACTTTATGTAAGCTGAATAATTGATTAATCAAAAATGGATTTAAAAACTTGAGTAGGGATTTCTCTTTATTTCTTGTTAAGTAGCTCAGCACGGGGACATTATTTGAATTTATGAGTTCTACTTTATTAAGGCCTATCGTCATTTCAATAAAACTAAACTCTTCATATGTTTTAGTTTTTCCTATGTTTAATAGACGAGATAACAATGATGGATAGCTCACTGCTATTATCAATTCTTTAGGAGATAGAAATAAACTCTCTACGTCTTTAACATTTGGGAAAAGAGAGATCTTCGCATTATTATTTGATATATTTTTTCTTATATAATCGTTCCAAAAAATAACTTCTCTATCTATTACAGGCCCTTCATCTTCTTCATACTCACTAAATATATCTTTAGTTTCGATATAATGTGAATAGAAGTCGTGCAGAGGTCTTCTTTTAAATTTAGAATCTAATTCTTTAGAATATCTATATGAGCTTGCAATCTCCTGTTTATCAAATACAGGGCTCCCTCTAGATAGTATCTTCTGCTTCATTTCATATAAAAGAGTTATAAAGGGAATACTTATAATATTTTTATCAGCTGAAATGATTTCTAACTTATTATCTAGAAGTGTTAATAGTATATTTTTCTCTAATAAATAAGGACTTAATAGTTTTGCATATCCACCAGGTGTAACTAGTCGAAGATTTATAGGTGTTCTATGCTCTTTAAGAAATTTTATTAATCCTTCGACCTCTAATAGTCCGGGTAAAGTCAGAGTTACATCAAAACTTTTTACTGTGAATATGGGACTTTTCATACAATAGTCTATATTCCGAACCAGTCTATTCCACTCTAGCCCATCTCTTATGAATTCGCCTGTCTCTTCATGTCCATCTATGCTTATACATAAACCTACTGATTTAAACTTCTTTAAAATGTCTTCATTCTTCTCAATCGTTTTCAACGAGAACTGTAGATTGGTATTATATTCTAAATCTATATTGCTCACGTCTCTTTTGTTCGCTAATTTACTTAGAAATACCCAATGATCTTTCTGAATAAATGCTTCACCAGAGGCGAAATACAACTCGTTTACATTTTCACTAAAGGCTATCTCTTCAAACTCTTCAGTCATTTCTATTTTTAATTCTTTTGTGATTCTATTATGTTCTGGTAATTGATCTTCTATTTTCGATGAATAATCTGGCCCACAAGTTCTGCAGCTTAAATTGCACAAATTATCAATTCTATAGTCTAAAAAACTGGGTTCACCCTTATAGAATCCATCAGCATCTGTATTTTCAAGAATAATCTCACCTTGGGACTTATCCATCTTGAATCGATTATATAAGGGACTCGAATTCTCACTTAGATCTAAGCAGGCTTTGCATGTTTCTTTAGGAATATTACCTGCTAGCATCTGCTGGCGTACTTTCTTTAGTGAACTTCCATTCCAATACTCTGAGAAACTACTTTCATTTTGCGTAGTGAAGCTTTCGGCTTCACAACACAATGCTCGCTGACCTCTAGGACCTCTGTAGGAGTGAATCCATGGAGCAAAGCAAATAGGATGCTTCTTTTGATTCATAGTTTCTTATAATTTACTGGCTTGAAGGTGTTCTCGTCCCTTTTGGCTCAATTCTCTGCCTCGGGGCGTTCGTATAAGAAATCCTTCTTTTAATAAATAAGGTTCGAAAACGTCTTCAATTGTAGAGCGATCTTCTCCAAGTGTTGCACATAGCGCTTCGATACCAACAGGTCCACCGCCATAGTAGTCTTCAATAACACTTAGTATTTTTCTATCCATACGATCAAGGCCCAATTCATCTATCTCCATTAACTCCAGAGATTTATAGACCTGGTCTTCAGATATAGAGCTCACCCCGTCTACTAATGCAAAATCTCGAACCCTTCTTAATACACGGTTGGCAATACGAGGTGTTCCTCTTGCACAGCGAGCGATATGACCTCCGGCCTTACCTTCGATGCCTATTTCTAATTTTACTGCGTTATTGTTAACAATCTTTGCTAGGTCTTGTGCTTCATAGTAATCAAAATGAAGATTTCCCATAAACCTTGTTCTAAGTGGATTACTAAGAAGCCCTGCCTTTGTGGTAGCTCCTACTAAAGTAAAAGGAGCCACTTCAATTTGCATCGTTCGTGCACTTGGACCTTGGCCAATGACTATATCTAGACGAAAATCTTCCATTGCTGAATAAAGAATCTCTTCAACTGAAATATGCATGCGATGAATTTCATCGATAAAAAGAACATCTCTTGGTTGAAGGTTCGTTAGAATCGCTGCAAGGTCACCTTTCTTTTCAATTGCTGGTCCTGAAATGAGATGTAGTTCACTTCCCAATGATTGAGAAATCAACATGGCCAATGATGTCTTACCCAGGCCTGGAGGACCCGATAATAAACAATGATCCATGGCTTGATTTCTAATATTTGCAGACTCAACCATCACTTTTATATTATCGACGACCTTTTTTTGACCTATATACTCATCAAAGCCTTGTGGTCTCAGTCGGTTCTCATATTGAGAGTCTGTATTTGTATTTTGTCCGGATAGGAATCTATTAACTTCCAAACTAAACCTCTTTTAAAACGAGATGAACGAGTTGCTCAGCTTTTTGAATTTCATTCTCTGATAAAATCTTTTTTGCCATAGGCATTACAAGCTCTTCTTTAAATCCTAATTCTTTACATGCCATTATCGCCTCTTCAAGAATAGGTTCAGAGGGCATACTGTAAAGTGATCCTGATAGAGATGTATTCATTTCTGTTTGTTCATGTTGTCCTATATGAGCAGGCGCTAGTGTTGTTTTTGTATGATTTTGACCTGAATACATGAGAACTTTTTGAATTTTATCTCCAAGGTCTAAACAGATCTGTGCAGCTGCTTTTGCACCAACACCTGGGGCCTTGGTTAATACCTTCTTATTTTCTAACTGAACGGACTGAATAATGGTTTCAGAGCCAAGTGAAGAAATTAAGCTATAGGCAGACTTTGGGCCTACACCCTTTACGCTACATAATAACTCAAAGAGTTTCTTTTCTCTTAAGGTATCAAAGCCAAAGAGCTCTTGGCCTGCATCTCGAAATACATGAGAAACGAATACCTCAGCGAGTGAACCTTCTACGAGCAAGCCACTCATGAATACTTGGTATCCAATTCCATCTTTTGTTTTAATGATCAGCTCTTTTCCATCACTGAAAAGAACTTCTCCTACCAAATATCCAATCATTATTTCTCCAAATGCTTGAAGGCATCTTTTAAACTTCTGCCTCTTCCTGTACCTGCATGCCCCTTTGCACTTACAGGTCTATTTCTTAACATCGAGTGGCAGACAGCAATCGCTAATGCATCTGATTCATCGTGTGTACTAAAGTTCATACCGCCCCCAAGAATCATCTGTAGCGTTTTTTCAACGCCTTCTTTTGCAGTATGTCCGTGACCTGTTACCGAATTCTTTATGAGATTAGGCGAATACTCAAAGACCTTTCCTTGATGAGTGGCCATAAATCCTGCAATCATAGCTCCTCGAGCCTGAGATAATTTTGCAAGACTAGGGATTGATTTCACATAAATTAGAGATTCAAACGCCACCTCATCAGGCTCATACTTTTCAGCAAGCTCGACGCAAGAGGTATAGATGAGTCCAAGACGATCAATGAAGTTTTTAACCTTATCGTAAACGAGAACACCAGAGTCAATGTATTTTATTTGACGTCCTTTAACTTCAATGACGCCATAACCCGCTTTTCTTGACCCGGGATCAATTCCTAGAAATCTCATAAGGATATTGTAACTTGATTCACTTAAGAGCGTCCATTAACTAAACTGATGAAACTAAGACTCGCCGCCCTTAACTTTAACAAATTGGCCGACATAGAAAAGAAAGGCTCCACCAACAAGTTGGATTAATTCGAGCTGCCCATAGTCACCTTTATTAAGGCCTGCAAATAAGCATAAACCAACACTTGCGAAGCCAATTAATTGCATACCAAGACCAATATAGAAAAACATTCGAGCTCCCATTGTGCAGCGTTGAGATTAGTTCAGCCTTAACATACTTTAACGCCCTATTATTTCAACTAAAAATAGCAAGTTTTATCTCCTTTTTCCTAATCTTTGACGTAGATAATTGATAGTCCATCGACTATTATGTTGGCTCAAGTCTACACATAAAGGATCAATTGAATGGCCACACTGCTAAAAGCGAAGCCCATTGCAACTCGTATTTGTGAACAGCTTAATCAAGATTGTGCAAACATTAAGTCACAAGGGGTAACACCTTACTTGAAAGTAATCCTTGTTGGAGAACATCCCCCCAGCGTCATATATACTCGAAATAAGAAAAAATTTATGGAGGATATGGGAGCTAAGTGCGACATCATTAATCTTGCACAAGATGTAGACGAAGAAGACTTCCTCTCCAGCATAAAAGAGATTGCTAATAATACCGATGTCCATGGACTCTTTGTTCAGTTACCTCTTCCAAAGCATTTACAGCATATTGATGTTGGACAACTTGTACCTCCTCAAAAAGATGTAGATGGTTTTCATGCCCAAAATCTTTATCAGATATTAAAAGGCGACACAGGTAACCATGCTTTAATCTCCTGCACACCAAAAGGTGTCATTACGATGCTTGAAGATGCAGATGTAGATTTGAATGGTAAAAATGTTGTAATTATTGGTAGAAGCTTAATTGTTGGTAAACCACTATCCATGCTTATGACTAATTACAATGCTACTGTTACACTATGCCATTCAAGAACAAAGGACCTCAAGGAAGTTTGCAAAAAAGCAGACATACTTGTTGCTGCCATTGGTAAAGCTAAGTTTGTAGATTCTAGTTTTATTAATACCAACAAAAAACAGATTATTATTGATGTAGGTATTAATCATGATGAAGCTGGAAAGCTCTGTGGAGATGTTGATTTTGATTCTGTTGTTGATCACTGCAGTATGATTAGCCCTGTTCCTGGTGGCGTTGGGAAGATGACCATTCTAAGTTTGGGCCAAAACTTACTTCAGGCGACTAAACTACAGACGAATATCGTTTAAATATAAGGATTTAATATGAGTGATTTAATTAAAACTGGCCTTCATGCTGAACACATGGCCCTAAAAGCTAAAATGGCTCCCTTTGCTGGGTTTGATATGCCTCTTCAATACTCTTCTGTTAAAGAAGAGATCATTGCCGTCAGAGAGAATGTTGGTGTATTTGACGTTAGCCATATGGGTGAATTCTTCATTGAAGGTGAAGAGGCGATTAAGTTCGTTGACTATATGCTAACCAATGACTTCACCGGCGCTGAAATGGCCAAGGCCGTCTATAGTCCACTTTGTCGTGAAAATGGAACGATCATTGATGACCTCATCGCTTATAAGCTTGAAGAGAAAAAAGTTTTAATCTGCGTAAATGCTTCTAATATTGAGAAAGACTACTCTTGGTTTGAAAAGCATGTCGGTGACTTTAATTGTACTCTTACAAACCATTCTGATCGCTATGAACTCTTGGCCCTTCAAGGTCCTCAAAGTACAAGTATCTTAAAAGAGTGTGGCGTTTTCCCTGAAGGTGACTTTGACTATTATAGTGTGAAAGAATTTGAATCTTCTTTAGGGACAGTCATTCTAGCAAGAACGGGCTACACAGGTGAAGACGGTTTTGAAATTTTTGGAAACTTAGAACTTATTCAAAAGCTATGGAAGAGATTCATGGACCTTGGAGTTACACCATGCGGACTTGCCTCTAGAGATGTTCTAAGATTAGAAGTGGCCTATCCTTTATATGGTCATGAGCTTTCTGACGACTGGACACCTCTTGATGCCGCATTAGCGTGGACAGTAAAAAAGGATAAAGAAAGATTTCTAGGAAAAGACTTTCTCTTAGACTATAAGCCCCAGTATCGCTTAATCAAACTTTCACTTGAAAAAGGTATCCCAAGAGAGGGCTTTGAAGTTCTCAATGGTAACGATGAAGTGATTGGAAAGATTACTTCAGGAACAATGTCTGTTACCTTAGGAAAAGGAATTGGGCTCGCCTTAGTAGAAAAGGCAAAGTTTCCGCAAGATAAAGTATTTAAAATTAAAGTTAGAAAAAATATTATCGACGCTAAATTTCATGCAAAAGCGTTTGTAACCGGAGGACACAAGTAATGGCATCTCAAATACCTAATAATTTAAAATATACTAAAGATCATGAATGGACCCTGACTGATGGTGAAGTTGTTACCGTAGGTATAACTGACTTTGCTCAGTCACAATTAGGTGACATTGTTTTTGTAGAACTACCCGATGTAGGTACAGAACTTACTCACGGAGACAGCTTTGGTGTTGTCGAATCAATTAAGTCAGTAAGTGATCTTTACTCTCCTGTATCAGGGGAAGTTATTGAAAAAAATGATGACCTAGAAGGATCTCCTGAAAACTGTAACACTACTCCTTACGAAAGCTGGATGATTAAAATTAAACTATCAGACAATTCTGGAGTGGATGAACTTCTAACAGCTGAGGAATATGAACCTCTTTGTGAAGAATAACCAACATCAATTATAATGGGATTTTTGGGTTTTTTTAAACCCAAATTTTCCTTGTAATTAATACAAGTCAAGAGATATTAAAGAGATTTTTTATATAGATAATCTTACTTTCATATAATTAATCCATACTTTTCCTAAACTTTCTTATTTACATAATAAACGGTGATTCTTTTTTACCGAATCCTCTAAAATTTACTTTACGAACTAAATAAAAGGGCTGATACTCCACCATTATCTAAGAAGGAACTTCACCACAAGGTTAGTTTAATAATGCTTCAAAACCAAGAACTCGTACAGCTTCTCAACACTGCAATCGTTAAGACTAAAGAAAAGAAAATCGATAGCTCTTATGAAGAAAGACTTGCGGCTACTTGTGAAAGTCCTGCGATAAGTGCTCTTGCAGTTGCGATTCAGCATTTATCTGAGTCAGAAAACATCAGTCGTGACCAAGCGGCCATGCAACTTGTTGAAACGGTTCGTGAACTTGATTCTATTTGGTCTGATTATGTGATGATGGAAGGACTTAGCAAACTAAAAGATCTTCTTAAAAGTTCTAACCTACAATAAGCCTAACTTTTGACTACAAAGCCCCACTGAATTCTTGCGTGACCATTCTTTACCATTCCTTTCGGAGGATTTGGAAATGGACCGGCTTTATTAAAACTTTCAATAGCAGCTTCATCTAACTCTCTAACTCCACTCGATCCTTTTACATTAACCTGAACTACTTTTCCTGTATTATCCAATGTAACTTCTAGAGAAGTGATTTTATTTTCACTTGCAGGCATTCTTCGTCCAGACTTCCAAAGCGCTCTTGCTTTTCTCTGAATAGAATTGCCCCAATATTGCTCAAGACGTTGTTTGATTCTATGATAGAAACCGTAGTACTTATATTCAACAGTATTCAGTCTAGTCATATCTCCAAGGGGAACATCTTCTACGAAATCATTATTTGCAGATAGCCCTGACTTTTTTGATTTACCGTTCTTAAGTCCAAGTGCGGCTAAAGATGGTGTCGGCATTCTTTTTCTCACTTCCTGCGGCTTCACTTCTGAAGCAGCTAAGTCTGTGAAGGATACCTTCTTTTTAAACTTAGATTTTTTCTTTATTTCTTTAAGAGCTACTTTCTTCGCTTCAATTTTTTTCGTAACTTGCTTTACGACTTTCTTTTGAGTTTTCTCTTTATCTTGAGTCGGCTGCTTCATTCCCTGCTTAGAGCCCTGAGCGGCTTTCTTAAAGCTACCAACATTTCTTGCAGATGTTTCTCTTAAGAATGTTTGTGTCGTCTTACTAAGGTATTTAGCGTCTTTAGCACGTTCCTTTGAATCTGATTCCTCAGAGGTCACAATCTGACGTGGTTTAGATTTATTTTTTAAGAATACTTTTAATTTTTGTTCTTTTCTTTGGGGTGATGAAGAAGCCACTATTTGGTCTTTTTGACCAAGCCAATTAGTACCAAGCACTAATAAGTGAGCAAATAGGGAGAAGAATAAGCTCAAAAATATGAACCTTTTCGCTTTCTCAATGTTTTTATCGTAACTCTTGCTCATCTCGCTCCGCTTCCCGAGGGGTTTTATTCCCTATCGACAAATATCCAGCGGAGTTTAAGCGTTTTTATAGATAATAAATGCTGACCAAAACAGTCGGACTATTGATTTAAATAATAGTCGTCTTCCTCCAAAATAGGTCCAGTATTATCTTCTACCATATCATCATCAGAGTCATCCGATTGGGCTCCTGGCTCTGTACCTTCTACATAAGACTCTAGAAAAGCACCTTCTCTACCTGCACTGATTGGCTTTCCAGTATCTTTATCAATATTTACATTAACAATCCCCATAGGGACTCTAAAATCTGATTCTCCATACTTCTTAACACTTGCTCTCATATATTCAGTCCAAGCAGGAAGGGCTGATTTTGCTCCAGTCTCGCCCCAGCCCAAGGTTTGATTTTCATCAAAGCCAGTCCAAACTCCGGTAACGACATTTTGACTAAACCCTAAGAACCATGCGTCCACATAATTATTAGTTGTTCCCGTTTTACCACCCAAATATGTAGATACACTCTTTGCTCTTCTACCCGTTCCATAGAGAACAACTCCACGCAACAGATTAGTCATTATATAAGCAAGCCTACGGTCATACACTTGTTCTTCGCTTAAGCTAAGAAGGAAGGGATTCTCTTTTTCCTTTTCCATTTCACCTGTTTCTATTTTTTCTTCATTATCTTGATTGGCATCAGCAACGACCTCTTCTTCATCGTTTAGCTCTACCTCTTCCTTAGGAGCTTCGATAACGGGTACTTCTTCAGCTGGTGTTTTTAAGTCATCATATTTTTCATTAAAGACAACCGGGTTTCCATAGCGATCCTTAATGGAAAGAATCGATTTAGGAATCACTCTTTTTCCTCCATTAGGAAAAAGTCCATAAGTTGTAACGATATCAATTAAAGTTACACCGAAAGAACCAAGAGACAGGGAAAGGTCGTGCGCTAAAGTTGCATTTAGCCCAATACGGTCTACATAATTTAAAATTTTATCTACACCTAAGTCGTAGGCGATTTTTACTGTCGGTACATTTCTTGAATGCTCTAAGCTATCTCTGAATGTTACCGGCCCCTTGAACTTTCCATCATAGTTTCTTGGTTTCCAATCAAGAGAAGCATCAACACCACCGAGAGTTTCAGGACTATCCATGATAATCGTGGAAGGTGTATAACCATTCTCAAGTGCTGCTGCAAAAAGAATGGGTTTAAAGGCAGAGCCTGGCTGTCTCTTTGATTGAAGGGCCCTATTGAACTGACTTTTCTCAAAGTTCCCTCCACCAACAAGTGATATTATTTCACCTGTTCGAGGCTCCATAGAGACAAGAGCACCTTCAACGTCTGGCTCTTGCTCAAGTGCTAATTTCATATACCTCTGATTATAAATAAGCTGTTTTTGTTTCTTAGGCTTTTTATCGATATACTTTGAAAATTGATCTGTGACCAACTCATTAATCTTCATATCAAAGTTCTTAATTTTAACACTGATGACATCGCCTTCACTAATTAACAGACTTGGTTTCATTAAGTAAGACCAGTAATGGCGTTCCTCACTAATATTTCTTTCGTGTGCCCATCTAAATCCGGAATAAGGAATGATCCCATATTGTCCGCCTATATTTACATGAACCGCCCTGGCCCAATTATCTACATATTCAACTATCCCCTGGTAGGTCTCACCTTTTCTTATATACTTCGTAAACTTCGCTTCTTTATCTAAACCAGGATAAATTCTCTTATCTGGTACAGACTTTCTAAATTCACTTAAGCGCTCTTTAGATTCTTCTAATTCAGCAGTATCAAAAATAACTTCATATTCTTTCTCTGAATCTTCTTTAATCGTAAAAAATGTAGATTGTTCTTTATAAAACTCTTCAAGTAAGGACTTCTGAAAATCTCCCCACTCTTCTTTATTTAGTTTTTTAATAGCCCCTTTATACCCTTGTCTTTTATCGACACTTTTAACATTCTTTTGGACTTGTTCTTCAGCTACTTTTTGTAAATCATAATCCAGAGTTGTTTGTATTTCATATCCTCCAACTAAGAATTCATCTTCCCCTACGAGTGCGACAACTCTTTGTCGTACCCAGTCTGTAAAATATCCTGCCTTAAAAGGAGTTGGCTTTCTTATATGGAATTTAATTTTCTCTTTAATAGCGGCTTCATATTCTTCTTTTGATATCTTCCCCGTCGCATACATCCGCCCCAATACATAGGATTGACGAATTTTAGCTCTTTTGGGATTTATATAGGGTGAATAGCGCCCAGGTGCCACAAGTAATCCAGCAACCATTGAGGCTTCTGCAACAGTGGCTTCTGATAAATCTTTTTCAAAGTAACCTCGAAAGGCAGCTTTAACTCCATAGTATCCACCACCAAGATATACTTGATTTAAATACAAGAAGAGAATTTCTTCTTTTGAAAACTTCTCTTCAATTCTTTGGGCAAGAAGAAAGTCTTTAATCTTTCTTGATATTGATCTTTCGCTTGTTAGCAATAATGACTTTGCAACCTGCTGAGTAATTGTACTTCCACCTTGAACTACTTTACCGGCCTTAAGGTTTGCGATAGTTGCTCTGAAAATCCCCCAATAATCTACCCCAGTATGCTCATAGAAAGAGTCATCTTCTGCAGATAAAAACGCATTAACCACTCTTTTGGGAATTTCATCCATTTGTGCGATTTCTCTTTTTTCTTTACCAAGCTGTGCCAATACCGTTCCATCCTTTGCCATAATGACAGAAGGAACAGCAGGCTTATAGTCATTCAAGCTGCTTATTTTTGGTAGATCAAAAGAGAAGTAAATAAATATGGAAACAACAGCGATTCCACCCATTACTCCTAGACTAACCAGGGCGACGATAATTTTTGTAATAATTGATTTCATAATATAACTCTATCTTTATATAGTTATGGATTTTCCGTTTTTGATTTACTCAGTATCCATTCACCAATTTTTTGTCTTGAAATTGTTTTGCTTTTATATAAAAGACCTGCGGAGTCTTCTAGATCATCAATAGGATATTTCCCAAGTGGATATTCCATAATAATTTTGTTTTCGATTTTTAGTTCATCAATGAGTTGAGCTGATTTTTGAAAATAGCCATTAAGTAGGCCTCTACCTTTTTTCCAATTTATACCATCTTTTAATAAATCGACGATCATAATTCTTCCGACACCTAAATCGCGTAATATCTTTTTGTTAACGATTTCTGTATAAAATGCAGCACTATAAGGAGAAGTTCTCTTATTCAGTAAATCAATATTGACCATTAGAAAATCATTAAGCTTTCCTCGTTTGAGGAATATAACCTTTCCGAGTTTTTTATCATACACAGGAATAACTAAGGTCAATTTACCTTGCTCTATTTTTTTTCCTACTAAGTCGTCGATCAACTCTTCTTCTACTAACTCCAACCAGTCATCTGAATATATTTCTATGTTTTCTGCTTTCTTCGTAAATTTAAATATTTTCCACTCAATGTAATCAGGTTTGTAACCAAACGCGTAGTAGGCGGCCATTACAGCGCCAAGGCCATGACCGATTAAAACATGTGGGGTTTCCCCTCTTAAATGAAGCTCTTTCAATAAAGATAAATAGCTAAGTGTTCTGTAGCCGCCTGGGCCTAATAGTAAGGCCATAGGTAACTGGGCCTGTTCGATGACTTTATCTTGCTCATTATCTTTTGAGACGGGTCCATATTCATTTCCCAGAATAGCTTCTTCATCTATCTTAGGAACTACTCGATCTTTTTTGACATTCCAATCTACAACCATCGACCCAGCGACGTTGCTATACTCTTTAGACTTTTGACCTGCGCATGAAACCAAATAGACTAGAGCAAATAATAATAGATATACTTGATTATTCCTCAATCAGTTCTTCTTCCTTGAGACTTTCTGAAAGCTTAGAAATCTTCTTTTCAACTTTTTCTAATTGTTTTTTACAATCTTTATATAGCATGACACCTTTTTCAAACATTTCAAGGCTTTGCTCTAAATCAAGATCTTTTGATTCTAGTTCTTCAACGATATTTTCTAGATTATTTAAAGAGTCTTCGAACTTCTCTTTTTTTGAAGTGGCCATCCCTTCCTCCGACGCAGTGTCACAAAAGTGACAAAAACCCATATATTCCCTTCATAGGACTAAGAAAAATATGCCCTAAGTCTTAAAGAATGTACACAATTCCAAGCCTTTACGCAGGGGGATATTTTTGCCCGTGTGAAGCTTTTGGCACCAACTGATAGAGTTAAGGAAGAAACTAACAACACCAGGAGGGTGTCGTTGAAAGAATTATGGGTTCCCCTATCTGGTGCAAAGGCTCAACAAAGACGTGTCGAGACAATCGCAAACAATGTGGCCAATGCAAACACCACTGCATTCAAGGGCGATCAAACTATTTTCAAAGAGCATTTAACTGCTCTTGAAAAAGGTACTGATATCGATCTTCCGAATAAAGAATGGGCTCCCGAGGATTTCTATCGCTCTTATGGTGCTGAAAAAGCTCACGTAAAAGTCGATGGGACTTATACAAAATTTACACAGGGGCAAATCAGTCCTACCAATAATCCATTTGATGTTGCTCTTGAAGGTGAAGGCTTTATTGAAGTCCTTACCCCTAACGGTATTCGCTTTACCAGAAAAGGTAATCTTTATCTTAATAATCAAAGTGAACTCGTAACTGATGGTGGATTCAAAGTACTTTCTTCACTTAAGCTTCCCGAAGGGAATGATGAAGAATTAGCTGCAGCACTCAAGCAAATACCCAAACCAGAAGATCGAGTGATTAAATTACAGAACGCACCTTTAACCATTAACAATAAAGGTGAACTCTTTCAGGGCGGCAATCCTATTGATCAACTTAGCTTAGTAGAATTTAAAGATAATACGGCCCTTCAAAAAGAAGGAAATAGTGTATTTGTTAATAGAACCGTTAATAATCGCAAAATAACAAGCTCTACCGTAGTTCATCAAGGATCGCTTGAACTATCAAACATAAATCCTATTCAAGAAATGAGTAAGCTTATTCAGGCTCATCGCCAACTTGAAAGTATTCAAAGAGTCATTAAAACATACGATAATATGGCCGGTAAGGCATACAACGAAATTGGAAAATTCTAGGAAGGAATTATATGCGTTTACTTATAACTACAGTAACACTCTTCACATTATCAACACCTTGCTTTGCGATCATGAGAGCACTTAATACAGCTGCCACAGGTATGGCCGCTCAAGAGTCGCATGTTGATACAATTTCCAACAATATTGCAAACGTCAATACTACAGCTTATAAGAAACAACGTGCTGAATTTGAAAGTCTTCACTACCAAACAATTAAAGAAGCCGGTAGCCGAACGGGCTCAGATTCAATCCACAATGTTGGTCATCAGGTAGGAAGTGGAGCTCGCGTAACAGGTACATCAAGAGAGTTTTCTCAGGGTGTATCACAAATTACAAATAATCCTTTTGATCTTATGATAAATGGCGATGGATTCTTCGCTGTCATGGGACCTAACAATCAAGTGTTCTACACCCGCGACGGTAGCTTCAATGTCAACAATCAGGGTATCCTCGTTAATAAGCAAGGGTATGCTGTTTTGCCTAATTTACAAATTCCTCCGAACACAAATACTGTTAATATTACGGAAGCCGGTGTTGTAGAAGCATTTATTAAAAACCAACTCCAACCTGTTAATGTCGGTCAGATTACTCTCTATACTTTCATAAACAACTCAGGCCTTAAGGCCCTCGGGGGAAATAATTATATTCCCTCCCAAGCCAGTGGGGCTCCCATGCAAAATATTGCAGGACAATCAAGTACCGGAGTGGTTCAACAAGGTGCTCTAGAGGCTTCCAACGTTAGCATCATGACGGAAATGACTGGGCTTATCAAAGCTCAACGTGCACTCGAAATGAATTCTAAAGTTATGAAAGTAGCTGATGAAATCATGCAAACGGTTAACAACATTAGGTAATTAATGAATAAACTTTTCTTAAATTTCTCATTATTCGTAATTTTCATTGGGCTATTTCAGTCCTATGCCTTCTCTTGTGAAATCAAGGCACCGAAGTCTCTAATCGTAACGGAAAATGTGGAAAGCTATGAGTTGAAATCTGCTTTTCAGTATAAGAGTTGTACTGATGAACAAATCAAAGCCTTCAACATCCTTCTCACAGATTACTCAGGGGATTTAAACCAAAGAGTTCTGCATGCAGAACTTAATGACAAAAGAATTAAACTTAAAAATAGTTTTAAAGTCACAACCTTAAGTACGGCCATCAACTCTAGAATCAACCTTCCTAAAAAGTGGAAAATTGTTGAAATTAAACTAATAGGACAAGGCTCAGGATACTTTGCTCTTCAAAACGAAGAACACCTTCAAGTAAGTTGTAACAACTGCAATAACACTGGTGCAAAAAACATTCGCCTCAATATTGTAAATCCCGTTTCGAACACAAAGGCATCACATTGGCTTACCGGAGATGTGGCCATTGCAGTTGAAGCTCTAGTTAGTAAAGATAATATCTCTATTACAAATGAGCCCTTAACCAAAAGAAACTTTGAATTAAAAACAGTTTATTCTTCTCGTCCTGAAAACTTTTTTACTTTTGCAGATAAACTCCCCTACTACCGGGCCAATCGACCACTACGATCAGGTCATGTTGTAAAGTTTAATGACATCACACCTCTTAATCTTGTGAACATGGGTACACCTGTTCAGATTAAACTAAATGCAAATGGCTTAAAACTACAGGCCGTAGGAATTCCGACTCGTTCAGGAAAGCTAGGTGAAATCATTCAATTAAAAAACCCCAAAACTAATAAAATAATTATTGGAAAAATTACTAATTTTAATGAAGTGGAAGTTGAACTATGAAATTATTAAAACATTTAATCTTTATTACAATTCTCTCAAGCTTAAGTTCTTGTGCCAATTACATTTCTAAAATGCATGGTGAATTTGATCGTGCAAATGGCATTGAAGAAGCTCAACAACCCAGTGCTCGCAATGATAAATTTAACATGTATAGACAAAACCAACAGGCGAATACAAGCCCGAATATGATTAATTCAAGCAATAAGCCTTATGTCGCACCAGCTGTAAAACGCCAATACACGAATTCTACAAATATCAGAAAGCGCTATAAAGCAAATGACTTAGTCGACAACCAAAACACAGGGAGCCTTTGGGCCGGAGAACAGGCTAAAGACAACTACCTCTTCACTAACGATAACCATAAATCTAATGGAGATATCATTCTTATAAAAGTGGCGACGAAACTTAAAGATGAAATTACAGCGGAACTCAAAAGGGCCTTTCCTTCACCAATAAATACTAATCCTATCCCTTCTCCAGGAGCAACGGCACAAGCGGCTGGACCAGCACCAGCGTCAAACCAATCATCACAAGAAGAGTCTGCGGATGTTATCTATGATCGTATTTCTTCTGTTGTAGTAGAAGAGATTAACAAAGATCACCTTCTTTTACGGGGTCGTAAGAATGTTCTTTATAAAAACAGGAAACGTGTTGTGGAAATTCAAGCTTTAATTTCAAGAAGAGATATTGCAACAGATGACACTGTTATCAGTGATCGTATTATAGAAAATAACATCAGCGTAGTTAGGTAACTTATGAAAAGACTATTATTTGCATTCCTAATTCTCTCTTGTTTCTCCTCTGTTCATGGAAAAATGAGTCGTCTAAAAGATCTCGTCCACTTCAAAGGTGTGCGCGAAAACCCTGTCATTGGTTATGGACTAGTCATTGGTCTAAACGGCACTGGTGACGGTGGTGGTGAAATCGTTGATTCATCCTTAAAACGTATGTTTCAAAAGCTAGGTCTAAACCCTACTCAAGAAATCTCCAGTAAAAACGTTGCTTCTGTAATCGTAACAGCAAAGCTGCCTCCCTTTGGTAGGCTCGGTCAAAAAATAGATGTTACTGTATCGAGTATTGGCGATTCATCCTCTCTTGCTGGCGGTACTTTACTTGTTACCCCTCTTAAAGGTGGAGACGGCCAAGTCTATGCCGTTGCCAACGGTGCACTATCTATCGGTGGACTAAATAAAGGAAAGGCCTTTCCAACAACAGGACTTATTTCTAGTGGAGCTACAATTGAAAGAGAAATTGATTTTAACTTCTTTGATAAGAAATCAATTCGCTTAAGTTTACATAATCCAGATTTTACGACTTCAGCTAGAGTCGAAAAAACGATTAATCAAGAACTTGGTGGTAAGTATGCAACGAGTAAAGATGCAACTACGATTGATCTTATTATCCCCGTTCATTACCAAAGAAAAATAGTCCAGCTTATGGCCATTGTTGAAAACTTCCGGGTTCACTCTGATCAAAAGGCAAAAATCATTATCAATGAAAGAACAGGTACTATTGTGGCAGGTGGAGATATTCAAATTTCTCCTGTGGCTATCAGTCACGGAGATCTCTCTATCCAGGTAGAGGGAGGCGAAGGCGGAGACAAGCCAAATAATGTTTATTATGTAGATAAGGCCACGACCTTAAATGATCTGGTTAAAAGCTTGAATG
>JBLWYP010000040.1:0-28613 GCA_048266825.1 Bacteriovoracaceae bacterium | reverse complement strand
TGAAAACACTCAACTCGATACCGAAGAGGATGATGAGAGTAAGGACTATAAGCGCGAAGATGATGCCACGCCCTTAGAAAAGAAAGAAAAGCCCTCGACTCTAGATCTAGAGGACGATGAAGACAAGGATCAGCACGATAAATCAAAAGCAGATGAAATAGATGGCTACCTAAGAGGTGGTAAAGCTAAAAAACAAATTAATCTAGAAGACGATGAAGAAGATATATATAAAGATGACCATCTCGAAGAAAAAAAGAAGAAGAGTAAAGATCAAGCCGCAAGTCTAGATCTCTATGATGAAGACGATAAAGATCAGCTTCAAACTGATGAAGAATATGATCAAGATGAATTAAGCGCCCAAAAGAAGCCTTCTTTAAGTGTTGATGATGATGAATTATCAAAAAAGAAGAAGCAAAATCAAGAATATGAAGACGATAAAGAAAGAGCAAGATCCAGTTACCAAGAAGAAGATACTGGTGGTTTCGGTAAAGGGCACTCGGCCCATACGGAAAATAAAAAGGATCGTCACTCAAAGTCAAATTCTAAGGCCGACCATATTAAGACTCATTATGATAGTCGTAATGGTATAAAGCATGGCGAAGGCGACTGGGATAGCGATTGGGAGAAAAGCGGTACTGCAGATCAGGAGTATGCTCCCCTGAAAAAGCAAGACTCTCTCTCCTATGAAAATGAGGACCTTGGTGAGCAAACCATTGACTATGCTCAATTGAAAAAAGAGTTTGAAGGCATTGATTATGAGATAAATTCAAAGAAGAAAAAAGAATATGGCGACTTTGACCAAGTCGCTGAAGTAAAAACGTATACAAAAACAATACTGGATCCTACTGGCACTCTTGATACGATGGAGTTTGAAGAAGTCAGTAAGGCCCAAGAAGATCAGGAGTCACATCAAGTCTTTCTCCCCGACTCTAAGGGAATAGAAAATGTAATAGAAGTCCTAAACTTCTACTATCAAGATAAAATACAGCACGAATCCATATATAACTTTATTACTTTTAAGATCAATGATCTCTTTAAGTCAGACTTGGCCCTCTACTTTATTGATGACAAGGCCCAACTTGAACTTGGTCATCTTGGACCTGTGATTAGCCAACTTGGCCCAAAGATCGTAGCCCCCAAAGAAGAAGATTGTTTAAGTAAAAAAGAATTTAAAGAAATGTTAAAAGAATATGATGAAGAAGTTGCAGAATATAGAAGAAATGCACTTCATATCCAAACAGATTGGAAACAAAAGTGGGAGGCCCGCTTAAGCGATTGGATGAGTTATCAGACCCCTACTTGGAGAGATCATACTTTCCAAGAACTCGAAAATGAATTTGTCTTTCCTTTTTATGAAGGTATCACTCTACTTGGAATGGCCGTCGTTACTCCTAAGCAAGAGTTTATCGAAGCAAAGGCAGAATCTCTAGAAGTCACGCTCGAGTCTTTAAGGGCTCCTATGCTTTCGGAGTATCACAGGGAAAAAGGGCAAGCAAAACAAAGAACAAAAGTTATTCCAGAGAAGAAGGAGCCTAAAGGGCTTCTCAAAAAATGGTTTGGAAAACTCGCAGGATAAATATGAGTAAAGAGTACTTTAATATTGATATAGATATGCTTTCTGAGCAGCAAGAGAAAACATTCTCTTTTCATATCTATGTATTTAATCCGGCCAACGGCTCTTATACACCATTTCTTTATGCTAACTCCCCTCTCATTGCTGAAAAATATCAATTCCTTAAATTTATTGTTGAAAAAGGTGGCTCTGTTTGTATTTGTACCAATCAAAAGAAAACCTTTCTTCATACAATGAATCTTAGTGAAGATTCAATTCCAGACCTTCAAGAACCTGTGGAGCATGAACTCATTACGCTTCATAAAGAACGTAGAGAGAAGTGGGAAAAAGAGCAAGAAAGCAAGCCTAAGTTTCACTTCAAAGAAGCCCTGGCCAATGCTCAAGAGTCAGACAGTTGGCTCCCTCTCATTGAAGAAACTCGAAATGAAGCCCTTACTTTTAGCTTTTCTATTTCCCATACCGTTAGTCTTGCCAATTATCTGGCCGAAAATCTATTAAATGAAGATAATCATACCAATCGATGCGTGGCCCTAAGCTTTCAGCTGGCTAAAGGTTGTGGTATGGATGATCCCCAAGCTCTGGGCGATCTTATTTGTGCCGCTTTTTTGGCGCATATAGGCCAAACCCAGATGGATCTGACCTTTTCTACAAAAGCTCAACTTGAACTGAGTGCCAGTCAAAGAAATGATTACAAGAAACATCCTGGACTGGCCCAACACTTAATCAGAAAGTCAGGTCTACTTATTAGTGAGAGATGCAATAAGATATTGTATCAGCATCACGAACGCTACAACGGCTCAGGTTATCCAGAATATAAACAAGGCCCATATATAGAACCACTCGCTCTTGTTCTAGGTGCCTCGGCTCATATTTTAGAATATATGAGTGGTAAAATCACGGGAAGCCCCGTTGCTCTAAGTACCATTATAAGAAATATAAAAGAAAAGAATTTAACACCAGGGCTAGAATTAGATTTTGGTGACACAATTTATGAAAGCTTGATATACTTATTAGATAATGAAGAAAATCATAAAAAAGTTGCATGAGGTTTAAAATATGGCTTTAAAAGCAAGTATGAAAATACTCCTAGTAGATGCCGCCGCAACCAATCGGCAATCATTAAAAAAAGTCTTTACTGGTCTTGGATTCAAAAATATCGTTGAGGCCATAGACGGGGAGAATGCTTTAAAGAAACTTGAAGAAGCAGATCCTGCTGTAGAGCTTATCGTAGCCGATTGGGAACTTCCCAAAGTATCAGGACTCGAGCTTCTCCAAAAAGTTAGGTCTTCTGAGAAATATAAATCAACTAAATTTCTTATGATCACTGGCGAAGCTGCTCAACAAAACGTTATCATTGCCGTTAAGAATGGGGTTAATAATGTTATGGTTAGACCTTTTTCAGCTAATACGGTTACTGAGAAACTGGCCAAAATTTACAATCAAAAATAGATTTTAAATCTCATCGAAGGGAACTTTACGTAGCCCTTTCCATGATCTTAAAGATATTTCTGGTCTATCCTCTTTTTCAAAGTAGTCAATTTGAGCATAAGTTAGAGTTGACTTCCCCTTTCCATGATCCAGATGATACATATCAGTCCATGTCCCTGTATTAATGAAAGTATTTCCATCAATATAGGTGCGGTGTATGGGCTCATGAGTGTGACCTACGATTAAACAGTGATATTGTTCATTCTCTGAAAAGAAGTCTCTGGTAAGCTCTTCATAATCTGCAAATAACTCCAACTCTCCTAGAGAATGGTTCACAATATCTTTGAAGCTTTTTTCTTGCTTAAAAATATAGATAAATCGCACCATCATAAAGTAGAACGCATTGGCGAGTAAGAAGCGCATAGTAAAGAAGGTATCGTAGATCAAACCATTAATCATGGCCTTCTTAATAGGACGAACGGCATTGATATGACCTCTCTCCTCTTTGAATTTATTAATCACGCGAGTAACATAATAAGAACCCCAAGGTGGAATAAAGAAGCGGCGTCCATCTTGATCAGAGACCACCGATTCTTTTAAATCAAATGTATGTGCCATCTCGTATTCATGTCCATGTCGAATGAGAATACCGTCGTGAGGTATATAATCACCTTCATTAGATTTAATAATAAATTTATCTCTTATATCCTCGGGGAACTGTTCAAGAAGATAGTCTTGTAGTTTTTTAAGGACAAGCTCACCATCATGATTTCCAATAATGAAGACAATCGTCTTATTCTTCTTTTTAAGAAATTGCTTAAAGGCCTCCATCACTTCGGGATGGGCCTGAATGATTAATTTTAATTTTTCGAGGGCCGCTTCTTCGGACCAAAATTCATCGTCAAAATATTCAACAAAGGGCACGGCCAAAAGATCAAAGAGGTCTCCATTGATGACCAGCTCAACCTCTTTTTTATCATATTCACCACTAGAGTAATATTCAATGAACTCGACCATCTCTTCATCATAATGAAAGTCTTCGAGATAGTTACGCATTCCATTGACATACGCCCCTGCTCCGAGATGTATATCAGAAATGACAATAATACTCTTATGGGCCTTATGACCGCGGAGGAATCTCATAGGGTTTACTTCCTAACTTTAGTTCTACTTTTTGTAAGGGTGGTGACAAAGGGATAAAGAAAACTTTCTCTTTATCTAAATTTTTTAATTTAATATTAGTTGTTCTTCCTGCCTCAAGAGAGAGGAACTCGACACTGCTTTGTGATTCAGTAACCACTTTCGCCTTTAGGGTTACTCGCGTTTTATTTTCCACAATGACGTTAAGTTCAGGATCATATTTGATGGGAGATAATACTCTCACCTTCTGATCATATACTTTTACAATGAAAGCATCAGGACTCTCGTAACTATAAATAGATAAGCAAAAGAGAAAGCTAAGTAATGTGGTGAGAAGAGTAAATTTCATATAGTGATTTTATCAAATTTCAACAATTTACTCTATCTGAGGAAATATAGGGCTATACTTTAGAAAAGTAGTCGGGCTTCACTCAGCTGCTTTATTTCATCTCGTAAGCGTGCTGCTTCTTCAAAGTTTAAGTCTTTTGCCTGTTGCTTCATCTCTTTTTTGAGCTCGACAAGCTTTTCATCTATGGTGTCAGGGGAAAGAGATTGCATCTCAACCTTACCTTTCTTCTTTTTAGCGCCTTTTGAGCCCCTTAAAGTCTCGATAACTCCTCCTGATACATTTTTCACAATAGTCGTGGGAGTTATTCCATGCTCTTCATTATGAGCGATTTGAATTTCTCGTCTTCTGGCCGTCTCACTTATAGCTCGATTCATCGATTTTGTGTTTTTATAGGCATAGAGGATGACTCGTCCTTCGGAATTTCTAGCTGCTCTCCCAATGGTTTGAATCAAAGAGCGTTCTGAACGCAGAAAGCCTTCTTTATCGGCATCAAGAATTCCCACAAGAGCAACCTCTGGTAAATCAAGCCCCTCTCTAAGTAAGTTAATCCCTACTAGAATATCAAACTCCCCTAGGCGAAGATCTCTTAGAATTTCCATTCTCTCAAGCGTGTCAATATCACTATGCAGATAGCGAATTCTCATGCCCATTCCGGCAAAATAACTGGTTAATTCTTCGGCCAATTTCTTGGTAAGGGTTGTAATCAAAACACGAAAGCCTTGAGCAATGACTTTCTTTGATTCAACTAATATATCATCCACTTGATCAGCTGCATTTCTCACTTCAATGACTGGATCAAGCAGGCCTGTTGGTCTAATAATCTGTTCTACATATTCTCCATGCGTATGCTCTAGCTCATAGTTGCCTGGAGTCGCAGAAACATAGAGCACTTGATCTAATTTCTGCTCAAACTCTTTAAACTTCAAAGGTCTATTATCAAGGGCAGAAGGAAGACGAAATCCAAAATTCACAAGATTTTCTTTACGAGCGCGATCACCTCGATACATTCCACCTACTTGAGAAACTGTAATATGCGATTCATCAATAATCATCAGAAAGTCTTTAAAAAAGAAATCAATCAACGTTGGAGGAGGATCCCCTTCTTTGGCCCCTGTCAGGTGGCGCGAATAGTTTTCAATGCCTGAGCAAAAGCCCATTTCATCAAGCATCTCTAAATCAAGTAGCGTTCTTTGCTCAAGCCTTTGGCGCTCAACGAGCTTTTCTTTCTTCTCCAAATCTTGAAGAGTATCTCGAAGTTCTAACTTTATGGTTTCTATCGCCTTCTCCATCCGATCACTACTTACGACATAGTGAGACTTGGGATAAATAGAGACTTTAGGCTGACTCATGAGCACTCGACCACGCAGAGGATCTACAATAGAAATAGAGTCTATTTCATCATCAAAGAATTCAATGCGAATAACATCAGAGTCTTCGTAGCTGGGAAAAATTTCAACGATATCTCCTCGCACTCTAAAACAACCGCGAGAAAAATCGATATCATTGCGCTCATATTGAACGGCAACCAGTCGTTTTAGAAAATCATCTCGCTCAACACGATCTCCCACAAATAAAGTAATTCTTTGTCCAGAATACTCATCAGGAGAACCAATACCGTAAATACAACTCACTGAGGAGACCACGATGACATCATCGCGCTCAAGTAAGCTTCTCGTAGCGGAGTGGCGAAGCTTATCAATTTCATCATTAACAGATGAGTCTTTTTCAATATAAGTATCCGAACCTGGAACATAAGCTTCCGGTTGATAGTAGTCATAATAAGAAACAAAGTATTCAACCGCATTATTAGGGAAGAACTCTTTGAATTCAGCATAGAGCTGAGCGGCCAATGTTTTATTATGGGCCAAAATGAGTGTTTTCTTACCTAGCTTTTGAATAATATTGGCCATGGTAAAGGTCTTACCTGAACCGGTCACCCCTAAGAGAGTTTGCTCTCTTTCGCCACTGTTGAAATTCTTTAAAAGAGTTTCAATGGCCTGAGGCTGATCCCCCATGGGAGAGAATTTAGATTTGAGTTCAAAAAGATCTGTCATAGATTGGTAGTATATACCTTTAGCAATAAAAAAGGGACCCAATTGAGTCCCTTTCTTAATATGTTCAATGTTTTATTGGATAATTATTGTGCGGCAGAAGTAGTGAAACAGCTTTCGATATTATCAATGACCATCGAAGACTCAAGTCCACCAGTAATCGATACCTCTTGAGCGATCAATTCTTTGCACTGATCAAGCATCTTCTTTTCACCAAAACTTAAGTTCTTCTTTTCTTTTAAAAGAAAGAGCGCTCTTAAAACTTCTGCAATCTCAAAGAGAGAGCCCGTTTTAAGCTTAAGCATATATTCACGATATCTTCTATTCCACGTGGAATTATCAATTTCAATGTCATGATCTTTAAGTAGTCCAAAGACACCATCGACTTCTTGTTGTGACACAAGTCCTCGTATACCATCTTCAGAGTTAGTAGGAACCATGACTTTCATTCCATTGGCCATAATCTTTACGATGTAAAATGTCATCGACTTGCCTCCAAGCTCACGCTCTTCTACATCAACGACTTGTCCTACACCGTGTCCAGGACATACTGCATAATCACCAATACTAAACATGCTTCCTCCAATAAAAAAATTCCCATGGCCTTCATTTAAACTGAATCAATTGGCCATCGAGATGGGAGTCATTTTCTAAATCACTCCACAAATCATACGCTATCAATTTACTTCAAACGATGACGCATCACAACAAAGCCTGTATTTATTACGTCCTCTATCAAGAAAATTGACAGTATAAATGTCGCTAAATATCCGATATTACTTACTGATTGTAAATAAAAATAATCTAACATATGTGTAAGTTTATCCACAATCTCTACACTTCAGGGAAATTTCTTTTTAGAGCAATGGGATAATAATTAATTTGTGTTCTTCAGAAGAGAGAGTCTTTCTCTACAGACACACCTACCACACCCACCCTGCCAAACACACACAATCGAAGCTAGTGCCCTTTGAATAAAGGGCACTAAAATCTTCGAGTTCATATTAAAGATAGAACTCTGTGAATATTTCTAAACAAGGTCTCAAAACTAACTCGAAGAATAAATTATAGGAATCAATAAAAATATAGAAGTACTTCACTAAAAATTATTTTAGATGAATGAATTATGAAAGAAGGAGAAATAATAATGAGAACATCTCACAAACTAATGTTATCGACCTGTATTCTTATGAGCTCAGCTTCCTACGCTCAAAATCTCATTCGCGAGAATTTAAAACTACCTACCTGGACGCAAGGAACAGAAGTTCAAGTGGGTTATCTCTACGAGAGTATTGATATTGATGGAAGTAGTAATCTAGATAATCACGGTATCGGCATTGAAGTTAATAAAGACTTTGCTCTTAATAATGGATTTATCACAACTACGGCCGTGAGCTTTAAAACCACAGAGTCAGCCCAAGACTTCTCAGAAGTTGATAATACAGCAGTTGGCCTTACCCAAAGAATAACGAAGGGGTACGAGACGGGTCAAATGGTGATCTACCCCATTCTCGGTATTGGGGCCAGCTATGGACAATTGGAGTTTGGAGAATTCGACTCAATAGAGAGAGATTATCTCTCCGCAAATATAGAAGGAACTCTTAAACTCGATACCTTAACAGGAGTTGCCCCCTATCTTACGTACTCCTATCAAATGGCCAATTTAGAAGATACTGAGAGAGATATGAAGATTCATTCACTTAGTACCGGTGTATCTTTCGTATTCTAAACGAATTTAGAGGGAGAGAGTTTATCTCCCTCTCTATTTCTTAAAAATTCTCAAGATTCTCTAGTGCCATATTTCAATTGAGGCTACAATAACCTTAATGCGAATATTATTAATTGATGACAATGACCCCTTTCGGCATTTTGTAATAACTACTCTTGAGAACCACTTAAGAATTGTTGATGTCGTTGAGGCCACTTCCTTAAAAGTGGCCCAGCTTGTATATGATAGTGATCCCTACTTCGAGTGTGTGCTGACAAGCTTAGACTTTTCAACAGGCTCCCCCTTATCTATGATCCATCATATCCAGAACTTTAATCCCAATATACCCATTATTACTTATAGTGAAGATGATACAAATGAAGAAATACCCCATACCCACTATATTCCCAAGGGAACCGTAGAGAAAAAGTCGCCAAAAATATTTATCGAGGCCCTCTTTTCTCAAGATGTATTTAGTAACAACTTAAAAGATAAAAATCCTGAAAAGAAATTTGCTCAAATTAAAATATTCTATTTATGGCGTTTTGAAGAACTTCCTTTTGATCTCTATGTGAAAATTAATGAAAAGAAATATGTGAAAATTCTTGCTAAAGAAAATCGCTATGACGAATCCTTCATTGAAAAATATAATACCTCAGAAAATCAATACCTCTACCTAGACTTTAATGACTATCCTAAACTCGAAGATCTTCTCTATAGTGATGATTGGTTTGAAGAAATGAATGAACTCTCTGAAGAGGATAAGAACTATCGCATGAAGAAGATCATTCAAAATATGGCCTACTCCATTGGTCTTACACCTCATCTCATTCAAAAGGCACAAGAGGTCGTACAATTTGTTGTCAATGATATTGGAAAGTCCCAAAGTTTGAGTCAGATTTATAGTAGGCAACAAAAAGGTATGAGTTTTCAGGCCAATACATCAACCCTAATCGCCTATTTAACTTCTGCATTATGTGATGAACTCAAGTGGACCACACAAAGCTCTAAAGAGAAGTTGGCCTTTGCTGCGATTTTCCAAGACACCAGTTTAAAGAGTTCAAAGCTTTGCTCGCTCTTCTATGCCAATATACAAGAGTTAGAAGAATTAGGCATTTCAAAAGAAGAAAAGAAAACTTTCCTTGAGCATCCTAATCGCTCCGCTGAAATTGTAAAAGATATCAATTTAAAATTTCCTCAGGTGGAAGATATCATCAGGCATCATCATGAACGACCTGATGGTAGTGGTTTTCCACGGGGTATAAACTTTCAAAAAATTTCGCCACTGAGTTCACTCTTTATCGTTGCACACGATTATGTCATGCGATCCATGGTGAATCGTTTTGAAAAAGAGAATAGTGATATTTTAAATGAAATGGAGTCCGAATATACGAATGGACACTTTCTCAAATGTTTTCGCGCTCTAAAGACTATCCTAAATAATTAAGAGGCCTTTAGCTTCTCAATGTCATATGATTCTATTTCTTGATAAGCATCGTTTTGGGCGTGAATTTCTTCTTCCACACCTTCTTCCCAACGAATGACCTCACCTATCATGGCCTCTTTTTGATCAAGGCTTAAACCTGAAACCCAGCGACTGTAGATGGAGAGACTTAGAGACCAATTATCCCATTCTATCAAACCACGACTACCTTCTGCGACTCTTACAGGAAGATGAACCGCCATTCTTTCACCATGAATTTCGAGCGCTACAATTGACTCTACGATAGAACCGTCAAGTCCCGTTATGATGCGCCCTGCGCTCATGGCCAATACAGGTAGCTTCTTCTGTTCCCCTGGAGAGGTACCAGACGTAATCGCATATATTCCGATGGGTCTAAAAATTTCTACATTCATTGATCTACACCTTTGCTTAGATTACGTTTCGGCAATCGGAGTTTTTCAATCAACTAATTCTTTAAAAAAATCTTCATTTTTAGCTCAAAAATGCCGAAAATCAGATACATAAGGGTTATATGAAAACAATGATTTTTCCTCCGGATGAAAGGCCTATTCTCTATGCGAGTTTAATGCCAGGTGATCAGGAAGTAGCATGTAGTTTAGTCGAAATAGGTAAGGATAGTATTATCCTTCACTCTCCTATTGCCCTACCTTTGCGAGGAAAGATTAAATTTAAAAATGAGCTTATTGAATTTAAGAAAATTGAGCAAGCACAAGTAGATGAGCTCTTCTATGCAGAAATAACAATTGATGCTGAAGACCTCTTTGCCTTTAAAGTACATTTTCTTGCCCGCCAAAGTGTTGAAAATATCACTCATTGGATCATGGATGAAGCAAATGCAACTGAACAAATAAGTAATAAAAAAGAAGACCTCCAAAATTCAGCGTCTGAAAAAGATATGATTCCCCCCCAAGGATTACTTGCTGATGGTATTGGAAAAACTTTAAGTTTCTTCTATCAGCACTGGTATTTGGCCATATTCTTACTTGCTCTCATTTCTATCTTTCCGGCCACTCAAATATCAAAGCTTACCTTTGACCCAAGTCTGGATCGCCTCTTAGTTCAAGATGGTCGTGAAATGAAACAATATAAAGAAAGTATTCAAACCTTTGGTCCCGATCGAGTGGCCATCCTATACTTTGAAGATGAAGAGATCTTTACTAAAGAAAAGCTAAGCCTTCTAAGAGAGCTGGCCTGGGAACTCCAAAAATACCCTAAGGCGCAAAAGGTCCAATCCTTATTCACTACTAGCTTTATTCACACTTCAGAAGATACCGTCTATACAGAACCGGCCTTTCAAGATCTAGAAGAAGTGGACATCAAAGAAACACTAGAGGCACTCAATAGAGATCCCTTATTACGAGGCCGCCTTTTTAATACGCAACAAAATTCTCTCGTTATCATACTGCCTATCCTTCCTGAATATAATAAATTATCGATTATTGCCCAAGATTTGGAAAAGTATGTCTCCCCTCTTAAGAAGCAATTCAAGAAGGCCTTTATCACAGGAGAACCTAAGGTTGAACTCTTTGGTGCTCATGAAATGAAGGAATCACAAAAAGTCTATATTCCTATGATTGGAATTATTCTACTTATCAGCTTTTACTTTTTTATAAAATCAATTTCAGCTTTCTTTGTCACACTCATAGTTACTGGCTTATCTATTTTCTGGGCCTTTGGTATTATGAGCTTCTTAAATATTCCAGTACAGATGATGGTGAGCCTAATTCCCAGTATTGTACTTATGTTAAGCGCAACTGAGGTGATCCACATTTTTTCAACCTATCACTTTGCTTTAAACGAAGGATATGATCAAAAAGAGGCTCTACCCTATATTGGACGAGATATTGGAAAGGCCCTTGTGCTCACTTTTACTACAACGGCCTTGGGTTTTCTTAGTATTCGCTTTAGTGATATTTTAATTTTACAAGAGTTTGCGATTGTCTCTTCCATGGCCCTTGCCTTGGCGTTTTTATCGACTCTCATTTATTTCCCTATTCATATTAGATTCTTCCAAAAAGCTCACAAGAATGAGGGGCATGATAGCTCTCACTATAAGAGTAATCCTATTTTTGAAATCGCGAAGAATTATTTCACGAAGTTCTACTTTCAAACCTTTCAATCAAAGAAGGCCCTTTGGGCCATAGGCATATTTGCTCTAATCAATGCCCTTTTAGGCCTTAGGCTCTATGTAGATAACGATGCTTATGCCATGCTCGCCGAATCAACCCAAGTCAAAAAAGAAATCACTTACTTTAAAGAACATATTGGCGGAACAAAGAATATTCATATTGTTCTCGAATCAAAAGAAGCTTCATTTGATCATCCGAAGCATTTAAATAAGCTTTGGGCCATTCATCAAGAATTAGAAAAAGTTCAAGGAATTGTTCATGTAGAGAGTTTTGCAGCAATGATGGCCCTTTTAAATAGAGAGATGATTTCAGGTAAGAATGAAGATTTTAAAATTCCTCAATCCAAAAATCTCATTGCTCAGTATATGCTCACTCTAAGTCGTGATGACCTTGATCCCCTTATTACCACTGATAAGAGAAAAATTAATTTAAAAATTGCTCACGATATTAGCTCCTCTAGAGAAACTCAGGAGTTAGTGGAAAAATTAAACCTTATCATGAACGAGCAAACCAATAGCAAGCAATACCGTTTCTATTTAACCAGTAGAAATATATTAAATCTTCACGCTGCCCATACTATTGTGGAAGGACAAGTCAGCTCTTTAATTACCATGGCCCTTATTATTGTCATCATGCTCTCTCTCTTTTTCAAAAGTTTTAAAATTGGTCTAATGAGTTTAATTCCCAATCTCTTTCCTATATTTGGACTCTTTGGAATTATGGCCATCTTTAATATCCCACTAAATGTCGGTACAAGTATCGTTGCGGCCATTACGATCGGGATCGCGGCAGATGATACGATCCATCTCTTTAGTCGTTATTTACTAGATGAATCTAAAAGTTATAATCCTATTGAATCAGGTACGATGACCATCGAAGAAGAGGTCATCCCTATTATTACGACAAGTTTATCCCTGGCCCTATCCTATATGAGCTTTGGTCTATCAAGTTTCATCCCCTTAGTGGAGTTTGGTGCTCTATCGGCCTACGTCCTTGTCTTGGCCGTTATTTCTGATCTTTATATTGGGCCTGCGATACTGTCTTACTTCATTGCTAAAGATAGAGGACTTGATGGATTTAAAATTCCACTATTAATAAATGCACCGGCCCTCAAAAAAGGAATATCCTTTAGAGATTTTAATAACCAAGAAATATACTCCACAATCAAAGAAGGAAAACTACTGTGCCTCTCTAAAGGAAAGCATAATTTAGATAAGTATGTGCGTGAAAACGATACATTCTTTGTTCTTCTGTGCGGGAAAGCTCAAGATATAGACAACGGCGCAACTCTAAATCAAAGTAAGATCGTACTCGATCAACCGAGTATATTACTCCAGATAACAAAGTCACAAATAACCCATCTTTCTCCTAGAATTTTTTCTAAATTTTGTAATAATTTAAAGTATTAATCTATTGTTGCTATACTATTACAAAACTATTCTAGGATAATTATATGAAAGTACCTTTTAAAAACACTCTTGTTTGTTCACTCCTCTTTTGCTCTTTTACCTTTCCCATCAGCAGCGCTGTGGCAAAGTGTGACAAAGAGGGTTCCGTCATTATGAATGAACAAAATAAAAAGCAGTCGGCCTCTACAGAACAAGAAGTTCAGGAAATCGTGATCCTAGATATTACAACGAATAAAAAAGAAACTCGTAATATGAAGCGCTTTATGAGAAAGAAGAGTGATGACGATAAGAAGTCTGTCATGTACTTCGACTCCCCTAAAACAATTAAAGGCTCAGGTCTACTCAGCTGGAAAGTACCTGATGGTGATAATCAGTGGCTCTATATCCCTGAATTAAAAAAACTTCAACGCATTGCCAGTGGAAGTCGTAAAAATTATTTCATGGGAACTGATTTTACTTATGCCGATCTTGAAGGTGAAGACTTAAAGAAAAATAAATACTCTTGTACTCAAGAGGTGTCTTGCCAAAAAGGTAAATCCACTTGCTATGTCATTACTGCTGAGCCTATTACTGATAAAGAGGCCCGCAATATTGGATACTCTAAGAGAATGCTCTTAGTTGATAAGAAAGAGCTCATTACTTTAAAAATCGTTTTCTTTGATCTCAAAGGCAAGAAACTTAAAACTGCAGAATATGCTAACTGGGCCGAAGACAAAGGACTATGGCGTCCCAACCTCGCCATCATGGATCGTCACGGAGTACAGAAGACATTTATTAAGGTAAATGCAAGAACTCTCAATGGAACGATAGATGATATGGTCCTTACTAAGAGATTTCTAGAAAAAGAAATGCATATTAATTAAGTTGTTCAAGCTAAAGACTAGATATTCATTTATCTTTATTGGAATATTTATTTATTCCCTATTTCTTCATGACTCTCAAGCTCAGCAGTTTAGGACACGAAGCTATAAATATCCTATAGGCCAAGTCATCAAAGTGGAAGGGACCGTTATGGCCCTTTCTAACTTTGACCGTACTCTGCAATATCTTAATCGTGGAGATAAAATCTCTAACAAACTCAGAATCGCAACCCGTAGTGGTGCAAAGGCGATCATTCAATTAGGAAAAGTAAGCTTCATTACTTTAGGCCCGAACACGCGTATCTCCATTCAATACCAACAAAACGGAGCCAAGACTCTCATTAGAATGTTAAGCGGATCACTTCGTTATGAACACCGTTCCCTCAGTTCACCAGATGTATTTATCTCAGGAAAATCATCGGCTCATTATTATAGCGCCCATTCGTTTGACTCTGTAATTCATAATGATAAGTTCTATTTTAAAAAGAATGGAAAAACACGTGTCGTAAAATATACTCCTATGAATATAGGTGTCAAAGATCCTCTTGAGATTGGGCATAAAGATCTTGAACTTCTGAGCCAAAATTTTAATGCCAATCAAGGCCCAACCTATAGACTTAAGAATCCTTCCACTCAAAAGCCACCAAAAGCAAAAGTTCAAAAGGAAGAACTGGCCGAAGCCGCCAGTATTTTTGGTGATTCTGTTTTAGATACATCCTCTTCGAGTAATATAAGTGATATTTTTGGAAGCTCATCAGATAATAATCACGATCAAGCTTCCAATATATTTGGAGAAGAAACAGATATTAAATCAAAGCGAGAAAAGAAGAAGCTCAAAGGAAATATTGGAGTTCAATTAGAAAAAGAAGCCCCTCCTCTCCCCAAAGTGGCCATTAGCGCTGAAGATGAAGAAATTGGGCCTTTTGAAATATCGCTCTACTTAAAATCTACCTTCTATTCAGCGACACCCAGGCAAGATGTCGGGGCCGTAGATTCATCAAGCTTTCACCAAGACGTAAGAGTCACTCTGGGAAATAAACTGAACTTGAGCAGTTCAGAGTCACTCACTTTCTCTGGTTGGTTTGAAGGGAGTAATCGTAAGAATGTCTATAACGATATTGGCGATACTCTTGATTTTCAATCCAGTAAGAGAAATTATTTCAATCTAAATGAGCTATACTATACCCAATCCAATAAGAACTACGATGTCCAATTTGGAAAGAAAGTTGTAAAGGTCGGAAAAGGAATCATCTATAGCCCCACAGATAGTATCTCGGCAACAGATGTAACGATTCCCACTTCCCCTCTTTTTCTGGGGAATATTATCCTCTCCCTTGATTACTATATTGGTAACTGGACTCTTTCGACAATATTCTTTCCGGTCATTGTTCCCAATAAGTCTCCAACCCAAAATAGTCGTTGGACGACACTCTATTCTGATCTCGATTACAACTTAGACCAAGAATTCCCTTCTGGGTTTAGTGCTAAAACTAAACAGATATTTGTAAAACTAGAAGGAACTTACTGGGGAACGGATTGGATGTTCTCTTTCTTTAATGGTCCTAACTCAAACCCAGTGATAAGAAATGATATTGTGGTTAATAATAACGTTCCTGAATTCACATTAGTTCAAGAATATATCCCTATCACCTTTATTAGTATGGGCTTTTCGACCACTTATAAAGGTTTAGAAATTCATGGTGAAATTTTAAATCAAAATGCTGAAGATGGTAAAGATGACTCCTTTACCGCTATCATGATCGGTGGTCGCTATACACTTGATCGCGTACCTAAGGCCATTGGTCTCAATTCCATCGATATTATTATTGAACACGGACGCGAGAACCAAAGAACGAAGCAATCACGCCCTTTCTATGCTCTAAGCTCTATTGGTTCTAGGCTCTATCAAAATAGCTGGCTAGGAACTTTTATTTTTAATATCAATGATGACCTCTCTTTTAATTATGATTTTCATTATGATCAAAAGAATAATGGCTCCGCCGATATCTATGGAATCAACTACAATTCAGGCTCCTCTCAGTGGAGAGCGAAAATGGAAATGTTTGATGGATCAGACGAATCTAATTTTGGACTTTGGCGAGATAATGATAATTTCAGCTTAGAGTATAGCTATACTTTCTAGCTAATCCGTTTTTGTTAATTGCATAAAGTAGAGGCAAAATGGAATTTCTTCTTGGTCTGTACAGCGAACTCCATAGAAAAGACTTCCTCGAGCAACACCCTGACCGTACTCTCCAACAAAAGCTCGATCATCCACGGACATATAGAAGTCATTCAGTCGCCCCCGCTCTCCAGTCGTTGTATCTCCCGGTAAGCTTGGCCCTGAAGAATCACAAATCTCAAGATTCATCAAATCTTCTAATTGGGTATCACTCTCTTCAATCGCCCAGCCGGTTTTCAATTGAAATTTACCATTATCATACACTTCTCCCGAAGCCACATGAGTCGTTACCACATCACCATGGTGAATATAATTGGGATAGCTATCTTGGGTTGTTAAAACGGCAACTCCACCAGCAACAACAAGGGTGGCCGTGATTTCAGGACAAGTCCGGTCTATAAAATCAGGATCAGTGCCGGGCCCATCATAAACGCTCATGGTTCCGGTATAAGTACCATCATCTTGAGAAGAATCGTATTCATCTGAATCAAGTATACAAGCACTAAAAAGCAGTGCTGGTATGATCACTAAAATCATCTTCTTGATTAAGTAGTTAATATCTGGAATATGATTCTTCATGACTATAGTACTCTTCCTAATTTCCATATACTTAAGAGATTTCAAATAGATTTCCCCCAACTATCCTGTTGGTAAATACATTATACCTTAAGTACCTAAAATGTGTATTGTCACAGAAATAAGGCAGTCAAATAGGTCTTTAAATACTTAATTAATTCTCTCAACTAGCCGAAATGAGTCATATTGAAGAAGTTATTACGCATTTAAATAACAGATGCCGATAAAATAAATTATAGCGATAAGCTACTAAAGAACTAGAGGTAGGTTCACGTATGCAGCAAGCACCTCAAAAAAGAGAAAGTCATCTTCACTTCGCAAAGTTATTTGGGTTGAAGATTCTTTTTGTCCTGAGTTTATTCATGACAAGTCATAGCTATGCGGCCTTCTGCGATTACTCAGCATCCTCTTCTTTAAATTCTCAAGCTCAAACCTGTCAAAATAATGGAAGTACCTGGAACTGTAGTTATGATTACTGTTTTGATGAAACAAGACAATCTTGGTTAACGGGTGGATCCCTTGCTTGTAATAAGAAAACAACTCCACAACAAAGGGCCGACTGTAAGGCAGATCTCAATTCGACTCTCTCTTCTTATGTATCAGAGGCCAAATCTTGTAATGGTGATGCTCTTTGTATGGAGCGCTTAGATAGCTACTCAGAAAGTTATATTGCCTGCTCAACAGATAGTTGTCGTAATGAACTCAACGAGCAAAGAGATCTCTATAAGAATGAGAAAACAAATTGTGAGGCCAAACAAGAGCCCTATAAGTCTGATTGTCTAAGTGCCCTTAACTCTTATGTGGCAAGTTTTGAAGCTTGTAACGGCAGCGCTACTTGCGAAGAAAAACTTGATGCCAATCGCATTGAATATAAGAATGAATTAACAAGATGTGAAGGTCTCACCTCGCCTAGGGATGAAAAGTGCTACTCAAGCTTACAAAACTATGTATCCCTCTACTCTTCTTGTAATGGAGATAGAGCTTGTGAATCCAAGCTTGATGAACAAAGAACAACCTATTTAAGTGAAGAAGCCAAATGTAATGCTAAAGCTGAGCCCTATAAAGGTAATTGCTTAAATAACCTTGAGAATTTTTCAGAAACTTATAATGATTGTAAAACAGATAGTTGTCGTGATGGACTAATGGCCGATCAACAACTCTATCAAGATCAGATGACAAGATGTGATGCTAAAACAGGTAGTGAAAAACAATCTTGTTATGATCAACTTGATAACTTTGTTGATTCTTACCTTGCTTGTGGAAATGATCAGCAATGTAAGAATGATAAATCTGAAAAGCTAACAGAATATAATAATGAGATGGCAAAGTGCCAGGCGATGAGTAACTCTTCTCAAAAAGCGAATTGTATTACTCAACTCGATCAATACGTGAGTGCTTATCAAGCATGTGGAACGAATAAGACTTGTATTGATAAATTAGAAAGTGATCGCAATACCTATACGGCCGAATACAATAGCTGCCTTGCTCACGGTTCAACTGAACAGCAAGCAACTTGTATTGATAACCTCAATATGTTTACGACAAAGTATAAGGACTGCAACGGCGATAGCGCATGTGAAAATAAGCTCCTCGCGCAAAAGACACAATACAGTAATGAAAAGGCCAAATGTAACGCTATCTCTGATGCAACTCAATCAGCAGCTTGTCTAGATAGACTCAATACTTATGTGGCCACACTCTCTGCATGTAATGGAGATGTTGCCTGTGAGACTCAACTCGAAGTTGATCGCATCACTTATGAAAATGAATACAACTCATGTTTAGTAAAAACGGGCGAAGAAAGATCATCATGTCTAAGTAATCTAGAATATTTTACTGCCGCTTATAATGCTTGTGGTAGTGATCAAGCCTGTAAGACTCAACTCAATGCTGATCGCGCTCTTATTGAAAATGAACAAGACCGTTGTGATAGCATGTTAGGTACGGCCAAGACTCAATGCCTGGCCACTTTAGATAATTTCATTTCATCTTTTAAAGCGTGTGCTGGAAATTCCAGTTGTGAGTCGGAATTAAGAACTCAACAAGAGTCGTATAAAGCAGAGCGAACTTACTGTGAATCATTATCCGGTAATGCTAAAGTTCAATGTTTGGCGCAACTTGATTCTTTTCTTGCAAGCTATAATGCTTGTGGAACGGATAAGGCCTGTAAAGATCAGCTCATTGCCAATCAAAATGATTACTCTACGGAACGATCACGTTGTGAGGCCATGAGCAAAGTTGCCGATAAGGCCAGCTGTCTTTCTCATCTTGAAACTTTTGTTGATGCCTATCTTGCCTGTGGAACAGATCAGGCCTGTAAAGATAATCTTCAAAATCAGCGTGACGATTATCAAGGTGAACTTGCAAGTTGTAAGGCCAAAAAAGATGAAGCGGAACAATCATCATGTGTGGAAAATTTAAATAATTACGTGGCGCTTTATCAGGCCTGCGGGAATGATCAAGCCTGTATTGCTGAACTTGAATCTAATAGAGCAGCCTATAGCGCAGAACTCGCTAGTTGTGAGAGAAAAGAAGGCGAAGAAAGAAGCGTATGCTTAAATAATCTCGATACCTTCATGGCGGCTTACTCAGCCTGTGGAACCGATCAATCTTGTAAGGCCCAACTCATGGCCGATCGAGAAGACTTCCAAGAACAACAGGCCACTTGTGAGCAAATCAGTGATTCCACTCAAAAGGCCACATGTCTTAGTAACCTGAATCAATTTCTTGCTTCTTATCAAGCTTGTGGCGATAACCTAACTTGTAAGAATCAACTCAAGGCCGATCGTGATCTTTACTTGGCCCAACAATCAAGCTGTGAAGCAAAGACAAGTGCTACTGAAAAGTCACTTTGTCTTGGAAATCTACAGGCCTTTCTTGATGCCTACAATGCCTGTGGAGATGATACTTCTTGTAAAGCTTCCCTTAAAGCCGATCAAGAAACTTATCAAGCCGAGTACAATATTTGTGAGGCAAAAAGCTCTACGCAAGAAAAAGCCGATTGCCATGCTAACCTTCAAGCTTATTTAGATTCTTATAATGGATGTAACGGAGATCAAGCCTGTATTAGTCAGCTTGAGCAATCACGTGCCCAGTACCAAGAACAACTGGCCATGTGTGAAGCAAAGGCCGAACCAGAAAAAGCGAAGTGCCTTAGTGCTTTAGATCGTTATATGACAAGCTATGAAGCTTGTAATGGGGATAATTCTTGTATTGCCAGTCTCAATGAACAAAAAGACCTCTACCTTGGAGAGCTTGCAAAATGTGAGAGCTTAAGTGGAGAAGAGAAAAGTACGTGTATCTCTAATCTTGATAGCTATGTGGCGAAGCTTGATGCCTGTAATGGAGAGCAAAGTTGTATCGATCAACTCTTGGCCCAACTACAAGATTACAATCAACAAAAATCATTATGCAATGCCAAGAGCGAACCTGATCGTTCAAGCTGTCTCGCTCAACTTGATGACTATCGCGCTAAAGTAGAAGCCTGTAATGAGGATGACTCTTGTATTGCGGCCCTAGAAAATGATCGCAGTCTCTATGAAACAGAGCTTGCTCGTTGTGAGGCGATAACTGATCCTACCCAAAAACAAAGCTGTCTTTCCAACCTAGATAGCTTCTTGGCCAATTATGAAGCCTGTGGGAGTGATCAGTCTTGTAAAGATAAACTTCTTTCAGAAAAAGATGAATATGTAAGCGAGTACAATCGCTGTGAGGCGATGACAAGTGCCTCTGATAAAGCGGCCTGCCATCAAAGACTTGACTCCTATCTAGCGCAATATCAGGAATGTGGAAGTAATCAATCTTGTAAGAATGAACTCGCAGGTAAACGAGATGAGTATCTTGCGGCCTATAATCAATGTGAATCACTCTCGGGATCTGAACAGTCGCAATGTTTTGAAACCCTTTCGGCCTATATGGATTCTTACGAAGCCTGTGGCAGTGATCAAAGTTGTATTGATCAACTCGATACAGATCGTACGGCCTATGAAGCGCAAAAGAATCGCTGTGATGCCATGACGGACACTCAAAATAAGCAAACTTGTTTGAGCAATCTGAACCAGTATATGTCCTCTTATAATGAATGCGGTAGCGATCAATCTTGTAAAGATCAACTTGAAGCTGATCGTCTCGCCTATCAAGCAGAGATTAATAACTGTGAAGAAGAAACAGATGAAGCAACAAAACAAAAGTGTCTAAATAATGCCAGTACTTTTGCTTCTATGTACGGCGCTTGTGATGATCAAAGTTGTCGCGATCAACTCATGGCCGATAAAGACTCTTTTCAAAATGCTCTTAATAATTGTGAATCAGAAAGCACTCCTGGTGCAGTGGCCAGTTGTAAAGAAACAGCTTACGCCTTCTTAGATGATTATCAAAGCTGTACAACGGATGCTTGTCGAAGTGAATTAAGGGCCAATCAAGAACGCTACAGTTTAGCGATGCAAGAATGTCAGGCCAAGAATTCAGCAACGGAGCAACAGGTTTGTAAAGATCAGGTCAATGCCTATGTAGAGGCCGTGGCCGCTTGTGAAGGAAAGACGGGTACGCAGAAAAAGCAATGTGAAGGTGAAGCTGAGTATGCCATCGGAACGGGAATATGTGCAGATCAATCAAGCTGCCCTACTGGTGAGAGCTACAACTGCCAAACAAAGACATGTATGACTCCTGGAGCGAATGCCGATCTTCTCGCCCTTTATATGGACTGCTACATGATGGATGATGCTTCAGAGCAAGCTTCATGTCAGGAAAACCTAGAAGAAGTCGCGACCACAGGAAGTACTCTTGAAGATGATATTGCCGGCGCAGGTTCTGATCTTGCCTCCTCTTCTAAGAAGGCCGCCCTTGTGGCCGGTGCTGGTGGTGCAGCAGGACTCATCACGACTCTACTTGGAATAAAGAATGAACAAATCTGTGCTTCAGGTGGAATATTGGCCCTTGGAAGTATGTATACTCTTTATAATGAATTTACTCATTCAAAAGAGATAAAAGGTAGAGTCGAAGCACTCCAAGCTGAATATCAAGCTCGTGTTGCGCAGATGGATCCTAACTCATATGAGTATCAAAGAGAATCCTTTGAGTTCGCCATTAGAGGTTATGAACTCATGGCCCAGGCCTATGATGAAAAGGCCGGTAATTATAAAATCATAATGGGTGTAGGAGGAGTCGCCGCAGGTATTGCAGGAGTAGAACTTGCCCTAGCAGCTGCGATGAAACCACCACCGCCATGTAATACAAAATCAGCGGGAGTTAATCTCGCTGCAGGTGGACTTATGCTAGCAACGGCCGCCTCTTTGAACTCTCAGGCCTCAAGTGCGGCCAGTGATCATAGAGATAAAGCTAATGAACTCAGAAATCTAATGGCCGATTTTGATAAGTACCATACAGACAATGGTATTATTGATGATAATGATAGCTCCCTCGCAGCCAATGCGATGGCCAATATAGTAAGCAGTGTTAATTCCACTTCTCAGAATACGACCAGCTTAGTAGAGGCCACAGGGGTAGATAGTAGTGAAATCGCGAGTTCTTCTAGTACGGGTAGTAACTGTATATCTGCCACGGGTTCTGTGGATGCAAAATGTAGCTGTCAAAGTGATAACTCATGTATGAGCGTAGGATTAAACTTTGAACTCTCGGGAACCAGTGCTCAGGTCTCTGCTCAAAAAGCAATGATCACTCAACTTGATTCATCGGCAGCAGCGGGGAATTTAGCGTCTTCTTTTAATGCTCTTGCCGCGGGTAAGAAGTCTCTTAAAGATTTCCAAAAAGAAAACCTCACCCTCAGTAATGCAAGAGCAAAAACGGGACTAGAGGCCATCGAAACTTTTAATGAGACAGCACAAGATAGTGGTCTTCAGCCAATATCAACTTCAACAGCTGCGAGCGCTATAGCTGAGAATTCACTTGATAATACGAATTCTCAAAGTACAGACAGCGCCAATTCGGGAACCCTTCCTGAAGAAGCAAGTAATGAAAAAGTTGCAGCAGTTGAAGGTACACAAAGAAGCCAAGGAAACTGGGCCAATCCTCTTGCCTTCAAGAAAGGAAAATTAAATGGAAGTCTAGACTTCCTTCTCCTTGATGAAGAAGAGGATAACAATGCCTCACGCGCCCTTGCTTCTATAGAAAGTGAGAATGGTGACAGTGATATAAATGATGATCTCTTTGCAAATAATAATAAGAATATATCAAATGGTGATTTTGAAAACTCTAAGCAGGTCATACAAGATCGAGAGTTTGATATCTTTACCGCCATCTCTATTCGCTATCGCAAGACGTTCTTTAGAAAAGCGAAGAAATAAAAAAAGGCTTCCCTAAGGAAGCCTTTCTTATATCTCTAAATTTTTAATTTAAAATTAGAAACGATCCATTACTTCAGAAGCTTCGAAGAAATACTTGATTTCTCTTTCGGCTGAAGATTGAGAATCTGATCCATGAACAGCGTTCTCACCTAGTGACTTAGCATAAAGCTTACGAAGAGTATTCTCGTCAGCTTCAGCTGGGTTAGTTGCACCCATGATCGTACGGTTTTTATCAACAGCATTTTCACCTTCAAGAACCATAAGAAGAACAGGTCCAGAAGTCATGAAAGAAACGAGTTCACCAAAGAAAGGTCTTTCTTTGTGCTCAATGTAGAATCCTTCTGCTTTTTCTTTAGAAAGAGTAGTAAGTTTTGCAGCTGCAATTCTAAGTCCTTCTTTTTCGAAACGACCTACAATGTTACCGATGTTGTTATCAAGAACCGCGTTTGGCTTAATAATAGAAAATGTTTTTTCCACAGTTTTTCTCCTAAAATGCTCATCCCCACGATGTGGGGATGGCGTATTTAACTTAAATCTAGAAAATAATTAGCTGATATGTTGCGATATCGTCAAATTATTTTTTTAAGGCTTCTTCCATCTTCTCACCTAATTCAGCAGGTGAACGAGCGATAGTTACGCCACATTCTTCAAGAATGCGAAATTTAGCTTCTGCTGTGTCATCTCCACCAGAGATAATCGCACCAGCGTGACCCATACGTTTACCGGGAGGCGCAGAAGCACCAGCGATAAAGCTTACAACAGGCTTCGTCATATTCTTCTTGATCCAACGAGCAGCTTCTGTTTCAGCAGATCCACCGATCTCACCAATCATGATAACCGCTTCCGTTTCAGGATCTTTTTCGAATAATTCAAGCATATCAATGAAGTTTGTTCCATTAACTGGATCTCCACCAATACCTACACAAGTAGATTGACCAATTTCTCTTTGAGTAAGTTGGAAAACCGCTTCGTAAGTAAGTGTACCTGAACGAGAAATAACCCCAACCTTACCTGGCATATGAATATGACCTGGCATAATTCCGATCTTACACTCACCTGGAGTGATGATACCCGGACAGTTAGGACCGATTAAACGTGAGCTTGACCCTTGAAGAGCGGCCTTCACTTTAACCATATCTGTTATAGGAATACCTTCTGTAATCGCGATGATTAGAGGCATACCAGCATCAATACACTCAAGGATTGAATCAGCAGCAAACGGAGGTGGAACCATAATCATGGCCGCATTCGCTTCCGTTTTTTCTACAGCTTCCCCAACAGAGTTGAAAACTGGAAAACCTTCATGAACAGTTCCACCTTTACCAGGAGTTACTCCCCCAACAAAGTTTGTACCGTAATCACGAGATTGAAGAGAGTGAAAAGTTCCCTGCTTACCAGTGAAACCTACAGTAATTAGTTTTGTATCTCTACCAACTAGGATTGCCATCTTATGCCTCCCCTTTCTTCGCTGCTTCAACAACTTTTTTAGCAGCATCTGCTAGATCATCGGCTGCGATGAGGTCTAGATCAGATTCGTTAAGAATTTTCTTCCCAAGAGCAACGTTTGTACCCTCAAGACGAACAACCAATGGAACCTTAAGATCAAGTTCTTTGGCCGCAGCGACAACACCATCAGCGATGATGTCACACTTCATAATTCCACCAAAGATATTAACAAGAATTGCTGATACGTTTGGATCTTGAAGAATGATCGTGAATGCTTTTTGAACAGTTTCTTTAGTCGCGCCGCCCCCTACATCAAGGAAGTTAGCTGGCTTTCCACCAAAGAGAGAAATGATATCAAGAGTACCCATCGCAAGACCGGCACCGTTTACAAGACATCCAATATTTCCATCAAGTTCAATATAAGAAAGACCAAACTCAGCCGCTTCTAATTCCTTAGCTGATTCCTCAGTAGGATCACGAAGAGCTTCAATTTCAGGACGTCTGAAAAGAGCATTGGCATCAAAGTTTAACTTTGCATCAAGTGCAATAACATCTCCACCTTTAGTAACTACTAGAGGGTTGATTTCTGCAATCGTACAATCTTTTTCAATATAGAGGTTATAAAGACCTTGGAAGAATTGAGAAGCTTGCTTAACAAGATTCTTATCTTTGATTCCAATTCCGTAAGCTAGTTTACGTCCAATAAAAGGAGTAAAACCAACAGCAGGGTCAACCGCTACTTTAATAATTTTTTCAGGAGTTTCCTCAGCAACTTTTTCAATTTCGACGCCACCTTCAGATGAGGCCATGAAAGTGATTCTTCCTGTAGCACGATCAAGAACAAGCCCTGCATAGTACTCGTGCTCAATCTCACAACCTTCTTCAATAAGAAGAGTTAAAACCTTCTTACCTTCTGGACCTGTCTGGTGAGTAACTAAAGTTTTACCGAGGATGTCGCCAGCATGCTCTTTAACCTCATCAAGGCTTTTTGCAAGCTTAACACCACCAGCTTTTCCACGCCCACCGGCATGAATTTGTGCTTTAACAACCCATACGTTGCCACCTAGTTCTTTGGCCGCAGCAACTGCTTCATCAACGCTCTTAGCAACTTTTCCATTTAGAGTGCTAATGTTGAATTCACGCATTAGCTCTTTGGCCTGATACTCGTGAACATTCATAATAGAGACTCCCTATCTTCGAGTTCATGTCCGACAATAATAGATCATTACGTTCGGACAAATTTATAAAATTAATAGTTTCTAAATTTGAACCCATAATAGTGCCCTCGTATGCTTTACTCTAGGAGCACAGCACCACAAACCATTGATTTTCTTAAAATAATAAAAGTAAGTACGCTCACACGGCTTATGAGCTCAAATAAATCAACAAAATCAGTACGGGCGCACAGCATTATCTGAATAAAATAGAATTATTCTTTCTTAAATGGGGAAAATCAATAAACTTAAAACTCACTAAATACTGAGGATCCATCCATGAACTTTAAATATATCTCGATAACTATTCTTCTATCTTTATATAGTCTTTTTAACTTTGCCCAGAATCAGCAAGCTCAGCAAGATCAAAGTAATCCCCCCTTAGCTAAAATCATTACTCTCTCAGGTAATGTCTCCCTTAATGAAAAGATCGTATCAACCCAAGCGAAGAACACTCCTTTAAACGCTGGCGATACACTTAAGGCGCAGGACTCAAAGAGTTTCTTCATTGTAGAGTATAGGGATCGTTCACGCTTCATGATTCGAGATGGAGAAATAAATATCAAGCAGCTCGCCACAGAAAACTCTACGATCAAACTCTTACGAGGGACTATCTTTAGTTATGTTAATCCTACCGCCACCCATAAATTTAAAGTAGAGACAAAGAAAGCTTCATTTGCTGTTAGAGGAACCAAGTTCTGGCTACAAGAAGACCATAAGGAAAGCTACCTATGTGTCTGTGAAGGTGTCGTGGCCGTGAGAAATAATAATTCCCTCATGCTCGTTAATGCTGGAGAAGACTCTCACGTGGCCAATTCATTTGAGGCGCTTCGAAAAAATAAATCTAATGATTTAATGTGGAAGATGGCCACAGAGGGATTCAAATCGATGGGAGTTCCTGTCACTTCAAGACCAAAGTAAGACGAGATTATTCGCTATTTATACTTCCCTAGGCTTTGATTCAAATCTTTGACATGAATCATTCCCTTTTCAAAGATAACTTTAACTCTTGCATCCATGATCTTAGAGAGCTTTTGAGACGACTTTCGATCTAAGCGTTTATACTTCTTGGTTTGCGTTACCATATAAGAGGCCAACTCTCCAATCTCTTTTCCAAATTCGGATAGCTCTTGATAGCCTTGAGACAATTTAGGATCAAGATTGAGATAAGATAAATGCCTATTATGAGAATCAATAATTAAATCTCTGAGCATAGGACCAATTTGTTTATTATATTCATTCTCAAACAGATAGATTGTATTCCCCTTAGATATTCGATTAAGAGTATTACTATAAAGCTCTCCCATCTGATCCAGTAAACCAAGGAAAGTCTCAAACCTTTGTTTTCTTTCTTTTAAGGGCTGAATAAGTGTTTTATCAAGAGTCTGAAGATAGCTCTTAAGCTTTTTTTCAAAAGCTTTGTGACTTAAGGGACTTAATAAAATCTTACCTTCAAGCACTTGCTTTCCCGGGTCTGCTGGAGCACTTATTAGCGAACCAATCAGAGGGATTTTTCTTAACAGCATATTCCATCGCATAAGAAGTCCTCCAGGAATAAATTCCAAAGTGTATTTATACTCTCCAGCAACAATACCTTCCCCTTCTAGGATCTCAATCTCATTGAAATAGCTTAATCCATTTTCATAAGCGCCTTGTGAGAGAAGTTCTACAGGAGCCTCTCCCAAGTATCTTCCTTCAACCGTTTTAAGACGTAAGATACTCCAACCCTCTCCTGGATAATTTGCTCCCAGCCATAATGAGCTCAAGTCACGAGTGGGACGGATTTTATGGATGATCTTATTTTGATACTTCTGCTCAGTAACATGAATGATCGTCTCTCGATCACTCTTGGCCAGACCATAGGCCACTGGATCAGAATTGAATATATTCCAAAGATAACCAGCAAAGACGAGAAAGGCAATCAGACCTACGGCCGAACTCATATAGAATTTCATATGGGACAGCTCAAAATGAGAGTCATCAACATGATCACTCTCATCAGATTCATCGTCATATTCAATCTCATCGTGGGTTACAGTTTGAATATCGTAAGCTTCAGGTCCTTGAGATTCAATGTCACCTTGGGCTTCTTCGATTTCGACTTCTTCTACTTCTTCTTCTACTTCTTCTTCTACTTCTTCTTCTACTTCTTCTTCTACTTCTTCCTCTACATCTTCTTCTTGTTCCTCATCCTCGCTTACTCCCATAGGAATGGGAGGAAGATCAGGGGGGAGATCGGGAGGTAAATCAGAAGCTTGCTCTAGTTCTATAGGAAGAGGGGGAAGCTCTGGTGGACTATCTTCTAAATCGTCATTTTCAATAACGACTTCAGGTGACTCATTAGTAGGGGCAAATTCATCATCAGCTTCAAAAATAAGCCCAGCATCAGATACTTCATCACTTTCAAGAGGCTTTAAATCTTCTGGAGCGGTGAAATCAAGACCGACTTTAAATTCATGGGGAACATCAGAGGCAGCAGGAAAAAGAGAAATAAATTCGGACCACTCACTTACAGGCATCCAGTCTTTCTCACCCTCTTTCCAAATGAGATTTTCTTTGGTTAATTCCATAAGCATAATTTTGCTCATCATCTCTTCTTGAGAAAAAGGGCCAGTATGGTGGTCCCCTTGAAATATAAACCAATTCCTTTGTGTCATATTACTATAATGTTATACTGGAGTTGAATGATTCACAATGACAATCCCCATAAAAAAAGGAACTTATGACTACAAATAACGAAAATACAAACAATTCAAAAGAGACCATGAAATCAAACTGGCC
>JBLWYP010000039.1:0-29309 GCA_048266825.1 Bacteriovoracaceae bacterium | reverse complement strand
CTATAGTCTAGACCTAGTAAGTCTTCTAGTTCAAAGCGATAGTCCTCGATCAACTTTGTCCTATCTTCTTTATATTTATTATATTTATTATATTCATCTTTGATTTCTTTTTTTACGTTAAGAGCGTAGACATTAACTTGGCCTTGTACCCCTAGAATTTTGGATAATTCATCTCTATTCATGTAAACAAAGCGAAGATCTTTTTCATAAATTCCATGCTCAATCGTTGAGGAAACTTTAAATCGATTCAAGGAGGGTAAGCCTCCCATGCCTTTATTTCCCTTGGCCAAAACAATGACAACTTCATCACCTACATTAACTTCTAATAATTCGGCGAGCTGGGAACCAATAACGACAGCGCCTGGAGCAGGACTGATATCAAGGCCAGAAAGCTTGTTGAATTCACTAGCGTTAATACCTTTTACGGCGATTCCTTTGGAGCTGCCATCAAAAACAAGAAACGCTTGGCTATCGATGTAGCCGGTTAAATCCTGAAGCCCGATATTTTCAATTTCAGCTCTCTCCTCTTCATTAAGTTCAAAAAAGCCTGAACGAGAATAGAAGTAGATGTCCCCCATACTTGATTGAAGTCCACTTCTCATGGAATTCGTAAAGCCATCCATAATGCCGATGGTACTCAAAATAACCGCAATCGAGAAAGAGAGACCTAACCATACCCCTACAGCAAACTTAAAGTTTGATCGATCAAAAATTAATGTTTTCGTAAAGGTATTAATTGGTAGCACCTAATGACTCTCCCTTGAGTACATTTCTATTGATTACTCTTCGTTATCAATAGACTCCATTACATTCCATCGTAAGTAAGCATCCATAAAGCCATCAAGGTCTCCGTCTAAAACTTTTTCAGCCTGAGAACTTTCAAAGTTTGAACGATGATCTTTCACCATTTTATAGGGATGAAGCACATAGGATCTTATCTGAGAGCCCCATTCAATTTTCTGCTTTCCAGCTTCTTCTTGTGCGGCGACTTCTCTTCTTTTCTCAAGCTCTAATTCATAGAGACGAGAACGAAGAACTTTCATAGCTTGTAATTTATTTTGTAACTGAGATCTTTCATTTTGGCAGGTTACAACAATCCCAGAAGGGCCGTGGGTCATACGAACTGCAGAGTCTGTAGTGTTTACAGACTGTCCACCAGCACCACCAGAGCGATAAACATCAATACGAACATCTGAATCATTAACCTCAATTTCAATATCATCATCTACTTCTGGAGATACATACATAGAAGCAAATGACGTATGCCTGCGAGCGTTGGAATCAAAGGGAGATATTCGAACGAGCCTATGAACACCGGACTCAGACTTTAACATTCCATAGGCAAAAGGTCCTTCAATTGTCATTGTGACAGACTTTATACCTGCTCCATCTCCGGCCTGAACATCTAATATATTAACTTTAAATTTCTTTGATTCTGCCCATCGTTGAATCATTCTTTGCAGCATACTCGCCCAATCACACGATTCGGTCCCCCCTGCTCCAGAGTTTATATTTACAATGGCATTATTAGGATCAGCTTCATCACTTAGGAGAACTTTTTGTTCTGCTTTTAAAAAACTTTCTTTAAAGTTTTCAAAGACCGTAATGGCCTCACTCGCACTAGCTTGATCTGCTTCACTATCGGCAAATTCGGTTAGGATTTCAAACTCATCATGATATTCTTGAAGCTGATTATAGGTATCAACCACATCAGCAATAAGACTTTTTTCTTTTTGCACTTTAGAGGCATTATCGGCATCATCCCAAAAACCGGCCATGGCCTCCATCTGTGCAATCTCAGCTAGGCGTTCATTTTTCTTATCAATTTCAAAGTGACCTCCGAAGAGTCTCAAGCTTTGCTGTATATTCTTTAATTTCAGATCGACATTCATCCATCTTAATTTTAATTTCTTGATTCATATATCTTTCCTAATAAATTAATTCGTAAATTTCTTTAATTAAATGTTGTTCATGAGCTTCCATTACTTTTTCTTCTTCTTCCGATATTTCATGATCATAACCACAAAGATGAAGTAAGCCATGAGTTAATAAATGAAAGAATTCGCCCTCAACAGAGACTTTAAATTCGTGGGCCTGTTTCGTCATCACAGGAACACTGATGATAATATCACCAAATTCTAGCTCTTGAAAAATCATCTCTTCCCCTGATCTAATATTGTCATAGAGGGGAAAGGAGAGCACATCCGTCGACTTATCTTTATTACGATGAGTACGATTTAAGTCTCTCATTTTCTCATCATCACAAAGTGAGATGTGAACAAAGAATGAATCGATATCTTTATCTCCTAGTCCTTTAAAGTCCTTGTGCCCAGTCAGCATGAAATTTTGAAAAACTCCAAGGGCCTGTGAAAATCGTTTTTCAAAACCTTCTTCAAATGGCCATTGATCTACTGACCATGAGATTTCGGCATGAAAGAGTGACTCCTCTACCTGCGAAGCACTTGCTTCTAGGAAAGAGTGCTCTTCACTGTTGTTATCAATGTCATCATTGGACATAAGCTTATTCTTTCTCTACTTAGCGCAGAGCAAACTATATTTTTAACTCAAAGCTATGGTAGCATTCCTCAAGGCATTCTACTACCTACAACGTTACAAAAGAGGCATATCGTGGCACAAACACAGTTTGAACAATTGGTACAAGTCGTCAAGGCACTAAGAGATCCTGAAACAGGCTGCCCATGGGACCTCAAACAAGACCACAAAAGTTTACTCACCTTTCTCTTTGAAGAATCATTTGAATTTAAAGAGGCCGTGGAAACGATGGACTATGACCATATGCAAGAGGAGATTGGGGATGTCCTACTCCAAGTTATTCTTCACTCCCAACTGGCCAGCGAAAAGAATAAATTTGATATCGAAGATGTTGCTCGAGGAATAAAAGAAAAAATTGTACGCCGCCACCCCCATGTCTTCGACAATCCTGCTGGTGAAAAAATCACAGAAGCCCAAGTTAAAGAAAGATGGGACGACATAAAGGCCCATGAAAAACAAGATCTTGATTATAAGAGGGCCATTAAAAAGAAAGTTCTTAATGCTCCTTCCCTTACCACGGCCTTCGAGATTGGTAAGAAAACTCAAACACTTAACTTTGACTGGGAAAATGCTCAGCAAGTTGCTTATAAAGTTGAAGAAGAGTGGCAAGAGCTTAAAGAAGAACTCATGCCTTCAAAGATTAATAAAGAACGAGTTGCCGAAGAATTAGGAGACTTTCTTTTTTCTGCTGCACAACTAGCGAGACACCTTCATCTAGACCCTGAAGAAATTCTAAGAAATGCCAATAAAAAGTTTCTTAAAAGATTTTATAAAATGGAAGACCTTGTAAAGGCCGATTCTAAGGAACTTGAAAACATGACCCAAGCCGAGCTTGATGTGTACTGGAATGAGGTTAAACGTCTCAACTCATGAAACAACTTAAGAAAGAGTATATTCGACTTGAAGCTAAAGGCAGACTCCATCAATGCCCCAATCCTCTCATAGGTCTTACTGGAGGTATTGCAACGGGAAAGTCCACAGTGTCTCAGATCCTTAGAAATCAAGGTTTACATATTATTTGTGCGGATGAGCTTATACATCAAATCTATAATGAAGAAGAAACCATAAAAAAAGTATCAACAATTTGCCCTGATGCCCTTACAAATGAACATATTAACTTTCAAATTCTAAGAAAATACTTCTTTTCTAATCCTTCCATCCGAAAAGAATTAGAGCTCTTTCTCTACGCACGACTTCCGAGCGCCTTTAATCAATCACTCCCACAAGATGATAAGCAAGTCGTTATCTATGATGTACCTCTTCTTTTTGAAAAGAATATGCAAGAGAGCTTTGATCAAATCATATGTGTTTTTACGTCATCAGAAAATCAGCTTAAGCGACTCCAGTTAAGAGATGGAGCCGACTTAGAAACTCACCAAAAAGTAATAGAGGCACAGTGGCCTCTAGAGAAGAAAAAGTTACAAAGTAGCTTTGTTATTGAAAACAATCGTGACTTAGATAGTCTTCGATTAGCAACCTTGCAACTAACTGATAAAATCTTTTATTAAAGCTCTAGTGAATTAAACTTTCGAGGTTCAGAATCATTTTCCATAAATGGTAAATTTTCTTCTTCGATTCCCAATTCTGTCTGTGCTTGATGAGTAAGGATATCTTCCTCAAGTTCAACATCACCAGTAAAAATCACATTTTTAGCAAGTTCTTCCTCTCGGAAGCCATCAAGTAAGCTTTCACAGTTTTTATCAAATTCACCCATTAGAGAGTAGGACTCAAACATGGCCTTAAGGGTATCGACAACTAGATTATCTGTATTTTCACTTGAACGGGCAACTCGACCATACTCAAAGAGAATATCATCTAGATGATTCTTGGTATCGACCATAGAGTCTTCTATTTTTTCTGTATCAAATTTTTCAACTTGTTCGATAATTAAAGACATTTTGCCAAGTCCGACATCGAGATTACGTAGAACCCCAGTAAAACCTTGAAGAACTTTTTCTATGGATTTCATCTCGTTGCGTATTACCGATATATTTTCTTCTACTTTTGGATCTACAGAGCTTTTCTTTAACTGCATTAAGGTTTGTTCAAGAGATTGATTGAGGCGCACCCTTAAATCATCCATAGAATGCTTAAGCTCTTTGAAGTCTTCCTTCGTTCTACTTACGGCATCAAAGGCTTTGAAGTTCTCATCAATAACACGATTAGAGTTCTTTGTTCCTTCTAAGAGAATATGCTCTTGTTTTAACATCCCATTGGTTAAATCATGTACTTTATTGAAAAGAGTCTCAAGTTCACCTCTTAAATCAATAGTATGAATAATGGCGTTCTTAGAATTCTCAAAATCAGACTTAATCGTGTCATTTAGATTAGCTTTTCTCACTGAAAAGCCTTCTAGATCTTCGATCACATCATTCTGTTCTTGTATTGAGAGTTCTAGATTTTGGATCTCAGTGATATAATCCATCTTCATCTTTTCAATAGTGTCACCATAGACTACAAATTTCTCATAAACTTCGCCAATTCCTGCAATGTCATAATCTTTTTGTAACTTTTCTCGAAGATCTTTTTTAAAGTGCCCAGCTTGAAGAGCTTCAATAGTCTTTGAAACTGGACTTACGATAGACTTTGATTGTTCACTTATCGTCTCCTCTAAACTACGAAGAGGATAGAAGAAGATCATAATTCTTTTAAGTCCTGAATACTCAACTGGTGAAACATACATTTCGTAAGGTAGAACTTCAGCTGTATTTTTCGGATTACGAACCTGTATTTGGTATATACCTGCAATTCCTTGCTTTAGTGCCATCATAACAGGATCATCATCTCCTAGGTTGGTATATTGCTGTAAGTAATCCCAACTCACAGAGCCACCATTGTGATGAGTGTCTTCAAGATTCCAATGTTGATAAAATAATTCATTGGCCCAAGAGATATTTAAATTTGAATCAAGTAAGATTGAACTAAAAGGTACCGCCTCTTGAAAGACAGAACCAAATGAAATTCTCTTGTGAAAGTATTCTCTATAGCGATCAAACTCTCTTTTAAAGTCTGTTGTCCCTTCAAAATTTAACTTATTTTCTATGGGAATAAGACCTTCTTGAATCACTTTTAATATATTAGATTCCAGAGCTTCTTTAGATTTTCTTCTATAGCGACGATTAAGAAGTAACCCTCCTAGCAATCCTAGAAATAAAAAGGTCACAACACCGACAAGACCTAAGGCCATATGACGAGTGTTCTTCTCCATCTGAATTTTAGCTAAAGTAATCTCTGGAGCTAAGTCAGTTAACCAAATATTGTATTTCTTTTTCAATCTTCTAAATGAAGTCTTCAGGCTTTTTAAGGACTGAACATACCGCTCAAGCATTTTTACTTCTGTATCGAAAGTACGCAATTTAGTGACAATATTTTGTTTGTCTAAATCAGAGAGAACCGATCCTAAAGTAATTTTTTCCATTCTTTTAATTTCTGATTGAAAGTTCTTGGAAAGAATTCTTAACTTAGATAAGCTAAAGAACCCTGGTGTTTGAGTAACACGCCCAGATACACTCGCCTTCAAGCGTCTTGAAATTCGCGTGAGGGTCTTCCAACTATTTTCACTTACGTAGTCTTCAAAGCTTGTCACTTTGTTACTTAATACCGAAATCACGCTTGTCATCTGAGGATAGCTTATCAGTTGATTTAAATAACGCTTACTTTGCTTTATAGCGATATTGAGTTCATCAATACTTTCAACATGGCCATAATTATCTAACTCAGCAATATTCTTCTCTATAATGATGAGTTTATTAATCCCTTCTCTAGACCTATCTGTACTGATCAGACTCTCAACGGCCTTAAGTGGTTTTCTCTCACTCAGATCATCATACTTCATGGAAGCTTCATAAGAAGCCCGAACATTTTCTGAGTTAAAGGGTCCATTATCCCAAAAATATTTAGAGCCAGCTCCAAATAAAATTAAGGTAAAAATAATAAGGGTTACATAGTAATAATGTAGTGATCGACCTACTTGGAAACGCATCAACCAATCTCCTTCCTGGATAGACTTACGAAGCTGTTTTATTATCTAGGAATGAATGCAAAAGAGAAAGGAAAATATTGAATTCATTGAACTTTCAATAAATATTGAACCAAAAAAAGGAGATCATATGATCTCCTTTTCTTAGTATTTTATTCAATTATTTTTATTATTAACTAGCGAGATCTTCTGGGTACTCAAAGACGACCTTAAGCTTACCTTTAAGTTTCATAATCGCTTGAGTATGCAACTGGGATACACGTGATTCAGTCACATCTAAAACTTGACCAATTTCCTTAAGATTTAAATCTTCATAATAGTATAATGAAAGAACAAGTCTTTGCTTCTCTGGAAGAGATTTGATTCCTTCTTTTATTTTATCTCTAACATTCTTATAACTAACAGCATGATAGGGATTTGAACTCTTTGAATCTTCAACAAGTCCTGCGAGAAGCTTCTTATCTCCTCTATTAAATGACGCTGAATCATCGATATTTAATAGAGATACTGATTTTGCTTTATTTAATAGGTCATGAAATTCTTCTTGAGTACATTCTAGAGCTTCACACATTTCTTCGTCTGAAGCAGGTCTTCCCAGGTCTGACTCAAGACGAGCATAAGTTCTCTCAACTAACTTAGCCTTTTCTCTTACTGAACGAGGAACCCAATCCTGCGCTCTCAACTCATCAAGGATTGCTCCTCTTACTCTAAATTCTGCATATGTTTTAAACTTATTATCTCTTGTCGGATCAAACTTATCGATAGCATCCATCAACCCAATAACACCACAGCTAATCAAGTCATCAAGTTCAATATTTGAAGGAAGTCTTGAGGCAATTTTTTGAGCAATAAATCTTACTAGAGGAGCATACTCAACAATAATTTCGTCTTTTGTAACTGCATCGATTTCACACTTGTAGTCTTTGAGGTTTTTTAATCTTTTTGAGAGGGAAGACATCGACATACTCCTTAGGTCTTAGATTGATTGAACTTCATGTTCTGGTTTCATGGACCCTTGTTTTTCTGGATAGAAAAATGGTGACTCTATAAAACTGTTGCCGTTATCCTCCTCGGTAAACCGAGACATGACTTTATTAAAACTCTTATCAATATTCGAACCGGCAACTTTTAACAGCTCCCGATCAAAGTGATCAACTTGTTCATTAAAAAATGGAATCCCTCCCAAAACTTTTAAGCGACAATCAAGATAGTGTGCTGACGTCTTCAAAAAGGTCTCTGTAAGGCGCTCATATTGCTTTTTGCCTGATATTTTATTGAATATAAGATGAAATGATTTTAAAGAGTGACGCTGCCCTAAAACCTTGATTAACGAGTAGCTATCGGTGATAGAAGAGCGATCGGGTGTTACGACTACAAAACGATAATCACAATAAGTATTCAATACTGCGACTTCTTTATTTAGTCCTGCAGGGCAATCTAAAATGATCGTGTCATATTCATGCCCATGGGCATCTATAATATCAACGATGAGATTTTCGATTCCAACGGAACGATCAAAGAGATCGAGGTTACCATTACAGGCACTCAAAAGATGAAAGCCACCGTCTTTATAAATCGCATCAGAAAAATCTAGATTATTTACAAAAAGATCATAGAACTTACTATCGAGAGGAATCCCTAGCTTTACGGCGGTATTACTCAAATTGTAATCACAATCGACAAGTAAGACTTTCTCTCCTCTTGCCACCATCATTTTTGCCATTTTGATAGCAACTGATGTTTTCCCAACTCCACCCTTTCCGCTTGAGATTGCGATGGTCTTGGCCTTCTTCACTTTACTGATATTTTCAACATTGGCGTTTTCGCCGGGATTAAATCCAGAGTGGTGCGAGTGCAACCACTGCGCTGGGGTCTTCCGTGACATCCTAACTCCTCAAATCTTCCTTCCTAGAAGAATGGGTTTCTAAATATAAATTCTAATTTAGCTTAAACATTCCAGCTAAAATCCTTTCACCTGTTGCTGCTTCAATATCTTCAGGAACAACATCTCCAGTACCAAAGAATTTCAATGGTAATTTGGGATACTCTTCACAAATATTGAAGATCGCTCCATAATTCAAACACTCATCTAAATGTGTCATAATCAAACCATCCGACATATTTTGATATGTCGAAATCACTTTTCTATTATATATTTCAGAATGAATTGAAGAAAGACAGATCATTACTTCCACCTTCCCAAATGATCGCTTTAGACCATCTATAAATTTCTTCGTATCATTGATTTCCGTTTTATAATTCCGGTAATCTACAAAGACACTCTTCCCTACTTCAATAGACTTTCTTATCTGAGAAATTATTTCTGGAATAGTGTTCACTTTCACAACATTCAATCCAAATACTTTTTCAGTGAAGTCGTTATCTTTACCCGGCTGATATTTAATCAAAACAGAATCTTCTTTTAAAGCTCCAAGTTTATAAAGCATAGAGCTTTGCCCACATGAGTTCTCACTTAATAGCACAGTAACAAAGGGCTCTTGTGAACCTTCGAGGTTAGAGAAGCGGGGCATCTCGACATATATACGATCCAACATTTCTCTTAGAGCAAATTCAAATACTGTATCCATATCTTGAATATCATCTTCACTTAATTCAAAAACAGCTTTCTTAATTATTTCACCAACTGTAATTTCATTAATATCTAAACTTCTCAAAGTTGTTCTTAACTGTAGTATCCCTGCGGGCTCTGGTCGCTCAATTCGTTGAACATTCTTTGTTAACTCATAAAGCTTTTTTTCAAGGTCATCAATTTTTCTACGTTGAAGAGATATTTCTTCTGTATTCTTCTCACTATTTTCAGAAGACTCAATACGACTCATACGTTGATTTTTATCATGAGAAGTATGAGTAGATTGATAGAAATCTTCTTCATTAAACTCTTCTTTCTCAGGATAGAAATGATCTGCAACTTCATTCTCACCAACAAAAACTTGGCGTGGTTGTTGCTCTAAGAATTGTTCTTGATATTTATTTCGGGAGTTAACTGCAAAGTTTTGATTGTCTGCACTTTCATCTCCACCAGATAGAAAATCATCTAAAGAGTTTTTAACTTTATCACTTATATTTTTTACGGAACGATTAAGCCCTACATTGCCATAGCTCACGGGATTTGACCTCTCTTCATCTCTATTATCAGAATGACTATCAATCATTGATGAGATGTAATTAGAACTTCCTTCATAGAATTTGTCTCTATTATTATCGTCTAGAGAATTATCTACTCTGGCTTTTTTTGTATAATTTTTTTCTGAAATGGCGGCGGTAATTTCAATACGATTCTTTTTGAAAGCGCCTTTGATACCTTTATTGGTTACAGTTTTTAGAATAATCGCATCAGGACCAAGTTCTCTCTTTATGGCCTTGAGTGCTTCATCTAAGGAATCTGCTTCAAACTTTCTCACATACATACTATAACCTCACCGTCCCTAGTGACCTAATATTAGCATCTGGGCTTAACTCATCATGAGACACCACTACCAAGTTTGGAATAAACTTCTCCGTCAACTTTTTAAAGTGACTTCGAATTACTGGAGAACATAACACGATCATTTTTTCACCCATGCTCGTGGCCTCCTCAATCTTCTCATTCAGACTGGCCAAAATTGACTGAGTCACTTTTGGATCAAGGGAAACTTGCTGACCCTTTTCTGTCTGAACAATATTCTGCGCAATCGACTCTTCAATACCACGATCTAAAGTAAATAATGGAATATCTCCTTGCTCACTTCTAATACTCTGGGTAATGGTTCTGTACAGAGACTGTCTAACCATTTCAGTCAGAGTATCTGTGTCCTTTATTGTAGCACCATACTCGGCCAGTGTCTCCAAAGTCGTACGCAAATCTCGTATTGACACGCCCTCTCTCAGTAGATTCTGTAAAACTTTCAGGACCTGTCCCATAGTTAAAATGTCAGGTATTAAATCTGCTACAATCTTCGGATAATGTTCCTTAAAATTCTCTAATAAATTAACTAATTCTTGTCGACCAAAGAGCTCATGGACATTCGACTTGAGTAATTCAGTCAAGTGAGTCGCTACTACAGTCGAAAGATCAACTACTGTATATCCGTTATATCCAGCATCCTCTCTTTGATCTTCACTAATCCAAACAGCGGGTAATCCAAATACAGGCTCCGTCGTCTCAATTCCCTCTATTGGCTCAATAATTCCACCTGGATCCATGGCCAAATAATGATCAGTCATCATCTCACCTTCAGCAACTTTAATCCCTTTAACCTTCACATTATAACCACCAGGGGCCAACTCAAGGTTATCCTTGATTCGCACTGAAGGAATAATCACTCCCCAATCAAGTGCAAATTGTTTTCTAATATGAGTAATTCTCTCTAAGAGGTCTCCATTTTGTTCAGAATCCACAAGATTAACTAAACCATATCCAACCTCTAGTTCTACGAGCTCTAGAGTCAATAAATCTTCAAGAATTTCTGGTTTTTCTGTAATCTCTTCAATTTCAGCTTTCTTAGCATCCACAAGTTCTTGGGCCGTATTTTGTTCAATCTTATAGGCCAATGCGACTAGGCCAAGACCCGTAACCAAAAATGGAAGTTTAGGAAGACCTGGGATAATAGCAAAAACAAAGAGTACCGTTGCAGCGATATAGATCGCTTTAGGGTGAACTTTGAATTGATTAGTAATCTGCTCACCAAGTGAGTCATCACTTGTATTTCTTGTGGCAATGACACCGGCAGCGGTAGAGATAATAAGAGCTGGAATCTGTGAAACGAGTCCATCACCAATGGTTAAAAGAGTAAATGTTTCAGCTGCATTGGCGATATCCATTCCATTTTGAGCAACACCAACAATGATCCCACCAATAACGTTAACGGCCGTAATCAAGATACCGGCAATAGCATCTCCTCGAACAAACTTACTCGCACCATCCATTGACCCGTAAAAGTCAGCTTCTGCGGCAACTTCTTTTCGTCGATCCTTTGCTTGAGAATCATTGATAAGTCCTGCATTCAAATCGGCATCAATGGCCATCTGCTTACCAGGCATCGCATCTAAGGTAAATCGTGCTGCAACTTCAGCAACTCGACCAGCACCTTTCGTAATAACCATAAAGTTAATAATAACGAGAATGATAAAAACAATAATACCAACAACGTAATTACCCTCTACAACGAACTCTCCAAAAGAGCGAATCACTTCACCAGCAGCTTGGGTTCCATCAGATCCTCCTCTCAAAAGAATATTTCTTGTCGAGGCCACGTTTAAAGACAAACGAAAGAGTGTTGTCACTAAGAGAACAGCAGGAAATGTTGAGAAATCTAAGGGCTTCTTAGAATAAACGGCAATCAATAGAATCATTACCGAAATAGAAAGCGTAAGTGCTAACAAAAGATCCAACAAAAAAGGTGGAATCGGCACGATCATCACTGAAAGAATAAGCATTAAGCCCACAGCAATCAGAAGATCAGAGTTTTGGGAAAATATTTTTAATCTTTTAAATAAATCATCCATAATTCATTCTCTAATGTTAGGACACGGCCTGTTTCTTTCTCTTTAGTTTATATACAAAGGCCAGTACTTCAGCGACGGCCTTATATAGGTTACGAGGAACGGCCTCACCAACTTCAGCCGTTTTAAATAAAGCTCGGGCCAAGGGTACATTTTCCACAATTGGAATATCATGACCTTTTGCTATTTCACGTATTTTTAAAGCAAGATGATCAGCACCTTTTGCTATAATTTGTGGAGATACCATCGTATCGCCATCATACTTTAAGGCCACGGCGAAGTGAGTTGGGTTTGTCACAATCACATCAGCCGTTGGTAGATCATTCATCATTCTATTTTGAGCAATTTCTCTTTGAACAGAGCGAATTCTTTGTTTAATTTCAGGACTACCTTCTTGTTCTTTATGCTCTTTCTTTGACTCTTCTTTTGTCATTTTTAACTTATTAGCATAGCTAATTTTCTGATAAGCAAAGTCGGCTATGGCAATAATTGATATTCCGATAATGATGGAGAAGGCCATCTTTACCATGAGCCACCTTGCATGCATAAAGCCTTCAACAAATGATAATTGAAAGTAGCCTTGAAAATTGCTTAATTCATCTTTTAAAGAATAATAGACAATGGCCATAATAAAGATGAATTTAAAGAATGCTTTTAAGGCTTCTACCATACTCTTCATAGAGAAAAGTTTCTTCAGTCCGTTGATAGGATTAATTCTATCTGGCTTCAACTCAAGAACTTCTGGAGAGAAAAGAAAACCTATTTGCGCCACATGAGCAAGCACCCCAACACAGAGGGCCGTCAAAAGAACAGGAGCCGAACATCTTAATCCCGTCGCTACCGTCTTAGTTACAATTGTTTTAAAACTCTTGGCCGTATAGGCGACTGCAATATCTAAATTATAGAGCCACTCAATGAACTCACTCATTGTCTCGTAAATATAAACTAAAGAGAGCATCAAAGTTAGAATACAGGCGGAAAGAACGAGGACACTCGTCAGCTCACGAGAAGATGCGACATCCCCTCGTTTACGAAACTCGTCAATCCTATGCTGACTCGCCTCTTCGGTTTTTTCTGCGTCGCTATCGGACTCGTCTGCCATTATTTCTCCTTACCCTTAGATTAAGAACTGGAACCAGTCGCCTAACTGTTCCGTATATAATTTAAAGGCAACATTAAAAAACTCAGTAGAACTGGCAGCAAAAACTGTAAGTCCAAGTCCTATATTCACTACAAAGCTCACCATAATAACATTCATTTGAGGCACTGTTCTCGCCACAATTCCAAGAATACTTGTAATTAACATATTCGTGAAAATGAGAGGACTGGCCAATAAAAGACTTGAAAGAAAAATCCCTTTAAAGATATGCATGAAAAATTCTGGAGAATTCATCATCTTTCCAAGATCGTAGGCATGAATACTAAAGAATGAGTTAAAGACTCCCTTAAACATGGGAAGAAGAGCACCAGAACTAATAATCATGATAAGCATGGTCCACTTAATAATCGTTTCAAAAGGACCTATGCGTCCCCCACTTTGTGGATCAAAGTAAGCCACGGCACCAAAGCCAATTTGCTGTGTAATAATTGAACCACTCGCCGTAAAGAGATCCATTAGGATTTTCACCATGAAACCAATTAACAAACTTACAACGGCGTAGAAAATAGTTAAGGCCCAAAAATTATCGGCTCCAAGATATTGTATATCTTTATAAACTTCAGCTTTAACTAATGGATAGAAGCAGTAACTTACGATCATAGAAAAAAGAACTTTAACCGTATTTGGAATACCACTATTATCAAAAAGAGGGAGTTGAATCACAATGAGAAACCATCTGGTAAAAACTAACCAGAAGCATGTTAAAGCTTGAATATCAGTGACAGCGATATTGATCAACTCTTCTCCTAGTTTTGGCTAATGATTTGTGGAATATTGATTATTAATTCTTTCGTAAAGTTCGTTAAAGTTTCAGACATCCAAGGTGCAAAGATAACCATCGCCCCAACGATTACAAGAATCTTAGGAATAAAAGATAAAGTCTGCTCGTTAATTTGTGTAACCGCTTGAAATAGAGAAACTAAGATACCCATAACAAGAGCACCTAGTAACATAGGAGAAGCCACCATAAGGGTTACCTTAATGGCCTGATTAGTAATTTCTGAAAATATATCATAGCCCATAATTAATCCTTATCTTAATGAAAAGATCTTAAAATAGATCCCGTAACCAGCTGCCATCCATCTACGAGTACAAAAAGTAATAATTTAAAAGGTAGTGAAACTACTACCGGAGGCAACATCATCATCCCCATCGCCATCAATACAGATGCAACAACCATATCCAGAATTAGAAATGGAATATAGAGAAGAAATCCAATTTGGAATGCTGTCTTTAATTCCGAAATAATGAAGGCCGGAATTAAATAATGGATCGGAACATCTTTAACCGTCGTTGGAGCAGCATCACCCGTAATATCATAAAAGAGTGCAATGTCAGCTTTACGAACTTGTTTTGTCATGAAGCCTCTTAAGTGAAACTCCATCACACTGAGGGCCTGTGGAGTTGTCACTTCTTTTTTCATATAAGGTTGAATCGCTTGATTGTAGATTGCTTCCCCTGTTGGCTTCATTACAAAGATCGAGAGAAAAAGAGCAAACCCAACCAACAATTGATTCGGTGGTAAGTTCTGAGTACCAATGGCCTGCCTCATAAAAGAGAGAACAACGATAATTCTTGTAAAACATGTACAAAGAATTAAAACAGCCGGTGCGAGTGTTAAAACTGTAAAGAGGGCAAGCACCTGCATGGTATCGACAAGATCTGTTCCTTGTCCAAAATTCACAGAAAGCCCAGGAAGTTGAGAATTAATCCCCTGAGCAAAAGCTGAAGAACTTATAAACATAAGTATCAGCGCCAAAATTGATTTCATCTTCCTGATGATGGCCATTTCCTATTCCTACTGCAAAGGTTTTAGTTCTTTCACTTTATTTTTAATCTGCTGACTAAATTTAACCTTTGCAGACTTTTCATTTTTATTTTCTTTTGTTACTGCTGCATAAGCAAAGTTATCCATGCTATCTTCTTGCGATACTTCATCAAGGTTATCTTGATTTAAAAATTCTTTTAATTTAAATGTCGGGTTCTTTTTTTCTGCGGATTCTAAGTTTGTATCAAAGTTAGTACCGCTAATATCTTTTTCACCGTTTTTAAAAATACCACTTAACCCATCAACTTCAGAAATCATATGAAGCCCTTTTTCCGAACTTCCTACTAAGAAAACTTGTTCATGAGCACGGATCAAAAGTAGACTCCTTTTTGGACCAATATAAGTAGTGTTAAGAACTTCTACGATTTTTGAACTATTTAAAAATCCTAGTTTTCCTTTCTTAAAAGCACCTTTTTTGAAAAGAGCTACCACTGCATAGAATATAAGCAAGACCAAGGCCAAGAATCCGGCAAATTTACCTGCGTAACCCATTAAAGATAAGTCAGCACCATTCTTTTTTGTCCCGGCCAGGGCCATGCTGACCTCATCTTTTGTTGATTTAGATGCCGTTTTGTCTGCAATCTTCACGGGCGTAACTGCTTTTACTTGAGTCGTCTCTTTCTTGATTTTTATCGCTTCTTCTTTTTCTTTAAGAAGCTTGTCTAAATAAGATTCATCGTACTTATCAACAACTTTCACATCCTGCGCTTTACCGATAATCGCCGGGGCACGTCCTGTTGTTGCCGTTTTCTTCATACTCGACTTGGGAAAATTAATGACAATTTTCTTTCCCTTTAAAGAAAGAGAAACATTATTACTCTTATCTTCAATTGATTGAGGAAGAATCGCTCTTACACGAACTCTGTCTTTATTGAATTGATAGGCTAAGATTTTAGAATCAAACTGATCTGAATAAGAGAACTTCTTTTCAATCTTTGGCCAAACATAACTACCTGGAATGGCCACTTGAACATAGTTTCCCTTCACACTGAGTTCTGGAAACTCTTGAAGTTCTTCATTTAGCTCAATTATAACTCTGCCTTCGCGACCACGATCTTCAAAAGAAATTCCTTCAACTTTTGCTCCTCGAGCAAATAGAGTTAAAGAGGTCATGACTAAAGCAAGTGTAAAAAGAATCTTTTTCATAGTTTCATCCTAAAATCTACGTAATTTCTATTTAAGCGTCTCAATCCTTTCAACTGGTGAAATGATATCTGTTAATCTAATTCCAAACTTTTCGTTAACAACAACAACTTCGCCTTTAGCAACAAGTTTACCGTTAACTAAAATCTCAAGAGGCTCTCCAGCAAGCTTATCTAGCTCTAGAACAGATCCTTGTCCTAATTGAAGAAGGTCCTTAATCACAACAGAAGTTCTTCCTAGTTCAACAGTTACCTTAAGAGGAATATCTAGGATAAAATCAAGGTTTTGAACTTTCAGCTTATTAAGAGCATCGTCTCCTGCTTTTACATCATCTGCGATATTCGAGATTTCTTGAATATCGTTAGGATCGATTCCCTTGAGAGGTCCATCATTATTACTCATTTCGTTTTCCATTATTTCTCTCCATATGATTTACGTGCTTTCTTTGCATAGTCATTATCAGAATGTCTCGTAACCTGAATGGCACGATTTCCCTTATGTGTACCAATAAGGCACTTCATTTTTTCTACACCTTCTACGGCGAGGCTAACCTCTCCAGAAGCTTCTTGATTTAAAGGAATAATATCGCCCTTCTCTAATGTAACGAGATCTCCAACTGTCATAGAAGCTTCACCAAGCTTTACAATTAGCTCTGTTGGAGCATCCATGATGTGATCATTCATGGCCGTGGTCCAAATAGAATCCGCCATATCATTATCAGTTTGAAAACTTGAACTTAGTTTTTGCTTAATAGGCTCAATTGTTGAGTAAGGAACAACGATCATAATCGTTCCTGAAGCTGATTCGAATTCAACTTCAAGAGTCGTAGCAATAATCACGTCTGATGGTGGAACAACCCCAACAAATTGAGGGTTAATTTCTGTTCTTAGGTATTGAGCATCAATTCTATGAACAGGAGCCCATGCTTCTTCAAGATCACCAATGGCCATATCCATAACCTTCTTCATAAAAGAAAGCTCGATCATTGTGAATTCTTTTCCTTCAATTTTAGTGAACGGACGATCAGTTCCACCAAAGTAAGAATCGATGATTGCGTAAGCAAGCTTAGATTCAAATACCAACAAAGCTGGTCCCCTTAGCTCATTGAAGCGCATAATACACATACACGATGGAATCGGCAGCGTATTCACAAATTCCCCAAACTTTAAAAGGTCTGTTGAAATCATAGAAATCGTAGAAATCTTTCTTAGAGAGTTAGAAAGTGAAACTCGAAATGAGCGAATAAAGCGCTCATAGATGATTTCCAATATAGGCATTCGCCCACGAATAACCCTATCCTGATTGGTAAGATCATAAGCTTGGATATTATCATCAACCTCTTCAACAGCATCAAAATCACCAGCACCGCCTAATATATCATCAGACTCGCCGTCATTTACTGCGTTTAATAGAGCGTCAACTTCTTCTTGAGTGAGTACCTGCTGGCCCATAATCATCCCCTCCTGGGAAAAGTATTGAGTAAGCTTCCTGCTTACTGGCCGCCAAGATTAATTCTTGGACTTAATTAATTTGAAAACTGACGTAAAAAACGTCTATAACACTTCCATCAACTAAAAATGAATTGATAGAAGACTTAAGCTCCTCTTTCAAAAACCCTTTACCTTGAACATTTAAAAGGTCTTCGGGTCGCTTGGAGTTAAGAATCGTAATAATTGAATCTCTAATCTGCGCCTTTCTACGCTTGAACTCCTCTTCATTTGAGCTCTTAGAGAATTTTAAAACTAAATTAATACGAGCAAATCGTCTTGCACCATCTCCCTGAGCGAGATTGGCCGTAAAGCCATCAAGAGGAAAGAGGATACCGTCATCAACTTGCGCTTGGCCTGTGCCTTCTATAGGTGCACCGTCCTCTCCTGTAGCTTTTTGCATCTCTGCTTTAACGACATCTCTTATATCAGGAGTGGCCTTCATTTTTTCATGACTTTGGAATTGAAAATAGCCGATAGCGCCCATCATTATGGTGTTTAAAAGCACTAAAATTGTAAGTAATGGATTTTTTCCAGAAGAAACTTTATTCGCTGGGGGTTGCACTTCCATTTGCTCGTTGGCCTCGGCCATCATTTACCATCCTGGTTTAAATGACATACGGATAGTTTTTCCTACCCTCTGTCAAAAATTATACACGTTCAGAATGAGGATACAAGCATGAACCTGAGAGGAAGGAATTTTCTACCCAGTTTTAGTCCAGAATCAATCAAATAGATCTTAAAAGAGTCATAATGCTGACACGAGGAATATTTTGCCTAGTCAAAGTTCTCGAAAAATCTAGCACTTAAAGGCAGAGTATTCTAATCAAACTAAAAACTAATATCTTTTGTCATTTATTACAAAAAAAAAGCCCCAACAATGTTGAGGCTTCATTATTTATGCTTTTATTTTTAATTCAGTAAGAATTAAAGCATTTCTTTCCAAGCTTTACCTGGCTTAAACTTTGGAAGATTTTTAGCTTTAATTTTAATCTTCTCACCAGTCGCAGGGTTAACACCTGTACGAGCAGCACGACGTACTTTAGAAAAAGTACCAAAACCAATTAAAGAAACGTCATCACCTTTCTTAATTGTTTTTCTTACAACATCAAGAAGAGTTGCAACAAAATGATCTGCATCTTTCTTTGTAAGGTGGTTAAGTTGCTTGTCCTTAAGGATTGCTTCAATTAGCTCTTTTCTGTTCATTCCAACTCCTAAACGTTAGTTAGTATTTATTGCGTAAGAAAATGTTCACTTATTTAGTATGAAATGACAAATTTTTTTTCCAAAACATCGAGTATAAGGGCGCTTCGGAACTTTTTAGTTAATTTTTCCTTGCCAAATATAAATTTCTTCCTCTAATGCAATATGAGTTGAGTGAAGAAAGAGACTATCGAAAGCCTCTTTACTGGGGGGATTCAAATTCATTTCCCAATACTTTTGCATCAATATGGGAGATAAATCTTGATAGAAATCAGAAAGATCAGGAATATTATTATCTTTAAAATTCTCTTTTAATTTTTTCAAAGTGCCATCAAGAAGAGTTATCTTTTCAATGAGCAATAGAGTCTCGTCTTCTTCCAATAAAGATTTAAGCTGTTTAATGAAAACTTGAATGACCTTTCTCTCATCGTAAGGTCTATCATCTTCTAAGAAGTCTTCAAGAGTAACTTCTGCGCTTAAAAGATTACGCCTTTTAGGATATTTTTGAGAAAGATTAGAGTATAGACCTTCAAACATAGAAAAATATTAACATGAAAGGCCAACAAAGCCCTAACTCTCCGTTATTTTATGGCTACTCATATATAGTAAAAACTACAATCCTGTTCCTATATAAAACTTATTCAAGTATCTCTACATTAAAATATAAAGGGGTTTATATGAAATCATTTAGTTTTATTGCATTAGTTCTATTTTCACAGCTTTCTTTTGCTCTATCTGAAAGAGTTATCACAAGAGAAGTCACTGAAGAAATACGTAAAGGTAAGATCTTAGGTGTTAAGTACGTTGATGAGCTTAAGTTCATTTCATGTACAGAAGCTCTATGTGATTTTTCTTTCACTTACCAGACATCTGGCTGCCATTGGGAAATGTGCTATGACCTTGAATGTTCTGGAACTCTTACTTTTGATCAAGAAGAGCTAACTACAAGTGTAAAAGAACAAGAGTGTATTGATTTATAGTAAAAAAAAGCCTCTACATAAGTAGAGGCTTCTTTGTTTTAAATATTCTTTTTTTTCTAAAGATCTACTTTTCCACGTTTCTTTAATTCTTCAACAATCATTTCAAAATGACTTACTGGATATGCTCCTCTTATTGGTACACCATTAAGAACAAATCCTGGAGTTCCTTGGATCTGAAACTTAGCTGCTTCTGCCATATCCGCTTTAATTTTATTCTTAACTTCATCAGTATTAAGGTTTTTAGCAACAGCTGTCATATCTGCCCCAACCTTCTTTGCGATTTTCTTAAGAAATGCTTCACCATTTTTTAAGCCTTTTTGGTTCTTGAAAATCTCATCGTGAAATTCAAAAGCCTTTTCTTCACTTTGTAGCTTAATTGCTTCAAAATATTGTGACGCGATCATTGCTTGCTTATGAAAACTTAATGGAAGGTGCTTAAATACAAATTTAACCTTTCCTTTATATTTTTCCATAAATTGCTTCATCGTTGCATATCCACGACTACAGTATGGACACTCAAAGTCAGAATATTCTACAAGAACGAGAGGTCCATCAGGATTCCCCATTGTTGCATCAGCACTTGAAATAGAGGGCTCTAAAGGAGCATCAAAGCTCTTTTCAAATTTCTTCTTCTCCATTGAGTCTTTAGCATCAGTCGCTGCTTCCTGAAGAGTCATGATAAACCCTGCTGGATCTGCTTTGATCGCCTCTTGAAGAATCTCTGGATGTTCTTTTAAAATCTGTCCCACATTCTTTTCATTTACACACGAGCTAAACAGCAACGTTAGGGCCAGCATAGTAAAAGTTAAATTCATTTTTCTCATCTTTTCTTTCCTTTAGTTCTCTGTGATTTCTAAGAGACTCTGGTTTGTATCTATTCTTACTAAGTATTTAAAAAAATCAAGTTTTAGATTCACTAGAATCTACAAGTTCTTTTTCTACCCAATCGAGGTATTTATTAAACTTTCTCGATTGATTTCTTAAATATGGATAACCTATCAAATGAACTCTTTGAGAGTAGTTGCCTTTTATAAAGGATCGCATAGTTGCGAAAAAAGCAAAAGCTGGCGTCGAAACTCTACTATAAAGATGATAAGACAAAAATAAGTAGAGAATAATCCCGACACTCAGAGATATCGTAGTCACTTGATCCATTATTGTATTTTGCGCCTTCATAAAATAGTTAATGGCCGGATTATTGGGTAACGTATTTCCAGCTAATTGAATTAAGTTTTCATATAAGCTATCAGAAAAAGTGATGACTGCAATAGTAAGCATTAAGACGGCCCCTAAAACATAGAAGGCAAAGTGAAAAAAGAAGATCGCTTCAAAGGAAGGCTGATGAATACTCTTATATTTCTTGGGAATAAGTACTTTGGCCAAACTTTTATTCTCAGCAGCTGATTCGATTGAATTAAAGAAGAACTCACTAAATTGACTCAATATTTTAAGCTCCGAGAAGAAGTCGGGATTATAGTCTTTTTCCGAGCTCTTTAATGTCTTTCTTTCGCAATAATCACCTATGATTCGAAAGGGTCTGAGTAAAAGATCTGATATATAGATAGAGGCGACATTGATAAATATGAGGATTAACGAGCCGTAAACGGCAAAGTCAGATAAACTTCCGAGTAGAGAGTCATAGAAGATCGATTCAAACTCTGTGATACCAAATGATTCATTGGCCTTAAAAAAGACGAGATTTACACCTAGAAGAATAAGGATATAACTTCCCATCACTATAAAGGATATAATGAAGATCAGAGTCATCTTTAAAGAGGTCAATAAGCGAAACTGTGCCTCAGGATCTTTAAGCTTACTCTTTAACGTTACCCAACTCTGGGCAATTAAATCTAGGGGCCGCGCAGTCGCACCGCTCATCTTCGCTCCATTTTCATGACTATTTGATAATATTATAAAGTTTTCAGTCACTTAATTCGCCTCGGAAAATGCTTCCTCATAAACCTTCCCCCTAAAATAAAGTAGAGATAATAGTATTGTCGGTGTTTTCAGCATTTTCTTTGCCATCTGCGAACCATCTTTGTGTCAATTCTTCGTTATCTGGGCAATGTCTAGAGAAATACTCCCCTTCTTAAAGTGATCATTTTTTTTACACATGTTATCTTTTATTCAGCACTATTTTGTTCAACTTCTGAACACTCACCAGTGTTACTAGTCTAACTCATTGATTATACATAAACACACGACTATCTAAGACCCCAAACCCCCTAGTGAATCTTTGGCACGCTTTTAGCATCTATAACAGTACTTAACTTTAACAGTCGTTTTTCACTAGGAGAGAGAGTATGAAAACGTATAACAAATTAAAGGGAAAATCCTTAGCCCGAAAATTAGGAACACTTACATTAACTTTATTATTGGCCGCTTCATGTGGGTCAGACAAAAATGAATCATCATCGACTGACTCATCTGTCTCACTCAGTACAATAAGCAGCAATGATTCAAATTTTGCATCAGACTGGAGCAACTTAAAAAGTTCAACCAGCTGTAATGGACAGTATGGTAGATCGAGTGATCGATACTATTATACAACTGGAAATAGTTCTTCTATGCAAAGTGGATCAATATCAGGATCATCAAATGGTACTTGGCTTGGAAAGAATTCAGCTGGCCACACCGTTGCGGTTCAGAAAGTAATTAATAGCGGAACAACATACTATAATGTCGCAGTCTCAGCATGTGTTATTGGTGAGTCAGCTTATGGTACAACATATACAATTCTCGATGATGCCGATACTTTGAGCAATGTTAACTTCAGTAACTTTAACAGAGCTTATGCAGAAAGTTATGGTCTTGATTGCTCACACGACTTTCTAGCCATAGGAACATTCTCATTTACAAGTAGCAACTTCGCTAACTTAAATGGAAATGGAAGCGGACAAATCGTCTTCGGTACAAACTACAGCACAGCAACTTGTTATTAATCAAAACTAAATTACAATTTTGGCCCTTAGGATTCTAGGGGCCAATTCTCTCTCTCTCTAAAGTGAGGAGGGATCAAAGAGTGGAAGCTTTTCCCTCCTCCTTTTAAAAAAAGAGATAAGAGAATATTAATTTAGAAAGATGTAGTTAGTTTATAAAAGAGATGGTTCTGATTTCGTTTGTTTTTTAAGATAGTCTTCAATGCCTAAAGCAACAGCGCGGGCATAATTATCTTGAAGATCATTACGCAACATTTTCTTTAATTCATTTGAGTTAGAAAGAAAGCCTACCTCTAAAAGAATTGCGGGCCGCTTAGTTAAGGCCAAAACATAGAATAAACCAGGCTTCACCCCACGATCTTTCATCCGATACTTACTTCCCACCTTCTTATGAATATGTGAATGAATACTAGTAGCCAGCCCCTTTGAACTGGTAACCGTTCTTTGAATCACCAGATCAGTCAGAATCTTATTTATAATTAGCTCTTCCCCTTCTAGGTCCTTGTTTTCCACTTGTTCTACTTTCTTAACAGCTGAGTCATCATGATTATCTAAGTAATAGGTTTCAAAACCACGTGGACTACTCTTTTCAGAAGAGTTGATATGAACACTTATAAATAGATCGGCTTCAATCTTTTCTGCTATTTCCGCTCTTTGCGCTAAACTCACAGAGCGATCAACACTTCTTGTTAAGTAGCTGGTAAATCCTTTTTTTTGTAATTGATCATGAATTTTCTTTGAAAGAGATAAAGCTATATCTTTCTCTCTTATGACTTCAGATTTCTTCGTAGAATATTTAAGAACAGCTCGGGCTCCATCATCTTCTCCCCCATGACCAGGATCAATAAGAATCGTGAATCCAAAGATAGGTCTTAGGAACAGCATCCAAAGGATAGAGATGAATATTAATTTGTTTTTTTCTTTAATCGCTATCATTAATATACTTTTTTAAGGACGTGATTGGGAAAATAATGAGCTAGAATTCTTTTATAATCCCATCCTCTTTGTGCCAAATCAAGGGCTCCTAGCTGACACATCCCAACTCCATGCCCAAGACCAGCTCCCTCTATCTTAAAATAGGCCTTCTTCTTATTCTTCACAAGATTAAGTGCAAAATTATTAGAAGGAACTATAAAGCGTCCAAAATAACGGCGCAGAAGTGTTTTCTTAAAAGAATAATTCTGACTACCTAAATAAAAGTTAATTTGACGATTAAACTTCTTATCTCTGACTAATCGAAAGGGTTTGCGCATATAATTTTTAACTTCTTTAGGAAGATGCCCTTTTCTTGCGGCCCAATAAATGAACTTTTTCATTTTTGTTAAAGTTAAATCACTCTTATATCCCTTTTTTCCATGATCATCACAAAAGGGACACTTCACAGAAGTATAGCTATCTACTTTATTTTGCCAGACGTGAGCAGGCCTAAGCGTTTGCCCTCCACACTTTGCATGAAAGAAAACAGAAGCGATTTTTGATCGTGAATTAACTAAGACTTCTCCAGATGTACCAAGGGAAGCAAGCTGAGTTTTTTTAGATACATCAAAGAAGCTACCTCCCACTTGATGTTTTTCAGAACTCTCAAGATCGTAATATGTCTCATGGCCTGCTTCTTTTTTGACTTGGCCACTCTCCATTTTATGAAGAGCATAACTTCTTGCTGCTACGGCCTGAGCTTTTAGCGCTTCAATAGGCCATTTAGAATTCATCTCCTTGGCCAAGAGTCCTGCAATGTAACTATCCATATCTGTTTCATGAACAACATTACAGCTTTCCTTATCTCTTGAACTCACGACATGAATAAGGCCATTGAACTTTTCATTATTATCTAGAGTCAATAGTCCCGCACTTGAACCTAATGAGGCCAAGAGCACAGGCTTATTAAAGTCGGTCTTACTCAGCTTTGAACATTTAAATTTAATCTTCTTACGACCAATGAAATGTTTGGTGCGATTACTTAAGTGAAATTTTCGATTGAGATCAAGACCAGTAATAGAAACATCTTTCTTGGCCTTTTGAATGAGCACTCTAACTGAAGGAGCTTTGCGAAGCTCAGGGCCATTAGAATTTTTATTCTCTTGAAGAAACTTACCATAGACTCTAGTGAAGTTTGCACTAGGACTTGGCAATAAAAAAAGTACTGAAAAAATCCAAAAAATGGTCTTCAAACGAGGGCTCCCTTCCATGGTCCCAAATTTCTAATGTCGTCCTGACAGGAATGATTATGGAGAATAACCATTCTAAACAGTTCTATTCTATCTTTTTATAAGATTTTTCTCAAGGCACAAATAGATGAATGATCAATAACTTAGCTAATCCCTAAGTGGGTCATAACTTTTTGTAGGTCAATCCAGGTGGATCGTTTCATATTGGGATTGATTTGAAGAAAATCGGGGTGAAAAATAGGATATATACTGAGATCAATCTCAGTCTTCTTACCCACCAGTCTAAAACTAAATTCCTGCCCATGAATTTTAGACAGCCTCTCTTTTGTCCCTAAAATCGTGTTACACGCTTTTGCCCCAAGAGGAACAATACAAATCTGCATTCTTCCATCTAAGAGCTTAAGCACTTGATACCATTCAGCAATGGCCATTTCAGGATCTTTAGAAAGAAAAATACGACAGAACTCAGAATCTCTAAGCTTCATGGCCGAAATCATCTTACTCAGTAGGTCGGCTCGCGGATGGTCTTCATTAAAATCTTTGGGTCGCTCTCCAACAAATAGAATCGAGAGATCATCTGACTCAAAGGAATCATAATCAAAGATTATAGGGCGATCACCGGCGAGCTCTTCTAAGTCAGAAAGCTGAACCTTAGTAGCGTTAGTAAAGTTAATACTCTTATCACGAGTAACCTCACCGCCAGGAAAAGTTACTTTTCCTGAAGAGTCACCATTGATTTTGTCATCTATGAATTGGTCGAGAGATTGAAAGAGCTTCTTCTTTTCTGAAACTTCTTGCGAAGCCTCCTGCCCTTTCTCTTTTGTGGCCACTTCAGCGGCTACTGACTCAGCCTTAACCGGCTCTGCGACCTCTGGACCCCTATGGGCCACAGGTGTTCTCATAGCAGGTCTCTCAAAGCTTGAGGAGATGACTTTCCTACTCACTAATACTTGAGAAAAAAGCGCTTCTGCATAAGTCGGGAAAGGAAAAGCACCTTTACGTTGGTTTTCCTGGGCCGTCTTTCTTAATTTCAAATAAAAGTTATCGGACATTGTGTAGACACTCTAAATATATAGGTAATTATCTCCATTAAATCCCACTTCTAACTGATTATGTAAAGAAAACCCTCTTGTACGTCGAAATATTAATTACCTGCAACGGGTCAAGTACCCACTTTTAGGAGAATATACATGTCCAAAGAGGTCGACTTTAAATTCGAACGATTTGAAGAATATTTTGGTGATTCCATCCAAGTAAGAAAACAAATCGACGAATGTAATGTATGTGGCGGAAAGCTCATCTTTACTCATCTCTCCGATTATAAAAATCTATATGTTCAAGAAACGGCACGCTGTCCAGAATGTGGTGGTGGGAATAAAAAGCTTATTCATATCCTTAACTAGGTTGAATTACTTTTAATATATTCTTTGCTAATTGAATTGATACGCCAAGCTCCTGAGCAATAACAGGAGCACTCCACTTCGCTAACTCTTCTTTTGTAACTTTCAAATTTTGTAGAATCTCTTTCTTTCGCTTAGGACCTATACCTTCCACTTGATCAAGCCACGAAGAAAAAGTCCTCTTCTTCTCTGCTTTATGATGAAGCTTTCTGGAAAAGCGATGGGCCTCATCTCTCATTTGAGTGATGATACGAAATAGAGACTTATTCTTATGTAAAAGATAAGGATTGGCACGCCCTGGAATAAAGAGCCTTTCATCACTTCTTGTCACTTCTTCTTTTTGAAAATCACCGCGGGCCTTTGATTTGGCGATAGCACATACCGGAATATCAAGACCTTTATCTTTTAGAACACCTTGAAGAATACTAAGCTGTCCCTTTCCCCCATCAACGATAAAAACATCAGGTAAATTGCCATTATCCATTCTTCTATCCAAAACTTCTTTCATCATTGCAAAATCATTATTACCTTCTTCAAGTTCTTTAAGATGATAGTAGCGATACTGCTTCTTATCAGCAGTTCCATCTCTAAAGACTATTTGAGAAGCCGTAGGAGACTTCCCTTGAAAAATAGCAATATCATAACACTCGAGAACAACAGGTCTTTCACTAAGTCCAAGTAGCTCTTTTAACTTATTCAGCCCTACATAAACTGATTCTTCATTATCTTTTCGCACTCGTTGGTGCTCTTTTGCATGATCAAGAGTGAGCTTTAACAATGAAGTGAAATCATTCTTTCTCGTTTTAGGAGTCATGACCTTAACTTTCTCAGAAGTATTTAAGGCCTTCTTAAAGAGCTCACGATTTTCTTTTTCAAAATCAACCACGACCACTTCTGGTAGAGACTCTCCGCCAGAAGTATAGTATTGAAACATGAAATTAATCACTTCACTTTCTACGGTGTCGGTACAATCAACAACGGGGAAATGAAAGTTCTTATGTCCCAATAAAAGACCATTTCTAATTAAGTAAACAGAGATTTCAACTTCAATCTCTCCTTCATAATAGGCCAGAACATCAACATTTCGAAGATCTCCGAGGAGTTCAACATTACCTTGCTGAGAAAATTGCGAAAAGCGATTCAAGACTTCAATATTATCTCGAATCATAGCGGCATACTCAAACTCTTCTCTATCAGCAGCTTCCAACATTCTTTGGTTAAGTACATCAAGAGACTTCTGAGGTTTATTTTCAAAGAAGTTCAAGGCCAACTGTAAATCCTGCTCATAGTTAGCTTTAGAGATTTTATCCACACAAGGAGCTGAGCATTGTTTAATTTGATAGAGTAAGCAAGGCTCTTTACGTGAATTAAACTCACGAACAGAACAGTCACGTAACTGAAAAGACTTCATTAAAATTCGCAAGACTTCCGATATGCCACTTCCATGAACAAAGGGTCCATAGACTTTATGATGAGCATCTCTTTTCACACGACGAATATATTGAGGTCTCGGATAAGGCTCATTCAATTTCACTGAAACATAGGGATAGGACTTATCATCCCTCATTAGAATATTATACTTGGGACGATATTTCTTAATGAGATTATTTTCTAAAATAAGCGCTTCAGGCTCCGTATCAGTTAGGACGAATTCAAAATCTCTGATATGCCCCACAAGAATTTCTGTTTTGGGAGATTTAGCCGAAAGCTGAAAATAACTGGATACTCTAGACTTTAGACTCTTTGCTTTACCTACATAGATCACCTTACCTGATGATGATTTCATCAAATAACAGCCTGGCTTAGTGGGTAAGGAGCGCGCCTTTTCCTGTAATTTCGTTAAGTGCACAGTTAATTTAGTCATATTCTATAAATTATTCACAATATCAAGTGCTTTCGTTCTTATACGTTGCGTCTAGTCTTTACTTTGCAGCACCGCTCAACTAGTTTAAATAGGTTCATTTCTTAATCACCCAAGGATATTCATGACTCAATTGAGCGTTGGAAAAGAAGTTCTATCATATTGTAACAAATGTAAATTAACTCTGGCCCATCTTATCGTAACAATGAAAAGTGAGACTACTATTGGTAAAGTCACATGTAAAACTTGCCAAGGAACTCACGTCTATAAAGACCCATCAGCTGTAAAAGCGAGCAAGACTAAAAGAGGCTCAAAAGTTGGAAGTAAAACTAAGAAGACAACTCAGAATTCAATTGCTGATATCTGGCTTGAGAAAGTAGCTTCGGCCACATCTAAGTCTCAGAAGTACAGCATCAAAGCAAAATTTGAACTTAACGATATTATTGACCATCCTAAATTTGGTCCAGGTATCGTGGATAAACTGATTGATGCTGATAAGGTTCAAGTCATCTTCCGTCACGACGTTAAGACACTTATCCACAATAAATAATTAAATTAAATATCCCAAAAAAAAGAAGGCCCTCTAATTGAGGGCCTTTTTTATTTCTTAAATTTTTAAAGCTTTATTTAAAAACCTAGGCCTGCATATCCTCCAATAGAGAAGTTTGCACCGAGGTTACCTGTAGCATAGGGAGTTGCTCCATAGTATCCGCCATAGCCCGCACCTTGGGCTCCATAACTGGCATTACTACTGTAAGCAGCTCCGGCTTGCTGATAATTGTTATAGAGTGAGCTCGAAGCTCCTGCCGCTGTATTATAGTTAGAGGCATTAAGCTGATTAGCAATACTACTACCTGCTTGTTGCATTCCATATTGTTGCTGCTGTTGTTGCTGCTGTTGTTGCCAATACTGATTATTCCCACCAGTATTATTATAATAACTTCCTGAGGGATACCAACTACCACCTGAACCATTCCCATACATACCACTTGTATAGGCATTTCCAAGTCCCATATTTCCACCAATCATTCCTGCGCCGCCCAGTCCAGCACCAGGGAGGCCATAATATCCAGTCATGTTAGGTCTTCCCATACCAAAAGAGTAACCCCA
>JBLWYP010000038.1:0-29368 GCA_048266825.1 Bacteriovoracaceae bacterium | reverse complement strand
CCAAGCCCCGAGATCGCCAAATCCCCACGCCCAAAATGCAACAACAAAACTTTCCCCCGCCGCTCAATAGATTCAAGAACCCGCCCCACCGGATCAAAGTCCTGCTCTTTCAAAATAGAACCCACCACACTCGAATACTCCACACTCTGAACTTTCATCGGAAGCACAGGCGCGATTTGATTCTTAATAGTTTCGACTTCGGGTAATTCTGGAATAACAATTTCCTTTCAAAAGATAGTTGATCTCATTTGTAAGAGTTTACTTAATTTTAATAAATTTGTCTCTATAGGTTACGGGAATGACTAAGGAAAATCGAACATCAAGAAATCTTGTCCAAATAGTATTGATTTGGAGTTATGGAGATACCGCAATATTCCGATAGGAATGTATTATAAACATATACAAGGTAAAATCATGGAAGGTGTTAATTTCATATCTGATGAAGAGCAAGGAGTATTTGTTTTTCATGTGAGTGAATTATCTGAGCCTTTGAAGGATCACATTCGCAAAAACCTAGTTTCTATATGCGAAGGAGAGTATCACTCTAAGAAATTCACCGCTTTTCATACATATGAATTAACTCTGAAAACATTTATGGAGCGTTTCGAGCCAAAAGGATCTACTACTAAGATAGGTATGATTGGTGAACTCCTTTGTCATCTGTTGTTGCCTCTAGAAAAAACTGACTATTTGTGTGCAAGTCCATATTTTAATATGGAGGAAAACTCAATTAAAAAGGGTCATGATTTACTTCTTTTTGATAAAGGAAAATCTGAGCTTTGGATAACGGAGGTAAAGTCTGGTGAAAAAGGACAGGTAGAAAGCACAACAAAGAAAAGCATAGATCTTCTGTCTCTTGCCGGAAGAGACTTGATTGATAAGTTAAATGGGAAGGGAACAAATCTTTGGAGAAATGCTTTAAAGGGGATGGATTCAGTTATTAGAGATGGTGTGACTAAAGAAGTTATTGTTAAGGAATTAGCAGAGTATCAAGGAAAAACAGTCTCTGGTGAGCAAAAATCTGAGGAATACAATGTATTATTAACATCAAATGTTTTTCATACCTTAGAAGAACTTGTTAGTTTTGATGAAATTTTAACTTGGACTGATTCATATTCAAATAGAAGCAGGTTTAAAGACGTTATCTTTGTTTCATTGCAAAAAGGAACTTACCAGAAGGTTGTTGATTTTTTGAAGTCAGAGCTTTTAAGGGATGTCGGTGGTGCTGCATGAAAAACGACCTGACTTTACAGAAATTGAAGAACTCTGGTTTCTTTGATGTTTTTGAGAATTTTTTGAAATCTAGTGAAGTAGATATAGAGCGTGAGACTTTATTGTTAAGGTGTGTGATAGTACTTCTTCGATCAGATGTTAAAATCTTAAATGAGCTTGGGTATAGAATATGTGTTTTATACGGAAATAAAACAGGGGACTACCTACCTCTTTATGATATTTCTCTAAATTTAGGCTATTTTCCTATTGTAAACTTAATTGAAGAGAAAGCTGGAAGTGATTGGAAGAGTGAGGATTCTTTTATCCATAGTTTTCAAAACGCTTTCTTAGATATTTTTAAAAATAGTAAATATACAGCAACTTTTCAACAGTATGACATCAAAGAGCAGTTTAAGCTTTCAAAAGGGGGGGGGTCGTATGCTGTAGTCGCTCCCACGTCATATGGTAAGTCAGAATTAATAGAGCAAGCTGTTGGCGCAGAGGGAAGCTCATGCATACTTGTTCCTACAAAGGCATTACTAGCTCAGACCAAAAAGCGCTTACTGAAGATTATGAATAATGATTCAAAGTATATTGTGACCCATCCAGAGATGCCTCTACCTGATAATTTAGATAACTTAATATGTATATTGACTCAAGAGAGGCTTGTAAGAATTTTACAGCACCATAAAGATCTTGCGTTTGATTTTGTATTTGTTGATGAAGCTCACAATCTTCTATGTGATAATTCTCGCAGCAGGCTGCTGGCGGTGTCTATCATGATGCTTCAGGGAAGAAATGAAGATACGTCAATTGTATATTTAACTCCATTTGTGAAAGATATAGATAACCTTGCCATTGATGGAGTTGAATTGAATGTTAAAGAGTTGAGGATTGATGAGAGCGTAAAAACTGAAAGATTGATATATTGTGACCTTGAGAAGGGTAATGAGGTTTATCTTTATGATCAATTCATGGATAAGAATATAGAAATAGGAAAGACAAGTTGCAATAGCTATGAAGAGTATGTTTATTCAAATGCCCCAGGTAAAAGTATTATTTATTTTAACAGACCAAAGGATGCACAATATTTTTCAAAAAGTCTTGCGTCTATAATGCCTAAAGTTAAGAATGACGAAATCTCAAGAGCAATTACTTATATCAAAGAGTACATGCACAAGGATTACGATTTACTTTTTTGCCTAGAGAGAGGTGTTATATATCATCACGGATCTATGCCTGATAACGTAAAACTTTATATTGAATCACTTTACAGCAAAATTCCTGAGTTAAGGTTTGTTGTCACAACATCAACATTGTTGGAAGGTGTTAATATTCCTGCGGAATGCTTATTTGTAATGGACAACAGGAAGGGCCTTAGAAAGCTCTCTCCTGCGCAGTTTAAAAACCTCGTTGGAAGAGCATGCCGATTTAGTGAGGTATTTAGTAAAGAGTCTGGACGCTTAGACTTATTGGAACCCAAGATTTTCCTTGTCGGCAGTAAGTTTATGAGAAAGGGGGCACGGGTAGATAGGTTCTTTTCTGAAACTATGAAGATTGACCGTAAAGTGAAAGATCAGCCTGAAAACTTATTACTTGAAAATGTCGAGGTTTCAGATGAGCAAAAAGAGGAGTTTCGAGATTATGAAGAGTTTGTTCATAACTTGGATGATGGACTACTTGAAGATGAAAATCTCAGGACTGCAGAAACCGAGTTTGGTAAAGAATGTTTTTTGAATAACATCTTTGAAATGGATATTTTTGATGTAGAGCAAGAGTGCCAAAAGGAGTTGGAAAATCTTGTTGCGAAGGGTATCACTCTAAAAGAGCCTCTGGAAATTATACAGACAATCGCAAATATTTTTCTTAATAAAATAAAAAGTAAGGATGAGGATCAGCATCGCTCCCTTGTTAGATTAGCTGAGATAGGAGCACAGAACTTCTATGCTATGCTTTTAAGGTGGAGAGTTGAAAATACTTCTGTGTCAGAGATGGTTTGGATGTTTATCCAGTACTGGAAAGAATTGATTGCTATTGACGAGGAGTCTTACGTATATGCAGGACGATGGGGCGATGAAGTTCTTGATAGTTTTTCTGAACGCTGGGTTCAAGTTGGAAAGAAGACAGATGTTGAGCTAGTTAATTTAGCAATTGTTAGAATAAAGGACGAATTCGACTTTTTAGATAATTCAATAATTAAGTTTATTGAAGTTTTACAAAAATTTGGCGTCATAGATGAGGGTACTTATCTAGGGATTAAGTATGGGACATCGGATTCGCTAAAGATTCAATTGGTAAAGTCGGGAATGTCTATTTCGTTAATTGGTTCACTCCTTAAATCGTATAAAGGACATCTAGATTTCAGTCCTGACTCAGACTTGGTCACGCTAAGAAAGGAAGGTCTTGAGTCGATGAAAGAAGATAATGTAAACGGTCTTCTTATTCATGAAGCAAGCTTTCATATAAGGAAATAGGTTTAACAACGATAAGATGGCTTTCGTCAGATAAAGAGGGGAAGGGGGTGGGGAAGTTTTTGACTTTTTTTGTAGGTGTAGTGTTTTTGAGTGGGATATATTACTTTAACGAGATCCATATGCCTGATATTTACCTATCTCTATATAAAGAAAATACTAAGAATCATTTTATATACAATAATGAAATCACAAGACTGAATGGGTTAAGCACTATAAGTAAGCAAAAGAAGCTATTGAATAACATTTATGTAATTGAAGGACAGCTTGAAAAGGTTAGATTCGCAAACAGGAAAAGCCAAGAGAAAAGAAATCGAATTCTAAAGACGGATGAAGGGGTCGTTTTGTTCAGCAATGGAGTTGAGTATAAAAAGATAGGGGGTTCGGCAGCTTATCTGTTATCAAAGGAACTTGGTGTGGATATTGAGGATGAAGTCGGTAAGGGTGGGTATAATAGCAATGATCTCAAGGAGGACCTTGAAAAAGCTAAGGATAAGTTGGATTCCGAGTATCTTACACTTGAAAAAGAGCTAGATAGTGTCTTACAGGCATCTCAGAGGGAACTGGATCTTTATGACTTTGAATATTTTAGTTGGATAACTGCAACAACTACTGGTTATGGTGACATTTTTCCATCAAGCGACAGAGCAAGGCATTTAGCAAAAAGACAAATTATAGTTACTTACTTTTCATTTGCAATAATAGTAGGTTTGATCTTTCATTTTCTTTCTATGTTCGGAGAGACTAGAGTGTGTCGATTCCCAAAGACTGATTCTCTTTGCAATGGTGCTGACACCTTTGGCACAAGTGAAACTTTTGACCGTTGACATTGTTTAGTACCCCTCTTAGTTTTAGTCTGGACAGGGTGCCAGTAGATTTGTGTAACGAAGTGGACAGATCTATTTACTCATTATCAGGCACCTTATCGAAATGACACACGTTGAGTAGATTTTTTTGATTGTTCATATTTGGATAAGGTGCCAGTAGACCTGTGCGAAGAAGATGGATAAATCTACTGGCCTCTTCTCCACAATACTCATAAGGATAAATATATAAAGCAGACTAGATACAATAGGGAATCGAGTTGTGAAGTAGTTTATATTGATAGGTCTGTTTGGATAAGGTACCAGTAGACTTGTGTGAGTTGGTGGATGTACCTTATTGAAATGACACACATTTTGCAAAATTTAATGATTGCTCATATTTTCGACACTGCCATGAACTCCTTTCAAAAGCGGATTTCTCAATCTTGAAGTGTGATAAATTTACGTCATGAAAAAACTACTTATGACGACACTTGCTCTTATTATTCCTCTTTCTAGTTTTGCCGCGGGTAGGACCTGCGTGCTTGATAAAGAAAATGAGACCTTGTCATCTATTGCTCGCGAAGTGAAGGCGGATTGTTCTTGGTCGATTCAGGATGTGGTGGAAGAGAAAATATTTCTTGATTGCGCTAGTGCTCCAGAGGAAGTGGATGTTTATATTCGTAGAGGTAAGATTGTCTTTACTGAGTATTCAAATGTCTATGATGTTCGTGAGCCTTATTACTATTGCAAGAACTCAGCTGGTCATGGTGCCTATTCTAGTCAACTTGTTTCTGCTTTAAATAACGAAGTGAGAGAAAACTCAAGAAGGTCTCATGTTTCTTCTCAGCGTGAGCGCTCTTACAACATAGATATTAGAGAAGAAGTAGAAGAAGCTGCTCCTGAGTGGCTATGTATAGTTCCCAATTATATTCTTATTCCAAGAGTATATTCTCAAGAAGAAAAAGAAACACTCGAATTTACGTATAGTAGTGATCCTCGATTTAAGTGCACGATTGTTGAGGATTAATTTTTGGAGCATGTTGCTTTGAACTTTGTGAATGTTTGTGAACATTTATAAACGTTTGAAAAGTATTGCTTTACTTCAGAACTACGTTCACAGAATTCACAAATGTAATTATTTTTTAACTTTATCTTCGTCGACAGAAGAGCGGGATCTTCCTATAAGGACAACTCAATTATAAATGTTCTTAGGAGGACAATATGAAAAAAGTAATCGTACTTACTATGGCCGCCCTTTCTCTAACTACTTTTGCTGCTGACACTGAAAGAGATACTGTAAAGGTTCAAGGTAATTCTGCTCAGAGTGCTTATGCTAAAGCTGTTGATATGGCCGCTCATATTAAGAGTTCAAAGTTTGAAGCAAGACTTCCTATGCTAAGAAATTGTAACTACACAGGAAGCGATGCTAACGATAGAACATGGTTCAGAAGAAATGCATGGACAAACACTTCATGGGTTAGCCTTAATCATGTAACAGGAACTTACACAGCGATTGTTAAAGTATCTTGTAAAAAGTAATATTTCGGTGCCATGCTCTTTTGCCTGGCACCTTTTTCTTAGATATTAGATACCTTCAATAGCTTTTGTTAGTGGCATTTTTGCATGAAGAAATCTTTCGACATCACTGTACTCAATAAAACCACGATCATCTCCACCAAGATATTTAAAGATGAGCTTCATTTCAAAACGACCAGCAATTGTGGATTTGACGTTCTCTAGTTTACAAATATCTTCTTTTATTTTTTGGATATCACTGAGGATGAGAGTCCCGCTAGGCTGATTGGCCTGGGCCATTTTTTTGAGTTTACTCAGTGTTAAGTTTCTTCTTTTATTGCTAATTTCAACACCATTTTTTTCAAAGGTTAATCCACAATTATGGGCGAGACCCTTCGCCTTATGTAAGCGAGTGACATTAACTCTACCTAGACGAGCAAAGTCTAATTTGCGATCTTTCAATGAGCTATTTTGTCCAAGAGAGGCAAAGTGAGCAATGGTCTTACAGCCCGTAATCTTACAACCAAATTCTTTGGCCGCGGCGACTAACGTTGATATTTTAACAATCACCTGATTTTGAAAACTTGCAGGTAGGTTGTCGTACTTTCCCGCTCTTTCCATAAGACGGTGGAAGGGGCACAAAATTTTTCTATTTTCATCTCTACTCGTATCATCATCAATATTTGGATAATCATTACGAAGCTCTTTACTAGATTTAAAGGCCCTTTCTGAGTCCATTGAAGAAGCTTGTAGAGAAAAGCATCCAGCAAAAATAGTGGCGATGATGAGTATTTTAGTGATTTTCATGAATTTCCCCTTCGGATTTTTGGGTATTTAACTAGATTAAGGTCTCGGAGGCAATGCCCTATGTAACTTTTGGGTAAAAGAGATCAGTACCAGTAGACTTGTGTGCATTAAGTCGCTAGGTTTACTGGCACTTATCGAAAAATACGTATTCATATACTGTGAGGGGTTCATGAAAATAGAGTTAAATATAATGTCAAAAGCTACTTTGATTGGTTCGGTTGCTGGGATTGCTTCTGTTATTATATCGAGTATTCTAGGGCTAAGCTCCACTATGATAGGTTGTGCTCTAGCTTCTGCTTTAGTATCGGGAAATATCGTTAGGAAACACTATGAAGAGTTACTGATGAGCGATACTTAGATTCTTGATATTGGGTGCCACGCTCTTTTGGTTTCGCACTTGCGCAACCATCGGTGCATGGCACATTTGGGGAAGTTATCTAGCTTCCCTTAATGGTTCCATTTCTTCTGCATATTCTGAAGCCAGTTTGGTTTTTTGTTTTTCGGCTAAAGCTTTTCCTGCAACAGGAAAGATCTCTTTTTCTTCTTCATCCAAATGGTGAATAAGCTTTTCTTCAAGTTGCTTGGCTTTTACCAGCCAAGCGGGTGAGGAATATTCTGTACTTTCTAAAGTTTCAATTAATTCATCTAGCTCATGGTGTTCAGCTACACTGTGGCGTGCGTGTTCGGCCGTAAGATCTTTCATCGTTAGGGGATTATAAAAGAATCTCTCTTCTGCTAGGGCATGGGTACTTAGTTCTTCTTTTAGTTGATCAAAAGTGTGCGATCTTGTTTCTGTGTCACCGGAGGTCTTAACAAGTTTTGAGATAAGATCTCTTTGTACTTCGTGATCCTTTCTAATCGCTTCAAATATTGTGGTAGACATATTGTTCTCCTTTCTCAATTTATTTTTAATGACTTATTATCATCATAGATAAATTGGATTCTATTTTGATCATCGAAGGTTGTTATTTATGTGTAAGAAACTAGACTTTTAAAAGAAAAGATCTAGAGGAATTCATATAGGCAGGGGAGTAGATTTTAGCTTGTAGAATAACTACATAACTTATCAAAGGAGATTTGTATGAACGAAGATCAAGTAAAAGGTAAAGCTAAAGACATTAAAGGTAAGGCCAAAGAAAAAGCTGGAAAATTAGCGAACGACAAAGAAACTCAAGTTGAAGGTAAAGCTGATCAGGTTGAGGGAAAAGTTCAAAAAGAGTACGGCGATGCCAAGTCAAAAATTGACTAGATATTGGGTGCCATGCTCTTTTGGTTTCGCACATGCGTAACCATCGGTGCATGGCACGTATTATGCGTATTAATTTGTTGTCGAAGATTTCTTCCTTTCTTGCCTAAGATTCAAACGGCACTCATTCTTAATTATCAGATATAATGTACTCATGAAACTTACTATATTTTACGATGGTGCATGCCATTTATGCTTTCGAGAAGTGAAGCACTACCTCAAATTAGATAAAAAGAACGTTCTCGTTCCGGTGGATATCTCCTCGGACTCCTTTCATGCTAAAGACTATGGTCTTGATGAGAAAGAGGTTAATCTTCACATGCACTCTATTAATGAAGAGGGGCAGGTCTTTAAGGGCATCGACACCTTTATTGAAATCTGGAAAAGAGTTCCGTTTTATCATTATCTCGTGCCTGCTTTTGAAAATGAAAAGTTAAGACCCCTTGTAAATCTTGGATATAATATTTTTGCAAAAGAGATTCGGCCCAGACTGCCGAAGAGAAAATGTGCGAATGGCGTTTGTGCTTTAAATGAAAACTAATACTAGATATTTATAAGAGAGGGCATCATGTTCGGAATTTTTAAAGCAGATCCAATAAAGAAATTACAAAAAGACTATGAAAGAATTTCTCAAGAGGCCATCGAAGCACAAAGAAGAGGGGATATTGCTCTTTGCGCTAAGCTTTCTCAAGAAGCTGAAGAAATTGGAAAGCAGATGGATGTCTTAAACTTAGAAAAAGAGAAATGATCTTTTCTCTATTCAAGCTCTACGAGTTGACCATTTACCTCATGACAAGCACTCATATAAAGTAGCGGTATGTAGAAAATACTAGTTTTTACATGAGCATTTACTAGTCCGTTATATCCTTTATTATCTTCAATGAGCTTTTCAAGTACATCGAATTGGTTCTTATTAGACGTTGGAAATATAAGATAGGCCCTATTACAAAACTCTGTAGAAACTTCTTTTCCATAACTTTTTGTCTTTATTTCTTTAGTCGTGTCCCATTTTATATCTTTGCTATAAAGAGCTACATTTTTATCTAGAATGGTACAGCTGGTGATTAATAGTATTGCTATCGAATAAATAAAATAAAACATAAGTATCCATCGGTTTAGTTATATATATTGCTTATTCTAATATAAGTAGCTGGAAATTATCACATATATTTAGAAATATTTGGTGACTTGCACGTAACTTCACTCAAGAACTTTCAGACTTCTTAGGCTTCCAAGTAAACCTTTCAGAGAGTACATGGTGAATATTCACACAAATAAGCGTGACGATAAAAATGCGAGAATAGACGTTGGGGGAAATTCCTGCATTTTTCTCTAATGAGGCTGCAAACTGTAAGATGGCCGTAAAAATCAATAAGGATGTGGCGATAACTTGCCATATCTTTACCTTTTTAAAAATATTCGTATTTCGCGATCTTATGTAAAAGGGGATCACCTCTATTCCATGAAGTAGAGGAACGATATAGAAGAAATGTTTTGTGAACGTCACACTTAAAGTCCACATGAGAAAAGCTGACCAAGAAAGAACTGAGAGTAGGGATATTGAAGTACGAATGAGGTTAAGACATAAGAGATGAATAACAAGAAAGCATAATCTCATGGTCTTAAGATAATCATAATCAAGTTTTACGGTAATCGTTGGTAAATAGTAGAAAGGATAAGAGCCATTTTCTACAGCGCAAGAAAAGATGCCAAATAAGAAAGTAGAAAAGAAGATAGCTCTAAAGGCAAATAGAGTACGATTTGTTTTTTTTAACTTTTTTGAATGATAGAATATCGAATTCACACTCTGACAAGCAAAATGCCATGAAATCATAATCAGCGCTACACTTAGAGAGGCCTGTATAATATAGAGAGGTATAAAGGAATAGAAAAAGATATCGATAAGAGTTAAGGCAATAAACAATAGCAGTAATAATGGAATAAGTAGAAAAGTTATATAATGCTTTCTTATAAAACTCCAGCCTTTAGAATAGTTAACGAAATAAGAAAAGAGAAAGTGGGGTTGATAAATAGTGAAAGCTACAAAAGAGGCCACTACGTAAACCCCTACATAGGCCGTGCTTGGAGAATAGTAACTGGTTGATTTAAACAAGAACCAACTCGCCATGAAGAACATAGTAGCACCACCGGCGCATAGTATTTCAAATAGGGAAGCTATCTTTTGATTCATAGAAGTAAAATGCTATTTAAAAACATTTCATATACTCTGTATCAGATCCTTCTACGCTACTTACTGAGACTTTTTGATAGTAAGCGGCTCCAGTATTATCAGATGAAATCTCTAGAACTCCATCTGAAGGACATTGAATACTTTCTGATGCTGTTGAAGCAATATTTATATTGGATTCAAAATCATCAAAATTATTAACAAAGGAAGATGATAGTCCCCAATATTCAAGAAGTACTGTATCCCCTGGAGAGCAACCATATCGAATATTGCAATAACCACAATTAGCGTCTGCATTCGGCATCGTAACTGCACCAAAGGCAACAATCATACCTTTTAGATAGTCAGGAAAAAAGCTAACGGCAGGTGTTGAGCAGTCTAGAAATTCCTGAGCGTTACCGGAGGTATTTATGCCTTCACCTAAATTTGAGTCCCCATTAATATAGTAGAGATCGCCTTTAACTTCTGCTACAGTTGCACCATCTGTTGATGGAAAACTAATTTTGATTTCTTCTTCATTACAAGAAGAAAGAAGTAGTAATCCAATTAGCCCGACAATAGATAGTTTAGTTAATCTCATAACAAATTCCTCCAATACTAATTCTATTATAAGGTCTTACTATAAATAAGAATAAATTTTAGCGAAGAGAAGTATAATGTAAAATTAACTAGTTAGCGGATCATAATAGGAAAAAAGTGCTAACGAGATGAAGTTTGATGAACCTATATCTTATAAAGAATACCTAAGCACTTGTTTTTCCACTGTGAAAGGCTAGTGTGCCTTCATGAATAAGAGCTTCTTTGTAATCGTCACGATATTCTTTCAAATCAGTGCTTTGGCGCGTCCATTTTGCGTCTCTCATCGTGCCTTGGGCTTTGGTGAGCTTGAGAATTCAGTTGCAGCTTTTAGGGCCGCTTTGAAAGACGATGTGGATGCTATCGAGTTTGATCTTCTTCATACAAAAGACAATGAAACGATTGTCTATCACGATAAGAAATTAGAGCGATTCGTTGAGGGAAAGAATTGTCCCACCGGAAATAAGGTAGACGAGCTTTCCTTGTCTCAGATCCAGTCTCATTGCAGACTCTCTAATGGAGAGACCATCCCAACACTGAAAGATGCTTTGCATGTTCTCAGTCAGGGTGCAAGTAAGCTTTTTATTGAATTTAAGGATGAGCCACGGCCTTCTGACTTTGATTTAATCGAAGAGTTCTTTAAAAATCGTCCAGAACAGGTCTTTATCATTTCCTTTGATGAGGAAGCACTAGAGAAAGTAGATGTCCTTAGACGTAAATCTTCTTTTTACCAACAAGTCAAAACAGTGAAGTTACAAAAGTTTGGCTACCTCTCTAATTTTGAAGACTTTGATATGGTAAGTGCAAAGTATATTCATAAGAAGAAAGTGAAGCGCCTACAAGACGAAGGAAAGCTCGTCGGTGTTTATACAAAAGATAAAGATTCTAAAATTAGAAAATATCTAAAAAAAGGCGTGGACTTCATTACCACCAATCGACCGCGTCGATGCTTAGAGATTATCTACTCCAAATAAAAGCCAGTCATTTATATAAGTCCATAAGGTTGAGATGAACGAAATCTTAAAGAAAGCAATTGAATTAAGAAAGAGTGGAGACTTTGAAGCCTCACTGGTTCTACTTATTCAAGCGCTTGAGAATTATTCTAGGTGCCTAGATAAGTTGTGGGACTAGACACCTAAAACGTATTATAACGTTCTACAGGTAATAAAAGGTCTTACAAAACGAAATACATCGTAAGGTGTCGTTCTCACATACATGGATGAAAATTGTCTTGGATGAATGATTAGATTATTCATATAAACATTCAAAACATTTCCTCTTACCGTTATCCCATCAGCTCTACCTGAACATATAATAGGTCTATTCAAGTGATTAAATACTTGGACTGTTCCAATTAAAGGTGTGACTTGGACATTGGCATTGGCCGTAAATGTATAAGCCTGGGCCGAAAGGGTTGTAAGAAAAAGTAGAGTCAGTAATGTTATTCTTTTCATTTTATATCCTCTGCGAATTACGTCATTTTATAAATTAGAAAGTGAGAAGATCACAGCTTACAGGGTGGGATTTATCAAACCAACCATCATAGTAAACACGTCCTTCGATTTCATTTGATTCAAGATCATCAAGAATCACAACAATTCTCTTGTCATCGCTACTATAGTAAATACATTCAAGAGCATCATTTGTTTCGCTATTAGCACATGATCCAACTAGTCCTGCTGATCCTGCAAGATAGGCATCAAGAACTCTTACTCCAGCGACATCTTCTGTGGAAATATTGAATTTTCTCAAGTCAGAAAAAACGCTACTTTCACCAGTATAGAGCTGACATCCAAGATGAGTGTCTGCGGGAACTGAAGCAAAGGAAGATAGGGTCATAAGAATACATGCACTTATTATTAAAGATTTCATTTTGTCTCCTTGGGGGGGAAGGTTTGGGGTAATTTAATCGAAATATAGGAGGGAATATGCCTTTAAGAAATATGCTTTGAATATATTACAAGCTTTATTGAGTCATCACGCCCGCTGCCTAGGCCTTAGGAAGTGACATCATGGAAGAGTTCATGTTTCAATGACTTAACTTCTAACTAAGGTGAGAGCTATGTATATCAAGTATTTTCTTTTAAGCTTTATTCTCATGTCCTGTGCCAGTTATAAAGGCAATAAGAAGTTCAGTGTTCAAGAAGATATTGCATACGGCGATCACAAAGATCAAATAGCTGACCTTTATCAAGTACCTCAAGAAAATGCACCTATTGTCGTGGTTATTCACGGGGGAGGTTGGTCTGGTCGAGATAAGTACGATATGTATAAAATTTCTGAATCTTTAGCGACTCATGGTTTTAATGTCTTTAATATTAACTATCGACTCGCTCCTGAATTCAATCATCCTACACCTATAGAAGACCTCGCTCTCGCTATTAAATATCTAAAAGAGAACTACGCTCAGAAATTTGATTTTAATAATCTCGCTCTTTGGGGATATTCTTCTGGTGCTCATACCGCTCTTTCCTACGGATTTAAAGTAGAGAATCAAGTGAAGGCGATGGTTTCTGGAAGTGGACCCTATGATCTAACTTGGTGGCCTGAGTCGCCCATTGTTACCCCTTACATGGGGTATAAGTTTGATGAAAATGTAAAAGGATGGTTTGATGCTTCTCCGATTAATTATCTCACGAAGGATTCACCAGCTCTCTTTCTTTATCATGGTGAAGAAGATCGCTTAATTGAACATTCTCAAATGACAGCACTTGCGGCGCGGGCGAAACTTCTTGGTGTGGATATTGAAACTCACTCCGTCTATTTCTGGGGCCACGCAGGAACGTTTATTTTCTCTAGTGAATCAGTAGAAAAAGGCGTTCAATTTCTTGAAAAGCGCATAAAGTAGCTAATATTTATCATCAAAATTAATGCCTTTAATGCCAAATCGCTCTACTGAGAGTATCATTTATATATAATGTTGAACTTCTTAAGTAGGCTGAAATGCAATTAAATTCAAAAATTCCAGAAGGAAAGCTTCAGGATAAGTGGAGTAATTATCAACAAACGAGTAAGTTGATCAGTCCTAGTAATAAGAGAAAGTATAATATCATCGTCGTAGGCTCTGGTTTGGCCGGAGCTTCTGCGGCTGCGACTCTTGCCGAGCAAGGCTACAATATTCAGTGCTTTTGTTTTCAAGACTCCATTCGCCGGGCCCACTCTGTCGCTGCCCAAGGGGGAGTGAATGCTGCTAAAAACTATCAAAATGATGGGGATAGTGTGTGGAGAATGTTTCACGACACTTTAAAGGGTGGTGATTTTAGATCTCGAGAGGCTAATGTCTATCGCCTCGCTGAACTTAGTTCTGGCTTAATTGATCATTTCTCCGCTCTTGGAGTTCCTTTTGCTCGTGAGTATGGAGGCAGTCTTTCCAATCGCAGCTTTGGAGGAGTCCAAGTTAAGAGAACATTCTATGCGCGAGGGCAAACGGGGCAGCAGCTAATGATTGCCGCTTATTCTCAACTCTCTAAAATGGTGGGGCGAAAGAAAGTGAAAATGTTCACTCGTCATGAAATGCTCGATCTGGTTTTAATCGAAGGACAGGCCAAAGGCATCATCGCAAGAGATTTAATTACCGGAGAGATAAAGCGATTCGCAGCCGATGCTGTCGTTCTCGCTACAGGTGGTTATTCTCGTGTCTTCAGACTCTCGACCTTGGCCATCGGTTGCAATGCTTCTGCTATATGGAAGGCCTTTAAAAAAGGGGCTTTCTTGGCCAATCCAAGTTTTACTCAAATTCATCCTACGGCCATGCCTCAGGCCAATGAATTTCAATCAAAGCTCACGTTGATGTCTGAGTCTCTTCGTAATGATGGAAGGATTTGGGTGCCAAAGAAAAAAGATGATCCAAGAAAACCTAATGATATACCTGAGAATGAAAGAGATTATTATTTGGAGCGAAAGTATCCGGCCTATGGAAATCTCGCTCCTCGAGATATTGCTTCACGCTCTGCTAAAGAACAAATTGATGCAGGTCTTGGAGTAGGTCCTTTGAGAAACTCTGTCTATCTCGATTTTCGTGATGCTCTAGCGCGCGAGGGAAAAGAGCGCATAAAAGAGAGGTATGGAAACTTATTTGATATGTACCAAAATATCAAAGGCGAGAGTGCTTATGAAACTCCCATGCTCATTTCTCCTGCTGCTCACTTTGCGATGGGTGGTCTTTGGGTTGATTATGAACTGATGACGACCATTCCTGGGCTCTTTGCGATTGGTGAATGTAATTTCTCTGATCATGGAGCGAATAGGTTAGGAGCGAACTCTCTTTTACAATCTAGTGTGGATGGTTATTTTATTTTACCTGCAACGATTAATAATTATCTGGCAGGGCTTCGTTCATCCTTATCTCGTAAAGAAGATGTAGACCCCACTCAAAATCCTTCTTTTGAAGAATCAGAAAAAGCGGTGCGCTTAAAAATTGAACAACTCATTTCTAATAAAGGTCATAAGAGTGTTAGTGATTTTCATATTGATCTGGGAAAAGTCATGTGGAGAGAGTGTGCGATTAGTAAGAATAAAAAAGGACTAGAGCAGGCATTAATAGAAATAGAAGAAATTAGTAAAGACTTTCATAAAAATGTACTCGTGAGTGGAAGTGAGAATGAACTCAATCAAGAGTTAGAAAAGGCCCTAAGGCTTTCTGACTTTATTGAGTTATCTAAACTCATGTGTCTTGATGCTTTAGAGCGTGAAGAGTCCTGTGGTGCTCACTTTAGAGAAGAATTTCAGAGCGCGAATGGAGAGGCCATGAGAGATGACGAGAACTTCTCCTATGTATCGGCTTGGGAGTTTGACCATGGAGAATTCAAATTAAATAAAGAGCCCCTTGAATTCGAATATATTCGGCCAACTGTTCGAAGTTATAAATAAGAGGGTCTAGAGATTTTTCACTTTTTGAATTAAGAAGGACGATTTATCTAGCTTGTATTTTTCATTTTCAATAGAGTGGAGGATTTCTTTTTCTGAATAGGCCCTCTTATCATAAACAACGACGATACTGGTATCTCCGGCATTCAAAAAATGGGTTTGGCCGTAATCGCTATATCTCGTGGCACCGATAGCAATAATACATTGCTCAGGATATTGAGATTCTTTTAGGTAGTTGGCCATATTTTCAGCGGGGCCAATATCGCTTTGATGATTGAGGCGATCAATGATCCAATCTAAGAGCTTTTTATAATTATAGCTGTAGCTTGCGACATCACTGGTTTCACCATATTGGTGGATTTGATCATGAGACTTATGAAAGCTACTAATGGCATAATGATTGAGTTCACCCGCACTAGTAAAAGAATCAATCTTGATGAGTTGATCAGAGAGACCTTTAGAAGATGTGCCCCAGTTTTTCTTATGACTAATCTTGAGAGCATCAGGTCTTCTAATGGAACAATCGTTATAAGCACCAAAGGATTGAGGAATAATCTCTATGACTTTGTCATTTTGGTATTGGACATCACAAATGAGGGCCACTTCGGGCTCTATTTGAATATCGTAAGGAGTATCAGGTAAAAGAATCTCGCTACTGGAAAGGGGATAGGTCGAAAGAAAGCTATCTTTAAGATGAGGAAAGTAAAAAGGAAAGATGGCCTTAGGTTGAATCTCTTCTTTTACTTCTATTTTCTCAAAGTCATGGGCTTCACGGGCCTGTTCGAGATGACCCGTAAAGTTTCCTGCTACACCTATCCCAAAGTAGTTCTGATATTTCACCTGGACTCCTCTTTTATTAAGATTTCTTATTGGTTTCAGTGATCCAGTTCTCAACAAGCTCTTGCATAACATCAAGAGGAACGGCTCCTGAGCGCAAAATAACATCGTGAAAGGCGCGTATATCAAACTTATCACCTAATTCATCTTTGGCCTGTTTACGAAGATCAAGAATTTTCTTCATCCCAATCTTATAGGCCGTTGCTTGACCTGGATTTACTATATAGCGCTCAATTCCTTTTGTGATATCAAGGGCTGCATTGGGAGTATTCATCGTTAGGTAATCAATTCCTTTTTCCCGTGACCACTTCTTAAAGTGAAGTCCTGTATCGGTCACGAGTCGAGTTGCACGCCAAAGTTCCATTCCGAGGCGACCAAAGTCACTATAGGGATCTTTATAAAATCCAAATTCCTTAGGAAGGTATTCTGAGTATAATCCCCATCCTTCTCCATATGCTGTGTAGTGACCTGTTCTTCTAAACTTAGGAAGGCCAGTCAGTTCAGATTGAACGGCATTTTGTAGGTGGTGACCAGGAATTCCCTCATGATAGGCAAGTCCTTCAATCTTATACTTTGGAACATCTTTCATATTGTAGAGGTTCACATAGTAAATTCCTGGGCGATCACCATAAAGAGGAGGGCTTTGGTAGAAAGCAATTCCAGATGATTTCTCACGAAAGGCTTCTACGGCCTTAACTTTGAGTGGGGCCTTAGGAATAGTGTTAAACATAAGAGGTAATGCTTTAGTCATATCAGAAATAACTTGATTGGCCTGATCTAAGTAGGCCTGTCTGCCAGCCTTGGTTTGCGGGAAAACCTGGTCTTTACTGGTTTTCATATGAGTAAAGAATTCTTGAAGAGATCCTTTAAAGCCAACCTTTTTCATAATCACACGCATTTCGTTGTGAATACGCTCTACTTCTGAAAGACCGTAGTCATGAATTTCTTGAGGAGTCATATCTGTGGTCGTCATTTCTTTAAGACGAAACTCATAGTACTCGTCTCCATTTGGAAGTGACCATGCTCCATCATTATCTGTTTTAACTTTTTGAATCTCTTTTACAAAAGAGATGAACTCTAGGTAAGCAGGCTTCACATAGTCTTTCAATGCATTGGCCGCCTCTCTGCGCAAGCGAGATTTTTCAGCATCACTAATCTTGAGCTTAGAAACTTTTTTTCTAAAGTCAGAATAAAGAGGAGAGCGGCCGCCTTTTTCAAAAGGATAACCTGTTATGATATTTTGTGAGTCATTAATAACCTTACCATAGACGAAGGCCGGAGGAAGAATCCCCATTTCTTTTTGCTTTTTAACAAAGGTCATATTCTCATCAAAGACGCGCTTAAATTCTTTAAGTCTTGAAATATAGGCTTCAGCCTCTGCAAGATTACTCACTCGGTGCATATTAATCATGAACGAAGGAGTTCTACTGTGCCATCCAAATTTATGGTTAAGAAAGTGTCGATGATAACGCCACTTCCAACCTTCGATATCATCCTTTAAACTCTTTTCAAAAAGCTTATAACTGATTTTTCCTTGATCAGTGAGTCCATCATAAGAAAAAGCTTGAAGCTCTTCTAAGTTCTTCTTCATGATTTGAAGAGTTTCTTCATAGAACTTTTCCGTTCCATCGTTGAGCTTGTCGTAATTAGTTTTTAGTCCAATATAAGTTTGCCACGTAGGAACACGTTGCACGTTTTCGTTAAAAACCTTTTCAAAGAATGCATTGAGTTTCGTGGTATTTTCTTCTTTTTGAACGGGAGTATAGGTCGCACATGCTCCAAGCATAAAGGCCAAGATAAAGGGAATCATTCTCATAAAGCTGCCATTGGTTAGTTGTTTAAAGTTGGGATAGTTTAACAAGGTTTAAGAAGAGCTGCCAACTCGTGTAGAACTAAAGAAAGGGCGTGTTGCAAAGCGCATAGTCGAAGTTATTGAATATGCGAGAGAGACTCTTGGATTTCTTCTCTTGTAATATGTCCATTTTTGTACTGACTCTTACTACATAGAGAAAAGGCATAGATTTGTAATTGGCTACGATTAGAAAAACTTGCATAGTAGGCGTCTTCATATTTTTCTTTATCATCGAATATATTTAAATATTGATTAGAATACTCATCCCAACGTTCGTTACAGACTTCATTGAGTTTTTCGTAACCTGGAGGAGAGCTATTGGTTAGCCTATTTAAAAATTTAGATACCTGCGAGGGGGCCGATGAGTTACCACTGTAAGAGTTTCCAGTGAACATCTTGTCAGTGAATTTATCTTTTAAATGTTCTTTTATTTGTCTCATCTCTTCAGGTGGAACAGATTGCGAGCTTAAGCGATTTTTCAAATTGTTAAAAATCATCTTTTTGGCAGCATCAGGATTTGTATAGGGAGGAGTATGAGATTCTATATGTTGCTCTACTACTTGGTTAATTTCAGAATTATTAAAGTTTGAGGAGATACAGCTTTCAAATGAGTCTTTTGATGAAGGAGCCGATAAAATATAGGAATAGCTTTGCTCAGCACACTTGGCAATGAGTTGATCATAATCAACATTATCAGGGTTTTTGATAATCTCTTCTAATTCTTCTTGCATTTCATTTAATAATTCTGAGGCACGACATTCTTCTTCATGTGTGAATTCCACTCCTGCAAATACATGCTCTTTGATAAATTGATATTTCTCAAGACTTGCGGCTTTAAGTAAAGAAGGATTAAAGCGATAGGCGGATACTGATTCAGCAAAATCTTCACCTGGATTTGTACTACCATAATGAGAACAGAAGGTATGATCTTTAGAAGCTTCAAAATTTTCTCTTCCTTGGGGATCACCATGATCTTCCCAACCACTGAGCTCCATCCATTCAGGAGTTTCATCAAGATTGTATTCGGAAGCTATATAGTGCGCCATTTCGTGAATCGCCGTATACTCCATCATTTCGTCATTATACTCTGACCAGCGATCATAGAAAGTAATGGCCGCAAAGGCGACAACAGACGGGTTATGCATTTTAAGAGTATTTCCTCTTAAAAACTTTGTGAGTTGCTTATTAGGATCTATGGGAAAGAAGTCTTGCGGGAAAGATTGAGATGACCTAATAAAGACATCAGCTTCTCTATTGGTTAGGCGACTTCTGTTTTCAAAAGCATATTCTGAACTATTAAACCCATAGGTTTTTAAATAGAGAAGCTTATGACCTAACTCTTTTCCAAAGACGGCCTCTGTTGCGCATTTTATTTTCTGACAATCGGATGGGATTTCATTTTGAATGTTCTTTTGATTGGTAATAGCATTAAAGTGATCCCTTTCACTTAATAAATCTTCAAAGGCCAAGAGTAAGTCTCGTGGCTCATCTTGAAAGTGGACTCCACCAATTATCTTATTTGATTTCGGAGAGTCAAAGCTTTCTAAATACATTCGCTCCATATCGGATATATTGGGCACATCAGGACGACAAGGACTTTGGCGAATATTTTCTCGATCAGCTGACCAATTATTTATTTCTAAGGCTCGGCCGGCCACTCTTTGAATATCATAGGCCAGAGGGGTATCTAATGTATTCAAAGCAGTTCTTTGGCACGGATCAGTCTGTGCTTTAACACAGAGGATATTGAAGACAGAAAATGTGAAGATCAAAATGAGTCTACTTCTCATAGACGATCTTGGTTAGACTTTGATTCGAGTTATTATGAAAATAAAGAAGAAAATTTTTATAGGGGTAAACGAGGTATTTCGCTCTCTTATGAGAATCTTCCTTAGGGAAAACGTCTACCTTCTCTTTGTCGATAAAAGGGGCGTATTCTTTAAGACTTCGCGCTTTTTTTTCTGTAATTTTATATTCAACCTTAGAAATGTTTTCTTCATCAAAAGTAATATGAATAGCGAATTTATATTTATTTCTAATATAAGAGATTTTCTTTTTTGAAGTATGATCAGGCTTACCCAATAGCTTAATGACTTCTTCTTTTGTCTTAGCTGATGACGGATTCATAAGAGCTAAAACCTTTTCTTCCACGGCTTGTGCCATAAAGGTATTTATCTCTTGAGAACTCTCATTCGCTTGAAGGCTGTAGGAGAGTAAGTATAAATAGAGTATGATTAGTATTTTTCCTTTCATTTCAACTTCTTATCGGCATAAAAACAAAAAGCTCAAATATATTCTTTAAGTACTATCAAAGCTTTATGTAATAATCGTTGCTAGATATCTTGGGTCATAGGGTCTATGATGAGCTGATGAATTTTCTCAAAAAGCTCGATTGGACTCTTATTAAACAAATTTTAAAACTTGCTTGGCCCATTGTTATGGCCAATGCCCTCCAATCGGCCTATCAGCTAACAGATACGTTTTGGGTAGGACGAATTAGTGCCAATGCTGTCGCGGCCCTTTCGGTTTGTTATCCTATATTCTTTCTTCTTCTCTCGTTGGGAATTGGCTTTAGTATTGCTGGTGCCGTACTGATTTCTCAATATAAAGGCGTGAATGATCAAAAGAGTATTGATCATATTGCTTCTCAGGCCATCGGAGTGATGGCACTTTTTGGAATCGTTATTTCTCTACTTGGATACTTTAGTGCTGAGTTCATCATAGGACTCATTGGGGTGACGGGAGAAGTTTATGACGATGCTACGAGCTACTTGAAAATAGCCATGTTTGGAATGACCTTTCAGTATATCTATATGAGTTTTCAAAATACCTTTCGCGCGATTGGAAATGTTCATAAGCCTCTTAAAGTAGTCATCATTACGGTCTTACTGAATTTTATCCTCGATCCCGCTATTATTAATGGTTGGGGACCCATTCCAAGACTAGGTGTCGCGGGAGCGGCTTATTCAACCATCCTCACTCAAGCGATTGCGGCCTTTATTGGTCTCTACTATATGTTCATGGGTAAGGAAAATGTACGTATACGTCTAAAAGATATCATACCTGTTTATAAAGATTTTAAACGAATCACTTTATTAGCGATACCTACCTCACTTGAAGGATCAACTCGTGCCTTGAGTATGAATGCCATTACTTTTCTTGTTGCGGCCTTTGGTAATGAAGTGATGGCGGTATTTGGTATTGGTATTAGAATACTCAGCTTTATTATCATTCCAGCACTTGGGTTTTCTCAAGCCTGCTCTGTTCTAGTAGGTAATAATATTGGAAGAGGGGACAATGAGGGAGCTTTTAAAACAGCACGCTATAGTTTTGGTCTAATCTTTATCGGCTTAACTTTAGCAGGAATCTTCTTTTTTATTTTCGCCCCATTGGCCGTTCAAACATTTGTTCCTAATGATCCAAGCGTAATTGCTCGAGGTGCTATCCTTATTCGAATCTTTGCTTTTACGTTTGGTATTGTGGGAATTCAACAAGTGGCCAATGGCGTCTTTAGAGGCGCTGGTAATACTATGCTTGCGATGTTGATTGCGATGGTTTCGCTTTGGGTCTTCAGATTTCCACTGGCCTATATACTCTCTCATCATACTTCTCTAAATGAGCTTGGTATTTGGTGGGCCTTTTCTATTAGTAATATTGGGGCCGCAGTGATTGCGCTTATTATCTATCAGAAAAAGAATTGGGTGCATCGTCTTATAGATACACCCCCTTCACAATAATCCTATTTCATGTTCTCCATGCGTAGATCAATTTCGACACTCTTATGGGTCTTGAGCAGTTTATAGACGGCCTGAAGATCATCTATTTTTTTACCTGTAATTCTGATTTTTTCATCCAGATATTGAGAAGAAACTTTGATCTTTGAATCTTTGATGAGCTTATTGATAATTTTAGCTTTCTCTTTATCTATACCAGAGTTCAGTATTACTTTTTGCTTATACTTCATGTGTCCAGTGGGAGTGATATCTTGGGCATCAACACACTTTAAGCCTAGGCCTCTCTTTCCCATATTATCATAGAGGATACCTAAGGTTGTTTTCACCTGATATTCTGTATCGCCTTTGATTTCAAGTTGATCCGAGCCATTGAAATCCAAAGAGCAATTGGAGCCCTTAAAGTCGTAGCGTCCATTGATTTGTTTTTGGGTCATCTCAATCGTGTTTTTCATTTCACCAATATCTAAGGAAGAAATAAGATCAAAAGAAGGCATTCTAAGCTCCAGTTTTTTTATTAAAGAATTTAACTTTAAAGATTGTAATCAAGATCTATTGAAATCGTCTACGCATAGCGCGTAATAATGAGAATCATTTTACAGTGATTCGATAGTCTTCATACTCAACAATTTGATTTTCTCTGATCTTACAGCGCTTTCTAAGCTCTACTGCGCCATCAACCTTAACTCGGCCTTCACTTATTTCAAGCTTAGCGTGTCCACCTGTTTGGCAAGCTCCAACGGCCTTTAGTAAGTTGCAAAGCTCGATAAATTCTTGATTATTTAAATTGAATTCGCTGTTCATATTCATTCCTTAGCGCAACTTTAGGCACTCTAACTAGAAACTCTCTTTCATTTCATCTGATTCTACTATCTTTAAACCATTCCATGAACTTGTGCAAAGGGAAGTTATGACATCGGCAACATTAGAGGCAGAAATCGTTTGATATTTCTTTAGAGGTCCTTGGAGAAGAAAGTCAAAGAAGGGCGCTATATCTTGGGCGAGTTGCTCCATGGGCCTTTTCTCTTTTCGCTCTCCAATGAGCAAGGAAGGTCTTAATAGGGCAAGGCCCGCGAATTCAAAGTCTTGTAACATTTGCTCCGTTTCGCCTTTAATTTGATTATAGAATATACGTGAAGAAGGGTCCGCGCCATTAGCGGAAATAAAGATGAACTTTGTTGCATGGGAGAGCTTCGCTGCTTGAGCGAAGAGTTTTACATATTCGTAATCCACTTTTTTAAAATTCTCTTTGGAGCCGGCATCTTTAATGGTTGTACCCAGACAACAAATAAAGATATCCGCATCAAACGCTTTTGGCTCCCACGAGTCCCAGTCAATAATAAGATTGAGGTGAACAGGATCAGTTTTAAGCTCACGTCTAGTGAGAGTGGTTATAGATATATCCTTCTTAGCTAGGGCCTGTTTTAAAACATGACTGCCTACTAAACCCGTTGCACCTGCAATGACAATATTCATCCCTTCTCCAGTTATTATTGAATGTACTTAGCTTAGCACTAATCTAATCATAATCTCTAGAAAACTTGATGTTCACCAAGTTCGGGCTTTTCATCATTGATTTTTGCTTTGGCCATCTCATAGATAAATCCTAGAGTACTGCTGTCACTATCCCAGTGCTCTCCGTGCTCAATTTTAATCTCTATTAGGCCAACTGTTGATGCGTCTTTTCCTTTGGGAAACCAAGTTCCCACCATGGGATTCCATAATTTATCGATAAGTTTTTGATCATTGGATAGGCGAGCACGACCTGAAAGGGAGACAAAAGTATGATCACTTGTATCTGAGAATGTCACACATACTTCTTGGTCTTCCACAATTTCTTGCGCTTTCTTGGTGCTTATATCGGTAAAGAACCATAGGGTCCCTGTGTATTCATCTTGAACCAGTTGCATCGGACGGGCCTTTATTCCCATATGTTTATCTTGGGTGGTTAGCATTCCCGTTTTAATCTCTTTAATTAAGTTCCAAATTTTCTCTTTATGCTCTGGTGTACTCATTGATAATCCTTTATTTAAGGGTTTACTGTATAATTAGAATATCAAGTCGCATCGCTATGTTCCCACAGGATATTTATAGTAATTGTTTAAGAATCTTAACAAATTAAGGTAAGCTTACTATATCGATAATTGAAGGAAGTGATATGAATATTAAACTTGTACTACCTGGTCCTACTTACTGGAAGTCTTACCTTGATTCTTTTAGAGAGATAGATAGAGGCGGTGATGTTAAAGGGATGAACTGGGATGGATTATCGACACCAGAGCAGTTCTTTGAAGACGTCTTGGATATGAAAGAAGGGCGTAATCTTGGCCATCTCGTTGCCTGTACCAATTTTTGGATCATTTATAATGATGAGTATTGTGGTCGAATGTCGATTCGTCATGAACTCAATGAATTTCTTCGCTCATTTGGCGGTCACATAGGCTATGAGGTTAAACCTTCTGCTAGAAAGAAAGGCATTGCTACAAAGGCCCTCTCTTTGGCGCTAGATTATTGTCGTGATGAACTTCATCTACATGATCTCTTACTTACCTGTGCAGACGATAATATTGGCTCTATTAAAACCATTGAAAAAAATGGGGGCACTCTTCTAGAGAAAAAAACGAGTGAGGATCGCGTAAGTCGCTTCTATGAAATTAAAATATAGAATTACTTCTGCTTAGCTTTATTCCACATTTTTTGTAGGCCATTTCTTGATCTTCTGTCACTCAGTGGGGGAAGAAAGAAGCGCTTCTCTTTATTATGAAGCTCAATAATACGTTTAGTGAGAGGAGTTTCTTTTAGGTCTTTAAACACAAGTTTATTAACCGGAACAGAAGAAAGTTTCTTTAAAATGATCTCGCTTTGATATTCCTCGGATATTAAGTAATCTATGAGCTTATGAATAATAGCAAGTTTCTTTCCTTTTACGTGTGAAGGTATCATGATGTTATCCAGCCAACTTAGTATTCCTGCAGGGGCTTCTAGAGCGCGCCAGTCTTGATTATATTTTTCTTTAAGTTCACTAAGAGCAAAACCCCAACCAATAAAGGCCTGTAAGTCTTTGGCCTCTTTGGCATTATCGACTCCCTTATTGAATAATATAGATGTTTTCTTTCCCCATTGGTTTAATACATCGATAAAGGCAGTATTTTTAGAAAGCGCATTATAATCCGTAATTTTATCGGTCGATATGCCCATGGCCATGGCAAGGACATAGGGAATATGAGGGGAAAAATCGACAGTGCCTATTTTACCTTTCGTAGATATTTTGAGGAGTTGATCTAAATTCTTGGGTTGAATTTTTTCATAATTATAGAATATGGAGACTTCTCCTGAAGCGAATGTGATGCCATAGATTTTATTATCTTGCATAAGAAATGATGGCCTTTGGAATGTTTCTTCAAGATTTGAGAAGTTCTTTAAGAGTTTTATATCGATAGGCTGAACCAGGCCATTTTTGATTAAGCGAAATGAGTTATCTTTAACGATATCTATACCTGGGAAAATGAGATCAACTTCTTTAGAACGAGTACGATTGAAGAGCATCTTCTCATTGGTGATATTTTCAGTCGTGATCGTTAAGTCTATATGTTCACTTTCTTTAATGAGCTTTTTGAAAGTGTCCATTTTCTTTGAATCTAGATAACCCTCCCAATGAAGAGCATTTATAGACAGTGATTCAATTCCAAAAATGTTATTTGAGATGAGGGAGCAGGTAATTAAATAGAATAGAACTCTGTATATCAATATTTCTCCATGTAGGTCAGAGTTTAAGATGTTGAAGGTCATTATATAAAGAATATTTACTTAAATAAAGCGTATTTAAATAAAGTTGGCTGAATTTTATACTAACATACCAATATTACGGATTATATATTGTGGAATTGGACACAGCTTGGTGAAGAGTAATTTATACCCTGTTCAGTACTTTAGAGCAGTAAATCTATGAATTAATGTTATAACTTGCTGGTTAAAAAACAGTTTTAAGTTGGATTTATGGAAAATAAAAGAAATACAGGTAAAGGTCTCCCAAGTAAGTTTTCAAAGAAAACTCCAAGAGTGGCGAAAAGTTCAAATGGGGCCAAGGCCTTTAAGGGAACTAAGGACTTAAATGCTAAGTCAGAAGATAAGCCCTATAAGAAATCTGTAGGGGCGCGGAATCGTAAAAATGCTCAAATGCTCTATATTGGAAATCTTAATTACAAGATTAACGAAAAAGACCTTGTAGGAATTTTTGGTAAATTTGGAAAAGTCGGTAAAGTTAATCTCGTCATCGACTATAAATCAAAGAAGAGCAAAGGTATCGCCTTTGTGGAAATGTTTGATAAAGAAGCCATAGCCAAGGCCATTGCTCAGCTTGATGGGAAGGCCATTGATGGAAGAGTCGCTAAAGTTTCTATTGCAGTTGAACAGAAGAAGAAACCTTTTGCTGGTCAGTATAGATAGACTCTATTTATAGAGTCTTTAAATACTCAATTAAGTCCATGCGATCCTCATGGGTCAATTTACTAAAACTTTTTTCAAAGTAATGACCCTGATTGGATTGCCCCTCTCTTTTTATATAATAAATATCTCGATCACCGCGTTTGGCCAATCTTAGCTTTCGTACTAATTCATTTTCAGCGAAGAGATTTAAACCTACATTATACTTATCAAAGCGATATTCCTCGCCAGCGTCTTCCATAGAAAAAATAGCGGAGCGCTCTGAGGGAGGAAGCATGACTTGATATAGACTGGGAATCGATCCATTGTGCATATAAGGAAAGCGAGACCAAATGCCCCATAGCTTGGGGGAGAAGTAGCCCTTTTGAATATTCTCATCCTTAAAGCTCAGTATATCTCTTAGGCTACTGCTTTCGACCAAGGATACAAACTCAGTAGAAATCGCTTTAAGTTTTTCTTCATCGGTTTGAACAATATGCTTGGGAATAACTTTAGGCGCAGTATAGATAGGATAACCTTGCTCATCGCGGTTGTGTTGCCCGTGACATTTCATACAGTTATTAGCAAAGAGTTTTTCACCCTTTTGAACTTGTGCAGTATTGATCTCAAAAGGATATTTTGGAGGAAGGAGATTTCCAAGAACTTCATCTGTAAGCCATTTTATTTTAGGTAGGACGGCCCTTAAGTGATCACCCGAATCGGAAGCAAAGAGCTCTGCTCCAAAGATCCATGCATAGCTATCTCCACTAAGGGAGCCGTCATTGAAAACTCCATGCTCTCGCTTTTGCTTAATACCCCACAGGTGAGGGGCCTTGACTTGAGCTCGTCCCATATCTTTGGGGTAGTCGAGTCCTTGATCTTTATAGAAGAAAGTTTTGATGGTTGAATCGGGGACAAGTCCGCGTGTTAGAGAAGAGATTTTTTCATCACTCGTCACTTCGGCGAAGTTCATCGCTGTATCATGGATCTTTTTATAATCAGGGTTACGGTTACCCCAACCCCAGACTCTTTGAATACGTTTGAGGTCACGACTGATGGCATAGGTATCGATGGTTTTATTACCAAGACCTGGAACAAAGATCCCAGCGGCTTTTCCAGAGTGGCAGGCCGTACAACCGAGAACGCCTACATCCATTTGTTTATACTTAACGTTGAAGACTCCCATTAATTTATCGTCTCTCGTCACAAGTCCATATTTCTTTGAAATATAGCGAGTAACAAAATCTGCTTTATTTAGGGACTTGTCTTGGCGATCTTCACCCAGCATCCACATAAAGCGTGAAAGGTTAGGGGAGATCGTCATTCCTCTTCCTTTTTCAAAGAAATGCCAATTGGTGAAGATCTCTTGCGCTTTTTCATGAAGTTTGGCGCGATCTTGCGTGGCATAAGAAGACATAGATGCTAGTATCGTAAGTAAGATTAATTTTTTCATACAATAATACTTATTCGTTAGTCACGTACCGTCAAAGGTAGGTGCGAAAAGAAAGTATGCATTGCGTAATCATGAGTAAAAAGAAAAATAAACTATTTTTACATATGGGTCCAGGTGGCCATCCTGAAGTGGATAAAAGCTGGCTTAAAGATCCAAGTATTGAGTTCTTGCAAATCCCTTATGCACTAGAGTCTGACGAGGACTATATGCCTGTTCTTATTGAATGGTGTCGTCAAGAAATTCAAGCACGGCTAAAGGCCTCTGATAATGTTGAGGTGATTGCCCATAGTTTTGGTTCCTTCTTATTAAATGAACAATCACAAACACTTCTTGATCAAATTTCTAAGATCACTTTTATTTCTCCAACTTTTAATTTCTTTCGTTCCTTAACTCAGTTATTTAATTTTGGATTAGCTCATTCGCCTGATTCAAAATTGAGAGCCAAGCTTGCCCATTTAAAAATGAATCCACAGAGTGATTTATTTTGGGACTTCTTTGGAGAGTTTATTCAAATTTATCCTGAGTACATGAAGCTCTATTTTTATCGTGAAGATATCTATGAAAAGTTTAAGAAGATAAGTGAGCAGTCTTCTGAGCTTCATGAATACTCTTTAATCAAAGGAGTTAATGAGTTGGTAGAAGATTACAACGTCTATCCTTTTCAATTAAAGAAATACCCTCAAGCTCAACTTGTCCTTGGTGAATATGATCCCTTGGTTCCAAAAGAAGACCAGACACTACTCGCAACTTTTTTTAGTGATGAGCAGGTCCGTATTCTTGAGTGTGGTCACTTTGCTCATTTGGAAATGAATCTTACTTTTTAAATTCTTCGATACTCATTTTTAAAGTCATCAAATCTATTTTTACAAATTTAGGCATGATAGGAGTTTCTGTAACTTCTGTACCGAGTATATTGCAACCAAGGAAGTCACATAGTATGCGTGACAGAACGATAGTATGGCCCAGTAAACAGGAGGGACCGAAAATAGGAACACCTTCAGTGAGCGCCATATCTTTGTACCCTTCTAGTTGTTCGTTCTTTAGGTATTCGGCAGGGGCCGACATGAAACTTGTGATGATTTTATCTAATTTCTTTTGTGGAGACTCATCTTCTTCTACGCTAAGAAAGTCCTCAAAGGTAAATTCATCCCCTTGAAACTTATAAAAGTGAACTCCAAGACCAATAACGTATGCGCTATAGATGGGGATATTTTTTTCTCGAGCGGCTTTATGAAGAATTTGATGGGCCTCAACAGGAAATACATCAATTTCATCAACAATAAAGTCACAGCCCTCAATAAAATCGTATACATTTTGCGCCGTCACGCCATCTGAAAATTCATTTATCTTGATATCTGGATCGATATTTCTTATTTCAGTAAGAGA
>JBLWYP010000037.1:0-29668 GCA_048266825.1 Bacteriovoracaceae bacterium | reverse complement strand
TTATCTTAAGAGAAGAATCGTAATAAAGCCCTAGCGTTTCGTACAGTACATTTGACTCCTAAACTTATGGTTGCACTACGAGTATCTTTTTCAAGCATATCTTCGATTCGTACTCTTCCGTAGAGGACATTATATATTTGCTGTTCTGTAGAAAAACGAATATTAGGTCCAATATCATCTCTGTAGTCAAAAACATCAAGAGAAAACTTAGAACCCCAGTCTCTTAGCTGATAATCAAGGCCGATACCACCGGTCGTCTCAATTAAACCACCTCTAAAAACCCAATTATGAACTTGTCTTCCGATCTGAAAATTAAATCTAAAACTATCTTTCGTTTGTTCATTCTTATATTCAACGCTCTCAACCCCATTAAGATTTCGGGTTGTAATCGTTTCTGTATCTGGGCCATACTCACTTGTTACAACTCCAAATTGATAGAATCTTTCTGGAGCAGGATATAGTCTTAGTGCTAGAGTTGATTCGCTTCCGTAATTTGTATTGGCCCCACTATAGACCTCTAACTCAGAACGAATATTGTTAAAGCGATTAACAAGTCTATTTACTCCAGAGAGCGTTTGTTGAACTTCATCAGCAATTTGTTCTTCAACAAGCAGCTTTCCAACTGTTCCTCGACCAGCTTTTACATGAGAAATAATACCCTCTAGGTCTTTAGAAATATTTTTTGCATTGGCCAATATAACCTTCACATCGGCCATTGCTGAATCTTCGTTTTGGTTATTAGCTTGATACGCGATATCCGCTGAAAATTTATCTATATTGGCGACGATGCGATTAATCTGTTCTTCATTACCTTCCATCATTCTCTTTAGAGAAGCCGTGGCTTTTTTTGTATTATCTAGAAGCTCTGTCACATCACCTAAAATCTTCTTAATCGGTGGCTCTTGATTATCGGGAGCAAGACTTTCTTTAAGAGAGCCAACAATATCTTTAACATCTTTTAAGATAGTAGAAGAATCTTGAATAAGGCTCTCCATTCCTCCACCTTCATTTGAAGAAATGAATCCATTTACTTGAAGCCTTTCACTGGAGTCACCGATATTAATTTCAATATATTTATCGCCTAGAAAACCGACTGACTTTATTTTCAATTGAGAGTCTTTTGTGATGATGACTGATTGTAAGACTTCGAAGGTAATAACCGCATTATTTTCGGCCAATTCAATCTTTTTGATCCGACCAGCGTTAATCCCTGCAACTTTAATAGGTGTCTTAGGGAAAATTCCAGAAGCATCACGAATAATGGTTCGATAAGTAACATACTCTCCGAAACCAGATTGGTTGGAGGTCACTTTAAAAGACATAATGATAACTGCCGCTATCGAGGCTAAGGCCAGTAGCCCTACTTTAAATTCGTTCACTTTGCTTCCCTGCAAAAAACTATAAGTTTACAAATTCCTGAACTAATTCATTCTTTGAATTAGCAAATTCAGAAGCTGGTAAGTATTCAACAATATTACCACGATCGAGGAAGGCCACAAAGTCAGAAATTCTGAGAGAGGCCTTAACGTCATGGGAAATAATAATAGAGGTCATCTCTCGGTCTTTATTCTGCTCACTGGTGGTTGTGATCAATTCATTAACCATATGAGTCGTAATAGGATCAAGACCTGTTGTTGGCTCGTCATAGAGCATGATCTCAGGGCTTAGGGCCAATGCACGGGCAAGCCCTACCCTCTTTCTCATACCACCGGACAATTCAGAAGGTAAATTATCGTGACTAATCTCTTTTATACCTACTGAATCTAATAATTTATGACATCTGGAAACTATTTCCGAGTTGTCTAGTTTAGAAAATTCTCGAAGAGGAAAGGCCACATTTTCAAGGGCCGATAATGAATCAAAGAGTGCTGCATATTGAAAGAGCATTCCAAATTTTTGTCGAAACTCTCTTAAATCAAGTGGTGATAATTTCGAGAGGTCACGACCTAGAACTTCAATTGTTCCAGAACTAGGATGCATTAGCCCAAGTATGTGCTTAAGTAAGGTTGATTTACCAGCACCAGAGAATCCTAAAATAGTCGTAATTTTCCCACGAGGGATATCAAAACTTAATTCATTAAGGACCGTATGATGTCCAAATGTCTTTGTTAATTTTTTAATATGAACAGCTGGTTTATCAAATTTCAACATAGGCTTACAGAACTTGGATTAAGAAACTAGTTAAGAAATAATCAGATATAAGTACCATAATCATTCCCCATACCACGGATAAGTTTGTTCCTTTCCCAACCCCCTCGGCTCCTTTTGTTACATTGAAACCAAAGTAAGTTCCTATCGTTGAAATAATAAAGCCAAAGAAGAAGGCCTTTATCAGTCCCTGCCAAATATCTCCTAAGAACATATAGTCACTTAACTTAGAGAGGTAAATCGCTTCATCTATATTTAAAAATTTAGTACCAACAATGTAAGACCCAATATTACCTATAAAGAGATAAAGGGCCGAGAGCATGGGAAGACAAAATGTTCCTGCAATGATTCTTGGAACAGCGAGATATTGAATACCATTGATTCCCATCACTTCGAGAGCATCGATTTGTTCAGTAACTTTCATCGATCCAATCTGAGCAGTCATCGCAGCTCCTGCTCGTCCTGCAACAATTAGCCCTGTAAGAACGGGAGCTAATTCTTTGGCAAGAGTAATGGCCGTAACTGTCCCTACAAGAGAATCAACATTGATAAGATTGAAAGCAAAGTAAGTTTGATAGGCCATAACCATTCCTGTAAAGGATCCGGCTAAAGTAACTATGAAAATACTCTTATTACCTACGAAGTGAAATTGCTCAAAAATAATACGCAAACGAAAAGGTCTGCGAAACATCCATCTCAAAGCACTAAGAGTGAAGGAGATATAGTGACCTAAACCTTCTACTGACTCTAAAATAGTGGCGCCAAACGATTCAATTAATCGATAGAAATAATTCTTTTTAGGGGCGGCTTTTAAGGTCTCAGTAGTCATCTAGACTAGTGTATCCTGTTTTACATAAGGAATTCAAATAGTTTAGCTTAACTATAATTTATAGATACGTGATACTCGTGCTGTAAGTTGGATAATTAATTCATAAGGAAGGATTTTTGTCTGTCGAGATATAGATTCAATCTGCTCTTGCTCATGAGACCAAATCATAAATGCATCCCCCTGGAAAAGCTCTGTCCCTACAGGAAATAGAACCGTCGTCATATCCATACACACACGACCACAAACTCTTCCCGTGATTCCCTTATATTTAAGCTCTGCCCCTTGATAGAAGGTACTAAGCCCATCTCCATAGCCAATGGCTACAATCGCAGCGACACCATCTTCAGGAGCCGGTGTACTGCCATAACTTAAAGGTTCGCCTTTTTTTACTTCAAAACTATGAAGAATATAGGTCTTTAACGAAGAGATAACTTTTCCCTTCCACAAACTTTGACTTCTGATACCTGGTGCCAGAGAACTTGGTCCATAGAGCATAAGTCCAGGGCGAATATGAGTCTCCTCACTTCCAACTCCCTGCTCAAGGGCACCACTATTGGCCAATGAACTTCGCTCAATATCAATTCCGGCCTTCTCAAATGAGTCTTTTACACTTTGAAAGCGCTCAACTTGCCACTTATTGCGATTATTATTTTTCATGGAAAGAGAGCCATTAGCAAAATGGCTCATCACGTGAAAGAGGCTCTTCACCCCTTTTTCCACTAAAGCACTAATCACTTTATCTCTATCTTCAAATGGAATCCCTAATCGATTCATACCTGTATTAAACTTAAGGCAAAGAGGAAGTTGTGAGAACATCCGTGAATCTTCTAGGTAAGCCGTTAAGTCAGGCCAACGAGAAATAACGGGGATGAGGCGTTTACTGAGATAAATATCTTTATGATCTTTGAAAGAAAGACCTAGTTCGCTAAAAACATAGACCTCTCCCGTAAACTCGGGAAGTTGATCTCTTAAATAGAGAGCTTCATTGAGCGTGGCCACTCCAAACTCTCTTACACCACACTCTCTATAAGCAAAGTCCACAATGGAAATGAGTCCATGTCCATAAGCATCGGCCTTCACCATAAAGAGGATTTCATTTCTCTTATATAAATTTTTAAGGAGCTCTATATTATTTTTCAAGAGGCCTAGGTCGACCTCTAAATAGCTTCCATGACGTACGGGTTCCATTTTCCTACATGCTTTGTTCAGATCCAGGATGATAGAAATACTTCTGAGCAGCTTTGGCAGGCTTCTCAACTTTATTCTTTTCTACCACCAAATTATCCTCAGTATTTTCTAAGGCTTTCTCTGGTTTGGCAATCAAGGATTCAATGGCCTGGGCCGACATAGGATAAACACGAATATCAGGCTTTAGGTTTGCACCTAAAATAACGTCTGCATCTTCAAAATAACGCCAAAAATTAAAGCGCATAGCATAAGCTTTCATTTCTTTTAAATAATCTTCTAGTTCATCTTTTTCGACTCTAAAAAAGAGATGACGAACACCGTGTTGATAGGAAGTAAAATTCAGTTTCTTCTGAACTTCGAGTCCATTGATAAAGTCTTGAATAAAGTTCTTCCAATAAAAACGCATCTGAGTCTGGCCAAGAGCTCTTTCAACCAGATCCGTTAAATCAATTCCAATCAAAGCGTGACGATCATATCCGCCTTGAAGTCTTGATTCAGGAAGTCCACCAAATTTAATATCATCCACTTCGTGAAAAAGATCCCATGATTGTTTGCGGTTACTAGATTGGTCTTCAATTTTTTGATTACGCCAACCAAAGTAACAAAAGATTCCAGAGAGATAGTTCTCGAATCCTTCCCAATCAAATTCAGAAAGAAACTCTTCTCCCTCAACTTGAATAAATATCATAAGGTCTGGACAGCCTCTTCGACCTGTAATCAGCAGAGACATAAGATCTCCACCCATCATTTCCAGGCAAACTTGAGAAGCCATATTTTGGGCGAAAAATTCAATCCCATCACGACATGTCCTTCCTAACCATAGAGAAGGAATATCTTGGTACTTATCAAAAATAAATTTTGGAGAAACGAGTTTTTGCCCTGAAGGAGAAAGTTCAAGAAATGTAAAACGCTTAAACTCTTTAACGGTTGCAAAGACTCGAGCCGCTGCGGTTAAGAAATCATCTGACGTTTTCTCATTTTCAAAGCGACCTTCTAAGGTTTTTAGAAAGTTATTATAAAAGTTTTTTTCTTTGAGTTCTTCTGTTTTTTCAATAACAAGAGATAGCTTTTCATCCAAGCGTGACTCAGAGTTAATGGCCTTCTTTGCTTGATATTCCCAACCTTGGTAGCGATTGAAACGCTTTAGAATTGACTTAACTTGACCCGTTATACTGCGTCCCTCATGAATCATACCAAGGCTCAGTAAATCATATGTAGAATAAGCAAGTGCCGCAGAGTCATGGCCACAATAAAACGCAACTGAAACTCTTTCTTCATTAATGGCCGGTATATTTTTGAGAAGTAAGTTACCTTCACTCATCATTTTAACATCAATGATAGAGAGATCGGGAAGATCTGTAGGATTTCTTAATATATCTGAATATTCTTTTAAGGTTGTACAAACAAAGGGATGAACACCTGTCTTTTTGAAAACTTCAGAAAGACTCTTCGCCACTTGTAAGTCTTGGCACAAGATGGCTACAGTTGTTTGTTCTTTATCTCCAAAGGTAGAATTGTCTCTGCTTTGCATCATAAATTAACCTCAAATCTATCCTGAGACCCTCATGGTCACAGTTAACCTTATTATGCCTGATAAAGACACACTTAGTCTATCCATCACTAAATATCAGGCTAAACCACGTAATTTTTCCAAAACTCTTCAAGTGAGGGAAGCTCCCCTTCTCCTGATAATGAATACTTGGCCTGTGAATATAGGGCTTCTCTTTGGGCATATAAGGCAAAAAATTCGTCCTTCCCGGCCTTTACTAATGGACGATTTTTATCATTCTTCACTCGTTCCCAACATATTTCGACAGGCGTATTGAGCCAAAGAGTCACAGCTTCAGGATGCCCCTTAAATCTTTTAATATTACTTTGAGAAAAGGTTCCTCCCCCAAGAGAGTAAACTCCACGACCTCTCTCGAGAGTTTCTCCTAAAAGAGAAGCTTCAGCTTTACGAAACTCTTCCCAGCCAAACTTTTCAATCCATGCGCCTAGTTCATCTGGCTTAATTCCAAAACGAGAAGCCAACTCCCAATCAAAATCTAGGGAGAAATCGCGATACTGCTCGCGCCACTTATCAAAGAGGGTCGTTTTACCTGACCCCATAAATCCTAGTATATAAAGATGCATAGACTCTTTTCTTAACTATTTACTGTATAGTGTTAATGCTGTATGAGTCTATCGTACCCTATTTAAAATAATTATTCGAAGAGATTATGTATGGCCATCCAAAGAGATCACCAAATTTACAATTCAATAGATCCCAAGATCATTCTTTCCAATTATATTTTTGATGAAATCGTTCAGTATGAATTAGACGAGGCCACTGCATGGGTATCAGAACTCTATAAAGAATTGGAAGAAAATACAGATTTAGAAGAAGACGAATACCGCAAGGGCGATATTAGTGTCCACTTGGAGCTTAAGCGAAAGTCTAAAAAGCCATTTGGAGACCACCTTCTTGTAAAAGGTACTCTTAAGTCTGCTTATACAGGAGCCTGTATTCGTTGTTTAACGGCCACGCCTCAAAAAGTAGAAGCCGACTTTCAATGTGCTTTTATTAACTCACGCTTTGAAAAAGATCCTGAATTCGAAGAACTTGATGATGTATTCACTGAAAACGATACCTATGATCTCTATTTCTATGAAAAAGGAAAGGTAGATCTCGCAGAAATGGTTCATGAATACCTATTTATGAATATCGACCATTTTCCTCTTCATGATGAAAACTGCCTAGGACTTTGCCAGGAGTGTGGCCAAAATTTAAATAAAGGAAGTTGTAAGCATCATCCGGCCACCCTCTCTTAGTAGATTTTTGGATATAAAATCCTGAAATAAGGTGCGGGGCCCAAAAAAAGCTTGTCTTACTTCCCTCAATCCTGTAAATATCTCAAACTCATTTACTTAAATTATGTTGAATTACTAAACGTTGAAGTTATACATCGGAGTCGGAAATGGCCGTACCTAAGAAAAAAACATCTGTATCTCGTAAAGGCTTAAGAAGAGCTGGACAGCACCATAAACTTTACAGAAAGCACCCTATGTCATGTTCAAACTGTGGATCACACGTTCTTCCACACACTGTTTGTCCTGCTTGTGGTCACTACAAAGGTAAAGAAGTAGTAACAATTGCTACTGCAGAAGCTGACGATACTGAAGAGTAATCATAGCTTAATATAGATTGCCATGGCCAAGACGTATGTTCTTGGCCTTTTTGCGTTTCCCTCCAGTCTTATAATAAAACATATCTCTGTTATCTAAATTCTCCTCCCTCTAAAGTGCTCTTTTATTACATATGTGGCTTCACATGTGGGTTAAGTTGAAATACCCTTGCACAATCCAAATTTTATAAATTAACTGGACAAGAAATATGACAGCTATGAATCTTCCCAAAGTAAAAATTAGAGGAACCGGAACTTACCTTCCTAAAAAAGTCCTCACTAATGTTGACCTCGAAAAAATGGTTGAGACTAACGACCAGTGGATCTTTGAGCGCACCGGAATTAGATCCAGAAGAATCAGTTCTACAGAAGGTGGAGAATTCCCTACCGACATGGCCGAAAAGGCAACATGGCAAGCACTAGAGGCTGCGGGAATGGAGCCTAATGATATTGATATGATTCTCTTTGCAACATGCTCTGGAGACTATCAACTTCCTAACTGTGCTTCTGTTCTTCAACAGAAACTTGGAATGACTAATAATTGTACCGCCCTTGATATTTCTGCGGCCTGTACTGGTTTCGTTTACGGAACAAATATGGCCAATAGTTTTATCAAAACAGGTATGGCCAAAAATATCCTCGTTGTAGGTTCTGAAATGCTTTCGACAAAAGTTGATTGGACGGACAGAGGAAGTTGTATTCTTTTTGGTGATGGTTGTGGAGTTGCTATCTATAGCGCCGCAGATGAAGGTGAAGCCAGTGAGATCTTGGCCACGACTCTAGGAGCCGATGGAACTGGAGCCGAATTCTTTTCTCAACCTGTTGGTGGATCAGCAGAGCCGATTGACCACCACCACCTTGATGACAATCTTCAGTTCATGAGAATGAAAGGTCGAGAAATGTTTAAAGTGGCCACGAGAACATTAGCCGAAAGTGCAAAAATTGTTCTTGCTGATGCTGGTCTTACTATGGATGAACTCGACTGGGTTGTTCCTCATCAAGCCAATGTCAGAATTATCGAAACAACGGCCAAGCTTTTAGGAATGTCTCTTGATAAGTGGATCGTTAATATTGAAAATTATGGAAATACTTCTGCGGCCACAGTTCCTATAGCTTTTCACGAAGCGATTATGGATGGAAGAATTAAAAGAGGACAAACAGTACTCTTTGATTCTTTCGGTGCTGGTCTTACTTATGGGGCAACTCTGCTTCGCTACTAATTAATTCTTAGGAGTAAATTATGGTTAAATCTGTAACACTCATCTTCCCAGGACAGGGAGCTCAATACGTAGGCATGGGGTCTTCTCTAGCAGGCCAGCCAAGTGCTGAACTTCTTGATAAGGCCAATACGGCCTTGGGATATGATCTCAAAAATATGATGTTAAATGGTCCTGAAGAAGACTTAACATTAACGGCTAACACACAGCCTGCTATCCTCACTTATTCCACAGCCCTTTTTGAACGTCTCCAAGAGATTCTCACAAAGAATGATATTAAAATTGATCGTGTACTTGGTCACTCCGTTGGTGAATATGCGGCCCTCGTTGCAGCGAAGTCTCTAAGTTTTGAAGATGCTGTTAAAGCGGTTAATCTTCGTGGAACTTATATGCAAGAAGCCGTTCCAGCTGGAATGGGGAAAATGATTGCTGTAATGAAAGTCCCTATGGATATTATCGAAAAAGCTTGTAGAGAATGCTCTGAAGAAAATAATGAAGTTATGCCGGCCAATTTTAATGAGCCTAATCAAACCGTTATTTCTGGACATGCCGAAGCTTGTGATCGAGTGGTTCATTGGTTCGAAGAAAATTATACAGAACCTTATCGTTGTGTGGAGCTAAAAGTCTCAGCTCCTTTTCACTCAAGCCTTATGAAGCCTGCAGCCCAAAAGCTTGCGGATCACTTTGAAACTATAGAATTTAAATCGACCATGATTCCCTATGTGGCCAATATTGATGCTAAAGAATATGGCGCTGATACAGCAGGAAATAAGGTTAAAGAAAATCTTATTAAACAAGTCGATGGATCTGTGAGATGGACGCAAAGTATCGCTGACCTTTCCGATGATACTGTTTGTATTGAAGTCGGCCCAGGTCGAGTACTTATGGGACTACTTAGAAAAATTAATCGTAATATTAAAGTTATCTCTCTTGATAAAGAGGGGGCCTTCGATAACTTAGAGGCCGAACTTCAGGAGCTACTCGGATGAAAGCAACATTTGAAGATTTAAAAGGAAAGAAGGTTTTAGTTACAGGTGCCACTCGTGGTATCGGACGGGCGATCGCAGAAAGTTTGGCCGAGCAAGGTGCTCATATCATTTTCAACTATCGTGAAGGTAAAGAAGATGTCGCCAAACAAATGGGCGAACACCTTAAGTCTCTTGGTGCCACAGAGGCCACTGCTGTAATGTTTGATGTAACAAATACAGAACAAATTAAGACGGCGCTTGATGCTTTTCAAAAAGAGCATGGAGTTGTGGAAGGACTTGTAAATAATGCAGGTATTTCTCGTGATCAGCTTGTTCTTAGAATGAAAGAAGAAGATGTGGCCGCAACAATTGATACGAATCTTAAAGGGGCCATTATGGTATCCCAAGTTCTCAGCCGTGGATTTCTAAGAGCTGAGAATGCTTCCGTTGTAAATATTTCATCTATTGTGGGTCTTATGGGAAATGCTGGGCAAATCGCTTATGCAGCTTCTAAGGCCGGAATGATTGGACTCACAAAGTCATTGGCCAAAGAATTAGGGGCTAAAAATGTGCGCTGTAATGCCATCTGCCCAGGTTTTATCGACACTGATATGACTGAGGCCCTTAAAGAAGAAACGAAAGAAGGTTACTTAACGGGTATACCTATGAAGAGGTTTGGTACGACGCAGGAAGTCGCAAACCTCGTTAATTTCTTGCTAAGTAATGCCAGTTCTTATATTACTGGTGAATCAATTAAAATTGACGGTGGTCTATACATCTAACTTTAACTTAATAATAACAAGTCTTAGACTTACATTTAGATTAATACGCTAGGAGAGAACAATGGAAGAAAAAGTAATCAAGCTAATTAGTGACGCGACTAAAGTAGACATGGCAAAAATTTCAACAGACACAAGTTTTGTCGATGATCTAAACCTTGATTCACTCGACATCGTTGAGCTTATGATGAAGATGGAAGATGAATTTGGAATTGAAATTCCAGAGGAAGATGCAGAAGGTCTTAAGAAAGTAAATGACGTTGTTAAGTACTTAGAAACAAAACAATAAAAAAATAATTCAATTTTAATAAGAAAAGCCCCTTTTGGGGCTTTTTTTTTGGTCATCTTATACTAGGATAGTGTGGCCTTTATTAACTTTAAATTTTATTGTTCTATGACAAAAAGTAAGTCATTTAAAAATACTTTTTAAAGCTAATAAAGCACTTATCTAAAATAAAAAATGAGGGATGGCCCTATGACAAATACAACATCTACGAAAAAAAGAGTCGCTATCACGGGCATGGGTATCACCTGTGGTCTTGGACATAATTTAAAAGAAGTCTGGAATAATATCGTTGAAGGAAAGCCTGGTATTTCTCTCATCGAGCAAATTAATACTGAAAATCTCGCCGTCAAAATTGCTGGAGAAGTTAAGAACTTTCAACTATCCAATGATCTCCTTCCTGAAAAGGAACATGCTCGCTATGACCGCTTCATTCACTTTGGCCTTCATTGTACTGACGAAGCTCTTCGAAATGCTGGTCTCAGTAAAGAAGACTGGAAAGGATACGATGAAAATAGAGTCGGCTGTATCCTTGGTGTTGGGATGGGTGGATTTCCAGTCATCGAATCACAGCATACAACCTATATGGAAAAAGGACCTCGTAGAGTCTCCCCTTTCTTTATCCCTTCTATTATTCCTAATATGGCCTCTGGACTTGTTTCTATTCAACAAGGAATCAAAGGTATTAACTATACCGTTGCCAGTGCATGTGCTTCAGCTGCCCACGCCATTGGAACGGCCGTAGATGAGATCATGTTAGGTCGTCACGATGTGATGGTGACTGGTGGAACTGAGTCTGTTATTTCGGACTTAACCATTACAGGTTTTGCTAATATGAAGGCCCTATCCAAAAGAAATGATGATCCTGCCGGAGCTTCAAGACCTTTTGATACTGGAAGAGATGGTTTTATTATGGGTGAAGGAGCCGGTGTTCTGATTCTTGAAGATTACGATAAGGCCGTTGCTCGTGGAGCAACAATTTATGCTGAAGTTGTTGGTCATGGATCAAGCTCTGATGCCTATCACATAACAGCACCTCATCCAGAAGGACTAGGAGCTTCTCGTTGTATGCAGGCTTCTTTGGCCATGGCGGGTATTTCTCCAGAACAGATTGGATATATCAATGCTCACGGAACCTCTACACCTCTAGGTGATATTGGAGAAACGGGAGCGATCAAGAAAACATTTGGGGCTCATGCTTATGATCTTCATGTTTCTTCGACGAAATCAATGACTGGTCACCTTCTAGGTGCTGCCGGTGGTATCGAAAGTATTTTCTGTGCCATGGCCCTACATACTGGAGACCTTCCTCCTACAATTAATCTACAAGATCAAGATCCTGCTTGTGATCTTAATTACGTACCTAATAAATCAATCGCAAAGAAAGTAGACTACGCTCTCAATAATTCATTTGGGTTTGGTGGTACTAACTGTTCACTAATTCTCAAAAGACAAGGCCTTTAAGGAGTCAATATGTTTCACCCTAACTCAACTTCAATTACAGCAATGGACCCTAAGATCGCTGAGCTCATCGATCTTGAAAGTAAGAGACAAGAGGAAGGGCTCGAGCTTATCGCTTCAGAGAACTATGTCTCTTCCGCAGTGATTCAGGCCCAAGGCTCGGTACTTACTAATAAATATGCAGAAGGTTACCCTAAGAAGAGATACTACGGTGGATGTGAATTCGTTGATACCGTAGAGCAATTGGCCATTGATCGTTTAAAAGAAATCTTTGGAGCAAAGTTTGCTAACGTTCAGCCTCACAGTGGTTCACAGGCCAATATGGCCGTTTACTTCTCCGTTCTTGAGCCAGGCGATACCGTAATGGGAATGGATCTTTCTCAAGGTGGTCACTTAACTCATGGCTCACCTGTAAATTTCTCAGGAAAACTATTTAATATCATCTCCTACGGACTTGATCCTAAAACAGAAGAGATTGATTACGACCAACTTCTTGAAATCGCCAAGAAAGAAAAACCAAAAATGATTGTGGCCGGTGCTTCCGCCTATTCAAGAACAATCAACTTTGAAAAGTTTAGAGAAATAGCTGATGAAGTGGGAGCTTACCTTATGGTAGATATGGCCCATATCGCAGGACTTGTTGCAGCGGGAGTACACCCTAGTCCAATAGAGCATGCTCATTTCGTTACCTCTACCACTCATAAAACTTTAAGAGGTCCTCGCGGAGGGATCATTCTCACCAACGATGAAGAGCTTGCTAAGAAAGTTAACTTTAATATCTTTCCTGGTATCCAGGGTGGACCTCTTGAACATGTAATTGCGGCCAAGGCCGTGGCCTTTCTTGAAGCTCTTCAGCCAGAATATAAAACCTATCAAGAACAAGTCGTAAAGAATGCAAAAGTACTAGCTACAGAATTAGAGAAAGAAGGATTGAAGATCGTCTCTGGCGGTACGGATAATCATCTTGTACTTGTGAATGTAGATAGCATTGGTCTAACTGGTAAAGAAGCTGAGAAGATTCTTGAAAAGGCCCATATTACTTGTAATAAGAATATGATTCCAGGTGATAAGAAGTCTCCCTTCGTAACTTCAGGTATTCGCCTAGGAACTCCTGCCATTACGACTCGAGGCCTTACAGAGGAACATATGAAGCACGTAGCGTCATGGATTGGCCGCGTTCTTAAGAATAAAGATAACCCATCAGAAATAGAAAAAGTTTCTCGCGAAGTTAAGGCCTTATGTGCCGACTACCCGGTTTACAGATAACTGCCTAGCAGGGTAAAACATTAGGATTAAAACTTAGGAGCTCTCAGTAGCTCCTTAAGTTTTTTACCCATAGAAGGAAGTCCATGCACTGCCCAAGTTGCCAGGAAACAGAAACAAAAGTAATCGAGACACGCATCCTAAATAATGGGATGACGATTCGTCGTCGTAGAAAGTGTGAGCACTGCGATAAGCGCTTCACCACTTATGAAATGATGAATATTCAGGTTCCTGATGTGGTAAAAGCAGACGACAGAAGAGAGCCTTTTAATCGTGAAAAGATAGTAAAAGGTCTCACTAAGGCCTGTCAAAAAAGAGCGATTTCTCGTGACCAAATTCACGCTCTTATCGATTCCCTTGAGCGTTATTTAACAGATCTCAATCAAAAAGAAGTAACAACAGATGTTATTGGAAACTATGTGATGAAAGAGCTCTATAAGCTTGATCCTGTTTCCTATGTAAGATTTGCCTCTTTTTACTGGGAGTTTGATAATATACCTGACTTTGTGGATACTTTAGAGCAAAACATAAGAACTCAAAAGAAACCACTTTTGAAAAATATTATTCCCCGTAAAGAAAGTAATATTGCTAACGATAAAGGTTTAAGCAGTGGCCCAACACAATAAAGATACAAACAAAACTCCAGGTCGTGAGTTTGCATTAAAATTCCTCTTTCAATTTTTCATCAAAGAAAATTCAGACCTCAAAGAACAGCTCCTACAAGGAGAGCTTTCTCCAGCTGATCTCGAAGAAAAGCTTATTGAATTTAGAGAAAGCTATGTAGATACAGACGAAGAACATCCTGATAACTCTCTTGATGACGGAAATTGGTTCTTCGCTAATAAACTACTCAAAGAAGTTTCAAAAAATATGGAATCTCTTGAAACAATTATCAAAGCAGAAGTAAAAAAAGATAGTCTAGATCAAATTGAAAAAGTAGAACGCTCAATTCTTCTTGTAGGGTCAGCCGAACTCTACTATTTCGAAACACCGTATCAAGTCGTCATCAACGAGCTAGTGAACCTGGCCAAGAAATATGGTGGCGCCTCTTCTGGCAAGTTTGTGAACGGAGTTCTAGATGGAATTAGAAGCAAAAAGAAATAAATTCGTTACCTCTTTAACAGAGTTTCTAAGTGTCGCCACTCCTCAAGTAGTAGGATGTGTATGGGTGAGTTCAACCCCTCTTTCTCAAAGAGATAGACCATTTCTATGGTTTAACTATCTTTTCAATGGAGTCATTGAATCCCAAATTAATAATTTTCCCGTACAAAAAAAGTCGATATATAAAACGGAGCAGTTTGGGCGTTTCTTTCACCTACTGCATATTGAAGAAAGTTATCCCAATATAGATAAAGCTTATAATGAATTCGTCGATATTTTGAAAAATGAAAAGAACGTTGATGGTTCATCAGCGCAACTTATCTTACTTAGTGACAGACCTCAAATATTCAAAGAATCTATAAAAAAGAAATCCCTCATTTTTGATCATGTTGAATATTATTATTAAACTTATCTAAATGTTTTTAAGAAGTACTCATAACTTTTTTTGAAGTTACCACTATAGAATATTTCATTTAAATCTTGAATTTCTCGATGAAAATCAAACTTACTTGTCTTATCCATCAAGGCACGATGAGCAAAGTAGCTACTGATAATAAACAAGCTCTCTAAAGGTGTTAAATTTGGTGCACTCTTTTTCCCACGAGGAAAACCCCCTTCAATAGGAAGCTCGTGATGATTTTTAACCATCCCCGCAACTTCAAAGCCGGTAAATTCACCATAATCTAATAGCTTTGCAGCCTTTTGAGCATGAATAAGAATTCTGTCTTTGTCATAAGCTTCGAGTGATTCAAACTCTTTGCTTCTACGATCATAGATCCTTGCGTGATCATCCTTATCCAAACAGATATTTTGAAAGAGAGATGCCATTATTACTTTTCTAATGATTGCATCAGTTGACCATTCTATATTTTTCAAAACACTTGTTGCGACAAATGAGCAAAGGATTGCATGAGATCTAATATAGCCGTCTTTATTTAATAAAAGCTCAGCGAGAACCTCTATAGAGTCCCACTTTGAAAAAGAATAGATTGTTTTTTGAACGAGATTATCGACATATCGACAAGTCGTTTCATCAAGACCTAGATTTACAACAAGTGACTTCGTATCTTCGAGTAAATCGACCAGTCCATCATACTGCTCGTTCAAAGAGGAGAAGTCCTCAAATTGTCTGATATTTTGGTTAATATTGGCCTCTATATCAACCATCAATGAATTGAAGTCCTCAATACGAACATAGAGCGAGTTTAGGCCCTTTGCTGCAAAGCTATCTAAGACTTCAATCGAATCAGGAGTATCTTTACTCGCAACTTTAATGAACTTATGTTCACTAAGTCTTATATAGAGATCGAGGGGTCTCTTAGTAACAAAAACTTTTAGTTTCAATATGGATAATTTACAGTAACTCTCCAATCAAAAGCCCCTCGATAAAAATCTAAAATACTATTTAGGCCATTCCTACAATGTAGGTAACCCAAGACTCACAGTTTTCTTCTTTATTTGAAGGATAGAAGTCTCCATCACCTTCGCCATCATCATCCTCACCTTCCCAGTAAGTGATGACTTTTTCAAAGCCGGCTTCTTCCATAATTTCGGCAATTTCTCTTACCGTCCAATGGCGCCAGTCATAGACAAAGACTTTCTCATACTTAACACCTTCAGACTTAAAGTGAATATAATAGAGAGTTTCATTATTTAGAGGATTGTAATAGTCGCAATCCCAAAAGTAGCTATGCTTATCAAACTCAGTTTCTTCTTCAATTTCTTGAAAGCACTCAGTACCCCCAAAAATATCAACAAAGAAAAGTCCGTCTTTATTAAGCGATTTTCTAACTCTTTTAAAATATTTTAAAAGGTCTGCTCTTTTTTTAAAAATAAAGTAGCTAAAGTTAAAAGCCACTGCAATATCAGTAGAGAAGCTATACTTATCAAGAACATTTCCCTCAACATAATGCATTCGAGTTTGTTCTTCATTATCAAGTCGAATTAAATGATTTTCTTTTCCATACTTAATGGGCTCAGGATCCAGATCGATGGCCCAGGCTTCTCTAGACTTCGAGCTTTTCACCCAGTCACATGCCATAGCTCCCGTACCACCAAAGTCTTCTCTTAGTGTCTTTGCTTTTCTTTTACGTAATCTTTTGAATTCATCTTCAATGAATTCGATATCGGCCATATGATTCTGTACAGAAGACTCATAAAGTTTATATTTAAGATCAATTGATAATTCGCCTGCACCTCTGGCCATGGCCATCCTCCAAATTTAATTAGTCATACTTTTTGTAGGATTTTACCTCTTTAAACTGACTTCCAAAAGTCTCATTACAATTATTTTTAATTAAAAATCTTTTATCGTTAGTTAAGTAGACTTTTCTTGCCAATTCAATAAAATCCCCATCAAATATTTGGGCTTGCTCTTTCTCTCTAATCTCATCCTCAATATCCCAAAGCTCGGTATTCACACTTTCTAATTCACTCAGGAAGTCATTTATCTTCACTTCATCCAAAGATAATCCCAACAGCTCCGACTCTAAGCTCGCAAGCTCTGCTTTGATATAAACAAGTTTTTCCTTATCTGAGATTTTCTTTGCTTTGATTCTAAGAATGGTGATCTTATCGACCAGCTCACCCAAGCTGACGTTTACTAGGATCTTCATAGACAAACTCCTGGACTTCAATTTTCTGATATATGACTTTTGTAACTGTAAATTCTTTAATTCCACTTGGAGTTTTGATATTGACCTCGTCTCCAAGCTCTTTGCCCAAGAGACCTTTTCCGATAGGAGATTTCCAACTGATATGACCCCGTGCCGTATCAATCTCATCGATTCCCATAATCGTATACTGATGTTCAATCCCCTCTTCATCCTCAAGGATTACCTGCGCACCAAACATAATTTGATCCTGCGCCCTTAGTCCTTGCTCGATAGGATCAATAGGAAGAGCTTCATTTATTCTTTTGATCAAAAATCTGAGTCTTCTATCTATTTCTCGAAGACGCTTCTTTCCATATTGATAGTCTGCATTTTCAGAACGATCTCCTAGAGATGCGGCCCATGTGACGATTCGAGTGACTTCGGGTCTTTCTTTCATTTTTAAGAAGTGATGCTCATCATTCAAGCGTTTTAGACCACCAGGAGTTATATAGTTCTTTCTTTCGATGGCCAAGATTAAGCCTCTACTTCTGGATGTTCTTCAAGAATAGTTTCCAGTAAATTACGACAAGCCTCTTCCAGCATATCAAGAACGACTTCAAAACCTTGAGCTCCTCCAAAATAGGGATCAGGAACTTCTTCTTGTGAAAATGACGTGGCAAAAGAAGCCATTTTTCTTACTTTCTTAATTTCATCAACATCATCTGTTAGCAGTAGACTATTCTTATAATTTGAATCATCCATCACTAAAATATAATCAAACTTCTTAAAGTCGCGAGCCTCAAGCTTTCGAGAACGAGATTGTAGTTCAATCCCTCTTTTTAAGGCATGTTTAATCATTCGAGAGTCCGCTCTTTCTCCGTCGTGGTGACCACTCGTTCCCGCAGAATCAATATCAAAATGTCCTGCTAACGATCTCTTCTTAACGAGATCAAGAAATACGCCTTCGGCCGTTGGAGAGCGACAAATATTTCCTAAACAAACAAAGAGAACTCTAATCATATCTTGGACCTAGCTAGTAGATTGAGTAAATATGACATATAGTGTACAAGACTTTACCTATCATATGAAGAAAATCAGGAGTTGTTATGGCGGTAAGAGAAGTCCTCAAAATGGGTAACCCGACCCTTCGAGTCAAATGTGACCTCGTTGATCCAAAAGAAATATCTACACCAGAATTTAAGCAGCTCATACAAGATATGTTTGAAACGATGGATGCCGAAGAAGGTATTGGTATTGCTGCTCCTCAAATAGGAATCAATAAACAAGTGGCGATTATTGGTATCCCCCACGAAAACTCACGCTATCCCGAATCAGAAGATTTAGAAACCGATGCTCATATAAACGAAGAAGATGAAGAAAGTGAATCTGACTTTGAAATTGTTGTCGTCATCAATCCAAAGATCACTGTCATTGATCCCACCCTTCGTGGATTTTGGGAAGGCTGCCTAAGTGTCCCCGGACTAAGAGGCTATGTAGAAAGACCAAGCGCGATTAAGGTTGAATTTCTTGATCTAGAAGGAAATGCTCAGGTCATTGAAACCAATACATTTGCTGCAACAGTCTTTCAACACGAGATTGATCATCTAGAGGGAGTCCTCTATGTAGATCATGTTCAAGATAAATCTAAGCTTGCTTTTATGGACGAATATTTAAAATATCATGACCAATAATAATTTCTCTTTCGAGCCAATTGGTATCGTTCACTCTCCCTTTCAACAAAAGCTTGGAATTCCCAGACAACCAGGGCTGGCCGAAAGTGTTGAATCACAGATCATACTTACACCGGCCTTGGCCAAAGAAGAAACTCTGAGAGGTCTTGAGAGCTTTACTCACTTATGGATTATGTACTTATGCCATAAGAGTGATTCTTGGCGTGAAACAATTCGCCCACCAAGATTAGGTGGAAAAAAGAAACTTGGTGTATTTGCAACACGCTCCCCTCATCGCCCCAATCCTATTGGTCTAAGTGTCGTAAAGATAAAATCCATCAATACTGATTTCTCTATTAGCGTACTGGGTGCAGATATACTTGATCAGACTCCTGTTCTCGATATAAAGCCCTACCTTCCCATGTGGGACTCTATAACAGAGGCCAATAATGGCTGGGTGGATGAAACTCCAAAACTTCAAGCCGTTGAAGTCGTTATCTGTGAAGAGGTCAAAAATCAATTTGAAGAATTAGACCAATACACTCAAGATATTATCAAAGAGACCCTGAGGTGGGACCCTAGACCTGCTTATTCAAAAGATAACGATAGAACTTATACTCATACAATAAACCATTGTGACGTAACTTGGAAAAAGTCTGAGTTAGGAATTCAAGTTCTTCTTATAAAAAAGAAGCAAAAATAGCTCACTCGCCTTATATTATGAGGTTTTCTTCATTTCCACCTAAAAAGAATCGATAAGTTTAAAGATTTAAACCTTTTTTAAACTGAGATTTTTTTGAATAAAAATAAATTAAATAACCTTTTAAATTTATGCTTCATGGCCTTATTAATAATGGCTACAGGAAACTATACTTATCATTCGTATGAAACCGGTCGTATTAAAAACTATTGGGCCGATTATAAAAGCCAAGAGCTTGATCCTTCAAAAAAGAAAGGTCGCTTTCCAAGCTCAAATCTATTGATTGAAGGCTCACCTGATATCGTAAATATATTGAAAACATACTTTCAGTTTGAAACTTATAATAAGTATTTGAATTACGATTTAGATGTTCAATTTAAAACAGATTTAGAAGATCAAGTTCAAACAAAGCAAGCCGAGACGTTGTTAAAGCAAACCTTCGCATCGTTATTATCGACCCCAGGTTCGAAAGTTGATATTGCATCTCAATTATTTGAAGATAAGCTCTTTGAAAAACTCATGCATGATTGCGTTGAACAATTTAAGACAAAGAATATTACATCGGGAACATTTGAGATCAATTTAAATTTCTCACCGATAATTTCATCATACTTTAATTATCACGAAGAATTATCGAGTAATCAGTTATTGCAATGGGACAAGACCGATGACCACGAACTAGAACTAACCACTCTGGATCATTCTATTTCTCAAAAGGCTATTCAAACGAAAATCCCTTTAAATGATGAACCCTACCAATATAAGGGAGGACAAATATCACTACACTTCAAGCTCGTCTCTCTAAAATCAGATATACAAATCAATTTACCAGAAGACTTCGTCGCCTCTGGTCATATACGCTTTAGGAAGTTCTTTAGAGCACCACATATAGCACAAGGAATAAAACTTAGAGAGAATGCCAATATTTCTTTTGATCAGAGCACTTTTCTTAGTCATCAAGAACGTGATCCCTATGTAACAGTAGACCTCATTCAAGAGTTTAATCATTCTCACCCCACACCAAAACTGAGTCGCGTTGAATTCACATTTGGGAAGCTACTTGAAAATAGATTCGCGTCTAAAAAAGAAGATATCTTCACCGGAGATTTGATTTTAAAAGGCTCTTATTTAAAGCAGGCTCATTCTTATGAATTTGAATCCGTCTTACAAACTCTCGTATTCGATTTCAATAAAGGTAACTTTATTAGAGATTCAAAAATCAAAACGATGATCAAGACCCCAACAGGAACTCCTCAACAACGAGGTAGACTACAAAATCAAATCTTCGAAGAATTAATTGATGATCTTGGAATTGAATTAATCCAAAAATTAAAACTAGGCTCCGTACAATATTTCAAAGGAGCTCAGTAATGAAAATTATAGCATTGCTTTTTTTAATGATTATTTCACTAAGCTTCCAAGAGCTTCAAGCTGAAACCTTTAATATAAGAGATAGAATAAAGTATCAAGAGACTTATTTAAATATATATAAGACTGTCTTCTCAAAAGAGGAGATCATTAATGAAAATGCCTTTAAAGAGAAGGTGCTCTCTATTACTAATTTAGAAAAGAAGAAAAGAGTTTTAAAGAATTATCAAGAACTGTCATCTTACTTCCCAGTATTAATTCTTAGAGCGATAATCTATTTCCGCTATATTGAAGAAAATCAAGAAGTACTCGCAAACCTACTTCATTACTCATTTTTAAATAAAATAATGGTATTAAGAGATAAAATAGACTTAACGGCTTCAGACGAAGAAGGTAGCGGCCATAAGGTTAAATATCTTAATTTAATCAAAGAAATCACTGAACATAATAGCTTCAATATTAAGAAGATATTTGAAGAGTTTGATATAATCTTTAAAGAGAAAGCAATCGCTATTACAGAGATGATTGATCATGAAAACTTCATCACGGCGCTAAAAGAAACAACCATTGTTAATTTTTCCTTTCATGACATTATGTCCGAAAAAGATTTCTACCAACTTTCTCACCTTGGAGTCATTCCAGGAAATAAAGTTCAATTAATAACAGATAATCAAACCGACCTGAATATCATTAATTGGTATAATGAGCACTCTATCACGCAAAATAATCCATTTGATCCAAATCTTCCCCATATAAAAATGCCAACAGGCCAGGACTCAACTGGTCACCCCGCATTCAAGTCTCCTATCTTTTCTAAAGTAAGAGATATGATAAATATGGCCAAAGAAACGATATTCATCGACATTTCTCTTATAGGAGGTACTCTTGGTGGAACTATTGTTGAATATTTAATTGATCAAACAAAAGAGAAGCTACTTACCAATCCTAAGTTTAGAGTTGTTCTCCTTCACGACTCTTCAGTCAATAACGAATTGAAAGATGAAGTTCTTCCTATATTGAAATATATTAAAGAACGGATTATTGAGGATCAACAACTTGATGAAAGTATTATCTTTCTCCAAGCGAATGTTCAACGCCATCCATCAGGAATCCCTTTTAAGCTCGGACAATATATACCAAAAAGTAAAACATTTCCAAAAATTGATAACTCTAAGGTTATGGTTATTGATGGGAACTCAAATCATCCTATTGCTTACGTGGGCTCAAAGAATTGGACTGATCGCAGTAGTGGATATCATCTTGATCATGCGATTTACATTGAAGGTCCTGCTGCCTCATTAATTCAGTATTCCTATTTACGAGACATACAGGCTGCACTCACATCTGATATAAAAGAGACGAATCTCTCGGCATTACAAAAAGAAGAAATATTAAATTACTTTAGAGTCACAAAAGAAGAAGTTCCCTTCAGAGGAACAGATAAAGTCAGATTGGCCGAAACAGATGTAGATAGTAGCATTAAGAATGTTCGAAATATCATCGTAGATATGATTAAAAATTCAAACAAGAATATATATCTCGAACAACTCTTTCTCTTTGATAAGTATATTGTTGATTCTCTCATCAAAAAGAAAATTGAAAATAAAAATATAGATATACGTATTATTCTCGATAGTAACGAAAACGGTGAACTAGGTGGACTCCCCAATACTATCTTTATAAAAGAATTGAAAAAATATGGAATCCAAGTTCGTTTTAGAAAGATACAACATTCTGAAATTCAATCTCATCACCAAGAAAACCATCGCAAGATCATAAGTACTGATGGCCATAGAATAATGATAGGAAGCTCCAATCTAAATCCGGACTCCCTACAAGGAAGTCACAGAGAAATGGGAGCCGAAGTCTTTAGTAGTAAAATTGCGAGAGACTATGAAATATCATTTCTTTCAACATGGTCAGACACGAAAAAAGTCATGAATTTGGATATAGAGAATTTTCAACTTGAAATCAAAAATAAGAGATACTCAAAAGCCTTCTCTTCCCTTCTCAACGATATTGCAGCCTTCTTAATTCGATCGAAAGACAGAATCGAAAAAAGAAACTAGTGACCTATTCGACCACACAGCCTTCATCGCCACCTTGAAGTTGGAAGGCCTGTTTCTTTCTTGCCTGGTCTTCAATTTTCTTTTCTAAATCTTCTTCCGTATCACAGGATTCATCTTTTTTTTCAAGATCTGAAAAGTCATCTTTTGCTGTAGCCTGTAAATTATTAGATTCAAGTTCTAAACCTTTATCTGGAAACGGAGTTTCTTCTGAAGCCGTATTTTCTGGGGTGGTCGGTTGACAGGCACCTAGAAGAATCAAAAAAAATAGTGATAAGTATTTATTCATTCCTTACTCCTCAACTTACTTGGAATAATTTGCAAAAGGTAATTGCATTATAAATCGATAACAACTTCGTGGTATTCTTTTAAGAAAATGCATAACGAAGGCCATTTGCCATGGCAAAAGGTAGAGATGCTTTTTCTTCTCAATCGCTTTCTTTATTTTCTTTGCCCCTTTTTCAACATCCATTAAAAATGGCATAGAGTGATCATTTTTCCTTGTTAAAGGAGTATCAATAAAGCCAGGGCAAATGGCCGTAACAGAAATCCCCTGCTCTTTTAGATCTAGAGAATAACTTTCACATAGAGAAATGATAGCCGCTTTAGAAGCACTATATGAGGCAGCTCCTGGAAGTCCTACAAATCCAGCAACCGAAGCCGTGGCCACAAGTTGTCCATATCCTTGCTTTAAAAAGATATCAATGGCCGGAGCAAAAGTATTTAGTACACCATAAACATTGATATCAAATACTTTCTTTGTCATTTTAAAGTCTGGGATTTTAGTCTTACTACCAACACTGATACCAGCATTGGCCATAACGATATCTAGGCCACCTTGAGCAGAGAAATCTTCAATGGCCTCCCGTAACTTGTCTTCATCCGTGACACAAACTTCATAACATTGAAAACGTGTTCGATAAGGATCTGCAAGCTTAGTCAGATCACGACCACAAACTCCCACTCTATGACCTTCTTTTACATAGATTTTGGCCAATTCAAAACCTATACCTGATGTTGCTCCTGTTATAAAGATACTCTTTGGTTTCATGAACAACATCCTGTTTTTGGCTTCTTTTTAAAATATTTAGCGAGTTTCTCTTTATAAATACCTTTGGCCATTAGCAAGATAAGAAAAACTCCTGTTACTTCACTAAAAGATAAATGCTCATGTCCATGGTGGACATCTAGACTAAAGTTTAGAGGCCATGAGTAAGTTACGTAGAGATAGTCCACGAGATAACTAAGCCCCAGAGAAACGAGTCCTATAACCATGACATTAATGAGTATACCTTTCTTACCAATGTGATTTTGCAAAACGGCCATATTCGTAAAATTGGTAGCCGGTCCGGCCAAGAGGAAAATCAATGCACATCCAGGACTCATACCTTTCATCATCATGCTGGCCGCGATGGGAGTTGAAGAGGATGCACAAATATAAAAAGGAATACCTATCAATAAAAGAATCAATCGCCCCAAGAGCCCATTACTTTGGTAGAAAACTTCCTCGGGTACGAGAACATTAACGAGGGCCCCAAGGGCAATCCCTATCAGTAACCAAAAGGCAAGATCATCAGAACTATCCTGAAACGCATACTTCACTGCATCTTTTCCATGATCAAGAGGAGACTTTACCTTCTTTTTAGGATCTTTACTCCCACAACAACTTTCTACCTTTTGTTCAGTTTTAGATTGAAAGGGATTCCATATATTTTGAGCTGCTCCAGCGACAACGGCCGTGATAAAGGCACCTATAGGCCGAATAATAGTCATGGGTAAATCAAGTAAAGCATAGGTTATCAAAATGGAGTCTACACCTGACTCAGGCGTCGATATAAGAAAGGAGCTTGTGGCCCCATTGCTGGCGCCGTCTTTTCTCAAGGTGGCAGCAGCAGGAATCACACTACATGAACATAGAGGAAGGGGGATTCCGATGAGGGCCGCTTTAAAAACAGGTCCCATTCCCTCGCCCTTTAAAAAAGACTTAAATCGCGACAGGCTTAAGAATTCGTGAAGAATTCCAGAGGCCAGTAGACCAAAAAGAAGATAGGGCGCCGTTACGACGATATAATCCCAGAATGCGTTCATATAATTAGATAGAAAGTTCATAATCCGTGTCCTTACCCATTAATAAAGGGGTTATATTATTTTAGATGGGATATTGCCTATCGTACAGAAGTCTAAACACAAGATTTCTCCACTAAATAAAGACCCTCGGATATTAAATTTTATCATATTCCTCATTTTTCCCATTCTTTTTTCTTGACGTAAACCCTCGACATCCCTATATTCATATCATTCAGAAATTGCGGGGGCGTAGTTGAGCTGGTTACAACGTCGCCCTGTCACGGCGAAGGTCGAGGGTTCGAGTCCCTTCGCTCCCGCCATTAATGAATAAAAAAAGCTGATCGCAAGATCAGCTTTTTTTTTGCCTAAAATTTAGAATCTTCTTCTCTTACTAATACAGAATACTTTCTTTCATAGAGCTTCTAATGACTCTTTTCATTTGAAAATAATTTTATGTATTTTCCCAATCCTTCTTTTTCTAAGTCTTTCTTATGAATAAATCTTAGGGAGGCTGAGTTCAAGCAATACCTTAATCCTGTTGGAGCAGGTCCATCATTAAAAACATGCCCAAGATGCGAGTCCCCTAGTTTTGAACGAACCTCAGTTCTTGTATAGAAAAGAGACTTATCTTCTCTTTCAACAATACTTTCTTTACTGATAGGCCGAGTAAAAGAGGGCCAACCCGTTCCTGATTTGAATTTGTCACGAGAACTAAAAAGAACTTCTCCAGAGACAATATCTACATAAATCCCCTCTTCTTTATTATCCCAGTATCTATTTTTAAAGGGTCGTTCCGTCCCCTCATTTTGAGTTACATCATACTCTACTTCTGAAAGAATACGCTTCAGTTCTTCTTTACTGGGCTTTACAAAGGTAGACTCACTATCAAAGTTTAATTTCTTACCCTTCCAATGCTTATTAATGAAAACATCTCTCCCTGAGGCATTTCGGTAATATTTATACTTTAGCTTTGTTACAATTGATTTCTTATAATAGTCTTGATGATATTCTTCAGCTGGGTAAAAAGTTTTAAAGGCTCTAACGTCCGTTAAAACTTTTGAAAAATATTTCTTTTGAAGAATAAAGTCTTTCGATTTTTTTGCTATTTCTTTTTGCTTATCATCATGAAAGAAAATAGCAGTAGAGTACTGCTCGCCACGATCTACAAACTGCCCTCTTTCACTAGAATGTTGGCCATCTGATTCACTGGGGTCGATATTTTTCCAAAAAACTTTAATTAATTCAGAATAACTTATTTTATCCGGGTCATATGAAACTTGGATAGATTCAATATGCTTTGTATTTCCCGAAGAGACTTGTTTATAAGTTGGGTTCTTTACTTCGCCCCCACTATAGCCGGAGATGACGGAGACAACACCGTCAACTTTTTCAAACGGAGGCTCCATGCACCAGAAACAACCTCCAGCAAAAGTAGCTTTTTCTAGCCGCTCGGATGAGTAAGAAGGGAATGAGATGAGTAAAAATGAAGTAAACATCAAGAGTTTCGTGATCATATAGATTTACCTCCAGTCGCTTGAACGACTTCGTAAGTTTCGTTGTTAATCAGCCAGAAGACCAATGAATGTTCTGATTTAGTTTCTATATTTTTAATATGCATATTTAATCGACAAGAATAATGTTGACCATTTTTGGTTGCTTTTGCTTCATATAGGTTTCGTACTATAAAGTCTTGATCAATCTTGCGTCCTTTATTTTCTCCAGAAATAACTTCTGTAGAGTGTCCACTTTCTATATAGGCACCGTAACAATGTAGCTCTTTGGTCGTATTCAGAGAAATAAAGTTGAAATCAGCAGTTTTATTTTTATCATCAAGAATGACTTTTAAATTTCCAGGAGATGTTGAGACCTCCAATTGTGGAGTATCCTCTATTGTTCGCCATTTTCTAAAGTCTTTCCCATCGATAAGAATCTGAGGAGTATATACTCCTGCTTTTATAATATTATCGTAATCTCGTTGCCGTTTTGAATAACTCTCTTTAGAAAAGGTATCTACCCATGACAAATGATTCCAGTAGGAAACATGAAAGGCTATTGGAATATACTTCTTCCATAAATCGCGAGAGCCCTTAAAACGACTTATCCATTTTTCAGCTGGTGGACAACTAGAGCAAGATTGAGAAGTATAGAGTTCAATCAGGTGAATCTTATTTTCACCAGAGTTAAACTCAAGGGCATAAATATTCTGTGCCCTGAAGAAAGAAAGTAGAAATAAGAGAAAGATATTAATAACTGACTCCTCATTTATATAAATCTTAAGTATCACTCGATACATAAGGTTATTCGTATACAAATGAGGATTTGTTACATCAAAAAGACACTTATTAACGATAGGTTACATTATTAATGTCTTCTATTTAAGCTCTAGGATCAGTATCCACAAACCTCTTTAAATCTTTGTTGGTATTGTAAAAAGCTTCAAGTTTCTTATATTTATCACCAAATTCAAAGATTCCTCTCATAAGTAACCAGTCAATGACACAAAAGAGCCAATCTTTCTGTAGAACGGTCAAAGTTTCATTTGTTTCTTCTAACTCAGCGAGAATGAGGCTGTATCTGTTATGCATTTTCTTTGAAAGTTTATTGGTCCATTGTTCGTCAATCTCCCACATTTTACTTTGAAATAGAATTACTGCAGAATCACAAAGTTCATCAATTAGACGAAGTTTTAATTTATCATCGATCGACAGTTTGATATCGTTTTTTTCTAATAGGTATTCTGCAATAATACTCGAATCGAATATTTTCTTATCTTCAGCTAATAATATGGGAACTCGAATAATTGATCCATAAGTCTCAAGTTTAGCTGCACCTTCAGGTGAAAGAGATTGGAAATTTTCGAATTCATATTCATGATTATATTCATTTAAAATTAATCTCACTTTTCTGACATAGGGAGATGTTACTGATCCTAATAATTTCATACCTAATCCTTTCTGTAGTTAAAGTTAAAATCTAAGTAATCTATATTTTTAATGATGAGTATTTATAGTTTTATTAACGGTGCTTTTTATTCAAAAGTAACTGATCAAGAGATAGATTATTTAAATCTATAAAGTGACCAAGTAAAAAGAGATAAATAACATAAGACATTTGTAATCCTGCTAAGTCCCATTTTTGTAAAATACAAACACCTACAATGAGTAACATCATATTTAAAGTGAGAATTGAGATTGATGCTCGCGCCTTAAACCCTAATATTAAAAAAAATCCAAAGACCAATTCTGTTGGAGATATTAAGTTTGCTCCCACCGTCACTAATATTTTCGGTAAAATCGTTGGCTCAAAGCTATTTTCCATTTTAGTTATAAATGATTGATAATCACCGAATATTCTAACCGCACCATGAATCGCCATATTTAGCCCCATTACGATCCTAAATAGAGAATAATTTAATTGTTTATAATTAAAATTCAAATGAGCTCTCCTTACTTCATCTTGTTACCTATCGTATTTCGCTATTTACAATATTACTTAAACATTACTTGACCAATCGGTTAAGAAATAATCTACAAATCTAACATTTTGCAGACTTCTCAACATAAAAGAGGAGCAAATTAGTCACTATTTTACTTATTTTAAGTTTTCTAAATAGGATGGATGTGAAATCACAAAGATAGTATTATGTATTTTTTTTCGTTTTATTGATAATCAATTCAGTAATTTCGGCAGGGTTACTTCCAGGGCCAATTGTAACAAGCTTAGGTCCTGTTATTGGGGTAGTATGATAGGCCCACATGCTCACTTCCCCACTAGGGGTTCGTTCGAAATGAGTATAGTGCTCTTCATTATCTAGGCGCGTACAGCCCTTCACTCTTAAGATAGTGGAAGGTATTTCTTTTAGAACTTCATTTAAAGAATTAGAGGTCATGGGATCAGGCAAATCTACTGAACAAGAAGACCAATGTGTTTTATGGTGATCTATTTTTATGGCATGGGGATCATTATTGGGGTGAAGTTCAGGAATCGATGAAATATCAAATTTATCCCAATGAGTGATTGTCGCTTTAAGATTTATATTTCTAATATCTTGTTCAACTTGAATAAGCCTTTCAATATCAACTTGGTCTGTATAATTTAAAATGATGACAGATGAAACCTGAACCTGATTGGCCTCAAGCTCATTGTTATAACCTCTTTTTTGCCAGTTTCTCACATCCACAACAGCGATTTGAATAGGTGGCAAGAATCGCTTGTCCACACCAACGCCTAGAAACCCCATTAAGCTAACAGCATCAGTAGTTCCATTGGCTTCAATTAAAGTGATTCCCTTCTCTCTTTCGTTAGAGCTGTTGACCAGCTCTCTTAATTCTTGCACTCCACTGCAACAAATACAGCTGCCACTTAAAGCATTTATTTGTTCAGGATCGAGAAAAGATAAGAAGTCTTGGGTATCAACCTGTGCATTTTCATAATCATTTAAAATGATAAAAGGTTTCCAATTCTTCTGTGCATAGTTCTTAACGACTTTTTTTAATAAAGTTGTTTTACCTGCCCCTAAAAAACCAACGATTGCTACTATTGCTTCCACTTCTCTCCTTATGACCGACAAGTTCCATTGCCCTTGAGGCATCGACAATTTCGAATATTTAAAAAATGCGAAGTTACAAGGAGGGCCGCTCCAAGAATTGCGATGACAACAAATATGGTCTCATCGTGATGGACTTCAATATGGCCGGCATGTTCAGCTTCATGACCATGGTGACCATGAGATAAGATTTCATTCACATAACTTATTAAAATAAAAATAAAGCCAGAGAGACCAAGACCGAGAGTCAGTTTTG
>JBLWYP010000036.1:0-30055 GCA_048266825.1 Bacteriovoracaceae bacterium | reverse complement strand
GGCGGTGGAACAGGTGGTTCTGGCGGCTCTGGTGGTTCTGGCGGAGGTTCAACTTATGGAGCCTATCAATCGTCATATATTACGGCGACTCAATTTATTGATTCACTCAATAGTGTTGATGGAACATCTGGTTTAGATGCTTCTGATATTGTCCTCTATGAAGACGAAACGCAACGTTCAAGTTGGGACTCTGAAGATTGGTTTGTTATTTATGATGGACTAAGAGCTGAGTATAAAGCAGTTAGTCTGCAGTATGTACGCTCGATTGTTTATTATGATTATTACAGCAGTAATTATGCAGCAGCTGATGAATTTAGAAATATCGAAGAAGACGATATGTACTATGGAGACTTTGATGGCGATGCCATTGGAGCTGACTATGAAGATGTATCTTACAACTCTTATGATGGATACTTCTACGGTGAAGTAACTGGTTATCAGTATGAAGATGAGACGGACACTCATGATGTAAACTTAATGGCATCAGAAACCGAAGAAATGGCCCTCTACAACAAAGTATCAAAAATTTCCTACACGTATAAAGTTTCTCTTGAAACAGCAACATCTCTAGCTAAGCTTGGTGACAAAGTTGAAGGTATGCTCAAGAAAGGTGCCGCTCAGGAAGAATTGACGGCCGAAGATCAGGCTGCCCTTGTTGGAGAACTTGAAAACTTAACTGGTGTAACCCTTGAAGAAGTTGTTGCAGCAGGATTTGATTCAGAGAAAAAACAAGAGATGATGAAGAAGATCTCCTCTAAGATGGGAACAACTCCTCAACAACTTGAAGATCAAATTTTGCCAGAACTTCTTGGAGTTTATTAAAAAAACGATTAGGCGAAGAAATCAAATAACGAAGAGCCCCCTTAAATTAGGGGGCTTTTTTTATTTAGAGATGAATATTTAATCTACACAGTCTATAAATCTTACAAAGAAATTTCATTGACTCCCAGAGCATGGTAGCTTGCTGCAAACTCAAAACTCTAACGAGGACATATCCTATGAATATGAAAAAACTAATTCTTGGTGCAGCTCTAACAACTACGGCCCTGGCTTTAAGCTCTTGTAGTGGTGGTGGAGGTAGCTCAAGTTACGGTGCTTATCAGTCTCCCTATGTAAGTGCGAGCTCTTTTGTAAACGGACTTAATGCAACTGATAATACTCTTATCAATTCAGAAGTTATTCTTTATACAAATGAAACAGCGTATGCCACATACGATGGTGAGCAACGTTTTGTAATCTATGATGGTCTTAGAAATGAATATAAGGCCGTAAGCCTACAATATATTAGATCAATCGTTTATTACGACTATTATAGTAACTCTTATGCTCTTGCTGAAGAATTCCGTGATATTGAAAACTACGATATGGCGACAGGATTCTATGATGGAGATGCTTATGGTCTTGATTATGAAGATGTTTCTTTCAATTCATATGATGGTTACTTCTATGGTCAAGTAACAGGTTATCAGTATGAAGATGAAACAGAGACTCATGATGTAAACCTTATTGCTTCTGAAAAAGAAGAGCTTGCTCTTTACGATAAAATTTCGAAAATTTCTTATACTTACCAAGTATCTCTAGAGACAGCGACTTCTCTTGCAAAACTTGGAGACAAAGTAGAAGGAATGCTTAAGAAAGGTGCAGCTCAAGAAGAACTTACAGCTGAAGATCAAGCGATCTTAACAAAAGATCTTGAGAAAATTACAGGTGTAACGATTGAAGAAGTTGTTGCTGCTGAGCTTGATTCTGAAAAGAAAGAAGAACTTATCAAGAAGATTTCTTCAAAGATGGGGACGACTCCTCAGCAACTTGAAGATCATTTAATTCCAGAACTTCTTGGTGTTCAATAAGAAAAGAATAAATTTAAAGTAATAAAGAAGCCCCTTTTATAGGGGCTTTTTTTTAGTCTAAGTCTTCATTTGTTTGGAGAGTATCCATAACTTTTGCCGAATCTCTAAAGAGAGCAACATGAAGCATGGCATCTCCTTTGTTAACGAGAGGGATCGTGCTCATTCCAATAACGATTCCAGAGGCCTTCGCCCTGACATTATAAGAATTATTACCAAAAGTATCGGAGATCACGGCGAGGATTTCACCGGCCTGGACCTCATCGCCTAAGCGTTTGATCTGTTTGACTGAACCACTATGAGGCGCACGTATCCAATGGCTTGATTGAGCAACATAAGTCGTTCTCTTGGTGGCTTTCTTTTTCTTCTTCTTTGCTTTTTGCGGCAACATTCCAATATTTCTCATAATAGAGAAGCAGCCCTTCAGTCCGGCTTTGATTACATCTTCTTCAAACCTTAGCGCCTCGCCACCTTCAAATAAAAGAATATTAACTTTCTTCTTTCTAGCCGCTTCTCTAAGAGAGCCATCTCTTAAAGAGGAGTTAATAATAATAGGAACGCCAAAGTCATGAGACAGTTGCTTGGTTTCTTCATTATCAAGACTGGCCCTAATTTGAGGAATATTACTGCGATGGATAGCTCCAGTGTGAAGGTCTATTCCATGACTACATTTACTGACGATCTCTTTCATAAAGAGACTCGCAATTCTTGAGCCTAGGGACCCTCGTGAACTGCCTGGAAAGCAGCGATTAAGATCTCTTCTATCTGGTAGGTAGCGTGAAAGATTATTGAAACCAAAAGTATTCACAACAGGAATACAAATTAGTGTTCCTTTAATACGACTTAGTTTAGGCGTTTGTAGAATTCTTTTAATGATTTCAATTCCATTAATTTCATCACCATGAATCGCGGCACTAATAAAAAGTGTCGGACCTGGTTCTTTTCCACGAATGACTTCAATGGGAATATTGATTTTTGTGTAATCGTAGAGAGTGGCCACTTCAAGGTCAATTCTCTTTCGCTCTCCGGGCCCTACCAATTCATGACCAAATTGCATGAAAGGGGAGGACGCTCTGCCTTTACGAACTTTCTTTACCATAATGTTCTACTTCTTAAGACTTCTTGGTTTTGTACGACGTCTTTTCTTTGTTTTTTCTGGAATGAGGTTTTTAATCGCATCAAGTCTTCCGAAGCAGAATAATTTATCTCCGGCCTCTAGAACACGTGTGCCTTTAGGGTTGGGGATTACTTTTCCGGTGCGATGAAGAGTTAGAATATTGATATCTTTTTCCCAAAGACCTGATTCCTGAATGGAGTGTCCAATATACTCTGAGTTAGGACTTATCATAATTTCATTAACGCCGTAACCACGACTCAGGGCTAGCTTTTGCTTAATATCAAACTCAGGGAAATCAACCCATGAAGAGATATAATCAATAAAAGCTCCTGCTACATCAATATTGGTACAGGTTTCAATTCCCTGAAGACCAGGGGATGAGTTTATTTCCATGATCTGCGGGCCATCATGACCTTCAAGCATATCAACACCAGCAATACCTAGGCCCATACTCCTCGCAGCTCTAATAGCTGTTTCTTTATATTCATCACTAAGTTCTACTTTTTCTGTTCGACCACCACGATGAACATTACTTCTAAATTCTTGTCCCTGAGCAACCCTTCTCATTGCCGCAATGACCTGGTCACCAACCACAATGGCCCGTATGTCTTTACCTTTACTTTCGGCTACGAACTTTTGAATGAGTACGTTTTGCTTCTGACTTTGAAGAAGCTCAATGATAGAGGTTGCTGATTCCATTGTGTGAGCCAGTAGAACTCCAATCCCCTGAGTTCCTTCCAGAAGTTTAATAACAACAGGAACTCCACCTATACGCTCAATAGCATCTTTAACATCATTTTTATCTTTCACATAAGTGGTAAGAGGAAGCCCAATACTTTGACGACTCATAATTTGAAAGCTTCTCAACTTGTCTCGTGAATTATTAATAGAGTCTGCTGTATTGGCGCAGAAGACATCCATTTGTTGAAACTGACGAACAACAGCAGTACCAAAATAAGTAATGGAGGCACCAATTCTTGGAAGAACAGCATCAAAGTGAGGAAGTCGTTTTTGCATGTAATAGAGATCTGGATTATCTTTTTCCACATCAATGGCAAATTTCAAAGTATCTAATACTTTTACTTTGTGACCTCTGTCCTTTGCCGCTTCAACTAAGCGCTTAGTACTGTAATTATTCTTTTCTCTTGAGAGAATCGCCAATTTCATAATGCATCCTTTCTTTATAATTTCTTACTATAGTATGATTTTCCTGGATCGACGATAAAGAGATTCTTCATGGCCGCTCTACCTAATAACATCCTAAAGCCCATTTCGTCTCTATTTGTTAAGGTAACTTCTATAGGCCATTTCTTACCATGAAGTACTGCTTCCACAATAATGACAGGCCTCTTCTCGGTTTGTCCATTTGAGCTTTTGATCTTTCGGTATTCTAGAACCTTTGATTTACATTCAACTGTCGTTTTAGAATCTTTTTGAATAGGGTGAACTTTAAAGCTTACATATTCAGTGTCTTTACGCCTAGTATATCTCAAATCAAAGGCATGAAGGGATGACGTTCTGGCACCAGTGTCAACTTTGACTTTTACTTTCTTAATATGAAGTCCAGGAAGGGCGATCCACTCGCGCCAACCAATGACTAACTTTTCTATCTTTTTCATGGAGATTCCAAAGCTATCTTGAATAATGATTTTAGCAACTTGTCGTCATATTAACGTAAAAATTAAGAACTGACTCATTTTTTAATGGGCGTTAAATCTTTAGACAGTGCCTGAGGTTAAGAGTCGTTGAGTACTCGATAAAAAAGCTTGGTTTTGGCTTTGATTTTGCATCTACGAAAGGGAACTTTCAATCGATAAAGGATAATAGATGAAACACGCACTTATGGTTTTTTCCATAATTCTGCTTATTTGCGCACCTTTAAGTGCAAATGAGGAGCGTATTCCCCTAAATTCCATACGTAGACCTTCTGATGACCTTATTTATAAGGGCCAGGTTTTGACTGCCGAGCAGGCATGGAAACTACAAAATGAAGCCGATTCAGTTGATCTCTCCTTACTTGATCCTATGGATTCAGAAGTATGGAATCCTAGTCGTAGCGAATTATTATCCCATGAAAAAGTAGATGACCTCGTTCTTTCAGAAGATTCGAGCCTTAACTTTAAAGGAACTATTTCTTCGAACCAGGGACTTATTCGTTTTAATGGGCAAATTGAACAAAGTAATGATGATGATGGTGTATATACGGTTATGATGAGTAAGACGTTACATACGGCCTTACTTAGAAAGAACCTTCTTCGTAGCCTTGGTTATATAATCCCAGCGATTAAGTATCTTCCTAAATTGAAGGTGACTTTTTCATCTATTGAACAAAGAGATATCTTTTTAACGAAATCAATTCCTGAAGCGACGTATGGAGCTCCTTCTCGTTGGTTGGGCTTTGATCATAATGATCTCAAAGATGATCAGCTTGAAATTACACTTCATGATGTCGCCGTACTTAAGCCTAGCCAAAGTGATCACTACAATGTCGCCATGGGAGTACCATCCAAGGTTCTCACATCACGAACATTAAGATCATTAATTATTCCCTATGCTCTGTTAAACCTTGGAGAGTCAGTTAATAAATTTCCATGGAAAGTGGGACAGGTTGATAATGAGTACCTAAGCCTACCTCATTTCTTTCCGACTGCTAGATTTAACGCAACAATGGATGATGCCTTATGGATGGCAAGAATATTAAAAGATCTTAAAGAAGACGATTTTAAAGAGATTGTTCACGATGCTTTTTTTCCAAAAGCAGTGGAAGTTATTGTCTTAGAAAAACTGAAGGCGCGTAGAAACGCTCTTTTAGAAATATTAGAAGTAGAAACAAATAAACTATCAGTCAATCTAACTCCTGCTTACGGTGAACATCTTGATGATGGTCAACTGACGAAAGAAGACTGGAGTGGCTACGCAACAAGATTTGCTCATGGTGACCCCGAATCTCCATTTAAAGACTTCGAATATTTTGCTTTTTCTAAAATTCAAAACTCGGTTCTTTCTAATCTTGTAACCCTTGTAAATGATAAACTCTCTGTCTTTGACCCTACGGAAGAAAGACTAGAATTTATGAATGATCAATTCCAAGAAGGACTGGATCACTTTGTAGAAACAGGTGAATTTATGGAATTTGGAGTTGGGACGTGGTTTTCTCCAACTCTTGATGGAAAGCTTATTATGAGTCGAGATATTGTCGTTGGAAACTATCTTGGAACAGATAACTTAGTTCAATTGGCCGATACGGTAGGAGTGGGTGTCTCTCTGGGTGGAGTTCTTGGAATAGAGAATGCACTAGAGTTTTCTTCTTTGGCCGTAAGTGGAGAAGTGAGTGTGGTAAGAACGTATACTCACTTAAAGCCTGTTAAAACCTTAAAAGAATCATTTAAAGAACCTTATAAGAATGTGATCGTACCCCTCATTAAGAGAAATCTAGCGAAGAGATTCGATGAGCTTGCAGCTGTAAAAGATCAGGAGATTGGAGAGCTTGGAGAGGATGAAGTTGACCCTAGATTAGAAGTGATTGAAGGACTATTACTTGAAATTAACGAAGGTCTTGGAGTTGGTGAAACTTTACTCATTACAGATCGAATCACTCCTCAGTTAATGGGGAATGCCGGAGCCAATATAATGGAGACACGTGTGAGTTTATCTGCAGGTGTTTCTGGAGTATTTGTTAAGCGATTACAAATTTATCGAAAGGATGCGAGCACGATTCAAATTTATGAAGATAAAGGAAAGGGGAGAACATTACTCATGAGTGTGGCCATGAGTAAGTATATTCCTATATTAAGACTTTCTCAGTCTCAAACTAAGGGGAAGTATTCCGTTAAAGTGAGAGATGTAAATATAAGCACAAATCTAGAAGAAAACCCTCATCTCTTTACTAATGCGCTTGGACTTCATCAGCTCTTTGATGAAAACTCATCTGAACTTTTAGATGTAAATACAGATTCAACATTAATAGAGGGTGAGTTTAAAGATAATTCGAGTAAGTTTTCTCTACTTGTTTGGAAAGCAAAGTATTTAAAAGGAGACCTTGATGTCTCTGTAACACCAGAAAGAGGACCTACTGCTAATTTTGTAATTTTAAATAAAGAATCTCAATCTGGGATTAACTATCAGGCATTTGTTTACGAAGTTCTTAATTATTATATGGGACAGTGGTTTGAGGATCTTCCGATATCTCCACAAATTGATCCTGAAACTTACAAGAATCCGGGACAAAGTATCTTTGGTGTTAGTGAGACCGAAGGGACACGATTTGAAGCCCGTGATAACGAAGGCGTTATGGAGTATCCACTTCTTGCCCTTACTTATCGTAAAGAAGGTTGGTCAGCTCGAAAGCGTAGACTGAAGAAGTATATTGAAGAAATAAATGATGACTTTGGTTTTACACTCTTTGACGGTCGATCTCTTGATAATGCACAAGGATTAAGGCTTTTTGATATCAATGTGAATATCAATATCTATGATACGGGAATTGAAAAACTAAGAAACCTAGACGATGATGAAATTAAAGAATTGTCTCGTGAGTATTCAAGAAATCGTAGTGGAGAGTGTGGCTCTTCAAGACGAAATACTCGTATTCGTACGGCCAGAACTTTAATCGAGTGTGGTAATTTAAATATTCTGAGAGATAAGAATAAAAAATGCCAACGATTAGATAAAAGCTCTCATCTGACAAAAGAAATGGGTCAGTGTCTTGTTGATTTAGCCGCTCAAATGAAAAAAGACCTCGAGTTTAAAGATTTCATCTCCTTAATCGGTGTTGATAACCTTTATATTTATGGACTCATCAATGGTTTTCGAACGGAATCTGAAATATTAAATGAACCTATTCGCTCCCATTCAATGGGGGCCATAAAAGGGAAGTACTGGAATGGACCCATCGAGAGAGTCAAAGAGATTCTTGGAGTTCAAACTGGAGAGTTTAACGGGTTATGGATAAGGGAGACATTATAATGAAAGTTAAAAATATCATTCAAATTGTCGCTCTTACTACACTAAGCATAAATAGCATTCAAGCTCAGATTAAAGAGGACATACTTTTTAAAAGGCAATGGGGGATCTCTAATACGGGACAGTCATTATATCGTAGTACAGGAGAGCTCACTCAAAATGAGATCAAAGGGACTGCTGGAATTGATATCGAATATGTTGATGTCGCAAAGATTGAAAATCTTGATATTCCAGCACAACGGGAAGTTGTTGTTGCTGTATTGGATACCGGTTTAGATATTCATCATCCAGAATTGAAAGATCGCATTTATATTGATCGTGAACTTTGTCCTAACGCTGAAGATATAGGGGCTAAGCCTTGTTCTGGTTTTAATATTTTAAAGAATAACTTAAATCTTCTCGATGAAGATGGTCACGGAACACACGTCGCAGGAATCATTGCTGCTAATGCAAATTCTCAAGGTGTGGCCGGAGTATCTGATTCAAGAATTAAAATACTTCCCGTAAAAGTTTTAAATGAAGAAATTAATCACTTTGTTTATAACAAGAAACTGGTTACAGACTGGTTTGCTGATGGGATTGCTTACTCTTTGGCCAGAGGGGCTGATGTCATCAATATGAGTATTGGATGGCCTGCTATTATTCATACGCCTAAGATGAAGAATGTCTTAGAAATTGCTGCGCAAAAAAATATCCCCGTAATTGTAGCGGCCGGAAATAATAATAAAGAAATACCAACATATCCTTGTACTGAAGAGAATGTAATATGTGTGGGGGCCTATGATAATCAAGGTGCTGTCACGGAATTTTCAAACTTTGGAGGAAAAGTTGATATCAGTGCTCCTGGTGAGTCGATCGTTTCTCTTTATCCCATGGAAAGTGTTGAATCTCGAGTTCTAAGAATCAAAGGATACGAAGTAAAAAATGGTACAAGTCAGGCCGCTCCTTTTGCCGCAGCTATTGCGGCCAGTATTAAACTGGCATACCCCGATATTTCCTATGATGAATTAAAAGCAAGGCTCTACTCAACGGCCAAAAGCGAAGTACCTTCAAAGGACAAAGATAAGTTCACTCAATATGGTCGAGTAAGTATGAAAGATGCGCTATTGAATGAACCAAAGGAGTTCATTGCGGCGAACTTTAAAAACTTACTCGAGGTTAATTATTCGGTGACTTCAGGAAGATTTACTTTTCCTTTGGATATAAAATCTTACGTGTCCGATGTGGAGAATGTTGAAGTGGAAATAACGTTTGAATCATCAGACATAGAACTTAATTCTGCAGCGTTGAAAATAAATCTTTATAAAGGTGACTCAAAGAAAATACTGGTTGAAGGTAAAATTAATGATCAACTCATCGACTCTAATCAACTTGTAAACGTTACGATTAAAACACAAAATAACACTTTCAAAAATAAGACAAAAATCGTTTTTTCAAGAGACTTAAACTTTGAAAATGAATCAACCGGGCTGATTATAGAAAAAGTTGAAGATACTCCTTATTCTGATCTTCTTTATTTTAGAGGAACGAGCAAAACAAGCCGAATTAAACGACTTAAAACAAATTATGGATCTTCACCTGAATACTTTACGATGAAGTCAAAACTTCAAAGTGAAGACTCAACTGTAATATCGATTTTAAAGAGAACGAAAGATTCGAGCTGGATATTAGAAGATATCAAAACAAGAAGATATCACTCTGTTATTCGTATCTTTAAAAATGATATGGATCATGATGGTGTGGATGACTATGTTGTCTACGGGGTTCTTCCAGGAGAGGTGCAACTTGGTTATAGCTATATTCTAAAGAATGAAACACTCGACTTTGAGTTCAGCATTCTTGATTACGAAAATTTTCCTTTAAGTGCGGATGATTTGAGTAGTAGTTCATTTATTAATACACAATACAAGAATAATACTTTAAAAGTTCCTAGCTTTTATACTCGCTATCGCTTAATGGAAGAAGACAATGTGGATGATCTTCTTGATCGAGTTGATGAAGAATCAACGGCAAACTACTTGTACTACTTAGATCCTAATGATTCTGGTGTTTTCTCTCTACGCGTTTTGAATTCACCACGTGTTATGGATGAACTTAAAACACAACTTAATGTTATGCCGTGGCAGAACCTAGATCTTGAAAAGCCTTTTAATGTGACTACGAATTCTCAGAATTCGGGTAATATTAGTGGTCTTATTTCTACGGGAGATGAATTTAATAAGAGTTATACTCGCTATACTTTTACCCACACAGATAAAGAAATGGAAGTTGAAGCCGTTGATATTCCGTTTGCCTATGCTTCTGAGAATTCAAGTGTTCTTGTGTGGAATATGACCAAGTTAGGAGAAGTTAGTGATATGACCAATTTTGTGGTTCAGCCTTCTCGTGAAATGGCCAGAAGCTTAATAGTTCAACGTGATGGGGAATCTATTTTTAAAGAATTCTCTACCAATAATTATAGTGACCCTATTTTTGGTGTTATTGGCAGCTATAATGATCAAGAGCATTCTCATCTTCTAGAGGGAAGATATTTTGTACATTATCAAAACCATTCCGGACAAAAGAGTAAATTAAGAATTAATCGTGAAAGTTCTTTTCCGGGGGTTCAGTTTGCTGAAACCTTATCCCCAGTTGTCGTTCAAGATCAAGGTAGTCCTAGAGCAGGAGCCTTTATTAACAGTACTTTAATATTTGGTTCTCGTCTTTATACTATGGTGGCCGATGAGTCTGGTGTTCTTAAGCGTCCGGTCCAGTTGTCTGTAGAAATTCCAGACCAATGTGTTCATTTAAGCCCTGAAGCGATAGAAGGGAGTTATCAATATCTACTACTTTGTAGAGAGAGGGATAACTCAGTGGTTTTCAAAAGGTTACCACTCGTTATAGGGGAATAATAATGAATAAGTTTTTACTTTTGACCATCGTAGGTCTTCTAAGTATGCCATCTTTTGCGCAAACTATTTTTAAGTGTCATAAGCCTTTTTCAGTCTTTGACCCAAGCTTTGAACAAGGTCAAGAACTCTATCTTGATGTCTCTATTGAAGATAACGCGGTAACGGTTGAGTTTTCTCAGGGATTCGATTCAGAGCTTAATCCCTTCAAAAAATCAGCCTCGGATAGATTCTTCTTTAGTGAGGACACGACTCATTTTGTATCTCATTGGGGAGAGAATTATCTCTCTATGGTTTACTTAGGTAACTTGAATTGGGGAGCTTATGTGAATGTTGGTGAAAATGACTTAGGCCTACCTGAAGAAGTAGAAATGCAATGTCGAGAAAGTATCGATATTGCGGAATTTGCTAATGGCCTGAACTAAGATGAGAGAGTAGACGAACCCGTTTTATAAATTTACGAAGTTCTTGAGTCTGCTCTAATTTATCTAAGTAAGACATAACCACTGGAGATGTAACCGTTTTGTCTTTGAAAGGGATATAGATGACATCATCTCCTCTCATCTTCTGTACCGAGCTTGGAACTATTGAGCATCCTGCCCCAGAAGCAATTAATCCCAGAGTTGTTTGTAACTCTTGAACTTCCTGAACAATATTAACTTGAAGAGAGTGCTTATAAAAAAGTGCCGAAACATGATCCGCGTAATTAGGTCTTGGTCTTTTGGGATAGAGTATAAGGGGTTCTTGAGACATCTCTTTTAGACTGATTGACTTTTTCTTTGTAAGCGGATGCCCTTTTTGAAATACCGCCATCAAGGGCTCTTCAAAAATAACCTCTTTTTTAATTTCAGGATCATTGATATGAAGTCGACCAAATCCTATATCAATCTGACCAGACTTTAGAGCATGAATCTGATCTTGGCTCATTAGATCGTGCAGAGAAACTTCCACATGAGGGCTACTTGTTCTGTAGCGTCTAATCAGTTGAGGAAGAAAACCATAAATAGTGGAAGGGACAAAACCAATATTGAGCCACTTCTTACTAGGACCACCAATTCTTTGAACCGCCTGGGTTGCCGATTCAACATTATCGAGTATCTGCTGGGCCTTCATGGTAAAAAAGGTCCCTGCATCTGTCAGGGTAAGATTATTTCCAGATCGATTAAAGAGAGGGACACCAAGCTCTTCTTCGAGTTGCTTTATTTGTCTGCTAAGAGGAGGCTGCGAGATACCAAGTCTCTTTGCCGCCCTGGTCATATTTAAGTCGTGAGTAATCTCTATAAAGTATCGAAGGTGTCTTAGTTCCATATTTATCTCAATTTTTGAATCATATCTTTAATAGACATTTAAGGTTATAAAACAAATTAACTCAGTAGTTTTAGTTGGTTAGCTGCTTTTTTTGACGTCTGTAATGAATAAGTCAATTTTTAGCCTTTTGGGTCTTATATCAAATTTCCTTAGACAATAGAAATATATTTAGAATTTAAATGGTGAAAAGTCTTTTAAAATCAGGTGCTTGTGTTGACTTGATACCTTTGGGGTATTATGGGCTTCGCTAATAGGTGTTGGACGTCGATATTGGTCTTCTTTAGGATAATACCAAGATGAATTTAAAATAAGGACCTTCAAGATGGCAATAACCATTACTAAAGTTGAAAGTTTCATTGTCGATCTTCCTACATGTCGTCCCCATAAACTTTCTATGACGACGATGAAGCATCAAAGTATGGTTCTTTGCATGATCCACTGTAGCGATGGTCTTGTTGGAATTGGTGAGGGGACTACGATTGGAGGACTTAGCTACTGTGAAGAATCTCCCGAGATTATTCTCTCTGTAATAGAAAAATATTTTACGCAGGCGCTTGTGGGTCAAGATCCCTGCAATATCAATCTAAGAATGGCGCAATTAAATAAGCTTGCTAAAGGAAATCACATTTCCAAATCGGCAATTGAAATGGCCCTTCTCGATGCGCAGGGAAAGAGAAGAAATCTAACTGTAGGACAACTCTTAGGAGGAACACTTGTTGATAAGGTTCCTGTTCTGTGGACCTTGGCCAGTGGAAATACAAATCAAGATATAGAAGAAGCGCAAAACCTTTTAGAAATAAAGCGACATAATATTTTTAAAATAAAAGTCGGTGCCAACGATTCAAAAAAAGATATATCTCACGTATGTAATATCAAAAAGGCATTGGGTGATCGAGCTAAGATTACTGTCGATATCAATCAAGCTTGGAGTGAGAGTACATGCAAATATGGACTTAAGGCCTTTCAAGACTGTGGTGTTGATCTGATCGAACAGCCTTTGGCCAAAGGTAATTTTGATGGAATGGCCAGGCTTTCGATGAAATACGATATGCCCATTATGGCCGATGAATCAGTTGCAACTCCTGAGGACGCCCTACGAATGGCAAAGTTAGGAGCAGGTGACGTTGCGGCCCTTAAGATTGGAAAGTCAGGTGGCCTTATAGAATGTTTAAAAACAGCTGCTGTTTTAGAGGCGGCTGGAATTGCTCTCTATGGTGGAACTTTACTAGAAGGAACCATTGGTTCTGTAGCCTCTGCTTTTGCTTTTGCCACTTTGAGAAACTTAGAGTGGGGGACAGAGTTATTCGGACCTCTTTTATTAACGGACGATATCGTAAATAATCCTCCCGAGTTTAAAGACTATCATATGCATCTACCTACAGGACCTGGTCTCGGTCTTGAATTAAATATGGAAAAAGTAGAACGATATAAACGTAAATAATACGGAGAAAGCTTATGTTATACCTAGTGAAAATGAATGTAGTTATTCCTCATGATGCTGATGCTGAAAAATTGAATGAGTTAAAGGCCAAAGAGAAAGCATACTCTCAATCTTTACAAAAAGAAGGGAAGTGGCCACATATCTGGCGAGTTACGGGTAAGTATGAAAACTATAGTATTTTTGATGTCGAAGATAATAACGAACTTCATGACATTTTAATGAAATTACCATTGCTACCATTTTTAGAGATGGAGGTTACTGCTTTAAGTAAGCATCCATCATCAATTAAATAATTTATTATTTCGAGGAGGACAACCATGGAATACACGGTAAAAGAGCTATTAAAAGAGGTTAACTCATCTTATGTAAAAGAGGGCGACCCAAGGCTAAGGGCAATCACAGAAGATTTCGTAACTTTCATGTATGAACTTGTGGAGAAGCATGACATTACTCACGATGAAGTCTGGGACTTTAACTCATGGGCTAATTCACTTGGTGCTTCAAATCAAACTCTTCTTTATTTAACAGGGTTTGGACTCGAGCGTTTACTAGATGTCATCGCTGATAATAAGGCCAAAGCAGAGGGGAAAACAGGAGCAACTCCAAGAGCAATCGAAGGACCTCTCTTTGTTCCTGGTGCACCTGTTGTAAATGGGTATGGCCGTATGGATGATGGTACAGAACCAGACGCTGAAGACTTTGTTGTAGAAGGAAAAGTTACCGATACTGAAGGAAATCCCATTGCTAACGCGAAAGTAGATGTATGGTCAGCCAACCAAAGTGGTGCCTACTCAATCGTTGATCCTTCTCAGTCAGCGTATAATAATAGACGCACGATCATAACTCGAGAAGATGGTACTTATGGCTTTAGAACAAAGCTTCCGCCTGGTTATGCTGTACCTGCAGGTTCTCCAACCGAAGCGGCTTTCTTTGCAATCGGACGAGATACTCATAGACCCGCCCATATTCACTATATGATCAGCGTGGATGGGTATGAAAAATTAACGACTCAATTTAATGTTCCTGGAGATGAGTATCTTCATGCTGACTTTGCTTTTGCTACAAGAGATGAATTGATTGTTGATTTAAAAAAGATAGATGATCCGAAGCTTATGAAGAAGTTCGAGATCGAGCGTCCTTTTACGTATACAACTTTTGATTTAGTTCTCTTAAAGAATTAAATCAATAAAAACAGCTAAATCTTGGACACAGGCCTTCTTTCTTCTTTTTTAAGGATTTAGAGGGCCTTCCTTGTCCTTTTGCGCCTAGATAAACAAGTACCAAAATGTATATAATGGCCCTTATTCATTTAAATAAAGGGGATTTTTATGACCTATGCCTATATCTGTGACGGAATTCGTACACCATTTGGAAAATACAATGGAGCGCTTAGTGATGTGAGAACAGATGATCTTGCTGCGATTCCTATTGCTGAATTACTCAAGCGTAACCCTAATATTGATCCTTGCGCTTTTGATGAGGTCCTAATGGGATGTGCGAATCAATCGGGAGAAGATAATCGTAACGTAGCGAGAATGGCCGCTCTTTTGGCCGGACTCCCTGTCGATGTTCCAGGAATGACCTTGAATCGTTTATGTGCTTCTGGTTTAGAGACCGTAAGCCTGGCCGCAAAAAATATTTGGGCCGGTGAAAGCGATTTAGTCATTGCCGGAGGTGTTGAAAATATGACTCGTTCTCCCTTTGTTTTAGGAAAGAGTGAGTCTGCTTTTGATAGAAATATAAATTTACAAGATACCACTATGGGTTGGCGTTTTATCAATCCGAAGATGGAAGAAATATACGGATCAGAAGGAATGCCTAAGACCGGTGAAAATGTTGCTGAGCAATTTGGAATTAGTCGCGTTGATCAAGATGCATTTGCTCATCGAAGCCAACAAAGAGCTGCGAAAGCCATGGAAGATGGAACTTTGGCAAAAGAAATTTGTAAAGTTGAGATACCTCGAAAGAAAAAGTCTGATCCTGAGCTTCGCATTGTTGATAAAGATGAACACCCAAGACTTAGCTCTCTAGAGGTTTTGGCCAAGTTACGTGGTGTGGTTAAACCTGGGGGAACAGTTACTGCAGGAAACGCTTCTGGAATTAATGATGGGTCTGTCGCTTTAATCATTGCTAGCGAAGAGGCCGTAAAGAAATATAACCTCAACCCCATCGCTCGTATTCTAGGTGGGCAAGCAGCAGGACTGCAACCAAGTATTATGGGGATGGGTCCAGTTCATGCCGTAAATAAACTTCTGGCAAAGAAAAAAGTTAACTTAAAAGATATTGGAGTCATTGAATTGAACGAAGCTTTTGCTTCACAATCGGTTGCTGTCCTAAGAGAGTTGGGATTACCAGAGGATGGAGAATTCATTAATCCTAATGGTGGGGCGATTGCTCTTGGACACCCTTTGGGTGCCAGTGGGGCTCGCCTTATTCTTCACGCTGCCCTTGAAATGCAACGAAGAGGGGAGAAGTATGCCCTCGCAACCATGTGTGTTGGTGTTGGTCAAGGAAGTGCACTACTTATGGAGAAAGTATAAATGTCAGAAGTGGAGTCTTTAGTTTTATCTCAAGAGAATAAAGACAAGGGGACCCTTGTCTTTTCAAACTCTCTTGGAACTCATTGGAGTATGTGGGATAAACAAGTCGAGTATTTCAAAAGTAAGTACCAAATTATCCTTTATAATACTCGTGCAGAAGTGGATTCAACCATCACAGACCTTGGGGATGACGTCATTGGTTTACTCGACTCGCATGAAGTGGATAAGGCCCACTTTTGTGGAATCTCACTTGGCGGACTTATTGGTCAATGGGTAGCACTTAGTCATCCCGAACGATTTCACACTGTCACCATCGCTAATACGGCAGCAAAAATTTGTAATGAAGTCATTTGGAATAAACGAATAGAATTAGTTGAAAAAGAGGGATTCTCTCCTTTAAAACTAAGATCTCCTGCGATCTGGTTTTCTGCTAACTTTAATAAGAAATATTCCCATGAAGTTGATGACACTCTTTCAGGCTTTGATAAAATTAGTCAGAAAGACTACCTTAATAGTTGTGTTGTTCTAAGGGATACTGATTTACGTGAGAAAGTTGCTGGGATAAGTCTTCCTTTGAATATCATTACAGGTGACTTAGATAAAGTTACGACTGTTAGTGATGCCGAGTTTATACAAGATAAAGTCGAAAAATCGCAGCTGGCCGTATTGAACGCTGCTCATATTTCTAATATAGAAGACGTTAATGGTTTCAATAGTTCTTTAGAGAACTTTATAGCTTCTCACTAAAAAGTTCTCCGTATATTTATATTAATGAGCCTGTCTTAAGATCTTTGAGCCTTCAAATATGAGGGCATTATCTTCTATTGTAATTCTTAGCTTATCATTGGCCGAGCTTGCAAAGTTAACGACAAATGAGTTATTCAGAGTCGGCTCCATTACTTCTAGTTCAAATTGTGCGCTCAGAGTTCTGTCTTGAATAAGAATATTATCTTCAGGAGTGAAATGAAAGCGACATCCAGCTCCTCTTAGAGTGCGACTGCAGCTCATTTTAAAACCGTCAGCCTCTCTTTGAAAGGAGGCCTCTGTCGTAAATTGATTCATGAAGTCACCGAGTCTTCCATAAGGAGTGAGCTCATTAATAAGTACGGAAACTTTATTTGGCTTATAAAAGAAGGCCAGTGAATCACGAGAGGCCATTGCATTATTCATTTGAAGCAAGAGAAGTAGTGAGGTGAGTAGTTTCATTAAAAGCCCCTTATGGAAAAGACGAGAAAATTTATATTTGTAGAAAAGTACACAAAGGCTAAAGGTTTATATCAATTCAAATAAGTGGGGAAGCCCTTAGACTTAGGTAAATACTAATCTTAAAAAGGAGCATTTGTGAAATCGTTTTCTATTCTAATTTCTTTAATTCTTTCAAATCAAGTATTTGCCTCTACCCCTACTATGAAGAGGGTTCCTATCACGGGCGTCTTTTCTCCTCGCGGATATGATATCGAAGACAATTCCGAGCTCGTCGTTTCAGGCTATCTACCTAATTCGTGTCATAGAAGTCCTACGCTTTCCAAAAAAATTGTAGATGATAAAATTGAAATCGTTCTAACCTCTTTTTATTATGGCGATCAAAATCCTTATTGCACCGAAGTGATCATGCCTTTTGTTAAGACCATTCCACTCGGTAAACTAGATCAGGGTAATTATGACGTCGTGGTTAATGAGGGAAGTCCCTCTGAATCTGAGGCACAGTTTATTGTATCAGCACCACGAACAGATAATGATCGAAATGAAGTCTATGCTAATGTTGAATATATAGAGCGTGATGTAGATAAGAGAATGATTACCCTGAAAGGTCATAATCCAAGTGATTGTTATACTTTAGATAAAATTAGAGTGATCGATAATGGAAAGAACACGATTTCAATTCTACCTAGAATGAAAAAAGTGTATGAACTTTGTGCGATGAAGATGACACCATTTTCTTATGAAGTTCAACTGCCACCACTTGATCCACAAGAAGAGAATCTGATTCATGTAAGAAGTATGAATGGTGATTCTATTAACACCATTTTATAGACAAAAAATGGGGAGGCATTTCGCCTCCCTTTATCATTAGAATTTTCTTAAATAATGAAGTTGAACGTCATTGATTTGATTAAATTCTTCAATATGACTCTCTCCAAAGATGAGAGGATAGTTAAAATCTGTTGGTAATTGATCCTCACATTGAATGTCGACTGTTCCGATATCAAAGAGCTTTTGGTCTTGATTATTTCTAATGTAGATATTCAACTCTTCTCCATAACGTTGGATAAAGTCTTGTGTTACTTTAAATTCAATTTCAAATAATTTAGTGTCTTTGTTGAAAAAAGAAGAGGCTCCTGTTAATTCAAATAAGTCAGAGGCCGTAATCACAACACCTTCTTGATTCATCATCAAAAGATCATCTTTTGCTATTTCTTCTTCTTTCCAGGTCATTTGATTACTGATTTTTAGGCATGTTGTCTCGCTTCTTACGAGTATTCTTTGAGGCATACCCGGCTCGAGATTACGATCTCCTCGACAACTGATTCCAGGTTTACTTCTGCAGGTTAGAGATGGACCTCTAGTATAGGTAACTTTATCGTAGGCTACACTCTCTACAATAGATTCCTTTTTATGTGGCTCAGGAAGCTTGTATTGGCCATTGTAGCTAACTTTTATGATTTCTCCGACACGAAGCTTTTCAAAACTTAGGTGCTTAAACTCGTTATTCAGATTTATTTGATCTTGTGCAATGATTGCTTCTTTAGACTGGGCCATTTCAAGAGCACTGTAGTGACCAATAAAAATACTATTATCTTGAGTGATGATGTGCCACTGAGCAGTGGTGAGTTGTCTATTATTCATTTGAGTCAGGGGGACTTCTTCTAAGTATTCGTTTGTAAATCCACCAAGAGTATGAAGTGAGTAACCCTTCATTTCAACATCAGTGTAGAGTCTTTTTAAGGCCTCTTGATAATTCATTTCTTTTTGAATTAAAAAGATTCGATCATTAACTGGGGTACTGATAAAGATTGGTTTTGCATTGGATAGAGCATATTTCCATTGCTTTAAAAAAGTATAGTGGTGATTTTCTTTAGTAAAGGATTCGTAATCTGTGATTTTCATTAAAAGCTGACTTCGTGTAGAAATCATATCTTCAAGAGTTTGTTCATTATTAAATTCAATATTTAATTGAGCTCTATTTTCAGCATTCATTTCTCCTAAAGTAAGGGGTCTATCAAGATCGTCTTTTAAAATAAAAGATTTCGTTATCTCTACAAACTTTCCTTCTTTGAGATACCCGATTTTTACCGCAATATTTTTAACTTCTTTAATTCCATCGAAATAGGCAAGTTTTAGAGGAATGCTCGATTCCACATTTAAAGTATAAGATCCTTTTGTTTTTTTAATTTCTTTGAGAGTTTCGTTGAAGGAATTCCACTGATGATTTAATAAATGAGTAAGGGCAATGGTGGGTAAGGGAGAGAAGGATATAGGAGACTTTTCTTCACTCAAGTTGATACGGTCTTCATAAGAGTTTGTGGCCATTTGCTTGCGGGTAAGGCGAAGTGTAGGAGTTGAATTGTGGGAAGCAGAGCTTTCCCATTTAACATCTAATGAGCCAAATGTTTTTTGAGTAAGGGTGATATGAGATTGGAGATCCTCTTGAATTTGGATAGAGGGGAAATTAGTAATATCAGATATTGTCTTATTTTGCTGTTCATAAGGGTCAGAGAGACCATCTCTATCTTTATCCATTAAATTAACGGGAGGCGCACCTGGAAATGAATGCTGTTTCGGAGTTTGGTTATCTGATTTACAAGAGCTTAGAAAGATCAGAAGGGCAATGAGAGTGTAGGTTGAAAAGAGTGGCACAAATGCTCCTTAGTGGACGGGTTGTTAAGCTGTATTGTGTTATGCCCTCGTTTTGAGTATTAGGCTGGCTGAGTTGCTCTAAATTGCAATATTGAAACAAGCAGCTAGGATTGCTCGTTGACAAATAAATCAAGGCCCGCTTTGATAGAGAGATAAATATAAAGGGGTCTAAGGTTTCTCATGAAATTAGCAAAGTATTACGTAATTATATTCATCTTATTATCAGTGGTGTCATGTTCTTCCTTAAAGAAGGATGCGCAATATTTATTAGAGAATAAACGCTACCGTGAAGCGCGAACCCTTTTGATGGAAGGGATACCCAAGGACGATGATCCTGAGTTATTGGTTTTGAAAAAAGAAGCAGATGATGGACTCTTAAAAGAGCTATTGATTTCAATGAGAAACCGCAATGTAGAGCATCGCTATAGTGAGGCCATGAATATCGCCCATCAGATACGAAAAATTCGCTCAGAAGGGGATGCCCATGAGAATATCCATGGATCATTATTAGAAAAAAAGGAAGTAACAAGAACTTATCCCTATTTTATTTCTCAAATGAATCTTCTTTTAAATGAGAAACATCCCTTAAAGGCAAAGAAGTATCTACTTGATCATGGAGTGCTTTACGAAAATATTTATGGATTACGTATCTCGCAGTTAAAATTGAAAATAGAATCAGTTGGTAAAGAAAAGTGTGAGCACCTCTATCAAAAGTCAAAACGTGATTCTCTCTATTATAAACAGTTTATAAATTCTTATTGCTCTCTATTTAAGTCCGATAAGTTGCATAGTCTTCCCAAAGCCGATCCCCAACTTTTTTCAAAAATTGTAGTTTCTGGAAAAATTAAGAAAGGGCCTATATCCGATCGTGCCATGGATGAAATAAAGGCGAGTATTCGTTCCTCTTTTAAAGAGTCAGTCTGGTATTCGTCTCATTCTCCTAATACGGCCTATATAAGTCTTGATGGGGAATTCACATTTAAAGAAGAAAAAACAGAAAAGATCAAAGTACATGAATACAGCGTACAGATTCCTTATACGGGTTATGAGACGGTAACCAAGACTCGACAAGAGTCTTATTTAGACTTCGTTTATCAATGTTCTCCCAAAGATGCGACGAGTTCTTATCCATGTAATCAGAATTCATCGGGAGACCCTAAATGCAGTTGTATTGGTAGTCAGATCACTCGTTTTAGAGATGTAAATTATGATGAGCAAGTTCCTGTTACAAAGTATAGAGAAGAGATACGCACCTATAATTATCCGTCGCAGAATATTAACTTCAAAGGTCTTATTTCATTAAAAGGTAGATTGAGAATAGGGCGATTCTCTGTGCCTATTCATTTCTACGATGATACTTCTGAAAATTGGTTCTACTCCAAAGTAAGTCGCCCTAAGATTGGACTTCACTCTCAAAATCCTAAACCAAACTTCTCCAATGAATGGATTCAATCAAGAATTGGCTCAATCTCTACAAAAGTTAAGGTTGCTTCAAATGAACAATGGAATAAGAACTTCTGCAAGATAAAGCTGACTTTGGGTAACTACATGCAGCACTCGAGTGAAGTCTTCTCCTGTATCAAGCTCAAGGGTAAGAGAGATCCTCTGATAAAGCAGTGGATTAGTTACTTTTCTGGCATGAGTGAAAACGAATTTTATTCACAACTTCACATTTAATGATTAATTATCAGTGGATGACATTGTAACTAGCTGAAAGTAGATATTAGTAATGATGGGCTTCGCGTAAAAAAACCGATTTTACTCTATTAATTTCCAATATTTAGTGTTAACGTGCGAGCTTTGAAATTCACTAAACCCCGCTTTTGAGCATGGTGTTCAAGGGCCGTTTAGTCCAGGAGGTTTTTATGATCTATGAGTTGGCCCTAGTGGCGACGCCGGAAGCTAATGAGCAAGAGGTTGCCGGTCTGAAAAGTATGGTTCACGAAGTAGTTAAAGCTCATGACGGTGAAGTATTCATCGAAGATGATTGGGGAAAAGTTACTCTCGCGCAACCAACTATCGAAGCAGTTAAAAGTGGACACATCGTTTACTTTATCTTCAAAGCGAATAACGAAAACAACAAAGAACTTATTCGTCGTCTGAAAATTTCAGATTCTCACCTACGTCACATGTTTATCGCTCTTGGCGAAGATGATGACCGTGAAGCTGTTGTTAAAGCTTACAAAACTCCTTTCTCTAAAACTTACAAAGGTTCAGTTACTGACAAAGAAGAAGATGGCGAGAAAGACAATCCTAAGAAATTTGCACGTCGTAAGTCTTGTTACTTTAAAGCTAATAGCATTAAAGCTGACTGGAAAGATCCGCAAACTTTCACATGGCTAATTAACGAATTTGGAAAAATTTCTCCAGCTCGTGTTACAGGTGTAAGCCGTAAGCACCAAAGATTTGCAACGACTGCTATTAAGCGTGCTCGTCAAATTGGTGTTGCTAGTTATGTTTCAAATAGAATTGCTGAAGTTCGTGCTTAATTGATAATTAGAGATAATTAGGGAATTCATTTAGAAAATGACTGATCAAAACGACAACAAATTCGAAGACGAAATTAAGGACAATCCATATTTTAAGAATATGAGAAGCCTTAAGGTTCCAGAGCTTAGTTTTTCTAAGTTGGTCTTCCTTTGTGTTCTTGCGCTTCTTTTTGCAAGTCTAGAACCGTTTGCTCTTTTTGCTTCTATTCCTTTTACACTTAGTTTTCTTCTCTACGGTAAAAGTAAGTCTTTTATTTTAGGGGCGATAGGTACAGGCCTTGCTGTCTTGCTTATGCAACTTAAGGTGTATCAGGGAAGTGCTGTGGGAACCTTTCCTATGGCGTTAATTTATGGTTACCTTATTTCTCAAACAATTAAGAGGAAAGTTCATCCTGTTACAGGGATTCTACGCAATGGTTTTGCCATGTTTGCAATTGTTATAGGAGGAGCCCTCCTTTTCAATTACTTACAACCTGGTGGAATAGAAGGTGTACTTACTCCGAATATTAAAGATGCAGCTTCTCAATACTATAATACTCTTAAAGATGTTCCGAATGCTCCTTCAGAGCAGTTAAGACAACTAGAAGATCTGAAGAATGACCCCACAGAAGTGGTTAGTTCAATTCTTCATTATGGTACGAGTGCTATTTTTATTGGGGTTTTCCTTTCGATTTGGGTAGGAACTTTCGTGATACTTAAATTAGGTCCTCTTTGGAGAGTGATCCACACGTATCCTTATAATGTTAAAAACCTGACGTCATTTCAGGTGCCTTTCTCTTTTGTTTGGCCTCTTATCATTGGTCTTGTTTTGGCCGTTGGGAGTGCTTATGGACAATTGGGTGAATGGGCCGAAATCGCAGGATATAACATTCTATTGATGCTGGGGATTTTCTACTTCTTCCAAGGATTTGGGATACTAAGTGATCTATTGAATAAATGGCGAATTTTTGGATTTTTTAGAACTATGGTGATCTTTTTATCAGTCATCATGGGCTATCAAGTACTCGCGCTCGTGGGAGTTTTAGATACTTGGGTCGATTTTCGCAAACTTTTTAAATCAAAAAATAATGATGAAGGAGATAAATTATGAAAGTTATCCTAACAGAGAGAGTTTCTTCTCTAGGAAACGTAGGTGAAGTTGTAAACGTTTCTGCAGGTTATGCACGTAACTTCCTTATCCCTGGTGATAAGGCCGTTCTTGCAGATGAATCAAATAAAGCTCAAATGGAGCACTATCAAAAAATGCTTGGTAAGAAAGTTACTGAAGAAAAATCAGCTGCTGAATCAATCAAGAAAAAACTTGATGGTCTTCAACTTGATCTAATTAAGAAAGTAGGAAATAACGGTAAACTATTTGGTGCTGTTACAACTTCTGAACTTTCTAAAGAATTAGCTGACAAAGGAATTGAAGTTGAAAAGAGAGTAATTACTCTTGAGACTCCAATTAAGGCCACTGGTCTTTTCAATGCTAAAGCTAAACTTTTTAGTGGTGTTGAAGCTGAGTTTTCTATCAAAGTAGATATGGATCCTAAGCAAGCTGAAGAAATGAAGCTTAAGGCTGAAGCTGCAGCTGCTAGAAAGAAAGCGAAAGCTGAAGCGGCAGAACTTGAAGGCGATAGTGAAGAAACTGCAGAAGGTGAGGAAAAACAACCTCTTACTGATGAGCAGAAACTTGCTAAAGAAGCTGACGAATTGCTTAGAAGCTAATACAATTTAAAGCAGTCTTAATAGATACGACCCAAGCTTTGTCTTGGGTCGTTTTTTATGATCTACACTTACTAAATATATTCTTAAGGAGAGTTCAATGGAAGGAAACATGGGTTCATTTACGGAAGGTAATTCTGCTAAGCCAAAAACTCGTGATCTCCCACATGACCTTCTTTCAGAGAGATCTCTTCTGGGTTGTCTATTAATCGATGGGCAATCATTTGATGACATTTCTGATCTCAAATTAGATAAAGTCGACTTCTATCATCCCATTTATGGTCAAATTTTTACGGCAATTAAAGACCTTGTTCTTGATCATCAGCCAGTTGATTATGTTACCGTGAGTTCAAAGCTTACGGAGATGGGAAAGCTTGAGGAAGCTGGTGGAACTCCTGCGATTGTAGAGTTAGTTGAAGAGCAGGCTTCTTCGGCCAATATCTATCACTACGCAAAAACGGTAAAAGATAAGTCGTCTATTAGAGAAATCCTTAGAACCGCTATGCGTGTGACAGAAAGAGGATTTAATTATCAAGGTAAGGCCGAAGAATTTATTCAAGAAGTAGAAGCTGATTTCTTCAAACTTACGAATGATGCTAAATCTGGAAAAATGGAAAAGCTTAATGACTGTCTTCGTGAGAACTTAAAAGAGTTAGAAGATATGTCGCGTAACCCTGGTGAGATTCAGGGAATTAGTACGGGTTATCCAAAGTTAGATGAACTCTTACTTGGTCTGCAACCTGGACAGTTAGTTGTCTTGGCCGCTCGTCCTGCTATGGGGAAAACCTCTTTGGCCCTAAATATTGCGAGTAATGTTTGTGATCTTCATAAGAAGCCCGTGGCCATCTTTTCTCTGGAGATGATTGATAAAGAATTATCTATGAGGCTTTTAAGTTCAAAAGCTAAAGTAGACTCTAAGAGATTAAGAACCAAGAACTTCCTTGATACAGATCTACGAAATATTGGTCAGGCGGTAAAAGAACTTTCTAGTTATCCTATTTTCATTAACGATAATGGTGAGTCGACTATTCTTGATATTCAATCTCAGTGTCGCAAGATCCAGGCTGAGCATGGACTAGGAATGATTGTCATTGACTACCTTCAGCTAATGAATCCACACAATAAGAATATTTCTCGTGAACAGCAGATTTCAGAGATGTCTCGTGGACTCAAGACTCTTGCTAAGGAACTTGAATGTCCTATTATCGCACTATCTCAGCTTAACCGTGGAGTTGAAGCGAGACCTAACAAGCGTCCAACCTCTGCTGACCTTCGTGAATCGGGTGCGATTGAGCAGGATGCGGATATTATCGTCTTTGTTTATCGTGATGAAGTTTATAACCCTGATACGAAAGAGCCTGGTGTTGCCGAAATTATTGTCGGTAAGAACCGTGGTGGGGAAACGGGAACGGCCAAGCTTGCATGGGTTGGTTCTTATACTTCCTTTGAAAACTTAACTTATCAGGACAATGAAAACCAATAAGGGGAGTCCTCTTCCCATTGATATTCAAAAAGATATTTATTCCTTCTATAATACAAATGGGATTTTAACTCTCTATTATAATCCTGTTATGGCGAAGGTTTTCTATCCCGAAAAGACCTATGACCTCATAGAAGACAAGCAAAGCTCTGGTGGAGCCCAAGAGTTTCTCGAGCTTTTAGAAGAAGAGAAGCTTTGTCACTCTCAGGATCTTACAAAAGTCATTATACCTTTCTATGAATTAGGACACCTCTTTGAAAACTCTAAAGAGAGTAAAGACTTTAAAGAAGACCGCCCTCTTGGAATCTGGATTGAATACAGCTCAAATACAATTATCGAAGATAGAGTAGATACTTCTGGATTTAATATAGAGCTTGAATCTACTTCCTATGCCACATACAAAGAAAGTTATGAGCGCGGGAGAGAACATCTGTTGCGAGGCGACTGTTATCAATACAATTTAACTTTTGCTCAAAAGCTAAAAATAGAAAACTTTAATCTAGAACTCTTTCTCTCTCGTTGGCAAAACCCCGAACTCAGAGGGGAGTATGCTAATCTAACCAGCATCAATGACAAGATATTCTTCAGCAATAGTCCTGAGTGTTTATTTGAGCTGGAGTTTAAAAATGAATCCATTGAACTTCATTCCAAACCCATTAAAGGAACAATGCCCATTCTCAATGAGGATAAGAATCAAGCTTGGGAGAGTTTAGTTCATTCTAAGAAAGATGAGTCTGAACTTTATATGATTACCGACCTGCTGCGCAACGATTTGAATCGCATAGAGAAACCAGAGGTGCAAGTCGTTAGCCTTAAGGAGCGCTTAGAAGTTCCAGGTTTGATTCACAGCTACTCACACCTCAAGGTGAACCTAACGAGTAAGACAAATCTTCTAACGCTTCTAAAGGCGATTTTTCCCGGAGGATCTATAACTGGAGCCCCTAAGAAACGAGTTATGGAAATTATTGATGAAATTGAAGTTTCAGAGCGAGGCTTCTATTGCGGAAGTAGCATACTAAAAAATAAAGAGAGCTTTAGGGCCAGTATCAATATTCGTTCCGGAGAATTAGACAAGGCAATGGCCGAAGTCCTTTATTGGTCGGGGGGTGGAGTCACTATTCAGAGTGAATGCGCCAGCGAATACCAAGAAATTTTGGACAAAACCCATTCATTTGTCCGCTTTTTGTCCTAGCCGTTTTTAATTTAATCAATAAAAACGGTACGTTAGGTCTCTGATATATTCTTACATTATTCGAATTTTGTCTAAAAAAGTTGACATAGAAATTTTGAGATCGATATGATTTACAAAACGCGCAAGGAAGTGCGCTCCGAAGGGAAAACAGGCTTGGAACATTTTTGGCGAAATGTCCAAACTTGCAGAGACACAAGTTTCCCGGGAGTAGGAAGTAGGACAAGGGAGTGTTGGTATGATGGCAACAACGTCATTAAAATTAGTGCAAGGTGGCGCTGAAGAAGCTCAGGGAATGGATAAAGAAAACGAAAATGTTTCTCTCGATACACTATCTCTTATGACAGGGTTTCCTGTTGAGTTTATTAAATCAGAACTTATAGTAGATGGAGATGATATTTCCATGTCCAATCTACGCAAGACGATGGTTAATTTTTTAGAAAAGAATAAAGAAATTATAGATTAAACAATAAGAAATTAAGTTTAAACTCCACTGTTAGGATGGACTATGGAGTTTGGAAAAAGGCCCTACTTGAACTTCCCTGTTTCTGTAGGGCTTTTTTTATATCAACTCCATTTTCTCAGTCATAATTGACATAAATTTTCCTGATATTGTTCTATAGAAATAATTTTTTTTAAAAAAAATTATAAAAAAATCACTTGAGTGATGATGTATAAATTAGGTTGGTTATAAATCTATATAGCAAAATGAGTTTACAAACATTTCAAGTACTTCTCTCTAACTACCAAAAAAAGATGGCAAAAATTTCTAAGATTAAGAAACTAAGTACTAGGAACTTGGTAGGGATGATTTCATTTTAAAAAGCTCTTATTCTTGCTTGGCGAAGATTTCTGTGAAGAAATTCGTCGTAATCCAATATGTCTGGCCCAGTACGGTTAATTTATTGACTGAGGCTCCGATAGGATTGAAGTACACCTTATAAATGAAGAGGTCGCAAGTGTCTTTTGATTATGAAAAAGTAAAGTCTAGAACTGATGGTAGTGGTGGGGAGCATTGGACTTCAAACTCTGATTTGTTCATGGTTCTCTCCGTAGTTTTTCTATTGCTCTATGTTGTTGCGAGTGTCCGAAATGGGGCAAGTGCAATCAATAAAGCGATCATGGTCCAAGAACTCAAAAATCAAAAAGAAGACTTGGCCAGACAGTTAAGGGCCTACAATACATTGAAAGAAGATTATCTTGAAAAAGAAGCTCAAAATGATGAAGTTTCTATGTATCAAGATCTTATGAAAAATCTTGAACTTCTCCAATCTGAAGCAGAAAGAAAAAGACGCGCCTTAGAAAGAAAGGCCATGAAGAATGCGCAAACGAAGCAAGCACTTAATCAGTATCAACAAATGGTTCGTAATATTATTAACACGAATCTTTTGGCCAAGAAGAGAATCAAGAAACGTGATCGTGTAATTGATAAGAAGAAAGTTGAAATTGCAGAGCAAAAGAACGTAATTGATGATCTAGATGAAACGGTTAAAAATCAGGCCATGGATATTCAAGCAAAAGCGGAGACCATCGCTTCTGCTCAACAAAAAATCGAAGATCAAAGTTTAGAGATTTCTGAAAGACAGCAAGATATTGTTCGTCAAAGAGATGAAATTAGTAATCTTGAATCAGATCTTAATACAAAAAGAGAGATTGTCGCTGAAAACCAAAAACAAATTGATAATCTTAATAAGAACTTAGATCAAAAGATTGCTGCTTTGAAAAACGAAGCTAGAGAAAAGAAAAAGACTCAAAAGCAAATGAGAGCTGAAGTCTTAAAGCTTAGACTACAAAATAGAAAGAAAGTAAGCCAGTTAAAGTCTGAAAAAGAGAATATGGAAAGTAAGCTTCAAGGACTTGTTAGTGAAATTGATGTTGCCAATCAACAAATTGAATCGGCAAACCAAACATTACAGGCCAAAGAGATTGCTCAGCAAAAACTTCAAGAACAGTATGAGCAATCAGCAGCTCAATACAATAAACAAATTAAAGAGATGGAAAATGATTTTGAAAATAAAATCAACTCTCAACGTGCTGCCCTTAATGAGCAGTTAAATAAAGAAAAAGCTTCTGCTGCTGAAAAGGCCAAAAGACTTTCTGAGTTTAAAAAACAAGCCGCAGCTGAGAGAGCAAAACTTGAAGGTGCTCTTGGTGATCTTGAAGGGAAGGTTTCCCAGGCTCAGAATGCACTATCAGATATGGAAGCTAAAACAGATGAGTACGAGAAGAAGTTGGCCAAAGCAAAGGCTGATCACGGACGCTACTTATCTTCTTTAAAGAATTTGGAAAATAAGAACAAAGACCTTTCTGGAGATCTTAATAAATATAAAGAAATGGTTGATGCTAAGAAAAAGCTCGCAAAAGATTTAGAGCGTAAACTTAGAGCGAAAGGGATTGATGCTAAGGTTAATGGTAAGAACGGTGAAGTTGCGATTAACTTCGGTGATGAATACTTTGATTCAGGTAGTGCTAACCTTAAAAATGATATGAAGAAAGTTTTAGAGAAGTTTGTACCAGAATACTCAAAAACTCTATTCAATGATCCTAAAATTGCAGAGAAAATTAAAAATGTTGAAGTTATTGGTTTTTCTTCTCCTACTTATAGAGGGAAGTATGTAGATCCCAATAGTTTAAAGAAAGAAGATCGAGCAGCACTAAACTACAACCTCGACCTCTCTTTCCAAAGAGCAAAGAGTATTTTTGCTTATATGACCGATACAAGCAAAATGAAGTTTCAGCATCAAAGAACAATTACACCGTTGCTTAAAGTTACAGGTCGAAGTTATTTAGCGGATGGAGTGAAGGGGAGAAACCTTGCTTCTGGAATCTCTCGTAAAGAGTACTGTGCTAAGTATGACTGTGATAAATCTCAAAAAGTAATAATTCGCTTTAATTTAAAAGATTAATATTTAAATAAAGAATTATATTAAAAAAGGAATGTTATGAATGTTCAAAGCTTAGTTGATTTTTTAGTTGTCTTTGCAACTGACTTTCTCTTACCAATTATGGGAATTGTTTTCTTCCTCGGAGTGACGGCTCGAATCCTGATTTGGTGGACCGTTAAGCGTGAGTACTGGTTTGCTGCTGAACTTGAAAAACGTATTCAACGCTATATTAATAGTGTCGAAAGTACGAAAGATATTTCTTTCTTTGTGGTTTCGAAGAGATTATTAGAAATTACTTTGTATCAGCTCTTTGAAGTTGGTTCAATTATGAAAACACGAAACCCAGA
>JBLWYP010000035.1:0-31625 GCA_048266825.1 Bacteriovoracaceae bacterium | reverse complement strand
CTCGACCAATATAAAGACTCACATTTGACCATATTAGATGGGAAAGATGAATCTTTTAGGAAACTATTGGAAGAGCTTAAAATATTTGATCCTAGGCAAGATTATATGGCTGAAAACTGTATGAATTTAGGACAATTAAAACTTAAGTTAGATTCGCAGAAGAATATTTTGAATATTGCGACCAAAGAGTAGCGGTTATTCTTTGTATTGGATTGCTTCTGTAGGGCACAGTTCGATACATAATCCACACTCGGTACAAGACCACGATTCAATGGTATAGGTACTGGCTATGACCTGGATACTATCTTCAGGGCAAATGATGCGGCATACATCACAAGATATACATCGAGTGTTTACTTCTAGTTTTGGTTCCATTGCTCTATTATAACCTGATATAATGATTTTTCATTAGGAAGAAATGACTCATTTTGAGTTCAGAGGTTAAAAGTGAATTTTTCACCTACATATACAAAGAGATCAGCAGTAATAATAAATACATTAGTATTTATTATTCTTTCCTTATTCTTCTTATCAGTAATGGAGTCTTTAGAAGAAGGTATTTCAGCCCTAGATATTCAGGGATTTATTGGATTTCTTGATCAAAATACATTTCTACTTGTATCCGCTTTTTTATCTTTTCTTTCTATCTTACTTCTTTCATCTACAGCACCCATGTTTTTCTTGGTGTTCTGTTTAGTTGCTCTGTATAAGTCGATTCTCTATTTTATAATTGATTTTGATAAACTTATTCTCATCTTAAGCTTTGTTTATATTGTACTTTGTTACAATTACTATCAGTTTTTAAAGCTCGAGCTTAAAGAACCATTCTATAACCCCAATTTTCCTTTAAATATTATTCCTAGTTATAAAAGTAAGTTATTGCCCGTAAAAATTAAAAAGGCTGGAATTGAATATGAGGCCTATTTAACCAATTGGGGTTTAAATGGGTTCTTTTGCAAGTTAGTAGATGAAGGAACTCCAAAAGGTGTAGTAGAAGTAGAAATAACGATTGCAGGGCATTCATTCTTTGCCGAAGGAATTGTTGTGACTAGAGTATCTGGTGGAGTAGGTGTTCGCGTTAGGAAAAGTCTGATACCTGAGATGGGTTGGGCAGACTTTTATGGTATTATTAACGAATTAGGATACAAACCGTATTAGTATAAAGTCTTTTCAGTGATGATAAGGACACGAAGGAAATTTATGAAGTTTTTAAGTTTAGCTTTAATATTGCTCTTTGCTGGATGTAATAAAGAATCGACCCCTGAGTCTGCTTTAGAAGACTTTATCAACTACAGATTTGAACAAGGTCAAAGTAGAGAAGATATTCTTGAAATGACGACAGGAGTACTTAATGAAAAACTGAGTGCTATGTCAGAAGAAGACTTAAATAAATTTACCGATGTTAAAAACCTAAGTAAGAGACGATTAAAAGTCCTTATTAAAAACTGTGAAGAAGACACTTGTTACCTGACTTATGTGCTCAGGTATGTGCAGGGTAAAGAGGCACCAAGAGATTACAGTGTAGAAGTGAAGAAAATTGCTCAAGTAAATAAAGTAGAAGAGAAATGGTTACTAGCTGATGTCTCTAACGTTAAGACCTATATTGAATCAAAAAAAGAGCTGAAAATAGAAGAAGAATAGCTCAATTTTAAATAAGCGATCTTAATTTTTTAATCTTCGTTCCGATAAGTTAAATATGAAAGACGAATCGGAACTTATTTCTAAATTAATGGAAGAAACGATGGGAGAGAATATATCTAGTTCATTCTCTGAGCCGCTATCCACCCATGACTTATTAAATTTACAAGATTCACTTTTTCAAGCTTTTCCCATTCAGATATACAATTCATTTATGAGAATATTCTTTAATCATGGCCCGGCCGTTGATGTTCCTAGAGGACTTGGCTTTTTTCATAATGAAGAACAGGTTTTTACTCATATGGAAGATTATCCAAGTTTTGAAATGGATATTATTGATGAGATATTTCAAGAAGTTGTCTCCGACCATCTCTTTGTAAAAATAAATAAGGCGATCATCTTTAAGCATCAAGATAAAACCCATATTGTATTTTATAATAATAAGTATGAAGAAAGAGTGTGGACACATATTCAAGATCTAAATATGCCCAAGCGTTTGAAAGCGGCATAAAAAAAGCCTGCTTAGAGCAGGCTTCTTAATTTTGAAATTTTGTTAGAACTTAAAGCGCCATGTAATAGTCTTTAAGCATCTTGGCATCATCTTCTAAGTTTGGTGAGTTACAAACAATGTATCCTCTACAATCTTCTTCTTTAAGAGCTTCGATTAACCCTTTCCAGTTAAAGTCTGATTTCTCAAGATTGATGTGCTTTAGGTCACCCTTAGAGTTTGAGCTAATTCCAGAAATATGAATGTGCATATTTCCAAGGGCCTCACCACTAAGTTCGCCATTAAGAGCACGAAGAACTTCTTTAAATTCTTCTTTAGTATTATATTTTCCAGTTCTTGCGTAAAGATGACTGAAGTCCATACAAGGACGACAACTCGATACATTCTTAGTAAGAGAAATAAGTTCTTCTAAGCTACCAAACTGACTTGTTTTTCCTGTTAGCTCTGGACGTAATTCGATTTCAATATCAAGACGATTAAGTCTTTCTTCGATTACATTCATGGACTTTTCAACAAGATCAAATACATCGTAAGGAGAATCTTTCATGTAAAAAGCAGCGTGAAAAGTCATTGACTCTGCACCACATAGATCTGAGATCTTAGCTGTTTGAATGATACGTTCAACAGAAGAGTCGATCTTGTCTTGCTCTCTAGCATTCAAGTTGATGTAGTATGGACCGTGACTTGTTAACGGAACACCTAATTCATATGAAATTTTTCTAAGGCCACTGCTGACCTCTTCTTTCATACGAACACCATGTGCAAACTCTAGTTGCATACAGTCTAAACCAAGTTCGTGTATTCTCTTTACACCCTCGATAGGATTATTTTTCTTTGCGGTGCTATTGGGTACACCTGCTGTCCCGAATAATAGTCGGTCAAATCGCATAAACCCCCCTGCATTAGGTTTCCGAAGTTGTGGGTAAATAAAATCAGTCCAGCGCATTAACAACTAGCCTGTTGGAACAGAAAGTTGTAATTTTAAGCACTGTGACGAGTCGGTTTTATAGCGTTTATGGCCCAGCTTGTCTATAATCAATCCATAATCGAGTTAATACTACAAACGCACTGCGTAACGAGGTGTAGTTATCAGATACTTAGCAGGCTATACATTAATATTATTTTGCTTACTTATGTCAGCAGTACTGTCTTTCTTTATATTAGGCCTTGAGTATGAAATGACGGGACCCGTTATAGTAGTGACCTTTTTATTTATATTAAGCCTTATTGGAGACAGAGTATTTCTCGTTTTCGTAAGGGCAAAAGAAGTTGGGCAGAAGTATGAACACATCTATGGCAGGTTGCAAAATTTAGCATGCCGCATGGAGGTGAAAAATATTAAGCTCTATAAAACATTCTATCTACCGGCCAATGTTTACATTCTTCATCCCTTCGTTGGTCCACCTGCGTTGATTTTTTCCATGGATTTCTTTGATAAAGCTAGTGAAGAGATGATTACTAATGTTTTAGATAAGGCCGTAAGACAAGTTAAATCAAAGCGATCCCGATTTGCCCACCTTATTTCACTATTCCAATTTTGCTTAATGAGTCCAAAGTATATATTTGAAGCTTTAGGTTTAAGAGTCATTGGCGTTTTATATGGATTTCTACTCTTTCCACTAGAATACATAAAAGATTTTGTTGTGGGACTATCCATCAAAAATTCCAGCAGTATGGTAGAATTAAATAACGATACTCAGGTTGCCTACTATTTGGATAAGTTTAGCTCAAAACATACAAGCTATTTAGTGGACCTTGGTAAAGACTTTGCTCTTTATCAACGCTCAGAAAATGGTCTTTGGGATGTGCTTCTTAATAGTTATGGTAGAACAGTAAACCGCTACAACCATGAAAGGTTAGATGAAAGAGAAAGCCAGTAAATCCATAGATTTTTCAAGATACTATCCGGTCTTTTTTACTGTCATTTTTGTTATCATCCTTTTTCAATATTCATTCAATACCCTAGAGTCAATATTCTACGATTTAAGAGTAGAGCATGATTATGGGATTTCTACCGATCAAGAAATTATATTAATCGTAATGGATGAAGAGTCTGATGAGTTTCTTGGAGAAACTTATCCTTATACTTTTGCTAGTCATTACCATTTATTTGAAAAGTTGGCTCAAGATAAACCTAAAATAATTAACTATATTGTAAGTCTCCAAGAACCTGATTCTAGTTTAGACAAACAGAACTTATTAAAATTCAAAACAGAGGTCTCCAAATATACAACAGCAGGAGGAATCTTCCGTTTTGGTACGGAGTTAGATTCATGGGGAGAGCAATTACCACCGAGGGAGCTAAGAACATTTGGCCACTCGCTTGGAGGGGTTTATGTTGACGGCTCAGTATTTGCAAAAGATGACGTAGTAAGAAGGGCCATATTAAACTTGGCCGGTGAAGATAGTCTTCACTTATGGACGGCCAATAAGTATCGAGAAATTTCAGGGCAAAAAGAATTACCGGCAAAGGACTTTAAAGGAGCTTATTATCTTAGAGAGGCCGATGCAACTTTTGGACTCTTTAGATATCCAACATCTCCTCTTGAGGGAAACAACAAGATAAAGAAGGTGCCTTTTCATTCCGTTCGAGTAGGTAATTTTCCAGATGGATATTTTAAGGACAAAATTGTTCTCATTGGACCCAGTTATATAAGTAATACAAGTGACTATGTTCTTAGTCCATATGACCGAGAGAACTTTAGAAGTTCTAAATTAGCTATTCATGCCTTAATTATAGAGGCGCTTATAAAAGAGAAGACAGTCTATCAGCTACCTAAGAAGATTACTTATGGTCTTTGTATTGTGTTAGCGATTTTCTTATCTCTCATGATTTCAAAACTTAAGCCTACGCACGGTCTATTGATAACGGTGGCCATTATTCTAGGGTCACTGATCATATCTTACTTATCCTTCATTCTGTTTGGTATTTGGATTTACGTGTCTCACTTAGTTTTAACTGTCTTTGTCGTATACTATATATGGGTACCTTTTCGAGCTATTGGTGAATATCAGAGACGTTATGCTATTCAAGAAGAGACGAAACTACTCACAAAGGTTGAGAACTTAAAACAAAACTTTATTTCCTTAATGAGTCATGACTTGAAAACACCTGTCGCAAAAATAGCAGGGCTTGCAGATAATATAGTTAATCAACGTCAGGTAAGTGGTCCTGACGGAGAAAAAAATATTAAGGCCATAATCGAATCGACAAAAGAGCTTAATAAATTCATTACAAGTATATTGGATTTAACAAAAATAGAGTCAAGAAACCTAACCTTAAATATGGTGAACAAAGATATTAATAATACGATAGAGACTGTTGTTAATAATCTAAGGTTTGAAGCACACTCCCAACATGTAGAAGTTGAAGTTGAGCTTGGACCTCTTTATCCGATAAAATACGATATAAATTTAATGAATAGAGTTTTGTCTAACCTGATTGAGAATGCCATCAAGTATTCTGGTGAGAATACAACGGTTGGTATAAAGACCTGGGATGATGATAAGTGGGTATATATCGAAATACAGGATAATGGTGTAGGTATTCCTGGAAGTGATATAGAAAATATCTTTGAGAAATTTTATCGGGTAAAGAATGACGCAAGTCATTCGATTAAGGGTACAGGCCTAGGCCTTTATCTGGTAAAATATTTTGTTGAACTCCATGGTGGACTAATTTCCGTAGAGAGTGAATTAGGACAGGGAACCAAATTTCAGATAAAATTGAAGAACGAATAATATATTGGAGAAAGGTATGCATAAGGTATTAGTAGTTGATGATGATAAGGTCTTACAGGATTCTGTAAAACAGGCCCTAGAGTTCCATCATTTCTTTGTAGAGACTGCAGACAACGGACGGCAGGCTCTTGATAAAGTGACAACTGGGAATTATGACCTCGTTGTTATGGATGTGAATATGCCTGAGATGGATGGTATTGAAGCCCTTGAGCAGATTAAGAAAGTTAATCCCTCTATTATCGTATTGATCTTAACTGCGTATTCAAATGTTGGAGATGCTGTTAAGGCCGTTAAGTTAGGCGCCTTTAATTATTTAGAAAAACCAATTACATCAGAAAACCTTGTTGCTTTAATAAAGAGAGCGCTAAAAGCAAGAAGTCTTGTTGAAACCTCAAAGTTTTCTGCACCAACTCTTAGTCTTGGTAATGAAGATAAATTTGTTGGTGAATCAGATGAGATGCTTAAGGTATTCAATGTCATTACAAAGCTTGCTCAAGTAAATACACCCGTTTTAATTAGAGGTGAGTCAGGTACTGGTAAAGAACTAGTTGCTAAAGCGATCCATTATAATGGGCCAAGAAAAGATGAGCGTTTTGTAACGATCAACTTAGCAGCGGTTCCAGATAGTTTAATTGAATCTGAACTATTTGGGCATGAGAAGGGAGCTTTTACAGGAGCTACAGAGAGGAAAATTGGTAAGTTTCAATATGCCGATGGCGGAACGATCTTTCTTGATGAGATTGGTGATATAAGTGCCACGATGCAGGTTAAACTTTTAAGAATTCTACAAGAAAAGGTTTTTACACCAGTTGGATCAAATAGAGATATCTCTGTGGATGTGAGAGTAATTGCAGCCTCTCACAAGCCGTTTGAAGAAATGATTAAAGAGGGAACATTTAGAGAAGATTTATTCTATCGCTTAAATGTTCTTCCTGTATATCTTCCTCCATTGAGAGACCGTACTTCAGATATCCCTTATTTGATTGATTACTATGTGGCCTACTTTAACAGTATTCATAATCTAGAAATTAAAGGAGCTAATGAAGAATCATTAAAGCTTCTCACAGGTTATGCGTGGCCAGGAAATATTAGAGAGCTTCGAAATGTTATAGAGCATGCCTTTATTATTGAATCATCAGACTATATCCAGCCAAATGCACTGCCTGATAGTGTTATGCGAGGTGCAGGAAAAACTTCTCAAGATAACTCTCATGAGATGAATGATGAAGAAACATCAAGAATCGACTTTAAAGGAATTAGAGATTCTGTTTTAGATAAAGATGTTACGGATGAAGATCTCGGTCAATATCAATTCACCTTCGCTCAAGTGACAGGTGAGAATGATATTAAGATGGACTTTCAAGTGGCCAAAGATCTTTTTGAAAAAGAGTTCATTCAACAAGCTCTAAGATTGAATAAAGGGAAGATTAATCAAACAGCGTTAAAGGCCAATATTCCTAAGAAAACACTTCTTAGAAAAATTGAAAAATATGAGATAAATCCAAAAGACTATTATTAATTATGCAAAATATTTGGAAGTATTCCTTAGTTCTTTCATTTACGATTATTATTGATCAGTTGATAAAAGGAACCGCGCAAAGCTTAATACCAAGCTTGGGCGGTTTTTCTCTTATATTCCCAAGTTTCTATCTCACTAGACTCGCTAATCCTTACTTTATCTTTGGAATAGATATTGGAATCGGACCAAAGTGGAGTAATGGGATTGCGCTCTATTTAGATTTAATATTGAGTTGTGTATCCATTTGGTGGATTGTTAAGTGGAGAAATAGAGCAACAGCAAAAGGCTGGTTTCTCACCTTAATTTTAACAGCTCTGTTTTCTAGCTGGTTAGATCGCAGCATGCATGGACATACTTTAGACTTCCTCTCTATTGGAAAAGTTTATAACTTCAGTATTGCAGACTTATACTACATTGTGGGTGTGATAGGGCTTACGATATTAACCCTTAAAGAAAAGAAGAAAACGTGAAACCTATTCTTTTTTATCTGGGAAGCTCTCCTGTATATAGTTATCCCTTGTTAATGGGTATTGGCTGGGGAATGGCTTATAACCTTTCTATACAGCAATGGCAGAGGTTTGGTCTTAATACTAAAAGTCTTCAGCTCTTTACCTTCTTATCTTTTCTTATTGGCTGGGTCGGAGCGAAGGTCTTCTTTTTAATTTTCTCTACCCCTGATCAAGTACTTTATTACGCTAAAGAGGTTAACTTTTGGCTAGGCGGAGGCTTTGTCTTTTATGGAGGCTTCGTATTCGTCTTACTCTTTGCCCTTCTTTACTTCTATAAGAAAAAAGATTTATCTATTAGTGACTTAGGTTTACTGATTCCAGGAATTACCATTGGTCACGCCATAGGGCGTGTGGGATGTTTTTTAGCAGGCTGTTGTTATGGTAGTGAAACACAGAGTGCGTTTTCCATACATTCAAATGGACATGACCGTTACCCTGTTCAACTTATTGAAGCTGCAGGTTTATTTTTAATATACGTCATATCTAAAAAACTCTTAGACAAAGAAAGAGGTAGAGAAAGAGCAGCTCTTGTTTATCTGATCGGATATTCTCTATTAAGATTTTTTAATGAATTTCTTCGTGGTGATGAAATTAGAGGTCTATACAGTGGCCTTGCTACATCTCAATGGATAAGCCTGGTCATAATTGGCGTTACTTTAGTTATAGTGATGATGAGAAAGGCAATAGAACGAAAATCTTAAGCTTCGTCTTTTGGTTCTGATTCTGGAGCCGGAGCATCAAGAGAAATATTCTCACGCTCTAGTACTTCAGCTAAAGCACCTTGAGTTACGTAAAGCTCAGATTTAAGCGTCTCGTTACCCCAAGCGATGAAAGAGTCATCATGCTCGTACATAGTAATGGTTTCCCAGGGACAGTCCTGAGAGCAGTTTTGACAGCCGATACAGCGTGCTATGTCGATTTCAACAGTCTGGCGAAAGGTAGGATTAGAGGCATCTGGTCCAGGAACAAGCTCAATAGAATCTACTGGGCAACCAGCGATACATACTTCACAACCTGTACATCCACTTTGATGAACTACCGCAATGAGCTTAGGTGGTTTCTTTCCTTTTCTAACGGGCTTAAATCTGGCCGTATGGAAAGGGTTCTCAACTAAAACTTCGCGTTCTTCTTCATTAATTTCACTAGCTTGATCTGTCATTTTAATAACCAAAAACAAAAATCCTAAAATTATGGATCTATTATATATGTATTTTATCACTTTTGCTTGAGTTTTCTTTTTAGGCTATATTACCCAAACTGTAAACGGTAAATAAAACATATTTTATTGTATTTAACCTTGTTAGATACATGTTTACCTCCACTCGTTGAAATAGAGGGTATTTTAAATACGATGGAGGATAGCAAAAAGAGAGGATACTCATGAAAAGATTAAGATTTGTAACAGCGGCCAGCTTATTTGATGGTCACGATGTTTCTGTCAATATAATGAGAAGATTGCTTCAGTCTAAAGGTGTTGAAGTCATACACCTTGGACATAATCGTTCAGCTCAAGAAGTAGTGGATGCCTGCTTACAAGAAGATGCTAACGCTGTGGCCTTGTCTTCTTATCAGGGTGGGCACATGGAATACTTCACTTATATACGTGAACTCCTCGATAAAGCTGGAGCCCAGAATGTACGTATTTTTGGTGGAGGCGGTGGTGTAATCACTCCTTCTGAAATCAGAGAACTTCACTCAAAAGGAATTAATAAAATATATTCACCAGAAGATGGAATGAAGTTAGGTCTTGTTGGGATAATTGATGACATGATTGAAAAGGCTCAGCACGATACAACGGAGAATGTTGACCTGTCAGGACTAAGCGGAAGTAAAAATAGTTATAAAGATATTTCTAAAGTAATTAGCTCAATTGAAAATAATGGAAAGGCACCATTTACTATTAATAGAGGTAATGTGCCAGTGCTCGGTATAACAGGTACGGGTGGAGCAGGTAAGTCATCATTAATTGATGAGCTACTTCTGCGCTTTCATCGCTACTTTCCACAAGAGAAGATAGCTCTTATTTCGGTTGATCCAACAAAGAAGAAGACTCAAGGGGCATTGCTAGGAGATAGAATTCGTCTAGGTAGCTCTACTTATGATCAATTCTTTGTTCGCTCGTTAGCCACACGAGATTCGAAAACTGAACTTAGCCCACAGATTAATGATGTTATTTCTTATTTAAAGGGCCAGGACTTCTCTCTCATTCTTGTTGAGACATCGGGTATTGGACAGGCTTCAGATGAAATTACAAAAGTAGCTGATAAGTGTATCTATGTTATGACTCCAGAATATGGAGCGGCCACTCAATTAGAAAAAATTGAAATGCTTGAGTCTGCAGACTTTATTGTTTTAAATAAGTTTGAAAAACCACGTTCAGAAGATGCATTCAGAGATATTAGAAAACAATATAGAAGAAACCATGAGCTATTTGCTGGTCACCCAGGTTCTCCTGAAGATAATGAACTTCCTGTATTTGGAACGATGGCATCTAAGTTTAATGATCCTGGTGTAAACGCCTTATTTATAGAATTAGCTAAGAACTTTGATTTTAATGTCGAGACAATTGGCGACATTCCTGCACGAAGAAATCCTGAAGTTAAAGAATCGATCATCGCACCAGATAGAGTCCTCTACTTAAGAGAAATTGCAGGAGCGCTTAGAAAGTATAATCAAGAAACAGAAGTCGTTAAGGAAAAGCTAAAGGACTTAGAGTCGTTAGAAAAAGCTTCTGCTCTTTTACCAGATAATAAAGATCTTAAAGAAAAGTATGAAGAAGTTAAAAAAGAAGTAGGTTCAACGATATTAGAAGAGATTGAGAAATTTAAAGTCTTAAGAAAAGAATATCATAATGATGACTTCAGTTATGTAGTACGTGGTAAAGAGATTAAAGTAAAAACAAACTACACTTCACTTTCTCATAATAAAATTTCTAGAGTAGCGCTTCCTAAAATTGATACGATGGCAGGAATTTACGAATATCAAAGAAGATGTAATGCTCCTGGGCTTTTTCCTTTTGGCGCAGGAATCTTTCCTTTTAAACGCGCAGATGAAGAACCTAAGAGAATGTTTGCCGGAGAAGGTGGACCAAAGAGAACCAACAATCGTTTTCACTATTTATCTAAAGATGATCCAGCCAAGAGGCTATCAACCGCATTTGATTCAGTAACACTCTATGGAGAAGATCCAGATGAGAGACCCGATATTTTTGGAAAGATCGGTGAAGCAGGAGTTTCTGTTGCCACTCTCGATGATATGATGGACCTCTATAGTGAGTTTGACCTGACGGCACCATCGACTTCCGTATCGATGACAATTAATGGACCAGCGCCAATTATCTTGGCGCTATTTATGAATACGGCCATTAAGCAAAAGTTGTCTGGTGATGACTTTTGGAATGAAGAGAAACGAATCGAAATTATGAGGCAGGTAAGAGGAACGGTACAGGCCGATATTCTTAAAGAAGATCAGGCACAAAATACGTGTATCTTTTCTTTAGAGTTTAGTTTGAAGTTGATGGGAGATATCCAAGAATATTTCTGTAGAAATGCGATTAAAAACTATTACTCAGTTTCCATTTCCGGATACCATATTGCAGAAGCCGGAGCGAATCCAATTACACAGACTGCTTTTACGTTATCTAATGGATTTACTTTCGTAGAGTACTACTTAAGTCGTGGTATGAAGATTGATGAGTTTGCATCCAATCTAAGTTATTTCTTTAGTAATGGTCTTGATCCTGAGTACACGGTTATCGGTAGAGTTGCCCGTAAAATCTGGGCCGTAACGATGAGAGACAAGTATGGTGCAAACGAGAAGTCTCAGAAGTTCAAATACCATATTCAAACTTCTGGTAGATCGCTTCATGCACAAGAGATTGATTTCAATGATATTCGAACAACACTTCAGGCATTTATTGCTTTAAGTGATAATTGTAATTCACTTCACACAAACGCTTATGATGAAGCTATTACCACACCTACTGAAGAATCAGTACGTCGTGCTATGGCCATTCAAATGATTATTAATCGTGAGTTTGGAATGAATAAAACAGATAATCCACTACAAGGATCTTATCTTGTGGAAGAATTATCTGACATAGTGGAAGAGGCCATTCTAACAGAGTTTGAAAAGATATCAGACAAGGGTGGAGTTATGGGCGCGATGGAAAGTATGTATCAGCGTGGAAAGATCCAAGAAGAATCTTTATATTACGAAACACTTAAAGATAATGGAGAATTTCCTATTATTGGTGTGAATACATACCTAGCCCCTAATATTGATGAACAAATGGGACAAGAAATAGAAATTTCTCGATGTTCTTCTGATGAGAAAATGGAACAAATAACAAGACTAAATAACTTTAAGACGGCCAATAAAGACAAAACTGCTGAAGCACTTGATTCACTTGTACAAACTGTAATTGATAATGGAAATGTTTTTGAAGAATTATTAAAAACAGTAAATTATTGTTCACTTGGACAAATTACTCATGCCCTATTTGAAGTTGGTGGGCGCTACAGAAGGAATATGTAATGACGAAGTCAAAGGTCTATACGAAAAGCGGAGATAAGGGGCAAACCAGTCTTGTTGGTGGACAGAGGGTTGATAAGTCAGATCTTCGCATAGACCTCTACGGCGATGTGGATGAGTTAAACTCATATATAGGAGTCGTTACGGCAGAGCTAGTTGAAAATCAAAAGTATGAATTACAACTAAATCACTTAATAGAAATTCAAGCGCTCTTATTTGACCTTGGAAGTAATCTTGCGTGTGAAGTAGGTCAGCGCACTGAGTTTAAACTTCCTCAAATAAGTACTTCATCCATTACACGACTAGAAACTGAAATGGATAAAATGGACTCTGAATGTCCAAGTTTAAAAACTTTTGTATTACCTGGGGGCTCTCGTCCTGCGGCGGCTCTGCATGTTTGTCGAACTGTTTGTAGAAGAGTGGAGAGGAAGTTAATGGCCTTTGCTAAAGACTTTGGCAGAGAAGAGTTACCAGAGAACTCGGCTGAATTTATAAATAGATTAAGTGACTACTTCTTTGTGCTCTCACGCTATCTAAATGTTTCTGAAAAGATTAAAGAAGTATTATGGATTCCGCAAAAGAACTAGCGCTTAAATAGACCTTTAAGTTTAGATACAAGACCGTCAGAAGGCTCGTCGTCTTCTTCGTCGACATATTCGTACTCATATTCATCTTCATCTTCATCTTCATCTTCATCGTCTGTGTATTCTTCTTGAATAACTTGAGGAGCAGCTTTCTTTTTGACGATAGATTTTTTCTCTTCTGGAATCTTCTCGGGAACCTCTTCTTGATATTCGTCTAGATCATCATCTTCGTGATGATCCTCATTTATGAAGCTATTGTCACCTTTTGGAGGGGTGGGGTTAGCGTTAACTGGATCAGAGTTTTTTAGGTCCTTATCAAAAACAATATTAGGCTTTACTTCAGAAACGCCAGAGGTTTTAGAAACCTCTTGTTCTTCATCAGCTTGTGAAGTGGTAACATTTGTTTCTTTTTGTTTATTCTTTTCTCTAATCTTAGCAAGTAGTGTTCTTTGTTTATTGAGGCCACTGTCATTATCGAAATCGTCATTTGCAGCGATTTGATTACCCAGTTTAACGAAGGTTACATTCGTACGTTCAAAGTCACGTTGATGAACTTTAAGTTCTTGAGAGGTCATCTCTTTTGGTACGAGTGACATTTTAACGAGTCCTACCTGTATGAAATCATCAAGATAGAGAAGACTTTCGTCAATTTTATTACCGTTTAAATAAGTACCATTGGTTGTGTCTAGGTCTTTAATAACAACATGTGAGTCACTATTTATTTTGATCGCTATGTGCTTACCACTAACCATGTTATCGTTTATAGTGATATGGCACTTACTTGAGCGCCCAATAAAAATGGGTCTCGCGCCGATTCTGACGTGTTGAGCGTTATTATCTTCTATAATTTGTAAGTAAATTGCCATAGTTAGATTAATTATAAAAGATTTTAGGTGTTTAGAGAAAAAACTATCAAAATGGGTTAAATTTGCCAGTATAATGAATATGTTATAAATACGTGTAAAAAAGGCCTATTTATATTAGGGGTGCCAACTATGAGTTCCACATTAGCTAAAAATGATGAAAATAAAGAAGAAAAACAGATTGTTGTATTAACTGATAAAGCAATTGAACAAGTGAGAAGTATATTCTCAACCCAGGAAAATAGTGAGGACAAAGGTTTACGCCTTGGTGTCGTCGGTGGCGGATGCTCTGGTCTCTCGTATAATATTGATTTCGATGAAAAAAAAGAAAAAGATAATGTTCAAGATTATGGTGATTTCAAGGTATTTATCGACTTAAAGTCATCAATCTACTTGAAAGACGTCGTTTTAGATTTTAAAGATGGTCTCAATGGAAAGGGATTTGTTTTTTCTAATCCAAACGCAACCAATACTTGTGGTTGTGGCGAATCATTTTCAGTCTAATGGATAAAGAACTTTTTAACTTTAGTGACTATGATCAAACCTTTTTCTCTTTTGAGAATAAGAATGAGCAATATTCATCAGTAAGAATAACTGGTCCCGATGCTAAACGTTTTTTAAATGGTCAGCTAACTTCTGATGTTGAAGCTCTAGAGCTTAGTTCATTTCAACAGAGTGCACGTCTAGATAGAACAGGACGAGTAAAGTCATTCTTTATTCTTATTCATAGTGACAACGATTCTTTTATCGCTTTAGGAAATAAAGAGTTAATTTCTATTCTTAGAGATGATTTAAATAAATATATAATAATGGATGATGTCGAAATAACTGAAGATAAGGAAAGCTATTTAGCTATTATTTCTTATTCTAGAAAAGAAGGACTCTTTTCTGGGCAACTTGGTGGCCTTCCTGTTTATATAGGCAAATCTAATGAGTATCCAGATCTAGAAGAACTCACAAATGAACAATTTAATAAATTACAGTTTTTAAGAGGTATTCCAGCTTTAGGGCTAAATGTTTCTTTAGATCAACTGGTAACAGATACAATATTGAATCTGAATTCTGTCTCCCATACGAAAGGCTGTTATCTCGGTCAAGAAACTGTCTCCAAGATTCAAAGTCGTCGAGGAGGAGCTTACTTTCCAATATTGGCGCAACTGAAAGAAATTGATCATTCTTATGAAAAAGGAATTGATATAACCGCAGGAAGTGAGAAAGTCGGAAAGCTATTGGGTACAATATCTAATGACTCACAATCATTTCTTTTAATTTCAGCACTCAGGAAATTTCGAGTTGATGGAATGAAGCTTAGTTTAGAGGGAAATACTGCCAATATTCACTATTTACCTTTGGGGGGTGAGTTCAATCAGGAAGAATGGGTTGAAGCCTTATATAGTGAAGCAGTTGATGTCTTTCATAATCAAGGAGCAAAAGAGGCACTTCCGTTATTTAAAGATATTTTGAAAATTCTCCCTAACCACGAAGATACACTAGAAACAATTGGTGTGATCTATGGACAACTTGGAGAATATGAAAAAGGTATTGGCTTAATGGATAGTGTTCTTGAGGCTAATCCTGATTCGATAATGGCCCATACTAATAAAAGCTTATTTTATATGAAGCTTGGTAAAATTGAAGAAGCTGAGGAAGAAAAGGCCCAGGCTACAGTTAAATCTTTTTCTCACTTTGGAAAAGAGGCCCAGCAAAAACGTATAAAAGAGGAACTTGAAGAAAATGAACGCCAAGAAATTGAAAGAAGAGAAGGGATGTTTAAGCAAGTGCTAGAAATCGATCCTGAAGATACTTTGGCCAATTATGGAATGGGCGATATTTATTTTAAGAAAGGCCTTTTACAAGAAGCCCAAGAATCTCTCGAGCAAGTTATTCGTTCAGACTCAAAGTATTCTGTCGCCTATCTATTATTAGGGAAAACTTTGGTACAGATGGGTAACCATGATAGCGCACTTAAAACTTTGAAAGAAGGTATTGAAGTTGCATCGACAAGAGGTGATTTAATGCCAGCTAATGAAATGCAACAAATGTTAAATAAATTAGAAAAGTAGTAGGGATACTTCTGTTAAAAAGTATCCCTGTTTAAATTATGCTGAACGGTGTACATCTCCACCAAATCTTTCAGACAGCTCAATCTCATTTCCATCGGGATCAGCAATATAAAGAGATCGTGATCTCGGGTATGTAACTTCCCCTCCGTATTTAATTTCAATATTCAGACGTTTAAGAGCTTGAATAGTTTTTTCAAACTCAAAAACATTGATGCCGATATGATTGATATGGCCCATTGCGCGTTTCTCTCCTTGATATAGGCATAGGAATAACTTATTCGGAAGGCCAATGAGAGCAAAGGGGGTAGTATTGTTATACATTTCTTTCTGATAAGTTTTAAATCCAAAGAGATTCTTATAGAAGTTAAGACTTTTATCAAGATTAGATACAGTTATATTTAAGTGATCAATTCCATTTATATTAATCATAATTTTTCCTTTGTTAAAATAACAATAGGAAAAATTATGATTAAAATATAATCTTCTTTAACAATGGTTTTATAGGGTGAAGCTATTGAACCTGAAGAGGTCTTTTTTCATTAACTTCTTGTTTTAAAGATTCAAATTGATCACGATATGTATCAGTAAGATTACTTTCTATTTTTTGAATTTCTTCTTTATCATTTTTAAGTTCTGTAATGATAACTTCATAAAAAGATTTTCCATAATCTGAAATTTTGCCTAAGGCATAAGCTTGATCAAGGTCATCTTTGCAAGCCCAAATCATAAACTCTTCTTCTACTAAACGGTAATTAATTTTTGCCACTTCTTCTTTCGTGAAAAACTCTTCAATACGCTCAGAAAGACTTAATTCTTTGAATAGGCGATAAGCCCAATAGAAAGTTAAGACACCATGGTATAGTCCACGAATAGGTCTAAGTGATCTTCTCCAAGGGCTATAGAAAATCTTTTCATCATCTTCGAATATAAGCTCTTCTTCACCTTCAAGTAGTCCATTTAGGTAGTGGTGACCATTTTCATGTAAGAGATCATCGACAAGGTCAACAAGATCACGATTAAATATATTGATCATTGAGTATTTTGGTAAGACCTTCATAGAATAACTAACGAGTTCTTCTGTTTCTAGAGGAACGATAAAGTCAGTAAAAATATTTAAATGACTATAAAGCTCCGGTGTAAGGGTAGATAGAATTTCATTTGCTTTTTTATATTTCGAATAAATAGCGTCTCTATTTGTATGATCAAAAACTTCTTTGTTGATTAAAAGTAGTGGCGAATCCTCGGTAGAAATGAGTTCATTTTCAACATTTTGGATTTCTAAAATTTCTCCTTCTAAATCAACTTGAATGATTCCATCTCTGGGATTGTATTTAATTATAGGCAATACCGTTGTATCGATATCATCAGGAAGGGGATAGAAGTCGTTATTTGTACCAAGATAGATACCATGTGGGCCTTCCGAGAGTTCTGGTACTGGTCGATAGGCCACGGGACCGGAAGGAGTCCATTGTTTTTGTCCAATTTGTAAATGAAAGTAGCTAATAATTTGAAATTCTTGAATTTCTTTTATGGTATTAACGACTTCTTCAGGGGCTTGATCCATTTCAAGTTCTGTAATAATAAATCCAAGAAACTCAGATGCTTCAAAATATTCGATGATTGATTCAGCAGAATAGTCTCCTTCTTCTAGAATGAAGAGTGTGTCCACTAATGAATCTATAAGGTTTAACCAGTAAAAATTCTTGGCAGAAAAAGTATCCAGTTCTTCACGAAAAACAAGATCTTTGAATTCGTCTTGAAAGTCATCGCTTAATAGTTCTGATGTTTCCCCTTCTCCAACATCTTCTCTTATTTCTGATAAGAATTGATCATATGAATCAGCTAGAAATGATACGGACTGGGATTGAACCTTATTATTAATAAAGTTAGATGATTTCATGGTATTCCCTTATTACTTTGTTTTTAGGATATTTATGACGCAAAAAGATAATTGGCAAGGCTTATTGAGCGGATATGACAAATCTACCTGTGAAAGAGCATAGGTTGGTATCAGAATTATCGGACAGTTTAACATCACAGCGAAGTTCTGCTCTTGCAATAGATCGACGCTTGAAAGTTTTAAGTAGGGATTCGACGTTTTCTATACGAGCGACCGTTATAAAATTTGCATCGACAGGTTTAATATATTTCATGGAACTATCTTGAATAACTAAGGACTCAAATGAAATAGACTTTGATCTAAAGAAATGATGAACACTTAAATAGCAGGCCAGAATACAAATCGTATTAAGTGAACCACCAAATGCAGTTCCTTCGTAATTAATGTGAGTACCCAGGGGAGCACCTAGCGTGACACCGTGATCACTTAAATCAATAATATCAACATCAAGGTTACTGGTTACAGGAATAGATTGAGTGAGTTCTCTTAAGTATTGTTTGGCTTCCATAATATTTAGAATAGCTAAATAGTGAAGAAATGTAAGGTGAGGGAATAATAAAAAGTAGAAATAAAAAAGCCTCGAAAGAATCGAGGCTTTTTTAAGAAAGATGGCTGGGGCGGCGAGATTCGAACTCGCGACCAACGGATTAACAGTCCGCTGCGCTACCGCTGCGCCACGCCCCATTCCATTATTTCGAGTCTTCATTTATAATGAAGAGCAATCATTCTGTCTAGATGTAAAATGAAACCGGCAATTTTTTTCCTGTAACTGACCGATATTTAAGGTACGATTTCCATACTAAAGTAAATTGGTCAGGTATCCGATAAGTTAATTCGGAGGCTCAATGGAGTTTAAAGGTCATATTATCATGTCGTTACTGAGAATTCTCACCCCTGAGGAAATCTCAAAGCTTACGACATCACATTCTGGCCAAAAAAAGGTCCCACTTTCTATGATTCTTACGGCCGATGTAGATGGTAAGAATTATCGAGATATTATCGAAGAAAGCAGAAGGTCTAGTGAGGATAATGCGAATGGAGGGGCAAAAATTCTAAAATTTGATGAAAACCCTGCTGATGCAGTGGAGCTTTCATTAAATGACATCCCTAAGAAGGAGAAGTTCTTCTTTCAATCTGGTCAAAGGGTTCTAAGGCTTCTAGAGGCTTATGCTAAAACTTTTGAAAAAATGAATAAGAATATATTTGGACAAAAAAGATTTCCCAAGAAGGCCGGTTCGGCAAATGTGAAACAAGCTTCTACAATGATTATTGAAGAAAAAAGAAAACTTTATAATTCTTATTCGAAAATTAAGAGAATGGAAGTGCTATCCCTCTATAAAAATACATCTGACGTGGATATTCAATCCCAGAAAAGAAATAAAGAAGACCTAGGGCATAGTTCATCCCTAGGTGTCTTAATCAATAAGAAGCAAGCTTAATTAATCTAATTCAAGGCCCGTTATTTTATCGAGCCCACTGGGCTGAGCATTGTCATACTGAAGACTTGCTTTTTGATAAACACAAGCATCAATCATCGCAACGGCGGCCGGGTGATAATTTCCAGAGTTTTTAGTACCACCAAAAGGAAGCCTTGCGCTGGCTCCACAAGTAGAGCGGTTATGATTAACAAGACCACTATCTATATCTTCTAAACATTTTAAGAATACTTCTTTATCACTCGTGAAAACACCTGCAGCTAAACCATATTCAGTAGCATTGGTAATCTCAATGGCCTCTTCAATATCGTCATAAGGAATAAAGGTAGTATTAGGTCCAAAAATTTCACTTTGGAGAAAGTGAGAATTATCCTTCCATGACTGGGCATAATGAATTGATGGACTCACATAATAACCTTGAGTCTCACGAGTTAATTGTTTACCACGCATGATTTCTTCAAAGCCTTCTCGTTTGGCCATGCCCATAAAGAGTAGGTATTGATCTAGAGAGCGTTGATCAATAAGAGGACCCATAAAAGGTGTTTTCTCATGATGGATAGGGTGATCAACAATTATTTTCTTACTTAGTTTATGAAACTTATCAATAAACTCATCTTTCAAACTTCTGTGGATTGGAATAAGACTCGTTGAAGTACAACGTTGACCAGCTGTTAAATAGCAAGCCTTAAGAAGTTCCTCAAGTGCAAGATCAGTATTAGCATCTTTGTGAATAATGCTAGAGTTCTTTCCACCTAACTCAAGTGCTACAAGTTTAGAAAGATCCATGTGAGTATTCTTTAAAATTTGAAGTCCAACTTCTTTACTTCCGGTAAAGTAAACACCTTTGATATCTTTACTTCCCGTTAAGCGACGAGCGATTTCACCATCACCTTGGCAAAGGTTTACAACACCTTTAGGAAAACCAGCCTCATGGAAACAATCGATCATCAATTGAGCGCTATAGGCTACCTTTTCAGAGGGCTTAAAAATGAAAGAGTTTCCTGTGATGAGGGCACTTAAGATTTGAGTGTTGGCCAAGTGGCATGGGAAATTGAAAGGACCAATGACAAGACTTGGGCCTAAAGGTCGGAAGTAAACAGCGCCATTTGTTCCAGCAGCGATTTCTTTGATATTGATATCGGCCACTCTAGGCAGTGATTCATTGATCGTTACATCAACTTTTCCAATAACTGAGGCTACTTCAGTCTTGGCCTCCCATAAAGGCTTACCGCTTTCAAGAGCAATGGCTTCAGCAATTATTTCTTGTTTTGCAATAACTTGTTCTTGATATTTCTTTAAGAAATTAATCCTTTCAGATAGGGGAACCTTTCTCCAGAATTTAAAACCATCAACGGCACTACCGATAACTTCCTCAACTTGGTTGTAAGCAATAGGCATTTCCCAAAGTACTTGAGAGGTGTCCGCCGGGCATTCTCTTTTTATATAGTGTTCAACACCTTCCGGACCTTTATCTGTCGTAGGGTTGTAGCGACCATTAAAATAGTTACCTTTAATTTGATACTTCATATATACCTCAGTAGTTAAATCCAGTTCCTTTCGTTGCTGGACATTGTGCTTTGAATCTTTGTGGAATAAATAACTTATTCCCTTCGGCCCGTGCCGATAATATTGTTGTATAAAACTTGAAGTTTTTATGAGGCATGTTGATCATAAAGAGTTTACGCTCAGATTCATTCTTTCCACGAGCGTCTTCAAATTCAAGCTCATATTCTTTGGCATTCTTAAGTAATGTTATGTCTTCTTTCTTGGCTCTATAGTGAGGACCACCATCAAAAGGATCAACTTCATTTGTATATTCAAATCCAATAGATTCAAGCATTCGTTTAACTGGTAATGTTTCTTTTCCCACTTTACCAATAGAGTCTCTTGCGGCTAAAGGAAGAAGAGTTTCGTAAATTGTTTCACTCGGAAATAAAGAAAGGATAAATTCTTTATTCTTTCTAGAGAGAACGTCCGCTTCAGTGTAGTCCATATTTAAGAACTTTCTCCCAATGGCCTCCCATAGTGGAGAATTGCCATTGGTATCAAAGGGAGGCATAAGTTCGACATGAATCTCATTTGTAAATTCACTAGGATTTTGGGCAATATACAGGAATCTCGAGAAACTAAGTGCTTTTCCAAGTTTAAAAGGAGAGCCTCTGTGACCAGGTTCAAGTATTAATCCTCCAATCTCAGTATGGCCATCAGGATTATATCCAAACTTTAAGGTGCCATGAATAAATCCAGTATTCAAAGAGTCAGAATACTTATTTTCCTGACCCACTGTTAGATAAAAATGAGGCTCTTCTTCGGTACCGTGTTTACCGTGTATCAGAGATACTCCTAAGATGCGGTTTGTATCTATATCTTCAAGAACAAAAACATAAATATTATCTTCAAGTTTAGCAGAAGGGTTATTAAAGCTTTTAAGAGAGTTTTGTATTTTTTCTTCAAGAACTTTTCTATCACTTGGTAGATTAATGAAAACTTTAAGCTGACTTAATTCTAAGATTTGTTCTAGGTCTTCTTCGATTGCATTTCGTAAAATATACATAATTTAATCCATTATAATTTTTTTTAGCTCTTTTAGAAAGCTAGGTTTAAAAAAGAGGGGTAGATAAATAATATTCTCCCCTTCATTTAAAAAGGAATAACTATTATCTTGCTCTAAATAAATTAGCAAACCTTCAACCTTTTTAACGCGTGGAAGATCTTCAAGCGTATCTTTAGTAAGAATAAAATTTCGTGATATATGACCATTATCTCCATAGAAATCACCTAACTTAATTAATTTAAGTAAGCTGATTGCTTCTTGGTAAGAGCTCATGGATAGATTGATATCAGAGGATGATTTTTTATTGCTAAGAGTTATTGGAAATGAAAAGAGATTAGAAACAAGCATTGTTTTATTTTCTTGAATTTGAGCAAGATCGGATTGAGAAATAAACGAAGTGTGTCTACCTACACTTAAACTTGTAAAATCTGCTGATGAGAAAAGTTGAGCATAAATCTCGGTCCCTGTGATGCTTTGCAGGAAGAAATTAAGTTCCTCTACAAAAGACGTAAGTTCGTCATGTGATGCGTATACACGGGGAGAAAGTAGTGCTTTTATGCGTGATTTGTATGTTAAAGGGTGCCCATATCCAAGTAGAGAGTTATGAGGACCTAGGTCAGGATTATCTGGTTTTGAGCTTATATATGGCCCTTCTCCGGTCTCTAAAAGCACTTGGTCGAAGGTTAAGCCTTCCTTGTTTTTTGAATTTTTGAGGAGGCCAGAAAATAGTTGATAAAGTTGATCGTCTAGGGAAGCCATTTTTACCTAATTTTAAAGACTTGAACTCATGGTTCAGGGGACTGATAATAAGTTTATGGCAAATCATAGCACGCAACAGATATTAAAGGCAGCCCAAGATCATTATTTAGAAGGCGATTTTGAAAATTCGCTGAAAATAATTCGTGAGAATAAAGATAGTCTCGATCCAGGGCTTTTCCATTACAACCTAGGTTCAATTTACTTGAAGCTAAATGACTTTGGTCCTGCTCGTTACCATTTAGAAAAGGCTAAGGACGATGGATTTAGTTATCCCATGCTGTGGAATAATTTAGAATATATAAAGTTACAGCCAGGGGTATCAGATCCAACAATGAGTTCAAATTGGAAAGAGTACTCTATTGCCAACGCAATGGATGTCCCCATGTCCTTTTTCTACATATATATATTAGCAGGCCTATCTTTATTTTTACTTCTATTAAAAAAGAAATGGATACAAAACCGTCTTTTAATCGCAGCCTATTTATCGCTTCTCATTGTGCCTGTTGTGTTTAGGTATTCTTATCAAGAAGGGCATACATTTGCTGTGGCCATGAAGGATATTCGTGTTCATGAAGGGCCCTCTAAAATATATCCTGACTATGGAAAAATCACAGCAGGAAGTCGAGTAGTAGTAGGTCGCTTCTATGATAATTGGTATTATATAGTTTCTCCAAGTGAGAGATCTGGTTGGGTTGATAAAGTAGATTTGGGATTTTATTAAGTGAAAGGTAATACTGATGAGTTATGAAAAAGAAATCTCGCAAAAAATAGAAAAAAATGAACCCCTTCCTGATAAATTAGAAATATCAGTTCTTCGTTATTTTTGGCAATCCAATCCCATCATGGGAAAGAAAGTGGATAGTATTCCGAAGTTCTTAAGAAGAATTGAAGTTTTGAAAAACTTCACTGAGAATGAACTCAGAATACTCGCTAAATTTCTGCATGTAAGAAAATTTAGTCCAGGTGAAAAAATATTTAATCAAGGTGAGTTGGGAGTAGGCTTCTATTTTATATATAGTGGATACACGGATTTACTTGTAACAGAAACAGATACCAGTGTTGAGAATGAAGATAACAAGTCAGGACACATTTTAACCTTAGAGAAGTATGACTACTTTGGAGAATTAGCTCTCCTTCAACAAAATAGTACGCGAAATGCTACGGCCATTAGTCGTCAAGGCTGTGAACTTCTTGGACTATTCAAACCAGATGTAGATCAGCTTATTAATATTTATCCCCTTATTGCGGCAAAGTTACTTCAATCTGTGAGTTTGATTGTTGCGAACCGGCTTTTTTCGTTAACAAGAGAAGTTAGAGAGTTGAAATATAAAATCAACACGATGGAGAAAAATGCCAGCAGTTAATCAGTCGGGGAAAAGAGAAAAAATTAAGTTAAGTTTTTTCTTTCTAGTACTTATCATATTTGGACTGTTTCTACTTATGATGCCTAGGGTTTCAACTCCGTTAATATTTGGATATGTTATTTATTTGATCATTAATCCAGCCGTTCCGGCTTTGGAAAAACTTGGTATTAATAGACTTGGATCTATTCTAATCGTATTTTCATCTCTTATTTTCTTTTCAACTTATCCCTTTATTAAAATAGTTCCTACTGTAACGTCTGAAATTGAAAATATTCAATATTACGTACCTAAGATTGAAGGCTTTGTTACAAAAAAATATAAAGAACTAAAATATGAAGTTAAAGATAAAACAAGCTATGATATTGATGATAAATATTTCTATCAAGCCGTTGATTGGGTTAAAAACACATCAGGGAGTTTACTTCTTAATGTACCAAACTTCTTAGCGTCCTTTCTCGAATGGGTTTTTCTCATTCCTTTAATTGTATTTTTCCTATTAAAAGATGGATTGAGTTTTAAGAGAAGTTTTTTAAGACTGATTCCCAATAGTGTCTTTGAGCGCTTCTATCATTTGTCCTATCAGTTCAATCGAAAGCTTGGTGACTATATATTTGCAAAATTTGTGGAAGCCTCTATTGTTGGCCTAATCATTACATCGGGTCTTCTCATTATGGATGTCCGCTTTGCCCTCCTGTTTGGAATAATTGCCGCAGTTACCAATATAATCCCCTACGTTGGACCCGTCTTGGGGTTTGTACCGGCCGCACTTTTTGCTTTTGCTGAATATGGATACGGAACAACTTCGGGAGCTATCGTAACTCTTTATTTAATTGCCAATGCAATTGATATGGCCCTCGTTTTTCCTATACTCGTCTCCAAAATTGTCGATCTACATCCGCTTACCGTGGTTGTCTCTGTAATCCTGGGAAGTCAGTGGTTGGGAATTGTAGGGATGATCGTTTCCATTCCAGTTGCCGCAGCGCTAAGGCTCATCTTAGATGAGGTCTATAAAGAAATTTATCAAGACACTTAAGCTTTGAATTCTCCCTACTTATGCACCTATTGATCATTTACGAACTCATAGTTTCTTTGACGATGTTTGTTATTGGCTGCTATTATAAGAACTAACCATAATCTTTAAGCAGTGGAAATTAGTTGTATATGAAGCTTAACTTACTCTTTGTCGTATCTTTCTTTTCTCTTGCTCTGATATCTTGTTCTACGCCTAGGCCAAAAGGTGAAACAGAAGCTGAGGTTCTTTATAAAGAAGCTCAAGAACTGTCTAAATCTGGCCGTTATCTACTGGCGACAGAAAAACTAAATCAGATAAGAAGTAAATATCCCTATTCTTACTATGCTACCTTCGCAGAGCTAATGAGTGCTGATGTTCTCTATGAACAAGAGAACTACGCTGAGTCTGCTGCAGCCTATATTGTTTTTAAGGACTTTCATCCAAGACATAAGAAAGCTGATTATGTGATGTACAGAATTGGTGAATCTTTTTTCAAGCAAATTCCAGATACGTATGATCGTGATCTTGCTCCAGCATTTGAAGCAATAAAATATTATCAAGAATTAAAATCAGTCCACGGCGGCAGTGAGTATGCACAAAAGGCAGATGACAGGATTGCAGAATGTGAAACAATGGTAAGAAACAAAGATCAGTATATTGCGGACTTCTATTATAAAACTAAAGTATTTGATGCCGCACGCTTTCGTTATAAGGCCATTATTGAAGAATTTAGAGAGCCTAAAATGAGATCCCACGCAATGGTGAGATCATTTCTATCTTCGGCGAAGCTTGGGGATAAAGAATATTGTCGTCAGCATAATGAGTTTTACGAGCAAATGGTTTCTAAGGATTACTTAGATAGATTAACCAATGCTTATACTGCGTGTATCAATACTGAAGTAGTCATGAAGGCTAAAACAGAAGAAGAGATTTAGGAGACTTAGGTGAAATCCTTACAAAGAAGTGAAGACTACAGAAGAGCAAAAGAGTTATTTGAAAAACGTGAGTATAAAAAAGCTCAGCTTCTTTTGAGTGATATCATTGAAACAGAAAATGATGATAAGGAATTGCTATCGAGAGTCTTTTTCTTAATGGGAAATATATTTCATATTAAGGGTGAGGTTGGTAAGGCCATAAAAGCTTTTAACAAATGTCTTTCCCTTGATTCTTCTCATACTGATGCCGCGATCAGCTTATCTGTGTTGTACAATGATATTGGCCAATACGAAGAAGCGACAAGAATATTTGAAACGGCCAATAAGCGAGTTAAGAGCGGACAAAGTGAAGACTTTCTTGAAGATGGTCATATTAATAAAAAATTTGCAGCAAAACATTTTGAATTAGCAGAAATGTATTTCACTTATAATCGTCTTGATGAAGCGCTCTTTGAATATACAAAGGTTCGTAATCTTGACCCTACTAATTTTGAAGTTAGAATAAAAATCGCAAAAACGTATGCAAAGAAGGGATTCATTAATAAATCTTTTGATGAATTGAAATCTTTGGCCTTAGAAGAGCCTAATTACACCCCAGCCCGTATAGCGCTAGGTGTTCTCTATTATGGTAATGGTAAAATTTTAGAAGCTCAGTCAGAATGGGAGAAGGTTTTAGTTAAGGACCCTCGTAACGAAGAAGCTCTTATGTATTTAAACCTCTCAAGAACGGCGACAGAAACTTCTCTATCATAAACAGAATTAAAGTAAATCTACATTTATGAATAAAAAAAAGCCTACTTTAAAGTAGGCTTTTTTATTATGAAAATTTAATTTTTTTAATTAGGCTTCGTGCTCATTTGATTTTGTAGTAGTCGTCGTCGCTTCTGTATTGTTAGTCGCTGTTGCAGCTTCTGTAGCAACCGTTGGACCATTAGCAGTTGAGCGAGTGCTGTCATCAGAGCTGTAGTTTACAATGTAACGCTTAAGCTCTTTGTACATCTGACATCTAACTTCAAGTTTGCTGTCTTGTAGAACAATCTGTCTTGCAAGTTTTGTCTTATTGTTAATAACAATAGGAGCTTTAAGGTTTGCAGACATTTCTTGTACATTCTTAGGAATAGTTAAAATTGTATAAACACTTGCATCGTTAATTGATTCTAACTCTAGGCTGGCAAGCTCGGCAGGAAGAAGTTTAACAATATATTCTGGTTTAAAAATCTTAGGTTCTAAAATTGGAAAAGCAGTAGCTGGATCTTCGGCAGATTGAAACCAAAGGATCAATGTCTGATCGCCCGGGTCAACAATAAAGAATTTCTTTAAGCTTTCAAAGCCTAGTAATCCTTCTTTGAAAACAATAATGTCTTTCTTATCTACTTCTAGTTCGCCGAATCTTGTTGTGTTTAATTTCACGTGCCTGCCTCCTAGACCATAGGACCATTCCTGCAGCCTGATGATTGATTCTAGCAGTCAAATAATCGAGAAAGCAAGTAGGAATTTAGTTCTTCAGGGGCTTAATCGTCCTTCTTCTTAAGCTCAGCAGATAGATCTGATAAGCTATTAAAATCACTTTGTGACGCCTCTGTATTTTGATCTTGAATGGCCTGATAGACCTCTTCGCGGTGAATTTTTGTTTCTTTTGGTGCTTTTATTCCGAGTCTTACTTGTTTGCCTTTTATCTGCACAACAACAATTTTGATGTGATCATCAATTGCAATACTTTCACCCAGCTTCCGTGTCAAAACTAACATACTTGTTACCTCAGTAGGATTCCTGAACCTTCCTGTTCCGGTCCGAAACCTTCATATATTACGTGCAATACTTTTAAGCAAGTAAAAAAAAATAATTTGAAGGTAAGTACCGCCAAAAAACTCATTAAGAAAGGGAAGATGTAAAATTTACCGTAGAAAGTCAATAAGGGTTTTGTTCATCAAACCTTGACTGGCCTGATAGGTGCTCTTGAGAACATTTTGCTGACGCGTGATGTCGCTAAAGAGTTCTGTTACGTCAGCGTCAACGAGTGAACTTCTTCGGGTCTTAGCGTCAATACTTTGATCTTCATTAGAGAGTTTTGAAGTGTCGACACTATTCATGACAGAACCAATTTTTGTTCTCATCGTAACGAGGCGCGAAATAGAGTCATCAAATTTTTCAAGCAAACTTTGTGTGAAAGAAGGATCATTATTTTCTAGAGAATTAGTGAGTCCCTCAAGTAAGGAGAAAATATTTGAGCGTTCTTCATATTGAGTATCACCTTGCTCTTCTTGAACAGATGCCAGGTCTCTATTAATATTGTTTTCACGCTTTTTAGCATTAGGGTTAACATCACTAGGGGAAATCTCGCTAAATGGATCTGGTTGACGACTAGAAGTGTCTCCAGAGCTGTAAAATACTTCATGACCGTTAAGATTAATGGGAATGAAGAAGTCTTTACTGACTTCAAGTGTAACTTTGCCTCTGTCACCTTGATAGACACCGTCTTTATCAAATGGTTTAGAGAGAGTTTTATAACCACCAAATAGATATTTATTACCAACTCGTTTATTAGCAACGGCCAAGGCTTGAAAACGAAGTTGACGAACTTCATTCGCTACATTTTTTCTTATATCCTGATCATAGAAATCAGAGGATTGAGCGATGGCAATTTCTTTTGCTTTACCAAGTATTTCTGTAATTTGCTCAATAGATTTTTCAGTCGCAGTTAAATGAAGCTCTGCATACTCTGCATTTCGTGTGAATTGTGAGTTATCCTTAATTCTGGACTGTAAACTTAGTGCTTCAATATTACTGATGGGGTTATCACTAGGACGAGTGATAGAGCGTAAGGTAGAGCCCTTAAGTTGCAAGTTTTCCATTTTCTCTTTTGTTTTATCAAGAGAATACTTAATAGCATGCATATTAGAATTTTGAGAAACTCTACTCATCTATTACCTTTTAATACTCAGTACTGTATCGAACATCTCATTTGCTGTTTGCATAACTTTCGCAGCAGCATCATAAGCATGTTGAAATTTCACCATATTTGCGGCTTCTTCATCTAATGAAACACCACTCGTTCTTTCTCTAATTGTTTCGATTTGAACGCGGATACCTTCATTTTGTTCAGCATCAAGCTTTGCTTTACCAACCTCAACACCAACATTACCCACTGTTTTTAAAAATTGTTCTTCTATCGTAGCAGTACCACCGGCCATGAATTTCTCATGTTGAAGCTTAGAAATGGCTAATGAAATTCTGTTATCCCCAGGAGCATTAGGAGAGAGGGCCGTTACAATATTACTAATATCAGACTGTACTTCATCACTTAGTTCAAGATTGAGAGCAGCTCCATCTGGACCAGATGTGACTTTGAAGAAATTAATACCTGTGACAGGACCTTTTGCATCACTTGCAACGGTACGACCATCTTCTGCTTGTTGAATCTCACGACCAACATATCCTCTTCTGTGAATAGCGTTAACTGAATTCGCAAAATCAAAAGCAAGGTTATCTATATTTCCTTGTAGTTTATTAATATCTTCATTTCTAACGCGAATGAGTGAAGAGAGTCGTCCACTTTTAAACTTTGGAGTGATTTTATGAGCGGGTCTTGATTTAAAGAAAACTTCAACAGCTCCATCCATACCATTGGATGATTCGCTTAAAGCAGTACCTGCTGTGGCCAATTCTTGATGTTCGGAACCTGAAACGATTGTTCCTACTCCTACGGCAGAAACGATAAAATTATCTTTTTCATCAGAATAAGTATGAACTTTAAAACTTTTACTTAATTCGCGAATGGCCAAGTCTCTTTGATCTCTAAGGTCACCAGTTTCGCTTCCTCCAGCTTCAAGTTCAGCAATTTTAACATTGAGCTGGGCTACATTCTTAGCAATCGCATTGATATCTTTAATTTCACCATCGATTTTAGAATCAATGTTACGAGAGAGTCCATCTAGGGAAGATCGTATACGACCAAAGTCTTTAGCGACAAGATTAGCCGTATCTCTAACTACTGAGCGCATAGTTTCGTTGTCTGGTTGTGCGGAAAGTTCTCTAAAGGCATTATAGAATTTGTTGATAATATTATTAAGACCTTCATTATCAATTTCATTAAATATATTTTCAATTTGCGACATTTCTTCGTAACGATAGCTACTATAACTTTCTTGAGAAGTGGCCTTCTGTAGTCTTTGTTCTACGAATTTATCATGGATTCTTTCGACACTTCTAACGCGTGCCCCAGTTCCTTGGATAAGGCCTGATTTATTGATGGGTACATTCGACTGCTGCATAACTCTTTGGCGGGAGTAGCCTTCTGTATTTACGTTGGCAATATTGTGCCCCGTAGTCTCAAGAGACTTTTTAGCTGCGATTAAACCTGTATTTCCTATACCGAGTATATTCGCCACGGATGACCTTTTCCTTAACTTCTCTTAGCGAGCTGCTCTTTGTGAGAAGCCTTTGTTGTTATAAGTTGAATATGATTTTACACCAAGTGCATCTTCGCGAATTTCACGTAAGTTATTAATCGCTTTATTTAAGAAGAGCTGGTTTTTCTTATTTTGTGTTTGTAATTTTTCAATAATATCTATCAGTAATGAGTTGAAACGATACAGGTGATGAGCATTATTTATTTTTTCATATTGCCCCATTACACTAATTAACTCAGACACAGACTCAATAGGAGCCTGTCCATTTTCTTCTAAATATACATTAAGTTCCGCAATAACACGTTCACGAGCATTTTCTAGAAAAGAAATACGCTTCATTACATCATTCTTAGTAATTAAAAGTTCTTCAATTGCATTAACATCACTTGCAAGAAGAAGAGAGTATTCTTCAAAAGTCTTATCTAGTAATTCAGTGTGCTCTTCACAAAAGCGCTTCCAAATATCAGTTACTTTAAAATAAAGTAACTGTAGCTTTTGATCTGAATTTGTTTGTAGATTTTCCATAATTCTTAAATTCCTTAAAATTCAGAAGTAAGTATTTTATCTGCTAATTTGTCAAAATCTACCTGATAGGTACCAGCCTGGACTTGTTCCTTAAGTCTTGCAATTTTTGCTGTGTTATCAACATCAGGCGCTTGGTCAACGGCCTTTTTGATTTTGGCATAGTCTTTAACAGCATTAGGAATTTCAACTTTTGCATGAGCACGAGTTGAGCTTTCTAATTCCTGCATACGTGAAGGAGCATTTCTTTGTGGATATCCTTGCTGAAGAGCTCTTGTCTTTACCTGAGAATCAGAAGTCGTCTTACTTCTTGGAAAAAAACTAGATCTTGCTGCATTTGAATCAACCTTACTCATGGCCATCCTCCCTTACGGGTTTTGCTTGGGATTGAGTTCCCATTTTTACTTCTTCTTTATTTTGCACGGGACCTTCCATTTCTATTTTAGGACCACGTTGAAATTGTGATTTATTTTGGGCAGCGAAAGCCGCCATAGCATCAGCATTTCTAAACTTCTTAGGATAGATTTGATCTAAGATAAGCTTTTGAATACCAAGACCATTCTTATACTCTGTCATTTTATTAGACTCTTCTTTGTAGAGAAGGTCGTTATAATAATTGGTGGCCGTGTTCGAATCTTCTTTAGCCCCAGTTGTTTTGTGCATTTGCTCAACCATGAATTCAACGAATTGTTGTTCAACACCACGGGCAGCTTTAATAAAAGGTTTTGGGATATTTTCAAATTCATCACGGACGCCGTGCTTTGATGGCTCTTCCT
>JBLWYP010000034.1:0-32356 GCA_048266825.1 Bacteriovoracaceae bacterium | reverse complement strand
TAGCTCTACACTGACTCTTGAATGTTTTCTTGCATTTTTTCTTGCATTTTTTCTTGCATTAAATAAGGCCTTGCTCAGTAATAGATTCTCTTAGCTTCTTATACTCGACCTTAGAATGGTGTCTTGGATCCATAGGGATGGACTCCACATCGATGAGATGATCAACAACAATATCATTATGATCGAGAAGCTCTTTGATTTCTGAAAGTATGGCCTCTCTTTGCTCTTTATCTTCTGGAGCAATCTCGCAAATGGCGATCGTCTTTTCTCCAAGCTCGCTATCTTCTATTCCTAGGTATGCGGCACGCTTTATTTTCGGCGACTTTTTCATGACAAATTCAGCACGCACGGGAAATACATACTTACCACCACGATTGATGGCATTATGAACGCGCCCCACAAGCCACAAGTCTCCTTGATCATCCATTCGACCTAGGTCACCTGTGCGGTGCCAGACCTTGCCTTGGTGATCCCTTATTTTGGTGGCAATAGTCGCTGCTTCGTTATTGTAGTAGCGCTCGCACACGTGCTCTCCGGAAACAAGAATTTCTCCAACTTCGCCGCTGGCCACTTCTATTTCTTTCCATTGATCGTCTTCTTTAATTTCTAAAGACTCTTTTAAAATCTTAATGAACTTAACTTCAAGTCCTTCATCAAAGTGCCCAACATTAACGCCTTCACTGACATACTTGGGATCATCATCATGGGGACCAGGTTTAAGCATTTCATTGGCCTCAATATGGGCCATGGGTTCTACTTCTGTAGAGCCGTAGAGAACAAGTATTTGAGCATTTGGCGCCACTTTCTTCATGGCAACAATATCATCTCTTCCTACAGGCGCGCCGCCTGTGACCACTCTTTTGAGATCAGAGAGAATGATATTTTCTTCAAGACAGTAATTATAAACGGTTCTAAAGAGACTCGGACTTAGGGTCGTGGCCGTTGTATGGGTTTGTTTAAATTGTTCAAGAATTATTTTTGCATCGTCATCTGCGGGAGTTCCTACATCAAAAGCGGGAATCACTGTCGTCACTCCTGCGGCCAAATTATTTAAACTAAAAATGGGAAAGGCCGGAAGGTCCGCGTCTCCTGGGGCATAGGGGAGATGTCGATTAAGGGCATAATGTTGAGAGGCCAAGAAGCGATGACTTCTATCCGCTCCTTTGGGTGTTCCCGATGATCCGGTCGTAAAAGTAATAAGTGCAGTATGTTCACTTTCTAGGGCACAGGCCTTTGCGTAATCATCCGTCATCATCAGATCTTCAAGAGTTGTAGTGTATTCTTTTTCGTGGGCCGCGGCGACGATGCGGATAGGGATATTTTTTATCTGGGGAATATTATCAAGATAATCAAAGGCACGCTCTACACTTATGATGGCCCTAGGTGTTACCACATCAACGGCCGCCCCCATTTGATCTCTTCTTGCCCAGCTATCAAGAAAGACCGCAATGGCCCCTATTTTTTGAACGGCGAACATGGCCGAATAGAGATAGAGACTCATAGGGATAAAGATAATAATTCGATCGCCTTTTTTTATTCCCTGCTCTTTTAATCCTGCAGCAATTTTTCCAACGAGAAAATCGAGATCTTCTACTGATATGGAGCTGTGGGGAAGACTGGGTAATTCACCCTCACGCCATTGCTTTAAGTGAGTGGGATGGGCCCAAGTGAGAATATTATTTTCACTACTTTTTTCTAAATGCTGATACATAAAAGAGCTTACATTATTAAGCTTATGTTCGCCTTCATACTTTCCAAAAAGATGGGTTGGATTTAAGTAATCATATTGCTCTTTTTCTTCTCTTTGTAATTGGATGACTTTATCGCTAATGAATATCTTCTTAATCTCTTTTTTACAAAAGTCGGCCAGTGCACGGGCCACGAGGGCCGTTTGAGTATAAATAAGAGCGTGTCCACCTTGAATTTTAATAAGCTCATGATTTTTGATTCTATCGGTTAGGGGCTTAATTTGTTCATCATATAGTGAGGTTTGATCGCCTTCTCCCCAAAAAATAAGAACGGGAATACCTCTTGCGTTTACTTTTTGAATCGCTTCGATGACGAGTGCATCTTGATTTTTCTTCTCCCATAGCGAAGCCTGAAGAAGTTTAGGGTTTTTTAAATGTTCGGCATACTTCTTATAACCTTCTGTAGGTGAGTCTGGATAAGATGACTTTATGACAAATTCATCAATGGCCGCTGGAGCTTTCTTGGCCAGTATCTTGGCACCAATTCCAGGGGCCACAGCAATCAGCTTTTTCAATAATGAGGTTTGAGTGTTATGAGTAAAGGGAGATATAAGAACAAGGGCCTTGATATTCTCATCTTTTGCTGCTTGCTTAAGAGCGTCGATACATCCATAGGAATAACCCAAAGCTATAGGGTATTCATTATTTGAAAGAGTCACTTCGGGTCTCTTTTGAGTGTACCTAATAAAACCATTCCATTTGGCCTGAATGAAGAGCATTTCTAGAGGATAGAAATCATAGGGTGTTCCAGGAGAGCCATGAAATGTATAAAATGATGGTGCAATCATAGAGTTATTCCTTGCCTGATTAACTTAATAATTTTTTTTGGAGTAGGGTTTTTAGTGTAAAGTATATCGGAAGGATTACTAGATAATTTTAGTGGTTTAGGTAGTCTATGAGTCGTGTTTATTTGACCCAAGAGCTGAGTTAAGTCCTCTATCTCAAAATCAATCGTTCTTTTGAGATAGTCTATGTAATCAACCTTCTCGCCTTCTTTTCGGTGTAAAACCTGAGTTACTTTGTATACTTCTCCGTCATCTATTTTTTTGACCATATGATGAATACTATATCCGGCCGGCCTATATTCACTCAAAGCATAGAGATCACAAAATGTTCCTCTATAATGGGGAAGAATTCCGTGATGGATATTGATACAGCCTATTTTTGGTGCGTTTAAAATGGCCTTCTTATAAATGCAGCGGGTTCTGATATTAAGAACAATATCTATCTCGTGCTGCTTAACCCATTCATGGGCCCTCTTGGTGTTCATGCTGTGCCAGTGAAGCAAGGGAATATGGGCTTCGTCACATATCTTTTTACGAGCTTGATTTATCTTTTCCGACTTTATATTTTTTATGATCTGCAGGGGCATTTTATACATGCCCACAAAGGGCATCTTCACAAGCGGAGATAAGAGTTTTTTATCAAGTGTACTGAGCTGAGTAACGCCGGATATTTTAAATCCATGTGTCGCCTCATTGGTCAAAAGGCCCTGAATGAGAGCGTTATAGTTCCCAGGCATATAATTAATTTCACTAGTTACGAGTAGTACTTTCAGCAACTTAACTCCTTATGAGATCACTTCATCCTATAATATGCGTCAGGTGTCATATTTCCTACAGCGACCCGTAATCTTTACGGCCTTGCCCAAAAAACCAACATAAAACGCTAAACTTTAATTAATTAAACTTTTACGTTTTATAGTGTTTCTCGAAAGGAATGTAGATGCAAGAAATTGCCGTATATTTAAATTCAAAAGCAGGAAAAGGTGGAGATGCATCAGTTTGGGAACGTGAGATTCTTCGCTGTCTCTTTAGAAGTAATGTGACGTTTAGAAAGCCTGATACAATCTCAGAGCTAGAAGAAAACCTAGAATTTGATATAAAACGTAAGGTCGATAGTATTATTTCTGTTGGTGGCGATGGTACGGCCAACACCCTCATTCAAAAATTAGCTTCAAAAAATATTGGTCTATTGGTTATTCCTGCGGGAACGGCCAATGACTTGGCCCACGAGTTGGGCACAAAGAATTCTATTGCCCATGCTCTCTCTCAGATTCGTGCTCGTCAAACCAAGAAGATCGATCTGATTTCCGTGAATGGTCAATATATGGCCACGAATGGGGGAATAGGTTTTGGAGGTCGAGTGGCCAGTCAAATCAATGAAATGAGAAAGAAGATTCCTTTATTTAAAACATTTATGAAATATTCGGGAAAGAGTGTCTATTCATTCTTTGCTGCCACAGAGTTATTGGATCCACGATTCACGACTTATAAATTTAAAATCGAAAGTAAGGAATTCTCTGGAATTGTTGAAGGCCCAGCGCTTTTAATTAATAACCAAAAGGTTCTAGGAGGAGGCTTTACGGTGGCTCCTGAAGCGAATAATTCAGATGGTAAAATTAATGTAAGTCTATTTAAGCATAAGTCACGCTCTCAGGTTCTTCAGTGTCTTTGGTCTATGTCTAAAGGGAATGACATGAGTGATGATCCTCATTTTATAACCTTTGAAACAGATAAAATGACCGTTGAAGTTCTTTCTTCCAATGATAAGAATATCAGCTTCTTTGGAGATGGTGAGATCTTTGGAGAGTCAAATAAGTCGTTAATCAAGAATTCGACAAAGAATTCAACAAAGAAGAAATGGGATATTGAAGTTCTCCCCAAATCACTACTTGTCTATTGCATGGAAAAAGAGAGTTCTTTTTTAAGCTATTCTTCACAAGTAACCCTTTCATAGAGGATTATCATGGTTACTCTCGTCACCGGTATTACAGGATTTATAGGTAGTGAATACTATAAACTTATAGTGAACGATGTTAAAAACCAATACTGCCTACTTATTCGTTCTCATAACGAAGACCAATGGATAGAAAAAACAAAAGATCTCGATCATATCAGTATCATAGTAGGGGACTTACTCGCTCCGGATATCTTTCAAAATACAAATGATTCGCAATTAAATACTGTCCTTGAAAAAGTGAGCCGAGTCGTTCACCTTGCGGCCCTATACGACCTAGAAGCGGACTATAGCACTTTGTATAAGGTCAATGTCATTGGTACTCAAAACCTCTTATTCTTTATTGGTAAGAGAGCAAAAATAAAAGAAATTTTTCATGCCAGTACAATCGCCGTCGCTGGTAAGTGGAAAGGTGTTTTTAGCGAAGATGATTTTGATCTCGGACAAGAATTTCCTGATCCGTATTCAAGAACGAAGTTTGAAGCAGAGAAGCTCATTAGAGAATTTGCAAAAGAGTATACCCAAAAGAAAATAACGATTGGTCGCTTTGGGATTGTAGTTGGTCATTCAAAAACCGGTGAAATGGCACGAGTTGATGGGCCTTATTATTTACTCAAGCAACTTACTTGGTTAAATAAAATGAAAGCTCAAATCGAGATGCTTCCTTTTCTCTATTTTCCTTATCGAGAAACTTCTGAGATTCCTATAGTGCCTGTTGATTTTGCGGCCTTCGTTATTAACAATTTAAAGAAAATAACAAATGCCCGAGGCACAAACATTAGAGTCATTCATATTATGGTGAATGATCGTCCTACTAATGAAGAATTCATGCATGACTTTCTCAAAGTCATGGGAATTAACACCAAGGTTAAAGGTCTCGAAGCTCCTGGCTTTATAAACCCAATAGTTAAACTCGGTTTAAGAAGCTTATCTTTACCAGAATCCCTTAGTGATTATATGAACTCAACTTTAAAAATTACTTCCCACGAATTAGAAAAAGAATTGAAGAAATCTGTGCTTATTCCTCAGTATAAAGATTTTTCTGCTACAATACTTAGATACTCATTCGAACATTTTAAGTTTTAATTGTTGGCCTTTGATGAAACATATTATTTCACTTTCCTATTCAAGTTATGGAACTAGCGGTGACGAAATCTATGATTTCGAGGGTGAGAAAATTCGTATTTCTCAATACAATATAGACTTTGATTTTGAGTTAGCTGCTTCTATTATTAAAGAATACGATGGACGAGTAGATGCTTTTTCACTCAACGGAATTCCTCCCATCATTAATTCTAAGAAAATTAATTTCATTCATCCCGAAATTCAAAAATTAATAGCCTTGGCCAAAGTATCGCCGATCTTTGATGGAAGCTTGATTAAGAAAACCTATCTTCCTTGGGGCCTAAGACAATTCTATTATAAGCACCCCAAGTTCTTTGCGACTAAGAAGATTAGTATATATTCGGGAGCCTTTAACTATCATCTCCTTGACGATTTATCCTCCTTTGGTTCAAAACTCAAAATGGGCGATGCCTACTTCTATCTTGGCCTGCCTAAGCTTCTTTACTCTAAGTCTCAATTAGAAACATTCACCAAAACACTCACGCCGATTTTCAAGCGCATGAAAATAAAGAAGTCCAAGCTCAATGGATTTACCCATGTTCCTAAGAGCTTCTTTGACTTCTTTAAATCAGATTATTTTATGGGTAATGAAAGTACCTTTAAATTATTAAACCTTGAGCACCTTAAGAATAAGACAGTTATTGTGGACTTCTTAAGTGATGAGCTTAGACGTAAGTTTGAGGATGCTGGGGTTAATGAATGTCTGGTTTGTGTTCCTAATCTTATGAAGCATGAGCATATGAGCTTCTCTTTACTTGAGGCCCTCCTTCATTGTTGTGCCTCTCAAGATGCTCGACTTACGGATCAAACTATCATTGAGTGGATGGAGAAGAAGCAAGATCTTATTAAAACAATTAAGTTTGATCAGCCTGTTATCGAAGATACAGGAGAGTTGACTAAGTTTGCTTTTATCGTGCACCCTTTAAGTAAGAAACATCTCTTTCGCCATCCCTTACTAAAACCTTTGATTCCTATTTCAAAACCTTTTCTTCCTTTAGCTGAAGAAGTGGCCAGTATTTTTCCTGGATTTTACTGGGGAAAAATGAAAGGAATACGTTCAGAAAAAAATGGTCGTGAAGTGGAAGGTCTCATCTATATGATGACGGAAACCCCTAAGATGCTCATGGAAAAAGATGTAGATAAAGTCTATCGTCGTCTTATTCGTTTTTGTTATCAAGCCGCTGATCAAGGGGCCAAGATTATAGGCCTTGGAGCCTATACTAAAATTGTCGGTGATGCTGGTGTGAGTGTGAATGAGCAGTCTCCGATTCCAGTGACGACAGGAAATAGCTTAAGTGCTTGTGCTACTCTTTGGGCGGCGAAGTTTGCTCTAGATCGATTAGGGCTTGTGCAAAAAGATAGTGAGGATGGTCGCTACCAAGGCCGCGTGATGGTGGTTGGAGCAACAGGAAGTATTGGTGCCGTGAGTGCAAAGATTTTGGCCCAGTCTTGGAAAGAGATTATTTTAGTTGCCCCAAGGGCCTATAAGATTCTAGATCTTAAAAAAGAAATAGAAGCGATTGATTCCGATGTTCGAGTAGAAGTATCCACTGATCCCGATCTCTTCAGTCATACCTGTGATCTTATTATTACAACCACAAGTGCTCAGGGGAAGAAAGTCCTTGATATCGACAAGGTAAAACCAGGGGCCATTATTTGTGATGTCTCAAGACCTTTTGATATTTCTGAAGAGGATGCCCTATCACGTCCCGATGTCATGGTTATTGCTTCTGGAGAAGTAATGCTACCAGGTCCCGTGAATTTCAAGGTCGATCTAGGTTTAGAAGGAAATATTGTCTACGCTTGTTTGGCCGAAACGGCCCTTCTGGCCATGGACGGAAAGTTTGAAAGCTTTACTCTTTCTCGAACTATATCTTATGAGAAAGTTTTAGAAATAGATAGAATGGCCTATGAACATGGCGTACAGCTGAGTTGTATTATGGGACATAACGGCTTTATAGGTGATGATGAATTTGATCTTTGCCGAGAACACGCACTTAATCGATTAAAACAAGGAGATAGTCAGTGACTAAGAAGTACTTTGGACAACTAAATTATACTTTAGGTAATGAAGATACTTCTATTGATCTAGAGATTATCAAAAGACTAAAGTCTAAGAGTGTTTTTTCTATTGCAGGCTGTGGATCGCGCGCCCTTCCGTTATTAGAGCAATGTGATAACCTTGTTCTCAATGATGTGGGACCCTATCAATTATCTCTTTCAAGATTAAGGGCCTCTCTATATAAGAATCTCAGCTTTCAAGACTTCTTACTCTTCTTTGATTATCCTCCCTATCATTCGCAAGATAATTCACGCAGACGAAAGGAGATCTTCTATCAACTAGACCTTGATGATAATGATAGAGAATTCTTTCTAGGAGTTTTTTCTGAAATTAAATGGGGCTCGTTACTCTATTATGGAAAATGGGAGAGAACTTTTCAGACTTTAAGTAAGGCCTTAAGAGTGATTCTTAAAAAAGATCACGATAAAATCTTTAACTTTCATAATCTTGAAGAACAAAGAGAGTATTATTATAAGAATTTTGCTAATCTTAACTGGAAGGCGCTGCTCTTTTTGTTAGGAAATAAATCTGTTTTCAATGCGCTACTTTATAAGGGTGATTTTATTGTTAAAAATTATCCAGAATCCCATTTTGAATATTATAAGCAAAGTTTTGAAAATCTCTTTACCCATTCTTTGGCCCGTGAAAGCTTCTTTGCTCACCTTTGCTTCTATGGGAGAGTGACTCACTCTGATGGTAACCCAGTAGAAGCGTGGGAAGATAACTTCAACGCTGTTAAAAAGAAGATCCTAGGCAGTGAGAGTTGCTTTGAAATGGTTCAAGGTAATATGGTGGAGCTTCTTCATTCGCCTTTATATGAGAATCAATTTGATTACTTTTCTCTTTCCGATGTTCCTAGCTACTTTCAAGACGATGTGGAGAAGAATTTCTTACAAGAGATTTCACCGGCACTAAAGAAAGGCGGCGTCGTTTGTTTACGCCATTATCTTAGAGCGGCCAATTGTAATAAAGACGGCTTCAAGGATATAACAAGTGAATTTAGTGAATTGTGCTTACAAGAAAAAGTGGGCGTTTATCGTTTCGAATTACTTCAAAAATTATAATTTAAAATAAAGGCCATGCTCAATCTACAAAGCATGGCCCTTACTAAATATATTAATCTTCTCTTTGTTAACGACCACCGCGACCTTGTGGCTTTTCAAATCCTTTTGCACTTAGACATTCAGCCAATGCGGCTTTATCTTCGTCAGATGAAGGACTTCCTCTTTCCGGCTTGGATATACCAAGTTCACTTGCACAAGCTTGCATGGCCTCTCTCATTCCTTCTTGTTTCTCTCCACCATCTCTTCCTCCACGGGCAAAAATAGTAGAGCTAGTAAGAACGAGTGCTAAAATTAAGATTGTTGATTTCATTTTTTCCTCTCTTCATTGGGTTGGGTTAGCTTTTGTTAAGAAAAGGATACGAATAAATTATGGAATGAATATGGAAGTAATTGAAAAAGTTATTGGTATAACTATGGGCTAAGTATTTGATTTTTTTACAAAAAAGGCCTGCAATAAATGCAGGCCTTTCATATACAACGAATTTAGTAACTTGAAGTACAGTTGGAGACTAACTCCTAGCTACCACACATTACACAATCATCTGGATTTTCAATTGAACAAACCATCTGAGCTTCCGCTTCCTCTGTCGTGGCCGGCTTCGCTTTTTGGTTATTCTTTACTGTGAACTGAACCGCATTAACCGCAGCACGAGTTCTTAGGTAGTACATACCTGTCTTGAGACCTTTCTTCCAAGCGTAGAAGTGCATAGAAGAGATCTTACCAAAGTTAGGCTCTTGCATATGAACATTCATACTCTGTGATTGATCAATATAAGCTCCACGAGCTGCTGCGTGATCAATAACAGAACGTTGAGAAATTTCCCAAACTGTCTTATAAAGAGCTTTAAGATCCTCTGGAATTCTCTCAACACCTTGAATTGATCCATTACTGGCAATGATTTCATTTCTCATGTCATCATCCCAAAGATCACGCTCAACAAGATCTTCCACGAGGTATTTGTTAACCACTGCAAACTCTCCAGAAAGAACACGTCTTACATAGATATTAGAAGTGATAGGCTCAAAACACTCATTATTACCAAGAATTTGTGAAGTTGAAGCTGTTGGCATTGGGGCCACAAGAAGGGAGTTTCTAATTCCGTGCTTCTTAATTTCTTCTTTCAATCCTTTCCAGTCCCAACGTCCACTCTTTGGAGTCACTCCCCAAAGATCAAATTGCATTTGACCTTGGCTCATGGGACTACCTTCATAAGTTTGGTAAGCACCTTCTGCTGCGGCTTGATCTTTTGAAGCGGTAGCGGCTGCAAAGTAGATAGTTTCAAAGATATCTTCATCAAGACGAAGCGCTTCTTCACTTTCAAAAGGAAGACGCATCATAAAGAAAGCATCCGCCAGACCTTGAACACCAAGACCGATTGGACGATGTCTCATATTTGAGTTTCTGGCTTCTGGTACTGGGTAGAAGTTAATATCAATAATACGGTTAAGGTTAACCGTCATACGATAGACAACATCATAGAGACCTTGGAAGTCATACTCTGGCTTCTCACCATCAGTCTTAACAAAACGATTAAGAGCAACAGAAGCTAGATTACATACGGCCACTTCATCAGGAGAAGTGTATTCCATGATTTCTGTACAAAGGTTAGAAGACTTAATCGTTCCTAAGTTCTTCTGGTTTGATTTCTCATTAGCTGCGTCTTTGTAGAGCATATAAGGAGAACCTGTTTCTACTTGTGATTCAAGAATGGCAAACCATACGTCTTGAGCACGTACCGTTTTCATGGCCTTGCCTTCATTTTCATAACGAGTATAAAGGGCCTCAAATTCCGCACCATAAGTATCGGCTAAACCAGGACACTCATGAGGACAAAAGAGTGACCACATACCATCGGCTTCTACTCTTTTCATAAAGAGATCAGGAGTCCACATAGCATAGAAGAGGTCTCGCCCTCGATTTTCATCTTTACCTGTGTTCTTCTTCATTTCTAGGAAATCAAAAATATCGGCATGCCATGGCTCAAGATAGATTGCAAAAGCACCTTTACGCTTTCCACCACCTTGATCCACATATCTGGCCGTATCGTTAAATACTTTAAGCATGGGAACGATACCATTGGAAGTACCGTTCGTTCCTTTAATGGCCGATCCCTTGGCACGAATATTATGGATCGATAGTCCAATTCCACCAGCACTCTGTGAAATAAGAGCTGTTTGGCGAAGAGTATCGTAGATACCTTCAATAGAGTCATCTTTCATAGCAAGAAGGAAACAACTTGAAAGTTGAGGACGACTTGTTCCCGAGTTAAAGAGTGTAGGAGAGGCGTGGGTGAAGAGCTTCTCACTCATGAGGTTATAAGTTTCAATGGCCGCTTCCATATCATTCATATGGATACCAACAGAAACTCTCATAAGCATTTGACCTGGACGCTCAACGATCGTTCCGTCCATTTTAAGAAGATAAGATCTCTCAAGAGTCTTAAATCCAAAGTAGTCATAGTTAAAGTCACGAGTATCTTTAACGGCCTTATCTAGTAATTCAGCGTTGGCCATAACTGTGTCGTGAAGTTCTTTAGAAACGAGAGGTGAATGCTCACCTGTTTTTTCGTTAACGTAGGCGTACATCTCTTTGATATTTTCAGAGAAGCAGCCACGAGTTTCTTTGTGTAGATTACTTACTGAGATACGCCCAGCTAATCTTGAATAGTCGGGGTGAGTTGTTGAAAGGTAAGCGGCCGTTTCACCAGCAAGCTTGTCGAGTTCACGAGTCGTGATCCCGTCATAAATACCTTCAATTACTTTTTGAGCAATGGCCGAAGAGTCTACGCGCTCTGAGAGGTCCTTTGCTAGCATTTCAATTCTTGCGGTAATTTTATCAAATTTGATGGGCTCTTTCTGCCCACTTCTTGTCATTACGTACATGAGTTAGTCTCCATATCCTGTTTTTTTATTCGTTGTTATGCGTGTGTCGCTGTTGTTTTCGTTGTCATTCGTTGTTGTGTAGGGGGTCTTCTTATTTTTATTTTGTTTCTTATTCTTAAAAAAGCACAGGATGCTGATTAAAAATCAGCATCAAGTGTAAATTTCTGTTGTTCTCTATCGGCGAGAGCACCTGGTCTTTGGTATTCAGAAACTCTTCTTTCAAAGAAGTTAGACTTCCCTTCAAGAGAAATAAGCTCCATCCAATCAAATGGGTTCTCTACACTGTAAACAGGATCACAACCCAATTGAGCTAGCCAATGATCAGCTACAAACTGAATATACTGAGTCATGAGATCAGAGTTCATTCCAATAAGAGATACAGGAAGAGCTTCTGAAATAAATTCTGTTTCAATTTCCACAGCTTCTTTAATAATGGAAGTGATCACTTCTTTAGGAGCTTTGTTTTCATCTTGTAAGAGCTCATGCAATAGACAAGCGAACTCACAGTGAAGACCTTCATCTCTAGAGATGAATTCATTTGAAGTACAAAGACCTGGCATAAGACCACGTTTCTTCAGCCAGAAAATGGCACAGAAACTTCCAGAGAAGAAGATACCTTCAATGGCGGCAAAGGCCACGGCACGTTCAGCAAATGAACGCTTAGAACCAATCCACTTCATGGCCCATTTTGCTTTCTTAGCAATCGGGGGCAGAGTTTCAACGGCTCGAAAGAGTTTATCTTTTTCTTCAGGATCCTTAATATAAGTATCAATGAGTAGAGAGTAAGTTTCTGAATGGATGTTTTCCATGGCAATTTGAAAACCGTAGAAACAACGAGCTTCAGGAATTTGGATTTCGTTATAAAATCTCTGAGCAAGGTTTTCGTTTACGATTCCATCACTGGCCGCGAAGAATGCAAGAACGTGTTTGATGAAATGTCTTTCATCATCGTTAAGTTTTTCCCAGTCACTAAGATCGGGAACAAGATCAATTTCTTCGGCAGTCCAAAACACGGCCATGTGTCTCTTGTACATCTCCCATACGCGGTGATACTTGATGGGGAATACTACAAAACGATCCTCGTTAGGTGATAGAAGTGGATCCACGATGCCTCCTTTCGTAAATCCAGGAATTCCATAATTGGTAATTCCTGATTGTGTGGTGTTGTGGTTAAATTCGTTTTTTTTCTTTATCTATTCTTTTCTTAAAAATTTAGAGTTCACGCGCAAAGATGCCACTGACTTTTACAAGTCATTAATAATAGATTAATTTAATCAATCATGTTGTGTCATCGTCATCAAAACTTCATCCAAATATTCGTTTCGCCTAGGATGAAATTCATTAAACTTTTTGAGATTGTGTCTCTACATATAGGGTAGCAGAGGTCGGCCAGTACCACTAGGGCCATAAGGTAAAAAAAGAGGACTTTTTTTCTATATCAGGTGCGTTAATTATATTAAACCTACTCTTATGCCCATTTTAAAGGCATGTAGAGGTTTAGTAAAATTCAAAAAAAAACTTGAAATTTACTTACATTTAAATGACTTTATGCATTTTTAAAAAGAACTTATTTTGACGCAAAAAAAAAAGACCCACCCATAGGTAGGGTAGGTCCGTGTATGCATAGGTACTGTATGTAGTGTAGTGACTATCGTTGTGGGTAGACTACAACTTGCTTAATCGAGAATTGACCTCTTGTTTTAAGCATAAGTTCACCTACTTTAGAACCAAAAGGGGCATCGAGTTCAAGAAGACGTCTATTAAAAGATACTGTTTTCATAGCACCACAGTCCCAAGCTCTTGCAGCACTACAGAGTTGGGCCGAACCGCGAAAGCTTGGTCCATCAATCATGAGGGCGACTTGAGAGGTCTTCGTAACATATTGATCGTAGTTCGCAGATATTAAAGCGGCCACGGATTGATTGGTTTCTCCATAGAAGTCATGTTGAACATTTACGACAAAGGGGCGAGACGGACGTGGCACAGGAGCTGGAGCGAGCTCTTCTTTAAAGTCCAACTGCGCTTCCATGACAAAGACTCTGCGATCAAATTGAAGTTGTAGGCTTTTGAGGTTATCCCCGACGATGAGCTCTTTATTCGGTAGAGTCCATTTGATAGTCTCTGTGGCAGATTGACGGCCGTTAAAGTCTTTAGACTGTCCGGCTTTTTTTCCGTTTACGAGAAGAGTTACTTTTCCGGCACGACGAAGACCGACGACATCTACTTTAATCGTTTCCACTTCTTGGCCCGCGTGATCGCGCTGAAGATTAAAAGCGTTGCCTAGTTTTACTTTTTCACCGGCCGCGACTTCTTTTCCAATATATTCTACTTCTGAGAATTGGTTGACTTGCGCGGGTTGACTGGGTCTCCCTGCATTACCAAAGCCTGGGTTTTGAGAACCGCCCCGACCTGGTCTGCGGATACCAAAGCGTGCACTAAGATCTGATTGTGCATAAATGCTGCCCATCGTTGCCCAAGCTAATCCTGATAATACAACTGCTGCCAATACTCCATTTCCCTTTCTCATAGAAATTCTCCTCTCTCGATAACTGGATGAAGTTCATCTTCATCCTAAATACGTGCATGTATCTATACAAAGCAAGAGTGGTGCCAAGAATGGGGAGATAGATAACTTAGTTTAGTATCAGACTGACCATTTGACTCGGGTAATCATTCCACCACCTAGAGGAAGTAGTGGTGTCATCATGGAAATCATTAGTATTTCAACTTGCTGATCGGAGAGTCGGATAATCTTTTGCGCCTCTTGTCATATTCTTGAGTCGTTTTAACCGAGCTGTGATTCACTTCGCGGGCCACGGAGTAGATATCAACACCGGCCTCAAGAAGTTCTCCTATAAAGGTCGCGCGGGCGGAGTGTGGGGAAATATTGAAATTGAGTCCAATTTTCTTGCCGTAGTTGGTGATGATTTCATTAATCGTGCGCGGATTCAAAGGTCGATTGAGATTTGTGGGATCACTGGGGTTACGTGTGGGTTGAAAGAGCCAGTCATCCGCAATATGCTTTCGTCCGACAGATTCCATCCAAGCGAGATATTCTTCAAGGGCTTCGACGCATAAGGGGTGAAGAACCTTTTGTCCGGTTTTGCCACCTTTTCCTGTGAATTCAAGCACCCGATAGTCGTTGATCTCACGATAATCTTTAAACTTAAGCAAAAGGACTTCGCTCTTTCTCATGCCCGTCATAAAGAAGGTCACCAGTAGGGCGCGGTGAAGGTAGCGGCTCTTGGATTTTTCATCTCCGTTGGAGAGCAAATCAAAGAGGGCCCTAACTTGTTCTTTTTCAAGGGCCTGAGTGGGTCTTAGTACTTCGTGTCTTGGGCGCTTCACACTTTGAACCGGGTTGAAGTCTTTATCGCCTTTTTCTACAAGATAGTGAAAGTAGCTTGAAAGACTTGCGAGTTTACGAGCGACAGTTTTGGGAGCGCAAGGGGCACCATCGCGTCCCCCTGTTTCGGCCAAGAAGTTTCGATATTCAATCACTTCTTTTCTTTGGACTTGGTTAAGAGTATTAATTTTTGGGTAATTCTCTGTAAGAAATTCAAAGAACTTCAAAAGATCATTGCGGTAGTTGTCCCGAGTGTGGATACTAGTAAAGTTCTCAAAAAATTCATCATAAAGCGCAAAAGCGATATTAGAGTGATCGTCTTTTTTTAAAGCAGCATTTCCCATAGGTATATTATCTCCTATACGGGAATTCTGAACAAGATGGGGAAATATATGGGTCTAAGCGATGAAATTCGTTTTAATAAAAGAGATATGCTCAAGGGTTTCCTAGGGGCAGGAGTTGCGCTTGTTGCTAACCCCGTTTTGGCCATGAATAAGAGACCAAAAGGACGTATCCAAAGCGATCATTTTCGTGTCTGCTTTGGTTCTTGTAATTTACACCATCGCCCTCAAGATCATTGGCAAGAAATTATGAAAAAAGGACCTGATCAGTGGTTCTTTCTCGGAGATAATATCTATGGGGACACCCGTGATATCCAAATCCTTAAGAAGAAGTATCAGTCCCTAGACAATAATCCCTATTTTGCAAAGTTTAAGAAGACCGTTCCCTATGAGGCCATTTGGGATGATCACGACTATGGCGAAGATGGCGCTGATCGCACCTATCCCTTAAAAAAAGAATCTCAAAAGGCCTTTCTTGATTTCTTCAATATTCCTAAGTCTGATTCCCGTCATCATCAAGAGGGGATCTATAATAGTAAGACTTATAGTGATGGACGCATCAAGGTCTACTTTCTTGATTGCCGCTATTTTCGTGATCCCAAAAAAGGTAAAGAGTATACTTTATTAGGGGAAGCACAGTGGCAGTGGCTTGAAGAGGAGTTTGCTAACTCTACAGCTCAGGTTAACCTTATCGTTAGCCCCATTGGTGTTCTTTTAAATCGTCTCTTTGTCACTGAGGATTGGGCCGAATATCCAAAGGAGAAGGATCGTCTTCTTGAGTTAGTGGCCAAGTATGATCTGTGCGGTACTTTCTTTCTATCAGGAGATAAGCATTTTGGTGCGGCCATCAAGAGAAAGTGGGATCGCAATGGTAAGAGAGTGCGCTACTATGAATTTCAAAGCTCAGGGCTTACGCATTCTCCAAGTAAATCGCTTCGCAAACTCATTAAGGTTTTCTACGGGCGCAAGAATGTCTTAGTAGAGAAGAACTTTGCCACCATCGATTTTGATTTCACGGAGAAATATGCCCAAATGTCTTGGGAAGTGAAGTCTCTTGAGTCGTCAAAGACTCTACGTCGAAGTTTCTATCTCAACAGTATTGGTCATTGGGTTATGCGTGATGAATAGAGCGCTGCCTTGTCATGAGGACTCAAAAGGCGTCATCTTTAGCTGATTTCTCAAATTTCCCTAGCTGGGAAGCGTGAAAAAATTATTATTTTCAAAAAATAATTCATGGTCTAAATAGCATATTTATACAAATGCTTTAGAATCAGATAGTCTATCTCGTTATAAAAGAGTAAATAAATAAAAGTAGGAAAGCTTCTTATGGAAAATAAAAATTCTTTGTTATCTTTAGTTACCCTTATCACCTTAATTCAATTTGGATCCTGCTCCCAGATGGGAACAAAAGTTCAGGATACACAAGTGACGACCCACGAAGAAAAAAGGGAAGAGAAGGTTCTCAGTGATGAGATAAGACAAGAGCTTAATCTCACAAAAAAAGAAATCATCAAAGAAATTAGAGCGATTATTAATCAAGAACTTGTTGGTGCGATTGAAACTCCACAACAATTTTCAAAGAATATTATTAAAAAGCAAAAAAAGGTAAAGCGCTCTTTTAAGAATAAAACAGTCATAGGAAGAATCGAAAATATTGTTCTTGATAGTACTGGGTTTGGTGTCAAGGCCCGTATTGATACAGGGGCCAAGACTTGTTCTATGCACGCTGAAAATATCATAGAAAAGAAAGTCGAAGGAAAAACATATATTCAATTCACGTCTGAAAATACAGACAGACAAAAGCAGTCCTTCTATAAAGAAATTATCAAAAAACAACGAGTCAGAAGCTCCACCGGAGATGTCACCGATCGCTATGTTATCAAGATGGCCGTTGAAATGGGTGGTCGTATTCATGAAGTGAATGTGAACCTTAATGACCGTGAAGATTTAAGATATAACTTTCTTGTTGGTAGAAACCTTTTAATGGGTGATTACGTTGTTGATGTCTCTCAAACACGCTTACTAGGAAAATAATGAATTTCTTAAAAAAAGTAATTATCTTAATTCTCTTTGCCATTCCAATAAGTAGTATTGTTTATAAGAACTATATCGCTAAGATTGATCTCATCCCTGCTAGTGCAACCAATAAGTGGAATGTTTCTATTAGTTATCCTTTTTCTAAGATTGAAGATAAGTTAGGTGTTGATTACTTTAAAGCAGATCAAGATATTAAATTACCTTTTTTTAGTCATTCGAGATTCCAAGTCGTGGATAAATTATCCTTTCTTGATGGATCTAAGCCCGTTTTTGAATCGACGAATAATGGAAATCTTTTAAAACTTCCTTATAAAGATTTAGAAGATAGAAAGAAACTCGTGGCCCTAGTTAATGTAGAACTATTAGAAACTCTTAATGAAACGCCTTTAAAGTCAGCACGCTTAAAAGAAGAGACGAATAAGTATATCAAAAAGCTTCTTAACTTAAATAAGTTAACTGACGAAGAAAGAGAGCAAATAGAGCTACTCAATGCCAAGATTAATATCGTCGATGAAGACAAATCCGAAGTGGCCAAGAAAGTCTATTTCTTTGTCACTGAAGAAATCACACTTGATAACAATATTAACACCATTACCGAATCTCTATCTTTATCTGCTGGCTCCAACCTTATGAAGGCCCAGATATTCACTTATCTCAATCGACTCAATGGAATTCCTACTCGTATTAATGTTGCCTATGAATTAAATAAAGTAGGTCAGGTGACAACTCTTGAACCTATTTTTATACCTGAAATACTTCTTAAAAATGAGTGGTATCTTTTGGCCCTAGATCAGAGTCCCTTTGATAATAATGCAAAAGACTTCTTCTTGCTCTATAAAAACTTTGAAGACTTTCCAAGGCTTTTTACTGAAAAGTTTATAACGGTTAGGGCCGCCTCTGTTATGGTTAATCAAGTAGACTCAACTTTGTATAAGAAGAAGCTAAAGTCTGAAAGTTCGATTCTATCTTTGCTGTCTCTTCATAATCTGCCCGTAAATGTGAGAACTGTTTTCTATACCGTTCTGCTCATTCCACTGGGAACTCTTGTACTTTCTATTTCTAGAGTGCTTCTAGGGATTAAATCTTTTGGTATATTCACTCCCATTCTTCTAAGTCTATTCTTCTTGGAAACTTCTTTGGCCGTGGGGATCGCATTCTTTACATTGATTGTACTACTGGGCTTTGCTCAAAGGTATCTGCTCGATCGTCTCTACCTCTTGGCCATCCCTAGGCTTTCGATATTGTTAACACTTGTAATTATTTCTTATACTATCTTCAGTTTAGTGATCTATGAGAATAATGGGATTTTTCAAGTAGGCCAGTCCATTAACTATTTACCTATCGTTATTATTACTGGTTTCATCGAACGTTTCAGTATTCACTTTATAGAAGAGGGAACCGTTAATACGATGAAGGCCTTAATCGGAACACTTGCTATTTCTATACTTTGTTACATTATTTTCAAGCTTAGTTTCTTGCAAAAGATTCTCTTTAATAATCCTGAACTTCTCTTGGCGATCATTGCTCTTAATTTAATGATTGGTAGTTACAAAGGCTACAGACTCAATGAAGTCTTAAGATTTAGAGAATTTGAAGGGATTAACGAAAATGTTTAGTTACCTCAAAAAGTCAGGAATACTAGGCATTAATCGTCGAGTGGGGGAGTTTATTCTCCCTTATAATCCTCGCAAGCATTTCCCTAAAGTGGATAATAAGATTCTGACTTTCATTATGGCCCAAGAGCAAAATATTGCTCAACCCGATATCTACTTCACCATATCAACGGCAGGGCAGTTAAAGTCGATCTATAAGCGCTTAAAAGACCTGGATAACTTTGTCATAAAGCCCAGTCGCGGCGCCATGGGAAATGGTATTCTTCTTATCAATGAAACTAAAGTGATTAACGAAAAAGATATTCTCTTTGAAACTTCGCGCGGGGAAATGAATCTAAAAGACTTAAGTTATCATATCTCAGATATTCTAAGTGGGATGTACTCCTTAAATGGTCAGCCTGATCAAGTTATTATCCAAGAAAAACTCTCCATTCATCCGGCCTTAAGTGAATATGCTTATAAAGGAATTCCTGATATTCGAGTTATTGTCTTTAAGGGTTATCCCGTTATGGCTATGATTCGATTACCGACCAAGGAATCGCGAGGAAGGGCTAATCTTCATCAAGGAGCCGTTGGTTGCGGGATCAATCTAAAAACAGGTCAAATTACGGGATCTGTCTGTCAGGATAAGTGGATCACGACGCACCCTGACACGGGTCACCTTCTTGAAAAATTGGTTATTCCTTTTTGGGATGAAGTGCTTGAATTATCTTCTCGCTGTTTTGAAATTACCTCGATGGGCTATATTGGCGTTGACCTCGTGCTCGATGAATTCAAAGGACCTCTTCTTCTTGAAATTAATGCTCGCCCAGGCCTCTCTATCCAGATTGCTAATAAGGCCGGATTAAAGCCCCGTCTGGATAGTATTGTCCCGCTACCCGAAAACCTAATCATTCCTGAAAAGATTAAACTCATCCAACAAAGTCCTCTTTTTTAGGAGGTGGTACGAAGTTTTTCGTGCCATGCACTTTTGGTTTCGCAAGCGCAAATAATTTACGGATAAAGTGCCAACAGACCAATCCACTTCGAAAATAAGTCTTTAGAATGCCAAAGAATAGTTATTCTTGTTGACTCATCTAAAAATTAAGAAATCTTTACCACATATATCAAACGATCTCCGACAATGTGACCTATAATATTCTTAGTAACTGTAAAACCAAAAGTGCGTGGTTTATTTTTTTGGATAGGTCTGCTGGCACTTTACCAATGGGACTTTGTATGCAAAGACAAATTAATTTAACATTAGTTTTAATGATTTTAGGAATTACCCCGGTAATGGGAGAAGGGGTTTATCTTAAAACAAGAGACATAACAAACTCTATTCATCCGAAAGGATTTATTAGCACCAGAAATAGGATATTAGGTCAGGGAAGGCATCGCTACTGGAAACCATTTAAAGACTTTTTTAATAAGTCAGAATCTTTATATGATGGAAAGTTGATTTTTGCGACAAATCTAGAGCATGGAAGGTATGACTCAAGGACAAAGAGTGTTGAACTTTCTCCATCTGATAAAAATACAGGTATGGATCATTTCCTAAAGCATTGTGAAAAAACATCCTTCAGAAAAAAAGAGTACCCCTATGTTAGGTGCTTTAATCAGATAGGAAGCGATATCGGTTTTGTTTTTAAAAAAAGAAGAGAGGACTTCGAGACCCCTGAGTTTTATTATGAACTTCTCAAGTTATCAAGAAATGAGAAAGATCAGCATCATAAAGTTGAAAAAGTTAATAAACCTAAGGATACTATTGATCATTATCGATATTTTAATTCAATTTATGTTTTTGACCTTAAGTCTATTATTTCAGTTGATGGTAATGCAGAAGGAAGATATTTTTACAGAGAGATTATGAGTGCAGCGAATCCAGCCTCAGAGAAGGGTGGAGATAGTATATCATCGGGAAGAGAGGACATTATATTAACAGAAAATTATGTTTACTATACCAACCTCTTTAATCAGCTTGACGGGCTATCTAACTGGAAGCGCGGATATTTAACCTCTGAGAAAAAATATGTATTATCTTACAGAGTTGCCCGTGACGGAACACTCTTTATTTTTGAAAATGAACATAAGGTACTACCTCTTGTGAAGGACTTTCCCTTTTTTACAGAGGGGTATCCTATTGAGAGAAAACGCACGCGTGATGGTTTTCCATTGAAGAAAGTAAAAATAGAATATATTCCTTATTTTAATAAAGCGACTATAGACTTCTACATGAAGGCACGAGATGCCGCTCGTACTCAGATTAAGGAAAAATAAAGATAAGGTGCCAGACCAGTCTAAACATTCCAAGATAAGGTGTCGGCACCAATACTTTTGTTAAATAAGAGCATGAAAAAAGCATATTTAGGCAATTTATTTAACAAAACATGGTATAATTAACTTAGTTCGATAGTGATAGCGATGGTTTCGAGTCCTATTTAACAAAAGATGTAAAGAGAACCGTTTTAGAAAATAGCAAAATTTGATTTTGAATATGGGCCTCCTTTTTGGGAGGCCTTTTTCGTGCCACTTAGGCCCGATTTTGTATAAAAGTGGGCACTCTCAAAGATAAGATTTTCTATACAAGAATGATTCCATTTTAGAAAATAAATCTAAAACCTCAATGACAGAAGGGGTTTATAAAATGACAAGAAATCTTGACCATATAATCCTAAATATATTTTAGTTCGTACCCGAGAATGAGTTTGAATCATTAACATTAATTTATTGAGCGCATTTTAAAGGGATAACTCTATGAACCTGAACTTCAAGAGATCGCTGTACGTTACTTGCATACTTCTTTTGTCTTTTTCAAGCTTAAGTGCGAAGGCCACTTGTGAACTTCCCGAAGTATCGGCCTATGAATGTCAGGGGCGAACCTTAGTTACTAATGATACGGAGCTTGCCTCTTACCTTGAAAGTTATAAGTTCAATGCTAATAAAAATATCATTCGGGGCATAAAGCTCTCGGGAAACTTCTCAGGCGAGTCTCTCAACGTGGCTACTCCTTGTAGTATTGTCGTTCTCGCTAATACGACATTTGATTATACGGGCGATATTTGTCTTGCTGGACGGGAACTGGTAACTGTTCAGTCAAATGTCGCTATTACCAATGCAACTGATGCAAGTCTTGTGTCTAATGAAAGAGTCATTGTGCGCGACTCGTTTTCAGCAAATCTTTCAGGAGATTTATCCCTTCTCTCTCTTGGAAACTCATTGGATTCAAGATCCCACATTCGCTATAACGCAAATGTTTCAGCTCATAATCTAACTCTTAAGTCCCTAAGACGATCAACCATTGGTCACACCAGTGTATTTAACCTCTCGGGAAAACTAAGCATTCAATCAAATGGCGAAGACCTTCCAAGTGATGAAGAAGAGGGACTCACAGAGTGGTCTTCTATTTGGAGAGACACCACGGTGAGTGCTTCAGAAGTGGAAGTTCTTTCTGAGGATCAAGCGCGTGTAGCCTCTGGAGTACAGATCACAGCAAGTAAAGTCACTCTTGATGGGCTTACTTGTAAGATGAATAATAATACCGCAATCACTGCTTCACAAAAGCTTGGAGTCTGTTTTGATGGCTCCCTCCCTGAAATCAAATTAAAGAGGGCGGCTCAGTATAAAGAAGTTCTTGTGGGAGAAGATGTCTTTCTTGATGGGTCTCAGTCTGTTTATCCTGAAGGTTCAAGTTTTCAGTGGCAAGTGAGAAAAGATAAAGAAGATCCAAGTGATTGGGAAGCTGATGCACTGACTAAGACATTTAATTTTGATGAGGTAGGGATTTATACTATCTTCTTTAAAATTATCAAAGCTGATGGCCATTATAGCTATGCAACTCGAAGAGTATGGGTGAGTGAAGCAGCTCCTAGTATGTTTGCTTTTTTTAAGTTCTACCAAGAAGATGAACAGCTAAAGCTAGTATATGAAGGTCGCTCCTTTGATGGATCAATGATTACGAACGCCTATTATTCAACTCCAGATGGAGATACTCTGCCTGTGGGTAGAATGGTTTTAGGGCATGTCGATGTGATCCCATTTGAATCAGATGAACCCGTCGAGATTACTTTAAATATTGAAAATGAACACGGGCAAACGGATAGCTTTACTCATACCGTTGAAATTGAGGAATCAAAGAAAGCTCCTTATCTTCCCATTGATCTTCTTGAATATGCTCCGCTTGAAACAATGCTCTTATCCAACTTCTTCTTTGATCCCTATGGACAAATTGAATATGTATCTGGATTTAATCTGAATTTTGGAGATGGTTATACTCGTGAAGTAGAAGGTGAATCCTTTAAAGAAGAGCACTCCTACGCTCAAGCTGGTGAGTACGAGGTTGAAGTTGAAGTCCTCGGTACAGAAGGAGAGAGTTATTCAAGTACTTCTTTTGTTGAAGTAGAGGGAGTAAAGAATAGCTTCTCCAATATATTACCTCTTGTTGATTTTAGAGTGGATGGCGCTGATTGGGCACCAGGAGTTAGGCTTTATATCGATGAGTCGATTTCTCCAATATCACCTATTTCGTCATATTATTGGAATCTAGGTGACGGACAGACTGCCTATGGGACGGAGGTTCTGCACTTCTACGATCAAGGAGCTTATGACGTAAGTCTAACTGTCGTAACAGAGGACGGTAGCACGAGCACCATTACAAGAGAAGTCATTGTTTTAAATGATGCCGCCCTCTTATATGGCGATATCGATTGTTGGAATATTGCTCCTCTTCAAATTGAATGTTCTGTTGAAGGTCTAAGTCGAGAGACGAATCTTTCTGAATTTAATATTCACTTTGGTGATACTCCCTTGTCGCAAGAAAATATCATTGTCGAAAATATCTCAGGACAACTTGCTGATGCTAGCTTCACCCATACCTTTGCAAGCGAAGGCGACTACACGGTTACATTTGGTGTGTTCACTCATGATGGGGAAGAGTTTTTAAATACTTTTGATATTACAACGAGTGAGACTTTTGGAAACCTGCTGCCTCATGCTGCACTTGATTGCTATCCCGCTGGAAACCTACAAGCTGATTGTCAGGCAACCTATAGTAATGATCCCGATGGTTATATCGTAAACTATCACTATGACTTTGGGGACGGAGAGAGTGCTGACTCATCAAATAATCAAATCTATCACACTTACGCAACTGCTGGACAATACACAGTTACGCTAACTGTTATGGATAATTTAGGGGCCATAAGTTCAACTCAGTCGGTAGTGAGCGTATCTGAGCTTGCTAATCAGTTTCCAGTGGCAAGGCTAGAATGTAATTCTAGTGCCATTCAAGAACTAACATGTAATTCACAATATTCTTATGACCCCGACGGGTCAATCGTTGGAGCGAGAATAACCTTCCTAGAAGATGGTGAATTCTTTGAAAGTCAAGACTATCAAAACTTTGTAGCAACCAAGAATTTTACTACTCCCGGGTTAAAGCAAGTGAAGCTTGAAGTCGAAGATAATAGTGGCGCGATTTCAGAATACATTGGGTCTTTTAATACTCAAGAAAACTCTCAACCTATCGTATCCTTTAACTGTAACTCAAATGCCATAGGAAGCCTGAGCTGTAGTGCTTCTAACTCTTATGACAATGATGGAAGTATTGTCGAATATAAGTGGTTAATTGATGGAAGTGAGTACTTAGGAGAAGAGGTTTTGGTATCTGGAATCACTTCATCTCAGGTGGATGTATCACTTTCTTTGACGGATAATTTTGGAGATACAGCTAGTAAAATAAGTTCCTATGAGGTTTTTCAAAATACTGCACCTGTTGCTGACTTTGAATGTGTGAGTGATTTTGCTTGGAAATTAAATTGTACCAATTTGAGTTCAGATGCAAATGAAAATTCCCTCATTTTAAGTTGGAGCGTAGATGATCAAGTATCTAGTATTTCAAATCCTGAATTTGTATTCACTGATTCTGTGACTAAAACTGTATCTCTCACTGTTTTTGATGGGTATGAAACAGCAGTTTTAGAAAAATCATTCTCAATTACCGCAAATACAAAAAGTACAATTACTGCAAGCTGTATATCTATTAAGCCAGCGGAACTTAGTTGTTCCGCTTCCGCTGAGGATGCTGAAGGAATTTATTCTTTTACATGGAACTTAGCGGGGAATAGTTACAATGGCGCTAATATTAGAATTTATGTTGAAGATATAAGTCAGAATTCAATACAGTTAGATGTTTTAGATTCTGTTCAAGATATTACCTCAGTGACTCAAAGTTTTGAAGTATTGCCACCTGAATTATACCAAAATACATTCTGTGAACAGGTTGATGAGTTTAGAGTTAAGTGTGATTTAAGTGAAAATGGAGAAACTCGTAAAGATGAGCTTAAGAACATTACTTTAACAGACTTCAATGGAATAGTTACTGAAAATGAGGATGTCGTATATATTGATCACTCTGAACTTGGTACTTATTCAGCAATAGTTGAACTTGTTACCACTGATGATGTTACCAATACTTATACTGTTGAATATGAAGTTTTATCGCTTGATGAAGTAAGAGTAAAGTCAGATGCAATCCTGAGCGTCGTAGCACCATCGACACACCCTCTATTTTACTCCACAAGTGAAAAGTTAACTTTGACTATAAATGATGGGGAGTTTGAGCTAAGTGATAATCCTGATACTAGTGCACAAAGCCCTTTTGTACTTACAAATTTTTCAGGAGATCTAAATGGGGAATCACTTACAGCGAGTGATTTGATTGTAGTTGATGAAAGTACCATTCTAATCGATAAGACTTTGGTTGAGGGGGTTAATTATCTATCACTCAGAATAAATGACTATAATAAGAAATATGTTGAAATTGATAATGAAGTAATTGCAGGCTCCAAGAACCTTAGTTTGAGCCCAAGCTCAGGAAGTTATTCTGGCAATGAGGTATACCATTTCATGTTAGAAGAATTTGAGGATGCCTTCATTTTAAATTCAGGTCAACTTTACAATATACCCGACATTAACTTATTTATATTTATAAAAGAGCTAGATGGTTTTGGTCTGGGCCATATTGCTTCTACACAAAATGAGGCCTTGATAGATATTAATGGATTCTCAGGTATTTCTGAGAATATGAATAATCTTGATTACCAAAATACAACGTCAGGTCATCAAATGTTAAAAGGAAACTTTGAAGTTGTAAGTGATGTGAATAGTAATTTCTTATCAATGAGTCCCGACACAAATGGTGATTTATCCTACATAACTAAATTTTCCTCTCATTTAAATTATAATAAACCTTATGGATACGTTTCTTATGATCTAGGCTCTTTAGCGGAGAACTCTGACGCTTTAGTTTATAATTTCGATATGGAGACAGGAACTGTTACTAAGAAACAGTGGATATCCTATGAAGGGCAAGGTGAGGAGCAGTTTGGATTTCCTTTCTCTAACAATGCTTCGATTTATGGAGTCTACGTGAAGACTCTTTCAAGTAGTGACGAAAATACAACTTTCAATTCTGAGAGTACATTTATAAAGAATGCATATGCTCAAAGCGTGCCAAGCTCGTTTGTCCAGTCTAGCGTCACTTTAGTAGACTTTAGAATAGGAAGTTTTAAAATTTATGATGCTTCAGAGCAACAGCTGGCAGCTATTAGTCTAGGCCAGTTCCAACGTAAACCTTCTCAAAGTGGTGATGCCGCAATTATTCAAAGATCTAGAGAAGACAGAAGTAAAGCCGTTAATAGATTAACTGTGAAATCAAATGAATTGTTATCATATGATATTATTCCTTACTTAAGAATTAAGTGTTGGGATGAGAATGACTGCTCTCAACAAATACTTTTAAGGCCTTCGCTTGAATCAGAACAAAAATATTTTGAATATGAAGTTCCTGAGAATGAAGACCTTAGTAGCAACTACGCTAAAATAGAATTAGTGTTCAGTATTAGAGGTGATTCTGATGTAAACATTATCGCAGATAAGAATCGAAAAGAAGTTAAAAAAGTATTTAAACCTAATACAATAGTGGAGAAAGAAAAGGATGGTTTTCTCCGCCAAGAAAGAGAAAATAATAAATTTGCAATTCTAAATGTATTCAAAGGGAGTAATAGTCAAAATTATTCTCCTGCTCCATCAGACTATTCACAGCGAAATGGAGGAGACTGGAATATTCGTAAATCTCATAAGGACTTAATGAGTTCACTCGTCGGGCACGCTTTTGAGTTTGGTCCCAACGTATATGGAATTTTAAAGGTAAGTGATATGGCGAAGATGAATGGAGGTAAGTTTGATAAACATAGAGGTCAAGGGCATTGGAATGGATTAGGTGGAGATTTTCGATGGGAGTCCAATGATGAAGACGAAGAAAAATACCTTGAAATAAGAAGAAATAATGTTGAATCGCTAAGTTATAATTCAACACTTAGAGCAATAGTTGATCTCCTATATCAAAAACACACAGTTGGAGGAGATAATTACTTAATACATAGTTTTATAGACGCTATTTTGGGCACCTTTAATTTAGATTCTAGGTATGATTTAAAAACAGGCAATCCCTATAATAAAAAAATACCGTTTTTTAAAAGAGCTTCTGATGAGACTGATATTATTAAGTTTAAAAGTCAGCATTCAAATCATTTACATATAAATTTAATCCCCGATATCAGTCCAACCCTAGAAGATTCTCATTCAAAGGAACTTTATGGAAAATTGAGCCAATTGTCGGGTGGATTTATAAAGTCTGGAGACTACGGTTTGTTTCGTAAAAAATACGGTCTTCAAAGACATGAAGGATCTGACACTGACAATCTCTTATACTCAGATTCCGAAGTCTTTATAGGACTATTGGAAGGGAAGGATAATTCTATAATAACTCCATCTAGTTATTCATCTGGTTCTGTTACTGATATTTATGACCTTAGCGACAATAATATATCTATTGGTGGGAACTATCTTGTACCCGGAGAGCTTGGGTTTGAATCACCAACGCCTGGTAAATTTGACTTCTTAATGATTGTTCCATCAAAAGACAAATCTATTTCTAAGGTTGTTTTCGATACTATTGAAGCAGCAAATAGCTTCAGGATAGATATTACTCAATTAAATGAAAGTCCACGCAATAGCTCCCCAACGGTATCAATTAAAGGAGACTTCTATTCTATAAATACGTCTAATAATCCAATAGTTGGAGTTACTTGGTACTATCCAACAATATCGGGGATTGAGTCAAGAATCATTGAAACTAGTTATGTCGAGTCCCCTGATAGTGACACAAGTAATTATAGCTCTTCTTCTCTTTCTAGTATTGATAAAACATTTACTTTTGACTACGGACTCTTTGGAAAGGTATTAAGTGCTGATTTAATTCGTCAAAATGGTGATATAATTAAAGTTGAAGATCTTGTTGTCGGTTATGATGAATTGCTTGAAGAAGAGAGCTTGGTCAATTATGAGCTAACTTATCATGATTGCAAAGAAAAGGATCGGGAAGTTAAGCAGGTTAATTTGTCTGCAGATACTGAAAATACTCCTCAGATTTATTACTGTAGAGGGAGTTGTTTTGAGAACGAGATAGAGGGGAAAGGTGCTCCAAGACTATGTATTCTATGCAATGAAGCTAATGGAGGATCGCTTGTGGAAATAAATGGGCAGGAGGTTTGTAAGTATACAGCTCAAAATCATTTTTACACGGGCTCCACGATTGATCAAGATAGGGCTGCTTGCGTAAGCCGTGATAATGAATCAGGTAGTAGTCCAGGCTTTCAAGAAGTGGGAGGGAGTTATAGATTAAATTGGTACTGTAATAATGAAGAAAGATCAGTTACGGTATCAAAGTATAGTTTTGATTGTGTACCAGGCTCTCCCTATACTGTTGAGAATGTAGATGAAACAACATTTATCACAGATACTACTTCTTATGTGAAAGATAGTTTGACCTGTGATTAACTTAAAAAGATTGATAATTAAGCCTAGAAAGGAGTAAGTGTGAATAAGTATAGAATGGTTATCAGCAGCTTTTTATGGCTTCTTTGCGTTGATACTTTTTCCCAGTTGACCAGCCCCGGAGGTATTAGTGGGAATAATAAATACGATGTAAGTTTTCTATCTTTAGGATATCTTGAAAGTAAATCTGTTTCATTACCTAAGGTTAATTTTTACTTAGGAGGTAAGAAAAAAGAGAAACCTGATTATACTCTTTCTGATGAAGGGTTTGCTGATAAAAAAGGGAACATATTATGCTCTACTGAGAAAGTAGACAGAGCTAATCCGAACTTAGGAAATCGGAAGGTAAGGCTTACAAAAATGAATGAGGCATTCTGCCCGGTTCTTGAGGATTTAGTTTTTTTTAGTGATGCCATTAGTTACTATAGAATGACAATCTTCTTTAAACAATTTGACGAAAAAACAAAATCCGGAGTGGTTAGTTTTAAGAATAAGAAATACTTCATTGAGTTACCAAAAGATGCTGAATTCGATATAGATTCTTATTTCTCTACGGAACTAGTTAGTCAGTACAAAGAGGCATATGACCTATTCAATAATGACCCTCTTAAAGAGAAGAGAGATACTCAACTCCTCGTTCCCCTTTATAATGCTATTATCGCTTATCAAAAAGGAGACAAGTCACTTCTTAAAGAATTTGTAACACTTTCTGATTATTCAGAGAGAGCTCGAGAAAGGGCCAAGAAGCAGAAGAAGAGCTGTGTTTCATGTGACGCGCAGCTACTTAAAATTAAATTCAAGTCTGCTAAAAAGTCTCGTGAAACCTATCAGGTAGATGAAAAAAATTTTAATAAGACCAAAAAAATGGATATTATTTTGAGCATAGTAAAAAATCAAATCGAATTTATTAGAGAATACGATTTGTTTTCATATATTTCTGGTCATAGTGTTGGGCTTAATGAAGGCATAATGATGCATCCATTGTATCAAGACGAATTAATAAAAAGAATAAGAGTTAGGATCAGTGGTCATTTTAAAGAAAACGATAAATATAGTGCGTATATAGTGGTTATGATTGACCTTCAGGATGATCAAAACATAGACGATCTTATTGTACAGGATGAGGTATCAACTTCTCCTAAGACTAATCCAATAAAATAGATAAGGATAATGTACCAGCAGGCTTGTACCGATCAATTGGATGTGACAGCAAATCAGCCACTGTAAAATTAAGTCCTCATCCCTCTGGATTGGATGGGGATATTAGGGTAGGTGAAAATGTTGAGTTTTAGATACTGCTAATGCTCCAAGAGACGGATTTATCTATGGAAATGTTACTCTTTCTGATGACACTATAATACAGAGATCTTCAATTTATATATTTAACTCTGCGCAAGTAGTTGCAAGCGGCCATTGGTTCAATTCAAGTGTCTATATTACCTCTTCTGAGGATGATGAAATTTTCAAATATACAGATGTGGTGAATGATAACTGTGTAAATTCTCATTGTGATTCAGATGATGAGTAGATGGTTAAACTTTTGAAAAAATTAAAGGATTACAGAGAATGATAATGTTAGCACTAGAAATTCCTATTCTGCTTATTTTTCTATTTATCGATTTCTATCGTACTCGTAACCTCTCCTTTAAAGAAAGGTTAAAAAAGAGATGGTTTCCTTACGCTATAGTCGCTCTTGTATTTTTTGTCCCACGATTTATAAATGATCATTACTTTGAGGAGGTTCATGGAAGAAAATTCGGGCGTCCTGAAGGTGAGGGGAATCCAGAACATCACAGCATTGATTATGACAGATGTCTTCGTAATGCGAGCCTATTGACTGTTGGCTTCTGCGAATGGATATCTGGGGATTATTCGAAGACAGTCGAATCAGAATGTATTGATAACCAGATATTCAGTAGTGGTCTTTGCAATGTAAAATTAAAAGAAAAATATCGGTCTCTAGAAACAGATGAGAAGAAGCTTGAATATACAAAGTATGTATTAAAGCAATTGGAGCAAAAGCAGACAGACTATTCGGAAAAAGCTCTGGCAAAAGTTGCCTCTACAATTTCGCTCTTTTCAGACTCACGTGAAGTTAATATGTATCTCTCAAAATATTCACTTGATCGTTGTTACAATAAAAATGAATATTTTATGTGTTTCGTTATTTATGATTCTTATAGTATTGCTTTTCCATATTCTCATAATACAGCTCTACACATTTTATCGAATGGTCTTGAGCTATATTTTGCAGATAGCTTCCCTTCCAAGGTGAATGAGATAAGAAGAAAAAATGTTATAGAATTAATAAATTCGAGATATCGCTACTTACGCCAAAATAAATCAGATAGGGAAATTGAGGATGATATTAAGAGTGTTTTTAAAAATATGGCCATTGATGTTCCTGAAGAGGTTATGCTTTATTATAAAAACGCGTTATCAGATAAATAACAATAAAGATGAAGCGAGTTGTTTTTTAGCTTAGTTAGAGGTCTTTGTGTAGTGCGTGCTGATTCTGCAAATCCATTTTCCTGATGCCCGAGATAGGTCGACTCTCGCTATAAGTGTAGTAGCTTTAATTAACGGTCCACACTTGCACAATAACCTTTAGAATTGATTCTGGGCAGTAGGCCTTGATTAGGATATATCTTTTTTAAAATAGTACGTGGTTACTTTTGGGACTGTGTGTGTTGTAAATTAGTGCCTGTAGACCAATCCATTTCGAGAATATCTTTTTAGAATGCCAAGAAATAGTTATTCATGTTGCCGCATATAATAATCAAGAAATCTTTACCACAAATACCAAACGAACACCGGCAATCTGACTTATAATATTCTTAGCAGCTGTAAAATCAAAAGTGCGTTGCTTTTTTTGGATAAGTCTGCTGGCACTTTACCAGTCACACCTTCACAGAACGGCGGGAAACACAGACAATTTATTGTCGGAACCAGGAAGGTGAAGAGGTTCAACAAACAGTCTCTTGTGAATAAGTAAGGAATAGATATGAAAACTAGATATTTAATAATGGTATTTTCATTTGTCAGTGGAGTAATTTTTAACTCATATTCTGAAGAAGGGAGAAACTGTCTCTTTGAGATATGTGATGGAGATAAAATTAAAGACGTTAAAGAGAAAGGTTATAAAAGTTATTATTTTATAAATAGATTAATGTATTCTAAAAGACTGAAATTCAAAGGTTATAACGCCGAGGTGGCTGCTTATTTTAAAGATAAATATAGTACTCTGTGTGATAAAAGCATTAGGATTTATTTTGATGAGTGGGATAAGGGTATGATTGAAATACTAATTAAAGGAATTGTTCCAAAAATTAGATTCAATGTACCTCTAGCTAAATCTGAGCCGGCTTCAGAAGAAGCTTTTTTTAAAGTTTCTACTAAAGATGGATTAAAAGATTTTATTAAATACGTTAGGGGGCGTGAACAAAGTATGATCCGTATTAGCCTAGGGCCCAAATGTGTAATGACAGATAAAAAAAATGATTATTTCCATGCTAAGAAAAC
>JBLWYP010000033.1:0-32694 GCA_048266825.1 Bacteriovoracaceae bacterium | reverse complement strand
GGTACCATACACTTTGATTTTTCAAATAATTCTGACTGATTCATTTGTATTCCTTCATTTTATATAACTATTTTGTTATCCACTGATTAAATTCTTTCATACTGGAAAAGGGGATGACCTGCACTTTCGCTTCCTTAAACTTTTGTAAAGTCTTTCCCAAACCACAGCAATGAATACTTTCATCTGATAGAGAAAAGTTTTCTTTGAAATATTCATACTGAGGAAAACTCGTCCAAAAGAAGACATTGCAATTTTCAATTCTCGTCTTGTACTCAGGAGTAATGTCACCATTTTCTTTCTTGTAAACACCAAGGCAAGGCCCAAGTGGACTTTGTGACGTCTCATTAGTAATGACTTTCCAAGAGCGTGTTCCGCTCTTTAATTTGACGAGATTACTTTCACTAAGGTTTTTAACTTCCGCCTCTCCGAGGCTATCAGCACTTCCATGACACCAGAATCCTTGGGCGGCCATTTTCTTCATCGTATGGACACCGCTTGACCACAGAGATGACTCATGAAAAAGTTCTCTGTTTTCTGGAAAGACTAAAGCATGCTTTAGGGCACTTCCACTTGTGATAAGAACATGTTCTTCTTCTATTTCGGCAAGCATATTAGTAAGGGAAGCGACTTTCTTTGTCAGCTCATCCCCTAATGCTTTTGAATCGCCATAGCTTACTTCATGAGGAATACCAACAAAGGCACGAACTTCACCTGCTGGTAATGGGGGAAGGCTTCGATTTTTTAAATTATGTTCATCGATGATTAAATCATCAACTTTACCTCTGACATTTAAGCGCGGAAGTTGGGCCTGTTCATTCCAACTGGCCGAGATACCAACGGCAAGATGGCAGCCTCCTCCATAAGATTGAAATACTTCTCTTTCAAGTCTCACTTCTTTCATGGTTCTCTCACAAGAAAGGCTTTGCAACTTTTCTAGGAGTTCTCCACCATCATCACGATTATCAAGGCACTCAATGGCAAGGGCACCTTGAGAAGCCGCTGCTGGAAATTCAGACAAGGGTAGAATCATATAATTGAGATCTTTTAAAAGTCCTTCAAGTATAACGATAGGATCGCCATGTTTTTTGAAGGCTTCATTGTCATGATCAGGAAGTCCTTGGGCCAATCGCTCAATACCAGGTAGTGCCAGGACGATAGCATCATACTTATCATCAAGAAGTTTTTCTAAGCGTGAATTTACATTTCCTCTTAGTGACTTACATTCAACCTCGAGGTCCATTTCGCTTCCATAGGGAAGGTAGTCCTTGAGGAAGCGTTCCATATTCGTCATACGTCTGGGAGAAGATGTTCCAACTACAAATTTCTTAAATTCTTTATTTTGTAATTTCTTAATGGTTTCGTTTTTAATAAAGAGAATGTCGTGGGCATAACTTCTTTGAGTTATGGTCGCAAGCTTTATACCTTCTGGTCTTTCACTTCCTAAGTCTTTATACGAATGAACAACAAAATCAACTTCGCCGTTAAGAAGAGCCGAATCAAGTTCTTTAGTAAAAAAGTCCTTTCCTTCTAGTTGCCACAAGGGAGCTTGAGTATTCTCATCTCCTTGAGTGCTGATGATTTTTAATTCAAATTCTCCAAGACCTTTTTCTTCCATGATGTTTTTCATTTGAAGACACTGAGTAAGGGCCAGGAGACTGCCGCGAGTTCCGATAATATAAGGTTTCTTTTTCATGGGCTTAAACTAACAAATAGATTGAGTATTGTCTTATAATTATTATTAGATATTTAAAACTTAGATGCTCAGAAAGTGCATCAATATGGGGATTAAGCGAATTGTAGCTCTTCCCATCCAAAGGGAATTTGAAACGTAAGGTTTTCAATTCTATTTTGACAAACACCTTGAATCGCCTTTTGTGCTTCCTTCAATTTTTCTTCTCTTTTTTGCGAATGTTTTTCACCTTGTTTGAAGATATCTTGCAGACGCCACAAACCATCTTCGAGAAGAAAATGGCTCTCTATAGGAGAGGGTTCAGAGAGATCAATAAATAATTCATCTAAGTGAGTATTTTGAGAATGATTGAGCTTCCAACTAAGAAAGAACTTATGATCAAAGAGAATGTCTTGAGTCCCAATGGTATTGATTATAATTGGATACTTCGAAATCTCTAAAGGGTTGAACCAAGAGAGGGTATGGATAGGGTATTGCTCCTGCATCTCTTTGAGTTTCTCTTCATTTCTTGCACTGATGGTCAGGTTGAATTTACGATAGCAAATTTTAACTATATCTTCGGCCAATTGTCCTGAACCTAGAATAAGTATAGGGGTTGAGAAGTCACTACCTATGAGCTTATCCATTAAAATTTTTCTAACAATACCGGCATAGGTTTGTAGACCCAGCTCTTTTAGATGCTGAGTTCTTATTTTCTTGGCATCTTTGAAAAGCTTTTCCAAAGTATTTTGAACATGTCGGTTTGGATTAGAGTGAGAAAGAAATTGGGTATAGGCTTCTTTGAATTGATGAACAATTTCGTTTTCACCTAAAATTCTACTTTTAAGACCACAAATAGTTTCTAATAGAAATTCATAGGCTTTATGGCCAAGAAATTCTTCAGACTCAAGCTCTAAACTCGTATTATCTTGCGCTTTATGGTTTATTTTTTTGATAAGATTTTGTGGACCTTCATTAAACCCCATAAGCAATGTTCTTTGACATGTTCGTAGTACAAAGACATTCCCAGCATTGAAAGAATTGATCGCATCTTCAAACTCTTGAGATGGAGGTAAATTGATAAGTTTTAGTCCATTTAACATGTAGTTATATTATCAATCGCTTAGCTTTAAAGTGTCACAGTAATGTAGAAAACCCACATATTTTTCCTGATTCTCCTTAGTCTTTTGGATTTTATTTAGAGTACTGACCTCTACATAGGTTTGAAATATTTGGAAATGTGTCGAAATGGCTTATCAAGCTTACTTCTTTCTGCTAGATTCCAGATATGCCTGAAATGACTGAGCGCACTCCATCACCAGTAAAGCCCATTGCGGCCGTTAGTTCCTCCAAGGATCAAGGCGCCGCTTTCAATCAACGCGAGAATAGAGCTTGGTGGTCCTTTGTAACTCCGTATATTCCTGCTTTTTTGAAAAAACGCTTCATGGCCTTCGATCGTAGAATTGACGGAGCAGCCTCTTTCTTTCTTAAGCATGCAGGTAAGAGTCGTTTTATGGTGGCGATGAGTAAGAAGTCCCAATATCTTGGAATTGAGCGACTTTGGTATAAAGGTCCCAAGGCCTTTATTTACTTCTTTCTCTTCTACCTCATTAGAGACACCATTCTTTATATAATCATTCCTATTTTCTTCGCTAAATTTACTTCTTAGTCCTCTGTTCTAACCTAGTCTTAACCATAGTTGTGATGACACAAGCTTTTCTGTGCGTTAGAGTGCGACTACAATATTAGCTAAACTTGGATGCCATTGCTTAAATGGAAGATTTATCATGACAAATATTTACCTTTTCATGGCCGGGGCGGCCCTTGGTTGTACGCTCCTCGTTGCCGGCATTCAACTCGTAAGTAATAACCTTCTTGAATTAGCCGAATTCCCTATTTTCTCCCTACTTAAGCCCTTGCGTGAAAAAGAGAATAAGACCTTCTTTAAAGGAATGCTTGTTTCAGCTCTTTCTGGATCAACTCTAACTTCGATTTCGACCCTTATTGGTCTTGTGAACGCAGGATTAGTAAAGATGAGAGCAAGCTTTCTATTTATGGCCGGAAGTCACCTCGGTCCCATTGGCCTACTTCTTATCTATTCTTTATTAGGTTTTCGCTGTGCTCTTGTTTTCCTAAGTCTCGCAATGGTGGCGCAATTCTTAGTCAGATCACAATATGGGCATTGGTTCCAAAATACATTTGGACTGCTTTTTGGATTGGGTCTAGTTAGTCTTGGTCGCTATTTCTTAATGGATGGCCTGACTTTCTTTTCAGGAGTGGATCAACAATTTCTAGGCTCCATCACAGATGGTCCCTATGCTCTAAGTTTACTCACCGGGATTGTCGTAGGAAGTTTACTCAGTTACGTATTTCGCTCTTCTGTTATGGCCATTCTCTTATTGATGATTGTGAGAGATTCTGCTTTTTTTAGTCTGGGCCTTCTCTTTCCTGCCGTCATCGGTGTTCATGCGCTTGGTTTCTTTCCTATCTATCAATTAAGTAAAAGAGGAAATGTTTTTTCTCATAGAGTCGCAATTGGGCAATTTTTCATCTCCCTGATTGGACTAGTTGCAGGCGCGCTTATCTTATTAGTCGTTCCTTGGAATCTACAAACGGGATCGGGCTCGAATCTCTTATACTTTTTTATTTTGTTGCGGGTTTTAAGTGTAGGAATTTTTCTTATCTTTTTAGGCCCTGTCAGAAAGTTTATTAAAAGAGGGTGGCCTGAGAAAGATCATCTTCCCCATAATCAGCTGACTCAGCTGGGTCGGGCCATGGATATGGTTCCTGCTATGAGTTTAATTCAGGGAACCTTTCACCTCGCAAAATTTAAAAATATTGTCGATCGACTATTTATTATGACAGAGCAATACCTCAAAGAAGGCGCTGCCTCGGGTCGAGTTCTGGCGAAAATTAAAGACTATGAGCGAATTACAGATAATATGCATAAGGAAATTCATCGCTTCTTGGCCATGCTAGCAGAGAATCAATTGACTCAAAATCAGTCTAAAACCCTTATGCAATATCTAAAGCTAGCTGATGAATTGGAATGTATTGCTGATTATCTTGATAAAATTGCCAGCTACAATACTCGCTATATTCAAAGTGGCGAAAATGTTAAATGGCGTGATGATTTTATGATCTTTTTTACTGAGATCAAAGACTTCTATTTCCTAGTAACTCAAAACACTCCTGTCACACCTGAAGTGGACCCTAAGAAAATAAATATACTCGCGCAGAAACTAAAAATTTCAGCAGATGCTCTTAGAGAGGAGCATTTAAGACGCCTTTCTTCTACTGAAGGAAGTGCTCTTGGTTTAATGACTTACTCGGATATGGTCGTCTGCCTTCGAAAAATTCGTGGTCACACCTTAAAGCTTCACAAGGCCTTGGTGTAAAACTTAAATGAATATAAAAAAGAGTTTATACCAAAGTATTATCCTTTTCTTTTGTTTGTCCTTTCTTGGGGCCAGTATTCAATATATTCTTTATCGCCAAGATATTAAGGCCGTTAAAGAACAAACTCGCTATCTCTATAATTTTGAAAATGAGCGCTTACGTAAGTATTTCTCGACATATTCTGAAGTGCTTCTCAGTTATAAGACTGAACTTGAGGGCGATGAGAACTTTGAGCCTCTGCTTTTTAAAAAAATCGCGAAGAAGTTTCTAAGGCATTTCAAAGATACCTTGGCCTTTAATTTCATTAATCATAATATGATGATATCTAATGTTAATCCTGATGCTGTTAATCAGGAAGCCTTAGGTAAGAACCTTAGAAAACATCCTGACTCATTAATCCGAAAAGTTTTCGCTAAAGGCCTTTCCCGCACTTCAATCTCATTTATTCCCCCTGTTAATATTTATCAGGGGGGCAGGGCCATCATTTTCTATGTTCCTGTTCATTTCAGCTCAGGCAATTATGGCTGGATAAATGTGGTCATCTTGGCCGATAACGTATTTGAAAACTATCAAAAAGGTCTAGGGATTTTTGATTTTAAATTCAATGTTGTGGATGATGAGTCCAATAGAAGCTTCATTGGAGATTCTGAATTTGATCGCCAGGGAAGAGGTGTGCTTAGTTTTCCATCTCTTCTTTATAAAAGAAACATTACTTATTATTTTGACTTTGCTCGCCAGTTTAACTTTCATGCTTTTCAGAGCTTAAAAGATTATTGTGTCTTCCTTTTAATTTGCCTGTTCTTGTCCTTTTTATTTTTCCTCTATTCAAGAAATCGTCAAGAATTATACAATCAGTTTATCAATGTTAGTAATGAGAGTAATCTTTTAAAAACACTCATTCATGACATCTCGGGGCCAATTCAAGCTGTTTATTTAGGTCTTCAAAATATGCAGGACGAAAAGATTTATGATGAAGATTTAATGAATCAAATCATCTATAACCAGAATATTACGACTGAAGTTATTCATACTGTTCGAAGCATTTTTTCAGGAAAATTTTTATTAGATGAGAAAGTGACGATTGATCTATTGGCCATTGTTGAGGATCAAGTTCGATTATTTCAAAGTAACTTAGAAAACACAGGCGTTACCGTTAAAATCGTGATCGAAGGGTCTACAAGTGTCCTATCTAGTATTGATGAGAGGACATTAAAAAATCATATCCTAAGAAATATAATCTCAAACGCCATAAAGTTCTCAACTCAAAATACACAAATAACGATCCTGATCAAAGAAGACACTATAACGATTAGTAATCATCACTGCACTTTATCTGATGAGCTCTTAAGAGATCTCAATAAGCTCATCCCACTTGAGAGCTCTGAAGACAATCTTAAGAAAACCTCTCTTGGATTAGGCATGTTTATCGCTAAGATCTTCTGTCACAAAGCAGGAATCGACTTCGAAATTTCTCAAGATCAACAAACAAATCAAGTGATCACTACGCTTAAATTCTAATCTTTCATTTATAAATAACGCCGTGAAGCGTTGTTGCAATAACGACAAGGTGTGTTGTCTAAATATACTGATACTTTCCATAGCTTAAAGGAATTGTTATTCTTTCGCGTTCCCTAAATGGTTTAATAATAAAGAGGTACATATATGGATTTGATGTTTAAATGTGAGGATATTCTTAATCGTTCTAAAGGACTAACTTTTGATGATGTCCTTCTCGTTCCTCGTCATTCTGAAATTTCTTCAAGACGTAACACTGAACTAAGAACAAAGATAACTAAGAATTTCCATTGTGATTTACCAATCATCACCGCCAATATGGATACCGTCACAGGACCCGCTATGGCCTGCAAAATGGCCGAACTCGGTGCTCTTGGTTCTTTGCACCGATTTGCTACTATTGAAGAGCAAGTGAATATGGTCAAAGAGATTCAAAAACATCACGATGAGCATGGGATAAAGACACCCATTGCCGCATCTATCGGTGTTAAAGAAGAAGGAATGCAACGAGGGGATGCCCTAGTTGATGCTGGTGTAAAAATTATTACACTTGATATTGCTCATGGTGATTCCATTATGATGATGGAAGTACTGGAGTACATGAAAAAGAAACACCCCGAAGTTGATATTATCGCCGGAAATGTGGCCACTGGTGAAGCGACTAAACGCCTCATCGATGCAGGAGCTGACGCTATTAAATGTGGTATCGGTCCTGGTTCAATGTGCACGACTAGAATTATTACAGGCCATGGAGTTCCTCAACTGACAGCGATTGCCATGTGTGTACGAGAAGCTCGTAAGCATGGAATACCGGTTATTGCCGATGGTGGAATTAAGAACTCTGGTGATATGGTTAAGGCCCTATGCGCGGGAGCAGATAGTATTATGATTGGCTCTTTAGTTTCTGGAACTATGGAGACTCCCGGTGAAATTAAAGGTGGTAAGAAACTCTATAGAGGTATGGCCTCTAAATCTGCTCAAGTATCATGGCGTGGTGAACTTCCCCAGGGAATGGCCGCAGAAGGAGAAGCTTCCTATATTGCTTGTAAAGGCTCTGTTGGCGAAGTCATGGAAGAACTATCTGGAGGGATTCGCTCTGGAATGACATATCTGGGAGCGGCAACTTTACAAGAGATGAGCGAAAAAGCTCTCTTTATGGAGATGAGTTCTTCCGGTATGAGCGAAAGTAAACCTCATGGTGTAAGATAGCTCCATCTATTCATTAAAAGTGATTAAATTATGCTGACATCAAATCATACAAAGATGCAAAAAATTGTTTTGGATTACCCAAAGCTCAAAGAAAGAATTGAGAGTAGGGAAGATCCCAAGAAAGAAAAGCAAAAAGCGCTTAATAATCTAGAGGAAATCCGCTCTGATTTTTCTTCTCGTACCATTAAGTCATTTTTAAAGTTTCTTGATGCCACTCTTCCTAAACTTTACGATGATATTAACTTCAATGGCCTGAACTCTAATATTGTAGAGTTAATGAAGGACAAGTGTGTGGTTCTGGTTCCTAATCACCAGTCCCATGCAGATTACTTGGCCATGAATTATATCTTTTACAAGAACTACCAAGTACCCCTGTACGTTGCGGGTGGTGTGAATCTCAATATTTTTCCCATTGGAAAGTTATTTAGAAAGTCGGGATGCTTTTTTATTCGTCGCTCCTTTGCAAGTGACATAACTTACAAGCTTACCCTCGAAGCTTATCTCTATTATTTATTGAAAATGGGTCGTCCCATTGAGTTCTTCTTTGAAGGGGGACGCTCACGTACGGGAAGACTTCTTTCTCCTCGATATGGGCTCTATAGTATGCTTCTTGAAGCTCACTATACTTTGCAAAAAGAAAAAGACAGTCCCCTTGTGTTCATACCTGTTTCCATTGTTCACGAATATGTTCCTGAACAAAAATCCTTAGTCAAAGAAGCACAAGGTGGAAAGAAGAAGAAGGAATCAACAGGACAACTACTTGGTCTTTTCAAGCTCTTTGCCCATCAGTTTGGATCTATTCACGTTCGTCTGGGTAAAGAAATTGAAGTTCGTCATCCCTCTGTTGAGCCTGATAAAGATGAATTAAAAAAGAATACTCAAGACTTGGCCTTTAAGTGCTTTAGAGAAGTTGGGCGCAATATGATGGTAACGCCTACGTCTCTATTGGCCATGGTCTTACTAGATGAACCTTCAGGGGCCCTCATTTGGCAGGATATTTTTAATAAATCCAATGCCATTATGACTTATTGTCGCACTTTCAATATACCGTTTACCGAAAACCTAGATGAAGAAAAGTTCGAGCAGTCTATTGAAAGGGCCATGGATATTCTCATCGCCAATAAAAAAGTCGACATCATCGGCAGAGAACATGATGGAAGTAATTTCTATTCTCTTCGTGAAGATGGCCGTCCAGAAATTCTCTACTTTAAAAATACGATTCTGCACCACTTCCTTGTTCCGGCCATTATTGGCGATGCATGGATCAATCTCTTTAGTGGTGAGATTAATACCGTAAAAGATTTAAAAGAATTCTTTCTCTATCAAAGACGCCAACTTAAGCACGAGTTCTATCTACCAACGGTAAAAGAATTCTTCTATTCCACTCTTACAGTTGTAAGTGAGTCTATTGGCCGTCGTGTGGGATCACTAGAAGAGTTGATGGACCTTAATAAGCAAGAGCTTTATTTAATTGCCTCCAAAATTGGTATTTTCAGTCGTGCCCTAAGCTTCATCGGAGAAACTCACTATGTTGCAGGGTTGGCATTAAGTGAACTCCCTCAAGATGGCTTTAAAATTGAACAATTCAATAAGAAGTTCTCTGAACTTCATGATCAACAACGAAAGATAGGACGTTTGATTCGCTACCGTGAATCCAACTCTGTTCCCGCCGTAAAGTCGGCCCTTAAATACTATCAAGGTCTAAAAATAATTGAGGTTGAACAAGGGTCTTGGAAAGTGGTTGATCAAGGACAGCTTAAGCAATTAGTTCATAAACTTGCAAAAAATCTAAGAGACCAGCTAACCTTGAATATAAGGGCCATGGAATAAAGCGATGTTACAATTTAATGGACCCTATAGTGAAAAAACTCCTCATGCACGACTTCTGTATAGAAGCTTCGATGTTGCCCAGGAATGTAGCCTCAGTAAGCTCTATGAAATGATTAATGAACTTGATCAGTTTGTTGATCATTCTCCACGGATTCAAAAGGCCCATGAGAATATTTATATTTATTTCTTTGGAGATGAATCGCGTGAATATTGGATTGGTCGCGAAATTACTGGTTTCGTCCCCAATTCTGTTACAGACTATAAGGTCTTTGACTCTTATCGAGGAGAAGCTCTTTCATGGGATCTCGTAGATAAGGGAAGAGTGGATAATTGGAATCTCGACGGATGGCGACAACATGCGAAACAGCTCACTTCTCTTGCTGGGGAAGCTCTCGCTATGACGTGGAGAGTAAAAATTGGTCCCCTGGAGATGTTGACTAACAAAAAGCTTGAAAAAAAGCCGCAAATCTCTTTCCAATTTTTTAAAACTCATTAAAATTGATGTATTATAAATAAAATTTTCCAGTATGCACTTTCAAAGGTTTGCCAAGGCCTAGAGGAAAGAGTAAATTACTGGGGTTTTAGTACTGCACATAGTTGCAAAATATTTTCTTAACTTATCTTTTGGAGGTAACTTATTAATAGTCGAGCGAAAAATAAATCTGGAAGGGGTCGTAAACCGCAAGGTCCCCGCGTTAACGATCAGATTCGAGTTCCTGAATGCCGTTTAATTGGCCATGATGGTGCAGCCCTCGGTGTAGTAAGTATTGATGATGCCCGCAAAATCGCAGCAGACGTTGGTCTCGATCTTGTAGAAGTTTCTCCAAATGCTCGTCCACCCGTTATTAAAGTTATAGATTACGGTAAATACAAGTACGATCAGCAAAAGAAGGCCAACGAGGCCAAAAAGAAGCAAGCGCAAGCTCAGCTTAAAGAAATTCAGATGCGTCCTAATATCGAGTCTCATGATCTTGAGACTAAGCTTAAGAAGGTATATGGCTTCTTAAAAGATGGTGACAAGGTAAAGATGGTTATGCAATTTCGTGGGCGTGAAATGGCCTATCGTGATGCCGGACTTGAGAAATTCAAAAGTATTCTTGATGGTGTATGTGTCTATGGTGCAACGATTGAGTCACCTGCTAAGATGATGGGGAATCGTATTATTACTATTCTTGCTCCAGATAAGAAAGAAATTGATAAACGCTTAAAAGAAGAAAAAAGAATCAGAAAACTTGAAGAAAAAGAAGCTAAGCAAGCTGAACAGACAGAGTCTTCTGAAGAAGAGAGTACTAGCGAAGCTAACTAGTCAAAACATAAATAGTTTAGTGAAAGGGCCACGGTTTTGGCCCTTTTTTATTTAAGAAGGGAAAAATAAGAAAACATACGCGTAAATAAGTATATAAGTATTTACAAATGCATGTCTTTTCTGATAAACATTACCTTCTAATTTTATAAGTTATTGAAAGAGCTTTATATAGGGCCAAATGTAGGAGTTACTGTTATGCCTAAAATGAAAACACGCCGTGCTGTGGCCAAGAGATTCAGCGCAACTGGTACTGGAAAACTTAAGAGAAAGCGCGCTAACCTTCGTCACATTCTTGAAAAGAAGTCGAATAAGAGAAAGAGAAATGCGGTTAAGACTGACTATGTAGATTCTTCTGATATGGCAAGAATCAAGCGTTGTCTTCCAGGAATTTAATTAATAATTAACTGAGTCTTGGGAAGTTTTACTACTTAAAGTGGATGTAAAAACTAAATCCCCCCAAGTTGTCGTTTAAGGAGAATATAATGGCAAGAGCAAGAAGAGGCTTTAAAGCCCGTCAAAGAAGAAACAAAGTTTTAAAACTAGCGAAAGGTTTTCACTTTTCTCGTCGTCAGACTTACTACCAATGTGCAGAGACTGTAAAAAGAGCTCTTCACTACAGATATATTGGTCGTCGTCTACTTAAGAGAGATATGAGAAAGCTTTGGATTGTTCGTATTTCTGCTGCTGCAAAAATGCTTGATGGTTCATACTCAAGATTTATGGGTGCTCTTAAGAAGAATGACATTACTCTTAATAGAAAAATGCTTTCTGAAATTGCTGCTCGTGACTTCGATGGTTTCAAGGCCATTTACGAATCTGCTAAGTAAGATTTTAAATACTCCATTTACTTGGATATTAAATATAAGCACTCCTTTGGGAGTGCTTTTTTTTTGCCTAAATTATAGATTCACCAGGAGTACTAAAAGTACTCCTTCAGTTTTCTTCTCAATTTAAATTTGAATTTAAAGGTTGTGATAGACCCCAGAATAATAGTTACTCTTTTAAGGGTTAGAGCAGGAGTCTATAAGCGACAAAGCTTCCAACGTAGGCAAGAACAAGCATATAACTAAAACCTATTACAGGATACTTCCAGCCACCTGTTTCTTTCTTTAAAATGGCCAAGGTAGAAGTACATTGGAGTGAGAAAACAAAGAAAATCAGAATAGACCAGGCCGTGGCCAAGCTATAGACTTTATTTCCTGTTCGAGGATTAACTTCATCCTTCATTCTTTCTCTTAACGTATCACTTTCTTCATCAACATCACCTAGGGAGTAGATGGTCCCAAGTGCTGAAACAAAGAGCTCACGAGCACCAAAGGAGACAAGTAGACCAACACCTATTTTCCAGTCCATTCCTAGCGGCTCTATTATAGGCTCAATGGTTTTTCCCATTTTCCCTAGGGCCGAATATTCAAGAGACAGGGATGCTTGTTCTTGTTGGGTTTTCCCCGCCAGATCTTGTTGAGAAGGAGTAGGAAAGGTTGAGAGTACCCATATCACAATAGATAGACCTAAGATGACGGTACCTGCTTTTCTTAGAAAAGTTTTACCTTTAAACCAAGACTGCTTAAGCGCTATTCTAAAATGCGGCCTTTGGTAGTGAGGAAGATCAATGATGAAGTTCCCCGTCTTCCCCTTAAAAAAGCTTAGTCTTAAAATCTTCGCAATAATAAGCGCCATGATTGAGCCTAAGAAGTAGAGAAAGAAAAAGCTTAAGGCCCGAGAATTGAATATTCCCCATATAGTAAAGTCCGGAACAAAGGTTCCAATCAAAAGAATATATACGGGCAGCCTTGCTGAGCAAGTGATCAGAGGAAGCGTAAGAATGGTCGCCATACGTTCTTTGTGATCGGGAATGGTTCTTGCTGCCATGATTCCTGGAATCGCACACGCAAAGCCTGACATATAAGGAAGAAAGGCCTTTCCTCCCAACCCAAAGAAGCTCATAAATCGGTCGGTAATAATAGCGGCCCTCGAAATATAACCTGACTGCTCTAGAAGACTTAGTAAGAAGAAGAGAATCATAATTTGAGGTAGAAAGACGACAACACCACCAACACCACCAATGATTCCATCAACGATGAGTCCGTGAATATGCCCTTGCGGAAGAGTTTGGCCTATGACCTCTCCAAACTTAGCAACGAGTTCTTCACTCAGGTCCATTATGGGCCCGGCAAAAGTATAGATAGAATGAAAGATAAAATAAAAGATTCCCAAGAAAATAGGCATACCTAGAAATGGGTTAAGGGCTACTTTATCAATTTTCTCAGAGAGCTCAGAAGGTCCAAGATCAGGGCCTTTAACATTAGATAAAATATCTCTCACAATCTTATGTCTTTTATTGATCGCCTCTGTGATGACTGACTCATCCTTGGCCACATAGATTTGAATATAACCATCTTTTGAAGAAAGAGCAGGAATATGAGCAAGAGCACCTTCTGAGATATTAAGAATCTTTTGTTGTGTTTGCGTCTCGTTATTGGCCACTTTCTTTAGGGCCAATTGCTCACGAATAAAGTGATCAATAATACTTTGGTCCGTATTAATGGCCGATATAGGAAGTACTTTCGTACCGAGTTGTTCTTCAAGAGAGAGTCGATCTTCAATACTTAATTCTCTTTCATCATCTTTATTAATGACACAAAGAACCTTATCGCATCCTAAGAGGTCTATTAAGGAGACGACTAGGGTTAGGGAAGATTCGAGTCGATGCCAATCAATAACGGCCAAAACTAAGTCACCCTCAGGACCTTGTTGCATATTGATCAAAGAGTTCAGGGTGACACCTTCGTCTTGGGAAGAAGGATTAAGATTATAAATCCCAGGTAGATCAACAAGCTCGACTCTATTTAGCCCAATGGCATCATTCGTGGCGAAATCTCCAACGGCCGAGTCGACTGTAATTCCAGAATAATTCGATATTTTACGGTTCCCTCCAGTCAGGAGGTTAAAGAGGGTCGATTTTCCCGCATTGGGAAAGCCCACCAAAAGAACCTTACTCTTGTGACTATTTGCTATTTCTGGTGATTGGTCTGAGTTGTCTGTGCTTACTTGGCCATTCATTTTAAGCCTTTAATTCTATTTCGATATGAGATGCTTCTTTGTGACGAAGAGCAAAGTAGTTCATTTTCCCATGCTTAATACTAAGAGGTCCTTTAAAGGGGACGCGATTAAGAAGTGTAATTTCATCTCCGGGAAGAAGACCAAGGCTCAGAAGTTTCAAATGAATAGATGAATCTGTTCCAAGGTTTTTGAGAATGGCCTTTTGGCCCGTTTTTAAGTCAGTAATCGTCATACAGGTATTAGTAATCATACGAGTTTGATAAGTCAAACAACAAATGAGTAACAGGAGAGTCATACGAACTCCAGAAGTCGATTCAAACATAATGGAGTGACTAGAATTTAGGCAGTTCGTGAAAAGTTTATGCTTTCTCGCTCTAAAAAATCTCTAAGTTCTTGTTTATTGATGACCTATTCTTGGCCTTTATTTTGCTTATTAAAACCTATAAAAAAACGAGTCTGAAAAGACAAAGGTTGTAGTTATGAAAGCTGTAAAATGGTTTGGTATTTTCTGTTTCTCATTAATACTGGGTGTGTATCCTCACATGACATATGGTCAAGAGCAGGTGAATAAAGCACCGCAAGAAGACTCTCATCAGGTCGAATTAAACGATCCACAAACAATTGATGAACTTGAGCGAATAACCAAAGGTGAATTCGGCTCTTATATCAATGGGAGAAGCCCACTTTCTGTAGATATTCCGCAAATAGAAGAAGATAAGTATTTAGAAATATTCAACTCTTCGCGAGTACCTAAAGATGATACTTTTAGAGCTCCGGCCATAAAGAATCCCGAGAGTTTTACTATTTCTCAATAATTTAAAAATAACTTAACTTATTTTAAAAAGGCGTGATATAATACAAAAATTGTTTAACTGATGACGGAAATATCATGTCTAAAAAAGAAGTCGTTCACGACGCTCAAAAAATGACCCATAAATTTGTTGCTATCCTCAAGGGAAAGTCTTTTGATGAATCCCACTGGGAGTTAATCATAGGTTTTACTTTCTTCTTTGGAGGTCTTTTTCTCTTGGCCTCATACTTTGCTGCTTAAAAATATCTAATATTCTTTCCCACTCTATTCTTTTATTTCCATAAAAAAACATGATAAACCCTGATGAATATTAATTTATCACTGGGGACCTATGTTAGAACAAATGAAAGAATTTTTACTCGTAAAAGCACCACATTACTTTGTAGCACTTGCAATATTAGTGGTTGGTTGGATTCTCATTAATATATTTGTAAGTATTTTTAAATCAACATTAACAAAGAGAAAGGTAGATCCAACCTTGGTTCCTTTCATCAGTAGTTTATTAAATGCTATTTTAAAAGTAGCCCTCGTTATATCTGTTGCTGCGAAAGTAGGAATTCAAACTACAAGTTTCGTGGCCATCCTTGGTGCTGCTGGTCTTGCGGTAGGTCTTGCTCTTCAAGGCTCTCTTTCTAACTTTGCTGGTGGGGTACTTATTCTACTTTTAAAGCCTTTTAAAGTTGGAAACTTCATCGAGGCATGTGGTCACTCTGGAACAATTAAGGAAATTCAGATTTTCCACACCATTATGTTAACGACTGATAATAAAACAATTATTTTACCTAATGGTTCGTTGGCCAATGGGCCCATCGTCAATTTTTCTACCCAGCCCACAAGACGTATGGATATTGTTTTTGGAATTTCCTATGGAGATGATTTCAACAAAGCCAAAGAGCTTATAAAGGGACTTCTTGATAATGATCAAAGAGTTCTTGATACTCCAGAATACTTTGTACGTGTAGTTGAGCTCGCGGATAATTCAGTGAATATTCAAGTCCGAGCATGGGTGGATAGTGCAGATTATTGGCCCGTTCGTTTGGATCTTATCGAAAATACGAAATCAACCTTTGATCGTGAGGGTGTATCTTTTCCATTCCCACAAAGGGATGTCACGCTCATTCCTGGTAATGGCCTAGATAAGCTCTTTATCAAACAATAATTCGAATAAAAAGGGCCTAGGAATTAGGCCCTCTTCTCGGAGGTCCACCTGCTGCGCTAAATGGATCTTTATGAACTTGGTGATTTCCAAGTTGAAAATTAATCCCATACTTCTTAGCGGTATCTACAACGGCCTTTCTCATATCTGATTTTAAGAGCCATCCATTGGTAGGGGTTGAGGCCCAGGCCGCAAGCCATAATTGTACCGAATCTTTTTCTAGGTTTGAGTACCACAACCTTGGCTCTTCCATTTCTTCTTGCTTAAAATAAGGAGACTTACTGATAATTTCTATTAAGTCTTCTTTTAGGAGATCAATATCAGCGCCTGCCTCTACATAGAAGAGGATACTGGCCCAAACATATTTATCGTGAAGAGAGTAATTTAAAAACTCTTTAGATATGAGTTTAGAATTGGGAACAAGATAGCGTTTCCAGTCCCATGTTTTAATGGTGGTAAAGGTAAGATTAATTTCTTCAATGATCCCATACTGGCCATCGACTTCAACTGTATCTCCAATTCTTACATTATTACTAAAAGAGATAACCATACCTGCAAATAAGTTTTCAATGAAAGGTCTTGAGGCAAGGGAGATTAGTACCGTAATGATGGCTATAAGAATTGATGTGTAGGTTTTAGAGGCGCCTTCTAGAAAAGGCAGAACAATAAGAATGGCCCATAATATAAGAAAGAAAGGGCCCATGAACTTTTTAAAGAAGCTAAATCGAGTTTCAATATTTTCAAGTCCACGTTCCAGTGACTCTTGAAAGCTATCTTCAATAGGTGATTGAGTAACGGCCATGGCTTCAAAGTTTTTTCGCTTCTCAAGGAGTTTGGTTTTCTTGAGCTGAACCTTATTAACAAAGAAGTGAATGATGATATACAAGACGACTAAACTGCCAGAAACACTCAAAATATAGACTAAATTACCACTCAAAGCTTACTCCTTCATTATTTGATTATTCCATCATAAGTGCTTTTTTTTATTAATAACAAGGAATCTATTTTATCTCGTCTAACGGTTTCGGTGATTCCGAACTTTGAAAATTGTATATACGAAGATATACTACACTAAAATAAGGAGGATTTGTGCTCAAAAAGCTCAAAGATGTTAATTGGAATCATTTATACTGCTTCTATGAAGTCTCAAAGGCAAAAAGCCTAAAAGACGGAATAAAGGTTCTCGGTGTTGCTCCTTCCACCGCCAGTGAGCAGATCAAGAAGCTAGAAGAGTCTTTTGGCCTTAAGCTCTTTAACCGCTCTGGTAGGGGATTGCTATTAACAAAAGATGGTGAAACGCTCTATGAACATGCCCGTGAAGTTTTTGAAGCGGGTTCTAAATTATTAGATAATGTGGGAATTAATGATATTGGTGGATATTCAGTTACTGTTGGAATTGAGGAAACGGTATCCTATTCTCTGGCAACAGAGTTCTGCTCTCAATACTGGGATATTTACACCCAGTTTGGAACGGTAAATACTTCACGACAATATGAACATGATCAAATTGTCGAAAATATTTTATTAGGGAATTTAGATTGGGGAATATCTATAAAACCACCCACAAGAAAATCAATAAAGTATTCACGTATCGGATCTTTTGAGTTGGTGTTTTGTTGTTCTACTGAGCTCTATGATCAATTTATCAATAAAGAAGAAATTATCAATAATATTCCACTTGCCCAAATCTCTTGGGATAGAAATCTTAACGAGAACGTTCAAAATTATTTAAAGAGTTGCGAGATACGTCCTAAAGAATATATTCAATCCGATCATATGGAATACCTCTTGAAGCTATGTTCTCGTGGACGTTGTGTTATGCCGATTGCTGAGAATCCTCTAGAGTCTTATGAAGGACTCACAAAGTTTAGAGTGGCCCATCCCATCAATGTTCACCTTTATGCCCTATGGGATGAAAAGAATGAGAACCTTATCTCTATTAAAAAGTTAAAAGATTTAATTAATTCTAAGCTTGAAAGTTTACCCACAAATTACGAAGATCATTCTTTTCAGATTGAAGTGAGTGAGGTTAGTGAAGAACTACTTAAGTAGATATTAGCTTCTTAACCCAATGAGATCCAATTCTAAAAATTTTGATATTATCCTCTGGGTTTGCTCTCTTCTTTTAGATTTAGGTATTTTCGAAATTAATTCATCGATGGTGGTGATTGAATTACCAGGGCAGCTAAGTATGGATTCAACAATTCTCCAATGAGTTTTGATATTGGTATCCATAAGATAACTCTTTCCTAATTTATCTTTTAGTACTTCTTTACCTTCAGAATCGAAGTATATGGACCCTTTGAGGTAAAGAGTACTCGCTGGAGATTCATATGTATTAAGACTATTTTCCATGGCATAAGGCCCTTTGCTTAGTTAGGATCTTATCTTAAAGGATAGTATTGCCGAAGTCCTTAGAACATTTAAAGACTTCGGTAAAATCTAATCAAATTACGGTATTTGCCACTCTGGAGATACGCACAGGGCAAGGCTTACGGCCTTCCATTTGTCTGTACTACTGGTAAACTTATCTCCTAAGTTTAAAAAGGCGAGCTCTTGTTCTTCGCTTAAAGCATCAGAAAGAGGGTAGAAGACATTATAGGCCTTCAGTAGGTTTTTACTATTTAAAGTACTTGAAGCGGATAATCCTGCTTCTCCTAGGAAGTAGCTTACACATGAACTATTCATGGCTATCTCTTCACAAGTTTTCATCACTCTTCCTGCGCGCATAGTACTTGTGAGTACAAGCGGGCTAGCCTGTGCCATATCATTACAGCTCTCTGTGGTATCATAACTGTCACATACAGAACCAAAAACTTTATATTGATTCCAGATATTGGAAATGAGGGTTGATTTGCAACTTGGACCATACTTTTGCATGAGTGACGTTGTCATAAACTTATAGTCGCCATAGCGTACATTCATACTACGAGTGCCTATAAATTGAGTTTCATACGTCTCTTGTACTTCATCATTGGGTTGGTTAACCGTTGATGAATCTTGACCATCAAAAGATAATTTATCTTTTAAATTGGCCTGCATACAGGAAGTAAAGAGACTTAATATCATAACTATACGAATAGATTTATACATTTTTAGCTCCTACTCCAGCAATTGGTTTTACTTCACCACTACTATCTTTAGATACTAAACTTGGATTATTCTCAGATGTTGAATTACAATCCAGCATGGTTGCTATACTACTGGCCACATGACCAAAGGCCATATGAGAACCACCTAGAAAGTCCATTCCTGCGGCCTCGCCCCATGAACCTTTATAAGTTCCAGCGGTACGACCACTACAGTTTCCTATAATGGCGTGATCTTTAACCATTCCTGAGAGAACAGTTGTATTGGATCCCATCCAGGCGTGATCTGAACCACGTCCATCATAACGAGCACTACGATTAAAATCCCCTGAGAGCTGAATGACAGATTTATCAAATTCGCCAATTCCTTCAAGAAAAGTTCGAAACTCATTAAGCCCAGCTGCGATGGCCTGAAAGTACTTCGAATACATGAACATACTCGTCATCGCACCATTATTGTGTCCATCATTGGTTGTATTAATATTCTTTGTACCAATCCTTAGATTTCTTAAACTACTCCATTGTAGTGTCATGGAAGAAGTGAGTTTATTTTGAATTAAGAACTCGGCAATCGTTAAAGTATGGGCCATAGCGTAGACATAAGTTGATGTCTGAAGCGATTGTTCAAGATCAACTCCAAAGCTTGGTAGGTGAGTATCACGTTGATTGATATTATTAATTTTATAATAATTATCAGGAAGGCCATGAGACTGATTGAATTGATAGTGATTATGTTCCTGTATACCTGCTCCCAGGGAAAAACTACTATCTGTAAAACATGTTCTTTCAAGATCTCTATATTCGTTAAAGCGAGTATCATACCAAGTTTTTAAATTACCATATTCTTCTTTAAAAACTTTTTTTGCATTGATTCTATTGGCATAGGCATTTTTGAGGGGAATGTTATTTTTATGGGCCTTCTTTTCCATTGATTTTAAAACTTGATCAAAGGCATCTTCAATTTCACTATCTTTCATTGTTACCGGACTTTTATCTCCTGTAAGGCTAAAATTAGATAGTAAAGTATTCAAAGGATTTGAGTTAGTAAGAGATACGGAAATTTGAGAAGATCCTGTCGGTGAAGAAAAGCCATAACTTGTTCCACAAGCAACATTGGGAATAGGACGTGAACTTTCTGATCCTAGTTCTCCATCAATACTTGTTCCCCCAGTATTAGGACGGAAATGTCTAATTTGATTACCAGAGTGACCATCAACACCTAGGTTATATCCTCTAAACATCATCATATTTTGTAAGAGATCAGACATCTTAATTCTTCCGCCATTAACCTGAGGAATGTATTTATCCCACATGGCCGGCATATAATATTGTCCGATCTTACTTTGCTGATACTTCAATTGATTATTAACAATCTGAGTACAGACCATTGGACTTTCTATAAAAGGATCTGAGGATCCATTGGGTCTCAAAGGAAGATCAAACATCCACCTTGGTGGCCCACCCGTCATCATGATACCCACATAATTGAGTGGATTTGAATCGAGCTCATCTTCAATACCATAGGCCTTTTTAACGATGGACTCTAAAAAAAGAGCAAAAGGACTTAGTCTCATTGCATTCATGCACAGGGGACTGGCCATTAGAGTTTGTTTTAGAAAGTCTCTACGTGAATTATTACTACTCATTACTCAACCCCCAGTCCAGGTGCAACATAAGCTTTCGATGAAAAAATTCTTTTAAACATTGTTTCTAGACTCTGATGCTCTTTGAGCTCTTTTCCTAGCTTAATAACAAAGTTTCTATAATAACGTTCTTTTTCAGTGAGTTCAGTTTCAGAGAGGATATGATCAATATCTCCTACATTGGCGTCTACGCCAGTGAAGAATTGAAAGTATCTCTTGGCCGCACAAACATAAGGAGCTTCTTGTTGCGCAAGAGCATCCCCTAATTCATCCATTCCATTTACAGTTTGATCTACGAGAGTTCCGTCAAAGCTTCTATAGAAAAGTCTTCCATAAGGAGTTCTCTTATAAAAGTCCGATGGAGAGTTATCAGGCCATGTATCAACTGGCCCATCATTAATTTCTGTACCTCTAAATTTACTAATATAAAGAGATCTCATATCTGTCTTATTATTACCGTACGTATTACCATCTGAAAGAGTGGAGTAAATCTTTCTTCCCGTCCATGCAAAAGGATCAATGGTTGAGTGACATTGCATACATGTCACACCATTTCTGAAAGGTAGGCTACTTTCATTAGAGGCTACATAAGAGATGGCATCATCTAGTCTTACTGCTGGAAGTTCTCTACACATAACTTGGCTAAAGAAATTCTTTGAAAGAGTTCTCATCGTTTTATGACCACCATCTGTTCTGTATGGTAATCTTTCTCCGGCGTTTAAAAGTAGGTAAGACTGACTACCTAGAACTCCAGCTCCTTGATGTTCAAAAATATTGAAATTACCTGTTGTCGTTTGTCTTTGCCTAACAGGTCCAATTTCTTTTCCTACTGTTTCTGATGAGTGAACATCAATTCCTTTTACTTGACCTTTGGTGACATACTGACTTTTAGGATAGCGAAACTTTATATTTGTAACGAATTTATCACTTGTTGATCTAATGGATTTAAGGGATTCATCTGCCGTTAAAATATAACTATAAGGTACACCTTCTCCAAAAAGGGCCTTCATCAAATAATAAGAAGGCTGATTTACATCCTGTACTGATTCTTGTCTGGTGGCATCAAAGCCCACACTAGACGTAAGATTTCTTGGTCCAAACCACGAAACATGAAAATCATAGAAAGTATTGAATACTTTTTGTGCTTGCCCGGCATCGTAGAATCTCTTACCACTACTCTGTGAAAGCCTTGCTTGTCTTAAAAGAGATATACAAGCATTCGATCCTGTTCTTTCACCATTTGCAACTTCTTTAAAGAGACTATTATTTATATCTATGGGTTCTCTAACCATTTGCTCATAACATCTCTTAAAGACAATTTTCTGTGCCTTAACAGAATTGATATCCATTCCAATATCGGCTTGTCCTTCAGTATCACCATCGGCCACAACAACCGTTTCATTGGTCTTCATCTCATTTACATAATCTACGAGATAATTATAATCGGCGCTACTTAGAGAACCACTTCCAAGAGGCATATTATTAATATTGGAGCTTCCATAATTTTTTAATCGATAAATTAGGGAAGAAGAATCAATATTTCCAGGAGCAATAAAACGAGATCCTGACCAGTCTTCATCAGTGGTAAGAGATTGAAAATCTCCATTGGCCGATCCTGAACTGTGGCATCCCATACAGTTATTATTCTGAAGAATTGTTTTTACCTGGTTGGCCGTAACAGCAAAACTGTAAGTCGGAATGGCCATTAATATTATTAGTGCTACTTTCACATTTTCCCCCGATCATTTATGGGTTCTTATCGGTTACTTGAGTTCATAAGTTTATTATTTAGTCATTATATTGCGCCCCTTATCTGCATTTGATTTTATATTCAACGTTTTACGTAATTTCAGAGATTTAGCGTGTTTCTATGAACTAGTATGGTCCTAGAAGCCGCCCACAATTTGTGAATGTGAATGTATTTTCAGGGATTTAATTTCCTCTTTTTAAATTCTTTGTCGTGAGTAGAATAGGTATAGGAGTAGACTATGTTTAAGTATCTGAAATCTATGAAAAAAAGTACCTCTATTATGCTTTTTCTATCGTTTGTAGGCTCATGCTCAGATCCTACTAGTCTTGGGATAAAGAACCCCCATCACTTTAAGTATTCTAAAGAGGAGATTACTAGGGCCACGATCCTCTCTATTGCAGCAAAATTAGAGAAAAAATATCATACCGATCAAAATCAGATGGCCCATGATAGTGATGATGTCACCCTTAGTGAAAAATCGAAGCAAATTGATTTCTTAAGAAGAATTAAAGAAAATGAGTAAGGATCGTTCTATGAATAGAAGAAAAGCTTTTTTAATCAATCCGAAATTTCAGATAAATGTCATAGGAAAGGTTATTATTCTCGCCTTAGTGAATAATTTGATTTTCTTTTCGGCCGTTCGTTATTTCTTCAAAGACTTACAAGGGACAGCACTGAATATTGGCCTACCAAAGACTCATATCTTCTTTACTTTCATTGAGGGTCAATATCACGACCTCTTATGGCTAATTTTAATCGCGAGTTTTATAAGCTTCGTATTAATCGTATTTTTTGGCATTCTTATCTCTCATAAAATCGCAGGTCCTCTATATCGACTTTCTCAAGACTTAATTGATATGAGTGAAAAAAGTTATGTTAAAGAAGTTATTTTTAGAAAAGGGGATTACTTTCAGGAGCTTAAAGAAGCCATTAATACCTTCAATCGTGATCGAATAACAAAAAATAATGATAAAGGCTCATCTGAAGCTGGTCACTCCGATGAATAACAATACCGATTCAATATTTCACGAGCTATTTTCTACTCGTTACAAAAATTTGATTCCAAATTTTGATTCTTTTATGGCCTCATTGGAAAAGTCTTTTCCTCTTGGAGTGAGATTGAACTCGTCATTATGTACGATGGATCGATTCATAAATCGTTTTGAGTTAAGTTCAGATCAATTTCATCTACCAGTTGCAGATCTCGATTATATAGAAGTCGATCCTGAAATAAATAACTGGGGTGGTGCTCTAGAGCATCATCTAGGCTTCTATTATATACAGGCCTTAAGTAGCCTCCTTCCTGTACTTGCCCTTGAACTAAAAGAGGATGAAGATAATCGTGTCTTAGATATGTGCGCAGCACCTGGTGGTAAGACAACTCATATGGCCCAGGAAATGAACCAGAAAGGTGTACTTGTCGCTAATGAGCCTCATCTTGCTAGACGAAGAATATTAAAGGCTTCTTTAAATAGACTTGGTGTGAAGAACACTATGGTATGTGGCCTTAATGGACAAGATCTAGATTATCCAAAGGAGAGTTTTTCAAAAATATTACTTGATGGTCCTTGTTCAAGTGAAGGAACTCTACGTGCAGATACTATTCGGCCATCTAAGAAGAAGGATAAATCTTATCTTCAGTATAATGAAAGCTTTCGCACAGGCCTTCATAAAATTCAATCTCAATTACTCGAAAAGGCCTATGAACTTCTTAAGCCCGGTGGAACTTTGATTTATAGTACTTGTACTTATGACCCTTATGAAAATGAGGCTCAAGTTTCAAAGCTTATTCGCGCCCATGCTGATATGTCCATTGTGCCCTTAGGAATTGACTCAAAATGGGAATCTTTTCTATGTGATGGTGTCACCCAATACAATGAAGATTCTTATGTTGAAAATATAGGTTTAACGAAGAGAATCTACCCTCATAAACTTAACTCTATAGGCTTCTATGTTAGTAAACTTATTAAACGATGATGAATATCAAGAATTAAAAGACTATTGTCTTCATCGATATGGTGTTCCTCTTGAGGCATGGGCCAACTATTTACTGGTTAAAACAAAAGACGCTTTATGGTTAATTAATGAATCTATGTATGAATTCTTCAAGGATGATTCGATTGACTATGAGTCAGCGGGGCTGCGTTGTTTCTCAGGCGCTCAATTTCCTTATAAAATAACAAATGGCTTTTACAGTGTATTTAGAGAGGGGATAACAAAGAGATGTCTAAATATGGAAGAAGAAGATGCTCGTGAGTTGTTAAAAGGCGGGGCCATTGATCTAAATGAACGTTATGATCTTCCCTATGACGGTTATGTTCTTCTATTTTCAGGTGATACTTTCTTTGGAATTGGATTAAAAAAGGGAGACCACTTGATCTCCCAAATACCTAAATCATTTAGATCTCAGCTAGGCAAAAATCTAGAAATTCGCAATAAGTGAAGTTGTATATTGAAAGTCAAACTTCTTATTACCTGGAACAGGTAGGTTGTCATACTTACCAACATAGCTCCATTTTAGCGCTAGGTTTGTATGGAAGTTATATTGAAAACTTGGAGCAAAGTTTATTTGCCAGTCTTCAGAGTCAGTAAAGTTAGGAAGGTATTCTGCCCAAAACTTAAGTTCAATATCTTCAGTTTTCTTACGTCCAATTATCCCATAAATTCTACCTTGCATTTGGCTAAGGGTATTTCCAGCGAGTGATTCTTCACGACGGTAACGAGCACCTGCTTCGAGGGTTCCTTTTAGTTTTTCTGTTTTTAGAAAATGGTAAGTTCCACCAAGGTCAGTGTTGATTCGGTTATCGATCCCTGCAAACTCATCACCTTCATAAACAACACCAAGAAATGTACCAAAGAGATCACTTAAAGTTCTTTCATATCTAGTGTTGGCATCCCAATTTCTTGAGCTGATAGTATCGGATGTTGTTCCGTACATATAATGGCCACCAAGAGTGACGATATTCTTTCCAAAAGTATACTGGTTGGTAGTTTTAGTGTTGTAAACTTCAACCTCCGTGTTACCACCAGTAACAACTACTGATACTTCTGATTCGTTTGTAAATTGAGCTGCTGCTGTTAAACTTAGTACACTTAATACTAGTGTAAGAATGCTTCTTTTAAGCACAATGACCTCCGTGATAGTTTTTATTGATAAACTGTATATAATTCGCATCATTGTCGGTCAACGGTCATTTAGTTTTATTTACTACGTAATATCTTTCTTTTCTTTTATATTTCTCATTTTCTATTAAACTATTAGAAAGAGGTGTGAAATGTCCCGATTACTTATTGTTGATGATGATCAAGATCTCTGTGTCGTCATTTCTGATTATTTAGAAGATAAATTTGGTGAAATTTACACGGCCCAAAGCGTTCCAGGGGCCATTGGGCATGTTAAATCTAAGAAGTTTAGTTTAATTATATTGGACCTTAATCTCGTTTCGGGAAGTGGTGAATCCGTAATAAAGTACGCTCGTCGTAAAGACTCAATTAATGTGAAAACACCTATTGTGGTCATTAGTGGAGAGTTGGGCTTTGATACGTCTCTTCACAGCGATATATCATTTTTATCAAAGCCCTTTGATGAGAATAAGCTTCTTGATAAAATCAGAAGTTTAAAAAAGAAGGATGATTCTACTTCATCTGAACAAAGTGCAACTCATCCTGAATTACTCAAACTTTTAAATAAAAGCTAACGAACACATTGGAACTCATATACCTTCACTTTACGATTGTATTTATAATCAAAGCGTAGGGTTACAAAATCTGTTTGAGTACTATATTTTCTTAAAATTTCTTTTTTGAGTTTTTTCTTTTCACAGTATTCATTAATATGTTCGACCATCTTATTTTCAAAAACTCGATTCATAGCATCTGTCTTTGCCACAAGATAATGAGCTCGAGCAAAAGATACGATACCATTGCCATCGATTATCTCTTGATCCACTTCAAAGCCCTTTTCTTTCTCTTTATCACTTTGACTAGCGCAACCACTCAAGAGAATAACGACCATCAAGACTGATCTTTTAAAGGTTTTTAAATTCATCTTATTCCCTTCCTATGGATAGTGTATTTATATTCAAATATACTGATTAAATGCGCTTTTGATTATAACACGTTCTGCTCGTATCTGTTATAATGATTGAAATTGTTATTTATTTTAAGGGTAATATGTCGAAGCAGATAGTCTTTCTGAGTTCATTAAATAATAAAGATCAGCGTGGTGGTGCCTATCTTAGGGTCAACTCGATTAGAAAAGTTTTAATAGAGTGGAACTTTGAAATTCACTCTCTGTATCAGGATGATATCAAGACTAAGGGATTTTTTTCTAAACTCTTAGGAAGTATTAGATTTGGCAAAGAAGTTAAGCCTCTCTTTACCAGCGCCCACGTATCGATTCCTGATTGTGAATATCTTATTTTAGATAACTTCAGACAACTTCATTGGAATTTTGATTTTCAAAATAAACATAAGAGACCAAGAATTATATATAATGCTCATAATCTTGAGTTTGAAAATCATTTTGGTAAGATTTCTTCCCAAAAGCGTAGGCGATTTGCTCTATATGAAGCCACTAAGATGCAAGCATGTGATCTTATTTTTGTTTGTAGTGAGCGAGAAAAGGATATCTTAATCGAACTTAACTCAAGACTACTTGATAAAATACTCGTTTTTCCAAATCTTGTTGATCACTCTGATTATAAAATAGATGAAAAGAAGTCAGCGATTACTTTCTTAGGGACGCTTGATTACTTTCCCAATATTGAGGCCGTTGAATTTATTTGTGGCCCATTCTTTGATGCTCTACCCGTAACCTTGCAAAAGCATATTGTTATTGCTGGTCGAAATCCAACTGAGGGCGTAAAGGCCTTATGCACCTCTCGAGGTATTGAACTCAGAACAAACTTATCTGATCAAGATATTCACGATTTACTTGCTAAAACAAAAATTAGCCTTGTTCCTCTTGTTTCAGGATCAGGTACTCGACTTAAGATCATTGAGTCATTATTTTCTGAAGCGATTGTTCTCTCTACACCTATGGGTGCCGAAGGAGTTGATTGCTCGGGTATTGTCCTTTGTGAGCTCGATCAGTTTGGTTCAAAATGTACTGATTTATTTGAAAAGAGTCAGTTTTCTGATCTTTGCCCACCAGATATATCTAGAATTCTTCTCAATTCTTATGATTGCTTTTCTTGGGCTAAAACTCATAAAGAAGAATTTCTTAAGTATCTGGTTTAGCTCTTATATCAGAAGCTGATCTGTTCAAGGGGGATACTTTTTCTTCTTTATATTTAATTCATTATATTCCTTAGTGCTAGGTTTTCATGAGCCGATAGGTGAGTGAAGAAGCTTACGATAAGCTCGTTAATATTGAGAGTATATAGTGTTAGAAAGTCAGATCACATTTGTTAAGAATGCTATTATGAGTTCCGATTTCTTTTGGATTTACCCAACAGTATTCGCTTCGTGTATTGCAGGCTTTTCTCTTCTTTTGTTTTCTCAAGGAAGTTCTTCACGATTTCTTCGGAAAATTTTTTATGTTCCTGCTCGCAAGTCAACTACCAACGCGGTTCAATTGGGTGGACTCCCTTTAAGTTTAGGGATTCTTACTGGTGTTCTTCTATTATTCTTTCATCCTCAATTTGATAGTATGTTTTCGATGCTAGATAAATACTCCCTTAAGTATTGGTCTGCTTGCGCCTTTATTTTGATTGGTTATGGTTATCTTGATGATAGATTTGAATTACGTCCTATCGTAAAACTAGGTCTACAAATTGGAACCATTGGTCTGTTTGCTGTTTTAGAATCAAGAATTCTCTTTCATCAATGGTCTGCGCTTGCCTTCGTCATTTGTATGTTCTGGGGCCTAGGAGTACTGAATGGTAGTAACCTTCTCGATGGGCTTGATACTCTGACCATTAAACTTGCTTCTGTTACTTTTCTTACTTATGCAGTCATTGCTTATAATTTTTCAATTAATGCTCTTATTGTAACTACATTTGTAGGACTCAGTGCCATTGCTGCTTTTTATATATTTAATAAAGAGCCGGCCAAGATTCATTTAGGAGAAATTGGTGGCTCGTTTGTAGGACTTTTCTCTTTACTTTTAAGTTCTATGACATTTACCCATATGTTCTCTAGGGGCTATGCTCCTTTATCTTGTTTATCTATGGCCCTTTTTCCTTTGTCCCTTCCTATGACAGAATTAGGAATAAGCTTTCTTCGAAGAATATATAATAAGAAATCTCCTTTTAGTGGAGATAAGTATCATATTCATCATCTGCTCAGAAACTACTATGGATTCGGCCCTTCTCAGGCGAGTTCCCTTTTTGCAGGTGCCTATGCTCTGGTGATGATAGTAGGTTTTTCTCTTACTCACTTCTATGGACCCTTTGTTGGTCTTATTTCACAAGTCTCTATTCTTTGTAGCTCTTACGTTCTTTTTGGTAAGAAACATTGGAAGGGTGATGATTCTCTACAACTTAATCCGGCATCACTCTTTGATTATTTACTTAAGAAAGATATAGGGGTGATCAATTCACTAGAAGTGGATGACTTTGAGATTCAAATACTATCCCTTGAAGAGCATAAGGCCAGAGAAGAGAAACTTAGTAAAGAGGAATACTCAGGCATTAAGGATGACGAAGACAAAGCTGCTTAAATCTGAGTTGTTGTGACGAATAAACAGTTATTTTCCTTTATCAAAATGATCTCCTCGTTTACATTATCTATATATGTTTCATTCCAATTCATCAGAGTCTTCTGTATTAATATGTACCCCTGATTATCCTCCTCGTCTTGGTGGTCTTTCTACTTTCACTTTAAATATTGAAAAAGTACTTAAGCAGCTTAATATCAAGTTCGACTTATTAGTATGGAGTGGTTCTTCTGAAATTAGAGATTTCACAAAAAAAGAAGGTCATCAATACGATTATATGATTCATATTCACGGACTTTCCTACCAAGTACTCTCTCAAACAAAGAAATATAGTAATAAAGCCGTTCTTCATATTAATTTCTTTCATGGTTCAGAGGTGCTCTTTAAAGGAAGAAACTTTCTTTTTACTCTTTTAAAGAAATTGATGAAACCTATGGCCCTTAAACAATTTGAAAAGTCCTACGCTAATATTTCGATAAGTGAGTTCACACTGAATAAAATGCAGGCGTTGGGCTATAAAGTCTCTTATGACCGTGACATGATTATCCACAATGGAATTGATATCAATGCCAAAGCACAATTCATCCCAAAGTCTTATGATGATGATGTCCTTAGCTTTATTTGTATGGCCCGAGATGTTCCTCATAAGAATGCTGCCGGAGTTAAGTCTCTTATGGAAGCCTGTTCTCGATCAACCTATAAGAAAATTCGTCTTTATAGTGGCTTTAACTTGGAATCAAATGCTTTCTTTGAACACGAGAATATATCAGGCATTGATAACGAAAAATTACAGTTTCTCTATGGAAGATGTCACTTTAATCTCTTGTTAAGTCTAGACCATTCTAAAAAAGGTTATTATGAAGGCTTTGGTCTTACAGTATTAGAAGCTGGACAGTATGGTACTCCAAGTATTGTTTCTTCCTTTGGTGGACTTCCTGAGGCCTGCCATAATGGAATAACAGGATGGGTTCTTAAGCTGAATGATCTTGAGATGCGCCAGTTCTTTAGAAAGTTAACGAATAAAGAATACAAAGAGATCTCTCAAAAAGTTTATTTGCATACTAAGAAGTCACATTCATTAGACATTTACTCTAAAGTCCTCTCTCACCTTATATCGGATAAACTTATTCCAGGAGAGCGGCGTGAGTAGTAAGAAGATAAACTGCTTCTTCAACGCTCCTTACTTAGGTGGAGCAGAGAGAAGTTTTATTCATCAATGCAAAGACTTAAGAGAGCTCCTAATTGAACAAGGGGAGAATCCTGAGTTTAAATTTATCATTCCTTTCTTAAATCATGCTGGTGAAGATAAGAAGCTTTCTGACTTAATTGTTGAAAAAGGTTTTTCGCGCCAACAAATTGTATACTTCAATTATCATAGACGATTATTTGGCCTCGGCCGAGCTCAGATGAATGGCCTTGGGTTATTTAAGTGGCTCTATATCGCATTGATTCCCTATTATTGCTGGACATTCATAGTAACTTTACAAAATCTGAATCGCATTCGCTTAAATCATGCCGACATATGGTGGGTAGGTGGAAATAAGATTGGACCGCTTGCTTTCGTTCTCGCTTTCTTTCAAGGACATAGAGGAAGAATGCTTTGGCACTTCAGAGATTATCTCTCTTTTAACAAGATCTTCTTCTATTTTTGGCAAATCATTCAAAAAGTTTCTACGGCCAGTATAGAGTTTATTGGTAATTCTTATGATGTATCGGAGAGTATTAAAGACTCTGTTCCCGAGGGCCTACAATGCTGGACACTTTATAATCCCATAGGAGATATAAAGTTTTCTCCAACGGCATCTCAAAAAAGTTCAGATTTTACTTTATCTACAGCAAGTATGTTCGCCCCGTGGAAAGGAGTTCATTTTTTGGTTCAATTCGCTTGTATGTTTGAAAAAGAATTACGTGAGCTTGGGGTCACTCATTTCAATGTATATGGGGACGAGATATATAAAACGAATGGAGATCACTCTGGCTATAAACAGCAGCTCCATCAAATTACGACCCAATATAAAACCGACTTCGTTCATTTTAAAGGACTCAAAAAACCACAGGATGTTTTTGATGAGTCCGATATATTCATTCACGGTGCTTTAAGACCCGAGCCCTTTGGTCGTGTGCTCATAGAATCTTATCGCTCTGGTACACCTCTTATTTCAACAGGGCTTGGCGGCTCTAAAGAACTTATCGATAATGAAAGCTCTGCTCTTATATTCATTCCTTATGATTATTATGGACTTTATGAATGTGTCTCAAGGATGTGTAGCGATGATCGCTTCTCTTTCATTCAAGAAGGAAGACTTAAGGGCGATGATATTAATCTGAAATATAATCACCAACTCGCAGAGATTTTCTAAGTGTTCACTTTTTTCTTTAATTCATTCTTTTGAAAAGCAATCATAAGCATACGCCATCTCTCAAAACTTTGAAGCTCATTAAAAAATAAACGAAGACCAATCTGATATTCGATTTCATTTTTCGTGGTCGTCTTTTTGTTACACCATACTTCCTTGATACGAAGTCTTCTTATGAATCTTTCTCCCAAGTAGAAGGTGGCCTCTTGTTCTTTTGTGAGATCTATTCTCTCTGTTATAGATAACTGTAATCCTGCAAGAGAGATATTTGTGATAGGTACTCTATGTTCAGGCAACTCATCTAATATGAGGTAGGCATTGAGCTTATGTATATCGTATCGAGGAAAGCTTCTCTTATCCATGATTGATATCTCCTGATTCGTAAGAAGAGATATCTTTGATGATGAGTTCTTTATTGGAATTAATTTCTTTAATCATTCTTGTTATTTCTTCATTTAGAATATGTTGGTTTTTGACTTGAACTAAGAGAACTGTTTTTAAACTTTTATCCCAGTTAATAATATAGCTGATAGTTCTTGTGTGATCATTCTTATAGATACTGTCTAAAGTATTAGTTTCTATTAATTGATTCTTCTTTGCTAGGAAACGTTCAAGAGCTGGTATTTCATAAATGTCATAGTGACGATTCTTTTCGAATGATTGAATCTTTGAATAGAGGCATTTGAATTGAAAGTATTCATCATCACAAAGTAGTAGACACCAAGGTGTAGGTCCTAAGTTTTGTGAAATGATTGTGTTAATTAAATCTTCTATTTTATTCATACTTAATTATAACCTGTTATTAGGTTGAATAAGACTTTCTCTTTAATCATATTAGTTAAGTTTCTAGACATCTCTTTTTAGGTGTATTTTATTTACTGTAAAAAAAAGTAACATTTCGAAAAAAATATCTTGACGGGGATACTGAACATCTATAATATCCCGCCTTGTCGAAACAAACAAAACGGTTCTTAACAAACCTAAGTGGTTAGAAACACAGAAAAAAAAGTTAACATAATTGTTGACAAGATGTTTTTCTGACCATAAAGTTCCGACACTTGAGAAATTAGATCTTTGACATTTGAATAAAGTAACAGTTTTTGCCTTTCGAGGCAGAGAGAAGACGAGAAGGATAATCGGGCATTTTAGATAGACTAAAATTCCGGCGTAACTAAATCCAATTAAATCTAGATACAAAGCTAACAGTTGTAGTGAGTAATGTTGATGTCGTAGCTG
>JBLWYP010000032.1:0-38166 GCA_048266825.1 Bacteriovoracaceae bacterium | reverse complement strand
CCAGGTGATAATACTTCATTCGAAGTAGAGCTTATCACTCCAATTGCTATGGAAAAGGGACTTAAGTTTGCAATCCGTGAGGGTGGTAGAACGATTGGTGCCGGTACAGTTTCTGAAATTACTGAATAAATCTGAAATTATTGCAGAGTTTCAATAATAATAGTGGAGAGATTTTTGTATTCTCTCCACTATTTGAAAAAAAAAAGATAATAACTAAAAAAAAGTTTGACATTGGGCCGCAAAATAATTAAAAGTGTGCTTCAAATTAAATTAGGAATAGGTTGAAGATGAAAGCGTCAAGATTGAGAATCAAGTTGAGAGCGTACGATCATAAGTTGTTAGATAATTCTGTAAACGAAATAGTTCAAACAGCAAAAGAGACTGGAGCACGTGTTGCTGGTCCTATTCCACTTCCAACTGAAATCAACAAATTTACTGTTCTTCGTGGACCACACGTTAACAAGAAATCTAGAGAGCAGTTCGAAATGAGAACTCACAAAAGATTGATCGACATCGTCGATCCAACACAACAAACCGTAGACAGCCTAATGAAACTTGACCTGTCATCAGGTGTTGATGTTGAAATTAAGTACTAAATAGTCTAGAGCGAAAACTCTAGTTACATTAATAAACCATGCACGCATCCCTGTCGTCAGGGTGATGCTGTGGAGGCTAAATGACTGAAGAAACAAAAGCAGTTGACGAAACTGTAGAAAACACTTCTAACACCGTATCAAGCACTGTTGATCTAACAGCGATTTATGGTGTTAAGGCTGGTATGACTAGAATCTTTGATGATGCTGGTAACCACGTTCCTGTAACAGTAATCAGACTTGAAAAGAATTTCATCACTCAGGTTAAAAATGCTGAGAAAGATGGATATACAGCTTATCAGATTGGTTACAACACAAAAAAAGACAAGCACGTAAACAAAGCAACAAAAGGTCGCTTAGCGAAAGCGAGCGTAGCTGCTGGGCTTACAAGATTCACTGAGCTTAAAGTAGATGAAGCTAAGGCAGAGGATCTTGGAAAAGAATTAGGCCTTGCTAACTTTACACCTGCAACATTTATTGATGTTACAGGTACTTCTAAAGGGAAAGGCTTCCAAGGGGTTATGAAAAAATATAACTTCGCTGGTGGACCTGCTGCACACGGCTCAAAATTCCATAGAACTGGTGGTTCTATTGGTAACAGAGCAACTCCTGGTAAAGTTTGGAAAAATAAGAAAATGCCTGGTCATATGGGATGTCAAACAAAGACAGTTCAAAACTTGGTAGTAGTAGAAGTAAATGAAGATAAAGGTTACATGTTGATTAGAGGTTCTGTTCCAGGTGCAAAAAACAGCTGGGTAAAAATAGCTACAGCAGTCAAGAAGTAAGGCAAAAAGTAAAAGGATATAACGATGACTGATATAACAGTTTTAAATTCTAAATTTGAGGAGTCGGGAAAACTAAGTACCGCTGTTAGCCTTACTGCTGAAGATGTTAAAGCACCTGCTGTACATCAAGTTGTTAAAGCTAATCTTGCTGGGAAAAGACAAGGTACTCACTCTACTAAAACGAGAGCTTTTGTAAGAGGTGGTGGAGCAAAGCCATTTAAGCAAAAAGGTACTGGTCGAGCTAGACAAGGGACAAGTCGTTCTGGTCTTATGGTTGGTGGAGCAAGAGTATTTGGACCACTACCAAGAAGTTACGATCAAAAAGTAAATAAGAAGCTTTCTAAAGTAGCCGTTCAGTCAATTATTGCTGATAAGCTACAGGCTGGAAAACTTGTTGTAGTAGATAGCTTCGAATCAACAGGAAAAACTAAAGATATGTTTAAAACACTTAGTGATAAGGGTCTTCTTTCAGCTTTAGTTGTAACACAGAATAGTAATGATCCTGCTTTAAGAGCTGCTCAAAACATTAGAACTGTAACTGCATTATGTGCAGCTGCTTTTAATGTATATGATGCTGTTAAGCATGAAAATCTAGTAATAGAAAAACAAGCATTGGAAACATTGCTTAACAGATTGGTGTAGATATGGCCCAGTTAGAAAATGTATTAAAGAAACCGTTGATTACAGAAAAAACATCAATCATTGGTGAGAAAACAAACAGATTTGGATTTCTTGTAGAGCTTAAGGCTAACAAGAACCAAATTAAGCAAGCTGTTGAATCACTATATGATGTTAAAGTTCTTAATGTTAAAACAAGCATCCTTCCGGGGAAGCTTAAGAGAGCTGGAAAAACGACAAAGAAAACGAGCAAAACTAAAAAAGCTTATGTTCAATTGGCCGAAGGTCAAAAGATCGAGTTTTTTAAGGGTGTTTAAGGCTCAGGCTGCTAAGGATTAAAAATGGGAATTAAAAGATTTAAACCGACAACTCCTACGCTCAGAGAAAAAGCTGTTGTAAATAGCGATGAGCTAACGAAAGGTGCGAAAGTACTTAAGTCTGCCTTAGGTTCAATGAAATCAAAGGGTGGACGTAATAATGCTGGTCGTATTACTACTCGTCATCAAGGTGGCGGAGTTAAGAGAAGATACAGAACTGTAGACTTTAAAAGAAATAAAGAAAATATTCCTGCGAAAGTTCAGGCGATTTCTTATGACCCAAACAGAACTTGTAACCTTGCACTTATTGCATACGCTGATGGTTTCAAGACTTATATTTTAGCTCCTCATGGACTAAAAGTTGGTGATACAGTTATTTCTTCAGCTGAAGCTGATATTAAAGTAGGTAACTCTAAAAAGCTAAAAGATATTCCAGTGGGGACTTTAGTTCATAATGTTGAATTATACCCAGGTGCTGGTGGTCAAATGGCTCGTTCAGCTGGTGCTTATGTTCAGGTTATGGCAAAAGAAGGAGTTGAAATCCTTCTAAGAATGCCATCAGGTGAACTACGTAAAGTTAGACAAGATTGTAGAGCTACTATTGGTCAAGTTGGTAACTTAGACCATGAAAAACGAAACCTTGGTAAAGCAGGTACTGCAAGAAAATTAGGTATTAGACCTTCTGTTCGTGGTGTTGCTATGAACCCTGTTGATCACCCGCATGGTGGTGGTGAAGGTAGAACTTCTGGTGGTCGTCACCCAGTTTCTCCTTGGGGAACACCTACTAAAGGTTACAAGACAAGAAAAAATAAAAGAACAAATCGCTACATTGTAAAACGTAGAAAATAGTTAGGGAGATAAATTATGGCCCGTTCATTAAAAAAAGGACCATTTGTAGAAACAGCATTGATGAAAAAAGTGATGACTGCTCAAGGGGAAGGTAATTCCAATAAAGTAATCAAAACTTGGTCAAGAAGTTCTACAGTTGTTCCAGAGTTTATTGGGTTAACGTTTGCTGTTCATAATGGGAAAAAATTTATCCCTGTGTATGTTACTGATAACATGATTGGACACAAGCTTGGTGAATTCGCACTTACTCGCACATACAGCGGGCATGGTGCAGATAAAAAGAAAAAATAAAAAGTAGTATTGAATAGGAGAGGTCAGTATGGCCATTGTTGTAAAGAATAGTAGAGTTGGAATTGCTCCTCGAAAAGTTGCTCAAGTTTGTGACCTTGTAAGAAATAAGAGAGCATCTGAAGCGTTAAAAATTCTTCGTTATTGTGAGAAAAAAGAAATCGCGATTATGCTTACAAAGCTTATTAACAGTGGTTTAGCCATTGCTGCGGATTCTGAAAAATACGATATTGATAATCTCGTGATTAGCAGTGTATTTGCTAACGAAGGGCCTACGTTGAAGCGAATTCAACCTCGCGCACAGGGTAGAGCTTTTAGAGTTAGAAAGAGAACTAGTCATGTCTTAGTAGAGATGAAGGAAGCATAGGGAAAATTATGGGACAGAAAGTACATCCATATGGATTTAGATTAGGTTACATTAAGGGTTGGAATTCTAACTGGTATGCCGACAAGACAACCTATGCAAAAACTCTTCAAGAAGACTTAGCAATAAGAAAATATGTTGAGAAAAACATGAAAAACGCTTCTGTTGCAAGCGTTGATATTGCAAGAACATCTGATCAGGTTAAAGTTACTGTTTATACAGCTAAGCCTGGGGTTGCTATTGGTAAGAAAGGTGCAGGAATCGAAAAGATAAGAAACGATCTTAAGAAACTCACTGGTGGAACACTAATCTTTAATATTGCTGAAGTTAAGCGTCCAGATGCAGATGCAAAACTTATTGCTGAAAACATCGCTTCTCAGCTAGAGAAAAGAGTTGCTTTCAGACGTGCAATGAAGAAAGTGATTCAGTCTGCTTTTAGAGCAGGTGTAAAAGGTATTAGAGTTAGAACAGCTGGTCGTCTTGGTGGAGCTGAGATGGCGAGAGCGGAAGGATATTCAGAGAGAAAAGTTCCTCTCCATACTCTTCGTGCGGATATCGACTATAACACGGCAGAGGCTCAGACAACTTACGGTATTATCGGAGTTAAAGTTTGGGTTTATAAGGGTGAGATCTACAAGTAATCACCAATTTATACGAATAAATAATTAATATTGAGGTAAGAAATGCTCAGTCCAAAAAAAGTAAAATGGCGTAAACAGCAAAAAGGCCGAATGAAAGGTAAAGCGTATCGTGGAAATACTATAACCTTCGGTGATTTTGCTATACAAGCTACCTCTTGTGGGTATATAACTAACCGCCAAATAGAAGCGGCGCGTATTGCTATGACTCGTAAGATTAAGAGGGGTGGTAATGTGTGGATTAAGATCTTCCCAGATAAGGTTCTGACAAAGAAGCCTGCTGAGGTAAGAATGGGGAAAGGTAAAGGTTCTCCAGATAGCTGGGTTGCAGTTATTAAACCAGGTAGAGTACTTTTCGAGATCAGTCACTTTGATCATGATCTTGCTAAGAGTGCTTTAAGATTAGCTTGCTACAAGCTACCTGTTAAAACAAAAATTATACAAAAAGCCACTGCTGAAGTAGCAGTTGCAGAGTAAAAGTTGAGGAAGTTATGGCTGAAGTGATTAATTTTAAGGATATCAAGGGCTTAGATGCGGCTGCTATCGACTCGAAGGTTTCGGAACTAAGAAAGCAAATTTTTCAAATGAAAATGGAAAAAGCTACTAGTGGTCTCGAAAAACCTCACGGGTTAAGAGTGCTTAAGAAAAACATTGCAAAGCTTCTTACAGCAAAAAACGTAAAATAGGCTGGGATAAGGTTTAGATATGACTGAAATGACTGAAAATACACAAAATTTAAAGTTTAAAAGAAAATTATACGGCATCGTAACTTCTGATACTAACGATAAGACTATTGTTGTTAATGTTGAGAGAAGATTTAAGCATAGAACTTATAACAAGTTCATATCTAAATCTAAGAAGTATCATGCACATGATGTAGAAAATACGGCAAAGGTTGGAGATAGAGTAACTATCGTTGAATCAAAGCCATACTCAAAGCTAAAGAAATGGGAGCTACTTAGTATTAACTAAGTAACTTTCTAGACGCTATATAAAGCGGTACGGAGAAATACCATGATCCAAATGCAGACTAAGCTAGATGTTGCAGATAACTCTGGCGCAAAATTTGTTAAATGTATCAAAGTTCTAGGTGGCTCAAAAAGAATGAGTGCTGGACTTGGAGATGTTGTAGTAGTAGCTGTTCAGCAAGCTCTTCCTGGTGGAAAGATCAAGAAAGGTGATGTTAAGAAGGCCGTTATTGTTAGAACGACTTACCCTCTTAGAAGAGAAGATGGGTCTTACATTAGATTTGATAAAAACAGTGTAGTTATTTTAAATCCAAATAATGAACCAGTTGGAACAAGAATTTTTGGACCAGTGGCAAGAGAACTTAGAGGGAAGAATTTCACTAAGATCTGTTCACTAGCGCCAGAAGTACTTTAATTCTTAGGGATATAATATGCAGAAGCTAAAAGTAAATGATGAAGTTGTAGTAATTGCCGGAAAGGACAAAGGGAAGACTGGAAAGCTTTCTAACTATAACACTAAAACAAATAAAGTAGTTGTTGATGGTGTTAATATGGTTAAAAAAGCGTTAAGACCTTCTCAAGAAGCGCCCCAAGGTGGTTTTGCTGAAGTAGAAAGACCTATTGATGTTTCAAATATTCAGGTTTTAAGTCCTAAGACTAAGAAAGGGACAAGAATTAGAATTGAAGAGAAAGATGGGAAGAAGGTAAGAGTAGCTGTAGCTTGTGGATCAGTACTCAGCTAACGAAATAGAGGCTTATTATGAGTAGATTAGGAAATATTTACAAAGAAGAAATTAGATCAAAACTTCAAGAGAAATTTGGATACAAAAATGTAAACCAAATTCCTAAGCTTGAAAAGATCGTAGTAAACTGCGTAACAAAAGACTGCGTAGTTAACTCTAAGATTGTAGATAGCATTAAGAGTGACCTTGAAGCTATTACGGGTCAAAGAGCAATTACTGCTAAAGCAAAGAAATCAATTGCTTCATTTAAGGTAAGAGAAGGTCAAGCACTTGGTGCTTCTGTAACTTTAAGAGGCGAAAGAATGTTTGAATTCTTAGATAGACTTGTCTCAATATCTCTTCCGCGAGTTAGAGACTTTAGAGGAGTTTCATCAAAAGCATTTGATGGAACAGGTAACTACACTCTTGGTCTTAAAGAACAAATCATTTTTCCTGAAATCAATTACGATAAAATTGATAAGGTGAGAGGAATGGGTGTTTCAATTGTAACTACTGCAACTAATAACGAGGAAGGGCGTGAGCTTTTAACTCTATTAGGTGTACCGTTTAAAAAATAGGGAAGATCGATATGGCAAGATTAGCGCAAGTCGTAAAGAACGAAAGAAGAAAAAAAGAATCTAAAAAGCAATTAACTCTTCGTAAAGAGTTGAGACAGAAAGTTCGTGATGAAAAACTTTCTGACGAAGAAAGATTTGATGCTCAAGTTAAGCTTCAGTCACTTCCAAGAAATGCTTGTGAAAATAGAGTAAGAAATAGATGTGAATTAACGGGTAGACCAAGAGGTTACTATAGAGCCTTTGGTCTTTCTAGAATTCAGTTCAGAGAATTGGCCTTGAGAGGTATGATTCCTGGTGTAACGAAGTCAAGCTGGTAAGGACGGAGAGTAGTATTATGATGACAGATCCTATTGCAGATATGCTGACTAGAATGAGAAACGCTTTAAGTGCTGGGCATGATAGAGTTGAGTTTCCAGCTAGTAAGTTAAAAGCAAATGTATGTAAAGTTTTAAAAGATGAAGGTTATATTAAGTCTTTCAAAATTATTGCTAAAGATAAAGCCGATATTAGAATTAAAGTTCTATTTAAAGACGATGCAATCGTAGGGTTAGAAAGATATTCTAAACCAGGTTTACGTCAGTATCGTGGATATAGAGGAATGCCTAAGGTCTTGAGTGGATTAGGTGTTTCTGTTGTATCTACGTCTCAAGGCGTAATGAGTTCTAAAGATGCTAAGACTAAGAAAGTCGGCGGTGAAGTACTTTGTAGCGTATGGTAATCATCGCTAGTTAAGTTGTGAGGGTAATATAATGTCAAGAATTGGAAAACTACCCATAGTAGTACCAGAAAAAGTAGAAGTTAAAGTAGACGGAGCATTTGTTTCTGTAAAAGGACCAAACGGAGCTCTTGAGTATAGCTTTACTGATCAAGTAAAGATCGAGCTAAACGGTAAAGAAGTCGCTGTTACTCCTGTTGATGAGTCTAAGTCTGCTCGTTCGCTTTGGGGAACAACTAGAACTTTAATAGACAACATGGTGACAGGTGTTACTACTGGCTTTACTAAGACACTCGAGTTTACAGGTGTTGGTTATAAGGCTGCAGTATCAGGCGATACGATTACATTGAACTTAGGTTTTTCACACCCTATTGAGTACAAGTTACCTCAGGGTGTATCAGCAAAAGTTACAAAGAACGTAATTGATGTAACTGGTGCAAATAAAGAGCTTGTTGGATTTGTTGCTGCGAAGATTAGATCTTTCAGACCACCTGAGCCTTACAAAGGTAAAGGTGTTAAATACGCTGATGAGCATATTATAAGAAAAGCTGGTAAGACCGGTGGTAAGAAGTAGGAAAAGTTAGGGTAGTATTATGAGAAAGCCAAACGGAAAAATAAAAAATGCATCTTTTGGTAGAAGGCTGAGAAGAAAGCTCTCTATTAGAAAGCAAGTTATTGGAAGTGCTGACAGACCAAGAGTTTGTATCACTAAATCTAACAAGAACCTTTTTGTTCAAGTAATTGACGATGCTGAGTCAAAGACTCTTTTTTCGGTACAAACATTCGGAAAAAATGCAGTTGATGCAAAAGTTAATAAAGACGGAGCTAAAGCTGTTGGTGCCAAAGTTGCTGAGCAACTTAAAGGTAAAAGCATTGAAAGAGTAGTATTTGATAGATCAGGTTATAAGTACCACGGTGTGGTTGCTGCACTAGCTGATTCAATTAGAGAAAATGGAATTCAAGTTTAATCGCTGAGGAATGTTATGAGTGAAGAAAATAAAACGGTAGAAGCAGAAGTTCAAGCTGGACAAGCGAAGTCTGAAACTGCAAATGAAAGCGGTAAAGAAAAAAGACAGGCTCGTGGTAAAGGTCGTGGCGGAGCTCCTCGTGGTAAAAAACAGCCAACTGTTGCTCCTGAATTTGAGGAAAGAGTTGTAGCTGTTAATAGAGTTGCAAAAGTTGTTAAGGGTGGACGTAGATTTTCTTTTTCTGCACTCATGATTGTTGGTGATAGAAAGGGCCGCGTTGGATTTGGGCTTGGTAAAGCAAAAGAAGTACCAGAAGCAATCCGTAAAGCTACTCAAGCTGCTCAGAAAAACTTAATTCATGTACCTCTTGATGGTGGAACTATTCCACATGAAATTCTAGGTAAATTTGATGCTGGAAAGATTCTATTTAGACCTGCAGCTCAAGGGACAGGGGTAAAAGCCGCTGGTGCTTGTCGTGCAATTCTTGAGCTTGCTGGTGTTAGAGATGTTCTTACTAAGTCTTTGAATGGAACTAATCCACACAACGTTGTAAAAGCTACCTTTAAGGCATTGAGTGATTTACGTTCTGTTGAGCAAATTGCTAATGTTAGAGGAAAAGATCCTAAAGGTCTTAGACTATAAGAACCCTTTAGCTGATATAAGGATTGATTTATGAATAAAACAATTACAGTGAAGTTGAAAAAAAGTGTGATTAGCTGTACAGATAAGCAAAAAGCTTGTGTTAAGGGACTTGGTCTTAGAAAGACGGGAACTAGCAAGACTTTAGAGAATACTCCAGCTGTTCGTGGAATGATTAAAAAAGTAATTCATCTATTAGAGATTGCTGAATAAGTTGAAAGAGGAATTTTATGTTAACGCTAAATAATTTGAAAAGCCCAAAAGGCGCTCATAGAAATATTAAGAGAATCGGACGTGGACAAGGTTCAGGTCAAGGAACTCAGGCTGGTAAAGGACACAAAGGTCAGAAAGCGAGAGCTGGTGGCGGTGTTAGAACTGGTTTTGAAGGTGGGGCAATGCCTTTATATATGAGATTACCTAAAAAAGGTTTCTCTAATGCTCCATTTAAAACTGTACATGCAGAAGTTTCATTAGCTCAACTAGAAGCAAAATTTGATTCTGGCGAAGTAACGCGTGAGGCGTTAATTGAGAAAGGACTTCTTAACGGTATTAATAAAAGACGTCCTATTAAAGTTCTTGCCAATGGAGAGCTTACTAAGAAGTTAACTTTTGTTAAGATTGATAAATTCTCAAAATCTGCACGCGAAGCAATTGAAAAAGCTGGCGGAGAGATAAAAGAATAACTCTCAGTAAAAGGACTTAAGTCGATGGCATCTGCTCAAGGAAAAATCGAAGAGCTCAAGAAGAAAATCTTTTTTACTCTTTTATTACTATTTGTTTATAGAATGGCAGCTCAAATACCTGTTCCAGGAATTGACGGAGCTGCTATGAAGTCGTACTTTGCGGCTAATAGTGGTGGTGTATTTGATCTGATCAATACCTTTTCCGGTGGATCGTTTAAGAGATTTTCAATCTTAGCATTGGGAATCATGCCTTATATTACTACTTCAATTATTTTCAGTCTTCTTGGAGAGGTTATACCTCAGCTCGCAGAGCTACAAGAAGATGCTGACGGTCATAAGAAAATTCAAAAATGGACTCGTTACGCAACAGTTATTCTTTGCTGTATTCAAGGATTTGGTATGGCCGCAGCCTTTGAGACATTCAAAAGTCCTGGTGGCCTTGCTGTTATTCCTGAACCAGGAATGTTATTCAGATTAACAGCTATGATTACTCTTGCAGGAGGTACGATGTTTCTTCTGTGGTTGGGTGAAAGAATCACTGAGTTTGGTTTAGAAAACGGTGTATCTTTGATTATCTTTACTGGTATTGCAGTAGAGTTACCTTCCGAATTATTCCAAAAGCTCACTTTATTTAGAAATGGCGAACTTAGTGGCTTCTCATTACTCCTATTTATTGTCGTAATTTTAGTTTCATTCTTTGTTGTTGCCTTTATTGAGCGCTCTCATAGAGCAATTCCAGTACAATATGCAAAGAAAGTTGTTCATAACCGCGTGTATGGTGGAACTCAAACGCTTCCAATGAGACTTGATACTGGTGGTGTGATGCCTCCAATTCTTGCAAGTTCTTTATTGATGGCTCCGACAACAATGGCAAATTTTATATCTGCTGATAGTTGGATTAAGCCTTATGTGGACCAAATTGTTCAAAGTTTATACCCAGGACAATTATTATTTAATATCTTATTTGCTCTACTCATCGTTTATATGGCCTATTTTTATGCGCCTATTCAGTTTAAAACGAAGAAAATTGCAGAAATGCTTCAGAAGAATAATGCGTTTATACCAGGGTATCGTCCAGGTAAGCAGACTCAAGACTATCTTGATTATTTATTAAATAGACTTACATTTTTTGGAGCATTGTTTCTTGTTTTTATCTGTATAACTCCGACCTTAATCACTGGTGGAAATACAAGGTTTGGAGGTACAGCTCTGTTAATCTTAGTTTCTGTATCAATTAGAGTGATGATGAATATTCAGTCCTTTATGTATGCCGATAAGTATGAGTCCGCTCATAAATCTCGTGGTAAATATAAAGGTGCAAACAGAAGGTTCTAAAGTATGAAGCCACAGTTAATCCTCTTAGGAGCACCTGGTTCTGGAAAAGGGACTCAAGCAGCAAGACTTGTATCTGAGTTGGGCTATGAGCATATTTCTACTGGTGACTTGTTAAGAAAAGAGATTAAGTCGGGTTCGGATCTTGGGCAGAAAGTTCAGGGGATTATGGATGCGGGTAAGCTTGTAGACGACCATACTGTATTAGAGCTTTTGAATGCAAACTGTGACTTAGAAGGAAGCCAGTATATTTTCGACGGATTTCCTCGTAATCATGAACAGTCAAAATTATTAGATTCTGAAGTATTGAAAGATGCTAAAAGCAGAGCTGTGTATTTTGATATCGATTTAGATATGCTTGCGGCAAGACTTGTTAATAGAAGAACATGCTCTGGTTGCGGTGAAATATATAATTTGTTGAGTAGACCACCTAAAGCAGAAGGCGTGTGCGACAAGTGTGGTGGTGAACTTGCTCAGCGTAAAGATGATAATGAAGAGACTGTAAAGACAAGATTACAGGTGTTTAAAGAAACTGTAGAGCCTATTCTTAGTTACTATGAAGATCAGGGACGTTTAGGACGTATTGATGCTTCAAAGGCTCCAGATTCTGTATTTGAAAGTTTGAAAAAACAAACAGAAATATAAGATAAAAATCATAAGCCTAGTCCTTTAAAGGTTGCATTATAGTGATGTGACGTATATATAGACTAGACGCGAAATAGGGCATTTGTTATTTATGGCAGATAAAGAAGTCATTGAAGTTGAGGGAGAGGTTACTGAGCTACTTCCTAATACAAAGTTTAAAGTGAAGCTTCCTAATGGGCACAGTGTAATTGCTCATATCAGTGGGAAGATGAGAATGCACTTTATTAAAATTTTACCAGGTGACAAAGTCCTTGTTGAAATATCGAAGTATGATCTGACTAAGGGAAGAATTACTTACAGAAGTAAAGGTAGATAAGCTCAATTTTTGAGCTGATAAAAAAGGAAGTGGAAGATGAAAGTAAGAGCTTCAGTTAAAAAAATTTGTAAAGACTGTAAGCAAGTGAAGAGACAAGGTATTCTTCGCATTGTTTGTAAAAAAAATCCTAAACATAAACAAAGACAAGGCTAATTACAGCTTTGATTAATAGAATGGGAGTGTAGCTATGGCACGTATTCTTGGTGTTGATATTCCTAGAAATAAAGTTCTAAGGGTTGCTTTGAGATCACTTTACGGAGTGGGACCACAAGTAGCATTAGACGTTCTTGGAAAAGCAGGACTTGATCCTGAAAAAAGTTCTAACGATCTTACTGAAGAAGAAGTTCAAACTATTCGTAAGTATTTGGAAGAAGACTTTACTGTGGAAGGTGACCTACGTCGTGAGGTTGGCTTGAATATTAAAAGACTTAAAGACATGGGTTGTTACAGAGGTATTCGTCATAGACGTGGCCTTCCTGTAAGAGGACAGCGTACACATACGAACGCTAGAACTCGTAAAGGCCCATCAGTATCAATTGCTGGTAAAAAGTCTATCAAGTCAATGAAGTAGAGTAGGAGCTGAGAAATGGTTAAGAAAACTACTACAAAGAAAAAAGTTAAAAAGAATATCTCGAGTGGGATTTGCCACATCCAGGCTTCTTTTAATAATACAATTGTTACTTTTACGGATACTCAAGGGAATGCTTTGGCGTGGGCTTCTGCCGGTCAATTAGGATTTAGAGGATCTAAGAAATCAACTCCATTCGCCGCTCAATCAGCATCTTTAGAAGCTGCTAAAAGAGCTATGGAGCACGGTCTTCAAACTGTAGAGGTTAGAGTTAAGGGGCCAGGAGCTGGACGTGAAAATGCTATCCGTGCTCTTGTTCAGGCTGGATTGAGAATTACAGCTGTTGCCGACAAGTCGCCAATACCTCATAATGGTTGTCGTGCACCGAAAAGAAGAAGAGTTTAATTAAAGTTTCACAGGAGACTATGAGAATGGATACATTTGTTGAAAAAAACTGGACTAACATGATTAGACCAGTTGCCCTTGAGGGAGAAGCGGAAGCTTCAAGTTACGGAAAGTTTGTTGCAAGACCACTTGAGAGAGGTTACGGACAGACATTAGGAAATTCTTTAAGAAGAGTTTTGCTTTCGTCGCTTCAGGGAGCTGGGATTGTTGCCATTCGTATCGAAGGTGTTGATCACGAATTTGGTACAATCAACAATGTTAAAGAAGAGGTTTCTGAAATTATCCTTAACTTAAAAGAAGTTCGTTTTAAGTTAAAAGGTAAAGAAGATGTAATCCTTACTCTAGAGAAATCTGGAGAAGGTCCTGTTACAGCATCTCACATTGCTGAAAACTCAGCTGTTGAAGTGTTAAACCCTGACCATACAATTTGTAACGTTTCTTCTGGTGGTAACATTAGAATGGAAATTAAGGTTGCTCGTGGTAAAGGTTATGTAACTGCGCTTGATAATAAAGAAGAGTATGATCTTCCTGTAGGATGGATTTATCTTGATACACTTTTCTCACCAGTACACAGAGTTAATTACACTGTAACTAATTCACGTGTTGGGAAAAGAACTGATTATGACAAACTTACACTTGAAGTTTGGACTAATAGTGGTATAGATCCTAATGATGCAGTTGCATTTTCTGCAAAGATTCTAAGAGACCAGCTTGCTGTTTTCTTAAACTTTGAAGATGAAGATGAAGTTGTTCGTGTAGAGACTCAGCAGTCACAACCTGCTCAATCTCCAGCCAATAACTTCCTTTTGAAGCCAGTTAGTGAGCTTGAACTTTCAGTTCGTTCAGCTAATTGTCTACAAAATGCAAATATTAAGTACATCTACGAGCTTGTTTCTAAGACTGAAGGTGAGATGCTTAGAACTAAGAACTTTGGACGTAAATCTCTTAATGAAATTAAAGAGATCTTATCGCAAATGGGTCTTGGTCTAGGTATGAAAGTTGATAGCATCATGAAAGAAATGCAAGAAAAGAAGGATGCTGAATAACAGTTGTTGTTGAGGAGTTGGCGTTATGAGACACCAAAGAAGAAAATATAGAATCGGAACTACACCAAGTCACAGGAAATCTCTTGTGAGAAACCTTGCTGTAGAAGTAATTGAGCATGAGCAGATTAAAACTACTCATGTTAAATGTAAGGCAATTAGACCAGTAGTTGAAAAGCTAATCACATTAGCTAAGAATGATACTGTTGCTAATCGTCGTTTAGCTTTTAGAAAGTTGAATAACAAAGATGCTGTTAAGAGACTTTTTGAAGAAGTTGCACCTAAGTTTAAGGAAAGAGCTGGTGGTTACACTAGAATCCTTAAGTTAGCTGATGGTCGTGTTGGTGATAACTCAAAAATGGGTATTATCGCTCTCGTTGACTAGTATTTGTTCTTTTACAAATAAACTAAGCTTTAATAACCTTCTTGGGTAATCACCAAGAAGGTTTTTTTCGTTATGGCCACTATTAAGAAATCAAATCCATTTCCTTTTTCAATGAAGATATCTATTGTTGCTTTAATAATGGCAGCGACCTTGGGTTATTCGATCCTTCAGAAAAGAAAAATTGATAAGCTCACTAATACTGAAAATAATCTTATTCTAAAAGAGATACCATCGTTTAGTATTCCAGTCTTAGATGGAGGAGTTGTTACTCCAGAGTCTATTTTTGCAGATGGAAGTAAAGCCGTTTTGGTGCACTTTTGGGGTACGTGGTGTGGGCCTTGTGAGGCTGAGTTGCCTGAGTTCATTGAATTCATTAAGAGAAATAGTGGGAAAGGACTTAAGGTCGTTTTGCTAGCTGTTCAAGATGACAATGTGAAAATCAAAAAATTTCTTAAAAAGTATGGTCAGCTGCCTAAGAATATTATTGTTGCTCATGATAAAGAAGGTAAATCTATGATTACCTTTGGTACTGTTAAGGTACCTGAGACATATTTATTTGCAGCTAATGGTAAAAATTTGAATAAGTTTATTGGACCGCAAACTTGGTCATTACAATCTATTCAAAAGCGACTCGACTTCTATTTAGGTTCAATTGAAGGACTTAAGCAAAAGAAAATTGAATCTCATTAATTAAATATATTTAGTCGTTTTAATTGTCTAAAATCTGTCATCCTTGTTTCTTATATATTCAAAATGCTTACAATCTGATGTCCCAGTTATTTGTTAATGTACAAAAATTGTATAAGTAAGTGATTCAGTCTTAATTTAGCAAAGATTAAGTGGCTGAAATTACTTGCTGTTGTTTTGAGCTTTTGTTTTGGGCCGTAAAATAAAACTTAATAAGATGCTAGAAAATTGAACAATTTCCTTAAAGATCATGGAGATATTGCCGAAAAGTTAAACAGCAATGCATGAACTTTGTCCAAATTTCGCTGATTGGTCAACACTTCTGCAACGCTTGAAGCAATAAGTAATTCTTTAAGGAGTAGGTAAGATGATCGATTGGAAAGAGATGAAAAATCTACTGGTGATTTCAAAATTATCAGAGATTTTATACAAATGGTATGGGACAGAGCTCATCTGGACTGATTCACAGGCTAAAATTCAAAGTGGACACCTTGATAAAGACCATGAATATAAGAATGGTTTCTTTAAGGCACAAATTGGGATGCCTCATGGACATGATCTCGTTAATCACGACATTGAAAACGTTGCGGAGAAACTTAAGGATGGTGAAAAACAAACTATTATCTTTGATAGTTTCTTTCCCCATGTACAAGGGGTTGCTTCAAGAGTTGTTGTAGACGGCGAATATATGGGGACAGTTTTTGCTTATCCATTCATATCAGGTGCATTGAAAGATAAAGAAGTTAAAGAGCTCGTGGCGAAGATGGTTGATGCAGGCTCGTCTGAAGCCGATGCCAAAGCAGCAATAGAGGAATTAAGAGAACTCGATGAAAACGATGTTGAATATCTTCATGAGCTAGTTGAACTTGTGGGTGAAGAGATTGTTGAATTTCATGAGGAGATTACTAAAAGAGAGCATAGAATTAAGGAGCTTAATTCTGAGCTAGGCGATAAGTTTCGCTATCATATGATGATTGGTAAATCTAAGAAGATGCAGCAAATTTATCATCTACTTGAAAAAGTATCTACAAGTGAAGCTTCAGTATTTGTACAAGGTGAAAACGGGACAGGTAAAGAGCTTGTTGCGAAGGCCATACATTACTATTCACTACGTAAGGACAATATGTTCTTAGCAGTCAACTGTTCTGCCTTTAATGATAATTTATTAGATTCAGAATTGTTTGGGCATATGAAAGGTGCTTTTACTGGTGCTGTGAAAGATAAAAAAGGTCTTTTTGAGCAGGCCAACGGTGGAACACTATTTCTTGATGAAATTGGGGATACTAGTCTTTCCATGCAAGTGAAGCTACTTCGAGTTCTTCAAGAAGGAACATATCTGCCCGTAGGAGCAACAGCTCCTAAGAAAACGGATGTAAGAATTATCGCAGCAACAAATAGAAATGTTAAAAAAATGATGGAAACTGGAGAGTTTAGAGAAGACCTTTATTACAGAATTAATGTAATCAATGTTGATCTACCTCCGTTAAGAGATAGAAGAGAAGACGTACCAATTCTTATGGATCACTTTCTTAAGAAAAGATGTGATGAAGCAGGACTTCCGATGAAGTCATACTCTAAGAAGTGTATGGAAAAAATGCTTGATTATCATTGGCCAGGTAACGTTCGTGAACTTGAAAACGAAGTCGAAAGACTCGTTGTTCTTGCTGGGGATGATAAGATTATTACACCTGAGCACTTAAGCCCAAGAATCTTGGATTCAGTTGGAGGTCCTCGTGGTGGAGCCAGTGTTGTAAAAGGGATTAATACTAATGGATCTCTAAAGCAAGCGCTTGAAGAACTTGAATCACTCATGATTCGTGAAGGACTAAAGAGATGTAACTTTAATAAGTCCAAGCTAGCCAAAGAGTTAGGAATTAGTAGAGCAAGTCTTATTATGAAGGTCGATAAATATGACCTAGATAAGAGAAAGAAGGCGGCTGGCGAATAACAGGCGATCATTCGCTCGAATGCCGCGTTAAAGATTAAGAATAACGCAGAGAAATAGCCTCCTAAAGCAATAATAAGGTATAGTACCGTTGCTTTTAGGAGGAATATTTATGACTACACAATTGCAGGAGCAAAAAAGAAACGAGCTCCTTGAATTAAGATCTAAGGCCGCCCTCGGTGGTGGTGAAGCCCGCATAGAGAAACATCATTCCCAAGGAAAATATACCGCACATGAAAGAATCGAGAAGATTCTTGATCCAGGTAGTTTCGTTGAATTCGATAAATTTGTAACTCACAAGTGTACCTCATTTGGTATGGAAAATAAGAAGTACCTTGGTGACGGTGTTGTAACCGGAATCGGGACTGTGAATGGTCAAAAAGTTGCACTATATTCTCAAGACTTTACTTGTTGGGGTGGTGCTCTTGGTGCTGCTCATGCAAAGAAAATTTGTAAGATTATGGACTTTGCTCTTGAGACACGAATTCCAATTATTGGAATGAATGACTCTGGTGGGGCACGTATTCAAGAAGGTGTTGAATCGCTGGCAGGATATGCTGATATTTTCTATCGCAATGTTAAATGTTCTGGAGTTATTCCACAGATCTCTTTAATCATGGGGCCTTGTGCTGGTGGAGCTGTTTATTCTCCTGCCATTACAGACTTTATTTTTATGGTGGATAAAACATCTTATATGTTTGTGACGGGTCCTGATGTTATTAAAACGGTAACTCACGAAGAAGTAACTAAAGAAGAACTTGGTGGAGCCACGGCCCATAATACAAACTCTGGAGTTGCTCAATTTAATTGTCTTGATGAAGATGATTGTTTTGAAAGAGTGAGAGAGCTTCTTGCTTATATCCCAGCTTCAAATTATAGAGAACAAGAATTAAAAGAAACGAATGACTCTGTCTTTAGAGATAATCTTAAGTTGAAAGAAGTTGTTCCTGCCAATCCTAAGAAACCTTATGACATGAAAGAAGTCATCATTGATGTTGTTGATGATGGAAGTTTTTTAGAGGTACATAAAGACTACGCTAAGAATATTATTGTAGGCTTTGGTTCTGTTGGTGGAATTAAAATTGGAATTGTTGCTAATCAACCAGCTATTTTAGCTGGAGTTCTTGATATCGATAGTTCAAGAAAAGCGGCTCGTTTCGTAAGATTCTGTGATGCTTTTGATATCCCAATTGTAACTCTAGTTGATGTACCTGGATTCTTACCAGGTGTGACGCAAGAGCATGGCGGAATTATTACTCATGGTAGTAAACTTTTATTTGCTTATGCTGAAGCTACGGTTCCGCTCATTACGCTAATCACAAGAAAAGCCTATGGTGGTGCTTATGATGTTATGGCGTCAAAGCATCTTAAGGCAGATATTAACTTGGCCTACCCAACAGCAGAGATTGCGGTTATGGGAGCAGAAGGCGCCGTTAATATTATTTTTAGAAATGAGCTGAAAGGACTTGAAGGGGAAGCTTTTGATAAGAAGAAAGCAGAGCTTGTTGAGAACTATGAGAAGCAGTTTAGCAATCCTTATCGAGCAGCAGAATTAGGCTACGTAGATAGTGTTATTCTTCCTGAAGAGACGAGACAGCGTATTCATGAGTATTTAACAGTCCTTAAGAATAAGAAAGTTGAGCTACCTCAAAGAAAACACGGGAACATTCAGCTATGAAAATACGTCTAAAGAAAAATGAACCAAAGAGAATTATGATTGTAAACCGAGGGGAAATCGCCTCTCGAGTTGCAAAGGCCTGTCGTGAACTTGGGCATGTTGCCGTTGGACTCTATACAGATAGCGAACCTAATGCAGCTCACTTAGAGTATTGTGATGAGTGGGTACATCTTGAGGGTACAAGTAACGCTGAGACTTACCTCAATGTTGAGAAAATCTTAGAAGTGGCCAAACAATATAAAATTGATGGCGTTCATCCGGGCTATGGATTTCTTTCTGAAAATGGAGCATTTGCTGAAAGATTAACATCTGAAGGAATTGTTTTTATTGGACCTAATAATCATGCCATTAAAGTGATGGGTGATAAGGCAACTTCGAAAGCTCTCGCCAGAGACGCAGGAGTTCCTGTCGTTCCCGGTACCGCTGCAGCCGTTTTAAGTGTTGAAGAAGCTGTCAAAGTTGCCAATGAAATTGGTTATCCCGTTCTCCTGAAGGCCGTTGCTGGTGGTGGTGGACGAGGAATGCGTGCTTGTGCCAATGAAGAAGAAATTAATAAGAATTTTGAAGCTGTAGGAAGAGAGTCTAAGGCCGCTTTTGGTAATGGTGATCTTCTTGTTGAAAAGCTGATCGTAAATCCTCATCATATTGAAGTTCAAATCCTTGCGGATAAGCATGGCAATGTCTTTCACTTCTTTGAAAGGGAATGTTCTATTCAAAGAAGGCATCAGAAAATTATTGAAGAAGCGCCTTCTCCATTTATTGGGGAAGATGAAGAGTTAAGAACTCGTATATGTGAGACGGCCGTTCAATTGGCGAAGTCAGTTGATTACGATAGTGCTGGTACTGTTGAATTCATTATGGGAGAGGATAAGAGTTTTTATTTTCTTGAAATGAATACAAGGATTCAGGTTGAGCACCCGATTACAGAAGAAATTACGGGCTTTGATTTGATCATCTGTATGATTCAATCAGCTTTTGGAGAAGATATTCAAATACCTTCTCAAGATGCAATTAAGAAAACGGGACATGCGATTGAGTGTCGTATTTGTGCTGAAGATCCTATCACTATGTTACCAGCTCCTGGAAAAGTTACAGGTTTTGAAACGAACTTCCCTCAAGGTGTTCGTTTCGATCATTGTCTTTATCGTGGGCTTGATGTCACTCCTGATTTTGATCCCATGGTTGGAAAACTTGTGGCCAAGGGATATGTGAGAGATGTGGCCATTCGTAAAATGAGAGCCGCTCTTAATGGTTTATATATTGAAGGTTTAAAGAATAATATCCCTCTTCATAAAGTGGTTATGGATGAGCCAAACTTTAATGAAGGGAATTATACGACTAACTATATCAATGAAGTAGCACCTCAAGAGTCTATTGATACAGAGTTTAACTTCTCTAATGTTTATAAGAAACTTGCTGCTGCTGAAGCACGAAATATGGGGATGTAATGAGAACATATTTATTAGATGCAGATAAGAATGAGTTTGTTGTCGATTTAACGAAAACAATTAAGCACTCAAGTGACTTAGTCGAATTTGAATATAAAACTTTAGAAGATAATAAAGTCGTTCATACGGAAAATGTTTTTGTTAAGAAATTGGCAGGTAACTACTATATATCCAATGATAATGTGGCCTGGAAGAAACTGGCCCGTCAGCATATACCGAAGAAAATATTGAATGTAGATAAGGTATATGATGTTTATCGCGGCTATAAGCCTTCAGGACTTAGTTCTGGGGCAAGTGGAGAGTTACTGACTCAAATGCCTGGTAAGGTTGTGAAGATTAATGTCGAAGTTGGACAAGAAGTAAGTAAAGGTGATTGTGTTTTAATTTTAGAGGCCATGAAAATGGAAAATGAAATTAAGACTTCAGTCGATGGAACCATCAAGTCCATTCACGTGAAAGAGGGTGATGCTCTTGAGAGTGGCGTTTTAATGATGGAAATAGAGTAACCGCAAAAGGATTACATGAACGATTGGGACAAAGCAAAGCAGGACATTCAGAAAAATGTGAAAGTAATCATTCCGATTATTACGATAATTTTTCTACTTATATTGGGTAAAACCTCTTATTACACGGTTGATCCAGATGAAGAAGCGGTCATTATCCGCTTTGGGCAATACCAGGGAACAGCACTTCCTGGGCTTCATTTTAAATTACCGATGGGAATCGATAATGTGATTCATGTTAAAACGAAGCGAGTTCTCCAAGAAGAGTTTGGATTTCGTACGCGTGATTCCAGAAGCCGAGTGACGACTTATGAAAATAGTGACTTTGATGGAGAGTCACTTATGCTCACGGGTGATCTCAATGTTGCTGATGTTGAATGGGTCGTTCAATTTCAAATTGCTGATCCCTTTAAGTTTATTTTTCAAACCTCTTCTCCAGAGAGAAATATTCGTGATGTTTCTGAATCTATAATGAGAAGAGTGGTTGGAGATAGACTCGTAAATGAAGTTTTAACAACAGGTCGTGTTGAAATAGCATTGGAAGCGAAGGTACTTATGCAAAAGGTTTTGGATAAGTATGACATGGGTGTGAAAATTGTTACGGTTAAGCTTCAGGATGTAAACCCTCCAAATATCGTTAAGAAATCTTTTAATGATGTGAATGCAGCTAAACAAGAACAAGAGAAAGTTATCAATCAAGCTGAAGAAGCCTATAATAAGGTTATTCCAGAGGCTCGCGGTAAAGCAGAGAAGCTTGTTAGTGAAGCTGAAGGTTATGCATCTGCGCAAGTGAATCGCTCGGAAGGGGATGCTGAAAGATTTAAGGATATGCTTATCGAATATAAGAGAGCACCAAATATTACAAAGAAGAGAATCTATCTTGAAACAATGGCCAAGCTATTGAAGAGAGTTGAAAACATCAGAGTCGTAGACCCGAGTATCAAGGGTATACTTCCTGTATTCCAAGGAGCAAAAGATGGGAACTAAATCAACGATTGTTGCTGGGATATTTCTTTTAGTAATCATTCTCGCTAAATCAACTTTCTTCGTCTTAGATGAAGGTAAGCAAGCTATTATTACAGAATTCGGGAAACCCGTTGGCGATCCTGTTACCGAAGCAGGACTTCATACTAAGGTTCCTTTTATTCAAGAAGCTCGCTATGTGGATAAACGAATTCTTAGTTGGGATGGTTTTCCAAATCAAATACCTACAAAAGATAAAAAATATATCAAAGTAGATACTACTGCTCGTTGGCGTATTGTCGATGCACTAAAGTTTATTCAAACGGTTCGTAATGAAGTTGGAGCGAAAGCACGTTTAGATGCAATCTTAGATTCAGCGACTAGAGATGTTATTTCCAATCAAAACTTAGTTGAGGCCGTAAGAAACTCGAATAGTATTCTTGATAAAATAAATGAAAAGCAGGCCTTGATTGAGAAGCTTAAAGCTGAAGGTAAACCCATTATTGAAGATGAGATTACTGGAGAGATTGATAAGATTAGACTGGGTCGTGAACAACTCAGTGATAAAATTGTTGAATCGGCCATTAAAGAATTAAAAGAGTTTGGAATTGCCCTTATAGATGTTCAGTTAAGACGTATTAGTTACGAGAAGTCTGTAGAATCTAAAGTTTATGAGAGAATGACGAGTGAGAGGCAAAGAATTGCTCAAAAGATTAGATCGATCGGTAAAGGTGAGCAGGCGAAAATTGAAGGTCGTCTAGAACGTGATTTACGTGAGATTGAGTCAGAAGCTTATAAAAAAGCTCAAATCATTCGTGGTAAGGGTGAAGCCAAGGCCGCTCGAATTTATGCTCAAGCACTTGGTCAAGACCCCCAGTTTTTTGAATTCATTAAAACTATGGAAGTTTATAATGATTCCATTACTGGGAGCACTAAATTTATCTTGAGCTCAGAGTCTGAGCTCTTTAAATATTTTAGAAAACTTAATTAATCATGCCTAAGGTAAGTGTAACTGGTTAGACATTCTTCATAGAAGTCTACCCATTTCACGCCTTGTCTTGGTGGCATTACTCCAGATGTCACCACTTTTGAAACATCCTTCTTCATTTTCTGCGCCATATATTCAGGGTTATACTGCATCGTTGAAAGAACGGTTGAAGCGGTATTTCCACGAATGATTTCTTCTATGTAGAAACCTTCTGGGTCATCATTATCACCATAGACATGAACTTCATTAAGACGACCAAAGAGATTGTGCATATCTCCCATTACGTCCTGATAGGCTCCCGTTAAGAATAGCCCGATATAGTAGTTTTCATCCGGTATAAGATCATGAATGGCCATCGTAGAAGAAATACCTTCTTGATTAATAAATTTTCGGATAATTCCATCACTGTCACAAGTAATGTCTGCAATAGAACAGTTTTGCTCAGGTCTTTCATTGAGTCGAGCTAACGGCATTACTGGTAAGAGTTGGTCAATCGCCCAGTGGTCAGCAGCAGATTGGAATACAGAAAAATTACAAAGATATTGAGGAGCAATCTGATCTTCAAGCTGTTGCATGTAATCAGGTACAAAATCTAGAGTTTTAGTGAAGGCGATAATTTTAGTTACTGTTTTCCAGAATATAGTTTCAAGTTTAGCACGCTCTTCAAGAGTAATGACCCCTAAGTTGAATGCATTAAGTCCCTGTTCCTTAATTTGAACAGATTCATTATATATCTCTTGAAAGTTTTCTTCGTTTATTTCCCACTGATACATTTCTCTGATGTTAGTAACAAGATGATGCTCACCGGTTTGGGGCTTAATGTCGAATTCTGTTTGAGTAACAGAAATTTTATCGACGACATTGGTTACAACGAGTGAGTGATGAGCTGTAATTGCTCTACCACTTTCTGTGACAATGTTTGGATGAGGTACACCTTCTAGGTTACAAACTTGTTTTAGGCCATAAACGATATCGGCAACATACTCACTTAAGTGATAGTTAACGGATGATTCTGAATCAGAACGAGACCCATCATAATCAATACCGAGTCCTCCACCGGCATCGAAGTACTCAAGTTCACATCCCATTTTATAGAGTTGCGTATATATACGAGATCCTTCATTGATGGCCGCTTTAATGGTACGAATATCAGAGATTTGTGAACCAATATGAAAGTGAAATAATTTAATACACTCTTTCATGTCGTGTTCATCGAGTAGGCTTACCGCGCGGATCATTTCAGAGATAGAGAGTCCAAATTTTGCTCTATCTCCAGTTGATTTTGACCAACGGCCTTTTCCCATGTTGGACATTTTTCCACGCAGCCCAATAAGCGGCTTAACTTTATACTTCTTTGAAAGATCGATGACTTTTTTCAGTTCTGAGAATTTTTCAATTACGATGACAATCTTTCGTCCTAACTGAGTCCCAAGTAGGGCAAGGGAGAGGTAGTCTTCGTCCTTGTATCCATTAAGTATGGTAAGAGAGTTAATGTTGGTGTTGTAAGCGAGGACTGCAAGGAGCTCTGGTTTTGATCCAGCTTCGAGGCCATAATCGTACTTTTCGCCAGCATCAACGATCTCTTCTACCACTTCTCTCATTTGGTTAACTTTAATAGGATAAACGCCACAGAATTTACCTCTGTAGTCTGCCTCATCTATTACATCACGAAATGTTTTGTTAATTCTTTTAACTTGAGACCTTAATATATCGTGAAATCGAATAACGGCAGGTAGGGCTACGTTTTGAGACTTCATCTCTTCGATTACATTTTTTATAATAATAGGGTTACTGATATCATTGGCCTTAACAACAACGTTTCCGTCAGTATTGATATCAAAGTAACTTTCTCCCCATGTGAGAATATTATATGTTTTTTCCGCTTCTTCGCGATTCCACTCTTTCATTTCTTTGCCTGTGTTAAACAGAGAATTAGCTCTCTAACTACTTTTGTTGCAAATACATCACTGTTCCCACTTGAATCTATTTCCGGGGAGAGTTCAACAACATCTGCACCTACAAGGTTTTTGTTTTTTAAAATTTTTACGAGCTTAATAAAAGAGTGAAAAGTTTCTCCGCCTGGTTCAGGTGTTCCTGTTCCTGGAAGAAATGAAGGGTCAAAGTAATCAAGATCAAAAGTTAAATAAATAGGTCTTTGATCATCGATTGATGTAACGGCTTCTATAAACTCATTCAAGCTTTTCTTAATTGTTTTGTGCTCATTCATCCATTGATATTCTTCTTTTGTTCCTGAACGAATACCATATTGAATTAACTTATGCTTGTCTGTCATATGATCTAACGATCTTCTAATGATACTGGCGTGGCTAAAATGGTAGCCTTCGTAGCCATCTCTTAGATCCGCATGCGCGTCGAGATGAATAAGAACGAGGTCTTCATAACTTTCAAGGTAGGTTTTTATGGGAGCATATGAAATAGAGTGTTCTCCACCCAATGTGAGTATCTTTATATTGTCTTTCTTAATGTCTTTGCCCTCTAAAAGGCCATAGAAAGTACTATTGGCCTGCTGCCAATTAGCTTCTTGATCTTCTGTATCACCGACAGGCAGATTTCCAAGGTCAAAGAGGGCATCTCTATCTTCCAGATCATCATCTAGATAAGGACTATAAGATTCAATTCCGTCGCTAACGGCCCTAATGGCATCTGGGCCACTTTTTGTTCCTTTTCGAAAGCAGGCGGTACCATCAAAACCAAAACCTATTAAATTCAGAGAGTTAGGCTTTAAATCATTACTTTCTTTAAAAAAGTCATACAGACCGTCTTTAGGCTTAATCATCATTAATGAGTCCTTAAATATCTAAAATTATGATTGATTCTATCATTTATGCTCATAATGTTAAAAAGACAAAGAATATGATCATAATTTTTACATCCTCATTATCTGTTGAATTTATTTCATTATTAAGGAACGTATAAAATATTTATGAAATAATGCTATGCATAACAGGAGTATTCGTGAATCTATTACACTTAGGATTAATTGCATCCCTTTCAACCATCTCTCATTCTTTTGCTAAGGTAGAAGTAGATGCAGATTCATTTGATGTCTTCATGGATGAGTTAACACCATCATATGACATTAAGTTAAATACTTTTGAATATGACAGAATTAATGAAGTAAATGGCCGTAGAGGATCGTTTAGCTTCACAAACTTCAACATAGTAAATTCTAGTATTTCTACAAACCTAAATAATGAAAATGGAATATTTAATGCCGATATTTATATGCTTAATGGCAGATTTGGATTTATTAACGAAAACTTTAAGTTTGCTTATAAGTTAAATGACACTGATTTTGAATATATTGATTCTATTAAATTCGGGAGCCTTTTAAATACTCACTTCATTATGAATAGAGATGAAATCTTTATGGATAGTGAAGCCATTGAGTTTAGAGAGCCAAGAACCTATGTAAAGGCACATAATTATAAATTGAATTGTGATCGTCATCCAGAGTACTTATTAAATGATGGGCAGGGTTTGATGGCCGGTTGTTTTAACTTCGGGAATCTTGTTCCTAGCGGACAACCAGGTATTGATTTTAATCTGAAATTTTATACAGAAAAAGAAGAAAAAATTGTAGATGTAACGAGCTATGTTGAGTCCTTAAAAACAACTCAAGAAGATATAAATATTGAAGGATTAAGTTTATCTGGCTTATTTAATGAAACGACACAGATTGAACTTGGAGACTATTCTTTTCATTGTTCAAAAAATGAAGATGTACTCTCAATATCAGGTAAAGATTTAGTAGAGCCTTGTTTAAATAATCTAGATATGGAGTCCCCTGAGTTGAAGTTAACTCTTTTAGAAGAGGGTAACTTTATGGAAGTTAAGGACATAGATTTAGGAATTGAAAATGAAAAGGTTAATATTAAGGCAAATAAATTCAGTTTCTCTTCATTAGAGAGTGTTTTTAATATTGGAAACTTCGAATTGAAATGTGACCTTGTTGATGGAGAAGTCACAGATGTAGCTACTTATATGGCTTCTTGCCTAACTTCTTCAGAATTAACGACTGAAAGTAAGGCAGACTTTTTCTTTAATCAAACAGGTATTTCTGAAAAAACAGGTGAACCACTAGATTTAAAAATTGATGGAGCCATTACAAATCTTAAAGTTCAAGATGGTCGATTAATTTTAAGTGCAGATGAGCTTGGTCTGAATGTGTCTGATAAGGTTTTCTTTGATCTGAAAGACCTCGGAGTGAATTGTAGAAAAGATGAAAAACATACGAAATTAGAAATACCTTTAATCTTAGAGACTTGTAAGGAAGACATAAGTGTACAGGCTTCGGATATTAAATTTCACACCATTAATGAAAAGACAGAATCCATTCGTGGCCAAATTAAATCGAGATATATTTTTGTAGAAAATAATAAACTTAATTTTAATCTTGATACAGTCAAAATGATTGATAAAGAAAGTAGAAAAGTTATCAAGGGAGTTCTTGGTCACTGTAATTTGAAAGAAGATACGGATGTATTAGATGTTTCAAGTGTTATCGATGCCTGTTCAAAAAACTTAGCAATGAATATTAATGCTCTTTATACCGGTGAAGAGGGAACAAATCAGAACTCATTGAAAGACAGTCGATTTGATATTAATAACTTTAGCGTAGAAGAAGAGAAAGCTGGAGTAAGTGATATAAGAGCAAGTATTGTAAATGGCCAATTAGCCGCTAGCATGAGAGTTAGAGTGATGGGAATGAATCCATTGGTAACACTTCAAGGTAGCGTAGATTGGAATGCAGAAACTGAATACTTAACGTTAGATATTTCACATTCTAAGCTACCGCTAGGGATAACTTCAAAAGGAATGTTTATGTCTATTGCGAAGAAATTTTTAGCTTCAGATATGATTCAGTTTGGAGATAATAACAAAATTATGATTAAGCTTTAGCGATCAATAAGTGACTTGAGCATCTCTTTCGCACCTTGAGATGCTGAGATCTTTCCATTTAAAACTCTTTGTTCAGATTTTCCAAAAGAGCTAAGCAGTGAATCATTATTTTTAATATAAAAATCCAGCTCGGACTGAAAAAGACTTTTTAGCCAACGCTGAATTTGCTTTTTTCGATTGTCCTCAAAAAAGCCACTCTCATTTGATTCTTTTTTAAATTTTGAGATAGCTTCTATAATTTCTTTAAAACCAGTCTTATGTAGAGAGCTGCAAGTGAGTACTTTGGGGCTCCAGAATTTATCTTTTTTAATGATATGGAGTGCGTTTTGATATTGAGTTTTAGCATTTTCAGCAAGAACTAATGTGTCTCCGTCGGCCTTATTGATAATCAAAATATCTGAGAGTTCGATGATACCTTTTTTGATCCCTTGCAGTTCGTCACCTGCATTAGGCACCATTAATACAAGAAACAGATCAACCATAGAGGCAACCTCATATTCGCTTTGTCCTACACCGACAGTCTCGATAAGAACGATATCGTATCCATTTGCTTCGCATAGATAAATGGATTCTCTCGTTTTTGCTGCGACTCCACCGAGGCTTCCTGTTGTAGGGGAGGGGCGAATGAAGGCCTCATCTTTTTGGGAGAGTTCTTCCATTCGTGTTTTGTCTCCCAAGATAGAGCCTCCCGATATTGGAGAGCTTGGGTCTACTGCGAGAACTGCGACTTTATGACCTTTCTTAATAAGCTCTAAACCCAAGACTTCGATAAAACTAGATTTTCCTACACCTGGTATTCCTGAAATTCCAATCCTAAGGGCATTGCCACTTTTGGGTAGAATTTTCTGGAGAAGCTGATGGGCTTCTTTTCTATCTTGATCGAGTGTCGATTCAATAAGAGTAATCGCTTTTGCGAGAGCTCGGCGATTACCTTTAAGAATATTTTGCGAAAGGTCTTTGAATTGCATTAGCTATTGGCCTTTTCGATTTCTTCAATAACATTAGCCGCACATTCTGGAATCGGTGTTCCTGGACCGAATACGCCTTTTACTCCAGCTTCAAAAAGAAAGTCATAGTCTTGCTTAGGAATAACTCCTCCGGCAACGACGATGATGTCATTGGCATCAAGCTTCTTAAGCTCTGTAATGAGAGAAGGAACGAGAGTTTTATGTCCGGCAGCTAGACTGGAGACTCCGATAACGTGAACATCATTATCCAGTGCTTGTTTGGCAACTTCTGCAGGAGTCGAAAATAAGGGAGCTAGGTCAATATCAAATCCAACATCAGCAAAGGCCGTCGCGATAACTTTCGCTCCACGATCATGTCCATCTTGACCCATTTTAGCGACAAGCATTCTGGGTCTTCTTCCGTGTTTCTTTTCAAATGTATTTATACGTTCTTTAATATTCATCCAGTTTTCATCCTGTTCAAATGCACTTCCGTAAACGCCACTTACTGTACGAGCTTGGTCTTTAAAGCGTCCCCAATGTTTCTCAAGGGCCATTGTGATTTCTCCAACAGTCGCACGAGCACGGGCTGCTGTTACGGCCAGTTCAAGAGCATTTCCAGTACCTTCTTGAGCGTAAGTCTCAAGAGCACTAAGAGCAGCATCAACAGCTTTTTGATCTCTCGCGGACTTTATTTGTGCCAGAGACTTTAGCTGTCCCTCTCTTACTTTAACGTTATCAATTTCGAGAACATCAACATGATCTTCGGTATCTGTTTTATATTTATTAACACCGACGATAACGTCGTCACCTTTATCAATTCGAGCTTGTTTACCTGCAGCCGATCTTTCAATATTAAGTTTGGGAACACCTTTTTCAATGGCCTTGGCCATTCCTCCGAGTTCATCTACTTCTTTGATGATTTCGCGAGCTCGCTCAGCAATATCTTGAGTGAGCTTCTCCATCATGAAGGAGCCACCCCATGGGTCAACAACACCAGTGATGCCCGTTTCCTCTTGAAGGATAATTTGAGTATTTCGAGCTATTCGCGAAGAAAATTCTGTAGGTAGAGCTATGGCTTCATCAAAACTATTTGTGTGTAGAGATTGAGTTCCACCGAATACGGCGGCCATGGCTTCAATGGTTGTGCGTATAATATTATTATAGGGATCTTGTTCAGTTAAACTCCAGCCAGAAGTTTGGCAGTGAGTTCTAAGCATTGTTGATTTAACATTTGTGGGATTGTATTTAGAAACGATCTCATGCCATAGAAGTCTTGCCGCTCTAAGCTTTGCAATTTCCATATAGAAGTTCATTCCAATTCCAAAGAAGAAAGAAAGTCTTGGTGCAAAGGTATCTATTTTTAAGCCAGATTTTAGTGCTGTCTCAATATACTCTTTACCATCTGCTAAAGTGTAAGCGAGCTCTAGGGCAGCATCTGCACCGGCTTCTTGCATGTGATAGCCTGAAATTGAAATGGAATTGAACTTAGGCATATTATTTGAAGTATAGGCAAAAATATCTGAGATAATCTTCATGGAATGCGTTGGTGGGTATATATAAGTATTTCTCACCATAAATTCTTTTAGGATATCATTTTGAATCGTGCCCGAAAGAAGTTCTGGTTTTACACCCTGTTCTTCAGCGGCAACGACATAATTGGCCAAGATAGGAAGTACGGCTCCGTTCATAGTCATAGAAACAGAAACTTTATCGAGAGGAATTTCATTGAAGAGAACTTTCATATCTTCAACTGTATCTATGGCAACACCAGCTTTACCGACATCTCCTACTACACGATCGTGATCAGAATCATAGCCTCTGTGGGTGGCAAGATCAAAAGCAACAGAAACTCCTTGAGCTCCAGCGCCAAGAGCTTTTCTGTAGAAGGCATTTGATTCTTCTGCAGTTGAGAATCCGGCATATTGGCGAATCGTCCAAGGTCTTCCTGTATACATGGTCGCACGAGGTCCGCGAATGTAAGGGGCCATTCCTGGAAGGGATTGATAGTCAGAGTTTCCTTTAAGATCATCTTCTGTATAAAGAGGCTTGATTTTGATGCCTTCAGGGCTATCTTTTATGAAGTCTGAGAGAGCTTTGCCCTTACTTTCTTTATTAAGTAACTTTTCCCATTCGCTAAAATTAGAATCACTCATTTTGACCGCCTTACCTATTAATTAAATAATGGGCTATTACTACCAAAAATTGAGGCAAAGCTCAAAGATTGCTCATCAATTTATCACTATTTATAGGGGTTTCGGGCAGTAATTACCCGTTTTTGCTGTGAGTCAGTTTGATGGTAAAATAGTAGACTAGAGTGGTTAAACTTGGAGGTAGTTGGTGACCAAGCACGATCAAAAGTCAGCCAAAGTAATTCTAGAAACATCCTTACAATCTTTTTTTTATACGGAACTTCAGGAATTTAATGAAAAAGCCCTAGAGCCTCTTCCCAATGAAGCGATCTATTACTCTAGTTTAGTGATGGATCATTTTGGGGAAGCTTCCCGGTATTTTGATAATCGAGAGGGAAAGCTTAAAAACAAGGTCTTAGGTACTAAATTCTTAGAAAGTTCTAATCTTCCAAAAGAAGAAAGAAAGAGGGAACTTAAGGATATCGGGGATACGGCGCTTGTTATTTGTGGCTACTTCTCAGCTTCTCTTAATAATAAAATCATTGATACTCGCTATTATCAAGAGCTTGGACAAATGGCCTATCGGCAGTTGAATAATGTTATTCCAACAGCATACGATGTGCCATCGTTCTTTGATGTTCTTTCCTATCGTTTTGAAAAGCTGGCCCAGGTAATAGGGCTTGTATCTGAGAAGACATTAGGAAATGATTTTGGAGCCGATGATGTTTATCTCATCGTCTCCAAAAAATTAGCGGTTTAAATCCAAGGATTCTCTTTACCTACAATCACGGTGCTCCATTTCTGAGAGAGCACTCTCTTAAGTAGAACAAGGAACTCATCATATTTGAGTTCTTCAATCTTCTTACTATTTTCATGATAGAAGTCGATCTTTTGACCTTGTAGAGTGGTTACAGAATAAATATTTGCGTAATCATCATTGGTTTGGATGTTTAAAAGATTCTGACCAGAGATCATCGTTTTAATTCGTGTAAACTCTTCTTTAGAAAGTCCGTTCACTTTAATTTCATCTAAAATCTTATTGATGGCTTCAAGTGCAGCTGGAACTTTATCATGACCACTGGCCATGTAAATTCCCCAGAAACCTGCTTCAAGAGCGGAGAAGTGAATCGGCTGGGCCGTATAGCATAGACCTTGGCGATCCCTTACTTCCACAAAGAGTTCAGAACTCTGACCTGAAAGGTGAGTCGTTAACATTTTAAGGGCCACATTCTCTTTATTACCAAGGGCCTTGATAGGAATCCCTGTGAAAATTTGAGTCTGCTCACGATCAAAATGAATATACTCTTTGGCACCTTTAATAGGACTAACACTTCCTTTCTTGGGTTTTGTTTTCTTGCGACTTGGAAGTTCTTTAAAGAGGTCTTCTAGTTGAGCGACAACATCGGCAAGAGGCTTATCTCCACAGTAGGTAAAGAGCATTTCTTTTGATTTGATATTTTTTTGATGCGTGTCTTTAATGAGCTTACCCGTAACAGATTTAATCGTCTTAGGAGTTCCAAGAATAGACATGGAGTAGGGATGCTTATTAAACATCAATTCTCCTGCACGATTAAAGCATTGTTTAATAGGATCTTTTTCATGATTCTTAAGAGCTCTAAGCGCAATTTCTTTTTCATGCTTAACGAACTCGCCCTTAATCGTAGGATTAAGAAGAGTTCCACTGAAATGCTTCACTAGAGTTTTGAAGTGCTCCGTTTGACCATGGAGAGTTAGACCATAGGCATTCTTTCCTGAAAAAGAATTCATTTGAGCCGAAAGAAGATCTAGTTCTTGTTTCATCGCTTTATAGGGAAGTTTATCGTAACCCTTAATTAGGGTAGAGCTTAGAAGCTGATAGAGACCATTTGTTTTACTGGTTTCTTCTGTAATTCCACCTTTAATATAAGCATGAAGGACAAATGTCGGATTCATATTATTGTAACGATAGATAAGTTGAACACCTGGCTTGATTTCAAGTAGCTGAACTTGAGGATCGTAAGCAGACGACTTTGATTTAAAATTAAAGGTGCTCTTTAATTTGGTCTTATCGATTTTTTTACGTAGGTTCTCTTGAAAGAGAGCTACGGTTTTCTTGTATTGAGCTTCTTTGGTCTTATCAGTTTCTGGTGTTTGGATACTTACGTGAAGGCAGCGACGAAAGATCTCGTGAAGAGATTCATTGACTTGAGAAACACTTGTTTCACGAATGCGCTTAATAAATTCTTCTTCAGAACTTATGTCTCCACTTGAAGCATAGCTATGTCCTAGAGAAAAGGCATAGGACTCAAGAGATTCCATGTCATAAATTTTAGAAGCTACATATTGGTTCTTAATCTTTTGAACTTCTTCAGGCTCTAGGCCTTCTTTTAAAGTACTGAGTAGAACTTTTTCTAAACGAGTAAGAAGCTTTTTCAAATTCTCTTCTGGGAAGACAACCTTAATATGGTGAAGACCACCACTATTCATAAACATAGTAGAGCTTCCACATGTATTGGCGAGAGACTCTTCAAGAACTAGGGCTTGATAGAGTTGAGATGTTTCGCCGTGACCAAGACAATTAATAGCAAGATCTTCACAGGCTGCTTTTCTATCTTCAAATTTAGGTGCTTGCATGCTGATACTTAACTGAACCATTGGCGTGTCTCTTTGGTGAAGATCAAGCACTGGCTTAGTTTTTAACTTAAAAGGAGGAAAGGTAGAACGTCCGCCTTCAGGTAATTGATAGGACTGAATTTTTTGAATGATTTTATCTTTATGCTTAAGATCTCCTGCGACAACCAAAAGGGCATTACTTAGATTATAAAAGTTTTTTCTAAACTCAAGAAGTTGTTCTCTACTGAAAGAGAGGATGTTTTTCTCTGTTCCTAAGATAGGGTGAGAGTAGCCACCGGTGAAGACATTTTTTTGAAGGCTATTAAAAGCATATTGATTCGGATTATCAATAGATCTTCTGAATTCTTCAAAAACCACGCCTCTTTCAGGAAGGATATCTTCATCTTTAAATTCTGGGTTGGAAACCATATCAAGTAAGATGTCTACGGTTTGAGTGAGATGATTGATAGGCGTGTTGATGTAGTAGCAAGTGTAATCAAAACTTGTAAATGCATTCAGCTCTCCACCAAAACTTTCCACTTCGTGGGCGATGGCCGAACCAGGTCTCGTTGGAGTTCCTTTGAAGAACATATGTTCTAAGAAGTGGGCAATTCCTTGATTATCTTTCTTTTCGAGGGCCGATCCAGCACGGAACCAAATCTGGACGGAACCTGCTGTATTTCCTGGAGCATCAACAAAGAGAGTTTGAAGTTGATTATCGAGGGTTATGAGTTCGTGCTGCATAGAGCTTTCCTTATTCTTTTAGTAGGATTAGTGATATTAATTGAATATGTTCACCGATAAGTGTACCAGTGTCCTTTCTTCAATGCGAGTATAATAGATGGCCAACAAAGTTGAATCGCTATACATTCATTTCCCTTTTTGTCGCCACCTTTGTAACTACTGTGACTTCTATAAAAAGATCCCAACCTCACCGGAAGATATTTCTCCTTTTGAAAGTTCTTTACGTAAAGGGATTGATATCCATAAGGAAATCTTTGGGAAAGATCATGAATGGGGTGAGCTGGAAACCCTTTATATTGGAGGAGGAACACCTTCTTTATGGGGAGCCAGAGGAGCCAACTTCTTAAAAGAACTTTTTGATGAAGAAGGGATTAAGCTAAAAGAGGGTGGAGAGTTCACTCTTGAGGTCAATCCAGGTACATGGAATGAAGAGGGCTTAAGAGCATGGCAGGAATTTGGCGTTAATCGTTTCTCTTTAGGTGTACAAGCTCTTCGGACAGATTATCTAAAAATACTAGACCGAGTACATTCCTTAGAAGATGTATATGAAACATTGAGCTACTTCAATGAGAACAAACTTCACTTTTCCGTGGACTTTATGTTGGGACTACCCTGGTCTCAGTCCAAAGATCGAAATGTTATTGAAGAGCTTGATGAGATCTTAAAGTTCAATCCTGAGCATCTCTCTTTATATATTCTAACGGCCAAAGGTGGTTATCCTTATAAGTCGGAACTACCTGATGATAGTTATCTAGAAGACGAATTTTTGAAAGTTAGTGATAGACTCACTTCAGAGGGCTTTGAGCATTATGAAGTTTCCAACTTTGCAAAAAAAGGAAAAGCTTCAGAGCACAATTTACGCTATTGGCGCTGTGAAAGTGTTGCGGCGCTTGGTGCCAGTGCAGTAGGTTTTTTAAATGGGCGTAACCTTAGATACAAGTGGAAGGTCGATGGCGAACGCTATACAGAAGAATTATTGAGCGAAGATGAGCTTCTATTAGAAAAAATATATATGGGTCTTCGTATTTCTCAAGGAATCGCACCTATTGATTTATTTGACAAAAAATTTCAGAAAGAAGTATCTCAATTAATAACAAAGTGGAGCAGCGAAGGCCTAGGAAGTGGTGACTGGAATCATTTCTCCTTAAATTCTAAAGGATTTCTTATTCTTGACACGTTGGTCAATAAACTTTTTCCCTTCTTTTAATAAATAAAAACAGGTAGTTATTTAAAGCTTGTAAGAGATTTTAAGTCATAACATTGACATATATATAACCTATCCCATCTTGTAGGACGTAAGACACTGAACGATTAAAAGGAAATTTTAAAAATGAGCGAAAGAACAGCAGAAGAAACGCAAGAGAAGATCCTAAAGGACGCAGAAGAGATCAAAGCTGAAACGCAAGAGATCAAAGAAGAACTTCACGAAATTAAGGATGAACTGGATGAGGCGAGAAAATCAGAGACTGAATCTGAAGACTTCAAAAGTAAATTCTTCTATGTCGCTGCTGAAATGGAAAATATGAAGAAGAGATTTGAAAGAGAGAAATCAAATCTTGTTAAGTTTGGTAATGAAAAAGTTTTATCTGAACTTCTTGATGTTGTAGATAATCTTGATCGTACAGTAGATGCCATTGCTAATGATGAAGACGAAAAAATTAAGAACATTTTCCAAGGTATAGAGATGGTAAGAAATCAATTCTTAAGCACTCTTAAAGGTAATGGTCTTGAAAAAATAGAAGCACTCGGAGAAATTTTTGATCCTAATTTCCATGAAGCCATGGCCCAGCAGCCAGCAGAAGGTAAGCAAGATCAAGAAGTAATACAAGTATTTCAACACGGCTATTCTCTTAATGGGAGACTTCTACGAGCCGCAAAAGTAGTAATTGCAAAGAACGACTAAATATCTTTTTTAAGGAGAAAAAAAATGGGTAAAATTATTGGTATCGACTTAGGAACGACCAACTCTTGTGTGGCCGTACTTGAAAATGGAAAGTATAAAATTATTCCAAACTCTGAAGGTCACAACACGACACCTTCTGTAATCGGTTTTGGAAAAGATGGTGAAACTCTTGTTGGTCAAGTGGCTAAGAGACAAGCTGTTACAAATCCTACAAAAACTTTATACGGAATTAAGCGTCTTATTGGACGTAAGTTTAAAACTCCAGAAGCTACGAAGTTTGCTGAAGTAGCTCCTTTTGAAATCTTCGCCAACAAAAATGGTGATGCATGGGTAAAGGTTGATGGAAAAGAAATGTCAGCTCAAGAAATTTCAGCCAAAGTTCTTCAAAAAATGAAGAAATCTGCTGAAGACTATCTTGGTGAAGAAGTAACAGATGCCGTTATTACAGTTCCTGCTTATTTCAACGATGCTCAAAGACAAGCAACAAAAGATGCTGGTCGTATTGCAGGTCTTGAAGTTAAGCGTATTGTAAATGAGCCAACAGCAGCTGCTCTTGCTTACGGTCTTGATAGTAAAGTAGATAAGAATATCGCAGTATTTGACCTTGGTGGTGGTACTTTTGATATCTCTATTCTTGAAATTACTAGTGATGGTGTTTTCGAAGTTAAAGCAACTAACGGGGATACATTCCTTGGTGGTGAGAACTTTGATGAAACTATCATTAACTTCCTAGCTGATGAATTTAAGAAATCTGACAGTATCGATCTAAGAAAAGATCAAATGGCCCTTCAAAGATTGAAAGAAGCAGCTGAAAAAGCTAAGCATGAGCTTTCGACTACAAACAGCACAGACATAAACCTTCCGTTTATTACAGCTGATGCTTCTGGTCCTAAGCACTTAAACATCAATTTATCTCGTGCTAAGTTTGAATCACTCATCGGTGATCATATTAAGGCTCTTGCTGTTCCTTGTGAAACTTGTATCAAAGACTCTGGTCTTGCTAAGAATGAAATCGATGAGGTTATCCTTGTTGGTGGTTCAACAAGAATTCCAGCGGTTCAAGAAAGAGTTAAGGAAATTTTTGGTAAAGAAGCATCTAAAGGTGTTAACCCTGATGAAGTTGTTGCTGCTGGTGCAGCCATTCAAGGTGGGGTTCTTGCTGGTGATGTAAAAGATGTTCTTCTTCTTGATGTAACTCCACTTTCAATGGGTATTGAAACTCTTGGTGGCGTTATGACTAAAGTGATTGAGAAAAATACAACGATTCCTACTAAGAAATCACAAGTATTCTCAACAGCTGCTGATAACCAACCAGCAGTTAGTATTCACGTTCTTCAAGGTGAGAGAGAGTTTTCTAAAGATAACAAAACTCTTGGACGTTTTGATCTGACTGGAATTAATCCAGCTCCACGTGGAGTTCCTCAGATTGAAGTGACATTTGATATTGATGCTAACGGTATTATTAATATCTCAGCTGCTGATAAGGCAACTGGTCAGTCTCAAGAAATTAAAATCTCTGGTGGATCAGGGCTTTCTGATGAAGAAATCGACAGAATGGTTCGTGAAGCTGAAGAGCATAAAGAAGAAGATGCAAAAAGAAGAGAAGTTGTTGATGCTAGAAATGGTCTTGACTCTATGATTCTTGGTGCTGAAAAGATGATTAAAGATGGTGAAGGTAAAATTTCTGATGCCGATAAGGCCGAGCTTGAAAAAGCGATCGAAGAAGCTAAGCCAAAGCTAACTTCTGAGAATCTTGATGAGTTGAAAGCTGCTTCTGAAGCTCTTCAAACTGTAAGTCATAAGATTGCGACTCAAATGTATCAAGCCGCTGGTGGAGAAGCCGGTGCCGAAGGTGCAGCAGGTCCAGGTGCTGATGCAGGTGCAGGACAACAGCAAAAAAATGATGACGATGATGTTGTCGATGCTGACTTCAAAGAAGTATAAGAGTTACTCAAAATAATAAAATTTCAGGCCCTGGCGATGCTAGGGCCTTTTTAAAATGCCAAGACTTTTTGATTAAGGATTATAGGGATGAGTAAAAGAGATTATTACGATATTTTAGGTGTTGCGAAAGGTGCGAGTAAAGATGAAATAAAAAAAGCCTATCGTAGATTGGCCCTTAAGTATCACCGTGATAGAAATCCTGATGATAAAGAAGCCGAAGGTAAGTTTAAAGAAGCATCGGAAGCTGCTGAGGTTCTTCTCGATGAGAGTAAGAAGTCTCGTTATGATCAATTTGGTCATGCTGGAGTTGATGGTCAAGGCGGTGGGTTTGGCGGTGGTGGCTTCGGTGG
>JBLWYP010000031.1:0-39459 GCA_048266825.1 Bacteriovoracaceae bacterium | reverse complement strand
AAAAAATGACTAGTCGGCCAAATCCCCGGCCAATCCACGGCCTAATGTTAATAACTAGTATGAATAACCTAATGATATTAAAGAGAAAATAAGTAAAAATGAAAGTTATTAACAATTGTGGAAAACTAGTTATCCACACTATCAACATTGTTAATAAAAACTTATCCACATGTGAATAAAAATGTGGATAAAATAAAAGATATTGGCCAATTTTATCTAAAGAGAACACAAGTAAAATTGTCGTGTGGAAAAGTTGTGGAAAACCTGTGAGTAAATGTCAAAAAAATGGTGAATACTTAAGAATATACGAACTGAGCAAACGCATATAAAAAAGTTATAAACATTTATACACAATCGCCAAATGGCCCAATATTAGTGACTATCGAGCTTTATAGAGTTATCCACTTATCCACAGCCTATATTATATATTAATTTAAATATATAAATATATATATATAGAAAGAGAACTACGAAGACCCTTGTCTATCCCAACCAAAGTACGATAAAAATTATATCTAAGGGAAAAATATATGCACGCACAAGTAAGTACAGAATCAATTCGAGAAGCCATTAACAAGGTCACTTCAGTTGTAGATCGAAAGAATACACGACCCATTCTAGCCTATACACTTGTAGAGGCCGCAAATGGTGAGCTAAGCTTTTCTGCAACAGATCTTGAAGTCTCAGCTAAGGTAAAAATAGAAGCGATTACAGAGGTACCTGGGTCCTTCTGTGTAAACGCTAAGAATTTCTCTGATATTTTAAGAGAGTTACCAAACTCAAGTTTAGAATTAAAAATCGACGACAACGAAAATACTCTCAAGATTGACTGTGGAGATATTCACTTCACTCTACTCATTTATAAAAACGAGGATTTTCCACAATTAGTTTTCCAGAACAAAAGCAATGAGTTCTCAATTAAAAGTGAACAAGTCTTAGAAATAATTTCTAAAACAGGTCATGCTATTTCTACTGATGAAACAAGATTATATTTAAATGGAATCTACCTACAAGAAACTGATTCCAAGCTTAGAGCTGTAGCAACTGATGGTCATAGACTTTCTATGATTGATACAGAGCTAGAAAACAGTAATATCGAAAACCTTATCAATGGAATTATTGTTCCTAGAAAAGGTGTATCTGAACTTAAAAGAGTAGCCGAAACAAATGCTGGTGCAGATATCAACATTAGTGTGGATGACTCCTTCATGTATGTGAATTGCGAGGAAAAATATTTTTTAAGTATCAGACTTATTTCAAGAGAATATCCAAAATACCAAGCGGTAATTCCACAGAAGACAACTTTTACTTTAATTGTTGATAAAGGATCAATATTTGATGCCCTTAGAAGAATTAAAATTATGAGTAACGAAAAAAGTAATGGCGTAAGGGTTAAACTTTCTGAAAATGAAATGATCTTAATGGCCAATCACCCTTCACTTGGTGATGCAAGAGAAACCATTCCCGTTGAATACAATGGACGAGAAATGGAAATTGGTTTTAATGCTAAATATTTAATTGATACACTTGCCACTTTTGAAGAGGGTGAGATGCGTTTTGAGATCAATAATGAATTTAGTGCAGTAGTGTTGAGGGAAACAAACCTTCCTCACCTACTGGGTATTATAATGCCTCTCAAGCTCTAATTTAATATGCTCCCAGCAATTATAGAAAAGCTTCAGATACAGAATTTTAGAAATCTTGAAAGTGAAATTATTCCATTTGGACCCAACATCAATTGTATATTTGGTGAAAATGGAAACGGAAAAACAAATATATTAGAAGCGATATATTTTCTCATCAAAAGAAAATCATTTCGTAAAAATGCGAGTTTTCCACAAATTCTCGGTATGGATGGGGATAACCCCGAAATATTATTTTCTTCTCTCTTTAAAAATCTAGAAGAAGGAAAACCCATTACATATTCAGGAAAGTTATCAGCAGATGGTGGACAGTGGCATAGAGATGGAAGTAGTACGAATAGAAAACTTAATATCGGTGTCCTATTTATAAATCCATTTGAAAGTCATGGCTTTCATACTTCAGCTTCTTTTAGAAGAAACTGGATTGATGATCATCTAGGACAACTTGATTCAGATTATAAGAAAACATTATCTCGCTATACAAAATCTTTAAGATTTAGAAATAAACTACTTTCAAAAAAGCCACCACAATATCAAAAACAAATTGATGCTATAGACAAAGAAATGGGTCCCCTATCTCTGAATTTAACTAACAAACGTTTACAATTTCTTGAAGAAATTAAGCCTTTTATTAAACAGGCCTTTCATAATCTTTTTTCTGAAGAACATGATTTAACCATCACATTAGATACTAAAATCAATCCAAATAGCCTTGAGAGCTATTATGAATTAGTGCAGAAAAATAAGCCTAAGGATGAAGTTCTTGGGCATACCCACTATGGAATTCATAAAGATGACTATGTGCTTCTTTTTGATGGCTTAAACTCATATGATTACTGCTCTTTAGGGCAACAAAAAATGTCTTATTTGAGCCTCTTATTTGCCTATATAGAGCTATTTAGGTATAAATTTAACTCTTTTCCTATTGTACTTTTAGATGATGTTTCAGGAGAATTAGATAAGTTCAGATGGTCACGCTTGGTTGAATATATAAAAAAGAAAAATTTCCAAGTTTTGATTACAACTGCAAACGATAATTTTAAGAAACAATTGGATGAGATTGAAGGGGCTAACAAAATTCAAGTCACTTCAGGAATAGTTAAACTGGTATAAAAATTTTTTTATATATTAGAGACATGGGAGTTTCTGCTTGGAAAATCAAACACCGTCTATATCTAAGGTAGGCGAAAAATACGATGCAGATCAGATTAAGGTTTTAGAAGGACTCGAAGCAGTTCGAAAAAGACCAGGTATGTATATTGGTGATACGGCCAATAGAGGTTTACATCACTGTGTATATGAAATTGTAGATAACGCTGTTGATGAAGCTTTGGCTGGGTACTGTGATGAAATTAAAGTCATTATCCACAAAGATAATTCTGTAACGGTAGTAGATAATGGACGTGGTATTCCAACTGATATGCACCCTACTGAAGGGATTTCTGCAGCAGAACTCGTTTATACCAAACTCCATGCTGGTGGAAAATTTAATGAAGAAGGTGGAGCTTATAAAGTTTCAGGTGGTCTACACGGCGTTGGTGCTGCAGTAGTTAACGCCTTATCTATTTGGGTAAAGCTTGAAATTAAGAAACATGGAAAGGTTTATTCCGTAAAATTTGAGAGAGGAAATACAATGGCTCCTCTTAAAGAAATTGGAACCCTTGAAAATGATAAAGAAACAGGTACGGCCGTAACGTTTAAACCTGATACTGAAATCTTTGAAATTTTAGAATTTAATTACGACACTCTTGCGAATAGATTCCGTGAAATGGCCTTCTTGAATAAAGGCTTAAGAATTAATTTGAAAGATGAAAGATCTGATAAAAAAGAAATTTTCCATTATGAAGGTGGATTGATTGAGTTTGTTGAATACCTTAACAGAGCGAAGTCACCAGTTCATAAAAAACCTATTTATATTACGCAATCAAAAGAAGACTACGAAGTAGAAATTGCTCTTCAATGGACTGATTCCTATAGCGAAAGTATTTCTGGCTATGCAAACGCAATTTGTACACCTGGTGGAGGGACACATATTAGTGGTTTGAAAACCGCTTTAACACGTGTTCTCAATCAATACGCGAAAGATAATAACCTGTTAAAAGGTTTAAAAATGAATCTTACAGGTGATGACTTTAGAGAAGGTGTAACAGCTATTATCTCTATTAAGCTTCCTGAACTTCAATTTGAAGGTCAAACAAAAGATAAGCTTGGTAACTCGGAAGTTGAAGGTATTGTTAATTCTCTTGTAGGAGAAGGATTAAAAACCTACTTCGAAGAAAATCCAAATACGGCAAAAACAATTATACGTAAGGCCACAGATGCAGCAGCAGCAAGAGAAGCTGCAAGAAGAGCAAGAGATCTAACAAGAAGAAAATCGGTTCTTGAAAGTTCTGGTCTTCCTGGAAAAATGGCCGACTGCCAAGAGAAAGATCCTGCTCAATGTGAAATTTATATTGTGGAAGGGGACTCTGCTGGTGGTTCAGCTAAACAAGGTCGTGATCGTAGAATACAAGCAGTACTTCCTTTAAAAGGTAAGATTCTTAACGTTGAAAAAGCTCGTTACGATAAAATGCTTGGTAATAACGAAATTAAAACTCTTATCCAAGCTTTTGGTACAGGGATAGGAAAAGATCATTTTGATATTTCAAAATTACGTTATCACAAGATTGTAATTATGACGGATGCTGATGTGGATGGGTCTCACATTAGAACACTGATTCTTACCCTCTTCTATCGTCAGTTCCCTGAACTTATTGAAAATGGATATATCTATATTGCTCAGCCACCGTTATTTAAATATAAGAAAGGTCGTTCAGAAAGATATCTTAAAGATGAAAAATCATTAGAAAACTTCTTAATTGAAAACTCTGTTGATGGATCTGTTGTAAAAATTGATGGTGAAAACTTTGAGAATCCAGAAATTGTTAAGCTAATTAATAAGCACATTAATTATAATAAGAATCTTGATTCATACGATAATCATTTTGATACCCATCTTTTAAAGACGATAATTGAAAAGTCTGAATTAAGAGATGAAACTTTAAAAGATAAAGCTAAGTTAGAAACTGAAATCGCAAAAGTTTCAGAAATATTAAAATCAAAAGAAACTGAAACGCTTAAGAAATATTCTTTCACAATTCTAGAAGATAAAGAGCATGGCGGTTTTAGTTTACAAATTAAAGTTGTAACAACGGCCAGAACTAAGCAGTTAAAACTCACAACTTACTTTCTTGAAAGTACTGAATTCTTCGATCTTATCAATGGATGGGATGGAATTAAGAAGTATAGAACATCAAACTTTGAAATCACTTCTGAAAAAGGTGTGAAAAAAGAATTTGAATCTTTAGAAGATTTTTCTAATTACGTTCTTACTGATGGAAAGCAAGGTGCATATATCCAACGTTATAAAGGACTTGGAGAAATGAACCCTGAACAATTGTGGGAAACAACAATGAACCCAGAAAATAGAACCCTTCTTCAAGTTAAGATTGAAGATTCAATTGAAGCCGATCAGGTCTTCTCTGTTCTTATGGGTGACAACGTAGAACCACGTCGTCAATTTGTTGAAGATAACGCTCTTAGCGTTAGAAACTTAGATGTTTAGAAAATAGGAATTATCAATGAGCGATAATAATAACGAAAATACAAATCCATCAAACGTAGCACCTGTTCTTATTCAAGATGAAATGAAGAGTTGTTACCTTGATTATGCCATGTCTGTAATTATTGGACGTGCCCTTCCTGATGTAAGAGATGGACTTAAGCCAGTTCACCGTAGAGCACTCTATGCTATGCACTCTTTAGGAAACTATCATAATAAACCATTTCTAAAGTCAGCCAGAGTTGTTGGTGATGTGATTGGTAAGTATCACCCGCACGGTGACTCCGCTGTTTATAATACCATTGTTCGTATGGCCCAAGATTTCTCAATGAGATATCAACTGGTCGATGGACAAGGTAACTTTGGTTCGATTGACGGCGATAGTGCAGCTGCTATGAGATATACCGAAATTAGAATGAAAAAATTAGCAGAAGAAATGCTAAAGGATCTTGATAAAGAGACAGTAGAGTGGCAACCCAACTATGATGACTCTTTAAAAGAACCAACAGTTCTACCAACTAAAGTACCTACTCTTCTCGTAAATGGGTCTGCTGGTATTGCGGTAGGTATGGCCACAAATATACCTCCACACAATTTAACAGAAATTATGAATGGTCTTCTTCTCTTATTAGATAATAGAGAAGCTACGATTAATGATCTCATGAAAATCATTCCTGGACCGGACTTTCCAACAGCAGGAACAATCCATGGAACAGAAGGTATTAAGTCTGCTTACCATACAGGTAAAGGTGTTCTTCAAATTAGAGCAAAGACTGACATTGAAATGTTTGGAAGAAGTGGTGATCGTGAAAGAATTGTTGTTACTGAACTTCCCTACCAAGTTAACAAGGCTCGATTAATTGAAAAAATTGCTGAGCTTGTAAATGGAAAACAAATTGAGGGTGTCTCAGATATTAGAGATGAGTCTTCAAGAGAAGGTATTCGTATTGCGATTGAACTTAAGAAAGGCGAAATGGGATCAGTAATCCTAAACCGTCTTTATAAGGCAACACAGTTACAGACGTCTTTTGGTATCATTTTCCTTAGTATTTCTAACGGTTCTCCAAAGGTTATGAACCTTAAAGAACAACTTCTGGCCTTTGTTGACCATAGAAGAGAAGTGATCATTAGAAGAACAGTATTTGAATTAAAGAAAGCTAAAGAAAAAGCACATATTCTTGAAGGTTTAAAAACAGCTGTTGAGAATATTGATGAAATTGTAGAAATTGTTAAAAAATCAGAAGGTCCAGCTCAAGCAAAAGCTAGCTTAATGAGTAAGTTCACGCTTTCTGAAATTCAGTCTCAGGCCATTCTCGATATGAGATTACAGCGTTTAACTGGTCTTGAAAGAGATAAGATTATTGCTGATTATGAAGCTATAATGAAAGAGATTGCTCGTTTAGAAGCTATCCTTAATAGTGAAGAACTTATCAAAGGAATTATTAAAGAAGAATTCGAAGAAATTCTAAATAATTACGGTGATAAGAGAAGAACCGATATTGTTGCCAAAGCTGATGAAATTCAACTTGAAGATCTTGTAAAAGAAGAAGATGTCATTGTGACGATAACTCACAAGGGTTACATCAAGAGAATGGCTACGGATACCTATAAGCAGCAAAAACGTGGTGGTACTGGTGTAAAAGGTGCTAACTCTACAGATGAAGACTTCTTTACTAATATCTTTACGGCCAATACTCACTCAACCCTATTCTTCTTTACGAGTAGAGGTAAAGTATTCTCTAAGAAAGTTTATACGATCCCTGAAGGAACCCGTACGAATAAAGGACGAAATTTAGCTAACCTTATTCAAATTCCTGCCGGTGAGAAAATTAAAGAGATTATCTGCATTCCTAATGAAGAGGATATCGAAGGTAAGTATCTTCTCTTTGCTACGGAAAGAGGAATTGTTAAGAAAACAGAACTTTCAGAATATAAGAATGTTAAACAGAGTGGTCTGAAGGCTATCAAGATTCTTGATGGAGACAATCTTCTTAACGTAAGAGTTACTGAGGGTAAACATGATGTTCTTCTTTGTTCTACAAGTGGAAAGATAATTAGATTCTCTGAAGAAGATTGCCGATCTATGGGACGTGTTTCTCAAGGTGTTAAAGGTATATCTATTGATGAGAGTGAAAGAATAATCGGTATGGAGATTATCGATGATAATGTTGAGATTCTATCTGTAACTGAAAATGGATATGGAAAAAGAACTCAAGCTTCTCAGTATAGAAAGCAGTCACGTGGTGGGAAAGGTATTCTAGCCATGAGATTGACCGAGAAGAATGGTGAGATTACAGCAATTAAACCTGTTAAAGAAGATGATGATCTAATGATTATAACCGATAAAGGACAAGTTATTAGAACAATGATTTCTGGAATTAGTCTGATGGGAAGAGCAACACAAGGTGTTCGCATTATTAGACTGAAAGACGGAGAAAAAGTTGTAGCAGTAGAGAGTATTGTTGAAGAAGACGATGCTACTGAAGAGTAAAATTTATTATATAGGGCTTCTGCTAGTATCAGGGGCCCTATTTTCATGTGACTTCACTCCCCCACTTAATAAAGAAATTCTAAGGGCCCAGAGCTATATTGCAAAACAAGACTATAGGTCAGCCATTAGTAAATATAAGAAAATTTTAGAAAAAAACCCCCCTTACGACATACAAGTAAAAATAAATTATCAGTTGGGTGATCTCTATTCTATTTACTTAGCTGAAAATAAAGAATCAGTTAAGTTTTACAAGGAAATCATGAAGATCAGCGATGACCCTTTATGGTTAGTAAAAACACAGGAACGCTTAGGTGAAATATATTTCACTTATTTGAAAGATTATAGTTTATCTGAAAAAATTTACGGAAAGTTGAGCGAATTCAGTCCTAGGCTTACCAAGCAAGACTTTTACTCATTTAGATATGCATTAAGTAGTTATGAAAACGACAATCCAATAAAATCCCTCCAATTATTTAAAGAAATTAAAAAAAATCGTAAGCATGAATATTTAATGAAGGCTTATTATTATGAAGGATTGATATATTTCGAGTTAAAAGACTGGGATGCTGCTGTAAATGCATGGAATGAATATCTTCAAAAAGAAAATCGTAGAGATAATATTGTGCAAACAAAATTCTTAATGGCTAATGCCTATGAAACTATGGAAGAACTTAAGAAAGCATATAATCTCTATTATTCTATATTAGGTGAATATCCTAATACTAAAGTCATACAAAATAGATTAAAGGCCATATATGAAAGAAGAGTGGCGAGAAAAAGGTAGTTATGAAAGTACCAAGTAACTGGATGGCTGCTCTTGGGATCGCAATGTCGATACCGTCGACAATATTTGTGATAGCTTGGCTTTCAATGAAGCTAGTTGAGTTAGGGTATATTTCTAAAACGTGGGGTGTCATACTCTTTTTGTTTGTAATAATTAATAGTTTTGTCTTATTGGTATGGAATGGAATTAATAAAAAAAATAGATCATAAAATTTTTTGGCCAGTATCTTTAATCATAACCATGATATTTTGCCTATTTGCGAGAGATACTACTGAAATAGTTGTAGTATTTAGTATCTATGTCGCAACGCTAATAAGTTTGTTTTTACTGATGTATATAATGCATGTTGTAATTTTTGATCAAAAGGCATTGAGAGAAAGAAAAATAGATAAGATGAAATTATTTCTTTATATGATGCTTCATATACTTTTTCTCTTTGGTTCTATAGGTTTAGGTGTACATTTTATGGGGAATAGGATAATACTTGCAGTATTAAACTATGTTGCACAAATTTTTGTAATGGGTTTTGGCCTACGCAAAAACTTAAAAAGTTAGGTAAATACCCTAATTAAGGTGAATCATAATGAGAAAAATGCTAGTTTTGCTTCCATTTTTATTATCAACAACTGCTCACGCTGAGGGTGGTTTTACATGGCTAGGTAGCGTTGCTCATTCAATGCATGTACCAGCTCATACTCTTACATTTGTACTTGTCGGATTATTTATTCTCGCCATAGGGCTTGTTTATAGATCTAAGATTTCATCTGTTTCAAATATTGTAATTCCAGATAGTGGAATATCTTTAAGAAACTTTGTAGAACTCTACGGGAATTTCATCTACGGACAATGTAAAAGTATCATTGGTGAAAAAGAAGGTCCGAGATACTTCTCTTTTATAGCTACGACATTTCTAATGATCTTAGTTTGTAATTTAATTGGACTAATTCCAGGATTCTTACCACCAACTGAATACCTTTCAACAACACTTGCTCTAGGTGCTTTTGTATTTATTTATTACAATATTCAAGGTTGTAAAGAACAAGGTACTTGGAATTACTTAAAGCACTTTGCTGGACCGCTTTGGTACTTAGCCTTTTTGATTTTTCCAATCGAAATTATTTCAAACTTTATTCGTCCCCTTTCATTAGCTCTTCGTCTTAGATCAAATATGATGGGAGATCACATTGTACTTTCACAGTTTTCGGGCTTAGCTCCTGCGCTAGTACCCATAGTGTTCATGATTCTTGGGATACTTGTTTCATTAATTCAAGCATATGTTTTTACAGTTTTAACTATGGTTTATATCCAAATGGCCGTTGCTCACCACGATCATGATGAGGATCACCACTAAGATTAAACCTTAACTTTTTAACCTTTTATATGGAGATGGTTATGAAAAAAATTATCGTTGCCCTAGTTGCTCTTTTCGCTGCTTCTGCTGCTTTCGCTCAAGATGGTGGTATGACTACACTTATTCCAATGAATGAGTACACAAAAATTCCTATGTATTTTCTTGCTGTAGCTTTCGCTGCTTACGCAGGAACACGTGCTCAATCTGCAGCTGCTTCTGTAGCTCTAGAAGGTATGGCTCGTAACCCAGCTGCTGCTGACAAGCTTTTCGTACCAATGATTCTTGGTCTTGCACTTATGGAATCACTTGTGATCTTTACACTTATCACAATCTTCCTTGTATAATTTTATCTTAAAATAAAATAGTACATATTAGGGCCTCTTTTGAGGCCCTTTTTTTGCTTAAAAATTGATTAAAAGAAGACTGTTGTGAGGATAAATATTGCTTTCATGGATAATATTACAATCCTTAGGAAGATCATTTTTATCAATTGGAAAGACCGATTTATTATTAAATAGCATGCTAAAGAAAGAATAAAGAAAATGATCATTAGTGGTAAAAGGACTCATTATAATGAGGTACCCATTAGGTTTTAAGAGCTTACGTGCTTGTTCAAGTAATAGAGACTTATCCTCATAGAATTCAAGAACTCCAAAGAAGTTTATAATGTCGAAATTGCAGGGTGAATTTAGATCAAGAAAATCTGAATGAAGAAAATTTGAATGTTGAGGCATATTAGCAAAGTTTGATTGCTCTAGATCACATCCATAGAGTTTATTAGAATTAAATAAGTTAAGATAAGTACCATCACCACATCCAACATCTAGAACTTTTACATTAGAATCAAGTTTAAGTAACCAAGGGTGTAGGTTAAACTGAACCTGTTTGTATTCGTTATTTCGAATAGAGCTTAAGAAAAGCCTATGAAGAAAAGAATAGAGTTTTCCATTATTAATATGCATTGGAATATAATAAGTAATAAATGAAAAAAGATAAAAGAATATTATTTTTAATTAATGGTCATGGTCTAGGAAATATCGTCAGAGATATTGAGATTATAAAAGATGTGAATAAAACAAGTGATGTATATGTTGGTGCAAGTGGATTTGCGTATGCAGTATTAGAAAAAGAGATAAATAGTTTTCAAATAAGTAAAATTAGAAAATTGGGTTTTAAAATTAAAGAAGTAATTAGATACTTTAGAGAACTAAGAAAATTAATTAAAACTATAAATCCAGACCTTATTCTTGTCGATTCTGTATATCCCCTTCTTGGAAAATATAAAATTGTATCGATAAGAAACCCAATAAAAATAACAGTAAAAAAGTATTTAAAAAGTTGGTTTATAGAAGTTCTCGATTTTCTATACACTGAGATAATATCATATGAAAAAATAGAAATGAGCTTTGTTAAGGGTAGCACCCTTGGTCCTATCTTTAGAAGTGAAATTGATGGCCTTCAGAATAATAGATATGAGGGTCTTCCTATTATGATTGGGTCGGGAGATTCTTATATAAATAAAGACATAGAAAAAATCTTAAAAGAAAGAATAAATTATCTAGAGCATCATGCAACATCAAATATAACTAATGAGCAGTTTCTAAAAGATTTTGAAAAATCCAAATTTACAATAATAAGAGGCGGGTTTAATTCTATTTCAGAGTCAATACTATTGAATAAACCTATGATCTGCATTCCCATTGAAAGACATTATGAACAAAATATAAATGCGGATTATGTGGAAGAAATGAATTACGGAATAGTATTGAGGGAACGTAATACTCAAGAGCAAATAAAATCTAAAGTAGATGAATTCTTAGACAAAATTGAATTTTTTAGAACAGAAATAATGAAAAATGATCTTAAAAATTCAAGAGAGGATGTCGTCAAAAAAATCAAAAGGATAATTAAAGATATCGATTCTTGAGGCTACTATAGCAGGTTTTTTTATCGTATGAATAAAAAAGAAGATTTCTATTTTTACTGATAAGATTTAAATTATGTAAGTTATAGTCAGCCAAAGAGCAATTTATAGTATCTCTTTCGTGAATCACGAAAACACATTTCTTATAATCAATACTGGTGCTAGAAAATACTTTAGATTTGAATATGTAATCAATTCCGCCACTATCTTGTATTAAATCATTGATGAGAAGCTGACATTTATTAATACCTGGATCATAGAATCCAATAGCAATTTTATTATTAATAGTTTGTTTACTAAAGTTCAACCTATTTAAAGCAGTCTCTAGCAATGAATTATAGTCTTTATAAGTACTAAACTTAGGTAAATCTCTAAGTAAAAAGTTAGATAAATTTAGCGATAAAGATAAGAAGATAATGAGAGTCAGAGTACCTCGACTTTTACGCGAGTTAAAATGATTCATAAGGATCAAGATAGAGAAGACCATAAATAGAAAGAGGTACGGTAGTATTGGGTAGAGTCTTCTAAAATTGAGTGCATAATCACCAAAATAAAAGAGGATGAAATAATAAAGAAAGAAAGTAACCAATAGAACTATAGCTAGACCTCTATGAATAGTTCTGATGAAGGTATCTTTTTTATAAAATGTCGTAAGAATAATTGAAAATAGAGAAATAAAAAGAATTCCCCGAGAAAAAAAGTTTAAAACTGATACATTTAAAAATTTACCTAAACCCTTGATAAGAATCCATCTTGGATATTCTCGCATACCATTTTCAAAAAAACCAAGTCCACCAAAAGAATAGTCAATGAGATGAACAAGTAAGAAGAATGGTGCCAAGGGCATTTCTTCTTTAGAAGTAATAATTTCTTGAAAATTTGAAATAGGCATAGTTGAAAAAGTTAAGATTAAGGGCAAATAAGCAAATAATAAAAAAAACAGACTTAAGAGAATCGTTTTAAATGAAATACGACGAGATGAAACCAAAAGAAGTATGAGGAAAATAAGAATATGAAATAGACCTGAGAGATGTATTTGTGAGGTAAGTCCAATAAGAAAAAAAGCAATTGGAATTGAGTGCTGTGAAGACTTTTTAGAATAGAAGAAAGAAATGAATAGATATGTAATAAGAAAATGAAAGAAAAGAGTAAAAGTAGGATTCCATAGCGTAAGGCTAAAATCTAGCATGAAGCCTATGGAGCTAAATAGAGACAAGTAAATCACGTTATTTTTAATATTTAAAACCTGTAAAGTTTTATGGAAGAGAAATAAAGATCCTAGAAAATTAAATAAATTACTAATGTAGTAGATATACAGAGGACTATTAAAGCTAACTAATTCAAAGATTTTTAAATAATAATAAAAGAAACCACCAGGTGTTCTTCCTGCTATAGAAAGCTCCGGTCCATAATTAAAAAATTGATCAGGGATATTGAAAGCCCTAATAAGATCTCTATCAATATAGCTACCATATAAGAAACTTTCTCCAATGGTTAAGCGTACAATTAAGCTTAGGATTAGAACAAGAGCAAAGGATAAGTAAGTAAATCGACCAATTCTTAAATTCATTGATTTCTCAAATTTGTAATATACATGACAAGATAAGGGCCATCTATAAATTGTATCGTATTTACGTTCATATCAAACTTTTTAATCAGTGAGTTTTTAGTATAGAGAATAGGTTCAGGGTAAGAAAGAAATAGCTTTAATAGTTTACGGTATAGTTTGTAAAATAAGTATTTGGGCCCTATTCTTTTGAGTGTAAAAGAGTGAATGAAGAGCTTGTCTGAAGATAAATTTACTAAATGATCGAGTTCCTTATCTGATAACCAATCAATTAATCCTAGTGACATGACACAATCAAATTTTGATAAATCTTCCTTTCTTATCTTTAAGAGTTCTTTTTGATAATATTTAAACTTATCTTTTGTAGTATTTATATAATTTTTAGGAAAAAGATCAAATCCGCTATAATGACAGTTGGATTTTAAGTTATCTGAAAATTCGTTATAAACACTACCATTACCACAACCTAGATCACAAAGACTTGTAATTAGGTTCAATTCTAGAATCTTTGAAGCCTGACTTGCTCTCTTAGAAATGACTTTATTCTTATTTGAATAATTGTTCTGAGACCATTTCTCTATTTTTGAAATCCAAAACTTATGTGTATCCATGATAGCCATTAACAAAATAAGAATATATAAAATTAGTATGATTGTAGCAGATGATTTTGGTGAAAGTAAGGATGTTGACTTTGCAATACTGAATTTAGTTCAGAGAATGGAGATTAACTATATTTCTGCTTTTTCTTCTACGAAATATGGGTTAACGAGTGAGGAATTACTTAAGAATCTCTCTCTAATAAAATTACATAATCCGAGTTTAAAGTTTGGCCTACATTATGAATTAGATTTTCTTAAGGGAAAGATATCCCTTAGGAAGCAATTTGTAGAATTTGAAAAGACATATGGTTTTTCACCTGAATATATAGATGGTCATATTCATATCCATTCTATTCCCATAATAGATTCATTAATAAATAAATTCGTTCATAGTAAAAATATATTAATCAGAAATACAAAAGTTTTAAATACAAGTAAACTAAAGTTAAGCTTCTCCAGTAGATATAAGAGAATGTTGTTTTCTATAATTCATAGAAATATGAAGAACTTGGATTATATGAATGATTCAATTTGTAATATCTATGATTTGAATAAGCCTCAGGACTTCAAATCATTATGGAATTTTTATAAAGATTTAACTGAAAGAGAAAGAAAAGATACCTTATTTATTATTCATCCTTCTTTGAATAAAAATAGCTGGAAGTATAGTGAATATAGGACTTTAATAGAAGATAAATAGGGCCCATAATAGGGCCCTAAGTGAATTATGGTCTTATGTTAAAGTACCCAGTAGTAGAAAGATCTTCTTGGTTAAGATTTACAATATCATTACCAAAATCAAGCATTACTTCAATTGAAACGTTATAGAGTCGATTTGATAAGGTGACACCATGATCTCTAAGGTCAATTTGAAGACGAGACATTGTTTCTCTATCTGTTAGAGAGAAGTCATTTACAGACAAAACTTTATCAAAAACAGTATTAGAAGAATCAGAGATTTTAAGTTTAATTTTCAATCTCTCAGATTCTGTAATTTTACCAATAGAGAAAAAGGCATGTGAATTATAAAATCCAACACTTTGAATACCTTGTCTTAAAGGCTCCATAAACTTTTCTTTGTTAAAAAACCGTACAACTAAATCACCTGAAGTTTTAATTGATCTTGTGTTTTCATTTATTTCAAGATTTTTCTTTAGCGTGATGATTTTCCCACGTTGTGACTGGTCATCTGCTTTAAGTGAAACTTCACCATTATTTTCTAGCTTAAATAGAAGTACAGAATCAGCATTTTGGTTTGCACCCTTGTACTTAACATCAAAAGTTGCATCTACAGTTTTTTCAACATTGTAGGGTTCTTGAATAGTACGACGACAGGCATATGTTTCATTTCTATAGCGAGTAACATTTCTACAAATATATTCTGAATAAGGAACATCGCTACAAACATTTCTACCAGGTACCCAGTTACATGTTTGTCTTGGTTGTTGATCACAAACTCTGTCATTATAGGGAACATTTCTACAAACTTGACGTGTCGGTCCGTCTTCACAGATGCGTCTAGCTGGTTCTGTACGACAACGCCCATTACGACAAATTTGTGTAGGACGAGTTGTACGGCAAACTTGTCTACCAGGTTGAGAAGTACACTCACGACGAGTACGGCTTACATTTCTACACACTCTTTCATATGTAGTACTGCAAACGTTTTGACCTGCTTGCTGTCTACACTCTTGACGGTAGCGTGTTTCATTCCCACACTCTTGTTCTTGATAAGGAACTTGTCGGTTACATGTTGTATCGACTTCCCTATCTCTATAGCGGGTTTCAGATAGAATTGTATTTAATTTAAGAAAATCTTCTTCTTGGCCGAAGTATTGAACATTTTGCGTAGATGTTGCAAATGCCGAACTACTTAGAAGAAAAATTAAAAGACTGCTCCATAGATAATTTTTCATAATCTCTCCTTTTATGTTTGTGAGCATTGTTTATCCAAATCATGGAAGGAATTCATGTTGCCATGTGTCGTAATGATGAAAAAATACAGAGATGTGAGTAAATTTTAATAAAATGTAAGAAATAAATTACGTTTGGGGTCAAAATGTCATTAATTAGAAAGTAAAAAGCGCTCCAAGCCCGAGACGATATATAAGTAAATCATGAGAAAATTTATTACCTTTTCGACTACTGTAGTCAATCGACTCATTCCAAAACATTTTCCCAAGGCTAAGCTTTGGTCCAAACTTAAGAAAGGTACTGTATTGGTACATAAAGGAAGAGTAGTGCCATATCTCACTAATGGGATCATCATTATAATTAAGAGGAATAAAGAATTCGAACTGATGAATGGTTATCCATTTCTTAAATTCAAAATTTATAATGCCTAGCTTATATAGTAATGTATCTTGATCATTAAATGTATTTCTTAAAAGCTCAAGCCTGTTTTTAAGGATACCCCTTCCCTTGCCCCAGGCAATTTGCTTATGTTGAAGAAATATACCGACAAAGCTTTCTCCACGGGCTGATGTGTCTCTCCATTCCCATGTACCAGTTTCTTTATTCCAATCTTCATTGTGGCGCATTCCATATACACGCTTTAGGCTTAGTCCTATCTTCCAGTTTCGATGTATGGAATATCTATAACTGAGATGCATTTCTTTACGATCTGATTGCTTACTTTGAGGGATATAGGCCGTTTTTAGTAGAAATTGATGATGTTTCTGAATTTTGTAAAAGATCGAAACATCAAATTCTTGATCAAAACTAGTTCCATTGGGCGGTATTTCTTGAGCAAAGCCAGATTGAATACATAAGAGTAATAATAATAGAGCTCTACTCACTAGTCATAATCCTGATCGAGAGGATCACCATACTTTTCCTCAATAGATGCATCATTTTCAAGAGTTTTAGATTTAGGATTCAGACTCCAGTTCAAGTCTTTAGTCCAAGGAAGAAAGCGTGGTTGGGAGATAACATTTTTCTTTGTAATATTAACCCCTTCTCCTTCTTTGACAATTGTAGCTTTCTTTTTATCGGCAGACACCCAAACGCTACCTTTATTAACGCACATGAATACTTCATCGGATAACTCTTGACCGTAAGCGACAAAAAACTGAGTGCCTCTAACCCCCATTGTTGCAACCTTAGTTTTAACGTTAAATTTACCTTTGATTTTGGGGTCTTTTCTGAAAAAGGAGCTGCCTTTGATTAATTGAACAAGAGTGGTGTTGGTTTTAGGCTTGTGGATGGAAATTTTTAAAGAGGAGTTTTCATTTATCTTGATAGTCGCTCCCGTATCTAATTGTATAAGAACAAGGGAATCCTTGAAAGTAGATATAGTATCCCCTACTTTGATAGCTTTACTCTTATCTAGGGTCTTCTTATTAATTGTAACAGTGCCTTTAATGTAGAGTGCATGACTACTTGCGTAGCAATTAATGAAGCTGAGGACAAAAATAAGCACGGCCAGTAGTTTTATAAACATAAAAGACCCCAAAATTGACGTTAAAATAGATTTAAATAACGATACTTGCCCGCTGAATAAACATCAAGTCTCTAATTCATGCATCTGCTTAAGTAATTAACTATTAATTTGGAATTAATCATAGATGAGCCTGTATTAGCTACTGTGGCCCTTGAATTTATGCGTCAAAAAAGATACTGATTTACAAATTTTCAAATAGTTGTGAAGTGAAAAAAGAACCGATTAGCTACATGTTACGTGCACTTGAGTTGGCCAAAAAAGGACAAGGTACAGTTGCGCCTAATCCAATGGTTGGTGCATTGATTGTTAAAAATGACAAAGTTATTGGTGAAGGGTTTCATAAGCGACAAGGTGGTCCTCATGCAGAAGTCGAGGCCATTAATGCAACTAAAGATTCTATTGATGGCTCTACATTATTTTGTACTCTTGAGCCTTGCTGTCATACAAATAAGCTCACACCGCCTTGTACTGATTTGATTATAGAGAAGAAGATAAAAAAAGTTTTTATAGCTTGTCTTGATCCAAATCCAGAAGTGGCAGGAAAAGGCGTAAAAAAGTTAAGAGAACATGGTATTGAAGTTGAGGTAGGGCTTTTAGAAGACAAAGCAATGGCCCTCAATAAAGTATTCTTTAAATATATAACTACAAAGCGACCTTATATTCACTTAAAGATGGCAATGACTCTTGACGGTAAAATGTTCAGTCAGACTGGTTCCTCAAAATGGATAACATCCTCTGTGGCCAGAGCAGAAGTTCACGAATTAAGAAATGAGTATGATGCTATTTGGGTAGGCATGAACACATTGTTGAATGATAATCCTGCATTGAATACAAGAAATGAAACACAGGTTATTAAAGAAAATAAGAAAATAGTCATAGGGGATCTTTCTAAACTCCAGGGCAAAGATTTAAAAGTATTGAATCATAAAGAAAAACTATATGGTATCAATACGGGTGCAGAGGCAGAAGCTACATACGAAACGAATAAGTTTAATGGAGACCTAAAAGAGTCAGTCGCATGGCTTGGTGAAAAAGGGATAAGCTCCATTTTAGTAGAGGGCGGATCAAGACTTGTTTCCAATTTAATTGAGCTAGGTTTGTATGATGAGATAAGTATATATATTGCTCCTAAGCTCATTGGAAACGGATCATCTATTTACGAAAGTATAGAAAACTTTGATATGCAAGAAGCAGTAAGCCTAAATGGTAATTGGAGACTTTTGGATTCTAATGAAGCTGTATTTGAGGTGAGAAAATAATGTTTACAGGGCTCGTTAAAGAACTTGGTGAAGTTCAGTCTATTGAGAGAAATGCTGAAGGTAAGAAAATTACTTTTCGCTCACGTGTTCTTATTGATGATATGGACATTGATGACTCCGTAGCAATTAATGGGGCTTGCCAGACAGTCATAGCAAAAACAACTCATTCATTTACTGTTCAGGCCGTTCACGAAACTTTAAAGAAAACGACATTAGAAAACTTAAAAGTGGGGTCCATCGTTAACATGGAGTTAGCCCTAAGATTATCAGATAGACTTGGTGGTCATCTCGTTCAAGGTCACGTTAATGGTATTGGATCAATAACAGATATTAAAAATTACGGTGATAATTACGTGATGTGTTTTAGAGTTTCATCCGATCTCATGAAATACATGGTAAAAGAAGGCTCCATAACACTTCATGGAATTAGTCTAACGATTAGTAATTTATGGCGAGAGAAAGAAGAAGCACAAGTTTCTATAATCCCACATACATGGCATAACACAGTTTTTCATAAGCTGTGGATTGGCGATAAGTTGAATATAGAAGTGGATATCCTCGCTAAATATGTGGAAAACTTGCTCTTATATAAAAATAATTCAGATATAAATGTGAATAACGATAAAAAATCTAATATTACTGAAGACTGGTTGCGGTCTAAAGGCTTTTAGGATGTTTGATAAAATTGAAGATGCAGTAGAAGAAATAAAAAACGGTAAAATGGTTATTGTTCTTGATGATGAAGATCGTGAGAATGAAGGTGACCTTGTTATGGCCGCGGAAAAAGTTACAGATTTAGATGTTAACTTTATGATTAAAGAAGCTAGAGGCTTAATATGTGCACCTCTAACAAGAAAGTATGCAAAACAATTGAATATAAGTTTGATGGTAAATCAAAATGATTCAGTTCATGAAACAGCTTTTACTGTCTCAGTAGATTGCAATAATGGTGGAACAGGGATTTCTACTGCTGATAGAGCAGAAACTTTGAATATTCTTGCCGATGAAAAAACGAAACCAGAAGATCTTGCACGCCCTGGACATATTTTTCCTCTTATCGCAAAGCCAGGTGGTGTTTTGCAAAGAGCTGGGCATACTGAAGCTGCTGTAGATTTATCTGTACTTGCTGGGCTAAAGCCTGTTGGAGCTATTTGTGAAGTTTTAAATGAAGACGGAACAATGGCCAGACGCGATTCACTGGTTGAGATGGCCAAGAAATTTGACCTCAAAATTATTACAGTTAAAGATTTAATTGAATATAGAAGAAGTCATCCCTTTCCTGAAGATTTAACGCCTGCAACTTTAGTGGATGAAACCGCACAGATTGCTTTCCCCAATAAGTATGGAGAATTTAAGCTGCATATGTTTGAAACGCATGTGGGAAATCAAGTTCATCATGTTGCCATTACAAAAGGTAATATCGATCCAGAGAGTCCTGTTCTCGTTAGAATGCATTCAGAATGTTTTACAGGGGATATTTTCGGATCCATGAGATGTGAATGTGGGAAACAGCTTGAAAAAGCAATGGAAGAAATAGAAAAAGAAGGAACAGGTGTACTTGTATACTTGAGGCAAGAAGGAAGAGGTATTGGCTTACCTAATAAGATTAAAGCATATGCTCTTCAGGATCAAGGTTACGATACCGTAGAAGCAAATCATAAATTAGGCTTTAAAGATGATCTACGTGAATATGGTGTTGGCGCACAGATCTTGAAAATATTAGGCGTGAAAAAAATGAGACTTCTGACTAATAACCCTCGTAAAGTTGTTGGACTTGAAGGCTTTGATTTAGAGCTCGTAGAGAGAGTACCTCTTGAAATTGAGCCAAATGAAATGAATTACGAATACTTAAAAGCAAAAAAAGAAAAGATGGGTCATATTTTAAAAAATATAAAATAGTTTAACTTAGTTAGGAGAATATAATGACGACATTATTTGAAGGTCATTTAAATGCACAAGGTAAGAAGTATGCGATCGTTGCAGGAAGATTTAACGAGTTTATTTCAAGTAAACTTCTTTCAGGTGCTCTTGATTGTTTGAAAAGACATGGAGCTAATATTGATGACTCTTCAGTTGCCTGGGTTCCAGGTGCTTATGAAGTATCTTTAGTGGCAAAGAAACTAGCAGAAACAAAGAAGTATGATGCTGTTATTTGCCTTGGTGCAGTTATTCGTGGTTCGACTCCACATTTTGATTATGTATCAAGTGAAGTTGCTAAAGGCGTGGCCAAGGTTTCTCTTGATACAGGTGTACCTGTTATTTTTGGAGTTATCACTGTTGATAATATTGAGCAGGCCATCGAGCGTGCCGGAACTAAAGCAGGTAATAAAGGCTGGGAAGCTGCTATGTCTGCAATAGAAATGTCTACACTACTTGGAACAATTAAATAAGTTCAAGTTTCTGAGACCAATCGCTTGCAATTATTGCGCAAGCGATTGAGGCATTATAGTGAAGGACACCTTCGGTTACAGGTATTTTAATTAGTTGAGTGGCATTTAAAAGAATATCTTTATCAATACCATGACCTTCGCTACCAATCATAAAGGCCGAGTTTAAGCTCGGCTTTGTTTTATAGAGATTTTCAGATCTATCTTCATTTGCAGCGTAATATACATCAAGATCATTTTCTTCAATAAATTTCTTAATATCATGAGTTCTATGTACATCTATGAAATTAATATTTCCCATAGATACTCTAATGCATCTTCGCAAATAAGGACTACACGTTTTTGAGTCTATAATAAGTGATTTAAAACCAAGGCCTGCCATTGTTCTTACAATAGAGCCAATATTTTCGGGAGAAGTTAAGCCATTAAGTAAAATAAAAGGAGGCTTTAATTCATTAAACTTTTTGAACTGTGGTTTTTGAAATGTAGCGAGAGCACCTTTTGAAAATTTATAGCCAGAAATACTAGTAAATATAGAATCCTCAATAACGTAAACTTTTTGAAAATCGGTTTCAAAAGGAAAGGTCGATATTAGACTTTTCTTTATGTAGAGATGAATAGGTGTAAATCTTTTTGCCTTAATGAATTTTGAAATAAGTTTTGAAGAATCAACAATAACTTCTTCATCGAGGTCTCTCATATTTTGAATAAAGTTAATGATAGGATCTTTCGGATCGGTTATATAATTATACATAAGGCTTTAGATATTTTCCGGTATAAGATTCTTTAACAAGTGCTACCTCTTCAGGGGTTCCTTGAGCAACAATCATTCCACCGCCGCTTCCCCCTTCTGGGCCTAGATCAATTATATAATCTGCACTTTTAATAACATCAAGATTATGTTCAATGATTATGACGGTGTGTCCTTGATCAACTAAATCATTAATTGCCTTAAGAAGAACCTTAACATCTTTAAAATGAAGGCCAGTTGTAGGCTCATCAAGTATATAAAGAGTTTTACCTTTTGTTTTCTTTGCAAGCTCTCTACTAAGTTTTAAACGTTGAGCCTCTCCCCCACTAAGTGTCGTAGCAGGTTGACCAAGTTTCATATAACCCAGACCAACAGATATGAGAGTGCTTAGAATTCTATTCAACTTGGTGTGATTTTTGAAAAATTGAAATGCATCCTCTATAGACATCGCAAGAATATCGGCAATGTTCTGACCTTTATAAAGAACACTAAGGGTCTCATTATTATAACGACGACCTTTACATTCAGAACAAGTTATAAAAACATCAGGGAGAAAGTGCATTTCTATTTTTTTTACCCCATTTCCTTCGCACTCTTCACATCGACCACCTTTGACATTGAATGAGAAACGACCTGGTTTATAACCTCGAATTTGAGACTCTTGTGTCTTCGCAAAAAGCTTTCGAATATCATCAAACATATTGGTATATGTTGCAGGATTACTATGTGGGGTTCTGCCAATGGGTGATTGATCAAGTTCTATAATAGATCTAATCGACTCAAGATTAGAAATGGAATGATAATTTTTATAATCATATAAACCACCCATAGGTGTTAGGTAGTTTTTGCAAGCGGGAACAAAGACGTTATGAAGAAGAGAAGATTTACCAGAGCCACTAACTCCTGTAATACAAACCAGAGTTTCACGTGGAATATCGATATCAATATTTTGAAGATTATTATGTTTTGCACCCCTAAGTTTAATAAATGAGTCAGAGATTCGTCGATGTTCTGGGATATCGATCAATTCGGAGTGATTAAGAAACTTGGCAGTTATAGATTCCTTATTCTTAATGAAGTCAGAAGTTTTTTGAGCAGCGATGATTTGTCCACCATGTCTTCCCGCGCCTGGACCAATGTCGACAATAAAGTCAGATTCAAGCATTGTTTCTTCATCGTGTTCAACGACAAGAACAGTATTTCCTAAATCTCTTAAGGACTTCAGTGTTTTTATGAGCTTAGTATTATCTCTTTGATGTAGACCAATAGAGGGCTCATCTAGAACATAGAGCACACCACTTAGGGCTGAACCAATTTGTGTAGCGAGACGAATACGTTGTCCTTCTCCCCCACTGAGTGTGTTGGCAGCTCGATTAAGTGTTAAGTAGCCTAGTCCTACATCAGTTAAAAATGAGAGTCTCGCATGAATTTCTTTAATGAGTTTTTCGCCAATTAGCTTTTGTTCACCCGTTAAGATATCAGCTTTAAAAAACTCGTAACACTCTTCAATGCTATAAAAGCATAAATCCATGATACTCTTATTCGAAATCTTAACATTTAAAGCATGTTGATTAAGTCTCAGACCGTTACATTTGGAACATTCTTTAATGACCATAAAGTCTTCTAAATTCTTTCGAACTTTTTCTGAAGTACTTTCGAGATACTTTTTTTCAAGCCAGTTCAGTATTCCTGGAAAAGGCTTACTAAATTCAAAGTGACTATTTTCAGACTTAAATGAGTATTTATAAACCTTATCGGTTCCGTTCCATAGAGCATCTAAATCTTTCTTTTTAATTTTATTTAAAGGAGTTGAGGCTTCATAGCCTTCTTCTTTTAAATAACACTCTGTCATTTTATGTAGAAAATTGTTCTTCTTATGTAGAGGTTCAATTGCACCTTGAAGAACTCCAAGTGAGTCGTCTAGTACAATAGTGTCTTTTGTAAAATTCTTACTAATTCCTAGACCATTGCATTTCTTACAAGCACCGATAGGACTATTGAAAGAAAAAAGCCTCGGTTCAAGATCTGGTAGAGGGGCCCCCGTTTTTGGGTCGAGCATGTGTTCACTATAAGTAATGCATTCAAGATCATCTATAAGGATCTTAATAATGCCATTTCCTTCTTTGAGTGTATGTTCAACACTTTCGGTGAGACGCTTTTGAACACCTTCTTTAATCAAAACTCTATCAATGACGACTTCAAGCTCAACGTTAGATTCATTTTTTGGGAGTTTAAATGAGTCATCAAGTGAAATTACTTCTCCATTAAGTCTTATACGTGAATATCCCATCGTTAGATATTTCGTAATCTGCTTACTTAATTCAGATTTGTTCTTATAAGGAACAGGTGCGAGAAGTTGTAATTTTGATCTTTCTGGAAGTTTCAGTAATTCTTTAACTATTTGAGGAGGAGTGTATTTTTTTAATACAACATTACTCTCAGGATCTATCATGTCTCCAGCACGAGCAAATAGTACTCGTAAGTAATCATATATTTCTGTGATCGTTCCCACTGTTGAGCGCGGATTCTTAGTGGTAGATTTTTGATCGATAGCAATGGCTGGACTGAGCCCTGAAATTGATTCAACATCAGGTGGTTGATATTGGCCAAGAAATTGACGAGCATAGCTAGAGAGGGATTCTATGTAACGTCTTTGACCTTCTACATAAATGGTATCAAAAGCTAATGAGGACTTTCCTGAACCACTCGGGCCAGTAATAACAGTTAATGTATTCTTAGGAATTTTAACTGAAACTTCTTTTAAGTTATGTACTTTAGATTTAACGACATTAATTTCATTGATACTCATAGCTCACCTACGGGAATGAATTTTATAAGCTTCATTTAGTACATATAGGCATCCAGAAGATGAAGCTAAATTTCTTCCAAATAAAGAGAATGCAGTACCATGGTCGACACTCATTCGAAGAAAGTCTAAGCCCATTGTTATATTTATACCAAAGAGACCATATTTATCCTTAAAAAAAGGTAGACCCTGATCATGAAAAGCGTAGACGAAGAGTTGGTCTAAAGATTGCTTTTGATGAAAATGAAGAGTGTCTCCTGGAAGAGGACCTTTAAAGGAAATTTGAGGAAAATCTTTAGTTAACAGCTTTATAGCTTCTTCAATGTAAGAGTCTTCATGTCCTAAAATTCCATCTTCTCCTGCATGAGGATTGATTCCTGAAAAAATGACCTCATCTGGATTGTTACAAAAGTATTGAGCGATAGCATTTAAAGTTTTTTTAGTCTTGGTATAAGTAAGCTCTGTTGTAATGTTTTTGGGTACTTGAGAAAGAGCTATATGGTCTGAGAGTAGGAGAACTTTTAAATCATATGATTTAAATATCATAGAAAGAGAAGGGATATTGTAATAGTTCCTGAAGAACTCTGTGTAGCCGGCGCAATTGTGGCCTTTTAGCGGAAGCTGATCTTTTGATGTGGGAAGTGTAATAAGGATGTCATTACTTTGAATAACTTTTAATATTCTAATTAAAGAGTCAGAACTTTCTGTGTTAGCTGTGTCGGAGTTGATTTTTGTAAGTCGTATACGCTTATTAAGAATAAGGATAAACGTATCATTGATTTTATAATCAAGATTAAGGGACTTTAGGGTTGTTGAGCAGCTTGCCTCTGAAGCAAATAGATTAAACTCATCAAGCACACCTTGAGAAAGAGATAGTGTGCTTTTAAAGAATACTTCTAAGCCAATACCTCTTTCATGCCCTTGAGAAATGTAAATCATGATTCAAAGAAATACTTAACATAATGTTTATCAATCTCTGTGTTAAACCAAGATTGTGAAATCGAGTCGATATTCTTTTGAAAAAGTTCAGAATAGATTTCATTTTTCTTTTCGAGATAATCAGTAGACTCAACCAAGTCTTTCTTCTTTACATAGAAAACGTGATAAGAGCCACCAAGGATAATAGGATTAGAAAAATCTCCTTCTTTAGTTTGAACAAGAGATTTTTTAATAGGGGCAATGAGAGATTCTTCGCTTAAATCACCAAGCTCATTTGTGGTTAGTGAAGAATATACTTCAGGAAGTACTCCATTTTGTTGAAAGTCTACTAGAGTAGGTTTTAGTTGTTTAACTTGCTCTTTATTAAGGGCGTCTTCACTAATTGAAAAATCTACTAAGTTGTAGCTGAAGCTGAGTGACTTTTTATTAGAGTACTTTTGGTAGTACGCATTTTTAAGATCTTGATCTGTAATTGAGATAAGAGGTTGAATAACACGAGAGACGTATAGTCCAAACTCTTGAGACTCTCTAATAAGTTCAAAGTACTCATCAAAAGAGAAGTCATTATTCTTTAGGAAGTTGAGAAGCGCAGCTCTGTTGAGTCCAAGTCGCTCTTCAGTACCTTTAATACTGGCTTCAACTTGATCATCACTCACGATATAGCCCATTTCACTTAGCTTGGCGCGAATGAGCATCGAACGAATTTTCATTTTAGCTAATTCTTCAAGACTATATTCAGCTTTATTGAAAATTTGAGGAGAGATATTTCTTCTAGCGGCGACATTTGATTGAATTCTCTTTAGCTGAGAAAGAAGAATGGGTTGGTCATCATAAATGGCCAAAATTTTATCTAACAACTCTGCATTAGCTGTAAGAGAAATGAATAGAGAAATTAAAACTAGTATGTTTTTCATAAAAAAAGCCCACTCTTATTTAGTGGGCTTACCTTATACTCTAAGCTTTAATTTTTCCAGCATGGAAAGTGTAACGAACAATAAAAGCGACTTATTTAGGGGCATCTGCCTTAAGGTACTGAGCTTCTATCTTTATCTGAGCGTTTTTGCGCAGTCCGCTAAAGTAATCTTCTAAAACCTTATCGCGTTTCTTATCATAGACGATTTTCTTATATTGACCCATATTTATAGTATCGAAGTCTTTTTTCGCCAATACTTTGATAATATGATAACCAAACTGAGTTCTCACTGGAGAAGTGATATAATTATTACCCTTTCCGTTAATAGCTTGGAAATATTCAGGGGCCATGCGAATAGCTGGTTGGAAGCCCATGTCTCCTCCATTTGGAGCTGTAGCACTTTGACTATAGCGCGAAGCCATTTCTCCAAACTTATCAGGATTCTTCTTTAGGAGTTGATATATTTTAAGAGCTTGTTCTTGGGCTGCAAGAACCTCATTTTTCTCAGGAGCAGCTTTTACTCTAAAAAGGATATGAGCCGTTCTATATTCTGGATGACCTGCATAATATTCTTTAACCTCAGCATCTGAAACTTCAATCTTCTTTAGTTCTGATTCAAGGTCTGCAGAAATTTGTGCATGATAAAGAACATCCTCCATCTTTGCGCGAACAACAGGGTCCTTATCTAGTCCAGCTTTCTTAGCTTTTTGAACACCAAGAATTTTGTTCATCAAATCTTTCAAAACTTTTTCTTTTGTAACGACTTTATCGGAAACATAAAGAGTGTTTTGATAAAAGGCTTTATCAAGCTCAGACTTTGTGATTTTAGCACCATTAACAGTTGCAACAACTGGGTCTTCTTGAGAAAAAGAAGCCGGTGTAAATAGAAAAGCGGCTAATAAAATAGTAGTAATACTTCTACTCATATATCTATCCCTGACATAGTATTTCTTTTCATTATATCAAATTATTACTTAATGTTAGTAAAAACACTAACATGGAACAATTTGCTCAGCAATATTCTTACAGAAGTCTAAAAAGTCCGCCTGAGTTATGTCTTTCTTAGGACTATAGAGGACTTTATAATCTGGACTAAATTGATATATCTTTGGGCGTGCCAAGAAGGTATTGGCCACATTTCCTGCTAATTCAGCATTGGTATCAAGAATATCTTTATCAAATTGAATACTCACACTATGAGCATTGGCCTGAATCGACTTAACACCACACTTTGTTAGATAAGTTCTGGCCTTAAGAACGCTATGGAGATTTTTCATCTCAGGTGGATGAGGCCCATAAAGATCAATAAAGTCTTCAAAGGCTTCATCGAGTGTTTCAATATTATCGATATTAGAAAGAGTTTTATATTGCTTCAGTCTTTCAGAAGAATCTGGAATATAGTTATTTGGAATATAAGATGGATAAGGGGTCATGATCTCAACATTTTTATTGAGAACACGCTTCTCCCCTTTTAGCTCATGGATAGCATCTTTTAATAGTTCCATATAGAGTTCAAGACCTATGGCCTCGATGTGTCCAGATTGACTTGCACCCAATATGTCTCCGGCTCCTCTAATCTCTAAATCACAAGAAGCGATATTAAAACCAGATCCCATTTCGGCATATGTCTGTAGAGCTTTTAAGCGTTTTTCTGCAACATTAGTGAGGCTACGATCATTTGGAATAATAAAATATGCGTAAGCTTTTTTATCTGAACGACCAATACGACCTCTGAGCTGATGAAGTTGGCTTAATCCATAAGTATCAGCTCGATCTATAATCATCGTATTGGCATTAGGTATATCAATACCACTTTCTATAATCGTCGTAGCAATGAGAATTTGATATTCACCATTGTAAAAGGCACGCATTCTCTTTTCGAGTTCTCTTTCTGGTAATTGCCCATGACCTATGACAATTTTAGCTTCAGGTGCAAGGTCTTGAATATGAGAAGCAAACTGTTCAATATCTTTAACTTTATTATGAACAATAAAAACTTGCCCGCCTCTTTTTAATTCTTTTTTGATTGCCGTTTGTAAGGTGAGGGCATCATCTTTAATGATGTATGTTTTGATAGACTGACGTTTCGGAGGCGGTGTTTTTATAAGAGATAAGTCTCGTAAACCAAGAAAACTTAATTGTAGCGTTCGAGGAATTGGTGTTGCTGTTAAGGTAAGAAAATCTACATTAGATTTAAGAAGTTTTAGCTTTTCTTTATGGCCGACTCCAAAGCGTTGTTCTTCGTCTACAATGACTAATCCCAAATCTTTAAATTTAATTTTATCAGATAAAAGTTTATGAGTACCAATAAGAATATCAACTTTACCTTCTTCTAAGTCGGCCAATATCTTTGATGTCTCTTTAGCTGTTTTAAATCGACTTATAAATTCAATATTAACGGGGAATCCTTTCAGTCGTTTTTTGAAAGAGTTATAATGTTGAAGAGCCAGGATGGTGGTTGGTACCAGTACAGCAGCTTGTTTATTATCTAATACAGCTTTGAATGCTGCTCGTATGGCTACTTCCGTTTTTCCAAAACCAACATCTCCACAGACAAGATGATCCATGGGTTTTGCTTTTTCCATATCTTTTAAAACGCGATCGATAGCAGTACGTTGATCTGGAGTTTCTTGAAATTCAAAAGCCAATTCAAACTCTTTGTAGTCATGATCAGGAGGAGAAAATGCAAAAGCTTGAGAGCTTTCTCTTTCTGCTTGTAGTTTGAGAAGATCAAACGCTAATTTTTTAACGGATTGGCTTGCGCGTTTTTTTAATGTCGCAAACTTATTAGTTCGTAAGCTATCTAAGCTTAATGTTGCAGTTGAGCTTGCATGTTTTTGAATAAGGTTCATCTTGTATACAGGAACATAAACCTTATCGCTTCCGCTGTACTCTATAACTAAAAAATCAGCTTGGTCTTCTTTTAAGTCTAGCGATTGAAGACCAAGGTACTTACCAACACCATGATCACTGTGGATGACATAGTCCCCTACTTTTAAAGTGGATATTTGTTCAGCAAAAAGATCAAGATCCTTCTGGGTAACCTTAGTGTTAACTTTAGATTTTTTCGCAGAAAACAGATCCCCCTCTGTTAAAAGCAAGAGCTTCTCTGTTTGGTAATAAAAACCTTTATCTAATGGGAATTTTGAGAAATGAATGCGCTTACGAATAGGCTCTTTAAAGTCAAAAACATCAAGAAGATGATTGAATTCATTTTTGGCTGACTCATGTGTAAAGAAAAATATGAGTTCTCCTGAGAGGTCAAAGTTTTTCTTTATGAGATTAAATGTATCTTTAAGAAAGTCTGCGCGTGATTGTTTCTTTCCAGAGTTTTGTTGAAGATATTGATTTATATTTTCATGCTGAACTTGAATGAAGTCATCATTCTCAGTGAGATCTAAGTGTGCCGATATCTGGACTTCATTAATATTAAACTTATTGGCCGTACTAATATTGGAGAGGTTGTCTTTGAAGTAAAATGAATCCGGTGCGGGAAGGATAGAATCATTTTCTAAATCTTCATGAATGAGATCATATGCATCTTGAATTTCGGAATACATCCCTTCCCATTCAGCATTTATTTTGAAGTCGTTAAAGAGATGGAACTCACATAATGAATCTTCAAGATAATCCAGGATTGAAACAGTTGAGTCACAAAATAGTGGTATGAAAACTGGATAATTCTCAAAGAGATAGCCATCACTTAGCCGTTTTAGAATCTCTTTTCTTTTTTCAAATTTTAACTTTTGTGACGGAGGCGGCATAGGAATTTTTGAACGAATATTATTTGCATACTCAACAGAACAGAAAATTCTTGGTGAAATACCTAGAGATACTTTTGAGTGAGTTTGATCCTTTATCGTTTTAAGTGTTTCAGGATCGATTGAATAAATTTCTTCAATCATATCATCAAAGTAAATCAATCTAATCGGTTTACCATTTGTAGGATAGATATCAAAAATTTCGCCTTTATGACTGAATGTTCCAGGCTCTTCAACAGTTATGGAATATTCATAACCTCTTTCATTAAGCTGAGTTTTTAATTGATCTGGGGAAATAATATCAGAAACTTCAATAACTAATTGATTCTCATGAATGAAAGATGGTTTAGGAAATTTAAGATGAAGTGCTTCAACAGTTAAAATTAAATTAAAGGGTTGTTTAGATTTTTTGAGCTCTTCAAGTTTTTGCAGAGTGTAAAATCTTTCAATAAGGCCGTGTTCAGATGCAATATGTCCTTCATAAATATTAAAATCATGACCGAGTAAAAAAAGGTTGTTTGATTCGGTGAAATATTCTTCGGTAAGGTCATAGAATTCTTCAGCCTCGTCATTATTAGAAAAAATAAAAACATTTGATTTACCATCGGAATGTAGACTTTTAGAGAGCTCAAGGAATAACGCATATTGTAATGGCGAAAAACCCACTAATGTTGAGGATTTTGAAAGATTTTGATGAGACTCGTGTAGTCTATTTTTTAAAGAATTAAAGTAAATCATGTTTTGACTCATGGTGTCTGTGTAAAATTCGAAGATAGATATTTGTTCAATAATAGCATTCCTAATGCAAGAAGATTAAAAAAGCCATTCCAAAATGTTTCCAATATGTTAAGATTCGTGTACTTATAAGTAGCTAAACATTCCCTTAATTAACGGAGCTCATGCAATGACGTCATACACTTTAGACGTATACATGCCGGTTGTAATCCTAATGGCCATAGGTGTACTTCTGGTTCTCGTTTCAGTTTTTCTTGCTCAGATCATCAGGCCATTCAAGCCAAGTGATTTGAAAGCACAGGCTTACGAATGTGGTGAAGAGCCTGTAGGTACAGCGTGGGCAAACTTCAACGTTCGCTTCTATGTTGTCTCTCTGATCTTCATTGTGTTTGATGTTGAAGGTGCACTGATGTTTCCAGTGGCTTCTATATATAAGCGTTTTGTCGAAATTGGTGAAGGTGGAGTTCTTCTTGGATCACTTCTTATCTTTATATCTGTTCTAGTTGTTGGAATTGTTTACTGCTGGTCTAAGGGTGACCTTGATTGGGTACGTTCATTTCAATTATCTCAAGATCAAGTTAATGAATTAAAAGGTGTGGAGGAAAAAGTATGAGTCCCACTTTATATGATTATATAAATCAATTCGAAGCCCATAAAAAAGGCGTGGCCATGTTAAGTGAGTTCTTCGGAACTGATATGACTGGTTATGCAATCTTTGGTGTCTTTCTTGTCGGCTCCCTTGTTGCTGTAACAGTACTTGCTACAATTGGTGGCTTAGGTACATATGCAGAAAGAAAAATCTCTGCGGATATGCAACTTAGACAAGGTCCTAACCGTGTTGGTCCATATGGAATTCTTCAGTTTTTAGCTGATGGTGTTAAAATGATTCTTAAAGAAGATATTTATCCTGCACAAGCGGATAAGTTACTCTTTAATCTTGCACCTGCCTTAGCGATTGTCGGAGTTCTTGCCACCTTGGCCGTGCTTCCCTTTTCTTCAGGCCTAACACTCACCAATTTAAATATGGGTGTCTTCTTTCTCGTAGGTATTTCATCACTTGTTGGTGTGGCCGTATTCCTTGGTGGATACTCAGCTAACTCTAAGTGGTCGATGCTTGGTGGGATGCGTGGTGCCTCTCAGATTATTTCATATGAAGTGCCGATAACAATCACTACACTTTCAATTGTTCTACTTTCCGGTGGTTTAAGCTTTGGAACGATTGTTGAGACTCAAGGTGGAATGCCTCATGAGTGGTACGTTTTTCATAATCCGTTTACCTTTATAGGCTTCTTTGTATTCTTTGTTGGAATGCTTGCTGAAACTAACCGTGCTCCATTTGATCTTCCTGAAGCGGAATCTGAGCTAGTGTCTGGTTACCATACAGAATATACAGGTATGAGATTTGGTCTATTTGCACTTGCAGAATATATTGAAATCTTTGTTCTTTGTGGTGTTGCTACTGCAGCTTTTCTAGGTGGATATAAAGTACCATTTGATCTTGGTACAGGAATGATCTTCATTGAGAAGCTTGGTCTACCTGCTATTATTGGAAAAAACATCGGTCAACTTTTACAACTTGGGTCATTTGTTACTAAAACTCTTGCACTTTATTACGTAGTGATTTGGGTAAGATGGACATACCCAAGAATCAGAGTTGATCAAGTAATGACAATTTGTTGGAAATATCTAACGCCTATCGCACTTTTTAATCTTGTTGGCGTAACGATTTGGATGTATTTAACTCACGATCAATCAATTTGGGAATTATTCTCGCATATGTTTGCCGCTAGTAGCGGTGGTGGACATTAATAAAAAATAAAGAGGAGCTGAGTTGTGTTTCAGGACATACTATTTTTCTGTTCGGCCGTTTTAGTAATAGCAGGAACGTTGGGCGTAGTTCTCTCTAAGAACTTAATGCACGCTTGTACATTGTTACTTGCCACACTTTTTGGTGTTGCCGGGCTTTATGCTGTTCTAGGAGCTGACTTTCTAGCTGCCGCACAGTTAGTGATCTATGCAGGTGGAGTAATTATTTTAATGCTCTTCGCAGTGATGTTAACCGGTGGATCTGCTGATAAAGCGAATAAGTTTGGAATTGAGAAGATTCTTGGAATGGGAAGCGTAAAAACATATGTTATTGCAGGAACTACTGTATTAGTTTTTTCTCTAACTATTATGAAGCTTTTAGCCAACTTCTTAAAGGATTATAAGAAGTTAGATGTGCTTCCAGAGTTTACAAGTACTGTAGAAAAAATTGGAACAATGCTGGTTACAGATCATGTACTAGCGTTTGAAATTTCATCAATATTACTTCTAGGTGCTCTTATCGGAGCAGCTGTTATCGCAAGACCACGTAGAGGATAATGAGGCAGATATGATTTCTTTACCATCTTATTTATTTTTGAGTTTTTGTATGTTTGTTGCTGGCCTTGTCGTAATGGTCGCAAGAAAGAACATCATCGCTATCCTTTTAGGAATTGAATTGATTCTCAATAGTGCGGCCCTAAATTTCGCTGCCTATACGAGATTCATTAATCAAAATCTTGAAGGACATATAATGTCACTATTTATCATTGTTATTGCCGCTGCTGAAGCAGCAGTAGGGCTAGCAATTGTTATTAGATTTTTCCAACTTAAAGAAAGTGTTCATATTGATGATGCAACACAATTACAGGCTTAAGGATTAAAGAATGGATTATACGATTAGTACGGTAGCTCCCATCGTTTTACTCCCCTTCTTTGCATTTGTTATTAATGCATTCATTGTAAAGAAGTTCACAAAGTCAGCTGTATTTTTGAGCTGTGCTTCTATATTGGGATCATTCTTCTTTGCTTCAAGAATCTTCTTTGATTTCTTGAATGTTTTTTCTGCAGACTATTATATCCATAAGACATTTACATGGTTTGATCTGACTTATGGCGACTTCCCTTTCAAATTAGATATGGGGATTTATATTGATAGTATGACTGCGACCATGCTCTTTATGGTTACAGGTGTAGCTGCTCTAATTCATATATTTTCAACTTATTACATGAAAGAAGATGCTCGCTATGGACGCTTCTTTGTTTATGTATCTTTATTTACAAGTGCCATGCTTGCTCTTGTTCTTTCTGAAAACCTAATCTCAGTATTTATCTTTTGGGAACTTATGGGCTTTTGTTCATACTCACTCATTGGTTTTTACTACGAGAAAGAAGGTGCAGGAAATGCTTCAATGAAAGCATTTATGACAACAAGAGTTGGGGATGTGTTCTTTCTCTTTGGAATTCTCGCCATATGGTCAGTAGTAGGAAGTGTTTCTTTTGTAGATATTTATGCAGCTCTTGCAGACGGTAAATTTGCTGGGCAGTACACACTAGGAATTCCACTGGCAACAGTAGCAGGGCTTGCTGTATTTATGGGAACAATTGGTAAATCAGCTCAGTTTCCTCTCCAAGTTTGGCTACCAGATGCCATGTTTGGACCAACTCCATGTTCTGCTCTTATCCACGCTGCGACAATGGTTGCTGCCGGGGTTTATCTTTCTTTAAGATGCTACCCTCTAATGGAAGCAGGTCACTTAACATACTTTATAGCATGTATTGGTGGGATCACCGCCTTTGGTGCAGCAACAATAGCTCTAGTACAAACAGATATTAAAGCCGTCCTAGCCTATTCTACTATTTCTCAACTGGGATACATGGTTTTGGGTGTAGGTGTTGGATCTTATAATGCCGCTTTCATGCACCTGATTACTCATGCTGTGTTTAAAGCATGTCTTTTCCTAAGTGCTGGATCTGTTATTCATTCTCTTCATGATCATCATACTCATGCTCACGTTCAAGAAATGCCAAGAATGGGTGGTTTGAGAAGTAAAATGCCTTTTACTTTCCTGGCCATGCTCTTTTGTACTTTCGCAATTGCAGGGATTCCATTTTTCTCTGGATTTGTTTCAAAAGATAGAATCTTAGGTGATGCACTTGTTATGGCCACGCACCATACAGAATACTGGATTCCAGCTATACTTGGTTTTGTTGGTGCATTTTTAACAGCATTTTATATGTTTAGAATGATGTTCTTAACTTTCTTTGGTGAGCCAAGAGACAAAGATCTTTTTGATCACACTCATAAAGAAAAGCTAAGTTGGAATAGAAATATCCCACTTCTTATTTTGGCTCTTTTCACATTTGGTGTTTTCTACTCAGGATCACTAACTGGACAGGGAATCGTAAAGCTTGCTGATAAGAAATACGAGTGGTTTCAAACTCTTATAGTAAAGCCTCACGTTGAAGACTTTACGAATAGAACAAAGCAAAACTTCAGTTTTACTGCCGAAAAATCAGCTGAAACTTTTGAAACTTCACACTATGATGCAAACCATGGAATGAGTGAAGAAGAAGCACATCATGTACACCATGTTCACCATATTGGAGCGCTTGCTTCTATTGTGATTGCTTTTGCTGGAGTTTTTATAGCAGCGATGATGTATTTCTGGAGATCTTGGAATCCTGGTTTTTGGGTTTCAACTTTTTCAAGATGGTATCGTGCACTACAGAATAAATACTACATGGATGACCTCTATATTGGTGGTCTCATTCAAAAGGGGCTACTGCCTCTAAATAATTTACTAGCTTTCATTGATATGGGTCTTTATGACAGATACGCAATTGATGGTTGGGAGAAAGTAAACAGAGTTATGTTCACTACAGCAAAGTGGTTTGATAACTTAATTGTTGATACGGCCATTGTTGATGGGACTGGAGCAAGTGTTCGCTTTTTCAATGTTATTTTAAGAACCATTCAATCAGGTAAAATACAGTTCTATTTTATTATGATATTTTTGGTTTTAGCTGGTTATATTTGGACATTAAATATATAAATTTTTTCATTAAGAGATATTAAAGGAGAAAATCCGTGCAGGCTTCGTCGAATTTACTGAATTGGATACTATGGATGCCGTTTATTGGAGTGTTGGGGATTTTATTTATTCCTAAGACAAAAGAAACTGCTGTCCGTGTATGGTCACTCGTTAACACTGTTATTACTTTTGCACTAACGTTAGTTCTTTATGCAAAGTTTGACACAACCGTACCCGGGATGCAGGTACCTTTTAATATCAGCATTCCATGGATTAAGAGCTTTAATATTTTCTATAAGCTTGGGGTTGATGGTATTTCACTTCCTATGATTGTTCTTACAGGTCTGCTTTTCTTGATCTGTGTTCTTTCATCTTGGACAGTTAAGAAACAAGTTAAAGGCTACTTTGCTCTTTTCTTATTCCTACAAAGTACAGTGTTTGGAGTTTTCTTATCTTTAGACTTCTTCTTATTCTATGTTTATTGGGAAGTAATGCTTATTCCAATGTTCTTTCTTATCGGAATTTGGGGTGGAGAAAACAGAGAATACGCAGCTGTTAAGTTCTTCCTTTATACATTCTTTGGATCGATTCTAATGCTTGTTGGAATGGTTGCACTTTACTATGCATCTGGAAAAGGCGTGGATAGCTTTGATATTCTTGCTCTTCAAGGTGGAAAGTTTGGTGATCTTCCTCTTAATATCTTCGGAGCAACGCTTAGCTTTTCTAAGTTATTCTTTGTATTCCTCTTTATTGGATTTGCCATTAAAGTTCCAGTATTTCCATTCCATACGTGGCTACCACATGCTCACGTTCAGGCACCAACGGCAATTTCAGTTATTCTTGCCGGTGTTCTTCTTAAGATGGGTACATACGGGTTCTTAAGAATTGCCTTCCCTATCTTTCCTGAATCAACAGTTTACTTCAGTGAAGCAATTGCATGGCTTGGTTTAATTAACGTTATATATGGTGCTTTCTGTGCGATGGCCCAAACCGATGTGAAGAAACTAGTAGCTTATTCTTCAGTATCTCACATGGGGTTTGTAATGCTTGGTCTTGCAGCACTTACTGTAACAGGTGTTAACGGTGCAGTTCTTCAGATGTTTAATCACGGTACATCGACAGCAATGATGTTCCTATTGATTGGTATTCTTTATGAAAGATCTCACCACAGATGGATTGTTCGTCCTGATGGATCGAAAGGTTTTGGTGGTCTTTATACACAATTACCAAAGTTCTCAATCATCTTTATCATCGCAATGTTTGCTTCAATGGGACTTCCAGGGTTATCAGGATTTATTTCTGAAGCTCTAATCTTCCTAGGTATCTACGAAAGATTTACTACAATTACGCTTCTAGCACTAATTGGACTTCTTCTTGGTGCAGCATATCTATTATGGATGTTTAAGAGAATGTTCTTTGGTGATGTTATTGAAGAATGTAAATCATACACAGACATGAATGCTCGCGAAATCTTTTACATGCTTCCTCTTTGTGTCGCAGTAATTGCATTTGGTATTTATCCTACTCCAGTTCTCAATGTAATGAGAGCTTCTGTTGGAAATCTTGTGAGTATGTTAGCTAATTTCTAATAGAAGGTTTTTAAGATGGGTTTAAATTATTTAGCAAGTTTAAGTCATTTTGTTCCAGAGCTCTTGGCCTGTGTAACAATGTTTGGACTAATTCTTATTGAAGCGACATATAAGGAAGAGAAGAATGAGCGAGGCTTATTCTTCTTTGCTGCTTATATTGGATTTGCATCAATTCTGACTTTTTTGGCTCTGAACTTAAACCATGAATCAGTCTCAATATTTACAAACTCAGCGGTCATAGATCCATTTTCTACTCTATTGAAAATAGTAATGGTTCTAGGGACGATTGGTGCAACTTATCTTGTTAGTCAAAGTAAGGATGTTGAAGGACATTTGAAGCCTGAGTTTACAATTATGGCAACAGGTGTTCTTGTCGGGGGAATGTTACTTTCTTCGGCCAATAATATGCTCATTCTATATATTGGTATCGAGACACTTTCCATTCTTTCATACGTACTTGCGAGTTTGAAAAAAGGCGACGAAAGAAGTTCAGAAGCTGGTTTAAAATACTCTTTATACGGTGGGATTTCAGCTGGAATCATGCTCTTTGGAATGAGTCATATCTTTGGAGTCTTAGGTACAATTAATTTCACTGAAATTGGTGAAGGACTTAAAACTCTTGATACAGTTCAAATTTCAATCTTACTTCCTTCGTTCCTACTATTCTTAGCAGGGCTTGGATATAAGATAGCGTGTGTTCCTTTTCACATGTGGTCACCTGATGTTTATGAAGGTTCACCGATTCCTGTAACAGCATTCTTTAGTATTGTTCCAAAAGTTGCAGGTATGGCAGCACTTATAAGAATTACAACAACTTTCTTTGCTCATGAAGGTGCAATGAATGTAGGTTGGGTCGGAATTCTAAGTGTAATTGCAGCACTAACAATGACTGTTGGAAATATAAGTGCGATTGGACAGAGATCGGTTAAGCGAATGCTAGCCTATTCTTCAATTTCACATGCTGGTGTTATGCTACTGGGTATTCTTGTAATAAGTGAAGTGGGTGTAAAGAGCGTTATATTCTATGCAATAACATACCTCTTTATGAATATGGTAGCTTTCTATATTGTTTCATTTGTAAATGATAAGTACGGTAATGATCATTATGAAAGATTCAATGGTCTAATTTATAGATATCCATTTATGGCCATAATGATGACTATAACTATGTTTAGCTTGGCAGGTCTTCCTCCTTTCTCAGGATTTGTTGCTAAGTTTCATATCTTTAATGCCATCATTCTTAAGAAGTATTATGTACTGGCCATAATCGCAGGTATAAATTCTGTTATATCAATGTACTACTATATGAGAATTATTCGTCTTATGATTTTGAAACCTGCTGAAAGTGAAGAATCAATTTCAGGATTTACTCTGTTAAATCAAGGAATAATTGTTTCGTTAACAGTACCAGTTCTCTTTCTAGGGATTTTTTGGGAAAAGATTATGCTAGTAGCTTCTAACGCAAAAATCTTTTTGGAGTAAATGACAGTCAGTCTCGTCATTGTACTTATAGTATTGGGCCAAATTTATTTGGCCCTTTTTTACTTTTCTAAAGCAAATAAAAGCTCAAAAAAAATAAGAAAAAAAAGTAAATGGCCGAGAAATCTAAAGTACTCCATTCCCTTACTCTCATGGATAATTTATTTAAATCTATTTAAGTCAGATCATTCATTACTAACTCAATATTCAAAATTAATATTGATTGTAATGATTATAATGATCATCATTCTAAGATATGTGAAGAACACTAAGAAACGGACTATAGAATGAAATTGGCCGTTGAGATAATTACCTCCATTCATTTTCTATTTATTCTTTTTAGCACCTTAAGCTTGATGCTCTGGGTACAAGAAGAATTTGAATCAATATTAAAAAGAAAGAAGATGGTAGGATTAAAATTTCTACAAATTAGTTTATATAAAAAAGTATTTGAGAATAATAATTTAAAACGTGAATCTATCTTTAAAACAATAATAGCCAGCTTAAGATTGCTACTTACGATAATACCTATTATGTTGATACCTTTTTCATCAAAGGTCTCTCTTTATGGAACCCAATTCAAATTAGGCTTATTTGATT
>JBLWYP010000030.1:0-39513 GCA_048266825.1 Bacteriovoracaceae bacterium | reverse complement strand
CCTCACCAAAAACGAACCCCACGTCATCTTCGGAGGTCGCCTCGCCGAGTACAAGTACTACGATATGCACCAGGTGATCGCTTCAAGCCTGTCGGCACTAGAAAAAGAATTTAATTAGTAGGCATTCTTATTGATAAAGCCCTTAAAGAGAGTAAGAAAGAGAATCTTCACATCCAGCCACAACGACCAATTTTTAATGTAATAAATATCACACTCAATACGCTTCCCAAGATCCGTGTCGCCTCGTCAGCCATTCACTTGCGCCCATCCGGTCATTCCAGGCTTGATCTTATGCTTGAGCATATAACCTGGAATCTCATGACGAAACTTCTCAATAGGAAACTCTTTTTTGCTTAATTGTGTGAGTCTTTTTTCTGAGGTGGAGTGAGTGATTGGGGATAGTTTTATATATTAGATGTTGTAAACAGAAGAATGGCATATATTTAAATACACTCTACAATCTTTTGCCGTGCTAAAGTAATCTCGAAAGAAGGAACCATTGTCTATAAGTCAAAAGATGGTATAGATTTTACCTTTCTTCTTATAGCCTCTTCCTTTAGGTATTCTTGTAGGTAGTTCGTTATACTCCGTATTTTATAGAAATACCTAGTAAAGAAAAGGCTATCTTTTAAGATAAATATCACTTATGGCTGATTTAAAAGTGTATGGAGGACTTGAGTTAACTTGTGTCCAGAATATATTCGAATCAAAATATATATCATGAGAAAGCTTTTGAAGAATTATTTCTTTCTTAAGAATTTTAAGTAGAAACCTTAAAAGCTTAATAGGAATGTTTAAGTTAATAGCTTTTTTATATATACATATTTCATCGATAAATTCAGATGTTGAGACAACCTCTTGATCTGCTACATTATATGATACTGAGTTGAGGTCTGATTTTAAAGAAAGTAGAATAGCGTTAGCTAGGTTTTTTACATATATAAAACTTCTTTTATTTTTAATCCCACCAAGAGGGAGAGGAATTGGCTGGTCTGTGAGTTTATCTATCTTACCAAAGTTTCCAGGAGCATTACTACCATATACTAGAGGAGGTCGTAGGATAGTTAGTTTTTGAGGCTTATTGATAAATTCTTCGATTAAAAATTCCTCACTTTTTCTTTTGTACATTTCATATGGTGTTTTTGGGGCAAAGTCTGTCTCATGAGTGATGAATCCCAATTCTTTTTGTCCTCCATAAACTCCAATCGTACTTAACTGTATTAATTTTAAAAGATTATGAGGTAAGCTTTTTGCAATAGTTTTAGTTATTAGATAGTTGGCTGTTTTATGTGCATCTTTGCTATTGATATAGTTATTGTTGTGGGCTAAACCGATGAGATTTATAACATAGCTCATCTCTTTGAGTATTTCTGTTAATTCAGTCACGTCGAGGAAGTCTTTGACTTTTATATGGTGCGACCTTCGACAAATAAGAGGCTCACTTCCAGTGTAGTAAATTTCTAAATTAGGTTCATATTCTTCAAGGGTTTTAATAAGCTGTTTCCCAATGAAGCCCGTTCCCCCAAAAATGATCACCTTTTTATATTCTTTCATTATTTAGCCTATTAAGTTATCGTATTGTTTTATTATATGAACCTAGGGGTTATAGTGTCGAGTATGAGGTTGATTGACTTTATTTTTTCTCTTATAGGTCTCATCCTACTCGCTCCCTTATTTATTATATTAACAATAATAATTTATTTTGATAATAAATCCCCTTTTTTTATTCAAGAAAGAGTGGGATTTAATAAAAAGCCATTTTTATTGATTAAGTTTAGAACTATGGCTGTTAATACTCAGTCAAGGGCTAGTCATCTAGTTTCTCAAGCATCTATAACAAGGTTAGGGAGAATATTAAGAAAACTAAAGTTAGATGAACTTCCTCAGCTTTACAACGTTTTGGTTGGAGAGATGAGTCTCGTTGGTCCCAGGCCGAACTTATTTAATCAGAGAGAATTAATAAATTTGAGAGATCGGTACGAGGTTTATAAAGTTAAGCCAGGAATAACTGGATTAGCTCAAATTAGTAACGTAGATATGTCGACCCCTCTTGAACTTGCGAAATTGGACTCAGAGATGATATCCAGCCTTAATCTTAAAAACTATGTTTATTATATTTATTGTACACTACTTGGAAAAGGGAGAGGTGACGCTGTAAAATCAAATCAGTAGGCATTCTTGTTAATAAAGCCTTTAAAAATCGTCAGAAATAGAATTTTCAAATCAAGCCATAAGGACCAATTTTTAATATAGAAAATATCGCACTCAATTCTCCGATTGAGATCTGTATCTCCGCGCCAGCCATTGACTTGTGCCCATCCTGTCATACCTGGCTTCATTTTATGCTTAAGCATATAGCCTGGAATTTCATGACGAAACTTCTCTACAAAGAAAGGTTGCTCTGGTCTTGGACCGACTAAGCTCATTTCGCCTTTTAAAACATTTAGAAGTTGAGGGAGTTCATCAAGACTTGCTTTTCGAATAAAGTCTCCAAAACTTGTTTTTCTGGAATTTCCCTTATTGCTCCATTCTTGTGTTTGTTTTGAGGTATCAGCTACGCGCATTGATCGAAATTTCCACATAAGAAACTCTTTTCCATCGAGGCCAACTCGCCATTGACCAAAAAGAATTGGACCGGGGGAGGAGAGTTTTACCCCTATGGCAATTACGAGTAAAATAGGTGAGATACAAAAGAAGCCAACAAGGGTTAGAATAAAGTCTCCAAAATGCTTAAGAGCGAGCTCGTAAGAATTAAGATTTGGCTGGTTAACGCTGATAACCGGGATACCGCCGAAATCTTCGATTTGATTTCCTACCATTGAGTAATTGAGTTCAGGTAAAACTTGAATAGGAGTGACATCGTTATAATGTTCAGCAATGAATCTAGATGTCTTATACGACTCTTTGCCTTCATAAGAGATAATAATTGAGTCAGGTTTTTTTGATAACTTTATGTTTTCATAAGAGTCTACGAGCTCTGGAATGTTAATTTTTTCTTCTTCTGATCGACCGTGAGAGTCCATCCAGCCTAGGAAGCGAATTCCTGAATCTTTGAATTCTCTAGCCGTATGAATATAATCAATAAGCGCCTGTCCATTTCCGATGATAAGGACGTGGCGGAGGTTTAGACCTTTTTTACGAATTTTTCTTAGTATGTTTCGAGATGTTACTCTGAAGAGGACTAAGAGAGTTGTTGAAATTCCAAAATACATGAGGATAGTAGCTCTCGAAATACGCTCTTGGCTTGTAAAATAGAGAAGTATAACAAAAAATATAGCCGCTGAGGTATTAGCTCTGAAAACACAGTAGATTTCTTTGAAACGTGAGCTGAATCTCATTGATTGATAGAGGGAAGCCTTAGAGAAGCTATAGAGTGTAATCACTACTATGAAAGGGGATACTTTGATAAAGGTTATGCCGAGGCCTTGTTGACCTGCAAGAAAGTCAAACCTTATTGTGTAGGCTAGAGCCCACGAAATGAGAATAATGCAGGTGTCTACAATTTTTTGAGCAAGAGATAGGTTTAGCATAGGGCCATAGTAATCGCTTATTGGTAGTATTTAAAGATTTTATAAAACTACTTGCCTATAAAAATTCGAAGAATTCATTTCCAATAAATATTCCTTAAGATAGAATTCGTGAAAGAAATGTCACTTGCAATAGGAATAAAACGTGATTGAATTATCTCGGCATAAAAAAACAATTATTGTCATGGTGCATGATAGCTTTATGTGTCTTGCATCTTTGGGAATTAGTTTCTTCCTTGCTTTTAGTGGTTGGGATAAGCTTATTAAGGCTCAAATAAATTATTCCGCTGTTGTTTTAATAATTTTTGTAACACAAGTATTTTTTCTTCATTTATCAGGTACTTATAAGGGGATTTGGCGCTACTCTAGTACACTTGACCTTTTGAAGCTTATCAAGGGTGCAACTTTAGGAGTTGTTTTCTCTACTCTATTTATTTTTTTCTTTAATAGATTAAATTTTGTCCCAAGATCAGTTTTTTTTATTGACTGGCTTATGTTAATAGTAACTTTGGGTGGTGGCCGCTTGGCTTATCGTGTTATTCGGGAGCAGTTTGGCCTTATGGAGATTGCAAAGAATTACGATACGAAGGCCGTTATTGTTGGTGCTGGTGCTGCAGGTGAACAACTTGTAAGAGAGCTAAGACGCTCGCCTCATCTTAAAGTTCATCCTATAGCTTTTGTCGATGATGACATGAATAAAAGAAACAAAGTTTTACATGGTCTTTCTATATGTGGTGGAGTTTCGGATCTTACTCAAATTGTAAAAAGATATGAAGCGAATCAAGTTTATATTGCCATTCCAACTGCAACAGCTAAGCAAATCGACCGCATTGTAAAAAATTGTAGAGACACGGGTGCTGAGTTTAAAACTCTTCCTCATATCAAAGATGTACTTAATGGTAAAATTAGTCTCTCTCAATTAAGAGAGGTTAGACCTGAAGACTTACTGGGAAGGGATGAAACAACTCTAGATGAAAAGTCTATTAGGGATATGATAACTGATTCTTCTATTTTAGTAACTGGAGCCGGCGGCTCTATTGGTTCTGAGCTCTGTAGGCAAATTGCTAAGTTTAATCCAAAGACTTTAATTCTTTTTGAATCTTGTGAGTATAATCTTTATCAATTGGACTTAAAGTTAAGGGAAAAGTTTTCTGATGTACGAATTGTCCAATGCATTGGCGATGTTAGAGATAGGGAGAGAGTTGAAGAAGTATTTAGGTTTCATTCTCCAGAGGTAGTTTTTCATGCTGCTGCTTATAAACATGTACCTATGATGGAAGTGAATCCAAAAGAATCAATTAAGACAAATATTTTTGGAACTAGCATTGTTTCAGAGTTCGCAGTAAAGTTTAAGGTTAAAAAATTTGTTCTTGTTTCTACTGATAAGGCGGTTAGACCAACGAATGTGATGGGAGCTACAAAGAGAGTTGCTGAAATGGTCTGTCAGGCAGCTTCTCTTAATGATTCATGTACAAAGTTTATGATCGTTCGGTTTGGGAATGTCTTAGGAAGTAGTGGTAGCGTAATTCCTCTTTTTAAAAAACAAATTAAAAATGGTGGTCCGATTACGGTTACTCACCCAGAGGTTACTCGGTTTTTTATGTCTATCCCAGAAGCTTGTCAGCTAGTTATGCAGGCAGGAGCATTTGGCAATGGTGGAGAAGTATTCGTTTTGGATATGGGGAAGTCCGTCAAGATTGTTCATCTAGCAAAACAAATGGTTTCTCTATCGGGCTTAACTGAAAGTGATATTGAGATAAGGTTTACGGGACTACGTCCAGGTGAAAAGCTCTACGAGGAGCTTTTATCTGATGGTGAAGATATATTACCAACATTGCATCCATTGTTGAAAACAGCTAAGGCTACTCCAAATATAGAGTCGTTTAGTAAGAAGATATCAAACCTTAGAGAGCATATTTTAAGTGATAAAGCAGATGATCTCTGTTTTAAAAAATTATTAAGAGAAATTGTTATTGATTATCAAATCTATAAAGTAAATGAACATCTAGAGCAAATATGTGAAGAAAGTTCAATATCTTTGCAGTAAACTTTAAAGTTTTAATTACTGATTAAATTAGAATAGAGGAATAATTATGTTAAATGGAAAATCAATTTTGGTAACAGGTGGAACAGGTTCATTTGGTAAGCATTTTATAAAAAGGGTTCTTTCAGAGTCTCCAGATGTAAAAAAAATTATTATTTTTTCAAGAGATGAACTGAAGCAATTTGAAATGTCTCAATTAGAGCCTTTTTGCTCAAATCTAGATAAGCTAAGGTTTTATATTGGCGATGTTAGAGATAAAGAACGACTGATGAGAGCGTGTGAAGGCGTTGATGTTATTATCCATGCTGCAGCATTGAAGCAAGTTCCTGCAGCCGAAATCAATCCAATGGAATGTATTAAGACTAATGTCTTTGGTGCTGAAAATGTTATCAACGCTGCCCTTAGTTGTGGGGCAACAAAAGTGGTTGCTTTATCTACTGATAAAGCCGCTGCGCCAATAAATCTTTATGGCGCTACCAAGCTTTGTTCGGATAAGCTGTTTACAGCTGCACCAAATATGAAAGGTTCAAGAGAGCTAGCACTAAGTGTTGTTCGTTATGGTAATGTTATGGGTTCAAGAGGTTCTGTAATACCATTTTTTATAAATAAAACGAAAGAGGGAGAGCTGCCTATAACTGATGAGGGAATGACACGATTTAATATTACATTAGATGAAGGTGTAAACATGGTTCTTTACGCTTTAGAAAATGCATGGGGTGGAGAAATATTCGTTCCTAAAATACCTTCTTATAAAATTTTAGATGTAGCCAAAGCGATTGGTCCAAATTGTAAGTATCCCGTTGTTGGGATTCGCCCAGGTGAGAAAATTCATGAAGAAATGATTACAGAAACAGACTCACTCAATACTGTTGATTGTGGAAAGTACTATGTAATTCTTCCATCGAGTCCGGTGTGGAATGTTGAAGAATTTAAATCACACTTTGATGCAAAGTCTGTATCTGTTGGATTTAAATATAATTCAGGAGTGAATTCGGAGTGGATAACACCTGAAGAGATTAGAGAGCTTATTGTTAAGCATGTTGATCCAGATTTCAAAGCAATATAGAAGTGAGTGTGGATATGAAGTTTATTCCATACGGTAGGCAGCATATAACTGACTCTGATATAGAGGCAGTGGTAAAAGTGTTAAACTCTGACTTTATTACTCAAGGGCCTGAAGTTGAGGCGTTTGAAGAAAAACTTGCTGAGATTGTTGGCAGTAAATACTGCTTAGCGATGAATAGTGCAACTTCTGCGTTACACGTTGCGATTAAAGCTCTTGGTGTTGGAAAAGGTGACTATGTTTGGACATCTCCCATTACTTTTGTGGCCTCAGCAAATTGTGCTCTTTATGAAGGAGCATCTGTAGACTTCGTTGACATAGACCCTCGTACCTACAATTTTTCGGTTAAAAAATTTAAAGAAAAATTAAACCTTGCAAGAAAAGAAGGAAGAATTCCTAAGGCAATTGTAGTTGTTCACTTTTCAGGACAGAGCTGCGAAATGTCCGAGATTTTTGCGTTGTGTAAAGAATTTGATATTAGAATTATTGAAGATGCTTCGCATGCCATTGGAGGAAGATACAAAGATAAGATGATTGGAAGTTGTAAATATTCTGACATAACGATCTTTAGTTTTCATCCAGTTAAAATAGTAACCACTGGAGAAGGTGGAGTCGCTGTAACTAATGAGGATCTATTAGCGGAAAAAATGGAGCTGTTTAGAAGTCATGGGGTAACTCGAAAGCAAGAACTTCTTGGAGCTGTTGACGAAGGAGCTTGGTACTATGAGCAAGTCGACTTAGGTTTCAATTATAGAATGACCGACATCCAGGCTTCTTTAGGAAGAAGTCAGCTAAATCGATTATCGCAATATATTGAAAGAAGACATGAGGTTGCAACATTTTATAATACGGCCCTTAAGGACTCAGCTTACATCTCTCCAATGCAGATAGAAAGTTCATACTCAGCCTATCACCTCTACGTGGTTAGAGTAGACAGAAGCAAGACCAATAAGACGAGAAGAGAGATATTTGATTATCTAAGAAGTAAGGGGGTAGGTGTAAATGTTCACTATATACCTGTTCATACACAACCTTATTATAGAAAGCTCGGATTTAAAAAAGGTATGTTTCCCAATGCAGAAGCATACTATGAAAGTGCAATTTCTTTACCGATGTTTCCAACAATTACAGATGAGGAATTGAGTTATGTCGTTGCGACACTTAAGGAAAGTCTTCTATGACAAGCTTTGCTTTAGGTACAGTTCAGTTTGGTCTTGATTATGGAATTTCCAATAAGTCAGGTCAGGTTAAACTAGATGAAGTTAAGTCAATCTTAAGAACTTGTTTAGAAAATAACGTCATTACACTTGATACGGCATACGCTTATGGTCAGGCCGAGGAGTGTCTTGGTAAATTCGATTTAGCTCCATTTGATCTGATTACAAAAATCCCCACGATGATGGACCAAAGCTGTGAAGATATTCCTATATTTTTAGAAAAAAGTTTAAAGAGGTTAAATATCCCCAAAGTGAAAGGGGTTATGTTTCATAATGGTGATGATCTTCTTTCTTCAAAAGGAGAAGGATATTTTAAAAAACTTGAAGCAATGAAAAATACTGGGAAGGTGGATAAAATAGGCGTTTCTGTTTATAGCCCTGGGGTGTTGGATCGAATCATTGAAAATTTCGATATAAATATTGTTCAATTTCCATTAAATGTTTTCGATCAAAGAATGTTGGAATCAGGTCTATTAAAAAAACTAAAGAAAAATAATATTGAAACACATGCCCGATCGGCTTTTTTACAAGGTCTCTTTTTTCTAAATGAAGAGATACTGGCCGGTCAGTTTTCTCCATGTTTCGAAAAAGTGTCTGAATTAAAGAAAATGGCTAAAGATTTAAATCGAAGCTTAAATGAAGTCTTGCTATCTTTTGCTTTGACTGCAGGGGTTGATTATGTTGTTCAAGGTGTTGTTTCTCAACAACAGCTTATCCAAAACTTAGAAACCGTGAAGAATATAATAGACTTTGACTTTTCTAAATTCTCAATCTCTGATGAAAAGATAATTAACCCGACTTTGTGGAGATAAAATAATGAAGAACATTGGTGTTGTGCAGGCTAGAGTGAGTTCTTCAAGGCTTCCTGGTAAGGTTCTTCTTGAGGTTAATTCTGAGCCACTTCTTGAAATTCAAATCAAGCGCATACTTCAGGCAAATAATATTCATAAATTGATCCTTGCAACAAGTTTGGAGCCTTCAGATGATGAATTAGAGGTTATGGGACGGCGATTAGGTGTTGAAGTATTTAGAGGATCTCTGTCTGATGTCTTGGGTCGCTTTTATCAGGCGACTCTAGATTATGATTTTGATAACCTTGTGAGATTAACGGGAGATTGCCCTCTGATAGATCCAGATGTTATAGATAAAGTTATTGAAGAGCACATTTTAGGAGGCAATGACTATACAACAAATGCTTTAGAGGCAACCTATCCAGATGGCCTTGATGTGGAAGTATTAAAGAGGGACGTATTTATAGAATGCTGGAAAAAGGCTACTAAAAAATCTGAGAGAGAGCATGTTACACTTTATGTAAACTCTAGACCGGAAGAATATAAGATCGGACATGTTAAGAATGAAGAAGACCTTTCTTATCTTAGATGGACTGTCGATGAGCCTCAAGATTTTGAGTTAGTGAAAAAAATTCTTGAACATTATAAAAAGCTAAGTTTCAGAATGAATGATGTTCTTCAATATGTAAGAGATAATGGTCTCGAAAACTATAATACCAATATTAAAAGAAATGAAGGACTTTTGAAGTCTTTAAAAGAGGATCTAAATGAGTGAATCAAGATACGAAGAGTCAAATATATTTTTAAATAGAGCATTAAAAGTAATCCCTCTGGGATCTCAGACATTTTCAAAAAGTATTACACAGTATCCATATGGCGTTTCTCCATTTTTCATTGAAAAGGGAGAGGGAGCTTTGGTTTGGGATATAGATGGAAATCAATATATAGATTTTGTTAATGCTTTGCTTTGTGTAAATTTAGGTTACAGATATAAAAAAGTAGATGAGGCCGTAATTAGGCAGCTTTCAGAGTGTGGAGTAAGCTTTTCTCTTCCTCACCGAATTGAGACACTTGTTGCGGAAAAAATTGTTGAGCTTGTGCCTAGTGCTGAAAAGGTTAGGTTTGGGAAAAATGGAACAGATGCGACTTCAGCTGCAATAAGATTGTCGAGGGCATATACTGGTCGTGAGCATGTTGCAGTATGCGGCTATCATGGGTGGCAGGACTGGTATATTGGCTCGACAACCAAAAATGAAGGTGTACCTCATTCTACACGGGAGTTAACACACAAGTTTGAATTCAATAGCATTGAATCATTAGAAAAGATTTTCACAGAAAATAATGAAAAAATCGCTGCTGTTATATTAGAGCCAATGAATGTTGTTTTTCCAAAGGATAACTTTTTACAAAAAGTTAAAGACCTATGTAAGAAAAATGAGGCAGTTCTAGTTTTTGATGAAACGATTACCGGGTTTCGCTTTTCTAAAGGTGGTGCACAAGAATTATTTGGAGTAATTCCTGATTTAACGACTTTAGGTAAAGGGATGGGAAATGGTTATCCTATATCTGCTATCTGTGGAAAAAATGAAATCATGAATAAGATGGAGGATATCTTTTTTTCCGGAACCTTTGGAGGCGAGACTCTTTCGCTAGTGGCAAGTTATGAAACATTAAAAATTATTCAAGAAGAAAATGTGCCTGAAAAAATAAAGGAGCTAGGTGTTTACCTTGTCGAGAAATTAGAATTATTGATAAAAGAGTTTAAGCTAGAAGAAGTTTTCTCTGTTGCTGGGCATCCTGCTTGGTCTTTTTTGGTAATTAATGATTATAAGGCATATACAAATCTTGAAATTAAAAGTTTTCTAATGCAAGAAATGTTTAAGCGAGGAATTCTCTCAATTGGTACACATAACTTGAGCTATTCCCATCATAAGAAGCATGTGGACTCTCTTGTTGATGCCTATAGAGGTTCTTTTGTTGAGCTATCAAAAGGCCTAGACGGAGACAATTTAATGCAATCATTTGATGGTAAAGTTTTAGAACCTTTATTTAAAGTCAGATAAGAATGAAGAATAGAGTTTTATTCAGAGTTGATTCTGGTAAGCATATTGGACTTGGGCATCTCATTCGTTGCTTAAATATAGCGAAGACCTTAGATCCATCAAGGTTTGAAGTTGTATTTGTGTGTAGAAAGCATGCTGAGTCCAATTACTCTTTCTTTTTCTCAAATACTCCTTTTTCGTTAATAGAACTTTCTTCATCTAATATAGATGCATCAATTGGTTCTCTCCCCTATCGCTCATGGTTAGGAGTGAGTGAGGAAAAAGACTTCGAAGAAACATATTTTAGGCTTGAGAAATTTGAACACAAATATGACTTCATTGTTATTGATCACTATGCTCTAGGGCCTAAGTGGGAGCAAAAGGCTTTAAACTTTACAAATAGACTAATTGTTATTGATGATCTTGGGAATCGGAAGCATGTCGCTCATTGTGTAATTGATCCTAATTTTGGAAGTCATAAAGATAAATTCAAAGAAGATATTGAAGATTACACAGAATTATATTTAGGGGCAAAGTATTCTATATTAAAAGAAAGCTTTTCCTTGGGCAGAGAAAAAAGTGTTAACTCGAATTTGAAAAAGAAGCTTGAGAAGGTTCTCATAAATCTCGGAGGTAGTGGAGACTTATCAAGATTAGAGGCTTTGATAGATGCTTTAAAGAGTACAAAATTCAAAGGTAGCTTTGTAGTGCTTGTTAATAATAAGAAGTTTGTTGAAAATAGCAAACGATTAGAAATAGATAAGCGCTTCTCATTTGTTGATTTTGTCGATGACATGGCACTATTTTTAAATGAGTTTGACCTTGTTGTAGGTGCGGCGGGAGGGAGCTTTTGGGAAAGATGTTGCCTTGGAGTACCTTCAGTTTTATTAAAGGTTGCTGAGAATCAGAATGTTGTGACAGATTCCTTGATGAATCATTTTCCTGAGCTTGTTTTTGATGATATTGACCATATGTGTTCAAAGATTGGAGAGGTACTAATTTCATTTGAGAATATTAAATATAAAGAAAAAGTAGTTCGCTGTGTTTCCTCTTTTGTGGTCGGATTGGGGTTGGCAAATATTGTTACGGAAATATTTTCTGAAGAAGGATATAGCTTGAGAGAGGCCACTTTGGATGATGCTCTAATTGTGTATGGATGGCAGTCCTTTCCTGAGATGAGAAAGTATTTTAGAAGCCCTGAAGTACCGACGTATGAAGAGCACCTTTCTTGGTTCAAGCGTTCTATTGAGACAACTGAAAATCGTAGGATTTTTATTTTTGAAACTAACTATGATTTACCACTTGGGATGGTTCGGTATGATATTGAAGACTCTAATGTCGCTGAAGTATCAATTTTAATTAATCCATTTTTTCATAAAAACTCATTGGGAACTAAAGCCCTTATTACACTTGCCCTTCAGGAAAAAAAAATGTCCTTTAAGGCATATGTCGAAAGTGAAAACATTGCATCTAGAAAAGCATTCTTAAATGCAGGATATACACAAATTGGGGAGAATGATTTCTATTTAGGAAGTAGAGAATGAAAAAGTATATTATCGCAAGTATTCATGAATGGAATATTTTAAATTATGAGAAATATTTTGCTGCAGATGAACGATTTACATTAATCACTTCAAAGAAAGAATTGAATCTTGAGTTTCTTCGGGAAGTGGGGCCTCGTTATATATTCTTCCCTCATTGGTCTTGGATTGTTCCAAAAGAAATTATTGAAAATTTTGAGTGTGTTTGTTTTCATATGACAGATGTTCCTTTTGGTAGAGGAGGGAGTCCATTACAAAATCTAATCATGAGGGAAATTAAGGAAACAAAACTAACAGCATTAAAGATGGTTGAACAGCTTGATGCAGGTGATGTTTACTGCAAAAAAAGTGTAAGCTTAGAAGGTCGCGCTGAAGAAATATATATGAGGGTTTCGAGCTTAAGTTTTGAATTGATTCAGAAAATAGTAGATAAAGAAATGACTCCCCTTCCTCAATCAGGTGAGACTGTCGAGTTTAGGAGAAGAACTCCAGAGGAGAGTGATATTTTAAAGAGCAAGATTCGTCCTGAAATGCTCTATGATTTTATAAGAATGCTGGATGCTCCGGGATACCCTCATGCATTTGTTAATATAAATGGTAAAAAAATCTATTTCCATGAAATTGAAAAAGATGAAAATGGATGTTTAAAAGGTACATTTTACATCAAGGAAAGTAATGATGAGTAAGAGAATTTTAGTTCTTGTGGCCCATAGTGATGATGAAGCTCTAGGCTGTGGCGGAACAATTGCAAAACATATCAGGTCTGGTGATCAAGTCAAGTTAGTATTAATGACAAATGGTGTAGGCTCAAGAGAAACCTCATCTTCTGCTGAAGTTGAGACGCGTAACTCTTCTTTGAAAAAGTCTTGTGATGTTTTGGGGCTTAAGGATTTTGTACAGCTAAGTTTCGAAGACAATAAAATGGATAAGTACCCTTTGTTGGATATAATCAAAGAAGTTAGTACAGTTTTAAAAGATTATGACCCAGAACTTATATATACACATCATTCATCAGACCTAAATGTGGACCATAGAGTTACACATGATGTATGCTTTACTATCTTTAGACCTCAGCCATTGTGCAGCGTTGCAGAGATACGGACATTTGAAGTACCCTCAAGTACTCATTGGAATGCTGGAAGCTCTTTTACGCCTAACCTGTTTGTAGATATTAAGGATGTTAAAGAACTTAAAATGAAGTCTTTGAACTGCTATGATGAAGAAATTAGAGAATTTCCACATGCAAGATCTTATCATGGGATTGAGTCACTAATTAGTTTTAGAGGCTCTACTGTAGGTTTAGAGGCTGCTGAGGCATTTTGTATTGAACGAAAAATTGAAAGGTAAAATAATGAAAGAATTAGTTATTGATGGTGTAAAAATTGGTGCTGGACATAAGCCTTATATAATAGCTGAGGTTTCAGCAAATCATAATGGTGATATTAATAAAGCATTAAGACTTATTGAAATTGCAAAAGAAAGTGGTGCCGATGCTGTAAAGCTTCAAACATATACTGCTGATACTATGACTATTAAAAGTGATGGAGAGGAGTTTAAGATTAAAGGTGGGCTGTGGGATGGCCATACCCTTTATGATCTTTATGAATGGGCCCATACTCCTTGGGATTGGCATCAAAAACTATTTGATAAAGCTGAGGAAATTGGTATTTCTATTTTTAGTACTCCTTTTGATGAGTCAGCTGTAGACTTTTTGATGGAGTTAAATACTCCTGCATTTAAAATTGCTTCATTTGAGGCAACAGATATTCCATTAATTGAATATATTGCGAAGCAGGGCAAGCCAATAATTCTTTCTACAGGTATGGCGAACTTAGAAGAAATTGAGCAAGCTGTAAATATAATAAAAAAGTATAATGACCAGCTAGTTGTTCTTCATTGTGTAAGTAGTTATCCAACCCCTCCAGAAGAAATGAATCTTAAAACAATAGCGGATATGAGTGAAAGGTTTAATGTTATTTCTGGTCTCTCTGACCATACTTTAGGCACAACTACCGCTGTAGTCGGTGTTTCACTGGGAGCAAGTGTGATAGAAAAGCATTTTATCGAGTCAAGGGATGATAAAGGCCCTGATTCGGCATTCTCTCTTGAGCCAGATGAGCTAAAAAAACTTGTTAAAGAAACTACAATTGCATTTTCTTCTTTAGGATGCGCAAGTTACGATAGAAAGTCCAGCGAGAAGCAAAATATTGTATTTAGAAGGTCTATATATTTCACAGAGAATTTAAAAAAAGGTGATAAAATAACTACTGAAAATATAAGAAGAATAAGACCTGGCTTCGGACTTCCTCCTAAGCACTTTAAAGAAATATTGGGCCAAGTAGTAAATGAGGATATTGTAAGAGGAACACCAGTCACATGGGATGTTATTCATGGATCAAAGTAAAAAAAAGGTTAATCAAAGAAAGATCTTTTTAGATACAGAGGCAGACAATTGGTATGCTCGAAATAAAGATAAAATCTTAGAAAAAAAAGAGTTTTACCCTCAGTTTCAAGGTTATGAAGAATTCTTAAGTTCTCTTAGTAACGCTAATATTTTAGAGATAGGCTCATCTGTAGGACATAATCTAGACTACATTGACAAATTAACTGGCTCGATTAACACGCTATATGCTATTGAGCCTTCCCGACTTGCAGTAGAAGATGGAGAGAAGTTATTCCCTAAAATAAACTTTACGAATGCTTCAGGGGAAGAGCTTAAATGCTTTGAGGATAATAAGTTTGATTTTATCATTATAGGGTTTTGTTTATACTTATTTGATCGCGAAATACTAGACCTGTTTGTGGCTGAGGTTGATAGAATTTTAAAAAAAGACGGCTTTTTAATGATATTTGATTTTGATTCAAAGATACCGTTTAGAAATAAATACGCTCATGAAGAAGGTGTTTTTAGTTATAAAATGGATTACTCAACCTTATTCCTCAATAATATCAATTATTACTTAGTTCAAAAAATGTCTTGGTCACACAGGATGCCTAGTTTTGATCCTGAGAAAAATGAAAGATGTGCCACTCATTTGATATACAAAGAACAGTCTTAATATTTTTCATCATTACTTTAATGAGATACTAGACCTTTAGTCTTGTGGAGTTTATTTACAAAAGAAAAGAAAAGGTGATATAAAGTTTTTTTATTAATGCTATTCAAGCAGAAGCTTACCAGGGAGTAATATTGCAGATTAAAGATGATCCTTCAGTGAAGGATTTAACAATAAATGCATTCAAAAATATAAAACTGGTTTTGATTTCCTTGCTTGTGTCCACATTAGTTTTTGTATACTTTATTCTACAGAAGCCAGGTATGGCTTATAAAGCTACTTCAATATTTGCGCAGCCTGAATTGGTTAAGTCAATTATGCTAAAGGAGGAGGTTATAGGTGACGTCAACTCTATCGATGGGGGAGAGAGTTATCTTGATTCTAAAGCTGTATTTGACATGTTTATTAAGTACCTTACTTTTTTAAAGCAAAATAGTCAGTATAGTTCAGTTGAGCAGTCTGGGGCATTACCTAGTTTTTCTATTACTCAGTATAGAGATGTGAATATTTTTTATAGATTAGAGAATTGGTCTAAAGAGTCAAGGAGTTTAGCCTTGGCAGATCATGACAAAATTATTTCTGAAGGTATGAGGCTAACTGGAATTGAAATATTTAATGTCTTGGAGAGAGCAAGAGGTAATCTTCGAGGAAAAATTGTAGAACTAAAATCTAGGCTTGATAAAGCTGTTAAACTAAGGCCCTCTAAGGAAAAAAACTATGAATATTTCGCAAGATTAAGTCAAAGTATAAATAGCTTAGAGTTAAAAATAGCACGCAATAGAAAGGCTATAGAGAACTTAGAGCGATTTAAAGTTGATGACTCAATGATTGTATCATATGTTAAGGAGCGGGAGTCTTTAGAGGCTGTTTCAGGAAAAATTTCAATGCTTAGAGCGTTAGTAATGAGCTTGTTGATTTTTGTCAGTATCGTTCTATTCGTGAACCTGTTTCGAGTAAGTTCATAATCATTGTCAAGCAAGTCGTTTTACTCCTTGTTGCTTATTGAGAATTAAGGTTCTCTTGCTGGAGTTTAGAAATCATAACAATGGCTCTTATTTATGAAAAATATTAAAACAGGACTAATTGTTTATCTTTTGTATTTAAGTATATACTATCTGGTGCCCTTGTTCATGGGGCCTTATTACAATTTTTCGTACATGAATATTTTTGTAAGAGAAGTGGATCACTTTAAGTCGTTTTTGGGTCTTTTCTTTTTCTCATTTCTGTTTTGTGTGATCTATGTAAAAAGTCAAAATATATATGTGTTCTGTAGATTTCGTCGATTTGATATTTTTTCATTTCATAAAATTAATTTTGTTTTAGCGATCATATTCTTTTTTTTATCTATTTCTTTTCTTGTTAAGCATGGAGTTTCATACAGGCATAAAGGGGAGCCTGTATCTAAGGTTTCTAGTCACTTGGTGCCCTTGATGATACTTCGGTTATATTTTAATGCGTATGCCTTGAGGGCACTGTATCTAATTGCTAATAAGATAAAAATGTTGAAGCTTGAGAGGTTTGTACTGGCAATGTCTTCGGCAGGTATGACTTTGTCGTCAAGTTCTTCTTTTGCCCTAATGTCTTCGATGATCCTTATTCTTATTAGCTTAGAGGCATATGGTATTGGAAGGTTGGTAACATATGAGCTTGATTCACTTGTAACCAGGCTTCGTTCTACCATTATTTTGTTTGCGATTACTTTATCGGGTTTTTTGATGGGGGTCGCTAACAAGCTTGGTTTATCTAGAGCAATTGATAGTATTGTAGATTTATCTTTTTTTAACTTTATGATCTTGCCTTTAAGAAGGCTCTCTTATCATTATTATTCTTTTGCTTATCATCTTGAGCATAATTTGAATAATTTAGATTTCCAGCTAAAGGGCATCTTTTCTGCATTGGAAATGTTCACTTCAAGGCTTCATTTTCTCTATGGTTTAGAAATGGACAAGAGTGAGGTATGGTCCCCCTCAAGGCTGAATATTATTTCAATTTTAGAGTACTCTAATCATAGAACAGGAGCTAGTCCTGGCTTACTCTCTTCGTTCAATTTTTTTCCTTTTTTTCCGCTTAATCTAGTTTTATGGATACTAGCACTCTGTATGATACTTAATATTTTTAATGTCTTATTTAATAATGATACGAGATTGAAAATGGTGAGTTATATTTTTATATTGCTATACTTGCAGGCAATTCTCGATAACTCTTTAGAGTTCCTCAATCCTGTTAGCAATGCTGGTATATCATTTGTATTTTTAATTCTTTTACGATTGTCAGTATCTCGAGAGGGAGCTTTTGATGAGATTGGATGCTAGTGCCGAATAGCAAGCTGGCTATAGTATATAAATTTTTATAGCAAGGTCTAGGTGATGAATAACGAATTAAACGTAAGTGTCATAATTCCCGTATATAATTCTAGAGACTATATTTTAGAGGCTTTGAGTTCTGTGCAAAGCCAAGAAATTGGGAATATTGAAATATTGGTTGTAGATGATTGTTCTACTGATGAGTCATATAAAATGATTTTAAAAGAATCGTTTAAGGACAAACGAATTTCTGTTTTTAAGACTAAAGAAAACTCAGGGGCTGGTGTTGCTAGGAATATTGGATTAGAAAATGCAAAAGGGAGATTTATTGCTTTTCTTGATGCTGACGATGTATGGAAGACTGGTAAACTTAAGAAGCAGTTAGATGTCATGAGTAGGGAGGGAGCGGCAATTTCTCATACTAGTTTTGACTTCATTGATGGCAATGGTGGAGAGAGAGGGGGATTTGTTTCAGCTTCGCCTGTTGTAGATTTAGAGAGAAATTTAAAGTTTACGGAAATTGGTACATCAACTGCATTGTTGGATCGGTCGAAGGTTGGATCTTTTCGCTTTAGTACTATGAGAAATAGGCAGGACCTTGCTTTATGGATTGATCTCCTGGGAAAAGGGTTTGTGTCTGTTGGTTTGAGTGAGGCCCTTGTGAGCTATAGAGTACGAAAGAATCAAATTAGTAGCAACAAGGTGAAAATGTTAATGAAAACATATCCACTTTATTGGAATATAGAGAAATTGAACTTTTTTAAGCGAAATTATTATTTTCTGTATTATGTAATAAATGCAATTTATAAGCGATTAAGAAGGAAGTGATCTAGTCTAGGTCTGTTTTTGTGTCGATGACTTTATAGAAGTAAATGGCTATAGGCATACCTTGTTCCATTATCTAGTTAATTTATCTGTGTGCACTCTTGTGCTTGTGGGGCAGGTTGATTTTTTACTGTATTGTAAAGATTTCGAAGATGTGCGGGAGAGGTGTTTTGAGGTTAATTGAAAAAATAATTTATCTGAATTACGACATATGTTCAGATGAGTTTGATATACTAAACAAGTATTTTCCTAAGAAGTATCCAATTCTTCTAGAAGGATCTATTAGGCTTGTTTACTTTAGCTTACTTTCGCTTTTTAAAGTTGACCTCTTGGTTCCTCGGAATAAGCATATTTTTCTTGTGGGGACTCGTAATCAAAATATAGCTCTGTCACTTGTTGCAAATAAAGTAGATAATTCATTGAAGGTATCTTTTCATAACTTTAGAGAGGATGGTGTTCGTAGGCTACCAGAATTTATATTTTACGTCTTGGGATGCGTTACACTTCCTTTTTCATTGATCCAGTTACAGGATATTGAGAGTAGGCAGTGGATTCCGTTGATTAGGAGAATGGAACGTCTTGCTGTTTCTGGATGTGCAGTTTTGGCCTGGAAGGTATTGCTAAGTATTTGGAAACCTAAGAGTGTAACCTTGTCTAACGATCATAATGTTTGGACGAGGTCTGCTTTGTTGGCATGTAGAGATATGGGCATTAAAACGTGTTATATCCCTCACGGGAGTACGAACTTAAAATTTCCTCCTCTAGAGGCTGATTATTCTTTCTTAGATTCTGAAATTCAAAAAAATAATTATCGAAATAATTGCTCACAAGTTATGGTCGTTGGCTCTGTACGCTTTGAAGACAAAATCGCAGAGTTCTCACAGGATGAGTATTCAGTAAAGAATGGTTTAGCAATATGTTTTAATGATCATGACTCAATTGATTTTATATTTGATATGGTTAGCAAGGCTCTTGATTTAAATAAATGGATTATATATGTAAAAATGCATCCATCAGATAGATATAGGTTTTCTGAAGTAGAGACGTTTTGCCTCGAAAATGATGCTGTTTTTATTGATCCGACTTGTCCGATTTTTAATTATAGAGATAGGTTAAAGATTTTACTTGCAGGTATTTCTGGGGTTCATGTGGATGCTTTAATGGCGGGAGTCACACCTTGCACATTGAAATCTTGGTATTATGAGGACTATTACCAGTTGATTGAAGATAATTTTCTTTTTGTTTTTGAATCGATAGAGGAAATAAACTCTCTTTCAGATGAAAAAGTTGCTGAGATAATGGAGAGTCGAGAAAATATAAATGAGCACCTAAAGGAACTTAATGCTCTTCCTTCTGATAAATTAGCTGACTTTTACAAAAAACTTTAGCCTATATGTTTTTAAAGCAGATATCTATCTCTGTACCACAACTCTTTTTTACCTCAATAAGTGTCATAATGGAATTGACTGGAAGAGTTTTTAGCGTCGTTCTTTCGCATGAGGCATGCCAGCCTATGATGTATTCTTGATTGAAAATGATTGAACCACTTCTATTGTTGGTTGTGACTTTAAAGCAATTGTTATTATTCGTTTTATCAAAGCTTTTGATGAGAAGATCTCCACTAGTAGGAAAAGATGGCTTATTTTCGACAGATAAGAGAGATTCTCCTTGTAGTATTTTTTGAGGTAGGTTTTTGTAATACTCTTTATCCTTGTCGCTATATGCAGAGATAGACACTCTTTTGGAGGTAAAAAAAATAGGTAAAGGATTCTTTATCTTGAAAAGACTAAGAGGTCTAACCAGGTAATAATCTGTCCATAAGCTTCGGATAAATTTTTTAATTATGTCGGGGGTGCTAGACTGACTTAAAAGAAGTGATGGTGTCGTAAATATAGGCTCATTAAGATAATCTATATTTTGATTACTCGTTAATATGTAGCCTACATTCGCAACTCGAAGTCCATCTAAATTATAGTTAAACTTGTTCTCATCCAAGCTTAAAAATACTTTGGTATGGTGTAGTTTTTGATCATTTTGCAAAATGACATTTTTAACAAAGTTGTATCGACGGTAAGTCATGGATGGTGAAAGCCCTGTAAACTCTCTTTTATTGTATATATTAGGAAGCGCGGTATAAACACTATTGTAATCAGTAAATATTCTAAAGTTATTGTCGATTTTTGAAAATAAATCGTGATGACTAAAAAGCGTAGCGGATCCACCCCAGTCTGTGCTTTGAGCAAATGAAATTCGTGAGGTTATCCTTACAGCCATAACAAAAAGAATTAGCAAGGTTGAAATATTTAATTTTTCGAAGCGCAAGATCTTAGGCGACAGTATAATTAAAACAAGGGGGGAGCAGCTGAATATAATGGACCATCTGTATGTGCTTAAAATCCCAAGATTTGTTTGGGCGGAAATTTGGTCAAGAAGAAAAGGAGAATAAATGACAAAGAAAATAGTTAGGATATATGTAAAGGCCTTTCTTATTGAGTGAGAATTAAGAGTTAAGATAATTAAGCTTAGAATAAATATTGGATTTGTGAATCTCTTGAAAAGGTTTAGAGTCTCTAAGATTATCGTTGAGATGGGAAGCCAACTTTTTTTTGTACTTTGAACTGTTACGAAAAGTCTTGCGGATTTAGATGAATCTTCAAAAATTTTAAAAATAGAGTAATTGTTGAGGTAAAAGAGGCTGAAGAATAATAGTATAATTACTGTTCCTGTGATTAATTCATTTTTGGTGAGCTTTAAGTCTTTTTTTTGTAGCTTAATCGATACAAATAAAACTACAGAAGTGAGGGGGAAGAAAATTGGAACCGATATGGTCATTCCAATAACGAGGCTAAGTATAATAATTATTATACTGTTTATAAAGTGTAGATTACAGATCAGTAGAGCATAAGTTATCCAAACTGATATTGAATGGTCAATACCTCGCCCACCCAGTACCCAGCCATAAGAATGATAGCAAAGAATGGTGGCGAGAATAGATTTGACGAGGATGATTGAAGTACTTTCATTTGAGTTCGTTTGAATAATTTTGAATACGCCAATAGTCAATGTACTGAGGCTAAAGAGTCTCAGAATTAAGCCTGCAGTAATTGGACCAAATATTTCAATTAATATTCTATAAGTGAAGATGTTGGGGACACCCATTCCTTTATCTTTAGGATATCCACCTGCCCACCCATAAAAGAAATCTGATGATTCGTTCATGGAGCCTATTACATAGGGAATAAATCCTTCTATTTCATCATACCAGCCTAGTACAGAGAATTTCCCAAGAATCCAAAATGGAAATAGAGATAAAAAACAGATAATTATTGAAATGAGAATATAGTGGTGTTTAATTACTTTATTCATTAGCTATTAACTAAAACTAGCTTTAGGTAATCACTATATTGATTGAATGGCATACTTTCTAAAGTCTTTTTTAAATCGTCTCTAGAGATGAAGCCTTTTCTGAAGGCTATTTCTTCTAGGCATGCTATGTTTAACCCCTGTCTTTTCTCAACAGTTCTTACAAAGTTTGAAGCATCATTCATACTGTCAAATGTTCCTGTGTCTAGCCATGCTAGTCCTCTTCCCAGTTCCTTAAATTTAAGTTTTTTCTTTTCAAGGTAAACTTTATTTATGTCTGTAATTTCTAGTTCCCCTCTTGGTGAAGGTTTAATTTTTTTAGCATACTCAATGACATGATTGTCATAAAAATATAGCCCAGTGATAGCGTAGTTGGATTTAGGCTTTTTTGGTTTTTCTTCCAAGTTTAAGACGTTGTGCAGGGAGTCGGTTTCCGCAACACCATACCTTTCGGGGTCAAGAACATAGTAGCCAAATATAAGCGCTCCTTCTTCTAGTGTAAAAGCATCTTGCAGTTGGTCGGAGAACCCTTGGCCGTAGTAAATATTATCTCCAAGGATTAGTGCAACCTTATCTTTTCCAATAAAATCATCTCCGATAATAAATGCTTCTGCAATTCCTCGTGGTTGACTTTGTTCACGATAGGAAAGTCTTATTCCAAATTTTTCCCCTGACCCAAGAAGTCTTTCAAATAAAGGTCTGTCTTCTGGCTTGGTGATAATAAGTATGTCTCTTATACCTGCAAGCATCAGTGTTGAAATAGGATAATAAATCATTGGTTTATCATATATGGGAAGTAGCTGCTTGGAGACTACTAGAGTAGAGGGGTAGAGTCTTGTGCCATTTCCACCTGCGAGAATAATACCTTTCATAATAATCCTAAATTATCTTGTGACTAAGTTCTTTCGCTCTAATAACAGTCAATCTAAAGGTTTAAATAGATATATGGGCTTCACGGCGTCAGATATTTATGGAGCCCTTTTTTGCTATGTCTACATTAATAAATTCTTCTAGTATTGACCACATTGATATATCTTAAAAATATTTAATGGGGGGGGGTGTCAATAGAGGGCGGGGCTGTCTTATTTAGAAAATGAATTCTTCTTTTGGAGTAATGCTTTAAAATTTATTTTTTGTTTTTTATTAGTGATAAAGTATATTGTTAAAGCATAGCGGGACCCTGAGCCCAGTGGCTTTCCACGATGAAGACCTTTGGTATCTACTACTATAATATCTCCCGCTTTTGCTGTACATTCCAGTTGTGGCTCGTTAAAACTTTTTATTTCTTCAATAGAAAACCTTGTTTTATTTAATCTGAAAGGAAGCTTTATTTTAGAGAATGTTTTGTGACTCTGAAGAATATACTGAAAAGGGCCATTCTTTTCGTTCACATCACTTAGATAAATGATCGATTTAAACTGATGGGAGAAGGCTGAGTCTCTGTGCCAACCTCCTCCAGAACCAATATTTCCTTCTTTAAATGAGATTTTAGCTGCTAGGATAAAGTAATCTATAAGGGGGGTTTGAAGATAAAGTTCTCCAATATTTTTTAAGAAATCAAAGGGAATTAATTCTTTGAATTTTGCGTTAAGTTCATTCGCCCCATATATCCTAAAATCTGCACCTTCTGGATCATTCCATATATTAATATTTTGGCTCTGGTTTTCTAGAAGATCATCGATACAGTTCTTAAGTTCGTTAACTTTAGTAGGCTCAAGTTGAGAATCTAAATGAAATATTCCATTATCATATAAGCCATGGAGGCACTCTTCTACTTCAGAGCTTATTTTGGAAAAAAAAAGAGTTCTGAAAGAGTTTAATTTAAAGACTGAAAAAATAATGAATTCTTTAAGATAGTTGATCATTAGAAAACCTCAAGACTTTTATTTTAATCTGATAAAGTTTAGACTAGACTGTTCAATATACAATATGAACAATTTTTAGGCTCTAATAATATTAAAAATTTGAAAAAAATCATATCGTTTCCCTTTCTTTTTGCAAGTGCATTTGCTTTTCCTTTTAGTATGTTGCTGTGCAGGGTTTTTCGACCAGAAGCCTTGTCTTCATTAATCAATTTTCAAAGTACGTCTGTTTTACTTATTTTCATTCTTCAAACAGGACTAAGGGCTGGTACTCGAATGCATGTGTATTTGGGTCATGGTAAAACAGTAGACTCTGTACTCTCTTTTATCAATAAGAAGAGCCTTAAATACTTTTTACTAGTTTCTCTATTATTAGGTGCTGTAACTTATAGCTTTAAGTTAAATACCGATTTAAAGCTATATGTTCTATTTTATCTTGCACAAGTAGCATTTAGCTCAAATATCGGAGTATCTATAGCAAGACGTAAGGATTCTCATACTATTTTCTCATCTATTTCAGCATTTATTAATATCTTTACATCTTGCATGCTCATACTATTTCTTAAAGATGAAAAGATGATTTATTTTTTTATTGAGCTTAATTCGTTGATAATACTAGTTCTTCAGAGACTAATCTTACAAAGTAATATACAGGGAAGCTTTAAATTAACTCGTATGATAATTAAGCGTTATTATGGTATGCAAACAAGTGCTTTTTTAATGTACGGAACAAATTATCTTTTTGCCCAATTGATAAGAGTTATTGGAGAGGGGAACTCTAGGGTTTTAATCGAATATGCAGATGCAAGTATTCTCGCTGGAGTTTTAGTTCTTTCAGGGGGGCAAATCTTTTCATTTAATGAGAAAAAGTTTATTCAAGAAGGTTCCTACTTTAAAATCGTCCAAGCTTTAACAGCAGTGCTAGTTTTTATTACCACTCTTTACTCAGGTGTAATGTATTTCTTTTTTGATCAAAGCTTTTTACGTGTCATTATAATCGCATTTAATCTGGCCGGTAGATTGCCCTTTGCTCTATGTTCTCAGTTTGCAAATAGTTTAGGTCGTATTCATATCAATATACTAGGCACACTTAGCTTGCTAATTAATGGATGCTTACTGTACTGCACTCCTGCCGAAAATAAAGTGTTCATTTTTCTTCTATTTATCTCTCATATAACAACTTCGTTTTGTTTCATTGTCCTTTATAGATATTTTAAGGTAGATAATATTCTTGTTTTCTCTAATTCAAAAAATATTTAGCATGATAACTAATTGAATAGCTGAAATCGTCTATTTTTAATGATTGAGGATGAAAAGTATGAATAATATTCCATTTACAAAATCAACGAGAATAAAAGGTTCGGATAAATATATAACAGACTTATTGAGCAGTACAAGTCAACTAAGTGGTAACGGTAAATACACAAAGAAATGCCAAGAGTTTTTAATGAATAGGTACAAAATCAATAATGTACTTCTGACAACCTCATGTACCGATGCGTTGGAAATGGCCGCTATCCTTTGCGATATTAAAGAAGGGGACGAGATTATTGTCCCCTCATATACTTTTGTATCAACAGCGAATGCTTTTGTTTTAAGAGGAGCAAAAATTGTATTTGCAGATTCAAATGAAATTAACCCGAATGTTTCTACTTCAAGCATTAGGAGATTAATATCTAAAAAGACAAAAGCAATTGTTCCTGTCCATTATGCAGGTTTAGCTTGTCAGATGGACGAAATTTGTAAAATTGCAAACGAGTATGGACTATTTGTTATTGAAGATGCTGCCCAGGCAATTGAGGCTTCATATAATGGGCGACAGCTAGGAACGATAGGCGATCTAGGAGTATTCTCTTTTCATGATTCTAAGAATATTTCTTCTGGGGAAGGGGGCGCCTTGCTAATTAATAATCCTTTATTAGAAAAAAGAGCTGAGATCATATGGGAAAAAGGAACGAATCGTTCAGCATTCACTAGAGGAGAGGTTAGCAAGTATAGCTGGGTGGATATAGGCTCTTCCTTCTTGCCCTCTGAGTTGAATGCTGCTTATTTGTTAGGCCAGCTAGAAATGATAGAAGAAATTACGAAAAATAGAAAAAGATCATGGACCTTTTATAAAGACAATCTAAAGCTGTCGAAGTACATCACGCCTCAAACAGAGTGTGCGAATGCTCATATGTTTTACTTGTTAGTTTCTGAGGAGAGAAAGAGAAATGAACTGCTAAATGGGCTAAAAGCAAAAAACATTGGTGCTACATTCCATTTCTTACCTTTAGGAGAAAGCGCATTTGGTAAAAAAATGAAATTCTTTCATGAAAGCTCTATGGCACTAAAGTTTTCAAACTCCATTATAAGACTTCCATTGTATTATGGCATGCGTAATGAGGAATTGAAATTTGTTTGTGAAGCAATAAATGAACTTATTTAAATTTCTAAAAAATTGATAAGGTTTAAGCTGCATAAATTTCTCATTTTATCTTCACTAATCCCACTACTTAGCGAAGATAATTTATCAAAAACTTCTTTGTGAGTATATTCTGGGAAGTCGGTACCAATACATATTCGTCTATCAAAGTGATTGAGTAAAAAAGAAATATCATGATCTATTGAACTTCCGGTATATTTCATAATAGTTAGTGAAAGATCTAGAAGTAGGTTAGGATTAAACCTTACAAGTTCTGCATATCTTAAGAGTTCAACTCCTCCTCCATGAACTAAGACACATTTACAATTGGGAACATGACTTAAAGCCTCTGCAAGAATATAGAATGGGTCTTGTTTGATGATTTTATTTACTGATGTATAGAAATACGTACAAAGTAAAACGGGTAAGTTATAATTTAGAGAAGATTGGAAAATGTTTTTTAATGTATCGATATTCATATTAAAACAGCTGAATCTTGGATGGAGCTTTACCGCTTTAAATCCTAAGTTTTTAATGAGTAAAAACTCTTTCTCTAAGTCGCAAAAGGGGTTTAGACCAGCTACAGGAATTAATTCAGGATAAAGTTTGCACTCATTTATAAATGATTCATGAGAGTAGTTTTCAATATTATCCATTCCAATCGCTAGAGACCGATTAAAATTACCATCCTTCATGGATTTGATTAAACTACTGAATGATGAATCATGATATGAGGATAACCACTTTCCAGTAAGCGTGGGGTGGGCAAGGCTATCGATAAGTTCAATTGTTTGTTTCATAGTTATTTTTTACTAATTATAGTTTATGAATTTGTTTAGGTTCTTAATAGTAGCTTCAATTATTTTTTGATCTTCAAACTTTAGAATTACATTTCCAATAGCTTTATTTGCACTTGTAAAGGGCTCTATTTCTGAACCGTTTTCCAAATAAGGGTTTACCTTATAAATATATTGAGAAATACCTTTATCAAATGTGATTGAATTTAGTTTATCATTCTTAAAAGAATGAAGCATATAAGATGCATAAAAAGATTTTGAATAGCTGGGAGTACTTCTTAGTTTATAACTTGGATCAATTGCTCCTTTTATACTTGCTTCAATAAGGTTTATATTTGTATTTAGGTAAATAGCAGTAGGAATGAAGTTTCCACCGTTTCTTGGGCCGATCTCAATTATGTAAGGTTTACCAGAAGGGCGAATGATGACATCTAGGTTGAATGCTCCCTGGGTAAAGCCTACTTTTTGCAATATTTCTTCTAAAATATTTGTTACTTGCTGAAGTCTCTCTTTTGGGTGGTGAGAGGGGAAGGATTCAGCATACGGCGTAAACTCAAGGCCTTCTTGTTGATTAAAGTATCCATTACCATAGTGTACAAAGGCTATTTTTCCTTCTTGGAAGTACCCGTCTCCACAGATTTGAAAATCGACTTTTTCAATAAATTCTTCAATAATGACTTTTTTTTGAACAGAGTGGGAGAGAGAGTTCTTAATTAGTTCTTTGAATTGGCTTAAGTTTTCGTATGTTACTTTATGAACTCCTTTACTCCCGCTGCTATCAACAGGCTTAATGATTAAAGGGAGAAATTTATTCCATGATCGATTAAATGAGATAGGTTTAATGGTCTCCTTATAGAAAGACTCTTGAATTTTTTCTTTTTTTAAAAAATTTCGAAATAAATGTTTGTTTGTTAAAACATCTATAGATATAGGGGGGTTACCTGGAATATTGAGTTCTTTTGAAACAATGGCAGCTGTTCTTGCAGCAACATCAGATCCAAAGCTTAGAACCCCATGAATCTGTTCTTTTTGAGCGATATCTAGAACCTTTTCGATATCAAGGGTACTGACATTACTATAACTAATATCTGCAATTTTATGACCGGGGTTATCGGGACGATTATCACAAACGATAGTTTTAATGCCTAACTTTTTTGCTTTTTCTATTGCAGGAACTTGAAACGCGGCTCCCCCTAATAGAAGAAGTTTTTTATTACTGTAGGTCTTCAATATTCATCCTCGCAATACCAATACCAGAGTTACCATAATTGTTTCCTGCATAAGTCATGTAGAGATAATTTTTATGTTTGAAAATATGTGGGTAGCACTGATCCTCCGAATCCCAGTCATGTCCAGAAGAGAGGAAGTGGCATTCATGATCTTTTCTTTCCCATTTTATTCCATCTGTGGAGGTTGCATAACCTATTTTGTAGTGTTCGCCCCTATAGCAGAACCACATATGAAATAAGTTTTTGTATTTAATAACCGATGGTCTAGCAATCGAATGCTCATGTGGAAGTTGAGGATCAATACATAAGTGATTTTGTCTATTCCAATAGAATCCGTCATGCGAGTATGCATATTTTATAGAATAGCTATGTTTAGGTTCATTTTCACTTTCTCCCCATTTGAGAAAAGAGGTATACCACATATGCCAACGATCTGAGTCTTTTAAAACACATACTGAACCTGTAGATAATGGATCTTCATTAGAGCGGGGAAGAATAGGCGCTCTTGAGACTCTTTCAAATTGATGATAGCTTTTTTTTGCCATCCCAAGATGGTTCTGAAAAGGAGTTTTTACTGTTTGCATCCATCCTGTATATAAGAGAAAATGTTCGTCTTTAATAATAATAGAGTGTGGATAAGAAACACCATTTTCGTCAAACATTCCAATGCTTCCATTTGTTAAAACAGGATTGTCATAGGATAAAAAATCTAACTGGGACTTATCATCCCCTATACTAAGTATGCCTTCAAATATTAAAGATTGATTTAAGTTATTGCGAACAGTTAAATAGTATTCATATTTACTTTCACTGAGCTTCTGCCCTATACATCCAGCACCAGTATGTGAATAAAATAGTTCTGTCTTCTTATCTGCTTTGAGTAGAAATTGATGATCTCTCCACTTTTGTGATAGATTGCTCATAATAGTCTCATTTTTTTTCTTCAGTTAAGTCTACAGCATTTTGAATATCTTGATTATCACTCAGCTTGTTTATGGCCAGTAAGATCGTCCATCTACCTTGAAAGTCTAGCCAGCTGCTTTCTGAACGAGATTTGATATTGTCTACTCCGTGAATATGCTGCGGATTAAAAAATGTAATATCGCCTATATCGACAAGATCATCAATGTGTACTTTTTGATCATTAGATATAAAGTAAGCTCCACCTTCCTCATAATCAACACCTTTTTTGCTCATTACAACTGTGGGAAGGGCTAACTGATGATAATTTACAGGATCTCTATGCGGATTTAGATAACCTTGGTTAGCCGGATAAAACTGAAAAGCAATTCTTGCGGTACAACCTTTTTCTGGTTTCATCCCAAGAAAAGCATCTTTTGGAAGCTTTCCAATTAGATTTTTTAACTGAAAAATTTTTTTGAACACTTTAAAAAAATTAAAAAGATCCTGGTTCCAAGGGTAAAAAACAAACTGATGAAAGCATCCTTTTACATATGAGCGATGATCGGAGTTGTTTATACGGTGAAAATTTGGAGCATTTTTTATAATGGGTAGATAGTTTGGGAGTGAATTTTTACCAATTTGTGAAAGGTATTCTTTAATGTCTGAAATTAACTTTTTATTAACAGCTTCTTTAATAATTACGAGATTATCCGATTCGATATGTTCACGAATTTCTGTAATTTTACTTGAGTCATTGATAAGCTCATTGATTGATTCATTATATGTTACAATCTCCATTGTTAACCTTGTCCGGCTCTGTAGGTACGAAGTTCTGGAGAGCTTACGCGATATTCGTCAACATTTCGTGGAGAAATTGACCAGAGGCCAAGCCGTTGGGCAAGCTTTGACTCCATGTCAACTTTTCCTTTAAACATTTCAGGGTAGTTGAGTTGTTGCTTAATAAAGGGGCGTGTGTATTGATGGTTTATAGCACGCCTCACGTTATTGGTGCTATTTTCTCCGGAGCAGTGCCATAGAAGTGAATCAAAAATGAGAATAGAGCCGGGCTGAGCTGTGACTTGAATTTTATTTTTTTCAATAAAGCTTTCACTGGGCATCGTCGTGTTTCTGTGTGTACCCGGTATTATCCAAGTTCCGCCTGTTTGTTGATTGAAGGGATCTAAAATAAAGAAAAAGTTGATACTTAAAAGTTTGTCACTGATAAAATCTTTAGCAAAGTCCTTGTGGAATCGACCTTGGTTATGTTTTTCTTGTGGGTACAAGCAAATTCCATTTTGTAGGTGTAGAATAGAAGTTGGGCCAACAGTAAAGTCTAAAACTTTATCTACAAAAGGAAGGGTGAGTAAATCGAAGAAAATAGGATCTTCTTCCATTAACCCTCTTGCAACGCCATAATCACCAATAGATCTTAATAAGGGTTCTCCATATTTTTTGAGTTGTTTATTCCAGGCTTTATCTACTGCTTCTTGAAGTTTTATGATCGTATTCTGGTCCAATACATTCGGTACTAAAAAGTATCCTAGGCGATCTAAGTCCTCTTTCCAGATGTCAATATTGCTATGAATAGCGTTTTTCTTTAAGCCAACATATTCTTGGTAATCCATAATAAAAATCCTTCATGTCGTCTTATCTATAATAAAGAGAGGTCTCATTTTTGTTTGTTCGAAATTTTTAGACAAATAGACACCATTTATACCGAGAAAGAAAGTGATAACACCTGTTGAAAGTAAAACAGTAACGATGAGAGAACCCCATCCCTCTTTATAACCATACAGGAAATAATTAAAGCTAATCCAAAGTGCAATCAAAATAGAGAGGACAAATAAGGTCAGTCCAACATATATGCTGAAATATAGAAGTCTGTCGGATTCAGAGGTTAGGCCGTCAACAGCATGATGGATAAGTTTTTTTAACGTGTAAGAACTTTTTCCGTATCTTCTTTCCTCGTGCTCAATACTTAAGTATGTAGAAGAGAACCCAAGCCACCTTAATAACATGAGGTAATGTCTCTGTCGGTCATTCATTCTGATGAAAGCTTTTCTAACTTTTAGCGTGATCAGTGAATAGCATCCAATTTCGGTGTCATATTCCCTATTGGAATCATTTGTTAGTAGATTGAATAGTAGTGAAAATGTCTTAGCTGAAATATTTTTCAGTAAACCATGTTTTCTCTTTTGCTTCTTAGTATAAACAATATCATATCCATTAAGAGCGAGACTGAGTAACTCTGGAATATGTTTTGGATTATCTTGTAAGTCGCAGTCTATAACAAAAGTATACTCACCTTCAGCTTGAGATAGTCCAGCTGAAATGGCCTTGTGCTGACCAAAGTTTCTACTTAGTTTAATACCTTTTACTTGAGGGTATTTTTTTGCAGCTTTTCCAATTTTTGCCCATGAATCATCAGGGCTTCTGTCATCAACTAGTAGTATTTCAAACTTTTCGGTTAAAGGAGAAATTGTCGAGATTAAATTTTCAACAAGCTCTGGAATACTTTCTGAGCTTAGGTAAACGGGAGAAACTACTGATATGTCTTTATCAGTATTGAGACTAGTAAAATGTTCTCTAATCGCGCTATATTGTCGTGTATCTTTCACGGAGAGATTGTATACTTCATGACATTCTGATGCAATAGTATCTTTACCCTTATATAGGGTCTAATACGCTAATAATTTGAATTTACAGTTATAGGGCAAAGAATTTTTTAGATGATATCGTTTTAACCTTTTTGCTCTTGAAGGAATATTGATGAAAAAGATCTTGCTTACTGGTTGCGCTGGTTTTATAGGCTCAAATTTTTTGAAAAAGATAGCTGTAATTGAAAGGGAGTATGAGTTTGTTGTTTTAGATTTATTGGTATACGAAGGATCATATTCAACAATTGAGAATGATGTTAATGATAATGATCATATTTCTTTTGTTAAATTAGATATCAGAAATAGGAACAAGATTAATGAGCTATTTCGAAAAGAAAAATTCAGTGGTGTAATTCATTTTGCTGCCGAGAGTCATGTAGACACTTCTATCAGGAGCCCAAATATTTTTTTTGAAACGAATGTTATAGGAACTTTAAACTTATTGAATGCATTCCTTAAGTATGGAAGCGGGGAAAATCGCTTTTGTCATGTGAGTACAGATGAAGTGTATGGAGATTTGAAGAGTGATGATGACCCCTTTTCTGAAGCAAGTAGAATCAAGCCTAGCTCACCGTATAGCGCATCTAAAGCGGCTTCTGATCTATTGGTAGAGAGCTATTATAAGACTTATAATTTAGATTGCGTAATCACAAGATGTTCTAATAATTATGGACCTTATCAGTTTCCTGAAAAAATGATCCCTCTTATGATAAAGAAATCTTTAAAGAGGGAGAAATTACCGATTTATGGTACCGGAAAAAATATAAGAGACTGGATATTTGTAGATGATCATAATAGAGGAGTTTGGGAGGCATTTAAAAAGGGGAAGGCAGGAGAGGTTTATAATTTTGGGGGTAATGCAGAAAAACAAAATATTGAAGTAGTAAAGCAAATATTGACTGAGTTAAATGAGAGTGAAGATTTGATTACTTATGTAGCTGATAGAAAAGGTCATGATTGGCGTTATTCTATGAATTTTAGCAAAGCGAATATTGAGCTTGATTGGGCTCCCTCTGTTAGCTTTGATGAAGGTTTAAAGAAAACTATACAGTGGTATAATGAGAACTCTAGCTGGTTTGATAAATTTTAAACTTAATTAGAGTAGACTCTAGATCGGGAATGTAGTTTGTGAGTTAGAATTATTAGTGTGAATCGGTATATCGCGAAAAAGATTTTATATGAAGGTGCCGAGGAACTTATTCTTTGCTTTTTCACGAGAAGTCAATTCTCATAGCGAGCATAATTTAGTAGGAGTTGGGTCGTTAGTGATTATTTTGATTTAAGAGAAAGGCATTCTTAAGTACTGTGATTAATTTTCCAACAATTGTATTTTCAACAGGTGCTTCTATGGAAGTATATGGTAAAATAATTTTGAATTTCCCTTTATATCTTTGTAAAATTGGTCAAACATTCAAAGCCCTTTATCTGCATATAATCACTCCCGAGACAATGATGTAAAAACTTATGAAAATCCAAATAATACTAATTGGGAGTAAGAGTTAATGGTCGAGAAAGAGCATATTTTAAGTAAAAAGTGTTGAGAAAATAACAATATACTCGGGCATTCGATGATCTTGTGACTACTGATATCTTATTAAGATTGATAAAGCTTATAAGTAATTATCTTCTTCCATGCCTTCTTAAGGGGATAGGTGATTTTCGGAGATTTTGAGGAAATTATTTATACTCGTAAAAAAGAGTATTTATGATATGCTTAAGGAGGAAATGTCAACTACAAAATTAAAATCAATTATTCATAATAGTCCCTATAGAAGAGATTTGAAAACTAGTTTTCCATTATTCTAGAATAGTATCTATCTTAAACCCTGTTGTGACTTTGATCTAGAGTCTAATTCTATATCTAGAAAAAGCTTTAGAGGAAAATGATATATTAGAAATAGTAAGGTCACATAAATCATCAGGGAGTGAGAAGTATTTAAATATGCTAATTGGATATTAATTTTCTTTCACAAATAAAATTTCAGAAGGTATGTTCTTTTCAAGAATATGCTATTCTTGAAAAGAACATTACGGACCTTGTTATGCAAAAAAAAACATTTTTATATTCGCTTCTTGGAAATCCTTTTTTCTATAGATTAGTACAGTGGGTATTTGCTCACAAAAAAACACAGTCTCAATTTAGAGAACTATTAGGAGATGTTAAAGGAAGAAAAGTCCTTGATATCGGCTGTGGACCCGGTGATGATGCAGAGTTTTTCAGGGAAGGAATGTATATTGGAGTTGATATCTCAGCAGATTATATTAATGAAGCTAATCAGTCTTTCGGCCATATTGGACAATTTTTTTGCACATCTGTGGATAATTTAGATGATTTAAGCCTATCAAATATCGACATTTTTATTTTGAAGGGTGTTCTTCATCATTTAAGTGATAGTCAGATTGTATCAATGATGGAGAAATTTGAGAAAATAAAAAGTAAAAATGCAGTTGTCGTGACGGTTGATCCTGTGTTTTTTGATAATCAAGGGTGGTGCGAAAGAATTCTTGCACGAATGGATAGGGGGGAGGGAGTAAGGTTCGAGAATTCATATGTCCAGTTAGTTAAACCATTTTCTTCTAAAGTTACACTTGCTAGAACACATCAATTACTTCCACCCTATGATCGTTTACTTATGAAGTGTCTGCTATCTTCAAGTAAATGAATGTCCTGTTTTTTTACGAATTAATTCAAGATTTTTGTCGATACGAAAGTATCAAGTTTAAGTAAATGTACTTAATAATTAATCATAGAAAATACGATCAAATAAATCCTGATAGCACTATAAGTATGTGCGTACTAGACCGTTAAAATATTTTGTGTGTACAAAATTATTACTTTTGAAAATATTAGTATAGTAGACCTTGTAAAAATCCTCGAATTCTTCCTGTTAATGCACAAAGAGGAAAAATTGATACTTTAATTTTTAATATTAATACTGACTTAAAAAATTGTAAGATGGGAAGAATGATCATTTCGAAAAATTCTAAAGTTATTAATGGTTTCTTATTTAAAATAAGCCATTTTGATACAAGTGCTCCTTTACCTCTTCCGTAACGGTAGGCTTTGTGACAGCTTGATCTAAAGTTCTCCGCGTAAGGTTTAATGTGAAGTACTTTTAGCTCTGGCACAAATTTCATATTAACTTTATTGAAGTAAGCCTTCCAGGCAAAGTCAGTCTCTTCACCGCTTCCCCAGTAAGATCCTGCTCCAAACCTTTCATCAAAACCACCGAGTTGGCGAAAAATATCGGCTTGAACACTAAAATTTGAACCCATGAGAAGCTTTGTGTTAATGAACTTATTTAGATCTCCACCGATTTTATGGCGTGGAGAATAGTATTCAAAATTATCATCCCTAATTATGGAGCCCGCAAAAATACGAACATCAGGATTATCTTTAACAACTTTCACAAAGGTTTTAAGATAGCCATCATCAAAATAGCCATCATCATCACAGAAAATTATCCAACCACTAAGGTGTTCCTTTAAAAGAGTGTTTCTCGCTGCAGAGACGCAGTTGGAATTAGATTTAATTATTCTGAACTTGGGATGGGTGGTAATATCTCGAGGGAGTATAATAGGAGTATTGTTTTGATCGATAAGAATGACTTGATGGATATAGTGGGCTTGCTTTAGAGATGAGTAAAGTGATCTCGAAACCAGATCAGTGGAGCGAGAATAAGTGTTTGTAACAACTGTAATGGTGAGGTCGGGCTTCTTATACACTTTCAGCTTTCCCTAATTTGACTATTTAAAAAGTCTTCATAAGAAAGAGAGAGTCCCTTTATTAAATTAATACAAGGCTTCCATCCCATTTTTTCTATAAGCCTACTGTCTAATAACTTCCGAGGTGTCCCATCTGGCTTAGATGCATCAAATATGAGCTCACCTTGAAAGCCAACAACTTTACTTATAGTTTTGGCTACTTCTGCAATTGATAGATCTTCACCAAAACCAATATTAACATGTGAGCATCGCTCGTCCACCTGATTCCAGTATTTCTTTTTTGAGATACCCATAAGGTAGATACAGGCTTTTGCTAAATCTTCGACATAGAGAAATTCTCGTTTAGGTGTACCTGTTCCCCAGATGGTAACGCTCTCTGAGTGATTATTCTTCGCCTCATGAAAGCGTCTTATAAGGGCAGGGATTACATGAGAGTTCTCTGGATGATAATTATCTCCTGGGCCATAGAGATTTGTGGGCATGGCGGATCGAAAGTCTGAGCCATGTTGCCGATGGTATGATTCGCAAAGCTTAATCCCTGCAATTTTTGCGATAGCATAAGGCTCGTTAGTTGACTCCAGTGGTCCTTGTAAAAGTTGTTTCTCATTCATTGGTTGTATGGCCAGTTTAGGATAGATACAAGAAGATCCTAATAAAAGAAGCTTATTAACCGAGGTTTGATGACAAGCTTCTACAATATGGGACTGGATCATTAAGTTTTGATAAATAAAGTCCGCGGGATAGGTATCATTAGCGTAAATACCTCCAACCTTAGCTGCCGCAAGGTAGACTTCGTTAAATTTATGTTGTTGAAAAAAGTTAAAAACTTGACTCTGATTACAGAGATCTACTTCACTTCTACTTGCTGTAATTAAAGTATTGTTACTATCTTTTGAAAGCTCACGATAAAGGGCAGATCCTACCATCCCTTTGTGGCCAGCTATGAAAACTTTATTTTGTGATGATTGCTGATTCATAATTACTCGAAACTGATTGTTGACTCATGGCCATTTTCTTTTAGGAAAGCGAGTCTTTTTGCTGTTTTTAGGTCTTCCTCAATCATTTCACAACATAGTTGGTCAACATTATATTTAGGCTTCCAACCCAGCTTATTCATGGCCTTTGAAGGATCGCCAAGCAGGGTTTCTACTTCAGCTGGACGATAGTAGCGAGAGTCGACTTTGATGATAACATCACCAACATTAAGATTGTTTGAGATTCTAGAATCAAATGATTTAATAACTCCAATTTCAGATTCTTCACTTCCTTTAAATTCAAGTTCAATGCCTAATGCTTTAGCTGATAAGGTTACAAAGTCACGTACGCTAATCTGTTTTCCTGTTGCAATGACAAAATCTTCTGGCTTTTCTTGCTGGAGAACAAGCCACATAGCTTCTACATAGTCCTTAGCGTGACCCCAATCTCGTTTGGCATTAAGATTTCCAAGGAAAAGGCACTTATCAAGGCCTTGAGATATATTAGCAAGGCCCCTTGTGATTTTCCTTGTTACAAATGTTTCACCTCTTCTTGGTGATTCATGATTGAAGAGAATTCCATTACAAGCGTACATTCCGTATGACTCTCTATAGTTAACTGTGATCCAGTAACCGTAGATTTTTGCACAAGCGTAAGGAGAGCGCGGGTAGAAAGGAGTTGTCTCTTTTTGGGGGGTTTCTTGAACAAGTCCATAGAGTTCACTTGTAGAAGCCTGATATATTTTAGTTTTATTTGTAAGATCAAGCATTCTCACGGCCTCAAGGATTCTTAAGGTGCCCATTCCATCAACATTGGCGGTGTATTCAGGAGTATCAAAGCTGACTTGAACGTGTGACATTGCTCCTAGATTATAGATTTCATCAGGTTTAATATCGGATATAAGTCTAATGATATTGCCTGTATCAGTTAAGTCTCCGTAGTGAAGTTTGAGGCGACGATTATTTTCATGAGGATCTTGATAGAGGTGATCAATTCTGTCTGTATTAAATAGGGAGGACCGGCGCTTAATTCCGTGAACCTCGTATCCTTTTGAGAGCAAAAGCTCTGCCAAATAAGAGCCATCTTGACCAGTGATTCCTGTAATAAGTGCTTTTTTCATGTTCTTTCTTGGATTAAGGTTTAATAGATAGTAGCTGAAGTTAATGCCTTAGACAATTTTGAATTAGAGAGTTGTTTGTTTTGAAGTGACAGGAAACTATATAGTTGAAATAATGGCTTTTTAAAGTAGGAGTATCTTTGATAAATTTTGATCTTGTGCGCCACGGATTACTATTAGGAGCATTTTTTTCACTAGGAATGAATAAAGTATATCTTTATGCGATATTTTTAATACTGATCCCCGTAATTGCTTTTAATGATTGGTATCAAAAGAATCTGTCTTTCAAAAGAAATGAATACCTTCTGTTTCTGCTCTTCCTTATTCTTCTCATAAGTGTCTACTTCAGTCCTTATGTAAATGTACTTGGGGCAAAAAAAATTTTTTTAAAACTTGTTGCAGGAGCTCTTCTTTGTCTTTACGTAAATTCAGTGAAAGTACTAAAATTTAATAATTCTATATACCTCGTAATGTACATTTGGGGGGTTGTTGCTGATATGTCTGTCTATTTAATTTTCAATACTTTTATTAAGCTAGGTAGTTACGGCAAGATTTATGTACCATTTACTGAACAGGTTGAGAATTCACCAAGAGTTGCAAATTTGATGGCTTTTTGTTCGGCTTTTTTTCTTCCACTTCTTTTAAAATTAAGAAAACAATTATTTTTATCACTTTTAATATTTATAGTAATAGTATCATTTACATATTTTGGGATTATGTTAAAAGCCCGTTCTTATATTTTACTTCTCTTAATATCTTTCATTTTAGCTCCTTTCATATTTATAAGAAAAAGAAAACAAAAGACCTTATGGTTTAGTTTGATGGCCTTAATAGGGGCAGTGATAAGTGTATTATTGCTTAATACTAGAAATGGATTATATCTGATAAAGCGATTTCAAAACCCTAGTATGGCCCGACTGAAGCTTTTGAAAGATGGAGTTTATCAAATTATGAGTAATCCTTTTGGAGGACATTCTCCTTCTAAAGACATTATTGATATACCTTGGTTTCATAATCTTTATTTGGATATTTCAAGAACTTCTGGTTTTTTAGGATTATCTCTGATCATAATAATAACTATCATTACTTTTAAGAATATAAAGTTAGGGAAAGGGAGTAGTGAAGAGAGAAAAGTATATCTTTGGTCTGTTTTACTGAGTTTTATTTTAATGCAGCAGGATGTAATCCTTGAAGGAAATTATACACTATTTGCGATCTTTATGATGGCAAGTCTACTTGCTACTAGTTACTCTAGAAATGAAGTATAAAAAGTTTCTTATATTTTTAAACTCTTCTTTTAACGCCAAAGACTAAAGGCAATGAGAGAGCTTACTTTAATTTTGAAAAGTGAATAGGTTTTCTTATTGGTAAGGTCTGAGAATAGATTGGAAAATGAAGAGCTTACTAGTGTTGCAATTGCAGCACCTTTACCGCCGTATTTAGGGATTAATAATAGATTTAAGGTGATATTTGTAATACACCCAATTAAACTTCTTTTAAGTGTAAGACCAGTTAAATCCTCTGCAATTAACCATTTGCCACTAACTAGTCCCATAGATACAAATATTCCATTCCAAATGTGAATTTTAAGTATTGAGGAGGCAGCATAATAATTTTCACCGTAGGCAAGACCAATTATCGTATCCGAAAAGAAAGTCATAATAATGGCAAAAAAAAGAGAAGAGACTACAAGAGTATCCATTAGTTTCTGGACACGTATATTATAGACGTTCTGACCCTTATTTTCTTTGGCATTGATTATTGCTGGAAAAAGTGAGGCACTTAGAATCATAGGGATGCTGTACCAAACTTCTGTGAATTTTAATGCAGCTGCATATTCTCCGACAGCAGATTTATCTATCATATTACCAATCATAATTTGATCTATTTTCATATAAAGAGATACCAGCAAGCTCGATAACATTAATGGCCATGAAGCCTTTATCAATTTAACTGAGATGTCTTTGTGGAATCTAAAGCTTGATAGAAATTCGTTTCCTTTTTTATTAATATAAAAATAAGATAAGCCAATAGCGTTAAGTAAAAACTCCAAGGCCATGGCAAGAGCAAA
>JBLWYP010000029.1:0-40707 GCA_048266825.1 Bacteriovoracaceae bacterium | reverse complement strand
ACGTGCGCCTAGTTTTATGTACAATAGTATCAATCACCTCATTGTGGAGCCGCAAGCGAAGATTGGTTGGGGCGTGGGAACTTGGCGCATTGATCTCTATGCCTCGCAAGTACTGGCCGGAACCAGTACCGACAAAGGGACGCGTCTAGGGATTCAGTTAGTGAAATTTTCAGCGCCTACTAAGAAGACCCTTAAAAAAGAGAGTTCTTTTAAAGAATATAGTATTGAGGCCACGGTCTTAAAAGTAAGTCCACGTGGAAGATTTGTGCAAATTGATCAAGGGGTATCTCAAGATATAGAAAAGGGGATGCGCTTTGATTTCTATGAAACAGATTTTTTTGGCGGTAACGAATTGATTGCAACAGGAATCGTTTATGAGTCAAAGCTTAATCGATCTACCGTAAAAATTGTAAAAAGATACTCTAAGAAATCGATCCATAAAGGCTTTACGGGACGGGCCCAATTGGCACAATAGTTATTGTTGAGTAAAAGAGGTGACTTTTTTAGGTGGTCTTTTTTTCAAACTTGTAACTATTGAGACTTAGGTTAAAATATCTTTATAGGTTATAATTATACTACGATTTCACTAAGAAGGACCTCTGGTATGAAGTTGAGTTTTGGCCCAAGACTTGGGCAAAAGATACGTTTATTTCTCCTTATGACAGCGCTCCTAGGACCGCAGGCCTTTGCTAGAAAGTTTACCTCGCAGTACTGTGAGTTTGAGCTTCCTAGTGGTTGGGACTGTGCTCTAGAGGGAACTGAGTGGGTATGCCAAAGTAGCAATAAAGATCGAAAGAAAGAGGCCATTATTATCCTCGCGGCCAAAATTCGTGGCTCTCAAGATAGTTTGGCCCAATATCAAGCCTACCTAAAGAAAGCGAAGACCTTTACCCTTCCAGGGGGAAAGACACAGGTTTCTGAAGGAAAATACACAAAGCTCAATCAGGTGAATGGTCAAAAATGGGTTGATTCCCTTCATATGGCCTCTGAAGTTCCTGGTTTCTATACGCGCTATATGGCGACCGTAAAAGAAGATCTTGGTATTGCCGTTACTTTCTCCGTGGCCAAGGATCATTATTCTTCCTATCAAGAGCTCTTTGAGAGTATTATTTCGACTCTAAAAGTTTTCAGACAAAAGAATATCAAACCAACTGACTTTAAATTGGCCAATAATAAAGGCGATCTTCTCGATGCGGTTCCTATTCCTGACTCGGCCCGAGCATTTGATATTGGTGGAGATCCTGCCAAACGTAAGAGCTCTGATGGTTCAGGGGAAGCAGATATGCTTATTTATGGGCTTCTTGCCGCTGCGGCCGTCTTTGGGGTAACAAAGTTAAGAAAGAAAAAGGCCCCTAAGAAAACGAAGAAGAAAAAAAAGAAAGTAAAAAAGAAAGTAAATAAAGAATAACAAAGATTAGAAAGTTCAGAAAAAGAGGCCCAAATGTTGGGCCTTTTTTTTTATAAATGATCCCACTGTACTGACAATTCATGTATCTTTAGGCAAGATGTCCCATGGCCAAAGTTCCTCTATTTTCCTATTCATACCAACAGATCTGCGCTCTATGGGAAGAGCATAAGCAAGGTCTTGGACCGCAAAAGCGAATCATCTCTGGTCTTGTTACAGGTAAACTCACTCTTCCTCTAAAAGAAGACTCCCAGATTAGTCCTGCTTTTCAAAAAATTCTCAATGATAAGTTTGAGTTAACACCGCTTCGTGCTCTTGATATTAGAGAATCTAGTGATGATAAAACGATTAAGTATCTCTTTGAATTAAGTGATGGGACTAAAGTCGAAACAGTCGCGGTACCCTTTGATAAGAAGTATACCCTTTGTCTTAGTTCACAAGTGGGCTGTGCTATGGGTTGTAAGTTCTGTTTTACAGGTACTCAGGGTCTAACCCGAAATTTAGAAGCTCATGAAATTGTCGGTCAGTACTTATATGTATGGCATGACTTAAAGAAACGTTTTGGTCACCCGACGACGGCGAATATTGTTTTCATGGGGCAAGGAGAACCTCTACATAATTTTGAAGGACTCAAGAATTCGATTGAGGTTTTTCTCTCTTACCCGGGGCTTAGTCTAGGTCCAAAACAAATAACAGTATCTACTGTTGGTCATGTTCCAGGCCTTCTTCGTTGGCAAGAGCTTCCTCCTGTTAATTTAGCACTAAGTCTTCATTCGCCCTTTGAACAAGAGCGTTCGGCCCTTATGCCGGTGAATAAAGTATGGAGTATCGATAAATTATTAGAGATTTTAGAATCTTATCCATGGCATCACCGTAAGCGTATTAACTTTGAATATCTCTTACTGGGAGATCATAACGACTCAATGGAACATGCTGATGCATTGGCCGCCATTGTTTTAAAGCTTCCTTCGCTGGTTAATATCATTCCTTTCAATCCCTATCCTGGTACGCCTTATAAGAGGCCCAGTGATTCACAAATTGTCGCTTTTAAGCAAAGACTTGTTCGCTATAAGATTAGAACCATGGTCAGAACCACGAAAGGGGATGATATTTTGGCGGCGTGTGGTCAACTGGCTAATATTTTCAAATAAAATTTAGATATTCAAAAAAAGTTCTATTTCCACTTCTTTTCATGACTTAGCGTGTTTTAGCTTTCACAATTTGTGAATAATTTACAGCTTAAATAGCTGATTTAATTAAATGAGTTGATTAATTCTCTCATTTTGGTAAGAAAACTTTGTGAAAAAATAATTGTCTTTCTTGTGAATGTCTCATACTTTGGGCCCACGAAAAACAAGAGATGAGGCTTTCCTCAGACAATCACAAGGAGTTTTAAATGAAGAATTTACTAATCGCTATCGTTGCTCTTGCAGCAGTAAGTACACAAGCTCGTTACATCAATGATGTTGATGCTAGTTGGTCACTTAAAGAATTACAAAGACCAGGTCTTATGATTCAAAGTACAACTAACCCAAAAGTTCAAGGGATTCCTAATTCTGGTGTAAGTGGTGCTGGACGTACAGTTTACATGTCAATCACTAGCCTTTGTGTTGAAAATGGTCGTGTTCAATCAAAAGATGCTGTTGAAGTTTGTACTGATTACGATTTCATTCGTAACAGAGAAGGTGAGCTTACAGATCGTAAAGAATGTGTTGCTAGTGAACTAGCTGTTCTTTCTGCTCCAATTGAAGGTGCAAGACAAATTTGTGACACTTCAGCTTCTGCAAGATTTGCTTGGCGTCGTGCTAACGGTGACAGAGATTTCGATACAGATTTCCCTAACTGTTCAGTATTCAAAACTATCGATGTTAAAAAGAAGACTACTTGGAACTTCAACATTGTTAAGAAAGTAGGAAAAGGTTCACCTAAGTACTCTAACCGTTACAAAGGTCAATTTCTTTTCAAGAAGACTTTTACTCTTCCAGCTTGTTACTAATAAATTAAGCCAAAAAAAAGGCCCAAAGATTTCTTTGGGCCATTTCTATGTGAATGAAATGTAAGTACGAAAAACAAGAACAAACACAGTATGATGGATAAAGAAATAACACATATTAAGCAAAAGTCAAAGGATCAAGTTTTATCCTCGCTTAACTATGTGGAATTTCTAGAGCACTACCTTAGACCTATCGGTCATTATGGATCTCATAAAAAATCTTTAACCGAAGTGGCCCAAGAGCTTGGATACAATACACCTAGTATTGTTTCTATGATCTTAAAGGGAAAGAGAATTCCAAGTCGTCAGTTTATTGATCGTTTTTGTGAAGTCTATAAACTCAACAGTACGGAGAGTGAACTTCTTTGGCTTTTAATCGAAGCCCATAAGTTAAAAATAAAGGGCAAGGATCCTCAAGTTATTCTAGAAAGAATTGAATGCCTTTGTCCCTCTCAAGAAACAAACCTTCTGGATTTGAAATGGTTTAAGAAAATATCAGGTTGGCACTATATGGCCATTAAGAATCTGATTAATACTCCTGACTTTATTGAAGATGATCAGTTAATTGCCAAACAACTTAAAGATCGAGTGACTCCAAGACAAGTTCGAGAGGCCATTGAACTTCTGCTTGAATTAGGTGTGCTTGCCAGAGTTGAAAATGGTCGCCTTGCTGTAAGTGTTGAGCCATGGCGTACACCTAAAGGTATTAATTCTTCGGCCATTAGAAACTTTCACAAGGGAATGATTGAGCAGGCCCTTTATAGCCTTACTCATGAAAAACAAGACCGACGTCACATATCAGGACTAACATTACAATTTGATAATACAAGAAAAGAAGAGGCCGTTTCCGATATTATGCTCTTTTTGAGTAACTTCAATCAGAAGTACCATAAAGATGATTCTAAACATATTGGGCAGCTTAATATTCAATTTTTCAAACTTAATAAAGACCTTAAGGGGATGATCCAATGATCGCAAAGAATATATTTAAATTCTCTCTTTGTTCTCTATGTATGCTCTTTCTAATTCAGAGTAAAGCATTGGCATTTGACTATAGTATCACTAAGGCCGAGATTCCGGTTCTAACACCTGAGCAAGAAGAAAAACTTGAGCAACTCTTAAGTGGTGATCTTGGTATTTCTGAGATTCAAGATGAATCCCTTTGGCTACATCTTCGTGGTGGAGATATTATTGGTAACGGTGGTGGGATTGTTGAATCACAATTTGAATACGCTTATCAAAACCTCTATAAATATATTCAAGAGTATTTGATCACAAATCGTCCTTTGATGGATATTAACGATTATGTGGCACTGGCCTCTATTGCTAATATTAGAAATCAAATGAATATAAGTGATTTTGCTTTGATATTTATTGATGAAGAAAATGGTCTTTTTGATAATACTGATATACCTCATCGAACTGCGATGACGGGTAATTATCCAGGTGCACCAATTCTTATAAATCGTTCACAATTATATGATTCTATTTCTGGAAAAGCACTTCTTAATCAAGAAGATGCTGTGGCCATACTTGTTCATGAAATTGGGCATCAGGCAGGAATTGAAAATCATAGCTATCTTGATCAACTTGGTAATTATGTTAAATCTTTTATCGTAGATAAGACTCAACGTATCAGTAAAGAGTTGAGTAATGGTGAAGTGCTAAGTTTCATCGTTAAAAATCCAATTGAAGAATCATTATTATATGAAGCTCAAATTGTAACTTCTACTCAAATATATGACGTGAAGGAGTATGTGGATCGTGATTTGAAATGTCCGGAGGGGATGAGATTACATGATATTGTTCTATGGAATCTTCATTGGCTCAGGTCTAAGTCTGACAATGATGTAAATGTGGGTTTATGGACAGATATTCTCTGTGAAGAAATCGCGAGTGAATCTCTATACTCATATCGTGTGGATATAGAGTTTGAAATCACTCTCTAACGATTTACATTAGAGAGTGATGATCTTATTTATAATCTGAGTTTTTAAAGAATTCTACTTCAGGAAACTTCTCTACTACAAGTTTAAGGTCCCACTCGCTCTTTACGCCAAAGCAAACGCGATCTTTATGATCATAGCAAATACTGTTTCCATTTACTTGAATGAAATTCTTCTTGGTTTTGTCATCAGGAAATCTTAGCCAGCGAATTCCTGTATAAGCATGACCTTGATATTCACCTTGAACATTGTATTCATCTTCCAGTCTTTGTTTAACTACTTCAAACTGAAGCATCCCAACAGCGCCGAGAATTTTTTCGTTGATGGAGTGGCGAGTGAAGAGTTGAACGGTTCCTTCTTCAGAGAGTTGCTTAAGGCCCTTGTCGAGTTGCTTTCCTTTTAAAGGATCTTTTAAAATAACCTTTTGAAAGATTTCAGGGGCGAACGAAGGGATACCTGTATATTGAAACTCTTCACCTTGAGTGAAGGTATCACCAATTTGAAACTTTCCCGTATCGTGCAGACCAATGATATCGCCTGGAAACGCCTCTTCTACAATTTCACGATCTTGAGCTTGAAAGATAAGAGGACTTACGACTTTAATATCTTTCTTTGTTCTCACATGAAAGAGTTTATCTCCACGATTGAAATGGCCTGAACAGACTCGCATGAAGGCAACACGATCGCGGTGGCGTTTATCCATATTCGCTTGGATCTTAAAAATAAAACCAGAGAACTTTCCATGATCGGGTTTAATGATTTTAGTATCGCTATCACTTGTAAAAGGGGGAAGCTGAACTTCTCTAGGAAGTGGGCCTGGTGCCATATCTGCAAATTTATCTAGTACTTCTTTTACTCCAAAGTTGTGAAGGGCCGTCCCGAAGAAAACAGGTGTTTGAATACCGGCCAAGAATTCTTCTTCATCGAACTTAGGCATAAGTTCTTGAACCATCATTAAATCTTCTTCTAGTTTTTCTTTGAGCGTCTCACCGATGTAATCAACAACGGCCTTAGAATTCAAATCACTGGCGTCAATAATGTCAGGAGAGTGTGGATCACTCTTTTCACTAAAGCGTGTAATAGACTTATTACTAATGTCATACACTCCCTTAAAGTTTACACCATCACCAATAGGCCATGTCATAGGAGCACATTGAATGGATAGAATTTTTTCCACGTTATCGATGAGTTCAAAAGGGTCCATAGAGTCACGATCAAACTTATTCATGAACGTTACGATGGGAGTATCGCGCATACGACAAACTTCCATAAGTTTAATCGTCTGCTCTTCCACACCTTTGGCCGAGTCAATCATCATAAGTACTGATTCGACGGCCGTTAGCGTTCGATAGGTATCTTCACTGAAGTCCTTGTGTCCCGGTGTATCCAAAAGGTGCATGGCACGTTCTAAGTAAGGAAAACTCATAACGGAAGAGGCAATGGAAATTCCTCTTTCTTTTTCCATTTCCATCCAATCGGACTTTGCGTAATTACCCTGCTTTGACTTTACCATACCGGTTTCACGAACAACTCGTCCAAACCATAGAAGTTTTTCTGTCATCGTCGTCTTTCCCGCATCAGGGTGGGAAATAATCGCAAAGGTGCAGCGTGGTTTTGTCTTTATTTTCAAAATAATTCCTTAAATCTTAGTGTTTAATTGCTTTTTTATGGGCCTCAATAATCTTTTGCTTCACTTGAGTCGCACCCATTTCCTTGAGTACTCCAGGGGAGACAATATTGACTTGAAGCTTAGGTAAAGCCGTTATATTTGCAGAGAGAATTAAGTTCTTATTGGCCGATACTTCATCTACCTTTCTAATAGGAGTGAAGTGAGGAGCAGTGGTAAGAACTTCAGGGGCTTCGCTGAGTAATTCTTTAATCGTCGTAAGAACATTCGTGAAGTCATCAAGTTCACCCTTTGAAAAAGATTCCGTTGGCTCAACCATCAATCCAAAAGGTTCAGGAAAGCTCACTGTTGGAGCATGAAGACCAAAGTCTAAAAAGAGCTTACCTACTTTGGGGATAACTTGATTCTTTGGAGTTCCAGCTGCTATGGCATTATCAAAATCCTCTTTACTTAGAGTCATGATGAATTCATGCATTCTAGGAACTTCTCCAGCTTGGGCCGGAAGCATAGGGTAGACAGACTTTATTTTCTCATGAAGATACTGAGCCGAAAGAACAGCAATGGCCGACATTTCTTTAACCCCTTCAGAACCCAGGGCCTTAATATAAGTATAACATCTTACTTTGTGAGCAAAGTTACCCCAGTGGCGATGAAAAGATCCAATAGACTTTGATGGTTTCACAACGTCAAAGATACCGTTTTCATCTTTAGTTACTTGCATGCCGGGGAGATAATCTACGAGCTTCTCACTTACTGCTACGATGGCATCCCCTGGACCGCCCCCACCATGAGGAATTGTCCATGTCTTATGAAGGTTATTGTGTATAGCATCGACTCCGAGTTTATCTAAATCAACCCATGAAGCGATGGCATTCATATTGGCCCCATCCATGTAAACAAGACCATCTACACTGTGAATAAGCTCAGCTATTTCACGAAAGCGTGATTCAAATATTCCTGAAGTATTAGGATTGGTAATCATGATTCCAGAAATACGATTTCCATATAACTGAACTTGTTCTTTTAATTGATCAAAATCGATTTCCCCTTGAGGATTAGCGTTTATCGTAACGATTCCGGTTTTTTTGTCTTTACTACCTTTGGTAATATAGCCGGCCATTGTGGCCGTGGCCGGATTGGTTCCATGGGCAGAGGCAGGAATTAAGATGATATCTTTGATCTCAGCATTTCCACGATCACGGTGATAGGCCTGAAACATTTTTATTCCCACAAGCTCACCCTGAGCACCGGCAACGGGTTGTGTGGTGAGGCCTTTGAGTCCTGTAATGGTTTTAAAGAGTTCTTGGGTTTCAAAAAGTATTTCAAGACAACCTTGAGCATCACTTAGTGGCGCTTGTGGGTGAATGTCAGTGAAACCTTTTAAGCCTGCGGCGTAATCATTCACATAGGGATTGTACTTCATCGTACAACTTCCAAGAGGATAGATGGCATCATCTGGACTTACGTTCATTTGACCTAATTCATCGTAGAAAGATTTTAGTTCTTCTAATTCAAGATTAGGAAGGCCTACACTATCTTTTCTCATCCAATCCGTAGGAAGTTCGGAAAGAGTGACCTCATTATTGGAGTCTGTTTTTGTGTTAGCAAAATGATCGCTTAAGAAGCCTTTAAGAGCTGAGATATTCTCCTCAGTTTGAGCATCATTAAAATAGAACATGATGGCGTTTCTCTTAGATGGATCTCTATTTGTGACATCAACTCCTAGATGAATTCCTTTTGTGGCCGCAAGCTTAATTAAGTCAGAGGCCTTTGAGTCAGCGGGAAGCTCAACGGCGATTTCGTTAAAGAAGATCCCATGTTCAAATAAAAGGTTAAGGCTTGTTTCTTCTAAAATAAAGCGACCAAAGTCTAGTGCATTTTCACGGGCCAGGGCCAGTGAATCGGTTAGTCCTTTTTCACCTTTTCCAAGAAGAGAGGCACCCACCAAAGTGGCCAGGTAAGATTGGTTTGAGCAAATATTGGATGTCGCTTTTTCACGACGTATATGTTGTTCACGGGTAGAGAGAACCATAAGAAGACATTCTTCACCTGATTCATCTTTTCCCTTTCCTACAAATCTTCCTGCAGTGGAGCGGATATTAGTTTTGTTTTCTTCATTGTAACGTATTCCAAAGAGTCCAAGACCAGGACCTCCAAAGTTGGGTCCAATGGCCAAGTGCTGAGCTTCTCCAACGATCATGTCACAACCTGTTCCATTCCATTGAGAGGGCTGAGTAAGTCCACCAGTCACATAGAGAAGGGGGTCAATGATTCCAATGGCCAGGGCATCGTGCTCATGAGTAAGTTTGGTTAGGGCATGCACATCTTCAAGAAGGCCCAGGTGATTTGTTTGAGGATATGCAAATCCTGCAATATCACCTGCACTTAATAATTTTGTAAGTTCTTCTTCATCAATCATGCCGTCTGTATTTAGGGGAGCACTGATCACTTCAAGTTCTGTATGATCGGCCAGTGTATTAATCACTTCCCAGTCACCTGGATAGATTCCTTCACTGACAATAACTTTTGTTCTGCCACGCTTAATTCTTACGGCAGTATTCAGAGCTTCAAAAAGACCGGTTGATCTTTCATATAAAGAAGCGTTAATCGCTTCAAAACCTGTGATTTGAGCAAGAGCACTACTATAGAGCCAAAGAGTGTGAAGAGTTCCTTGAGAGCGCTCTGGTTGGTAAGGCGTATAGGCCGTAGTAAGACCTCTGATATTTAAAACATGATCAACAATAGGGTGTACCTTTCCCCATTTTAGGCCATCACCTATAAAGGTTGCGGCCGTTTTATTTTTATCAGCGATCGCTTCCACATGTTCAATAAGCTCATCGTAGGCCAAGGCCTTACCAATATCTGGAGTACTCGCAAAGAGGTCCGCACTATCTAGGTGAGAGTAGAGATCGGCCCTATCTTTCTTTCCTACGACTTTCATCATTTCAGTGATCTCTTCTTCACTGGCACTGATGTAATTAGGCTTTAATTCACGAGCAAGTTCATAGGGATTATAAGGTAATCTTCCCAGAACTTCAGGATTGAGGGGTTGAGTCTTTTGTGAACTCATAGTTTGACCTCCGGAATTTGGTGTTTGTGTCGTAGCGTTCATGTGTAGCCGCCTTTGATTTATAGCATTTTGATGAGCTTCTTCGAAATCGAGGAAACTCCTTTAATTATTAGTTATTTGGCCTATTTTTTACCATGAAATACTACGGTGTTTCTAGTAGAATACTCTTATGAAGTGGAAAGTTTTTTATAACTCATCATGCGCCTTGCAAAACTACGAAAATCTATTAGTTACGGCCTCAAAAGATGAGGGGGCGGCCCTTGAATTTTGTGAATGTGCTGAGGTTTCAGACCTTGAGCGGGGAAGTCTGTATTTAGATGAGCAAGGTGAACTTATGTTTATTGGTGCACCGCTTGAAAATCCGATACGGTTTTCATGGGAGCAATCCCTTCATTTTTGGTCCAAAGAGAAGATGAGCTTCAAAAAACATCCCCTGCTTCGTGCTCTCGGCGCTCCGAGTGGACAGTGGGTAGTCGATGCCACTTGTGGTATGGCCGCGGATACGACTTTTCTTCTCAATGCAGGCTTAAATGTTCGGGCCTTTGAAAGATTCTTTCCCACTTATCTTCTATTATCGTATTCACTTCTCAAAGAAACCCAAGCAGGATTAATTGATCTTAAGGACCGGCTGGAACTCTTTCATGGAAGTTATAGTGACAGCGATAATGCGGATAATTGGAATTGTCCCATTTATTTTGATCCGATGTTCGATGATGGAGTGAAGAGAAAAGCTAAGTCTAATAAAGAAATGAGCCTCTTTCACTCTCTTCTCAAAGATTATCCTGATGATAGCACTGAAGTGGCAAAGGCCTTATATGCCAAGACGAATAGACTCGTTATTAAGCGGGCGCCAAAAGGTCCACTTTTACTAGAGCGGCCCAATTCTCAATGGACCACCAAGGCCGTGCGCTTTGATCTCTATATCTAATGATCTAAATATTCATAGTCACTAGACGATACTATTCTTTATCGTTAGGGTGAGGACATGCACTACTTTATCGCAAAAAACCGTGATTGGTTACCTCACTTAGAAAATGAACTCATTGATTCTATTGGTTCTGATCACGTTCAAAGGATCGCTGATCTGCCGCTTATTCAGGTAGATAGTAGCGTTGATACTGCTCATCTTCAGGTTGGATTTTCTTTAAATGCTCTTCCTGAAACAAATGCCCTCCCTGCAGGTGCGATCGGGGAGCAGGCGAAGACTATTTTAGAAATGATTGAGAACTCATGGGAGCGTGGTCAGAGAATTAATCTTCGAGTTTTTTCTATTTCTTCTAAGTTCTGCATCGTTGAATCTGGGCGTGCAGAGATCCTTAGAGATAAACTTCACAAGTCTCTTAAGAAGTCGGGTTACTACTTACGTCGTAATACTGATTTTAAGCAATGCCATCAAGTTCAAGTGATGATTTTTCCCGAACGCGAGATTGCACTCTCTCTTATTCATCAAGAAAGAGCGAATAAAGACTTTAAGGCCATTCTCTCTCCTTTTGTTGGGGGCTTTACAACGATTGCCGATGATAAGAATGCACCATCGCGAGCTTTTAAAAAACTAGTGGAAGCGCAAAAAGTATTAGGTATCGATATCAAAGAAAAGGAAAAACTGGTTGATCTAGGAGCTTGCCCTGGGGGCTGGACTTATGTTGCTCGACAAAAGGGAGCATCGGCCATTGCCATTGATCGATCTCCCGTAAGAGAAGATCTCCTACATGATTCTAAAGTTGAATTTCTAAAAGCAGATGCTTTTACCTTTAAAACAGATGAGCCTATTGATTGGATTGTTTCTGATATTATCTGTGCTCCTGAGCGAATTCTTGAACTCATGAATACTTGGGTGAAGAGTGAATATTGCACTCGTTTTGTTTTTACTCTTAAGTTTCAAGGTGATGAGGGTTATGGGATTTTACGTGAATTTAAAAAAGAGATCTCTAAACTGACTCGTTATGAAATTATTCTGCGCCAACTTAATGTGAATAAGAATGAAGCCACGATCATGGGTTCTTTGATCGATCGTTAATATATATAATTGGTACAAATGTATAATAAATGCTATTTTGTAGGGCATGAAAATACTTAATAATGTACAAGAGTGCCTCTCTCATATCCCATCTCATTCTCATATTCTCGTTCAAGGTGGGATGTCTACTCCTTCGTTATTAATTAATGCCCTTGAACAAAGGGCCTTTGATCTGAAAGATATGACCATGATGCATATTCATACTCATGGAGATGCTTGGTATACAAGAAGTGAATATAAAGAAAACTGGAAATCACTAAACTTCTTTGTAGGAAGTAATATTCGTAAGAATCTTAATTACGAAAATGTTGATTTTGTTCCATGCTTCTTATCCGAAATTCCCATGTTCTTTGAAAAGGGACATATTAAATTAAATGTACTCTTTATCAATGTATCTCCCGCCGATCGCCATGGTCACCACAGTTTAGGAACCAGTGTCGATATTATTCGTCCTGCTTTGGAAGTTGCTGATTTGGTTATTGCTCAAATTAATGATCAAGTCCCTCGTACTTATGGGGATGCTATTATTAATGATGGGGATATCGACTATGGCTTTATTTGTTCTGAAGCACTTCAAGTTGATGATCCCAAAGTATTGAGTGCCGAAGAAATTAAGATTGGTCAGAATATCGCAGAATTCATTGAAGATGGCTCAACACTGCAAATGGGGATTGGGGCCATTCCCGATGCTGTATTGTCGAGTCTTCACTCTCATCAAAATCTTGGGGTTCATACCGAGATGTTCTCTGATGGAATAATTCCTCTTCTTGAAAAAGGAGTGGTTAATAATTCTCAAAAGAAATTTCATCAAGGCAGAACGGTCACAAGCTTTATTGTTGGCTCTCAAAAGCTCGTAGACTTTGTGGATGATAATCCTTCTATTCATCTTTATAGTTCTGATTATATTAATTCCCCAAAAACGATTGCAAGAAATCCAAAGGTTGTTGCCATCAATTCTGCCATTCAAATTGATCTTACTGGTCAAGTTTGTGCTGATTCCATAGGACATAGTATCTATTCTGGAGTGGGTGGGCAGATGGACTTTATTCGTGGAGCATCTCTTTCTGAAGGGGGAAAACCTATTATCGCTATCACTTCACGAACAAAGAAGGGTGTCTCTAAAATCACTCACGAACTTAATCCTGGAGCAGGCGTGGTGACGACCAGGGCGCATATCCATTATGTGGCCACTGAGTATGGTTTAGTGAATCTCTTTGGTAAGCCTATTGGTGAACGAGCAAAGCTTTTGATCTCAATTGCTCACCCAGATGATCGAGAGTCCCTTGAGCGAGCATGGCATAAGATTATTAAATAGATTTAAGTCGATTATGCGGCAGCTACTTGTATCTTACTTTGCTTCTTAATATCTTTTCTTACCTCATTGATGATTTTTCGGTAATAGAGATTTTCCCAGATATTTTCAAACACAAGGTGAACTCCCATTCCTCGCTCGCCTTTGAAAGCATGGTGAGATACGACTTTTCCTTTTAACGTAATGCTTAAGTCGTGATAGATGAGGTTAAGTTTTATTTCACTGCCCACCTCTACAATATTCTTGTGATTTATAAAAGCACCAGTTTGAGAGATATTCTCAATGACTCCATCGAGAATTTGATTTGGATTATTGTGTGTAAACGTAACAGGAATCTTTATTGCATAACGAGTTCGTGTTTCCCACCAGCGTACACTCTTATCAAAGAAGGGTCTTCTTACATCAGGAAGAGCAAAGTAGATGATAATAAGAGAATTTACGAACAGAAGGATTAGCCCTGAAGCAAAGGGAACTTCACTTACATAGGGCCAAGTATATTGCTCGTAAGTCATGTGTCCGTAGATATTATAAAGTTGTACTCCCACAAATATAGGATAACTCCAGCGCTTAACTCCAAGAAGGGCAAGGCCTCCAAGAGGGAAGAGGAACCAAAATTCGATAATTTCTTTAAGTGAATGAATTTGAGAGATATTGGATATGATCGTACTAAAGCTAAAGGGCGTGATGGCCTTGAAGTAAGCGAGCTTTATCAGAGGCTCTATAATATGAAAGAAGGCAATGAGAATAAATATCAGAGGTCTATGCTTCATCTTACACGGTTCCTGTTAGCTTCTTTTGTTGGTTCTATTTTAGAAGAGTTCTTCGATTCATTATCGCAAGGATAGTGAGAGAAAAGAGATTCTCTTGTAATTTCATAATGTTATTATGGATATTATCGGACACTTTTAATGAGATACTTAATAAAGGTGCCTTATAAAGGTGACAGAATTGCCAAGTATATGAAATTGGGAAACCTTTTCAGAATGATGGGATGAGTTGATTCGGATAATATTTTTATAGTTAGGCCTTTTTTCAGTATTTTGAAGACTTCTTTGTTACGTTCTGCTCACCCTAATTCGCTTTTATTACTCTTATCCCACGAGGCACAATCTATGTTTATTAAAAAATCTCACGTCTTAATGGCCCTGACTATCCTGAGCACTCTTATTTCTTCAACAAGCTTTGGCGCTTGTAAGATGGGTGACTATGAATTTTCTGTCCTCTTATCCGAACAAACTTATGATGAAGCTTATGAGAATGGAGAGGCGCTGTTTTCTGCTAATGATCACGTTTTAGTTAAAGATACTAAAGAAAATATCAGCTATATTTTTGATATTGGTACACTTGAAGAAGATCAGGCCGGAAATTATAATATTGAGGCCATCTCTTCAGAGGAAGCAACTTACTTCAGCCTCTTTCATGATCATGAAACTTGGCATGAAGGCCTCTATGGAGAGTTCTCACTTCCTAATGGCGATATCATTGATCTAAGTAGTGTAAAAGATTGTGATTATGACCTATTCTTCCTCTAGGAAGAATAGATCCTCTAAGCATCACTCTTAGGAAAGTATTCTCTTTGCTCGCTAATTTTATGGCCAGCTTCAAGAGGAATTCCTAATTCTTTAACCGATAGTGCACTCTCTGGAAGACCAAGAGAAATCCTTAGTTCATCCATCACTTTTGGAGCGAAAGGAGAGAGCATGATCATGACATTCTTTAAGATATAGAAGCACGAGTAGAGGGCATCGGCCCGCTCTTTGGGATCATTGCGATCATCATGAGGCTTGTAGACACTAAAGAGTCCGTTAACGACGCGAGCATAATTTTCAATGGCAAAAAGAATTTTAGCGTAATCACCCTTTTTCATCATTTTTAGATAATTCGGGATAATCTTTTGAGTTTCTTTGGCCGTCTTTCCAATTAAATCACCTTCAGGAATCATTCCTCCAAACTTTGAATGACAGGCCGAGATTGGTTTTTCAAAAGCGGCATTAAGAGGACCTGCAAGAAAGTTATTTCTCTCTTTTAGAATTTCTTCATCAAAATTTGAATTCTTCTCCGTCAGACTTAGTATGGAGAGGAAGTATCTAATTTGATCAGGGTGATATCCTTTATCAGCAAGTAATTGATCGCCCGTGAAATAGTTACCCTTTGATTTAGACATTTTCTTGCCATTAATCTGTAAGTGATAATTACTAAAGATATCACTCATTTGATATTCACCAGCAGGAATAGGAAATTGCTTGGGATCTTTTTGAGCCCCTAGCCACATAGAACCTTGCATGAGGACATAGAAGAAAATATTATCCTGACCCAGAAATTGAAATCTAGCGGCCTTGGGATTTTTCCAGTAATCATCTGATTGACTGGGATCTATTCCTTTATTTTTTAAGGCGAGTTTTGTGAAAGAAATAGGAGCGATAAGAGACTCTGGCCATACATATAGAGTCTTTCCCTTCATGGTTGCATCAAGTTCTTCAGGAACAGGGATCGCCCAGTTTACATCTCTTGTGATAGAGCGGTGGGCCCAGCCATCGAGAAGTTCTACATCAAAACCCTTAGATAAGAGTTGTGTTTTTGCAGCCTCTAAATCACTTAACTTTGTGAATGTGAGCGCCACTTTCTTACCCGGGGCATAGCGCGACTTATGGGCCGGAAGAGATTCTTTTAATTCTTTATAACTATCTTCATGAATATTACTGAAAATGAAAGTAGGACGAACAGTTCCTAGTACTTCAGTGAGAAGATTCTTTCGCCAAGTTTTCTGATTACCTTCTAGCCAAAGGCATAACTCATCAGTGGCCGACCACATATTGAGATACCAGTGATCCGTTTCTTTGAGAACAGGAGTAGAACTACTCACGCTACTGACAGGATCTTTTAAATCAGCTGCCTCATAAGTGGCTCCACAATTATCACACTCTTCACTATAGGCCCCTGAAGTTTCACACTTGGGGCAAGTTCCCGATACGTAGCGATCGGGGAGGAACATATCCATTTCTTTGTCATACCACTGAAGGCTCGATTTCTTATCCAGCCTTTCATTCTTATAGAGATCTCTTAAGAAGTCCTGACAGAGTTCTTTATGGGTTTCAAAATTTTCTTCTCTAGAGGTTCCTGAATAGACATCAAGATCAACGCCATAGGATTTCATGGTCTTTGATTGCATAGAGTGAATTTCATCAATAAATTCACGGGTAGTTTTACCTACTTTCTTTGCGGCAACCTCGGAAGTTGATCCGTGATCATCGGTTCCACAGACAAAGAGGACATTCTCGCTACCAATTAAGAGCTTCATAAAACGCGAGTAGATATCAGCAGGAATATGGGTACCGGCCAAATGACCAATATGAACGGGACCATTTGCATAGGGCATACCTGCAGTAATCACGGCCTTCTCTGGGAAGCTATCTTGCATTTTATCAAGAATAAAATTGATTTTGTCGTGAACTTCTTTTACTGCAGTGGGTAGGGGCTTTTGCACCATGTGATCCTCTTTTTAAGTAGATAGGATCACATTATACATCTAAAAAGGACGAAATATAAAGCATGCTTGTCACGTAATTTGTTCTTTCGCTTAGATTTTCGTGAAGTACTGAGCTTAATCATAGGGATCAAACTCAGTACTTATTTACGAAAAATTTGAAATAATCTCTTCGGTCTTATTTAACTTTGAAATTAGCAAGACCTGCAAAAGCATTATTTTTAAGCTTTGGACTGTCTTGGGTACGCTTATTATTTCCAGAATTGGGTTTTTGGTTACGGCCACCGCGATTGGCCTGAGTTGCACTCTTAGGAACCGATTCTCCTGTTTTTAAAGAGAGGGCCACGCGACCTCTATCTTGATCCACTTCTATGACTCGGGCCTTAACTTCTTGACCAACTTTGAGCACTTCAAGGGCATTATCCACAAAGCGATCGGCCATTTCGGATACGTGAACCAGACCATTTTGTTTAATACCGATATCAACAAATGCACCAAATTGAGTAATGTTGGTAACAATACCTGGGTACCATTGACCGGGTTCAAGATCGCCCATTTTCTTAATGTCTTTTCTAAAGTCGGTGGACTTAAACTCGGTACGCGGATCTTGAGAAGGAGCTTTTAGGGCCTTCACAATATCATCGTGGGTATACTCACCAATGAGGGTGGCCAGTTTCTTATCGTTTTCTAATTGCGCGATAATATCTTTATCTTCAATTAATTGAGTAAGCGTATGGCCTTGCTCTTTTACCCAAGTCTCTAGGATTTCGTAGCGCTCTGGGTGAATGAAGGTAGCATCAAGAGGATGTTTTCCACCATAGATTCTTAAGAATCCACCCGATTGTTCAAATACTTTTCCAGAGAATCTTGAAACTTTTAAAAGTTGCTCACGTGAACTAAAGCCACCAAGCTCTTCTCTCATTTTAACAATATTCTTTGCAACTGTTTCACCAATACCGGAAACATAGGCCAGTAGCGGAGCAGAAGCTGTATTGAGGTCAACTCCAACAAAGTTCACACAGTCTTCTACGATTCCTGTAAGACCTTTTTTAAGTTTTGATTGATTAACATCGTGTTGATATTGACCAACACCGATTGATTTAGGATCGATTTTCACCAGTTCGGCCAAAGGATCCTGGAAGCGTCTTGCGATACTGACGGCCCCTCTTACGGTGGCATCTTTATCAGGAAATTCTTTAGCTGCTATAGGGGATGCTGAATAAATGGAAGCTCCACTTTCATTAACGAGGGTGGCCTTCACTTTTTCTTCTTTTACTTGGGCCACGTTTTCTTCGACAAAGTGAAGTGTTTCACGACCAAAAGTTCCGTTACCAATGGCCACATACTCTACGTTATAGTGTTCAATTAAGCGCTCAAGAATCGTGCGACTTCCTTTGACATCATTTTGAGGCTCATGAGGATAAACGACAGTATCAAATAATAACTTTCCCGTACTATCCACAACCACAGTCTTACAACCAGTTCTTACTCCTGGGTCGAGGGCCAAAACGGTCTTGGCACCAAGGTAGGGTTGAAGCAGGAGATTCTTAAGATTAACGCCAAAGACATCAATGGCCGATTCATCGGAGAGTTTTTTGAGATCCCCTTTTACTTCAAGATCAAGAGAAGGATGGATAGAAGTATTCACGGCCTTCTCAGCGGTTTTCATAAGAAAGTCAAAAGACAATGCATCTTCAATAGGAAAGAATTTTCTTTGGATAAGTCCAACCGAGTTCTCTACCGGATAAGATACTTCTACTTTTAATATTTTAAGGGTCATCCCACGTCTCATGGCGAGAAAACGGTGAGCGGCCTTAGGGTTTTTAAGTTCACGCGCTGGTTGAGTAAATTCAAAGTAGTCTTTAAATTTATGCCAGTCCTTAACTTCTTCAGCGCCATCTCTTTTGGTGGATACTAGGGTAGCATCTTTCCAATAGTCATTTCTAAGTGTCTCTTTGAGTTCAGTATCGTGAGAGAAGGTCTCCATTAAAATAGATTGAGCACCTTTTAGGCAATCACTCCACTCATTGAATTTGGCTTCTTTATTGATCCACTTATCGGCTTGGGCCTCTAGTTCTTCTAGAGAAATAGTCCCGGCCAAAATTTGATCGGCCAGAGGCTGAAGGCCTGCGGCCACGGCCAATTGTCCCTTCGTTTTTCTTTTTGATTTAAAGGGCGCGTAGATATCTTCAAGTTGATTGAGGGTATCTGCGCTTAATACTTTATTTTTAAGCTCTGGAGTTAAGACTTCCATTTTTTCTAGAGTCTCTAGAATATAGGCCCGTCTCTTTTCTCTTTCGATATAGTCTTCGTAAGATTTTTGAATCGCGCGAATTTGCTCTTCATCAAGACCACCAGTGGCCTCTTTACGATAACGAGTAATAAAGGGAACCGTACAGTCTTCGTTAAAGAGAAGATTAAGCGTTGCCGCAACTTGGTTCATGTTGATTTGGGTTTCAAGGGCCGCAAACTTGGCCGCTTCCGCTTCAATGACGTTTTTAGTCATGTGGGTTGTACTCCTGCTGTGTTAGTGTAAGGGTAATATAGCCTACGCAAATAGTTTAACCGTGCCAAGGGCCAGTTGAAAAAAGATGCTTTAGCTCAGGAGAGAAGTCCTTGAAATTAGTCGTAGTTGGTCGTGGATTGGCCGCAATGAGTCTTTTATGGAATGTCGCAAAATCAGCGATAGTTCCTAATGAAATTTATTGGATTGCACAGCATAATAAAGAAGATGACTTAAGTGATCCTTATTTCTGTTCTCTCAATACAACGGCCCTCATAGCTCTACAGGGGATTAAAGAAGGCCTTAGTCCTTTGGGTGATCTTCTCTTTTCTTCTTTTTTTACAACTCGTGATTTTATAGAAACAAATCGACCTCTTGGCGTTACTAAAGTCGTGCGCCTTCACTTAAGCCGAAATAATGAAGACTTAGAAAAATTAAAAAATAGATTTGGAAGCTTTGATAATAATCTTAGTCTTAATCATCTACCTTTAGGTACTGGAGTTAAAGAAGAAGCCTATAGTGTAGATCCAGGCCTCTTTTTAAATTGGTTTGAAAAAGAAATCATGGCCTTACTTCCTCAGCTTAAAAAAATTAATGATTGGGCCCTTGATGTGGATGCTTCAAGAAAAGTGCTGGCCACTCTTTCCGGACAGAATATTTCCTTTGATTCCCTGGCTCTTTGTACGGGCGCACTGGGAAGTGACTTTACTTCCTTGAATGAACACTTACCCAAGAAATTTAAGAAATCTATGGGCCATTTTCTTCATTGGGAAAATATTCTATTTGAAGATGAACATTTTTCTCCTGAAGATTCTTTTGTCCTCACTTGGGGCGGTCATAATCTGATTTATCGAAAGAATTTGAACACGATGATTTGGGGAGGAAGTACTTATAGTGATGATATCAGTGCTCCTCGCTCCAAAGAATTAAGCACTTCATTAACTGAGTTACTTACTCATTATCCTCGCTTAAAGTTTACAGGAGATCAAAGTGTGCGCTCTGGTGTGCGCTCTAAAGCGAGTCGTCGTATGCCCATTATAAACCTGAGTGCGGATGGAAGTATTCTTAGCTTAAATGGTTTTTATAAGAATGGTTGGACCCTTTGCCATGAACTTGGACGAAAGGGGGCGGATTTAATTTTAGGAGTTGAATCTAACCATTAAAGTAGTCTTCACAAACTTCATCGCGAATCATATCAAGTGTCGAGCAGTGAAGGCCTCCGCCAAATAGACGACTATGACGTAGAGGAAAGATGATGACTTCTTGGCCACTTTGTTTGAGGACTTTTTCTAGGGGACGTGCTTCTTCTTTGGTGGAAGCAAAAATCCCCGTAATATTTTCACTTAGAGGTAGGACATTGACGAGTATATTCGCACTAGCGAGCATCGGGGCGTTTTGAGTTTCAAGCGTAGGTCCGGGTACATAAATGTGATCCCATTTTTGAAGGGCCTTCGGAAGAAGAGATACCTTATCCTTCATGGAACTATGATTAAGTAAAAGAAGACCTGGTCTAATGGGCATGAACATTCCATCTATATGATGATCTGTAATTTCAATGGTGTGAAGATTGGCCTTCCCTTTTAAATGGCGAGCAAGCCACTTGGCGCCTAATTTATGATTCTCATTAGAGACGTTCATGACAATATCTTTGCCAAACTTTAAGCACTGAGCGCCATCGAACATGATTTCAAACTTCTTTTGAAGCCCATCATAGTGGGTCCAGTCAATATTAGAATGTTCAGATTTTCGCACATAACTTAGATCAAATGATTCATCTCTTAATTCAGGTCTAGGGGAGCAAACCCAGTGGGCACCACGATTGAAGAAGTCCGTAAAGATATCTTTAAAGAGATCATTCTCATAAAAGCGTGCGCGCCACAAACAAGACGTTTCAATGATCTCGTCACCATAAATGAGTACTTGATCGCGCGGATTATCAATGGGCTTAGTCCAGTCCTCAAAGTTAGGAGTGGTGAACTTTTCGACTTTTTCAAGGGTTCTAGGCCTGTGCGTTTTTATCCCTAAGTCTTCTAAGCTCTTGGCCAGTTGATCGAGATCATTCTTTCTTTGTTCAACTAAACGAGTCTGAAGAGGGATACTATTTTTAAGGATGTCGTCTTTAATATTATCGTTGAAGAAATACTGAAAAGAGAGATCCACATTAAGTTCATTAATGTTGACACAATCGCCTACGACGACTTCTTTTAGAGTTCCCCATTCAGTATAGATATTGACGGCCATAGAGTGATTATAACATGGAAATATTGTAATTGTGTCAATTGTTTAGTTGAGCTAAGCTATTGAGTATGGATGATATAGACAAAGATAAGTTTTGCATTATGCCTTTTTTGCATATGGAAATTCAGACCCAAGGTGGAGTCTTTAGTTGCTGTCATTCAAATAATCCTCAAGAGATTGGTCACCTTTATAATGAGTCTCTCGAAGCGGTTTGGAGTGGTGATAAGTTAAAGAAGTTTAAGTCGGCTTTTTTAAATAAAGAATCTCTTAGTTTAGAACATTGTCACGATTGTTTTTATTATGAAAGTCTAGATGCTAAGTCGTGGAGACAGGTTGAAAACAACAATTGGAATCTTGACTTAAAGAAAGCTCTTAACAATGAAGTCATAATGCCCAAGTCTCTTGGTATTCGTTTTAGTAACTTATGCAATTTTTCATGCCGTACGTGTAGACCATCTACTAGCTCTGGATGGTTTAAAGATGCTGCCTTCCTTAATCCCAAAGGTGATTATCATAAAATTGAAAGTACACCATCTACGACCTCAATGTTAGAGCAAGTGATGCCTTTTTTGGATACGCTTACTCATATTTACTTTGCTGGTGGTGAGCCTTTATTAGAAAAAGAACACTATCTTATTTTGGAAGAAATTATTAAGCGAGGTCTTGATATCGAATTAAGTTATGACACAAATTTAAGTGTACTAGGATTAAAGAGTTGGAACGCAATCGAATTATGGAAAAACTTTTCCAAGGTCAATCTCTCAGCTAGTATTGATGGCTTCGGTGCCAAGGGTGAATTTATACGCAAAGGATTAGACTGGGATCTGTATTTAGAAAACTGGAATTTGGTAAAAAAAGAATGCCCAAGTATAAGAATGATGATGAACTTTACGTTAAGCATTTATAATATGTTTCATGTCTTAGATTTCATTGATGAGGTGATAAGGCTCGACCTGTATAACAACAATGATCCATCAGACCTCACGATCAGCTTAGTCGAAGAGCCTAGTTGGCAAAGTTTACAAGCTCTCCCCTTAAAAGCAAAAGAAGAGGTTAGTAGACGCTATGAAAATTATCAGAACTTATCTTTTGGTAAAGTTAAAGATGATTTAGATATAGCAGTTAAGTATATGATGGGGGCCGACAAATCATCGCTCTTGTCAGTTTTCAAAAATTTTAATGGGAAACTAGATTTAATACGTGCTGAAGAGTTTGTTGACTTATTTAAAGAAGAGGCAATTATTCTCGATATGAAATAAAAGTGTGGTGGCTTTGCGCAGAATTGAACTGCGGACCTTAGCGTTATGAATGCTACGCTCTAACCAACTGAGCTACAAAGCCAATGTCACTTTTAAGTGAGCGAAATCTTAAATGATCCACACTGGCCTGTCAATATGATTTTATTTCTTCAAATGGAGAAAGATGGATTTGTCAGAGTATATTTACTTTTTATAAGCACAGGGTCTAAGCTAGGCGAGTCATAGTCACGCATGGATAAATAAAAGGAAGTGAGTTGAGTAAGGTTACTGCATTACATCTCTATAAATGGGTTGAAGATTTTATGCAAAAGCATCGCTTATTTCCCAAGTCGGGAAGAGCAGTGGTGGCCTTTAGTGGTGGTGAAGACAGTGTGCTGCTCTATCATATCCTTTGCCATTTCCAACAACAAGGCATTGGCGGCCTCAAAGAAGTTCATGCTGTTCATATCGATCATGGATTAAGAGAAGACTCTAGTGCTCAGGCCATAGAACTACAGCGCCACTACCCAGAAATCAAAATCATTAAGATTGCCCAAACTGCGCCCAAGAGTGATATTGAATTATGGGCCCGTAAACATCGCCACTTTCTCTTGAAATCTGAGCTTAATTCAGGTGATCGGCTCTATATGGGACACCATATAGATGACTCCATTGAGTGGTATATGCGCCAGCTCTTTGGAAGTTCAGGAAATATTAAAATGGGGATTCCTTTGGTTAATGGACCATTGGCCCGTCCTCTTCATTGCCTAACCAAGAAGCAAATTTCTCGTTTTGTAAGCGAGCTTAATTTGGCCTTTGTGAGTGATTCAAGTAATTCTGATCTACGCTTTCAGCGCAATTTCTTGCGCCATAGTGTTCTAGGGCAACTTTATAAAGAGTTTCCTAAAGGACAGGCCCACTTTGTTCAAAAGGCCAATCAATGGGCGCAGGATTATCATCATCTACAAAGTGAGAAAGCACCTAGACTTGAGGTTATTGAAAAAGAATCTCTTGGCCTGCGTATAATGTTCAAAGAAAAGAATGAAGTGAGTTGGGAGAATTATCGGGCCCAAATTAAAGAGGAGCTGCATAGTTTAAGCTCTAAGGTACGCGGGGAAACTCGCCAAAACCTAGATCGACTTCTTAATAATCTTGATTCCAAGCGTGGTGGACAGGGACCCTTTAGTTTTAGCGGCGGAGTTAAGGTTTATTGCTATCCCCAAATGTTGATTCTGCAGCGTTCAAATAAAGAAGAAGTATTGAAGTTGTGGGATAAGAAGTTATCTGAGCATATTTCTAATCATTCGCAGATTCCTAGTCGCTTAGTTTTTTCTAAAGCTCCAAGCTCAAAAGATCTTGCTCCTTATTTGCCCTTTGTTTTCTATCAAAGTGAAGACTTCTCCTTTATGGGTAAGAAAGCGGCCAAGGGACATCTCTCTAATTTGCTCTTTCCTCTTGTTACTGAGGTGATGAGAGAGCGTGGTTTTTCTTGTCGACCTATCACCTTTATTTGGAAGGCCTTGGAAAAAGGGAATTTTAGAGAAGTGAAAGGTGATCTCCTTACTCTGACTTAAAGCGTTGAGTACTTAAAAGTCATAACGAAGAGCGGAAATTTCATCCCGCTTTGGCCGTATAAGCATTTTTTGCTAGAAATATGTAAGAAATCTGTCTGATTTCACCGAGTTTGTTGATAATCAATCTCCGCTCAGAGTAAAATATGTTAATCTAAAATCTAGCTAAGGATATTTTAGCTGTTGGATTTTATACTAGTAAAAAAGGAATTTAATTGATGAAACCCCAACAAAAAACATTAACCCTCTGGGTTGTTGTGCTTTTGATGATGGCCCTAATCGCCAAGGTGGCCGTTGAAGATAAGACAACTTACAAGCGCATTACTTATCCTGAATTTATTCAAGCTGTAGAAGGTAATCGCGTTACTGAAGTTACATTCAAAGGGGATAAGCGCATCCTCGGTAAATTCTCCGAAGGTTATGAGCAAGGTCAAAGATTTAGTCTGGCCGGTACGACTGGACAAGAGACTTTTGAGATCCTTAAAAAACATGGAATCTATCCTGAATATCAGGAAGAAGAGAAGCAGACTTTCTTCACTAGTCTATTGATTAGCTGGGGACCGATGATTCTGCTCTTTGTGATTTTCTATTTCTTCTTAAAACAAATTCAAGCTGGTGGTGGAAAGGCCATGAGCTTTGGAAAGTCTAAAGCTAAGATGCTTTCTGCTTCTGATAAGAAAGTGACATTTAAAGATGTCTCTGGAGTAGAAGAAGCTAAAGAAGAGCTTAGAGAAGTGGTCGACTTTCTTAAAGAGCCTAAGAAATATACTAAGCTTGGGGGAAAGATTCCCAAGGGTGTTATTCTTGTAGGTCCTCCGGGAACGGGGAAGACGTTATTGGCCCGTGCTGTTGCTGGTGAAGCTGACGTTCCTTTTTTCGCCATTTCTGGTTCAGACTTTGTTGAAATGTTTGTGGGGGTTGGGGCATCACGTGTACGTGACCTTTTTGAGCAAGGTAAGAAGCATGCACCATGTATCATCTTTATTGATGAGATCGATGCTGTTGGACGCCACCGTGGACACGGAATGGGTGGAGGTCACGATGAGCGTGAACAAACCTTAAACCAACTCCTTGTTGAGATGGATGGTTTCGAATCCAATGAAGGTGTTATCTTAATTGCGGCCACAAACCGTATTGATGTACTTGATCCTGCTCTTTTAAGACCAGGTCGTTTTGATAGACGAGTGACTGTTGGTTCTCCTGATGTTCGAGGACGTTTGGGAATTCTTAAAGTGCATACATCAAAGACTCCTATGTCTGAAGATGTTGATCTTGAAGTCGTGGCCAAAGGGACTCCAGGATTTACTGGAGCTGATCTGGCCAACCTAGTAAATGAAGCGGCCTTAAATGCTGCTCGTTTAAATAAGAAAAACCTTGATCAACATGACTTTGAAGCTGCTAAAGATAAGGTCCTTATGGGACCAGAGCGTAAATCAATGGTTATCTCGGACAAAGAAAAGCGTATTACGGCCTATCATGAAGCCGGGCATACTCTCGTGGGGATGAACCTTCCTCACACTGATCCGATTCACAAGGTATCCATTATGCCTCGTGGTGGTGCTCTTGGAGTAACACAAACTCTTCCTAGTGAAGATATGCTCAACCTCACTCGTGTACGTGGTGAGAACTTCATTTCTTTCTTGATGGGTGGACGTTGTGCTGAAGAGCTGGTTTTTGGTGAGATCACCAATGGCGCTTCTAATGATATCGAAAGAGCAACTCAACTTTCTCGCAGCATGATCTGTTCATGGGGAATGAGTGATAAGCTTGGTCCTATTAACTATCAAAAAGAGCAGCAGTCAGCTTATAGTGCTCCTTCAAGCTCAAGCTACTCTGAAAAAACGAGTCAAGAGATTGATGATGAAATTCATCGCTTAGTTACAGACAACTATAACGTTGCGATGAAAATTCTTAAAGATCAAAGAGAGGCGCTTAACCGCGTTGCTGAAGGGCTTATCGTTTGGGAAACTCTTGATTTCGCTCAAGTACAAGCTCTCGTTGATGGAAAGGATATTGGTATCCCCATCATTAATGAAAAGCCTGTCGAAGTTGAGCCGACTTCAACTTCAGAAGGAACAGCGCTTGGAGAGCAAGTAGATAAAGTTACCGGTAAGGATACTTCTGGTAATGGAGATGATCCTCTTCCCAGTGTTTAATAACGAATGACTAATATCAATACTATGGGGGTGATGAATATCACCCCCAATTCTTTTAGCGATGGGGGAGAGTTCAATAACTCAGACTCACTCTCAAAGCGCTTTCATCAATATCTTCATAGAGATCACTTCATTTTCGACTTCGGTGCTGAATCTACGGCCCCTTTCAATGATCCTATCGGCCTAGAGCAAGAGAAGCAGCGGCTCTCTCTTTGTTTTGATCTTCTTAAAGACTCAACTCATTGCCTTGTCTCTCTTGATACTTATCGCGGCTCCTGTGCCCATTGGTTCTTTGGCGAACTTAAGAAGTTAGGCTTTAAAGAAGAGCAGCTCTTTTGGAATGATGTCAGTGGTCAATGGGATGATGAGGTCCAAAATTTTTTAGTAGAGTATCCGTTGGCCAATTATATCTATTCTCATAACTTGTGCCCTGAGAGATCTAAAACCTCCCATCATATGGATTATGTGAGAGAGAATGATAATATAGTCACAGGGGTGATTGAGCACTTTAAACAGGTTCCTAGAAACTCTAGGGTCTATTTTGATCCATGCTTTGGCTTTTCTAAGAGTTTTGAGCAAAATTGGGAACTGGCCAATAACTTTAGTCGCGTCTTTCAAAGCTTTGATGACCAGCGCTGGGTTATTGGAATATCTAAGAAGCGATTTCTTCGCAGATTCCTTGTCAATCTGCTTGGAAATGATCTTTCTTCTGAACAATCCCTTCTTAAAAGTGAGTGGATTCACCTAGAGTTACTCAAATCTTTCATAGTTCAGGCCAATTCTTGCAGCGGTGTAGAGAGTCTAACTTTCAGGGTTCATGATCCTGATATAGTGGATATCGCTACTTTTAATCGATAATTTTATATATTAATTCATGTAATATAATTAATTTTCTAACATCTTCCATCATTCACTGGAAAAAACGATGCACTTCTTACATGCGTGGGGCGTTATGGCTGGCGCCATACTTCTAACTATAATACTTTCGCTTCACACAATGAAACACATACACCACACGTTTTTGGAGAATGAAGAGAATGAAGAATTTAGTACAAGCCGCCGTTTTAACAATTTGCTTGGCCCCTCAGGCCTATAGTGCCACTCCTAAGGTAATCTATGGAGATGACAATCGTGTTTTCGCTGAAAACTCGAATAATGACTTTTATCAGAAATTGGCGCAATCAACTGCGGTTCAACTGAAAGATAAAGATATACAGGTATTAAAAGAAGGTGAGAGCTATTCTGTTAATCCGATTAAACTTGAGGATGGTTTTGCTAAGGTATGTGCTGATGAAGAATTTTCTCAGTCTTTGAGTGCCGGTAATTGTTCAGGATTTCTAGTCGGGGATGATTTACTCGTTACTGCTGGTCACTGTGTTCCTGCACAGGATGCTTGTGATGGTGCAAAGTGGGCCTTTAATTATCAACAAAACGTTCTTAGTGAATCTGATAATGTTCTCGATGCCAAAGATGTTTATTCTTGTGTAAAAATAATTAATCAATCTTTAAGTAGTACTTCTAAGAACGACTTTGCTCTTATTCAACTCGATAGAAAAGTAGAAGGACGTGAGCCTCTTAAGTTTAGAACGCAAGGGAAAGTCGATATGGGGACAGAGCTTGTCATCATTGGTCACCCTTCAGGCCTTCCTACAATTATTGCTGATGATGCTTGGGTACGTAGTAATGATAATGACTTCTACTTTGTGGCCACGACTGACTCTTTTGGCGGAAACTCTGGTTCAGCAGTCTTTAATGCGCAAACTGGAGAAGTCGAAGGAATTCTAGTTAGAGGTGAGAGAGACTATGTATTTGATGAAGTCGCTGGCTGTAATCGTCCAAAAAAATGTGAGAATGATGAATGTCGTGGTGAAGATGTAACGCGAATTACGGTTATTCCAGAACTTGCTCCTGGTATGACGCCTGCTGAGCCTCAGTTATCTCCCATCCAATTATACCAAGTATGGGTTCAGAGTTTAACGGCGCAACAACTTTATATGGTTTGGTATTCTCAACAATCAATAACTGATTTAAGCACCATGATCATGGAGCAAACACTGATGCAACAGTATCAGCTTTGGCTTCAAGTTCTTGATGGACCAACTCTTTATGGGATTTGGTTTCAAAATTATTACTCAGTAGATTAAGTTTTTTCTATAGCTCTATGACTCTTCTGGTTATAGAGCTTCATTTTAATCTCAAGTACTTTTCTTCCCCCTTTCTTTGAATGTGTTAATTTCTAGACTTTATTAACAATAAATATTGTGAACTTCCCTCACTCTTCGTCGCTATACTTAAATTGTTATTAACCTCGTCATCACTACTTTAAAAAGAGGAGTTAAGATGTTTTCACAATGGATGGGAAGCGATTTCAGTTCATTTCCTTTTATACTCATTTCTGGAATAGCTGCTTATGGATTAATTATTATTTTTACGCGGTTATCAGGACTTCGAAGTTTTTCTAAAATGTCGGCATCAGACTTTGCCATGACCGTTGCAGTAGGTTCAATCTTTGGTTCTATAATTGCGAACCCTAATCCCAATCTTATTAATGGTGCTCTCGCGCTTGCATTCCTATTTATGTCACAGTTCTTCTTGGCCTATATTCGCAAGAGGTCTCGTGTTATTTCTAATCTTCTTGATAATCAACCTGTCTTATTAATGAGCAAAGGAAAATTTCTCTACGATAATTTAAAGAAATGTAATGTAACAAGAGATGATGTTATTGCGAAATTGAGAGAGGGAAACGCTCTTCACTTGGAAGCTGTTCATGCCGTGGTTTTTGAAACCACAGGTGATATATCGGTACTTCATGATAGTGAAGTTCAAAATGTAGATTCTATTTTACTTGAGGGAGTGCAAAGATAGACTACTCACTTTCAGGGTGTCTCATCGAATGATTGTTTTTATTTTGTAATTTTTAGTTCATAATTCAAGCATGAGCTATAGGATTGGACCCCATATTCTTTATTCGCGAAATGCCCATGAGTTGGCGCACTTTATCAGTGAAGTTTTAGATATGGATATCTTCGCTAAAGATGAAGGAGAAGTTCTTCTCAAAAATGAGCTCGTCGCTTTTCAGATCATTCAAGCAGCTCCGGCGGTGCTCATGGCCCGTGAAATTGAACGTGACATGATTCTATCCTTTGTCATGGATGATTATAAATCTTTAGAAAATCTCCTCTATAAAGTTCAGTTCCTAAGCTATCGCCATGGTGAATCAAGTGCGCAGGATCAGGAGAAGAGGGCCAGTTTGCACCAACAAGGCAGTGAGCACTTCTTCTTCCTGAAAGATTTGGATGGACGCAGGTGGAAATTCTCTTTTAATTCCCCAACTTAGATTCTCTAAAATATCTGATAGTATTTGTAAGAAATCCATAACCCCTTGATATTGTAATACTTACATGGTGTGACGCGCTGCATATGTAAAAATGTCAGGGTTTGTAAGTTGTCAGAGGTTTTGCCCGTTGTGTTTAATGCTTGCAACAAGACGGCAACAGAACACTTTAATCAAGTAATAAAAGGAAACGTTATGAAATTAAAAGGAATTATTTTAGCGGCAGTTCTTTGTACTACTGGAACACAGGCAGCAGTACAGAAAGTTATCTATGGAGATGATAACAGAAGAGACGTATACGAAGAAAGTGACCCAATGCTTCTAGAGCTTGCAGCATCTACTGCAGCGCTTATCAGCACAGGAAATCTTTCGGACGCAGGTAACGGAATGACTAAAATTAATGGTCGTAAGCTTGGTGCTGCGAGAAACTTTTGTGCAGATGAGCCTTATGGTGATCAAATTGCTTCAGCAAACTGTTCAGGTTTTCTAGTTGCTCCTAATGTTCTTGTAACAGCAGGTCACTGTATTCAAAGTCTAAGCGACTGTAAGGGATACGGATTTGTATTTGATTTTAAAACAACTCAAGCAGGTCAAACAGAATATACAGTACCTAAGTCAAGCGTTTATAGCTGTAAGAAAGTGATTAAGACTGTTCTTGATCAGTGGGGATCAAAAATGGATTACGCTGTAATCGAACTTGATAGAGACGTTACAGATCGTGCTCCTCTTAAGTTTAGAACTTCTGGAAAAGTTGCTGATGGTGCAGATCTTGTAGTTATCGGTCACCCATCTGGTCTTCCTACTAAAATCGCTGATGGTGCCTATGTTAGAAATAACAGCAATAGCACTTACTTCTCAGCAAACCTTGATACTTACGGTGGTAACTCTGGTTCAGCAGTATTCAATGCAACAACTGGTGAAATCGAAGGTATCCTAGTTCGTGGTGAAACTGACTATGCCAGAAACGGATCTTGTACAGTATCTTACCGTTGTGCCAATGATGGTTGTCGTGGTGAGGATGTTACAAGAATTACAAATGTAGCTGAAATATTGAACTAATAATCATAGAATTATTTTTTCAATGATAAAAAAGGTCTTCTTCGGAAGGCCTTTTTTTTTGCCTTCCTAAGAAAAAATAATTTAACTAAGAAATCACCAGTACATATGACTTTCATCAAGCATCGTGATCTTATCCTTGTTAAGGGCCGCAACCTTATATATCTCTTGATTTAGAAATTTTACCGCTGACTTTTTATATGGAAACTCTCTTACACCTAAGCGCTCTATCTCAATATTTTTATAGCTGAATAGATTAACTCTTTTTTTCTTATGCTTTAGAATATCGAGAATACTTTCTTTTGCGCTATTTCTTATTCCTCTTTGGACACCTTCAAAGGTGCTAAATGTCGTCAAATGGCTCATTACATAGTAGGTATTAGCATCTACGTAGGGATTATTCTGTCCGTACATTTTCTTGTATCCAATATACCAGTAATCAAGACTAGGGATATGAACTTCCTTATGTTTTTCTATGGCCGCTTTATAATCACGTTTTTGAATATCTTTTTCTATTTCTTTCCATAAATTAGTCATATACTGAGCACCTTTTCCTCTAACGGCGCCTGACTTTTTAGTAAAGTATTCTTCAACAAATTGAGGAGTCGTTTTTGCGACTTCTTCATTAACTATTCCATATTTTTTCGGCGTGGTTGCTAAAGCTGCCAGCTTATAAGCATCCCTGAAACACATATCTTTTATGACTTCTTTTTTAAGTTTGTCACATCTCTTATGAATGATTTTGAACTCTCCATCGGAGATTTTTCCCATCCATATTCCCGTTTTATTGCGATTAAGGTTGCCCATGGTTTCCATAGCAAATGTTGAGCAATCTGATTTACTCTTATAGCACTCGATGATTTCTTGAGCTGATTCTTTATTTTGCTCCGTCTCACGTTCAGACATATAAGTGGCATACATCTGATTTCCACCCATAAATAAGACCCCTATAAAGCCCCAGAAGATGACGGATATTGGATTCAAGGGAGAGATATATACCCACATATTATTTCCTTAAGTTTAGGTTAAGTGTTTGATTTTCAATAACTGATATTTCCCCTTATCGTACTGTTATGAAGATTTATTTAGTTTTATTTAGAAATAGGTAAGTCTGCGACAGGGATATGAATATATTTCAAGATGCCGCCTATAATGATAATTAGGATCTATAATATTCCCAATGAAGCTCTTAATTTTCACTTTGCTATTCATATCCCAATCACATGCCTCCCTTTTTAGGGTTGATAGAGCTGATAATGAATTAGAAACTAAGGTTATCTATGGTGCAGACGATCGCAGAGAGATCTATGAAGCTCCTGGACAGTGGCAAGAATTGGCGCAATCTACGGTTACGATCATAAGATCGGATCAGATTGTAGAAGGGGATAAGAGCGATCACTTCAAGTTGATTGGGCCTACTTTCGGGGAAAAAGAAAACCTCTGCCAAGATGAACCTTATCGAGATCAGAAAATGGTGGCCCATTGTTCTGCCTTTTTAATTGCTCCTGATGTTGTGGCCACGGCCGGTCATTGTATACGGGACGATTTGCACTGTAAGACTTTGGCGTATGTCTTTGATGTTAAAATGAATAAGGCCCAGGTCGAGGACTATGAAATTCCTAAGAAGAATTTCTATTCTTGTAAGAAATTAATTAAGAGAGTGGAAAATAGTGTTCTTAAGCTTGATTATGCGCTTATTCGCTTAAATAAAGAAGTCACGGATAGAGAAGCTTTGTCTATTCGTAAAGCGGGGCGACCAAGCCTTGGTGATGAGATGGCCGTGATAGGCCACCCCTATGGGATTTTTAAGAAGTTTGCTGATAACGGATTCATTCTTAAAAACCATCATCCTTCATTCTTCTCTGTTGATCTTGATACCTACTCTTACAATTCAGGCTCTCCCATTTTCAATGTTGAGACAAAGAAGGTGGAAGGTATTCTCGTGCGCGGACAAGAAGATTTCATCTTTGATGAAGAAGAAAATTGCAATCGCTCACGTATATGTGCTCCTGGTAAGTGTAACGGCGAAGAAGTTACGCGCATGAGTGAAGTTAAGTTCTAAAGAGATCATTTCCTATGATTTTTGATAAATAGATAAGATTCTTATGGGGTTCGTTATGACGCTTGTATATCAAGTTTGGGGCCATTATGTATGTTTAAGAGCAGGCAAAACTTGCTGCCTTTTCTTGATATCAAGGGGTTAAAATTGGTATGAGTTTTGCTCTATAGAATGAGGTAAAATAGATGAGGTTCCAGGATGGGACTTCGGGCGCTAGCGGTAGTTATTTTAGCGCTCATAATTTCAGGGAAGAGATTATGAATAACATTTCTATGAAGCTTGTGGTGGTGATCACAATGCTTATGCCCTCAATTTCATGGGCAAAATCAAAACGCTTTATTGTTCATTATAAAACACAGAAGTCTGTACAATCTCAAAGTGAAAGCAGCTCTTCAAGTGTGCGTGAAATTGTTTATGCTGACAGTTCTGATCAGGCCGTTTCCCAGTTTCCACTTGGAAGTCAGAATATTGTCTCTATTGAAGAAGATTTAGTTCTTAAGCACTTTGCACAGCCCGGTGATTTTGGAGGCATTGAAGATGATCTCTATTATCGTCAATGGCACTACTTTGATTCTCTTGGGGGAATTGAGCTTCCCGATGCATGGGATGTGACCACGGGCTCTAGTGATATTGTCGTAGCGGTGGTGGATACAGGTATTTTAAATCATCCTGAACTGTCGGGAAGGATTCTTCCGGGAGCAGATTTAATTTCAGACACCGATATTTCTAATGATGGAGACGAGCGAGATAATGATCCCACAGATGCTGGGGATTGGGTGAGTTCGAGTGATTACTGTTTTACTGGATCGAGCACGGCCTCTTCTTGGCATGGAACTCACGTGGCCGGAACGATTGGCGCTAATTCGGCCAATGAACTTGGTGTGGCCGGTATTGATTGGAAGGCCCGGATTCTTCCCGTTCGTGTTCTGGGAAAGTGTGGTGGTTACATGTCTGATATCGCAGATGGAATTCGTTGGGCCGCAGGGGGAAGTGTGAGTGGAGTTAGCGATAATAAAAACCCCGCGCAAGTGATTAACTTAAGCCTAGGTGGTCAAGGAAGTTGTTCTCCTACAATTCAGTCAGCAATTAACTTTGCTCGCAATCAAGGGGCCGTAGTCGTCGTGGCCGCGGGGAACTCAAGTGCTCATATGGACTTTACTCCCTACGTGCCTGCCAGTTGTACGGGTGTGATTACCGTGGGGGCAGGAAATATCTACGCTGAAAAAAGTTACTATTCTAATTACGGAAGTGATGTCGATATTATGGCCCCAGGTGGAGACTCGAGTGGGTCGATTCTTAGTTTAGGCAATAATGGATCCACAACGGCGCAGGCCTTCTCTTTTAAAGGAATGATGGGCACCAGTATGGCCGCTCCTCATATTGCTGGAGTTGCCTCTTTAATCTTTGCTCAAAACTCACAACTTAATCCCGATCAGGTCGAAGAAATCATCAAAGATACGGCCAAGTACTTTTCTTGCACTCTTTCACAAGGCTGTGGTGCTGGTCTTGTTGATACTTATGCTGCCATTAGTGAAGCTTTAGTTACTGTTGGAGAGGAGCCTGTTTCTGGTAGTGACAATCTCTCTTCTGGGGAGAGTGGGCAGGGAAGTGATGATCGCATTGTGACTTATAATGAAGATGGTGGCGGTGGATTATGTGGAACAGTGGCCTTCGTTGGACGAGATGGTAGTGGTCCAAAAGGCGGTCTTGGCGCGCAAATTCTCTCTCTCTTTATGGGACTATCTCTTATGGCCGCATGGATGTTTGTGAGTGGATTCTTTAAAAAAGAAGAAGCTCCAGTCTTTCACACTTTAAGAAGCTAAACTTTCTTTGCTCTAAATCAAAAAAAATCTTTAAGAAATATCCGTCTACTTTAAGTGACTCATACAGTCTCAAAAAGTAAACGGATACATTTAAGTTTGAGCTTACTTGCCAGTTAGTGTTCCGGAACAAGAAAGGTCATAGATGTGAATGGAGCCGAATCTTGCGACGGATTCATCATTCCAAAGTGTAAAGCGGCTACTATGTCCGGGTAGAGCTGTGAAAATTAATTTTTCACCTTCCTTTTCCAATGTAGCGTTTATAGACATGGAATTGTAGTCTGAGCGTAGTCCTGGAGGTACTAAGATAGCCGGAAGATCTCCTGAACGTGAATTCATGGTTACCGCATTATGGCATCCGCCACCGTATGATGAGCATCTCGTAATAGTCTTTAACATAATGTCTTGATGTAAAATGGTTTCGCTATTTTCATTAATCGTAAGGCTTCCTATTCCATCCTTGGCACTAAGGTTTATGACTGGCCCTTCAGGAGATGTACATTCAAGGCTCCCTGATAAGCCTCTTTTTACAAGGGTCTTCGCCATTGTGTTGCTTGATAGAGTTAAGAGAGTTGAGACAATTAAAAAGTACTTATGCATATTTCCTCCATTGGTTATTTGGTAGGATTAATATGAACCCGAACATGTCTAATTGCATTATACTTAAGTTGACAAAATGGTGCATAATGGGCGAGTCTGCTTAATCAGAGCTACCCTTAAACCTGATGGGGCATCTCATTTCCACAAAGAACCTCTATGACATTCTTCAGCGCCATAAAGGTCATCTCGCTTCTCGTTCTTTGAGTGGCAGAGCCTATATGAGGTAAAACGGTGACACGGTCATCTTTTAATAAGAGATGATCGGCGTGCATAGGTTCGGGGTCGGTCACATCAAGGCCGACACTCAATATTTTGTTTTCTTGTAGGCCCCAAAGTAAATCACTCTCATCATGAATTGCGCCTCTTGCTGTGTTGATAAAAACAAAGGGATGCTTAAATTTATTGATGAATTCTTTGTTGATCATCTTCTTTGTTTGATCTGTCAAAGGACAGTGTAGGCTGAGTACATTAACTTCTTTATAGAATTCTTCTTCTGATACAAGATGCACCGGAAAATCGAATTGCTTATTTTCTAAGCTCTTTCTTTTGATAATGTAAATGGGGTTTTGCCAAAGTTGGTAGCACTTGCGAGCGAAGGTTTCGCCGATGCGGCCAAAGCCTATGATACCTATTCTTAAGCCTCTGGGATCTACCCCATTGTAGCGAGTGAGTTCAAAGTTCTTCCAGTTTCCTTTTTTTACATCATTGATGACGTAAGGAATTCTTCTGGCCCCCATAAGTAGGAGAGTTAAGGCCGTGTCCGCCGTTGTTTCATTGAGAACTTCAGGGGTATTTCCGTAGGGGATATTTAAACTCTTTGCAGCATCAATATCGACATTATTGTGGCCGACAGCGTAATTACTAATGGCCTCAAGATGCGTGAGCTTATTTAATACCTCTTTATTCATATCAAAGCTTAGTAGCGATATCATGGCAGCATATTCATTCTTTTTGGCCATGAAATCATCAAGACTTCGTACGCCAACGCTAGGGTAATCAAGCTCTATCGCAGGCAATTCGGGGTTGTCGCGCAAGAGATCAGCTATATAGGCTTCTACTCTTTGGATTCCAGAAAATGCTGTTGGTAGCCATATCTTTTTATTCATTTCGCCTCATTGTGTTTGGATATTGTTAGGAATTGTCAGAGTAAAGACTGTGACTTTCCTCTTTGGGATTATCTATACTAAGCACTCATAAATACAATGGATTCGTTAAATACATATTAGACGGAAATTATATGAGGATCCACATTAGACTAAGGAGAGTTTATGAAAACATCAATCTCTACTTCTTTTTCATCGCGATTAAAGAAGTCATCAATTGCCTCATTAATTGCACTTTCTGGGCTCGTCGTTATTCCTACTACTCAGGCGGCCACCATTGCGATTATCGATTCAGGTACAGATATGCTTCATCAAGACATTGCCCCTAAGGCCTGGGTTAATGATGCTGAAATTCCTGGAAACCAAAGAGACGAAGACGGCAATGGTTACCAAGATGATATTCAAGGTTGGAACTTTGCTGAGGGTAACGCCGAGGTTATCGACTATAGCTACTTGGGAACTCTTACTGAAGATATTAGACGCTTCTTTCAAGTTCAAGCAGACGCTATGCTAGGTACAGTATCTCAAGAAGACCTCACTTGGGCCCGTGCCATGATTCAAGATGAAGACTTCATTAAGCAAATTTCTATTTACGGAAACTTCATGCACGGAACTCACGTTGCAGGTATTTCTGTAGAAAATGTTGATGCAGCTAAAGTTCTTGCTGTTAAATTGATTCCTACGGAAGTGAAGCTTCCTGGTCAAGATGATGAAGAGTCTGCTCAAAAGGGTGTAGGGATGTTTCTTTTGAAGCAAACTCTAGGAGCCCTTGCAAAACAGCAGATGCTGCAAATGGAAGAGATCGCAGCTTATGTTGCTGGTCATAAGACCGATGTGGCCAATGGGTCTTTTGGTACAGGTTGGCCTCAAGCTACGACATTGGTTAGAACCATTGCCCAAACAGTTTGGAAAGATATTACGGATGAAGAAGTGGAAGAGGCGACTCGTTACTTCTTTGAAAAACTTATTGAACACGGTCAGATGATGACAGATGCAGCACCAAAGACTCTCTTTGTATTTGCTGCTGGTAATGATGGAATTGATAATGATCTTTACCCAACATCGCCTACGAATCTTCAAGCTGACAATGTTATCTCGGTAGCGGCTACGATTTCTAATATGGCCATTGCTCCTTTTTCTAACTTTGGTAAGACCATGGTTGATGTAGGTGCTCCTGGAGTTAATATTGAATCTGCTGTTCCTGGAAATAACTACCTTAAAGTAAGTGGTACTTCTCAAGCAGCTCCTTATGTTGCTCAAGTGGCCACGGCCATGAAAGCGGTTAACGAAAGTTTAACGCCCAAGCAGATGAGAACTATTCTTATGGAAACTGTGGATAAGAAAGCATGGCTTGCTGATAAAGTTGTATCAGGTGGTATGGTTAATAGAGAGCGTGCGCTTAGAGCTTCAGAACTTGCTCTTACTCACAAGTTTAATGATGCTATTGCGCAAGCGAATGCTGAAGTTCGCGCTGTGGTTATGAATAATAAATCAATTTCTCTTGGAAACCTTATTCCGGATTTAAAAGATTTTGTATTGCCGCTACAAAGTTCATTCATTATTAGAAAATAATGATTCCCAAGGTTAGGATGAGCGTATCCAAGTGATTTTCAAAGGGAGAGGTTTAGGCCTCTCCCTTTTTTTAGGAGAAGTGTTATGAAAAAAGTTTTACTGATTATTATGACCAGTTTTTTTATTCTCTTACCTGTTAGTGCAAGCGAAGAAGTGCTTGATAAGCAGGCTTATTGTGAAATCAACGCCGGACAAAGTGCACGCTGTGAAGTTTGTAACTTTGAGTCCTATCGTCCTATTTTCTGTCAAATGAGCATTAAGGCCAGGACCCTCTATGGCTTTTGGTTTAATGGACAACAGCAGGGTATGGTGGCCCCAGGGCAGTGTATGTACGGATATACGTACGCGAGAAACCCTATGCGCGACCCTTTGATATCGGTTGCGGCTCAAGCGAGCTGTCGCCTCTAATTTAGTCTCTAAGCCATGGTTATTAATCAGACTTGAGGTCTTTATTCAGATTAGCGTTTAAGTCTAGTATTGCACTATCCGATAAATCTTTTACGGGAAAAACAACTGTAAAAGGTTAGGGTATGGATAAATCAAGTCTCTTCGTTTTCTATCGTCAGGAAATCTTCGAAATCCTCAGTGAGTGTACGCACAGTGAGGAACTCTATTTCGATGAATTCGAAAATAAGATCAGTGGTCTTTGGGCCGCGGCCTTTAGAGAGGGTGTCGAGGAAGTTGAATTCCATGGCCTTCTTGAAGAGGCCATTCCTGGTCGCGATATTCAATTCAATCATATTTTCAAAAAAGTTGGCTAGGCCGTTTCTACTTCCTAGTTAAGATGTAAACTTTTTGCCTAAAGCTCTCTAGTTCTTGAAGTCGAGGACCTTCCTTTACTTCTTCTAGTGACTCTTTTAATTCAATGGTGAAGTTGTCTTCATAGAGACGATGGATTTCATTGGCATCTACACTAAAAGGTGGGCCATCCATTTGTTCTTGATTGTATTCAAAGGTGATCAGTAAATACTGACCACCACTTCTTAAAACTTGAGTCATGAGTTTGGCGTAATCTTTACGCATAGGTGCTGGTAGGGCCACTAATGAGGCCCTATCGTAGATATAATCGTATTGATCACCTGCTCCTAATTTAAAAATATCTCCTCGACTGAGGACAATATTTTCATGGGTGTGATGCAAGAAGTCCGCGTCTTCGCTAAGGTCAGGTGAATCGATATTATTTTCTTTAAAGAAGGAATTAATGGCCTCTTGAGAAAGCTCGATACCGTGAACATATAAGTTCATACTGTGCAGCCAAATCATATCTTTAGATTTACCACAAAGAGGCACGAGAACTTTTGAGCCGTGTGGGGCATCGAATTCAGGAAAATATTGCATTAGCTTTTCATGGTGGTCATCTTTATGAAAACCAATCTTCCCTTCTTCCCAACGATCTAACCAAAATTGTGCGTCCATGGATATCCTCTATGATTTCAAATCCCTAATAGGTAATTATTTGCCTGTTTTCATTGTGAAGGATGCGGCCTTTTTTGTGAATATAGTAATAGTTCTACAATATGAATTACTCATTTTTAAGGCTTCTCAATATTTATGTAATTTCGATGGAGATATGTTAAAAATTACGCTAGTTATTTATTAATATTGTAAATAAGTCGATAGGGTTTTATCATTGTTAAAACACTGTCCGGAGGAACATATGTGTGGAATCATAGCTTATTATCAAGAAGATCTTAAAAAGAAAGAAGAGGTGCAGACCTTTAAGGACTATACCCAGAAGATCATGAGCGCGGGCCTTGAGAAGATGTCTCACCGAGGTCCTGATGAGCACCATATTTTCCAAAAAGAAGCAACAGGCCTAGGCCATACGCGCCTGAGTATCGTTGACGTGGGTCATGGAGCTCAGCCTATTGTGTGGAATCAACTCCAGTGGATTCATAACGGTGAAATTTATAATCACCTCGATTGGAGGGAAGAATGTTTGCAAGGAAAAGAAACGCTGGAATCCGTATCTGATTCGGCCATTATTGGACCTCTTTATAGAAAATTTGGACTAGATTTTGTGACAAAACTTGATGGTGTTTTCTCATTAGTTATTTTAGATGGAGATGAGGTCATTGCTGCGCGCGACCCCTTGGGCGTGAAACCTCTATTCTATGGTTATGATGACAAAGGTATCATGTGGTTTGCTAGTGAAATGAAAGCATTACAAGTTCATTGCATAGAAATTAAAACTTTTCCTCCAGGTCAGATTTATTCAAGTTCAAAAGGTTGGAGTACATACTACGGACCTCTTTGGTACGATACGACAAAGAGTGCCGTTAAAATTAGTGATGCTTCTCAAGCAAGAATCATGTTAAAAGAAAAACTTACTCAAGCGACAACAAAGAGACTCATGGCCGACGTTCCTCTTGGATCCCTTCTTAGTGGTGGTCTTGATAGCTCACTTGTTGCGGCTTTAGCGGCTAAAGAATTAAAAAAATCTGGCAAACGTCTGACTACTTTCTCTGTGGGACTCAAGGCCGGAACTCTTGATCTTCTTAATGCTAAGAAAGTGGCCGAACATATTGGATCAGATCATAAAGAAATCACTTTCAGCGTTGAAGAGGGGATTTCTCTTTTAAAAGAGATGATCACATTACTTG
>JBLWYP010000028.1:0-44007 GCA_048266825.1 Bacteriovoracaceae bacterium | reverse complement strand
AATCACTCTTTTACAACAAGGTCATAATCCTGTTTCTTTTGAGAGAATGATTAAAGCGAGAAAAGAAACAGGATTATGACCTTGTTGTAAAAGAGTGATTGAAGGAATTCCAATCACTCTTTTACAACAAGGTCATAATCCTGTTTCTTTTGAGAGAATGATTAAAGCGAGAAAAGTTGTGGTTACGACTTTAGCTAAGAAATACGAAGACCTCTTTGCTGAAATTTACCAAGAAAATGAAACGGCAGGTGAGTACTCTCTTGATCCTTTATCTGTTGGAAAGCGTAGCTTAAGAACGGCATGTCTAGGTTACCTTGGAAGTGTTGGAGAAGAGGCCAAGCATGTTGAACTGATTCAAAAGCACTTTGATAATGCTACTAATATGACGGATGAAATTGGAGGCCTACAAATTCTAAGTAAAGTTGGAGGCACGGCCTTCAGTGAAGCTTCAGAGAAATTCTATAAGAAATGGTCTCATGAGACTCTCGTAATGCAAAAATGGCTAACGATTCAAGGTGGGATTTCTGATGAAATGAGCCTTGTGCGTATTGAGAAGCTTGAAGAGGATGCCATTTACGATAAAACAGTACCGAATCTTGTTCGTGCCCTTATTGGAGCCTTCTCTCGTAATCTAGAACAGCTTCACCACAGTACAGGAAGAGGTTATAAGTTCTTGGCAGATAAGGTTCTTGAAATGGATAAAATTAATCCTCAAGTGGCCTCAAGATTGGCCGCGGCCTTCAAAGACTTTAAGCGCTTAGAAGAAGGGCAAAAGAAGTTAATGGAAACTCATTTAAAGCGCATCGTAGATACAGATGGGCTTTCTAAGAATGTTTACGAAATCACTTCTAAGACGCTTAATTCATAATTGCTAGCTAGAAGACCATCGAGTAATTGGCGGCCGTCGTAATCGCTTTTATCCGTAGAGGATAGTGAATAAACGGCGCCAATGTTTCTCCTAGTTTTACGTCACTCTTACTTAATCCATTAAATATGAAAGAAGACTCTTGAAGTGGGTCTTCTTCATTACAGATCATGACTTCTAGGGAAGGGTGAGTGTGAACGATTTGCACTTCTTCAATCACCAGACCACGCTTTCGCGCATTAAAGCACAAACTATTTATTTCACTTCTCAATTGCTTCATGGATGCACCTTGATAGGGTCCACCGTGATGAAGCTTTGAGACGATGTCGATATTTTGAGAATTAAGAATTCTTATTTGAGTCACTTCATGAGGATAGAAGTTAATCCAACTTTGTTCGATTAAATACTTATCTTCATTTTCATTTTCTTTAATGATTTGAAAGTTAAAGTAGGATGTTCTTTGTTGAATATATTTGAGGGTATCAAAATCAAGTGTTCTAAAAGTTGAGCCTTCATTAAATTTAATTTCCGTATCTCTTAAGAACTTAAATCTTAGAGCAAGTGGTGGACGTTTTCCTTCCCATTTTAAAAAGAACTTTTTCCAAAAATGAGTCTGAATAAGAACATTGGGTAATTTTAAAAAGTCTGTGAGTAGATTCCAATACATCTTTATCTCCCTTTCAGGAAACAAATCGGTATATAAAGAAGGGGAATTGATTGTTCGTAAGGATTGCTTGAATTGTGGAAAAAAATGCTTCCCCTAGATTCTCTTAAAAGAGACTAGGGGAAGTATGGAAAAAGAGCTTAGGCCAGTAAGCTCTTTCCTTCTGATCTTAAATCTTTGATGGCCTGAACGATTCTCTCGGTCATTCCATTTTCACCCATTTTTGAGTAGGCACGAGGATCATAATGATTCTTTGATCCTACTTCACCTTCAATTTTAAGGACTTGATCATAGTTTTTGAACATATGATTTACGATAGGGCGGGTATAAGCATATTGAGTATCGGTATCGATATTCATTTTTACGACACCGTAACCAAGGGTTTCATGGATTTCTGAGAGCTCTGAGCCCGATCCTCCGTGAAAAACGAGCCAATGGTGATGTTCTTCGCCTAGTTCGGCGACAACAGCATCTTGACCGTTTTTAAGGATCTCTGGACGAAGCTTTACGTTACCTGGCTTATAGACTCCGTGAACATTACCAAAAGTCGCGGCATACATGAAAGGACCAATAGGACGAAGTGTCTTGGCCACTTCTACCATTTCTTCTGGAGAGGTATAGAGTTTATCGGCCGGAGCATCTTCATTATTCACACCATCTTCTTCACCACCTACGATTCCGGTTTCAATTTCTAGGATGACGCCTATTTTAGCAAGGCGAGTGTGAAGCTCTACTGAGGTTTTCATATTTTCATTAAGAGGAAGAACCGATCCATCAAACATATGAGAGTTGAATAGGGGAAGCTCACCTTGAGCGACTCTTTTCTCACTTTCTTCCACTAGAGGGATCATGAAAGAGTCTACATACTCAGGATGGCAGTGATCTGTATGAAGAGCAATAAGGACATTATACTGCTTGGCCATAAGATGGACGTGCTGAGCAATAGAAATCGCTCCTAGGGCCATATCATTTACACCCTGACCGGAAGCAAATTTCCCCCCACCTGTTGAAACTTGGATAATTCCATCAGACTTCATGTCAGCAAAGGCCTTAAGAGCGGCATTGGCCGTAGAGGTGGAAGTTACATTGATAGCTGGGAAGGCATATCCACCAGAGCGGGCCTTATTGAGCATGTCACAATATTGTTCATGAGTAGCGATGGGCATAGAAATTCATCCTTTTTTATTGGGTCACTTATCTTTATTAGTCATTTATCTAAATCTTTGGGCATCATACCTGTAATAGGTGCTCTTTTTCATTTTGCATAGCAAAGTAAAGAGATGATGGAACCTTCACATATTCTAAGCAAAAGCACATACATAACAACTATTTGTGGCATTTTTAAAAAAATAAGCTCACTGATGTAGGGGAAAAAACTTCCTAAGTGCCCAAAAGTAATGCTTTTTCATAACAAGTCTAAATTCTTTGCTCAGATGGTCGATAATAAGAGGGTATGAGAACAAAAAAATTGGTCCTATTAACATTATTATCCCTCTTACTGGCATCTTCATGTATGCCGGATTCCTTTACTAAATTTAAGGAAGAGGAGCCTAAGGCCTCGGTCGAAAGTGACGGCGGCTCAACCGACGAAGATGAAGAAGAGATCGAAGACGTCAGTGATGTCGTCTATACGATTGATTCTATCTTTATTTTTCAAGAGTCTGGAGACACGGTCTTTTTTGAAATGGCCAACGCTGATGACTTTAGAGTTGGAGATACCATCAACGCTTCTGATGACATTATTGGCATCGGTGGAATGAATGACATAGGAACAATCCAAGGAATTTATGACAGTACTGATGGAGAAGAGGAGCGCTATATTCTCGCTGTTACTCTCGATGGAACATCTGTCATTGGACCAAGTACTTATCTTTCTTTTGGAAAATTTGTGGATAACTGTATCGCGGGATACGGACAATGTGCTGCTGGTTCTACGGGAGCAGGGGTTATTGATTCAGAAGTTATCTTCTTTATTAAGTCTTCAACCGTTCCTGTTGGAACTTATAACTTTCAAAAAGCAATTACTGTAACAGGGACAAGTGGTAGTGGATTTTCTACGGCCAATCTCGAATTTGACTATACCTTTAGTCAAAATGTTGTAGGTTTAGGTATCGCTGAAAATGGAAGTGGTGTTCAAACAGATGATCGTTTGGTTTCTCCATTTGGACCATTTCTTCCTAATAGTAGTTTAAACTTCACAGGTGAGCCTGCCTTAACGATTACAGTATCTGTTGCTGATGGTTTCTATGGTTCTCAGCTAAATTCTGAAGAAACAAGTACCGTTGATTTTCTTGCCTCCACTGAAATTCCAGGGACAGAATTAGATAGTTCAGAAGCAGTTGCCATGACTTATCCGCTTCTTGATGCCCAAAGAATAGCTATTAAAGTGGAAAATATCTCTGGTTTTTCTGTTGGCCAAAACATTCTATCTTGTCGACTCAATAGTATCGCTTCTTGTACAGAGGCCAGTGGTCACGTTGAAGGTAAGGCACAGATTGAAGCGATTAATTCAAGTCTTGGTGTAATTTATGCTTCTGTTCTTGGATATGATTCAGGAAGTGATAACTCGGAATTCCCATCATCTAACTACATAATGAATGCAAGTAATGCAACGATTCAAGAATCAGATGTTCAAGTTATATTCTCTACTGCTGATACGGCGATTACCTTACAGCCTGTATGGAAGAATAACGGTGTTACTGTTGCCGAACCAGCAAATACAACTTACTCAATAAGTTTAGGAACTCCTGTTACTGGACTTACTTTCACTTCGGGTAATGGTTATATTTCTATCAATTCTCCTGAACTTGTTATTGGTAAAGAGATTGAAGTAGAGGCACTCGATACATCAACGAACGAGATTATTGGCAACTTTACTTTTTCTTTCAATGCAATTGGTTCTCCCACTTCGATAAAGATTGTTAAAGATAGCGTAAACTATGCTGCCAATCCTGGAAGTCCTTATGTTCATAAAGTAGGAATTGATAGTAGTGATTCCTTATCACTAGATTCAAATATTCCTACAGATTTTCCTGATGCAGGGGATAGTACAGACTTTGGTCTTGCTTATATTTATTATTCTATAGATGCAGCTCTACCTTCGGGAGGGGTTTTCACAAACTCTTCATCAACGGATAAGGTGGCATCTATTAACTATACGCCTTCACAATATAATGATGGTTCAGTAACCTATACGGTTAGTGGATTCCATCCGGCGCTTACAGGTTCTGTTGCATTTGATACGTTAGAGCTACAATTTAAAAGTGCGACAAGTTTTGAAACTATCTACTATCCACAAGCCTATAACTCTGGAACACCAGCGAACTCTGATAAATTAATATTAGAAGTAAGTGATGTGGCTCCTTTTAAAGTAGGGGATACAATTTCAAATAATGGAAATACCAATGCTGTGGTTACCTTTATCAATGTAAGTTCAAGAAGACTCTTTGTGAGAATCACTTCTGCACCGACTGAGGTGGCCGATCAATTCAAAGTAGATGACGATCTTGATAAAACAAGTTCTTATGTGACGTCACGCGCGACTATTTCAGACATCATTCATGTCTTTGACGCTGCTGATGTGTCACTAAGTAAAACTCCGGTTCTCTATGATAGTCTCGGAAATGTACAATCATTAGATACAGCGAATAGTGAAGCCCTCGTGTGGACAGTTACACCTGATCTTCCTGCAGAACTAAGCTTAAAAACAGATGGAACGATTTCTCTTGATCCTAGTATCACACCTGTTCCTACCAGTCTGACTGTTCTTACGGAAACTGAATTTAGAGTACAGGCGAGAAGTTCTATTGATACGAATGTTCAGGTTGATTACAAATTTGCTCTTGTGAAGTCGCCTTCTCTTGCTTCACTTGCTCGTTATCAAATTATACGTCTCTCTTCAAATGCGAATCGTTTCTACCGAGGTACTCGGATTTCAACACCACCGGTAGCATCTGAAGTTGTTCCTAGTGGACGAGTTCTTATGACAATTGATGCAGATGAAAATGGATCTGTCGACTCTCTACTTATTGAAGGTAACGGCGACTTTGCTAATAATATGGGAGTAGATAACACACCATCTTACTTTGCCAATGAAGCAACTGTTGTTCCTTATATCTTTCTCTATGTAAAAGACTCTACTGACTTTTCAGTATCTTCATCTCTTAATTCTTCAAGTGGGGCCACGGCCACTATTGTAGATAAGAATGATGATAGTAATGTTCTCTATGTGAAAGTGAATTCAGGAACATTTGCTGTGGGGGATTCACTCTCTGGAGATGGGAATACAACGATCGATAATATTCTTGATAGACATTATATTACAGATGTTTTTCTTCTGACGACCAATACCAATAACTTTGATATTGGTGAAGAATTCACTGGTGCCACTGCAGGTGACCAAGGAATTGTTGTTGCTAAAGATGGAAATTATTTATTTGTAAGACATCTTGGTGGTACTTTCTCTCAAGGGGAGATCATTACAGATTCTAATGGATCAACGACTCGAACGATTGATAAAATCGTTGGACCTAATATTACTATCAATACCAATGTTGGTGGTGGCAATATTCAAAACTCTTCTAACACTTACGCATCAACTACTGCTGAAGACTTCTATGAAGGGCAAGCTTTAACTTGTTATACATCAGCAAGTGCATATTTAACTTCAGGATTTGCTGTAGCTGGTACCGATTATTTGAACGGTAAAGTCGTTATGCAGATTGAAGACTTTGGTAGCCATTGTGAGTTTGCTTCAAACTACTATATTGATGATATCAGTTCAGGATCAGTTTCATCTAACTCTGGTGCAAGTGATGCCAATGATATTACTTCGATTGATTCAAGTAATTTAATGATTGGATATGTAAGTGACTTATTCTATCTTGATGCCTTTGTTAAAGGGGAAGTTTCTTCAGCAACGATTTCACCAGAAGTTCTTCCAGATGGACTAACTTTTGATGGGGATACAGGATCTATTTCTGGGATTCCTACATCTCCTATGACTGGAGAGAGTTATACCGTTACATTTCGTTCATCTGATGGACAAGAGATCGCTTATACTTTTGATCTTGTTATCTATAATCAATTTGAGATTTCTCAGAAAACTGAAAATGCATCTTCTCTACATATGCATAGAGAGGGGCAGGGTTACGCTGCTTCATACTGTCGAGTTATTAGTCCTCAAGTGATTGATGATATCTCTGATAATCGTTATAACGACGATATCTATGGATTCAATGATGTTATTTGTCGCCTCGAAGGTGGTGAAGGGGATTTCTATAATAATGGTATAGAGTTTGAAATCACTGCTGGTGCAGGTATGTGTGAATATGTTAGCTACACTCCTTACTCTTATAAGCCTTACTTAGGTGGAAACTCGGTTCGTACGATCGTGGAATACGATAGCTTCTCAGATGCCACAAGTTGTGGAACTGGTGCATCAGGTACTGGGACCGCGGAAATTGGTGGCTCGGCCATCGATGATGGATATGTAACGGTTGCTGGATTAAGTGGTGGGAATGCAACGGCCTCAAGAAGCTTTGGTGCTGATTACTGTGATAGTGGTGACTGTGTTACTAATGCTGAAACAACAGATGTTTGTAAGTATGACTATAGCCAATATAATGAAAATTGGCCGAACCTTGATGAAGGTGAAATTACAGTTATTAGTGTGAGCTGTGAATATGAAGAATTAGATGATGGCGCAGGTAATGTCGATACTGAATGTGATTGTACTTATACTGAGACAGTGACAGAGTGTGGTGGAGATGCAACGGAGAATATAAGTGGAGCAAAGATGAGTTCAACTCTTGATCCAAGTGAAGGCTCTATTGTAATTAATGCTTTTGCAGGAATTAATGACTCTCAAGTTATTGATTCACCGATTTCTTTGCAAACTAATAACAAGTATCTCGCTAACTATATCGCTCTAGAAGATTATGGAAATGCCAATGGCTGCTATGCGAATAATTATCATATGGAAGAGTATTCAACTCCTGGAGTGGTTTCTACTCACCGTGCTGATTGGAGTGGTTATACTTCAGCAACAGACCCACTTGGTAACTCGAGCGAAGTTAATCCATTAAGTAAGTTCTACACATTCAGTTGTTTAGATGCAGCCTATAATAATAAAGCAACGATTACGGTACAAGTTCGTGACTGGGATAATGAGTTTTCTCCTGAAGACCCTGAACTTGAGATGCTAGTGAATTCAACGAAGATGGATTCAAATAGTTCGTCATTTGATAATATTTTCGACCTCGATTCGTTCTGGCAATGGTCGGGGGCAACTTTAACCACTCCTTCTTATGGAACTTGTGGGTCTACTGCGACTTCAACAGTAGGAGTTGGATCAATTAACATTGTTGCCGGAGAGAATGAAGCCACCGTTACAGGAATAGCAGCTAATGAAGCTTTCCCTGCGGGAAGTGTCATTCAGCTAAGTTCTGGGCAGCGCTTCTTACTAGGAACAAGTGTCTATGGTGATGGAACTGTTGAATTAGCAACAACTCCTGAATCAAACTACAACACTACTTTTTCTGTGATTAGAAAGATTCCATTTCCTCTTAAATAAATGAATACATAGAATAAGCGAGGCCTCGCAGCCTCGCTTTTTTTTTGCCTTTTTAGGCTCTAGACTATGTGCGTCTTAATTGACCTGTTTCTTTATCTCCGATAGGTTATACATCTCAATATTTATAAGGATAGATAGATTCCAAAGGATCGATATGTTGGATAAAGTAGCTAAGAAATATACTCTTACAAATACAGATAAGAATACCTTAAAGACTTGGTATGAGCTTCTCGCTTTAGGGCGTAAGCTTGATGATAGAGCCCCTAATTATCTCAAGCAGGCCATTGGTTGGTCTTACCATGCTCCTTGTGCTGGACATGATCCTATCCAGTTGGCCATTGGGCAAGTATTCACTTTAGGAGAAGATCATCTCTTTCCTTACTATCGTGACCTCATGACTTCTTTATCCGCAGGCCTTACTGCAGAAGAAATTATTCTCAATGGTATCTCTAAAGCAACTGATCTTGCTTCTGCTGGGCGCCACATGAGTAATCACTTTGGAAAACCAGAGTGGAATATTCACAATGTCTCTTCATGTACAGGTAACCATACTCTTCACGCTGCTGGTGTTGCACGAGCGATGAAGCGCTACGATCACAAAGGGGTAGCGATATCTTCTCAGGGAGAGTCTTCTGTTTCTGAAGGTTATTGCTATGAGGCCATCAACGGAGCTTCTCGTGAGAAGCTTCCTGTGATCTTTGTTTTTCAAGATAACGGATATGGTATTTCTGTACCTAAGGCCGATCAAACGGCCAATGAATTTGTTGCTGATAATTTTACGGGTCTTGCTAATCTTCGAATCATTCACTGTGATGGAAAAGATGTCTTTGATTCTATGAATGCCATGTATGAAGCTCGTAAGCACGTACTAGAAAAAGGTGAGCCCGTAATCGTTCATGCTCGTTGTGTTCGAATTCACTCTCACTCAAACTCTGATAAGCATGAGCTTTATAGAGATGAAAAAGAACTCGCTGATGCTCTTGCTCAAGATCCACTTCCTAAATTTAGAGAACTTCTGATTAAGAATAAAGTGTTAACCAAGAAAGAGCTTGATCAAATAGATGAAGATGCTCATAAGCAAATGATTGAGGCCCATAAAGCGGCCATGAAAGCTCCAGATCCAGATCCTGCGAGTATTTATGACTACGTTCTTCCTGAAGCCTATGTTTCTGAAACATATCCTGAAGGTCTTCATAATGAAGAAGGGGAGCCGGTAAAGTTTATCGACGCTCTTAATTCTGCACTTAAAGCAGAGTTTAGACATAATCCTGATACATTTATCTGGGGTCAAGATATGGCCAACAAAGATAAAGGTGGGATCTTTAATGTTTCAAAAGGTATGCAACAAGAGTTTGGAGCCGAGCGTGTTTTCAACGGACCGATTGCAGAAGATTATATTCTTGGTACGGCCAATGGTTTCTCACGCTTTAACGATGATATTCATGTTGTTGTAGAAGGCGCTGAGTTTGCAGACTATTTTTGGCCGGCCATGGAACAATTTGTAGAAACAACTCACGAGTACTGGAGAACAAACGGTGCTTTTTCTCCTAATATTACAATTCGTCTAGCTTCAGGTGGATATATTGGTGGTGGTCTCTATCACTCTCAAAATATTGAAGGTTCTCTGGCCTGTTTTCCTGGGATAAGAATTGTCGTTCCTGCTTTTGCTGATGATGCTGCAGGACTTCTTAGAACATGTATGCGTACTAAAGGTCCAACTCTCTTCTTAGAGCCTAAGGCCTTATATAATGCTAAGCAGGCCATGGCCGTGGTTCCTGAGGACTTTGAAGTTCCTTTTGGAAAGTGTCGTGTGAGAAGAGAAGGAAGTGACCTCACTATCCTTACGTATGGAAATACAGTTCATCATTGTCTTGATGCTGCTGAACTTATTGCGAGTGAAGATGGAGCTGAAGTCGAAGTGGTTGATCTTCGCTCTCTTAGTCCTCTTGATGAAGAGGGAATTCTTAATTCTGTTAAGAAAACAAATCGCGTACTTGTTGTTCATGAAGATAAAGTCTTTGCAGGATTTGGTGGAGAGCTTGTGGCCCTTATCAATGAGAAGGCCTTCGAGTGGTTAGATGCTCCCGTAAAACGTGTGGGTTCTACTTTCACTCCTGTTGGATTTAACAGAATTCTAGAGCGTGCTATTCTTCCTAATAAGGATCGTGTTGTTGATGGAATTCGTGATCTCCTTAGTTACTAAAGTTACTAAAGCTACTAAGAAGATCCTATTTTTAAATTTATATTTTATTAAGGCCCACATGTTGGGCCTTTTTTTATTCAAAGACTGTTAGATCACTAAGGCTTTGAGAAAGTTCTTTTTCGGTAATCGTGTGATAACCCTCTTTTTGAGGACCTGATAGGGCATAGTTAAAATGCGTCCCCCACGAGTTACGAATCACGTAACGACATACTCCCTCTTGATTATCAAAGTAGCGTCCTACAATGCTCGAGGCGTGATTGGCCGAATTCTTAGTAAAGAAATTATCTCCACGATATTCATTCTTATAAAGGCCATTCGCATTATAAGAAATTCCAACCATTTTATTGTTTGCAAGATAGTTATCTAGAGTTTTAAAAAGAGGGTGTGCTCGACCTTTGTGTGTACTTGTATATTTTCTTGGTTTTCCATATTTTTTGATGGAAATTCTTTTTCTTGTACAAGAAATATCCTCTACATTTTCAGGAGTAGCTTCACTACTAATAAATCCTTTTTCACAAATTCCGTTTTTACGAACTCTTTTTAAATTATTATAGGTATATCCACCTTCGTTGCGACTTAAGAATCCAGTAATAGATCCTACAAACCCTGTGTAATAATCTTTTGCAATGATTCCTAGTTCTGGTTCTATATCAGTTTGAGAGTGAATTAAATCACGTGCGGCGTAGCTAAAGCACCAACCAACAGTTCCTTGATTCTTAGGAACGCCAATTCTTTCGTTCAAACGATTGCTTTGGTCATAACCTTTTAACCAATCAACGGTATTCTCCACTTGAAGATCAGTACAATCATATGAGTTTCTAAGTTGGATAGGCGGGACGTTATCGTCACGATTATCTCTGTTATTAGCAGACACATGCATTGGATTGAGGAGTAGGAGAGTAAATAGAGATAGAGTTAGTTTTTTCATGGCAATAACTTATCATTTTTATCTGTTTCTAGTGCCCGTCTGGGATTCTTTGTATGGAGTGTTTAAATTTTAGACACTTTTAAAGTCTATCTTTTCGATATATGCCACTTTTATTGGCATTTAGGAAAAATGTACCGCTCTCTTTTCAGGCTAAGTTAGCGCTATCACTACTTTTTATTGTGCCGATAAGTATGGTGTTATCGTGTAAATATGAAGTGTATTGATTCTTCATTAAAGCGGTACGTTGGTTGGAAATGATTAAAGTGAAAAGAATTTTAACATTAATTATTTTGAGCATTTCATTAAGCTCCTGTCTTCTCCCAAATGAGAAGGGGAAAGTGTCGTTGAGTTTAAGTTCTGAAGACAAAGCTTCTCGTGATGCCAGTAAGACAACGAATGCTCAAGTAAGTGAAGTCAAACTGATTAACGATAAAATTATCGTAACAGGAACAGACCTTAATCAAATCTTAAAAGCAAAGATTGCTCATTCAGGAAGCGATTCTACTCTTTCTATTTTGTCTCAAAGTGCAAATGAACTCATATTAAGTTCTTCTTCTAAGATTGCCCTGGCCCTTAATACACTCATGTCTCTAACTCTTGAAGATGCATACGGGGCAACTGTTGTAGAAGTCACATTTAATCTTCCCGATTCATCTGTATCCACGATCATGATTGGTGATGAACAAGTCACTAATGCAAAAATTGCGGATGGTGCGATTACGGCGGTCAAGCTAGATCAAATGAGTGCAGCCGTTGGACAATTACTACGTTGGAATGGATCTTCTTGGGTGGCGACTGATTTAGATGCTCTTACTTATGCTGGAACTTGGGATGCTTCTGTTGGAGGAGATCCTAATCCCGCGGCCGTGGGAGGGGAGTATTATATTGTCTCTGCTGATGGAACTGCTGATCCAGGTGATGGTAACTCTAGGACATGGACACAAGGAGACTGGATTGTTTTTAATGACAACACTTCTGCTTGGGATCAAATAAGTAATAGTTCAGATGTCACAAGCTTTGAAGGAAGAACTGGTGGCGTCACTGCACAGAGTGGGGATTACACTTGGGCCATGATTAATAAAACAACTTCAAGTATTGGTGATATTGCGGATGTTGATTTATCAACTCCCGCCACTACAGGAAAAATTTTAAAGTTTAATGGTACTTCATGGGTCGCTGATGATGACCTCTCTGGTGGAGGTGCTAGTTCTGTTACCTCATCAGAAATTGCAGACGGCTCTATTGTCGATGCTGATGTCTCAGGAAGTGCGGCCATTGCTTGGTCAAAAATCTCTAAGACGGGCGCAAGTGCCAGTGACGTGGGCCTTGGTAATGTTACCAATGATGCTCAATTAAAAGTTACAGACTTAGATGATACAACGACTTTGGGAACGAGTACCACAACTGTGCCTTCTCAAAATGCAGTAAAAACATACGTAGATAATGCTGTCACCGGCATGGGATCAGTGACTTCTATCACGGGTGGCGCGGCCCTGAGCGATGGACCGATCACCACTGCGGGAACTTTTGATGTTCTCGTAGATGATGCGACTATTGAAGTCGCCTCAGATGCTCTGCAAGTGAAGGCCTTAGGAATTGGAACATCTCATCTTGCCGCTAATGCCGTAACGAACGCAAAAATTACAAGTGTCGCCGATACAAAAATAACGACGGCCTGTTCAGATGGAGAAGTTCTATCGGCTTCAAGTGGAAACTTTGTCTGTGCCAATACAACGAGTGTGGGCAATTGGACGAAAACCGCAGATCCTTACCTTTACTATAATGGAGGAAATGTGGGGATTGGTACGGCATCTCCAGCTGATGAATTAGAAGTAAATGGGACGATGAGAGGCACAAGGCTAGCGATTGGAGCGAGTGCGACAGTTGGTGGAAATACGGTTATGAATGTAGATGATGGACGTACACAGTTTCGTGGGACGACATCAACATCGGTAATTACTGGTATCAGTGATGTTGGTGGAAATGCCATTCATCCTATTTTTCGCTTTGTAAAAAAGAGATCATCCACATCTACTCCACAGTTAGGTTTTGGTGGTCAAAATGAATATGCTCTTGAAGGTTTCACTCCTGATTCGCAAAGCGTTGCAGCTACATTAAATTGGGGATGGGAACTCACACAGAGTAATGATACGACAGATCGAGATGCTTATCTTTCTTTTGAAGTTACTCAAGATGATACTCTGTCTGAAGCCATGCGAATTGATTCTAATGGAAATATAGGAATTGGTACGACTAGTCCTGCTGCGATGTTAGATGTTAAGGGTGATTTCATCGCTCATACTCTGAGACCACAAGGGCTTGCCGATAGTGCTGCTGCTCCTGGAATTGGTGTCTATAATGATCCTGACACTGGATTTTTTAGACCTGCCAGTAATACTATTGGTATCACCAGTGGTGGTACCGAGACGATGAGAATTCTATCAGATGGTAAAGTAGGAATTGGTACAAATAATCCCTCTACGGCCTTAGAAGTAAATGGAACTATTACGGCATCTGGTTTTAATGGTCCTTTGACGAGTACGACGGCCTCTGTAGGTGCGGGAACTGTCACAAATCCTTCTTATTCTTTTAGTTCGGATACAGATACTGGTTTTTATTCTGGTACAGGAAATACGATTGAAATTTCTGTAGGTGGAACTAATATTTTTGATATGAGTTCTAGTGGTTTTGTTTCTTCTACTTCGGGAGGAGCATCTTTAGGAAGTGCGGCAGGTTCTGCAGGTACTCCGACTTTTAGTTTTGCCGGAGATACAGATACGGGTTGGTATTCTCCTTCGGCCAATACTCTTGCGGCATCTTCTGGTGGTACTGAGAGTGTTAGAATTTCTAGTACTGGAAATCTAGGGATTGGTACAGTATCTCCTAGTGTTCCTCTTCATGTGAGAAGAGATGGGGGACATCGACTAGAAATCGACTCCGTTAATGATTTGACTATGTTTTTAGAGCGAGATTCAACTGATGGAGATCCACCAATAGGTAATGTCGGGGCGATCTTAGGATTTAGTAATTTTCGAGTATCTAGTCATGTCGGAAGTGCTATTGGCTTTAAGCATACTAGTGCTGATCCTGATACAGGTGGTTTGGCCTTTTTCACTCATCCCGATCTTTCAGGAAGTTCCATATTAGAAGAGATGATGACTTTAGGTCATGATGGTCGACTTGGTATTGGAGATGATACTCCAGGAGCAAAACTAGATATAAGAGGGAGTACTCAGGAACGTTTAAGTGGAACGGTTACTGTTGCTTCAGGAGCAAGTGCTGTTGTGGGAACGTCTACTCTCTTTACAACAGAGCTCAATGTCGGAGATAGCGTTAGAATAGCAGATGAAGTATTTAAAGTGACTGCTATTGCTGATGATACAAACCTTACGATTGATAGCAATCATAGTGCAGGAGCCAGTGGCGATTTAATTTGGGGTGATTATAATTATCTCGATATTCGAAAAGCTGACGGAGATTCTGTATTAAGAGTGAATAAGCGCGGTTGGGTTGGAATAGGAACTAATTCTCCAGCAAGTGAACTTGAAGTGGTGGGAACGATTACGGCCGATCAGTTTAATGGACCAGTGGCCAGTACAAGTGTTGCGACCAATGGCGGTAGTGCAGGCTCTCCTGGATATAGTTTTTCTGGAGACACAGATACAGGTCTTTTTTCTTCCACGAGTGACACTCTTGAAGTATCCGTTGGCGGAAGTAATATTTTTGATCTCTCTAGCGCTGGATTAGTTTCTAATACTTCTGGTGGCGGAGTCGTCACTTCGGCCAATGGAACAGCAGCATCTCCTACATTTAGTTTTAGTGGTGATACGGATACAGGATGGTTTCATCCTGCAGCGAATACCTTGGCCGCTACTACGGGTGGAACTGAGCGAGTAAGAATTGACTCTTCTGGTAATGTAGGGATTGGCACTATAAATCCGACAGATAGGCTTCACGTGCACGGCGCTGATGGTAGCCTAGTTCGAATGCGTTTAACAAATACAGACACTGGAGAAACATCATCGGATGGACTATCCATAATGCTTGATAATTCAGAAAATACTGCGATTTGGAATAGAGAAAATACAGATATGATTTTTGCGAACAACAGTACTGAAGTTATGAGAATTGATAATATAGGAAATGTAGGGATTGGGACATCAAGTCCTACCGGAAAATTTCAAATCTCATCAGATCGTGCCGAGAGTTATACTGGTACATACAATGTACTTACAGGTGCACCAGAACTTCTGATTAGGAATAATACGGCTTTTGGTGCAACTCCAGACTCTTCTGCAATTATAGGCTTTACAGCCGGAAACTCCGGTGTAGCAGAAGGTTACATAGGACTCACAAGATCAGGTAACAATGAAGGAAACCTTGTTTTTGGAACTGCTTTTAGCACAACAAGAACTGAAAAAATGCGAATAGATAAAGATGGTAATGTTGGTATAGGCACGACAACCCCCACTGCAAAACTTCAAATAGACTCTACTTCTATAGGCCTAATTCTAAGAGATTCAGATAGCGCAACATCCACGGCGGCATCACCTTACATTCAATTTGAGAATAGTACTGGTAGTCGTATCGGCTATATGGGTGATGGAAGTTCTGGAGCAGATGCAATGTTTCTATCTGCTGACACAGGCTATGTAAGAATAAACACAAGCACTGCAGAGCCTATACAGCTCTATACGAATGCGAGTGAGAGAATGCGTATTGATGATTCAGGAAATGTAGGGATTGGGACAACAAATCCTACTTCAACTTTACACGTTGTCAAAAGTGCTAGTGGTTCTGCCGGGACTATTGAAAAAACAGATGGTAACAGCTCTGCCAATTTGTTTACCTTAATGCGAACCAATAGCGCAGGTGTTGGTATTGATGGTTCAATTAATCAACTTCAATTTGCAGCTGAAACAAAAACTGAAGGGGTAAAAGAAGGTCTTGGTACCTTGAGATTTACAGGTGAAGATCTTACGGCTGGTGCCATTGATAGCAGTATTTCATTATTAAATTATAATAACGGATCTAGTCAGGTTCCTTTTCATATTGAATCTTCAGGTGATGTTGGGATTGGAACAATTTCTCCTAATTCAAAGCTTGAAGTAGAGACGGATGGAAGTTCAAGTAGTGAGTCTGCTTTAATCTTAAGTAATCCCTCTAATGCCGCTTATTCTTCAGTTAGTTTTGATAATTATACTTCAGGAGCTTGGAGAAGTTCACTTTGGACGATGAGAAATAATACAGGTCTTGGTGGAATTGTTGGAATATCCACTGCGGATTCGAGTGGAGCTGCGCAGGAAAGAATGCGAATAACTGATACGGGAAATGTAGGAATTGGAACATCTGGACCTGTATCCAGAGTGGATATTGTTTCTAAGACAGACACTAATTCCACTGTGATTATTCGACGTACTGATGATTCTACTCAAAGAAATGAGCTTCAATTTGCACCAGCTGCAGCCCTTTCGGCATCTAATGTTTCATGGCTATTAGGTCAGGCATCGACAACAGATGACTTTCATATAAAGAGTTGGAATGGGACAACTTCAACTCCTACTTTAACAATTGAAAATGATGGGGATGTGGGAATTGGAACAACTTCGCCAGTAACGAAACTGCATGTAGATGGAACGGCCCGCTTTGGTTCTCCTTCAAATTCTGGACAAAGTGATGCTCAAGGGGCATCTAGTGAAGCAGGTCTTGGTTATGTGGAAACACCTTGGGTATATACACAGGGTATTGAAGCTGCAAGTGAAAGAGCCGGTGCTTCTACCGGAATTGCGCTTGGGAGATCTGCGTTACCAGACTTAACTACGACAACTACTGATCAAATATCACTGTATACGACTGGAACTTCTCGTATCTTTATTGCTTCTGGTGGTAATGTGGGAGTTGGATTGACGAATCCTTCAACGAAACTAGATGTCAATGGTATCGTACAAGGGACAGGAGCTTACTCAAGTGCATCAGATGAGCGCTATAAGAAAAATTATATGCCCATTGCAAGTGATGACAAAAGTGCTGTGGAGAAAATTCTTGAATTGAATGGACTCTACTTTGATTGGCGTCATGATGAATTTGAAGATAAGAAATTTCAAGAGGGACGAGACATGGGAGTGATTGCCCAAGATGTTGAGAAAGTCTTTCCTGAAGCTGTGCGTGTGAATAAAGATGGGTTCATGTCTGTAGCGTATGCAAAGCTAGTGGCCCCTTTAATAGAAGCTGTGAAAGAGCTCTTTTATGAAGATCAAAAACAAAATCGTGAAATAGCCTCTTTGAAAGAAAAGAATGAAAAGCTTGAAAAAGAAAATGACCAAATGAAGAGTTTTCTGTGTCAGAAGTATTCTGATGCTGACTTTTGTTCACCCCAATAAAAAAGGCCCTCTTACGAAGGCCTTATCATTCAATTATTTTGAAGTGAGAGTGTAGACTCCATCCCAGTCTGGTGGGGGAGGCGTGGTTCTATATTCTTCACAGCGCTTAATATAAATCTCAGAAGGATTTGTTTTAATGCCTTTAAGACCAGGGTAGCGTTGCCATTCCAATTCAAGGGTTTCTTGGAAGATGGCGATGGCCTCTTCAAATCTCTGCTCTTTGTAGAGAGAAATTCCAAGGGCAAATTTATCGGCCAATTGAATCAAAAATTCAGGGGCCGTTGCTTTTAATCCAAGCAGATCAAAGGTGGTGACCGGAACTGATTTTCCAACAACTTTTACCGTATCCACTTCTCTAAAGAGAAACTCATCACTACTTTGTTCTTGGGCCATAATTTTAGAATCTTGGGAAACTTGAGTGAAAATTCCATATTGCTTGGCCGACTCTTCTAAACGGGCGGCCAAGTTAACGGCATCTCCCATCATGGTATAATTCATTCTGGTGTGAGAACCCATGTTTCCAGTAACGATTTCACCACTATTAATACCAATTCTCATGCGCATATCATGAACAATGGTAGGCCATTTATCACCCTCAGATTGCCACTTTAAGCGCAGCTCAGCGAGTCTCTCTTGCATTCTGTGAGCAACTCGACATGAACGTGCTGTGTGATCCTCAAGAGGCATAGGAGCGCCAAAGAAAGCGATAATCGCATCACCTTCATACTTATCTAGGGTACCACTAAATTCTAAGAGAATATTGGTCATGGCCGTGAGGTATTCGTTGAGAAGTTCTACCAGCTGAGTGGCCGAGAGTTTTTCAGAAAACGTAGAAAATCCCTGAATATCAGTAAAGTAGGCGGTACGAATTCCAGAATCTCCACCTAGTTTTGGTGGTTCACCGCTTTTATACATCTCATCAATAAGTTCGGGAGAAATATAGTTTCCAAAAGCGTTCTTAAGGAACTTCTTATCTTTATTGGTCACATAGAAATGAAGAAAGGTATTCCAGCTATAAGTCGCCGCGATACAAAAGAGCACGGAGAAGAGTTTCACTTCATAGCCTTGAGGCACGAAGTAGCTCTTATCCAGCATTAAGTAAGCTCCAAATAATAGTACGAGGGCCATGATATCAAAGAGAGCATTTCCAAAGAATTGAATTAGAATAATCAAGATTGTTCCTACAATCATGAGGATCCAGGTCCATTTGATGGATTCATCCGTATTTTGATAGGTATAACCATCAAGGAGTTGATGAACCATATTCATGTGAAAGTAAACTCCGGCCATAAGGGGATCAACTGGTGTGTGGCGCAGGTCATGGGCACCAAAGGCGGTTGATCCGATGAAGACGATATTTCCACTAAAGATTTCTTTCATTCGTGGATCATCATCAGCGGCCGTCATCACATCCCAAAAGCGAAGGGTGGGGAAGTTATTCTCTGCTCCAATCCAACGAACTTTTGATTCTCCAAGAACATTAAGTTCCATGGAGCCATTAATAAGCTTAACTCGATAGTTATCAAGTCCTGCTAGTTCTACAACGGCCTGCTCTCCGGTGTGATTTTCATAGGCCGCAAGAGCAATACTGGGCAGATAAATAGGGGTAAGTTTCTTATTTCCCTCTTTATCTACTTCTTCAAAATCAAATTGAACATTTCCTACAAGGTGGTATTTTCGAATAATGCCATCGTTATCTGGTTCCACTTGAAGGTGTCCCAGAGTGGTGGAAGTATTCTGTATATCGGAAATAGGAAAGACCTTCTTTTCTACATAGTAAGGACTAAGGCTTAAGAATGTTTGTTCACCGGCCTCATTCTCAATAGGATTTGATCTCGCATCCACCATTCGATTAAGAAGAGGATCTGGTGGATTTTCAAACGTTTCTGTTGAAGGGTAATTACTTAACGAATAGGGAACAATAATTGAATTACCAGGGACAGACTGAAAGTCGTCCATTGCGGCCGCAAACTCTTGATCGACATTACTGCCCGGACAAGTCAAAGATTGCTCAGAAAAGAAAACGTCATAGGCCACAGTCTTCGCACCAAATGCTTTTAGTTTTTGCATGAGCATGGTGTAATTTTCACGAGGAAAAGGCCAGCGACCAATCTTCTTAATGGAGTAGTCATCAATGGCCACAAGGGTAACACGCTTATCTATGTAAGAAGGGTTCAGACTATTTTTCATTCTAAAATCATAGAAGCGATTCTCTATCGATTTTGCAAGGTTGGAGAGTCTAGAGACTAAGTCATCCCCTCGATCACGAGTATTTCCAGAGAGGAGAATAATAAATGAGGAAAAAAGAATGATGCCAAATACACCAACGTACTTTATTTTACCAAGCATGCACAGTCCTAGACTTTAATTTAGTAATTCATACTGAGTTCAAAGCGAATCACATGTTTTTTATAATCGTAATTTTGTTTGTCTTTAGAAATATTCCAAGTGTAATCAAAACCTAGGTTGGCACTAATAAGCTTTCCTACTTTTCTTCTTAATTCCACTGAGGGAGTAATTGTTTTTTCTAGCCCACGTGTATTACTTTGTTCTTTCGTATCTAGAAAGGATGTGGAAAGAGAAGTATTTAGCGTAAAGCGATTCCAAATATTAGGAGTTAAATAGTCAAAGCGCAGTAAGTAGTTGGCAGTCGTACTATCTGGTGAATTGTAGCGATCAATATAATCATACTGACCAAGAATGAGCAGTAAGTTTCCAGAAGCTAAGGACTTAATTTGTTCAAAACTAATACTACTGGTCTTATTATGAAGAGAGGCATCAAAAGACTTATAGTCTTTATATTTTAACTTAATGGTTGTTGGGCCAAAAGAGAAGAAGCGAAATCTCTCTCCGAAATAGACTGAAGTCGCGCGCGAGAAAAGAATTTTATCTTTTATCTTCTCTCTATCTCTTTCGATATAAGAATAGTTGATATTAAATAGAGCGCTGGCCTGTTGACCAAATAACGTATGCTCATAAGAATTATCAAGAGAGCCTGTTAGGTTAAAGGTATCGTTTTGGAATACCGTCGCTTCATCTCTATCGGTGTGATAAGTATTGCGTATTCTAATTTCTGGAGTATGAGTAAACCTTCCTGAATGAGAAAAGAGATAACCCATATTCAAATTCGTTTCATGAATAAAAGTTTCTTTTTCAGTAGACTGTGCTGTAGGTACATCGGTAGAGAGAGTGATATTACTATCGTATCTGACTTCATGTCGAAATCGTGCACGAAATCTTTTATCAGATAAGTTTCTACCATTTTTCATCATATTGGGATCAAGATAATAGCGTCTTTCTACTTCACTAATTCTTGTTTTAATTTCTTTGGCCAAAGAAGATTCGGGCAGAACTTCTTTTGATTCTTTTAAGTGTGGAATGACAAACTTAATAATTAAGGGTTTGGGATCTTCTCTCTTTTCGGCCATGGATAGGAGACACTCTGAAAGTTGAAAATGGGCAATCTGAGACATCTTCCTATCTTTTTCTTCTTCAGCCACTTTAAGTAAAGAAGTGTAGTATGCCTTGGCCTTTTTAAAGTCCTCAAGAATTTGAGTGATATGGGCCATATAGTAGAGAGAGATTTTCTTATTAAATCCAGAATCAAAACTTTTGGTAAAGGAGCTTCTGGCCTTAAAGAGATCGTTATTGGCGTAATAGGCTTGACCAAGTTCGTAGTGAAAGTCTTCAATCTTAAACCCTAACTTTTGGGCCTTGATGAAAGAATCGATGGCCTCTTCATAACGAAGAAGGCGGTTGAAGATAATTCCTTTTAGATATTCTTTATTTCCTAAGATTTTACGATCTCGATCTGTCTTGATTTTATCGAGATCGGCAAGGGCCTTTATATAAGTTCCATCTTTATAGTACTTAAAAGCACTCACTAGACTTTGCTGATTATTAGCCATTGCAATAGGGGTATAGAATATCGATCCGATCAATCCTATATGGAGAAGTGCCGTTAAAGACAGAGTCTTTATTCTTTGATTGCTTGTTTCCGTCAAGGGTATTCCTTTACCACAAGGTTAAACATACTTTCGTTAGATTATACTTATAAATTAAGTATAGCTAAACTAAGTATTTATAAAAACAGGAAACAAATTCTTTTTTTATTGTTTAAACTAATTAAGTCAATTACTGAACAACAGGTTTAACGGTTACATTGGTCGTATTCTCTGACCCATAGACTTGGTTATTGTCTGAGTTTTGAAAATCGTTAATGAGTGTTTCATTATCATTGGATATATTTTCAACAAGAGTGGGATCAATAGATGGGTTACCATCAAAGCCAAGTTCTCCTTGATCTCCCGCTGGTGCTGATGCATCCATCACTTGAGGAGCAGCTGGTGGAGGAGAGGCAACACTGGCAATTCCTCGTGAGTTATCTTCAGTCGAGTCAGCTCCCGGGGCATCGGCTTTAGCGCTAAAGCTTCCATCAGGGTTTAGAGTGTAGTGGTCATTGGCATAGTTTCCAGTGGCCGGATCTACGTGACCTACGTCGGCCGGTGGAACATAAACTCCAGCATTGGCATCGTAAGTTGAATTGGCCGGTGGTGGAATATACTGAGCCGTTTCAATATCAATAAATCCACCTGCTTTTGGTGTATTTTCCATCTCAACTGTAGCAGCCGGTGCAACTTCTGGCGCTAGAGCAACCGCTTCAGAACCAGCAGCTTCAGAGATAGAGCTATCAAGTGAGCTTGAAGAGTTGGCGACTTCTTTTGCATCCATTCCGGGAGGAACGATACTTCGATATTTTTTGGAAGGTGCTGGAGCAGGTGCTGCTGTTGTCGAACTTGCAGCGTTTGGCGCCGCACTCATTCCTGGTACTTCATTTTTTTCAAGTGTTTCAAGTTGAACCGGAGAAATCTTAGTAGGAGCTGTTACTTTTTCTTGCTTGGGCGATGCTCCAGAGAATTGTCCACGTCTGACCACAACGGCCTGATCATTAGAGACGATACTTTCTAGTTTATTTTGATCAAAAGATCCAAGGTCTCCATTAATTTGTCCCATGGCCACGGCCCCTTCAAAGGTAACAAGAGAGGTAGCATTATTTTCATTATTAAAAGACACTTGAAAGTCTGTTCCTCTTACACCCATGGCGGCCGTTTTGGTTTTAATAAAGAGCTTGGACTTATCGGTTTCAGAGTTATTCATATAGTTCTTAGAAACTTTTGAACGAATTTTACCTTTAACAAGGGAGATGATTCCAGCTTTGTCTTTAGGAAAGGATTCAATCTTCATTTGAGAGTCGGGACCCACATTGATACTAGAGCGATCAATGAACATGAGTTTCGCAAAACTTCCTTTGGCCGTACTCACTTGAGCGCCTTCGGGAAGCCATTGGTTTCTTTTAACCTGAGCTGATTTTCCTTCGACGACATAGGTTACATTACCTTTAACAATAATCGCTCTTGCGGCTTTTTCAGCACCTAGTATTTCTCCTGTTAGACAGAAGATAGTTGTAAAGATGAGTAAAAGGCGAATGACCTGTTTAGGCATGGTTAGTCCTCGATAAAGAAAGTTCACGAATAGGCGCTTAGGCCAATACTTTAAACTTATCGACCATTTTATCGCTTAATTAAATCTTTCTTATAGGAATTTCTAAGTGATTGAAAGTACATAGGCAAATTATGTACCTTTAGATTGAATAAAAAATGAGGTGCCACAGCTTATTGCTTATGAGCTCTTAAAATATTGTCATTCCAAGGCTGATGGCCAAGAAGTGGCCACTGAAATTTTGCTGGGTCTCTTCAACAGATAGAATACTTGTCTCGGTAAAGTCACTCTTATCTACAACACGAACCTTGTAAGTATGTAAGTAGCTATAGTTAAGTTCTACAAAGACCTGATGCATTTCTTTATAAGGAAGATCCTCTTCAAAACCAATAGAAAAGGAGCCACCATAGGACTCAAAAGTTAGTTTTTGATCGGAATTAAATAGAGGTCCACTACTTTCATACTCATCAAACTTAACTGTCTGTAGTGACCAAGTAGGACCTGTTGCGATATACATAAACCAATTCTTGTAAGGTTGAACACCACGCAGTTGGTACTTTATCATGGGGCCAAAGGTTACGTTTCTCCATTGACCTTCACCTGTGATGATTTCGTCGCGAGCGCTAAACTTTAGGTCTTCCATCTCTCCCCAGGTAATATAGCTGGAGAGGTTGAATTCGAAGTACTTTGATTTATATCCAAAGTGAGTATTAAAACCTGTTCCATGAGAAAGATCTTCAGAATCTTCTAGGCCTTTAATTTTTCCATAGCCTTGAGTAAGACCACCTTTAAGGTGTATATCATAGCGATAAGCATAGCTCGGCAAGCATAGAAGGGAAGTCAGAATAAAGAGTTTTAGTTTCGCTCTCATTAAAATTCCATAGTCATGAGGAGACCATTACTATCTTTAAAGTTTGTTTGAGGAACAATTTGAATTTTACCTTCATAAAACCAAAATAGAGTAGAGGGGTTTATGATATGTCCAAGGACTTTTGCAAATGAATTACCAGTGTGAAGCAGGTACATACTAAGACTTTCTATACCCACGCCAAGAAAAGATCCTAGCACTGGTGTTTGGTATAAGTCCTGTACACTTGCAGGCTCCGTATAAATTTCAACCGTAAATTCAAAAAGGGCCGATGATAAAAAGGCCATTCCCATCGAGTTAATTCGACTATATCCGTTGGCACGATAAAATAAGTACAGTTGAGATCCCGATATTGGGTGAACGAACCAATTCCAAAAAGGCTCATCTTGATCAAAAACTAACTTTCCAAAGTTATTGCGATAGTTTTTCCAAGAGCCGTTTTCTTTAAAGACCTTAGGTTGAGAAAGGGGATAAACGGCCCAGGTTACTCCATACATGGCAGAAATAAGACTCATCGACTCTTTTAGAGAGTGTTTTCTATCGATATAAGTATATTGATATTTCTGAAGACGCTGCCTTTGATTCTTAACTTCTTGTTGTTTGTCGTAAAGTTCTCGTTTTTCCTTATTCTTAGACTCGCTAACTCTCTTTTGTTCAGGAGTTTGAACCATTTTTAGTTGAGCATGAGTATTTACAGAGATAAGGGATAGAAGAATCCATACTGTCGAAGACACTATAGTTGGAGATAAAATTCTAGAAAGAAGATTTATAAGCATCTTTTCGACCGCATTCTTTGATGATAGTTTTAGACTCCCATTATAATTTATAAGTCAGAGCTGTCCAATTAAAAGGGTAATACAAATGAGTTTAGATAAGATTAAAGAGAATTTTTACCAATATGTTTATGATCTTCAAGATGCGATCACTGAAGAAATGAAAATATATGACCCTGCGTTAAAAATGACCGAAGATCAGTGGGAGCGCACAGACTTCGTAGGAAATAAAGGGGGTGGTGGACGCACCAGAGCATTTCAAGGAGAACTCTTTGAAAATGCAGGAGTGAATACCTCTTTAGTATTTGGAAAGGTTGACCCTGAATTTGCCGCTAAAATTGGTGGCAATAACGATGAAATGTGGGCCAGTGGTATTAGCCTCATCCTTCATCCGCGAAATCCTCGAATTCCTACCGTTCATGCCAATTTTAGAATGATCCAGGCCGGAGATAAGTTTTGGTTTGGAGGTGGAGCTGATCTTACTCCTTTTTATCCCCATAAAGAAGACTTTGAATATTTTCATAAGATTTGGAAAGAAGCCTGTGAACCTTATGGGACTTATGAGCAATGGAAGAAAAAGTGTGATGAGTATTTTGTAAACTTTCATCGTGATGGAGAAATGCGCGGAATTGGCGGTATTTTCTTCGATCACTTCAATTCAGGAGATACGCAAAAAGATAAGGAAATGGTTTGTGATATAGCAAGTCACTTTATTCGCAGCTACTTTCCCATCGTCAAAAAAAGAATGCATGAAGAATTCTCAGAAGAAGATGTCGATTTTCAATTACATCGTCGCGGTCGTTATGTTGAGTTTAATTTATTGCATGATCGTGGAACTTCTTTTGGTCTGAAAAGTAATGGCCGAACAGATAGTATTTTAATTTCACTACCTGCTCAATGTAAGTTCACTTATCGCTATGCTCCTCCCGTGGGAAGCCTTCATGAAGAGATGATGAGCTACTATTATCCTCAAAAATGGTAGTTTGTTTAGCGAAAGTATAGGTTTGATCTGTCAAACAAAAGTATCTAAAACAAACTTGTTCTACGTCATGTTTTTATGGTCCTTTTTAAATTATATTATTTGTATATTCTCTTTAATTACGAGACATAAGAAATATTAGAATTTTTCAAACCGAGGATTTAGTAATGATGGAAACAAAGAATAACCGTAGAAGCTTTCTTAAAATTGCTCTTACAAGTTTAGCGCTTGCTCCTATTTTAAGAGTTACTGATGCAATTGCTGCGACAGCGCCGAAGTCACAAAAAATTAAAGATAAAATTATTAATGCAAAGAAAATCAAAATGCTTAAATACGTTCCTGATGCCTCTGATGCGAAGAAGCTTAAAGCTGCTGGAGATAAGGGATATAAAAAATATAATGATGGTGATAACTGTGGAAACTGTCGCTTTTATACAGCGGATAAAGCAGAGCCTGAATTTGGAAAATGTACTATGGCCGCGAGACAATATGTTGCAAGTTCTGGTTGGTGTAAGTCTTATTCTAAGAAAAAGTAATAAGAAAATCATTGATAATAAAAGGGCCACTTATTGTGGCCTTTTTTATTAGAGTTGTTTCAGTGTTTGAGAAAGAGAGGATTTATTCTCTTTAAATAAACAGTACAAGGCCTGGGCTTTGAGTTTGTTTTCCATTCCAATAAACTGAGGACCAAAACTTAGTTTCAGCTTATTCATTGTCCCTTTACAATCACCATTATGAATCGCAAGAAAGACTTGGCTAAAGTAGGCCTTGGCCTCCATTTGCTTATCAGTGGCCTCTGGTAGCGCCTTCACTAGAGAGTCGAGATCTTTCATTTCACGATTTTGTATTTCCTCAAACTCTTTAAAGGGATGGGGCATTGAATCGGGAATAAGTTCTTTATTAAGTTCACTTATAAAGCTTAGGGAAAGTAGACGAGAGTGAGGATTGAAACTTTCGTTATTCCAATAGTTCACAACTTCATACATCGACTTATTGTAAAAAGATGTTTGTAGCTCTTTTGACTTTGTCAGAGGGGAGAGTTTCTCTAGTAACTGATAACTAATATTAATAGTATGCGCATCAAGAGAGAGCATGCTCTTTGTCAGTTCAACCATTTCTTTTTGTTCAGCAAAGTAGAAAAAGGCAAAAATAATCCCTGTCGCAACAATTAAATTCTTTGTCACATCCATGATCATTTTAAAGAATATTCCACCCCAGATTTTAGAGCGTTCTTGTTTCAAAATTTCAAGTTTATCGAGTTTATCCAAGAGAGAGAAGTTACTCTTCTTAGTCAGGGCTTCAAATTTATCTATTTTTTGAAGCAAATCGAGATGTTCAAGCTGGTTTAAACTTTCGAGGTGCTTAAGATTATCAAGCCCTTTCATTTCTTCTAGTCGTTCGAGATGACTCATTTCACTGAGTTTATCTAGATTCTCGAGTTGGGATAGGGACTTTAGTTCTTGAAGTTGATCTAGGTGCTTTAATTCTTTTATATCACTTAGCTTTTCAAGTTGATCTAGTTTTTTTAGCTTTGGCGTGGCAAGCTTTATGGTTTCTTCTAGTTTTTTGAGATCCGTTTTTAAATGATCCAGCTTCTCTAAGTCTTTTAGTTTATTTAACTCAGAAAAAGATCCTGTTAGCTCTTCTAGTTCAAGCCTTAAGTTTGGAATAAACTTGAGATAATTTAAATCTTCAAGGTGATCCAGTTTATTGAGCTTTTCAAGCTTATTAAGGGCATTAAGATCAATACACTTTTCTAAGAGGAGAAGTTGATCAAGGATATTTTGAACCACTAACTTTACGGAGCTTTGTGAGTCATGCAATGAATTATCATGATCCACTTCTTCTTCAAAATTTTTAAGTTCTTTAACCAATTTCACTTTAAAACCTATGTCTTTATAGTTTTCTCTTTAGGTTTATCGGAATATTAGAGAAAAGTTTTAGAGGGCCTTCATATTTAATTGATTAAATTTATTGAAGTAGCGCGATTCGATAGGAGAGAAGTCTTCCTGATTTATATCGTTGAGAAATACTTGAGCATTCTCTTTTACTTCTTTGAGCTCTCTTTCTAGTTGCCATCTAAAGTAGGGGAGCATAACAATTTGAAAGAAATCGATACTGTCTCTTCGTATAGCAAAGCTATTTAGAGACTCATAGAAAATAACCTGATTGATGATGTAAGACTTATGGGCCGCTTGAACATATTGCTCTCCCTGGATAAGGTCTTGATTATGATAAGAATCCAGTAAACTAGGAATAGAGAGGATTTCAATAGGACTGGCCATTCGGGAAAGTTTCGCAATCTTAGGTCTTAAGCATTCTTGATAGAGATTCTTTGAAGGAGCCTCTGGGCAGTGAAAAGAGGAGTGGGTTAAGTCAAGAGAAGCAAGCTCTCGCTTAAATGGACTGTCTTTTAGGGAATAGTAGGCCCAAAGAGACACACCAGTAAATAGAGCAAAATATAAGAGAAAGAAGAAAAGTTTTTTGAAGGGATTAGTCATTAAAGTAGACTCCAAATCCAAACTTCACTTTCGTTTTATCATCTATAGGCTCAAGAACCTTTATAACCACTCTTCTATTTTCTTCAAGATCTTTATTAACGAGATTACCCTTTTCATCGACCTCTTCTATTAAAGGCTCTGAATCACCTTTTGTCGTTGCCGCGAGTCTTCTTGGTTCAAAACCATAGTACTCAAAACGAGAGAGAACTTTGGCCGATCTAATGGCCCCTAGTTCCCAAGCATTATCGGCCACTTTACTTTTGGAAGCTTCAAAAGCATCGGAATGGCCTTCAATAATCACTCGATAATTTTTACGTTTGGTTTTAATGATATCAATAAGCACATCAAGAGAGCTTAATGAATCTTGAGAGAGGTTATGATCACCTTGCTCAAAGAGGATACTTCCAGAGAAAGATACGACAATTTCACCATCTCGGACGGATATTTTTGATTTCTTAGTTATTTCAGGATGTTTGACGAGCTCTTCCATAAGCTCTTTCATTTTTAGTTCAGAACTTTTGTACTTATCCTTATTAAAACTCTTCGATAGTTCGATGGCCTTTTTATTGAATCCAGCAGGGTCATAGTTTGCAAAGGCCATCATAAGGATAAAGAAGCAGGCGATGAGAGTCATCATATCGGCATAACTGACTAGCCAATCGTCTCCGCCGCCTTCATCTATTTCAGGTTGTTTGGACATTTTTATTCCTTAGAGTCTATTAAGCATTCTTCCAATCAAGTCTATCTTTAGGAAGTAAGAAACTATTTAAGTCTTCGGCCACAAGAATTGGGTTAGACTTTTCCATAATGTGTTTAATTCCTTCAATTATGATTTCATTACTAATTTGCTTTTCGCGTGAGAGAATTTCAAGGTTTTCGCCAACGGGGATAACAAAGAGGTTGGCGACGATAACCCCATAGAGAGTTGTAATCAGACAAACACCCATCGCTGGACCAATCATCTTCATAGCATCTTCTCCACCTAGGTTGGCGAGGAGTACGATCATCCCAATTGTGGTACCCATCATTCCAAAGGCCGGAGGAAATTTTCCAAGAGTTTTAATCTTTCTGGTGTCTTCAAAACGAAGAACACCCATCTGATCTGCTCGGTGAGTGAGGATTTCAATAACTTTTTCTTTTTCTAAAATTCCATCAGCATAGAGTTGAATAGATTCTTTTAAAAAATAGTCATCAGCTTTACCAACAAGAGAGTCGAGGGCCTCTCCATTTCGAGCTGCTTCACAGATAGACATAATATTCTTAATCAAATCACTTTGTTTGTTACTTTTACCTTTTAAAAATTGGGAAAAGAAAATCTTGAATAAACCACCAATTTTGGTCAATTGAAAAGCAACCGACATAGCAGCAAAGGTTCCTCCAAGAACAATAAAGAGGGAAGGACCATCAAAGAAGAGACCTAAATCAGGACTGGCCAACTTTAATCCTGCAAATAAAACACCTGTAGAAATGAGAAGACCGATAATGGAGATGATATTCATGGGTTATTACCTCATATTATGTGCAATTACGTATATTAGCTTTGATCTATAAACTTCCTTTAATTTTAACATATTTTAGCGAACTGCTTGAAATCACTGCTGTTAGGCAAATATGTTCACCTAAGCAGAAAAACTAATGAAATTGAGGAGTAAAGTCGAATAGTACAGATAGAAGGAGTAAATATTTGAAGATTAGTCATTCCATTAACCATTTGAAAATTCTTGCCTCAGCACAAGTACTCGTGTTGATGCTCGGTTTATTCTCTTGTGTGGGAACGATTGAAGATAAGAATCCTGAAATTACAAAAGGGGCGAGTACAGAAACGGTACCAATTTCTTTTGAGGGTGTGCTTGAAGCTGTCGCAATTGCTGATACTAAAATTGATGTTTACTTTTATCCTGCCACACTAGAGCCCAAGAATGTAACTTACCTTATTTCATATGATGGTCTAGAGAATCCTATTGCTGTACCCGGAACGACTTTAACGACAAATCACAAAGGTTTACTTAAGTATACGGTTACGGGTTTAAATATAAATACTAAATATACCTTCAGTGTCCAGGCCAAGAATGAAACAGGAAGCGTCAGTACAAGTGCTACTGTTTTTACAGAAAAAACATTTTCCAATATTACAGGAGACTTTGCTGGAATTAGTAATGTTCGAAATCTTGCCGGTGAAGATGGACGAACTTCGTTAAGAGTTGAGTGGCCGGCAGCAAGAATTGAGGGGAATACTTTCTATCCAAAAGAAGTGGATCCTAATCAATATGAAATTATTCTATTAAATGCAGAAAACTTAACTCCTAATGCTTTTGATGATGACTTCTTTGGTGAGCCCAATAGAAAAGTATTCTATGTAGCCGGTTCTAAAGTATCTCACCAGATTAATGGACTAAGCTCTGCAACGAAATACTTTGTTCGTGTGAGAACCATACATCAAGGTTACGTAGATTACGGGGCCAATATTGATTATAAGAAAGAGCAGAACTCAAATTATATTTTAGCTCAAACATTATCAGATGATACTTCTAGTGTTGATGTCGATCTTACGACTTTTGAAGTGGATATCCTCTCTCTTAACTCTGCAGCGCTAAGCTGGGAAGGAGCAGAGGGACCTTTGATCGAATATCGAGTTTATTATCGCAATTTAGATGATGGTGGACTTTCTTGGAGTGCGTTTAGAACTTCACGCAGTGATATTTGTGATGGGGAAGATATTACTTATCCTGAGTGGGGATGTAAGAAAATCGAATTTAGTGAAACCTCAACTAAATTAGCCGATTTAGACCCACTCGCTGATTACGAAATTATACCCGTGATTTGTATGACTTCAACTTGTGAATATGCAAATTCGATTGAATACGAACACAATAGTCCTTATACAATTTTTCCTGGGATAGCGAGCTTTTCAGGTATTAGTGACATAGAGCAAGCCAGATATTACTGGGCCGTTGATGAGATTTACTTAAATATTAGCTCACCTGACATGTCCAAAGGAGCTCTTGATGGACTCTTAGTAGAGGTTAAGGCGAGAACAGCTGATGATGGTCCTGTTTATGATACGATTCTCAATCATCCAACGGCGTCTAATACTTCAAACTTAACGGTTGATAGTTTTGACTATGAATCTGATGAAACCATCGTTATCTCGGGAGTTAGTACCGAATCGAGTGAACAATACTGTTTTTCCGTATTACCTTTTATTTACAATGAAGGTGTTGTTCAACTCTCAAGAGATGGTGAAGTCACAAAATGTATTACGCCTTCCGTTTCTCTTCCTTCTGAAGAAGAGTTTGAAGGACTCAACTTTAGTATTACTATTCCCGATACATCAACTAATACTGTTTCATTAGGTTGGGGAGCTCCAGAAGGTGGAGTTTACGATAAAATGAGAATTTTTATTAGAGAAGCATCAGGTGGAGAGTCATTTGAATTTTCAGATGCAACACTTCTTTCAAATACGGATTATGTGATGGTTGAGGTTCCTTATGGAACGACTTCTTATACCTTCTCCTTTTTGCCTGATGGAATTTATAAGATTGGGATACTTCCTTACTATAGTAATAATGGAGAATATGCTCCATATAACTCGAATATTTATGTGTTTGATACGGATGATTAATGTTTAATAGAACCATGTTAAGAAAATTGATGGGATTGATAGGAGTTATATTACTAACTTCTTATCTCTCGTCTTGCGTGGGTACCATTGAAGATAAGAACCCTGCAACGACTAAATCTGCGACCACTTCAGGGGAGCCTGTTCCTTTTTCAGGGATTGTTGAAGCTGTCGCTATCAGTGATTCTAAAGTTACACTTAGTTTCTTACCAGCAGCAGGTGTGCAGACAAATTTAGTTTATCTTATCTATATAAATAACACAGGTACTCCTCTTGAAGTTAAAGGGGGAAGTCTAACGTCAAACGAATCTGGTTACTACACTTATACTGTTGGAAATTTAAAAGTGAATACAACTTACTCATTTGCTATTGGAGTAAGAGATTTAACCACTGGTATTGAATCTGATGAAAATAAGGAAATGTTTGCGACAACATTTGCGAACTTTACTGCTGATTTTGATGGAATAGGGAATGTATATGCAGCAGCTGGTGAAGCTGGTCAAGAACAAGTTGTAGTCGAATGGATTCCTGCCGTTACAAAAGGTGCAGGATCATTTCCAAAGCCAGCCGATCCTATTGCATATGAAGTTCGTTATATGAAAGCCGATAACGGTAAGCCTTCCGATCTCAAGAATGCTTCCAATATCAATGTAACCGTGGCCATGGTACCTACAACCATTAGTACCTCTTCTCCTGTTTCGGAAGCTCGAAACCGTACTATAGGTGGTCTTGTTCCTGGAACCAAATACTATTTTATGGTTCGTTGTATTCATAAAGGCTATGCGCTTTATGGGGATGCAGATCCCAATTATAAAGTCGAACAAAACTTAAATGTCCTCTCTGTTACAACTACTGAAGAGGGTGGTTTACTTGAATGGGATAACGAATCTGTTAAAGTTGTCGCCCCTGATGGCGAAGCTGGACTTACCAAGGCTGATGTTTCTTGGGCCAAAGCTAAGGGACCATTTAAATTCTATCGTTTATTCTATGTGAAAATTGGTGAACCTGATGCGCTAGATTTAAATGGTGATGGCAATAACGATAAAACTCTCGAAGAGTTAATTGAAGAAGCCCCAACATTTGATGCTGAATATTTACAAGAAATTGTAGATGGAACAACGGCAGAAGTAAGTGGTTATCAAGATATTGATTCTGAAACGGCCTATTATCGTCTTGGATCATCGGCCTCTTTAACCAGTTATGCCTATTATAAGTTAACAACTTATGTTTGTACGAGTGCGAGTTGTGTTGAAGGATTTCGTATTCCTGGAAATGAACTCGTCTATCGTGTAACACCTTCTATTGCCCCTTTTTCTGGTCTACTGGCCATTAGAAGTCCTAAAGATCTAACCCAAGTAAATAATCCTGGGGCAATTGACACCATTACCGTAACATTTGATGCTCCTGTTGTATCTGCAGGATATGTTAATAAATTTGAACTTTACTGCTTCTCTGATTTAGATGATACAAGTCCTACTTTACTCGACGAAGGTGTGGCCAACACTTCAGGTAAGGATGGTTGTGATGGCTTAACAAGAACTACAGTTACTCCAACTGGTCTTTCTGCTATTGGTGAATTTAGTGAGATCGAAGTTCAAGCTGACTTTATTCCTTCTGGTAAGACAGCTTCTACAAGAAGGTTTTGCTTTGGAGCTATCCCAGTCATTGAAAGTTCTAATTATGTAAGAAGAGATATTGGGAATGCAACAATTAGATGTAAAATTGTTGAAATTAAAGTCCCTAGCCTTGATGAATTTCCTGGTGTCGATGATGTTTGTAACGTCAGCACAACCAGTTTAGTGGCGACATGGAAAGAACCAACAAATGGTATTTTTAATAACTATGAAGTTTTTTGGAAAGAAGTGGATGGAAGTGGTTTCAAATTTTCTGATGCTGTGTCAGGAGATGCCGCTTATTCAAGTTTTGATGGTCTATCGGCTTCTACTTTTTCTCACAATATTACAGGACTCACTCCAGGTAAATCATATCAGTATGGAGTATTAACTTACCTAGACGATGGCTCAGGAAATAAAACCTATTCAGAATTTAATGCCGGAACGAAGAGTTGTGCCCTAAGCTTACCAGAGCCTAGGTTTCAAGAGTGGGTAGATATATTTGCGATTGGACCAAAAGAAGATGGACGAATTCCTCAAGAAGATAGTACGGGTAAGAGATCTTATATATTTGAAACTATAGACTCCATGGGACAGGCCATAGAAGTAGATGTAGATGATAGCTTAAATCCTACGACTGAACATATCAATGTCTTTGGAGACAATTCAATTTCTACTTCTATATTTGATGGAGTATGGGGGAAGCCTGAAGCTGATGTAGACTCACTCATCAGTCATCGTTACTCCAATTCGGGTATTATCCGAATAATGTGGAAAGATGCTAGCTTTGAAAGTGGTACTAAAACTCTTAATGATTATATCGTTGAATTTGGAGATGATGCTCTTACTAAGAAAAATAGAGAGTTTGGTTATAAAGTTCTACGTTCGGAAGATGAAGGAATTAGTTGGGCTGATTTAACTTCAGGTGATTATGACTTTCAAACATCTTCTAATAGTGGATATATCCATCCAAAAGACTTTGTAGAATATCCACGTACTAATGTGGCGACAACTCCTGATCCTATTAAGGTCGGAGAATTTGTTGATTATAGTGTTAAGTTCTCTGAAAATAATGGGACAACAGAAAGGGCCCGTACTTACTGGTATAAAGTTGTACCTGTCTTTAATGGTAAAGACCTAAAGTTTGAAAGAAGTCAGTCTAACCCTCAAAATATAATCAAAGTAGTTCTACCTCCTCCAAATATGGGGCTGATCCATCGATTGATGGCCAATCGTCAAACGTGCATGGAATTGGGGAAAACTTACTCTACTAAAATTGAAGAATTCTATACGTGTGACTATAACGGCGTTGGAGCCAAGAGTTTAACCACTCCTTGGGTAGTCGGAAGTACAGTTTATGACTTTGGCGGAAATGTTCTTATGGATCGCTATGAGATGGGTTGTAACTATACTCGTGGTGATAGAACTAATACTAGAAGCTATTTTTCAAATCCTAATTATGACTTTGCAGGTAACTCATCTGATGGTGCCCCATTTCGCGGTTGTTTAATGTCTACCAGCTCATCTCCAGCTCAAGATAATGGAGGGAATACCTCTGATGCTTGGGACTCACATGAAGTATATTGGGTAGGGGATTGTCTCGCCACAAATGGGGTTGAAATTGCAAATGCCGTATGTAATGACCCTGATCGAGCGAACCCTCAAGATTATATTACTCCAGGGCTTACTTATAATTATCCTGTAGGAGATTGTGATGATGCGAGTAACTTATCTTCTGTTCTGACGAATCCCTATGATTCTAATACGGGGGACTATAAGACTTATCTTGCTCAGTCTGAATATCTCGCGGTTCTTTTTAATACCAGAGCTCGAGAACTCGAATATGATGCGGCCATCGCTAATAGTTATCATGGGGCCGGGGGAAGTGTCTCTGCTCCTGAGAAGAGTGTTACATTAACAAATAACAATCGAGTCTCTCGATGTATGATGAATATTCCTGTTGCCGATACGACAAGTCTAAATCCAAGTAGTGAACCTAGGCTGCAACCACGCTGGATTGCAGCTAATGATTTAGATAGCCTGAAGCATGATGGAGTAGATATCAACTTGTATGATAAGACTGTTGGGGAAATGGAAGCTCTCGTTTCTGCTTCTGGCGTGGCTGGTAATTTATTTGATACAAGTAATAACGCTCTTCCTTCAAGTAGTTATAGATCTTCTTATAATGGAAGATATGATGCCAATACTCCTATTGTTAAAGTTTTCTCTTCCAATAAATCTAAACTTCCTCCCTTACAAGGTATTGCTCAAACGCAAGCAGAGCAAATTTGTGCTGCTTATGAAGTAGAAATTGGTTATGAAAAAGATGATACTTTTACAGCATCAAATGGATTACATAATAAGCGATTGTTTAGAAGAACGGAGGGTATTGTTGCAACAGCACCTCCTAAGATGCTTGATGATAGTACAGTACTCGAAATAGAAAATGGAAGTTATGAGCATACTCCTGTTACTTCTGGAGCAGCTTTTGATGCTGGTTGTAATGGTTACTCTCGTGCTTTAACAAATTTCACTGGCTATTCTACTACGGCCGGATCAATTCTAACTCCGCATATGAACGATACAAGAGATACAGGTAATAGATCTCAGCTTTATACTGGATCTAGTTATCACGATCCTGATGGTGACAAATTTAATACCCAAGCATGTCAGGGACGATACGGTATACAAGATTTAATGGGAAATGTCTCAGAGTATTCTTCTGAGCATATATTCTGTAATTTTGATGGTGAAAGATTCTACTATGGTGCAGGAGGAACTGGTGTTGTATCTACCTCTAAAGAGGTCACAGCCGATACGGGCATTCTTTATAATAGTGCCAATATATTTCCATGGATTGATAGTGATCCTACTACAGGAAGATGTTCTATGGCCGAATTCGGTGCCGATAGAGCTCCAGCAAATGCTCCAACAGAAAGTAATGTAATGCTTCCTACTTACGATATTTTTGGAAATCGTAATTCTGATATTATCTTAACTCCTGAATTTGGTGATAAGACTTTCATGACTGACTATAGAAATGGGGATGGATATTTCTTAGATTTTGGTCAAGGAAGAATCGGGGCACCACTTTCTATTCGAGACACTTTATCACTTAATACTTGGCAATCTGGTAGTAGTATTTTTAGTCGTTCTAATGCAGGAACGGATCCAAGAGAAGGTCGCTACTTTAATCCCATTATTGGAATGGGTCTTTCTTGTTATGGAGATAGTTGTAGTAGTGCACTAGATAATAAGCAAATAACTACGGATAGATTTTTAACAGACTTTTCTTTAACTGAAGCTGACTTTGATATCCCACGTTTTCCTATTCGTAATTCTGAATTTCACTCTACAGGAATGTCGGAAAAAATTGATTATACTGTATATAGCCTACCGGTAGCCATTGATCGTGATGAAACTTATAATGATACCCTCACTCCTAATGGGTCTGGTGGTGGAACATTCAACACAAATACAATTAATCTAACTACAGATACTCCGCTTGTCTTAAAAAGAGCTTATTGGGAATTACGTCGTGTAGCCTCTGATACTTATGGACTTTATTTTGAAAACTTTGGAGCCTCAGAAGTGAATATTGGAACAGGAAGATACACTGGGGAATTAGGTCAAGAAGGGTATACTAACCAGATGGGTGTTAGAAGACCAACAGGTTTTCGTTGTGTTGTTAAGTTTGATGAACAAGTTTACTAAGAATAACGGAGAAGTATGATACAAAGGCATTCTTTTGTATATTTCCTAAAATCGACTAGCTTAATTTTAAGTGGTGCGATGCTCTTACTATTAAGTTCATGTAATCCTATGGGAGAAAATAAAGTTGAAGTACTGACTCAAGGAGCACTTGATCCTGTGAGCTTCACCATTGAAGGGGGAAGTGAACGAGGAGAATTCTTAGTTGGTGGGGATGCCGCTTTTTTTACTTTAATTGTTGAAAACAATAATGGATTTAGAATTAGTAATATGAATCTAGAAATTGATCCTTTTAGTAGTGCGGCGATGAAGTTTGCAACTAATGAAGATGGTAAATCGGTAAGCCCTGGACTCGGAGGTACATGTAAAGCGACGCTTGCTTCTAAAGATAGCTGTACCTATATTGTAGAATATAATCCCACTTTCTCTGGGGATCTAAGCCAAGGCTTTAAATTTAACTATAGTAACCTAATTAATACTGTAGTTGAGGAAGCTGAAATGACTCTACTTGCTGGAGAAGCCGCAAACTTAGGCTTTGTCAGTGAGATTATTAATTATGACTATGGTTACATGGAAAGAACCGAGCCTCAAAAAATTACGAAGAAATTAACGGTCAAAAATACGGGTGGATTAACCGCCAGAGATATGAAATTTGGTGTGCTCTATTCTCATAACTCAGGTGCTTTTAATATTCTTGATAATACTTGTACTAATGAACTTCCTGCAGGGGAAACTTGCTCTTTTATTGTGGATTATATTCCAAAGAACTACGGACCTGATGCTCCTGATGGTGAAGACGAAGCGACTTATACTTGTAATCCTCGTTTTGATTATATAAGAGATCCTGAAGGAAGTAAGGGGGCCTTGACGGCCTACTTTACGGCGTTATCCACTACTATTGAAGGTAAAGTTTTGTCTTCTGGGATAACTCAACTTGAATTTAGTGAACTTACAGTTGGAAATAAAGAAAGCAAAACGGTTAAAATTCAAAACTATGGTTATAAAGAGGCCATCGTTCATAATGTAGAAGTATATGATCTCGCGGATAATAAAGTTGCAACCTGTATTAAGGTCGATGGAACTGATGAATTAGTGTGCCAGGACCCAGCTTCTGTAGCTGTAGATGGAACAAGTTTACCTTTATCCACTCTTCCTCTTAGAATTACGGATTCAACGGGTTGTATAAATAAATATGAAGATCTTGATTACACGCGAGATGAATTAGGTGTTCTTAGTAGCAGTGATATCTATGAACTCATTGGGAAAACAAATACGAGCGTTGGTGGAAGTTGTTTTCTCGATATTACTTTTTGGCCAAGTGTTACGCACGCGACTAATGGTAATATTGATGATTATAAATTACGTTTTAAATTTGATAGTACTTGGAAGAATAACGTTGTCATTTATGGAGACGATAATACTTACGATCATCAATTTCTTTTTAGTGATGCAAGCTGGTTATCTGCAGCACAGATGGAAGTTACAGAATATAAGTATGGTACTAAGACTGATTATGTAAGAGAGAGTGGAACTCCTGATAATGTTTATCTTTATGACTTGGGTAGAATTGCTCTTATTTCTAGTAACTCCTATAAGCAAGGAGTCAAAATAAGTTTTAAAAATCTTGGCTATACCGACGCGCAAGTCGTATCTGTCACTGATGCGAACTCGACACCCAATGTTTTAACAGAAGAAACGGTTGATTTAAATCCATACTATTTAAGTACCGGACATGTTGGCTGTACTGTGGTTAATGCTATCGGAGGGGATTGTAATATTCGCTTTAATTTAGCTCCTATGGCCTCAAGTTTATCTGGAGCAGCTGCGGAAGCCGAAGAAAATGGAAATATGTTTGATGTGACTGATCCCTATCCTGATCAATATAAGAAATTTATTATTACATACAAAGATGGAACTTCTTTTAATGATGATGGTTCGCCACGTGCGAATCGTTCTATTGAAGTATGGGCACGAGCATTGTTAGTGCGAAAAGGATTCTTAGTATTTGAAAGTACAGATGCTGATCAAGGAACTAAAGAGCTTACCGTAGGAGATTCTACCATCTTTCATCATGTTATATTAAAAAATGCAGGTACTGGTGGTATTCCGGTAATCGAAAAAATCACAGCGCAATCTTTACTGGGAACCTCTCAAAAAAGTGCAGATCAAGCTTACCCATATGAAATAGTTGATAGACCAGATGTCGATGGAGATTCTGATGGTTTTTATGATGGAGAAGCAGGTGCTGATAAAGACTGTTACGATTTAATAGTTGAAGAGGATGCTCCATTAACTCCTGTATCTGCAGGAACTAATGCGGCTCCCTTGCTAGGGGCCGGAGAGACATGTTCGCTTACTGTAAAAATGCGACTGCGGGGTAATGATGTCTATCGATTGTCAGAATACAATGATACTTCTCTAAAAGAATGGGATCGTTTTTTTGATAGTTCTTATCAAAACGCTCATGAGTTATGGCAGGAAGAAGTTTATAATGGAGGAGCGTTATATCTCTCTTTTAGATATTATGATGGAGATGGGGTTTCAGATGCGGTAAACGGATATTTTCCCGATGAAGACGGTTATGGGAATTACTATTCTATTGCCGGTGGAACTGATGGGCAATATGGAATGCAATTAAGAGTAAGAGAACCTGCTGCACTTGTGCCTATACAACCCTTACCAAGTATAGCTGGGATTATCTGTCGTGATGAAATTCAACTTCCTCAATACATAGTACCAGCTCATGAGTGGGGATCTGGTATCGCTGCTGCAACAATATCTGAAGTATGCCTTGATTATAGTGAAGGAAAAGCCAGTTCTCAGGCCAGTTACTACAATCAAACAGCAAATTTTGTTAAATCAAATAATAGTGGTTATGACTATATCTTTCACGCCGGAACCTTCTCAGCTGGAAGTGATTATGATCTCTCTTTTAGAATTGAAGAGAGAGGTGGTACAGGTGTTACTAATCCTGATCAAGTTTATACTGGAGATACTTCTATCATTGACTGGACCAACCCTTGGGGTAATGGATTAGTGAATTTTTCGAATAGAAATGTAAAGTTTGTATTTTCTCCTGTTACTGCCGGAACATATAGTACTGATCTGGTTGTAACCTATGATAATGGAGAAACGATTCTGGATGATGAGGCTACACTTTCCTATAGTGATCAAAGAGTTAATTTGAGAATTAAAATCATAGCTGAAGCGATCAATCCTGGAATGGACAATATTTCATTAAAAGTTCAAGACTATGATGTGAGCTATGATAACGATACCGATACTGTAGATGATACCGTATTAAAAGGTACTGAATATGATGTAGATCTGCATTATCGAACTGCTGATATGGCCGGTAATGGGACCTCTTTTTATGCGATCCGTGATTCTGCTGTTTATGCTAAGAAAGTTTATACCTTCAAAAATAATGGATCCAATTCTCTGACAGGTTTTATTTATAATATTAAATCCTCCGTTAATGGATCAAAGTTTTCCATTCCAGCGGGTACAGGTATCCAAATGGCATCTAACAACTGTAATAATATTACACTCGATCCAGGTGAAGAATGTACTGTGACGATGCATTTTCAGGCAAGTAAAGATGAAGTAACTCAAACCATTGCTTACGGAACTCTTGTCTACAATATGGGTGGGATTGCATATCAAATGAAGAACTTTGAAATGGTCTTTGATTCAGCAGATCCTGCCATTTTAGAAACAAGCCCAAAGATTGCAACTAAAATTATTAAAGATGAAAATAATTATAATATTAAATCGATTCCTCTAAATTTAGGTCTATATGCAGATTCAGGTCATCCTGTGATAAATGATTTTCCGACTGATCGTTATTCAATAACAAACTTAGCTATTTCGAATATCTCCCTTGAAAAAGCGAGCTTCCTCGCTCAATGGGAACTTGAAAATGGATCTGATCCTCTTCCTTCAAGTACATGGATCGAGATCTATGACAATGATGGTATCGTGGTTGAAGCCAATCGTTTTTGTTTCTTTGGTGATGATGAAGGGGATGGGGCTGTTGCCGATGATCAAAAAGGTTTTAGTTACGAATCCATTAACGCCTGTCGAATGAATTTTCATATTGACTTAGATGATACGTACTTTGGTAAAGAACTTGATACAGCTCAAACATATTTTAAACTGCGTTTTTATAATAATATGCGTGCTTCTACAGACGAAATACTCTTCCATTTTACAGGTTTTGTAGAACCTAATCGATCCAATATGTCTAATAGTGATATTGATAACGTGGAAAGTGATGATGATGGTAATCTCTATTTTGAATGGGATAATGCTGTTGGGTCCAACTCTTCTTGGGGAAGCGTTATTGGTTACCGAGTTTTTTATTCGGCTACAACGAATAGCTTAAATGATGTATTTAAAGCAAGTACCTTTGAAGATACAGTTAATAACTACATTAGTATTTCCGGACTTGTACCAGGTCGCTATTACTATGTAAAAGTGGTAGCCCGTAGACAAACTGCCGGAGGTAAGCAATATACTTCAGATATTTCTACCCCAATTAAAGAAGTGATTATTCCTCCAGAGGGTTATGTTTATAACTATGATCAGCAAGTTCTCTTTGCAAAGAACTATTCCTCAGAAAGTGGTCCTGACTTGAAAGATGAGGGTGCTGGTGTTTGTGCGAGTAGTGTAGTGACTCTTTCAGAGAATGGTGCGGTTAGAAATAAACCTATGAAACTCATTAATACATCAATTTGGAATCTCATAGAGTCTGATGATTCTTATAGTGATTATAGTATTGATACGACTCCTCACTGGATGTCGGATAACCCAACGGATGTATCCTTTATCTTTGCCGATTTTGTCTGCTCAGAGACTTCTGGTGATGATGGGGGAACTAATTTCTATACCAAAGACTGTTCAGATTGTTCATGTAATGCTCTATCAATCGTAAAGGGCGGGGATGGACAATTCTTACCACCAGGTTCTACTATCTATATTGATGGTGGTTCTATGTCGGCCTTCTTTCGCTGCTACATTGATCAATAAAATTTAAGTTTCTTTGGGGGAAAAACTTCCCCCACCCAATTTATTGAGTGAAAGGCTATAATAAGTCTATGATTTCATGGACACGTCCTCTATTTCTTATCTTCTTCTTCAGCGTCAGCAACTTTACTGGTTTGTGTGACATCTATGCTCAAGAGGGGACAGTCTCTAAAGAGGATACTTCTGATACTCCAAAGAAAGCTTCAAGATATAATATTGGCGTCAAGTCCAGCTATACATCAAGTCTAACGGAGACAGAAAAAAACTATATAAAGAAGAACGTCTTTGAAGTTCTTATGCAGACAAACCGCTTCAATATTATTTTGGGACATCAGTATAAGAAAACAAAGCGTGATAATCTCTTTAGTTTAACTATTCAAATCACGGATGCTCCTGCCATTAACGGCGCTCGTGGTAATGATCTGAATCTAAAGCTCATTCTAAAAGATGAAGTGGAAGACTATCTTATTAACTTTAAACAAGAAAAAAGAGTTCTTCGCAATAAACTTCAAATCACGCTAAGAGCGCTTCTTTATGGAATTTTTTATGGAGAAAATTATAATCCTCTGCAAGATGAAGTCATTGTAGATGAGATCATTCCCTTAAAAAAAAAGAATAGTAAACCCAAACTAAAAAAAGAAAAACAAGATAAAGAAGTTTCTGAAGAAGTCATTCTAGAAGAAACGGTGGCCGAAGTTCAGCCGATGAAGCCAGTAGAGGAAGAAGAGAAAAAAAAAGAAGAGCCTAAGCCAGATCCTCCTAAGAAAGAAAAGCCTAAAAAAGAAGCCGAGATAGCTGACTTTGATTCTCCCAATCTTGATCTAGAAAAAGAAATTCCTGTAAAACCAAAAGAAGTTATCCTCTCCGATAAGTGGACTAATCAGTTTCGATTATATGTGGGTAATGTAGATGAGGAGATTATATCTGATTCTGTTGTACAGATTGGTACAACGACTTCAAGGATTGTCATTGGTGGAGACGGTCATATGGGCGTTGATGGGCGCAACCACTTCTATACATTTGGAGGAGAAGTTGGTCTGGTAAAAGGGGAGCATGAGTTTGGTTTTGGTCCTAAGTACGATATTTACGGTGGCTATAATATCGCTCCTTTAGGTAACTTTTTCTCAATTGGCCCTGCGATTTCTCTGAGTAATCTCAATTATGCTGCTGTATTCACTGAAGGAGCCGGAGAGAAGCGCTTTTCTGGTAGTGGTTTATGGGCCGGGGCAAAGAGTGAGATATTCATAGATTTTGGAAAAATAAGTTTTCTATTCGACTTTAGATACCAGAGGGTAATGGTCGGGACTATCTCTAGTAATGCGGGTGACTCTGTTGAGGCAACAGGAACGAAAATGATTATGCAGGCCCGTGTAACCTTCTGGGATAACTGGGGTTTAGGGGTTAGAAATGAATCTATTGAGATGACAACTCTTGCAGATTCTAATCTCGTCGTCAGAGATGACTCCTTTGGTATTTTCATAACTTACCAATAGTCTAAGCTATCGATAAATACTGCTTAGGAAAATCTTTACCCGGTGCAGTCAAAATAAATTAAGTGTATTCTTATTGTAAGGTGTTCGTAGTTCGAATAATTACTACCCCTGTTATAGGTATATATGGAATTACTAGATAAATTTAACTTTGCGCTTGATAACCTTCATTCAGCACAGAATGAAGAGCTCAGACAGGAGGAGATCGTATTTTCTTCTCTATCCACGCGTAAGTCCTTCAGTGTCTCTGAAGACGAGTTTAAAGGCCTAGTGGATGCGCTTGAGTCTCATCTGCATCACATTTGTGCCCCG
>JBLWYP010000027.1:0-44156 GCA_048266825.1 Bacteriovoracaceae bacterium | reverse complement strand
CTTTTACTCTCCCCCACGATTTCTCCACTTCTAAAAGCAACATTTTGTTTGAATTCAGGAGGATCAGTTAAGTGAAATTCTACGGCACGCCGAGAATCTGCTGCTTCCCACAAGATTCCACGAGTTGTTCTATTAGAGATATAATGCTCAGCTTCGAGGGTTTGCTCTTCCACTTTCATTATTTTTGGTTCAAGTTCGGTAGCCTTTTTTTCGGCCACACCAATTTTTGGTGAGCCAATATCATCACCGTTCTCAAAATCATCAATGACATATGAATCTGCTAGTTTATTCTTAAAGAAGTTATATCCCCATTCAACATCTGCGATTGTTGTATTTAACGAAGCAGCACTTTGCTTAATCGCTTTAAGAACAACCTGGTCATAGTCTTTGGGATTATTAAGTTCCTCAAAGCTAATATCTAAGGTCATTATTTTTTCTGGTGTTAGAGCATGAAAGGCATCAATCAAGCTTTGATCGACTTTACCTTTTTTAAACTCAATTAACTCTGTGAGGTAATAGTTAAACTTATCAACGGCCAAGAGGTATTGTAGTCGAGAGACTTCATCTTTGGAGTAACTAGCAATACTTCGATTCCCACCATTTCCGATAATATGAAGGGTTGAACATGAGGTGAGGGTAAAACTAGCTACAATAAGTAGGGAGAGTAATCTTCTTAACATGTTAATTTGTCCTTGCGCACAGACGTTAAATAATAAATCTTGTCGGCTAAAAGAGGACAAATATTGAGCCTATTTTTTAATTAGATTTTGATTACGTTGCATTCTTTAGATCCCTAAGTGCTTGTAACTACTTGTTATGGTCGGCGAATAGTACCTAATAACGCTCTATGGAATATATTTTGTAAGTTGAAGTTGGATGACATTATATTTTTGAATAGCTAAGATTCGACACCCAGTAACTACAGAGGTTTTCCATGAAATCGTTATCGATTTTCTCTTTTATAATTTCCAATTTATTTACACTGAACTCTTTTGCTCAAGAAACGTCATCTACGAGTTTTTGTTCGAGATGGGCCGATGAAAAAATTATTGGTGAAATGCCTGCCGATATTATCAATGAATCCAGTGGACTTGTGGCCTCTCGCCAATATAATGATCGACTTTATCATATTAACGATTCAGGAGATGGACCTTACTTCTATGTAACTGACCTCGCAGGAAACTTGATCAAGAAAGTCCAGTTTCAAATGGATAAGCCTCGTGACATTGAGGATATAACCATAGGTGAGTACAAAGGGGAGCCGGCCTTATTTCTTTCAGATATGGGTGATAATAACGAAACTCGCCCTAGAATTTCACTCTATATAGTTAAAGAATTGGATCAGTGGCCAGATCAGGTTGAGCTGATGGACCTGGTTGATTTAACTTACCCGGATGGAAGTCATGATGCAGAGTCTGTTGCTTACTCTGAAGGTCACGTATTCTTCTTAACAAAGAAAGTTGATTGGCAAGAGCGCAGAGCGATAGATGCAGGACTTTATTCTATTGCTACTTCTGAATTAGAAAAGCGTCCGGCCTTTGACCTCAACAGAATAGAGCTCATCAAGCGCTTTAGTATTAATCTGCCCTATCTTTTGTATAACTATAATTTATGGGGACGTATTGCTACGGGAATGGACGTTCATCCTGATGGGTCTCAATTTGCTATATTAACTTACGGGGCTGTCTTGGTGGTAAATAAGCGCATTGACCAATTAACGACAGAAGAGGCCAATACAAAGAATTGGGAAAATAAGAAAGATTATATGATCCTGAGAACACCTTATACTCCTCAACAGGAAGCTCTGGCCTATTCCTTTGAGGGTAACTCCCTCATGTTTACAACAGAGTATAAGAAGAGCTTTGGCAAGAATCCTATTTACTCCTTTGAATGCAAGCAAACATTATTTTCTGAAGAGGTTCAATAGCTAATTAGGCTAGAATCTCTCTTCAATAACCCCTATACTAGAGTTTAGAAAATCAATAATAGGGGTAAGTGCTTTGGACTTAAAAAATAAACTCGACTTAAATGGACTTTTACGCTCGGCCGGCAAGGTGAAGAAGATCTTCTTCTTTAGAATTTGCGGTACAGGTATGGGCGCAGCAGCGTGCTTACTACGCGAAAAAGGTTATGAGGTTGAGGGAGGAGATCTTAACTTCTATCCTCCGATGTCTACTTATCTCGAAGAAACGAATATACCTCTTCATAAATTAGATGGTCTTGACTGGGATTATTTAAAAGACTTTGATCTGATCGTTGTGGGAAATGTTATTCCTAGACTCGGTGAAGATGCTCGTAAGATTGAGTCCCTAGGTGTTCCTTTTTGTTCCTTCCCTGCGCTTATGGGCGCCTTTATTCTGAATGATTTAAATGTGGTTGGTATTGCAGGAACTCATGGCAAAACGACAACAACTTATTTTATGACTCAAATTTTTGAAAAGCTAAACCAAGACCCTGGATATTTTATTGGGGGAGTGATTGAGGGACGTCCTTCTTCTCATCTGGGAAGTGGTCGCTACTTCTTCATTGAATCGGATGAATACGATTCCGCCTATTTTGAAAAAATATCTAAATTTAGAAGCTATTGTTTAAATCACATGATCCTCACTTCGCTTGAATTTGATCATGCAGATATTTTTAATTCTATTGATGACATAAAAGATGAATTTAAAAGTGTTTTAAAAGACTTTAAAGGCCAAATTGTCGCCAACATTGATTATAACGCTGTTGAAGATCTTAAGATGGAGTACTATCAGTCTCGCTGGGTTCCCTATGGGTTGAAGTCTGATTACGGTCCACGTGTTAAAGAAGAATCGGAAAACGGTACTCGATTTGAGATTAAGTTCAAGAGAGACTGGATTGAATTTTCAACCAATGTCATAGGAATACATAATATTTTAAACCTAACGTCTTGTCTTCTCTTTGCCCTCGAAGAGGGTTTTGCTGTCGATGAATTAAAAGAGGCTATTGCTAAACTAGAGTTTGTAAAACGGCGCCAAGAAGTAAGAGGGAAATATAAGGGGGCGATTGTTATCGATGACTTTGCCCATCATCCTCGAAGTGTGAAATGTACAATCGATTCAATCAAAACAAAATATCCCGATAGAAAAATGGTAGTTGTGTTAGAGCCTAATTCTGCAACAGCTCGAAGTAATATCTTTCAAGAAGAATTTCTTGATTCTCTACTTGCTGCAGATAAAGTTTTATTTGCAAAGCCTGAAAGGGCAACAACAGTTAAGTCTGCTGATAATTTAGATTTTGATGAATTAGTGTCAGAACTTTGTGCCAAGAGCATACCTTCTGAATCTTTTAGTGAGTTAATAAATTTACGCTCAAAGATAGATGAATTGGCCACAGACGATACTGTTCTCCTTATTCTCAGTAATGGAACTTGCCTGGGCCTTTGGAAGTCTGACTTTGTTAATGAGCTAGATTAATATGAATAAAGGACATTTTTTCAAAATTTTCTTTTGTCTGTGTAGTTTTGGACTTCAAACGACATTGACCTTCTCCTTTAGTGATAAAGAATTGAAAAAGAAGTTCTCCAAAGTACAAGAAGTCGTAAAAAAAGACCCTGAAGCAATAAAAAAGAAGTTTTGGGAGCTTCATAAGAACTTCACTAAAATGAGCTGTGTTCCTGGAACAGAGGAGAAGTTTTGGGATTTATTTCGTAACTTCAGAGGGGATGGACATTTCTTGCCTAAGACTCTTGATGGAAAGCTTGATCGCAATACTTTATACCGATTTATTCCTGAGATTAAGAAGAAGAAACAATGGATTGTAGATCAGATTGTCAGCTTAAAGAAGCGTAAGAACTTCAAAAAAGAACTCTCTACTCTTCAGTCACTGCAAAAAGATATTGATTTACTTATTCAGTATAAAGAAACATATGAAGACTCTACTAATGATACTCAAAGGGTACTTTATAAAGATAAGTCTAAGTATTTAATGATTAAATTTCGTAAGAACTTTAATGATTTTATTAAGGAGCTACCTTATTTAACTTCTTATCGTTTTCCTGTGGATCATTTTGAATTACGCGAGAATTACGATGAAGTTAAACATGGAGAAACTCCTGAAGAAAAGAAGCGTGCCAATGAAGTCTACTTTTATCGTAAAATTGTTCAAGATGGAGCGGAAGAACCAAATAGAAGTTCATCAGATCTTTTCTTACGTTCAATGTTGGATACACTCGTTTTAAAATTCAAAAAAGCTCCTGAACTCTTAGATGAAGAGTTACGTTATGATTTGAACTCTGCCTTTGATGGACTTGAACGTCAGCTTAAAAGAGGACCCAAAGGACAGGTTCGTAGGATGAGAGTTTGGAGAGATAAGATTTCTCGTCAAATCTCTTACTATGAAGACCTCAAAGCAAACAAAGTTAAAGTAAACGGTCATATTGAATCGGGAGATGAAGTGATTAAAACTTCTGTTAAGGCCCGACAAGAGTTAAAAGACTTTGTTTTTAAAAAACATAAAGAAGTATATGAATATTGGAAAGAGCAGGATGAATCTTTTCAGGCACTCTATGTACTGATTACGACGCTATTTAATGAAGTTGGAGGAATCGATGGTAAGGAGGCAATGGAGAGAAAAGACGTTCTTCAAATTGTGATTAACCGCTACTTTAATTCTAAGTACAACTTTATTCCTGAACAGGACTTCCTTTATTCCTACTTTGCTCCAAAGGAGTTAAAGGGAAGTTTACTTGCAAATCCTTGGCTGAATGTAATGTTCAAAGAGGGAGAGTTTTCTTTTACCTATTACTTTATTCATGGAGCCGTTAGAGTTTTTTGTCCAGATCAAACCTATGCAGGTAAGCGCCTAAGAAAAGAAAATTTAGATTTAGCACTATCGGCCCTCTCAGAGTTTGATGGTAAATTCCATGGTCTGCGCTATTTTTCTAGAGCGAGTATGTTAGGAAGAATATCGATGGATAGAATATGGAGTGACTACGAGGCAATTGCAGAGAGAGCTGGAGTGAAGGTGGAGAAGAAACTTCAGGATGATTTATTAAAAGCTTATAAGAAGAAGGACTATGATTACTTTTATCACTTTGTAGATCCTAATAATCAGCGCTTTAAAGTGGTTGATATCGATGGGAAGACATATGCTCTTGATCAAAAGAGTGAACAATTTTATTTGTATCGCAGTCCTCACTACTTTAAATACTTCTCTCCTATAAAGCAGTAATCAGAGAAGGCTTGTAGAAATTATACAAATACCGAAGATTTATTCCTATATGGCCTTAAGCTATTGTCGTCACAGTAATAAAAGGTTATATTTTACGGATTAGTGTATTATTTATTTACTTATTTTATTTAGTTAGCTTATATGCCCCAATGGAGAAGTTATGTTAAAAGATTACGTTTTTACATCTGAGTCTGTGACAGAAGGTCACCCTGATAAAATGGCCGATGGTATTTCAGATGCTATCCTCGATACAATGCTGGCCCAAGACTCTAAATCTAGAGTTGCTTGTGAAACAATGATTACAACGGGAATGGTTGTTATCGCTGGTGAAATTACAACAAAAGCTCAAGTTGATTTTCAAGAAATCGTAAGAAATAAGATTCGTGACATTGGTTACGATCATTCAGACAAGGGCTTTGATGCTACTACTTGTTCTGTATTAGTTGCTCTTGATAAGCAATCACCTGAAATTGCCCAAGGGGTAAATGAAGGAGAAGGGGAACACAAAGATCAAGGTGCTGGTGATCAAGGACTTATGTTTGGTTACGCGGTAAATGAATCAGAAAACTTCATGCCTTATACAATTGATCTTTCTCACAAACTTGCTCTTAGACTTTCGGCCATTAGAAAAGATGGAACAGCAGGACTTTTAAGACCTGATGGAAAGACACAAGTTTCTGCTGAATACGTTGATGGTAAAATTTCACGCCTTACCAATATCGTAATCTCAACTCAACATGCTGAAGAGATGAGCCAAAAACAAATTCAAGAAGTTCTTCGTGAAGAAGTGATTAATAAAGTTATTCCAACTCACCTTATTGATAACAACACTAAAATTTGGACTAACCCTACTGGTAAGTTTGTTATTGGTGGACCAATGGGTGACTGTGGTCTTACGGGTCGTAAGATTATTGTTGATACTTATGGAGGTCACGGTGCTCACGGTGGTGGTGCATTCTCTGGTAAAGATCCATCTAAGGTAGATCGTTCTGCAGCCTATGCTGCTCGTCACGCAGCTAAGCATATTGTAGCCGCTGGTCTTGCTGATCGTGCTCTTGTTCAGGTTGCTTACGCTATTGGTGTAGCAGAGCCTATGAGTTTTCTAGTAGAAACTTATGGTACAGAAAAAGTAGATATCAATAAGCTAACTGCTGCAGTTAATGAAACTTTTGATATGAAGCCTAAGTCAATCATTGATAGACTTGATCTTCTTAAGCCTATCTATGGACCAAGCTCTGCTTATGGTCACTTTGGAAGAGATATCTTCCCATGGGAAAAGCTAGATAAATTAGAAGAGCTAAAATCAAAATTCTAATTTAATTCATTACATTTTAGTTTATAATAAAGGGGTCTACTAAAGACCCCTTTTATTTTTGGAAATCATTATTCAAGATGCACTCTTTTTCATATTCAGATATATCCCTTTTTGGTCCATACCCTTAGGTATGATCTGTTTACAGTTTGGATATATCTATTGGATCAAAGAGATACGTTGGGTTTCCTATACTCTTTATGCAGTCGGTACCTTGTGCTTTTTCTTCTTAGTTTATTATATCTATGCAGGTAGTCCCGATAATTCAGCGCGCATTCTAGACTCTTTGTTTAGAGAAGTGTCTCGCTAGGCCCTCTAAATCATTGAAACTATAACCAAGTAAAAAGGTACAAAATTCCCAGTGTCGATAAATTGACACTGGCTTCTGGATTGGCTACGATTTCTCTAGACCAAGTCTTTTGGTCAAGAGCAAGGGAACATTTGTGAAAGATTTAGATTTTTTACACGCAACGTTTGATGGCGATGAAACGAATGAAGTTAAGCCATTACCAACTATTTACCTTGTAGAGGATGACCAAATATTAGGTCGTGCTATTCAAAGATATTTAAAGAAGTCTCTAGGGCTTGAGGTTGTCTACTTTGATAATCCAAACTCATGTATTGAGCACTTCAATGCTGAGAAAATGACAAAGGACTTTGTTGCTCCTTTCTGTCTTGTCTCCGATATCAGCTTCGCCAATGGCGGGCCTGATGGCCTCTTGCTGGTCGATATATTAAAAGAGAAGGGCCTAAGCTTTGTATCCATTGTTATGACAGGTTTCGCTTCTATTGAAACTGCGATTATGGCGACTAAGAAAGGTGTCTTTCATTACTTAACAAAACCATTTGAACTTGATGTTCTCTCTGATCTTGTTGTGAAGGCCTTAACTCTTAAATTAGATGTTAAAAAAGAAAGTATTCTTAAGGCCAAAAAGATTAGAGAAGAAGAGGCGCTAAAGAAAGCTCCAGGAGGAGTTTATAATTCAAGTATATCGCTTGAAGCTCCAACAGAAGATGATGTCTTTAACGGCATTATTGGACGCTCTAGCGGCATGAAGGCCGTGTTTGAACGTATTACTAAGGTTGCGGCCAGTGATTCAACTGTGCTTATCAATGGAGCCTCTGGAACAGGGAAAGAGCTTGTTGCGAAGGCCATCCATACACTTTCAGCTCGAACGGATAAGGATCTCATAAGTGTTAACTGTGGGGCTATCCCAGGTGAGCTTCTTGAATCAGAATTATTCGGGCATGTAAAAGGTGCCTTTACAGGGGCCATCTCAGATCGCAAGGGTAGGTTTGAACTTGCTCATAAAGGTTCTATCTTCTTAGATGAAATTGGGGATATGCCTTTATTACTTCAAGTTAAATTATTACGTGTTCTTCAAAATAGAGAAATCGAAAGAGTGGGGGGAACCGGCGCAACTCCTATAGATACAAGAATTATCACGGCAACTCACCGCGACCTAGAATTGGCGGTAGCGGAAAATAACTTTAGAGAAGATCTCTTTTATCGCTTAAACGTTATTCCTGTCGTACTTCCTTCACTTAAAGATAGAAGAGAAGATATACCTCTACTTATTAGTTACTTCCTATCACGCTTTGTTTCAGCAGATGGACGTAATAATATTGAATTCCAAGACGATGTTCTTGAAGTCCTTTTAACTTATGATTGGCCAGGAAACGTTCGAGAGCTTGAGAACTTAATTGAAAGACTTGTTATATTAAGAGGTGGTAACACAATTAAAATGACAGACCTTCCTGCAAAGTTTCTGCATCATCGTCCTGATACTCAAGACTCGTTTAAAAACTTAATAAGCCTGCCAGAAGAAGGATTAGATCTAAAGTCGACTCTTTCTGATATTGAAGATTCTCTTATTGCTCAAGCTCTAGAGCTTACGAGTGGTAATAAGAATCAGGCTTCTAAACTTCTTAAAATGAATCGAACTACCCTCATTGAAAAAATGAAAAAGAAAGGCCTCATGGAACTTTCTCTTCAATAGATCATCTCCTAAATAAATACATCACATAAAAAACAACCGAGTCGTTCTCTCTCTTTTAGATTAGAGAGAACGTGTGGGGTCATATTGATACTGAGTGTTTAACTCGGAATTGCAAAGTGATGAATTTAGGTCCCGTCAAAAAATAAACATGGATTTTTTTTCCCGGAAGAAAATATTTCCTTTTTTTTTACGCAGAAGGATGTAAAATAAAGGGGAGGTCGGTTTACTTAGGAAGAGTGGAATCGTCACCGTCATAAATACTATAGGTCTCTAAGGCCTAAATGAGACAGGAAGTTTCATCTCAATGAGAAAAGAATTAGAAAGTGTGATTTACAAAGTTTTGACGCTTTTCATCGTATTGATGATGAGTTCTGTTGCGACTACGGAAATTTTTGCTCAATCACTTCAATTAGAAAAAGCATCAACTCATTTAAGATGGAATGTCTTTACTTCTAAAGATAATATTGTCGTTTCAAAATCAGGTAGAGTGATAACGCTGAAAACCCTTGATATCGCACTATTCAACGATTTAAAGAAAGATCTCAATACACGTTATAAGAAAGATAATAAGTCCTACATTGAAAACATTAACTATAAAGAGCCTACAAAGAATAATGTTTCTGAAATTGAAATTACTCTTGTTAATAACGAAGTAGAAGTTTTTAACTTCTACAGAGAAAGAGATAAGAAACATGTTTTCGACTTTTGGTCTAATAATGAGGAAACACCATTATCTGAAGTTAAGCCTAAAACGGCAGTTTCAAAAATAGTTCCTGCTCCAAAGGCCAAGAAAGTTGCAACTCAATCAAAGAAAACGAATAAGAAAAAGATTAAGAAGAATAAAGCGAAGAATAAGTCCGTGGCCAAGAATGAAGGCTATAGAGACTTTAGATATGGAGCTTCTTTCATATGGAATTATGATGGACTAGCTCCACAAGTTGATTCAACCATTGATTTAGCCGTTAAGACTCCAGAGTACTTCTATCCTATAAAGAATAGAGAATACGAAAAAAATGAGCAAGAGGCCCATCTTCAGCTCATGCTTAATTTCTATCGTAAAAAGAAGTATGGACTTATGTATAAGTCGATGAAGCTCTTTAGTGAGAAATATGGTGCCGATACAAATATTGATTTCATTGAGTATCTGAAGGCCAATGCGATTATTAGAGATCATATTGCTGAAGGTAATAGAGAGCCTCTTAAAATGTCGATCAATATGTTGACGGCCATTGCCAAGAGAACAAAGAAGTATGATCTTCAAAAGGCTATCTATAAATACCTTCTAACGTATTATAAGCAATCTACTGACTATGTTGAAGCCCTATCTATTGCAAAGAAATTCTATGTAAATAGTAAGGAGAGTTTTGATTATGAAGAAAGCACTTATGCTGCAGAAGCTATTCTTTATAACCTTACAATGCTCAATCAAGTTGAAAAAGTATCAGAACTTATAAAAGAGAAAACAATTAGAAAAATCATTAATCCTGGTAAGCTCCTCACTTATGAAATCTTCGTAAACTACAGACTAGGAGATACTAAGGAAGTGATTCGTTTATATGAAGCGAATAAGAACGGCTTGGCCAAACCAATACGTCCTGAAATTCTATTTAATGTAGCCGAGTCATATTTTAGAAAATCAGACTATAGTAAGGCCGTAGAGCTATTTGATGAGTTTGTAACCGAGCATAGCTATCATACTTATGCTTCTCACGCTCGTTTAAGAATCGCTCTTGCTTTTGAAATTTTAGAAAAGCCAGTTGAGCAGAATATTGTTCTTTATAAGAATGCGATTAATCGCTCACTTGACCCTTTAATTAGTGCTGAAGCTCGTATTCGCTATGCTGCTCTTCGCTCAGTTCGTAAGATTGACTTAAAAGCTGAAGATCTTGAAAATAGGGCCTTTCTTAATCTCGATGACAATTTAAAACTTAATCAAGACTTGAAAGAACTTCTTTGGCTTACACGGCTAAGAAGCTTTATTGTCGATAAGAAGTATCGTGAAGCTCTAACTTACTTATCTGCACTTCCGCTTAATTCGTTACCAAAAATTAAAAGAAGAGTATTTGAATCTGATGGCGCAGAGATTATCTACGGACTTATTCAAAATGATTATCTTGAAAGCTCTTATGCCCAAGTGGTGAAGAGATGGAATCGTTACAAATCAAGCTATGTGAATAAAGTGGCCAACGATCCTTATATGAATTTTATTGTGGGAAAGAGTTATTTAAAGTTAGCGCTCTATGAAGGATTTGAAAAAGTATACTCAGACTTTAAATCCCTCTCTAAGACGCCTCCTAGAACATTTCCACTATGGGTTGCAAGACATGATCAAGCCAATACGCAAGAGGTCTTAAAAGAGCTTGATGTCATTAAGAATATGAAGCTTAAAAACTGGGACTTGGCGCAAAGAGGGTTGAAGAACCTAAAGACAAAGAACAAATCTTACTATTATCAGGCGATTATAGAGTTTAACCAAAAGAACCATAAAGAATCAGTAAAATTCTTTGAGTTATACCTATCTCATCAAAATAAGCGGTCCATTTTTGACCCCATGGAGCTTGCTCAAATGATGAATATGTACACCGATTCACTCTATGAGATTGGTATGTTAGCGAAATTTCAGAACGTGGCCGATGCCATTTTGGCCGACACCACCAACTACGCTCCCTCAAGTGCTTTCATGAAAAGTATGAGAGAGAGGCTTGAATACTTATCGATAGAAATAGAGGCCGGAAAGAAAACAGCCAAGTCATCATTATCACTAGAACCTAAGATTATTAGATTTAAAAAGAATTACGCTGATTCAACTCATATTGGAAGAGTTAACTATCTTTTAGGCATGGCGTTTGCAAAGAATAAGAAACCCGGTGAAGCGAAGAAGCTATTCGAGTCTATTCTAAGCAATCAGGGAACGCCCGATACAGTTAAAGAGATGGTGAGATCTGAGTTGTCATTGATGGCGATTAAAGAACGAACGATATAAAACCGGCCCAGGATAGGGTTCAAAAATTGACAGGAGGTCAAATGGAAACGGTAAATGTTGAGCTATTTGGAAGAGATCCAAAGGTACAAAAAGCAGTTAATGTAGCAGCTAATGTATCAGTTACGAAAGCTCCCGTACTTATTACGGGTGAAGCAGGAGTAGGAAAGAGAACTCTTTCTAAATTTATTCATGAGAATTCAAGCCGTATCGAAAAGCCATTTGAAATGGTTGATTGTTCTGCTGAAGCTCAAACCGTTGAAAATCTAATCCTAGGTTGGAGAGACGAAGAAGGGCGCTTTAATAAAGGTGTTCTTGAAAAAGCTAATACAGGAACAGTTGTATTCGCTAATGTTGATGGACTTGATGATGAATTTCAAAAGAAGCTCCATAAAATTATTTCTGAATTAGAAGACTACGATATCGATATTAGAATTATCGCTACTACGACTAAAAATCTTTCAAAGTTAGTTGGTTCAGGTCGTTTCTATAGAGGTCTTTATACTCTAGTAAGCAACAATACAGTTTCTCTTACTCCTTTGAGAGAGAGAACTCATGATCTTGAAATGATGACAAGACACTTTATCACTGAGTTTGCTGAAGGGAAGAATATTGAAGTGGACAAGACGGCCATGGATAAAATTCTTAGCCACTACTGGACACACAATGTTCATGAGCTAAAAGCAGTTATTCAAACATCAGTTGCCAACTGTAAAGAAAATGTTCTTACAGAAACTGATCTTGAGATTGGTGAAAAGAAAGCTGTGAATATGATCGCTGATGATGACAACGAAGGTATTCGTTTGATGTCACTTAAAGAAGCTGAAAAACTTCTAATTAAGAAAGCACTTATTCATACAAGCGAAAATAGAACACAAGCAGCAAAGATTCTTGGTGTTTCTATTAGAACACTAAGAAATAAGATTAATGAGTACCGTCAAGGTGGTAACTCATACTTCGTAAATTTGAGATAATTTACAAAAAGAATTGACCTCCCAAAATTACCGGGAGCATAAGCATAAAGGACTGTTATGAATGTAAACGATAAAACACTTAAAGCATTAGCGGCATCGCTCAACTTCCGTCAAATGCGTCAAGAAGTTATCTCAAGTAACATCGCCAATGCTGATACTCCCGGTTATAAAGCAAAACGAGTTGATTTTGAAGCGGCGTTAGCGAGGGCCTTAGATGTTGATGGTGAGATGAAGATGAAAACCGGTGATGACGAACACTTTAATGTGGGTAGTGGTGGTTTTGATAATTTAGAGCCCGATATTTATGAAGATTCTAATGGTGTGGTTTCAGAAGATGGAAACACTGTAGATCGTGAACAAGAATTAGCAAAAATGGCGGAAAATAGAATTCTTTATGATGCCGCTGTTCAGTTATTAAATAAGAAAATCGGTTTGATGAAATATACGATTTCTAACGATCGTTAAAAAAAGGGAAGATAAATGGATTTTTTAACCAGTTTAAAAATTAGCTCCTCTGGACTTGCGGCCAATAGAAAAAGAATGGGAGCGATATCTTCAAATATCGCAAACGCTCAAACCACAAGAACTGCTGAAGGTGGACCTTATCGTAAGAAAGAGGTTGTCTTTGGAAGTGAACCAGCTCGTGAGAGTTTTGGTGAAATATTAGAAGGTGAGTTAGATGAGAAAGCTCAATCTGTTCACGCAACAGAAGTTATCTCTTCCAATAAGCCACCTGTTTTAAAATATGAGCCCAATCATCCTGATGCAAATAAGGATGGCTATGTGGCCTATCCTGATATTAACGTAATGGAAGAAATGGCGGATATGATTTCTGCCTCTCGTGCTTATGAAGCAAATATCAGTGCAATGAATACTTCAAAGTCTATGGCCATGAAGGCCTTAGAGCTCGGCCGTAACTAATTTAGGCCAGTAGATAAGAATAGGAGCTAGAAATGGCGATTAATACAGTAGGTGGAATCCAGGATGTTTTGAATAAGTACGATGCTCGTGCTTGGACAAAGTCTGCTGAAGTTGATGGAGTTAGTGACTTTAAATGGACGAAAGAGCTAGAAGGTATCGCTCCAAGCCCAGGCGTTAAAGGAAACGAATCTTTCGGCGACTTTCTAGCAAACTCAATGAATGACGTAAATAGCCTCCAGCACAAGGCCAATGAATCAATACAAAAACTTGTGACTGGTGAGAATAAGAACTTGCACGAAACAATGCTCCATGTAGAGCAAGCAGAGATAGCTTTTAAAACGATGAATCAAATTCGTCAAAAAGTTCTCGATGCTTATCGTGAAGTTATGAAGATGCAGGTTTAATAGAAAGTAAGTAATCATCAACTTCAGGAAGGAGTTGATAGCATTCAGGAGGAAACGCTGTGCAGGACTTAATCGAAAAGGTCTTCCGCAATTTTAAGGACTTCTTTGTTGGATTAGATTTCAACAAAAAAGTTGCCATGGTGGCCACTACTGCATTTATTATTGCAGGAATGACTAGCATGATTGTCTGGGTTTCTAAAACCAGATATGAAGTCCTCTATTCTGACCTGAATAGAGAAGACTCAAAGAAAATTGCGGTTTTATTAGAAGAAAAGAAGATTGCCTATCAAATCGATAATGACGGAAAAGTCATTAAGATTCCAGAGGATATGGTTCAAAAGTGGAGACTCGAGATCTCTACGATGGGCGTAAACTTCAGTGGAACTGTAGGTTATGAAGTCTTTGATAAGCAATCTTTTGGTACAACTTCATTTGTTCAAAAAGTAAATAAGCAAAGGGCCCTTGAAGGGGAACTTATCAAGACGATTAAATATCTTCGTGGAGTTAAGAGAGCTCGTGTTCACTTATCGATTCCTGAATCATCTCCATTTGTCTCAGAAAAGAAAGCTCCAACGGCTTCTATTGTTCTTGAGCTAGAAAGAGGGGTTACTCTTAATGAAAGTGAAATTAAAGGTGTTTCTCACTTAGTATCTTCTTCCGTTGATGGGATGAGACCTGAGAATGTCGTTATCCTGGATGCGAGAGGAAAGAAACTTTCTGAAAACATTGGTGACTCGATGACGGCCTATACGGCAAACCGAGTAGCTCTTCAGCAGAAAATGAATACTCAATACGAAAAGCAAATTGAAGAAATTCTTGGAAAGGTTGTTGGACACGGAAAGGTTGTAGCCAAAGTTAGCCTTACCATGGACTTCACGGAGTCAGTTTCAACTGAAACCACTTATGATCAAGAAAACAAGGCCGTTCTTTCGGAAGTAGAGAATAGTCAAAAACTGAATGGATCAAGACCTTCTCCGCAAGGAATTCCTGGAGCAAGATCGAACCTTCCAGGTGAAACACCTCAGCCAGGTATTCCAGAAACTTCTAATAATGTTGAAAAGAAGTTGGCGACCAGAAACTACAACGTTCCTTCAAAGGTAACGAAATCAAAGAACCCTTCTGCTGGAGTACAAAAAATTACAGCAGCGGTGATGATTGATGGTAGGCAAGTTGCTGTAGTTGACCAAGAAGGAAATGCTGTTCTCAATGCCGATGGTTCTCAGAAAATGAGATATGAGCCATGGTCAGAAGCAGATATTGGAAATTTTCAAGCAATCGTTTCAAGTACAATCGGTCTTTCCGATAGACGAGGGGATCAGCTTGTCATTAAGAATATGGAGTTTGCTAAAGAAGATAGTGCTGCAGCAGAGGCCATGATGAGAGAAAAGGCCAATCGTGAGCTAATCAAAAATATCATTAAGTATTTAACGATAGGGCTTGCGATCAGTTTATTCTTCTTCTTAGTGGTAAGACCATTTATTCAGTGGATTACGGATAATACAGTTGAATCGGTAGAAGACTTTCTTCCCCGTACGTTAGAAGAATTAGAAAGAGTTCAGGCCAATCAAAAGTTACCTGGATTAGAAGATGCACTACCGCAAATGGAAGAAAAGATTAACCCTGAGAAAATCGAAGGGAATATGCTGAGAGAAAAGATTATTTCCTTGGTTGAAGCGAATCCTGCTAAAGCAGGTCAAATCATCCATGAAATGATTCACTTACAGGAATCTGATAAACAAATTGCGTAATATCCTTAAGAGATTTGAGGATAACCCGTTAGAGGAGGGGTGGCGTGGCCGGTGAAAATTTAGATCCAGATGTAGAATATAGCTTACTATCTGGACAAGACAAATCAGCGATTCTTTTGAGCTCTCTTGGTGTAGAGACGACGCAGCTTATTTTTCAATATATGAGAGATAATGACGTAAAAAGAATGATTAATGCCATGTCTTCTATTAATAGAGCCCCTATTTGGATGATAAAAAAGGTGCTTGAAGAATTCTATACTCAACTTAATGAAGAAAATGATCTCCTCTTCTCGGAAAACCGTGGTCGTGACTTCATTATCAATGCTCTTGGTGAAGATCGTGCGAAGCAACTTCTTGGTCAAATTGTTGATGTGGGAACATCGAATACGCTTGAATCTCTTGAACTAGTTGATACGAGAACTCTTGCAAACTTCCTTATAAATGAACACCCTCAGACGATTGCTCTGATTGTTGCTCACTTAAATCCTGAACGAAAAGTGGATGTGCTAAGAAGACTACCTGAAGCCCTTCAAGCAGAAGTGGTTCTAAGAGTAGCTAATCTTGATTACGTATCTCCAGAGCTTATTGCTCAACTTGATGATGTTCTTAAAACTGAACTTAGTACACTTGGGTCCATTGATACTAATCAACTTGGTGGGGTTGAACCTATCGCAGATATGCTTAATCTTATGGATAAAAATAGCGAGAAAAATATCATGTCTCGTGTTGAAGAAAAAGATCCTGAGCTTTCTGAAGAAATTAGAAAACTTATGTTTGTATTCGAAGACCTTGTCTATGTGGATGATAGAGGGATTCAATCTCTTCTTAAAGAAGTGGATAATGCAAAACTCGTTATTGCGCTTAAGACGGCCAATGATGAGATTCGATCAAAACTCTTTAAGAATATGTCTAATAGAGCGGCCACTCTTCTCATGGAAGATCTTGACTCTCTAGGACCTACGAAACTTTCTGATGTTGAAAAAGCCCAAGCAGAAATTGTCCAGAAATGTAAGGACTTAGAAGCACAAGGGAAAGCCTTTATCTCTAGAGGTGGAGATGGAGATGCTCTCGTTTAATTAAAAAATAAAGGAATAAAATGAAGAACGTTCAAGAATTGCTAAAAGATACGGTTTCTGATTATGAGTTCCAACCTCTAATGAGCTCAAGCGGAAATAATGATGGATCCATTTCATCATTTGATTTCAAGCCTTTGAAAGAAGGCCAAGTCATGGATATTCAAAAGCATGAAAATGTAATTCAAATAGAACGAGAAAATGCAGATAAAAGTAACTTTAAGATTTCACCTGTTGTTAGAGAGCACAGAGGAATCAATAGACAAGAAGAACTCGAGCGCCAACGCCTTATTCAAGAAGAAGTTGAGCGTCAACTGGTTAAGGTTCAAGAGACGGCCTATCAAGAAGGTCTAGAAAAGGGTATGCATGACGGAAGAGAAGAAGTTTTCAATCAACTTCGTTCTGAAGTGGATACTAAAGTAGAGCGTCTTCAAGATATGATCAATGAGGTCTTAAAGACACAAGCAGATCTTCTTCAAAATGAAAAAATGGCGGTATACCGAACAGTAAAGAATTTAACAAAGTGGATTATATTACGTGAACTCAAAGATGATGGAGATTATGTTCTTCGTTTACTCGAAAAACTTATCTCAGAGCTTCAAGTAAAGAGTAATATCTTGATTCAATTAGATCCTAAGTCTTTTGCCGATATGCCTGAAGTATTAGAAATGATCCAAGAAAGAATGGGTGCTTTAGAGAAGGTAAGAGTTGAGTGTGACTACGATATTGAAGGTCCAGGTATTGTTATTGAATCTGAAAATGGAATCATAAACGGTAGCCTTAAAGAACAATTCCAAAGTCTTGCTAAACTATTTAAAAATGTAGGACTGACAGAAGATGAGGGATTTAGTGCTCAAGACTTTTATGACACTCCTTCTATAAATGAAGATATTGAAAATACAAATATAGTAAATACTCAAGATAGCTCTAATGAGAGTCATAGCGATGATTCTGATGGAGAAGATAGTGAGTCTTAATCTCGAAGCCATTCACAAAGCCTATGAATATCAACTTCCTTATCAAAAAATAGGAAAAGTGATTTCTAATAATGGAATGGTTTATGAAGTAAACCTTTCTCGTGCTGTCATTGGTGCAAATGTTACCTTTGTTACTGAGTTTGGTGATAGTTGCATGGGTGAAGTCGTATCGATTAAGGGAAACTGTTGTTTAGCAATGCCTTATGATGAATTGCCCGGAATAAATTCCGAAACTCGGGTTTATTTAAATGATCTTACGACCAAAATAAATATTGGTCCTGAGATGCTTGGGCGAGTTCTAAACTTCTTGGGAGAGCCTATTGATGGACTTGGGCCATTAGATAAAGATAAAGTTTGTGAAACACGATCTATTTTTGGAGAAAGTTTAAATCCTCTTGAAAGACCTCCTATTAAAGAATCTTTAGCCACAGGTGTGCATGCGATTGATTGCTTTATGACAGCCGGTAAAGGTCAGCGTATGGCGATTATGGCCGGTTCTGGGGTAGGGAAGTCTGTCACGATGGGGATGATTGCCCAAAATACAAATGCCGATATCAATGTGATTGCCTTAATTGGAGAAAGGGGTCGAGAGGTTCGCGAATTTATTGAACACGACTTAGGTCCTGAAGGTCTAAAAAGGTCTGTGGTTATTGTTGCAACTTCTGATCAGTCAGCACTTATAAGAGCAAAAGCCGCTTACACAGCGACAACTATTGCTGAATATTTTAGAGATCAAAATCATGATGTTCTTCTCATGATGGATTCCATTACACGTTTTTGTATGGCCTATCGTGAAATTGGTCTCAATGCAGGGGAAGCTCCAGGTCAAAAAGGATATCCACCAAGTGTTTTTGCGAGGCTTCCTAAGCTAATGGAAAGAGCAGGGACTAAATCGAATGTAGGATCTATTACTGGTCTTTATACGGTACTTGTTGAAGGTGGGGATATGGATGAGCCCATTGCTGATGCAGTAAGGGCGATTTCCGATGGACACATTATTCTATCGCGAGAATTAGCCTCAAAGAATCAGTTTCCTGCAATTGATGTCCTTCAGTCTCTTTCGAGGGTTATGAATAAAGTCGTTTCAAAGGAGCATCGTATTGTAGCTTCTCACCTTCGTAACTTAATGGCCTCTTACCAAGAAAATGAAGACCTTATTAATGTTGGAGCTTACGCTCATGGTAGTAATCCTAAAGTGGATAAGGCCATTCTTATACATGAAGATATTTTAAATCTTCTTAAGCAAATGCAAGGGATGGGGGAGACTTTCTCTCCTGAAGATCTCTTTGATCATATGGTTGAATTAGCGCGAAAAGCAGAGAGTATCTCTGCTGAATCAGCAGGCGAGTAAGGGGATCCTGAGTGGCCAAACGTTTTAAATTCAAGTTAGATGGCCTACTTAAAGTGAGACACTTTAAAGAAGAACAACTTAAAGTTGAACTTGGTGCTATTAATCAACAAATTATGGATGTGAAAAATCGCATCAGTCAGCTCCAAGCTGAAATCGACGACTCATACCTGGAACAAGAGAAAATTCTTCAGTCGGAGACGAATGGACAATTGGCCAAATTCTTTCCTTATTATATAGATGCTAAAAGAGAAGATATTAAGGCTAATGAGAATCTACTTTATTCTCTAACAAAACGTTATGAAAAAAAACTAGCTGAAGTCGCTAAGGCCATGGGGGATACGAAGCTTCTTTCTAAAATGAAAGATAAAGAAAAAGAATCATGGAAAAAGAAGAATGAGAAAAAAGAATATAGTGAGATTGAAGAAGTCTTACAGATGAGAAAGAGTTATAGGGAAGGTGAATTGTGAAAGCTTATGTCTTGGTTTTATTTTGCCTTTGGATCGCATTTTCACATGCTGCTGGCGATGATAAAAAGAATACTGCCGATGCAAAGAGAAATTATACTGAAAAAGAATTTTTAGACGCTGTTCAAAAAGAAGTGAATGGACGTCTTGAAAAGTATAACTCTAATAATATGGTTGGATTGACTAAAGAAATCATGCAAAAAGAAAGAGCGATTGAGCTTGAGGAACAAAAACTTAAGCAACGCCATACTGAACTTAATGCAATAGAAAGTGATTTAAAGAAACGTATTCAAGATTTTCAACAGCAACAACAAAAACTTCTCGGCTGCTTAGATAAGAATGATAAAAATCAAAAAGATCGCGTGAATCATATGGTCGAAGTCGTCTCTGGTATGAGACCGGCAACAGCGGCCGATGTTCTCTCTGTCCAAGATGTCGATATTGCTGTCAGTATTCTAGGTCGGTTGGAGCCTGTGAAAGTTTCCAAAATATTTAATTCTATGGATAAGGAAATATCTGCCAGATTACAAAAGCAGTTTATGAAAATGAAAAAATAATGCATAATGTTATGAGTATTGGAGTAAAATGAAACAAATTCAAGGCCAACATTCAGATATTCTTGCCAAGCTTTCTGGGAAAGCTGGAGCGGCAAAGGGTTCGAATAAGGCAGCAGTAGCAGCTGCTGGTGATGGTGTTGATTTACTCGCGATGCTCTCTTCTGATATCAATGCAAATGCTGCTCAGAAGAATGAATTTGCTCAAATCCTTTCAGAAAAGGGAATGCTTGAAGATATTAGTTCAGAAGATCTTCTGAACTTTTTCAAAAAATCAAATGGACAAAATGCTGAAGGGCAGGGGGTTAGTGAACTCCTTAATGCTTATTCTCAGTTAACAGGTAAGAATATAAACCTAGAGGGATTACCTGCTGGGTTAAAGAGTGAGATTTCAGATCTTACTTTTGATGGAAAAGATTTTACCAATACAGAAGGTGAAGTTGTTCCTAAGAATAAAGTTATTAAACTTCTTTCTGAGTTAAGTTCAAAAAATACAGATCCTAAAACAAAGCTTGCTACAGAGTTCTCTCAAGAGCTAAAAGCGACTAAGTTTGATCCATCTCTTAAGAATAATATCTTAAAAGGTAATAAGGCCTTGGATAAAGCATTGCCTAAGACTAATTCGGCAGACTTTCTTCAACACAGAATGGCGGTTACGAAGAAAAATCCTCAGGCTGTGATTTCTAAGCCTGGATTGAATAAATACAATAAAGAAGCCGCAGGAATGAATCAGTCACTGATTCAACAAAGTCAGCCTAAGAAGAAAATGGAAGTTGGGAAATCTGAAAAGATTAACTCTTCTAGCTCTATGGAAGACCTCCTGGAGAGCATTAGTGGTGAGAATCAAAACGATCACTTAAATGTCTCAAATTTGAAAGGTAAGGCTGCAAATAATCAAGAATTCAATATGGGTAAGGGACAAGTATCTCAAACTCTAGACCTCTCAAGCATTTCAGCCGGAAATAAAGCTGAACTCATGCAAAAAGTAGGGAATTATATTGAGCAATCTTATGTCAGTAGCCGAGAGTCAGTTGATATGATGATTCACCATGATGAGCTTGGGCAATTTAGAATTCAGGTTCAAAAAGTAGGCAATAATGGACAAGTTGATTTAGAAATTAATGCTCTTACTGATCAGGGTCACAAATTCTTTGCAGAGAATGAAAGTGAACTTTTAAAAAGTTTAAATAAATCAGGCATTAAGTTGAATGATTTCAAATTATCTCCCCAAATGGATTTCTTATCCATGGGAGAATCTTCTAAGTCTTCTATGAACTCTGACTCTTCTTCATCTTTCTTAGGTGGAAATAATAGGGGAGAAGCTTCCGCATTTACACAGGGTGGTAAACAGGGAGATAATAGAGGGGAAGATCGCAGACGACAATTATGGCAAGAGGCCAAGTCATTTAGCGAGCAAATGTACGCATAAATCAATGTGTAGATTCATCAAGTGAGGGTAAATGCCTGGTATAGGAAGACCAAATACTCCAAGTTCGTTTAAAGGTATTGGAAAATACAACGGACCTGATCGTAGTGCCCCATCTCAATCAAATAATTTAGATAAAAGATCTCTTGGAGATCAACTTAATGATATTGCTGGTGCAAAAAAAGATAAGCAATTTGTAGATCGTGCAAAACATAATAAATTAGATAAAGATGCTTTCTTAAAATTATTATCAAGTCAGCTACAAAATCAAGATCCCTTTAAGCCCGTTGATCAAAAGAAATTTGCTGCCGACATGGCGCAATTTGCTCAACTTGAACAACTTACCAATATGAATTCAAAGCTGGATAAGAGCACTTCTGGTGCGGATAATGAAACTAAGTTCATGGGCGCTAGTTTTATCGGTAAGGCCATTCACACGAAGGGAACAAGTGTTGCTTATGATGGTGAGAGCACACATGTAAATCTTCCTTTCTATTTAAGTAAGCCTGCGAAAAAAATTATGGTTCGCGTTTTTGATAAATCAAATAACATGATTGCACAAATTGAAAAAGATTCTATGGGAAGAGGTTCAAATAGTGTGACTTGGGATGGTTCAGAGTTTGGTAATACTGTCGCAGGAAAAGGCGACTACTACTTTGATGTACAAGCTTGGGACGATGAGTTTCAAAGCTTTAAAGGCGAAACAAAAGCAGAAGGTGTGGTTACAGGTGTTAACTTTGAAGATGGTCAAACGATCTTAACTGTTGATGGAAAAAAGAAGGTACAACTTAAAGATGTTGAATCTTTTTTTCTACCTACTAGGAATAAACAAAATTCTGTCGGGGCAAAAAATCCCCAGCTAGAAAATAGCTTGAAGAAAAATGCTAACGCAGCATATAATAAAGTTAACGAATCTAATCTTTAATATAAAAGATTGAACAAGAGAATAAATGGCAGCAAACGGACAAATTAATAATATGCTCATCCCTAATGTTTCGAAGTTACCGAAGCATAAGAAAGTGGGAGGAACACAGAAGGTAACTGATCCTTCTGTTAATCCTAATGAGTTCCGTGATCTTCTAAAAGAGAAGACGTCGCCACTTGAAAAAGAAACGGGTATTCAGTTGTCAACTCATGCAGCTCGAAGACTTAAAGAGAGAAATCTCGAAATGGATTCTTCTGAATTTTTTAAATTAAAAGATGCTTTTCAAAAATTACGTGAAAAGGGTGGGCAAGACTCTTTAGTGATTACTGATAAAGCAGCATATATTGTAGATGTGCCTAACCAGAAAGTGGTAACGGCCATAGATAAGAATAATATTGTTGATAATGTTTTTACGAAAATTGATTCGACAGTTTTAGTATAAGAAGTATGTACTCAGGAAGAGTATTAGAAAATTTTTATCGTTGTAACCTCGAAGTTAACAAGCTGGTCCTTTCCGGAAGCTTCAATTTAAGGCCGTAGCCCTTAAATAAATCTCGAGTCATTTCAATGAAAAAGTTTAGAGTCTAGGGAGGACACTATGGGAATTTTGCGCACGTTTAACATCGGTGTATCAGGTCTATCAGCAATGGGGACTGGAATGGGAGTTATTTCGGATAACATCTCAAATGCCGGAACAACAGGTTTTAAAGCTTCACGTGCAGAGTTTCAAGATGTACTTGCTTCATCTCTAAAAGGGATTGATGGCGGTGATCAACTCGGAGCTGGGGTAAAGCTTGGCCACGTTAAATCAATGATGACTCAAGGTGATATCGCTAGAACAGAGTCGATTACAGACCTCGCAATTAACGGAAATGGTTTCTTTAGAGTAGAGGCTCCTTTTGGACCAGGGTTTACTCGTGATGGTTCAATGAACTTTGATAAAGAAGGTAATCTCGTTAATGGAGATGGTTATAAAGTTCTTGGTTTTCAATCTAACGAAGATGGTAAAATTACTAACCAACTTGGACCGATCAAGCTTGGTAACACAACAATTCCCGCAAAAGCCACAAATGATATTAAACTTAATATGAACTTAGATTCTCGAGTTAATGTTAAGGAATTTAATCCTGAAGATCCTGAAAATACTTCAAACTTTTCTCACTCTGTAACTGTATATGACAATGTGGGGACAGCAAGACTTGTGACAGTTTACTACAATAAGAATCAGGATAATAACTGGACTTACCGTGCCATGGTAGATGGAAATGATGCCAATGGTGGAGAGCCAGGGAAAATGTCTGAAATGGCAAGTGGTACACTTGTATTCTCTGATAAGGGTGTTCTTCAAGAAGAAATCGAAGGAAGTAATTCTTTTAATTTCAACAAAGGTGCAGCTCAAGGTCAAAAGATTAAATTTTCTTGGGGTGAATCTCTTGCTGAAGGTGGAACAGGTCTTGAAGCGACTACTCAATATGGGTCTGATTCAGCTATTGCTAGAACAACTCAGGATGGAGCAACGGCCGGTACGATGCGCTCACTATCATTCAATGATAATGGTGTTCTAACAGCTGTTTATGACAACGGAACCTCAAAGCAAATTGCCTCTGTAGGTATTGCTAAATTTGAAAATAATGAAGGTCTATTTAAAGTAGGTAAAAACCTTTTCAAAGAATCAATTAAATCTGGACAAGCTTCAATGGGGAAACCTGGTGAAGCGGGAAGAGGTGAGGTTCTTGCTAAGTCAATTGAGCTCTCAAATGTTGATATTGCAACAGAATTCGTAGAACTTATGAAAGCACAAAGAAACTTCTCAGCTAACGCAAAAACTCTACAAGCTTCTGATCAAATGCTACAGGAAGTTCTTAGCATTAAGCGCTAATAGCGCTTAATCAATTACTAGGATGGTAATGATAAGTCAGTACTTGTTGAATGAACCCCGCTTGCAGGCGGGGTTCTTTTTTTTTATTAATCACTATAACTAATCTGTTGAACATCTGTATTTAAAACAGGTGCATTAAATCCTAATTCGACCTTTCTTAAATTCACATAATCGGATGGCTCAGATGTTACGTTTGTAGCCTCTCCGTAACTCACGACCTTCAATTGACTAGGCTCGACACCTAATTCAATGAGATGATTACGCACATTGAGAGCTCGTGATTTGGCAAGTACATAGTTGTAAGGCTTTGTTCCAATAGGATCGGTGTATCCATTGATGAGAATAGGATTCTCTGGATTCGATCGTTTAATGGATTCGGCCATGGATTGAACTTTTCTTTGCGCATCGTAAGTTAAGTCTGCAGAATCAAATCTAAAATAAACCGTCTCAAACTTTCTGAGTAGCTCTTTTTGACTAATATACTGCTTAGGAGCAATGGTTTCTTTTTGATTCTGCTCTCCCAAGGCAAGCGTTTCCTGTGAGGGAGCTTGTTTACTTTGAGAAGAACAACCTGCAAGAGTTAGAATCATTGCTGCTGTCATCAAACTTTTCTTGTTATTCATAAATCCTCCTTGAGATTATTGAGCATTACCTTGTGAAAACTGTTTAATTTCTGAAACTATATTGAGTTCATCAAGAGACTTATCAAGAGGTAAGCCACCCTTTATTCCAAAATCCATTGTTCTGATTGGAAATGGAATCGTGATGCTATTTTCATCAAAAGCACTCTTAATTTTCTTAATCATTTCGTGTCTGGCTATTAGGTAACTTTGATTTCCTGGATAATGTATCCATACGCGAGCGACAAAGTTGATAGAACTCGAATCAAAAGCATCATAGAAGAACTCAATTTCTTTATCTTTTATTCGATTATCTATAGATTCTAAGGCCGACTTCGTAATATCCTCAACCTTCTGTAAATCATCACCATAAGATACACCAACTGCTAGATCGACCCTTCTTTTGGGTGTCGTTGTGTAGTTGGTAAATGTTTCAGTAAACATCGTTTTATTGGGAATAATAACTTCGAGACCATCAAAGGTTGTTATGCTGGTTGTTCTCATTTGAATTTTAGAAATCTCACCCTGATGATCATTGATTTTTACGATATCTCCAAGTTGATAAGGCTTTCTAAAAGCGATGAAAGTACCTGCTACAAAGTTAGATGCAATTTCTTGGAAAGCAAAACCTAGGGCTAAACCAATAACTCCGGCACCTGCTAATAAAGATGTAACTGTTTTTTCAAGATTTAAAATCTCTAAACTTATAAAGCAACCAAAGAGAATGACTGAAATATGAAAAAGAGTAAGCAATAGGTTAGTAACAGCTAAGTTATAATGAGTTTTTCTAAGTGCTTTGTGTAAAAATGAGCGTAAAACTTTGGCCAGTATGATAAACAGTGTCATTACGAAAATGGCCATAACGATATTAGGAATAGCGGTTACGATTGATTCATACCAATCTAAAAGTTTTTCATTTAATAGTTTAATTGTCTCTGAAATACCGATGTTATTTAAGAGTTTCTCCATAATATACCTCCGAATATCTATAATTTAGCAAGAGAAGCGATTTAAAGCTTATATATGGTCTTTATTAATTGTGGAGATTCTTAAACATTCTCTTCTCAACCTCTGGAAGAGTATTTTTAAGCAATAAGGCACACTGATAATAGATTAAGTAACGAAGTATTTATTTTAAATTCAATAATTACTAATTAAAAAGGAGATAGAAGATGAAAAATTTTAATCACGCTACAACAAGACCAGTTGGAATCGTTAAAGATGAAGAAGTTAAAGAAACAAAAGATTTCTTAAATCATCTTCTCGCTAATGAATATGCTCTTTTTACAAAAACTTTAAATTACCACTGGAGTGTGACGGGACCTCGATTTAAAAGTTTACATACTTTTTTAGAAGGTCATTACGAGTCATTGCTTGCCATGATGGATGGACTGGCCGAACGAGTACGTGTTCTTGGTGAAAGACCAATCGGAACAGTTAAGGAAATGAAGTCTGTGATGGACATTGATGAGATGGCCGGAAAAGATCTAAGTGCTAATGAGATGTTGGCGGATCTATATTCGACTCACATGAATATTCAAGAATCGATCAAAGGCTTTGTTAAAAAAGATAATGCTGAGAAAATTTTTGAATCAGATCCAGGTACAGAAGATCATTTGGTAGGGCTTCTTCAAAAGCATGAAATGATGAGCTGGATGATTAAGTCTCATTTAGACTAATTCGATTATATACCCTGCGCACTTAGTGTGCAGGGACTACAGCAAACTAAGTAGAGGAGATTGAGATGGAAACAACTCAAGAAAATAGTACCAAATTTGAAAAGGCAATTACTGAGCCTAGTATTGTTTTTTCTAAGCCTCACGATGTGATTTATTGTGATTTCTTAACTTCCGAGCAGAAAATAACATCACTTAAGAATTGGGAGTCAACTCTTAATCATTTGAGTGAGTCTACAAGTGAAGGAATGCAAGGACCACCCAAGAATGATAATGTTTTGGCCGAAGTACACAGAGCAATTGAGGAATTAGAAGGGTCATAATGAATATGACCCTTTTTTTATGATTAGTTTGAGGTTGGACGAAATTTGTAACCAACACCATGAACTGATTCGATCACTTCCGAAGCTCCTAAGAGCTTCTTTCTTAACTTACTAACATGTGTATCTACAGAGCGAGAATATACATGTACATCCTGACCCCAGATTTCATCAAGTATATCCTCACGATTGAGGACTTTTCCTTCATTGATCGCAAAGTACATAAGGAGTTTGAATTCGAGTGCTGTTAATTCAACGCTCTCCCATTCTCCATCGGTTAGAACTTTCAATGTCTGGCTAGATTTATTAATTGTGATTTCATTCCAGTCTAAAATATCTGAACTCTTGAGAAGAAGATCGAGTTTCTTAAGCTTCGCTTCAATTCTTGCTTTTAGCTCGAGAGAATTAAAAGGCTTCGTGATGTAATCATCTGCACCAGCAGAAAAACCTAGTACTTTGTCAGAGAGCTGATCATTAGCAGTTAAAAGGAAAATAGGAAGCTCGGGATGACTTGACTGAAGCTCTTCACAAAGCTCGATACCGTTACCATCTGGAAGCTCTAAATCGAGAAGAAGAAGATCTACGTGATGTTCCTTAAGTAGGCTTCTTCCTTCTTCTAGAGAAACACCCCAATGTATATTGGCCATTCTAGAAAGGGCTTGATTTACCATTTGATAAATTTCTTTACTGTCTTCAATGAGTAAAATGGTCTTTTCCATTTGGTTCCTCTTTATATTGGCCGTCTTAGCAACAAAACTTTTGTTGTTCTACCTTACTATGTTATAAAAATAAAATTGAATTGTTAATCACAATATTATTTCTTGTCTATGACTTTAGTTAGGAAGGGAGAAACGATGAAAGACTACAATATTGCTAATGAGTCTGCAGAAGCAGGCCTAGAAGGGTTTTGTCTCGAATTTGCGCAGGACAGAATCGAAGAGTTACCAAAAGTTATTGAGTCCTTAAATACTTCCGATTATGCTGCACTTCATGAATATACCCACAAGTGGATTGGATTCTCACAACCTTATGGCTTTTTATGGCTTGGTGATGCTGCTAAGCAGCTGAAAGAAAATGTAAAAGAAGGGAATATTGAAGAGGCTAAAGCTATTGTTCAATTGATTTCATCTTACTTAATGGAAAAAGAAGAATATATTAAGAAGCACTCTTAAGATTAGTTTAAAGGATTCTGTTCATGCCTGATTCAACCGGAATGATTAAGAAAACAAAGTATAAGTTTTTTACCTTCTCTTTAGCAGGTTTTATTGCCGTATTCCTCATTTCATTGGCAGGTCTTCGCTTTCACTCCATCATTGTAGATCGCCAAGAAAATATTCAACTTATCCAAGAAAACTTATTCGCCCAAACTTTCCTCATTGATAAAATTTCGCTTCTCTCTAAGTCTGTACTTTTTGAAAACAAAGTAAAGGCCTCTAAAGAAATGAAGGTCCTTATTCAAAAAGTGAAAGATAAAAAGGAAGAGCTAAAAGAGCTTCTCACTTCAGAAGAATATTTTGAAGTCGAGGAAATTAAAGAAATTATCACTGACGAAGATCTATTTCAAAGAATGGATGATTATATCCAGAAAATGAAAGTCGTTACAGACCAGAATGTCCCTCAGGGTCATGGTCTGGCCTTGTTAAATTTATCTCAGAACTCTCTTGATGAAATTCAAACGGCCTTTAAGTTTATTGGTCGTAAAATCAGTATTGTTCAAGAAGAGAGTTTTTCCCAAGTAAAGAAAATGGGAATTATAATTATCACCATCTCGTTTCTTCAAATTGTATTAATTTGGATTCTTGTTTTTAAGCCTCTTTATACAACGATTTTTTTACAGCATGAGAAGATCAATAATGCTTTGATGGAGACACAGAGGGCCAACCGCTCTCGAACGGAGTTTCTCACTAATATTAGTCACGAGATCAGAACCCCGATGACGGCCATTTTGGGCTATGCTGAAGTATTGAAAGATAAGGATGCATCGGAGCGAAAAGTAGAAGATAGTGTGGGTATTATTAATAAGAATGCAGCTCATCTCTTAGGCTTAATCGATGAAATTCTTGATATTAGTAAAATTGAATCAGGGAAGTTTAATTTTGAGAAAGTAGAAATTTCTTTTTCTCAACTCTTAAGTGAAGTCTATTCGCTCATGAATGTGAAGGCACAAGAAAAAGGCATTAAATTAGAATTTCAAAATATTGGTGAGATTCCTAAAGTTATAATGTCTGATCAAAAGAGGCTTAAGCAGATTCTTTTCAATTTAATTGGAAACGCTATTAAATTTACGGAAGAAGGCTTTGTACGCCTAAGTGTAAGTTATTCTGCCAATGAAGAAATGTTATCTTTTTCATTGAAAGATACGGGATGTGGAATTCCAAAAGAAAAAGTAAACTCTCTCTTTCGTCCGTTTGAGCAAGCAGACACTTCTGCTTCTCGAAAACATCAAGGCTCTGGTCTGGGTCTGGTTCTTTCTAAGGAATTGGCCAAGGCAATGGGTGGAGATGTTTATATTCAAAAAACAAAGCTGGGTGTGGGAACTACTTTTCAAGTTTATATTAAAGCTGAAGTAGGAGAGGATGAAGAGTTCATTAAAGACTTCTCAACCCATATACAAGTCAGTGAGAAAGAAGAAGAGAAAACTCAACTGAAGCTTCATGGAAAGAGTATTCTCATTGTGGATGATGCAAAAGAGAATGCAAGACTGTTTAAAATCTATCTAGACCAAACACAAGCAGAGATCAAATTGGCCAATAATGGTTTATTGGCCATCGATGCTGTAGCAGAAAATGACTTTGATCTTATTTTCCTTGACCTCCAAATGCCGGAGCTTGATGGTTATCAAACTATCGATCGGTTAAGAAAGTCTGGCTTTAGAAAGCCTGTCGTCGCTCTAACGGCTCATGCTATGAAAGAAGAACAGGAGCGTACAAAAGCCTGTGGATTTGACTTTCATGTAAGTAAACCAGTTAAAGGGGAGTATCTGATTAAGGTCGCTTATAGCCTTATTCATGGAGAAACGCCTCCTCCGGCTTCCTAAGTTCGCTTTCTTTTAAATATCTACACAACTAATTCAAATATAGTAGAGGAAAAGTTTCTTCGTATTTTTAATAATAGTTACAGAATTGAAAAACAGAATTATCTGTTCAAAAGGAGAACTAGCTATGAAAAATACAATGAAACCATCTCTACTTACTCTATGTTTTGCCCTCATCCTTCCCATTTCTATGGCAAGTTGTTCTAAGAACATGGAACAAACTTCTGAAGTTAAATATGAAGAACTAAAAGAAAAGTCTTCAAAAGTAATGGATAGAATCGAAGGTAAGCTTGAAACAATGAAAGAGAAAGTTGCCGACGCTTCAGGTGAAGCTAAAGATGAAATGCAGGACGAATACGAAGAACTAGTCGAAAAAAAGAATGAATTAGCAGAAAATCTTGATGATGCAGCTGATGCTTCTGAAGATCAGTGGGATAAAACAGCTGATCAAATTGAAGACATGGCCGATGATCTTGAAAGTCGTATAGACAAATTAATTGATGGATAATCCATATCTTCCGTGTAAAAGGCCTTCCCTGTAGTGGGGAAGGCCTTTTTTATTTTAGGTAAAATGATGAAAATTATTGGTAAAGACGATTCAAAGAAAAAATTTAATGAGATATTTAAAGCTCTTGATGAATTGCTTTTGAATAATATTGAATTACAAAAACTAGCTCCAGATTATATTGTTCTTGGTGGCGATGGATCGCTAAATTACTTTTTAAATAATGAATTAGATTCATCTACGGAATCGAGTAGTACTGTTTTGTATATCCCTGATGGTACGGCCAATGACTTTGCTAAAAGTTTAGGTTTAAGTCTTGAAAATATTGATAAACTAGATGCAGCATATATTTCAGATATTTTCTTATCTCAAAAGAAAATTACATGTCCTATTATGAGCTGTAATGATCATCTTTTCATTAACACTGTCACTATGGGAGCTCCTGCGAAGGTAACAGATAGTGGAAAGAATAATTTGAAAGAAGTTCTTGGGCAGTGGAGTTATTACTTATCCGCTATTGAAGAAGTTTTTGAACACGAGATTTTAGAATTTACGATTCGAGACACAAAAGAAAATAAAGAAATGAAATTCAAAGGACCTGGCATTATAGTGGGGCAAGGCCTCTATGCTGGAGGTGGTGTTAAAGTCACTGATGTTATGAATCCTTTATTTGGCGAGAACTTCTTTGTCACAGTGGCAACAGATGTAAATATTTCTGGAACAATTAAAAGTGTCATTAAAATGCAGCTAGATCGTCTTGATAATAAAGATGATATCACCTCATTTTCTTTTACTAATAAAGTGGAATTCTATTTTGATCGCGAAGTTATGATCAAAATAGATGGTGAACCATTTGAATATAAAAATATATCTTTTGCTAAAACAAAGAAGAAATTAGATTTTCTAATTTTTTAAAAGGAGGAAAGATGAATGATCCAAAACCTAATCCAGATCTACCACGTCCCAACCCGAATAAAGAAAGCCCTAGGGAAATAGATCTACCTAAGCAAGCACCTGAACAACCTCGTTCTACACCTGATGAGTTTCCAAGAGAAAGACCTGAAAAGGCTCCAATTGAGAAGCCGCTAAGAGAAGAAAATAAATAATTTTTAAATTGAATTTAGGCCATGGGAAGTTGCTGAAGAGGACTACTCTTCGCCATCTTCTCCTATGGCCTCTACAGGACAGGCTTCTAGAGCCTCTTGGCAGTTTTGTAATTCTTTGTCATTTGAGGGCTGCTTAATAACATAAGCATGGCCATCATCATCATTCATGGCAAAGAAGTTTGGTGCTTCGTGAACACAAGCATCACAAGCAATACATTGATCATCAACATAGAACTTACCTTTGCTATTCATGTCCCATTTAGCGGACTTATCTGCCATGATTAAAACCTTTTAATTAAAGCTGTGCAAATTGCTTAACAGGAGTATTGTCGCCAATCTCTTTAAGCACATCTTTTTTTAATTTATTAGAAAGAGCCATTTGTAATCCACTCATTTCTTTCTTGCGATCAAAAGGAGGAAGATCTTTTGTCATAGTCTTCTGAAGTGCGATGATTTGTACTTTAGTTGGAAGATCAAAGTCAAATATTTTAGCATCTTCTTTTTTAAGGTCTTCAAAGATAACTTTAGTTTCTGAAGCGGCAACTTGAGTTTTTCCAGTGTTACCTTCGTATCTATTGAATTCTACTTTTTCTTCAACTTTAATCCCGTACTTAGACTTTAATGAGTTGAGAGTTTTAAAGTTCTGAGCTCTAATCGCATCAAGTACTTTCGACTTAATATCACTTGTCAGCTCTTTTAGCTCTTCGCTCTTAGAGTCTTGGATCAGCTCTTTTGCGATTTCATTTTCATGATCAGCGATCTTGGCTTCTTTTGCGGCCAATTTATCTTCAACATAAATAATATGATATCCAAATGAAGTCTTTACTGGAGCTGATACACTTCCTTCTTTTTGAGCAAAGGCCACAGCTTCAAATTCAGGAACCATTCTTCCTTTGCCAAATGTTCCAAGATCTCCGCCTTTACCTTTTCCTGATTCATCCTCAGTAAGTTTGTTGGCCATTGATTTGAAGTTCTTTGCATTTACTTTCTTTGCAATATCTTCAATTTTCTTTTTAGCAGCTTGCTCATCTTGCTCTGGAGTGATTCTTACTAGAATATGAGAGGCTTTGATTTGCTCAGGAACATCAAGGGAAGGCTTCTTGGAAGCAAAAATACTTTCTGTTCTGGCCTTGTTGGCTTCATTGGCCAAGTACTCTTTAATTTCAGCATTTGTAACTTTAATTTTCTTACGTACAGCAGCTTGTGGAATTTCTACGATAACACCATTGAACCTCTGTGCTTTAAACTTAGCAATATCATCAAGGTATCCTTCACTGATAGGAAACATACTAAAGAAGTTCTCTGAGTTCTCACTGTAGACTTGGTTAGTGATATCTTCTTCAAAGTCTTGAGGAGTTAGTCCGTTGGCGCGAAGTAGTTCTTTATATTTATTAATATCGAATTGTCCGTTACTTTGAAAAAATTCAAAATTCTTAATTTGTTTTTTTACTTGAGCAGGAGCCGCAATTACATCAGCTTTTTCTGCAAAAATAAGTTGAAGCTTTCTTTGAACAAGATTATTCAGTGAAGCACTCTTAATTCCAAATCTTTCAATATCTTGAGAGGTAAGATCCTTTCCTTGCATCATATAGCTCTTAAAGAAGTTGAGCTGTCTGTTGTACTCCATTTGATATTCTCGCGCAGAAATGTCGTAAGAGCCTACTTTGGCCACAGCATTTGGAGAGCTATTCATGGACTGAACACCAGTGAACATGAATGAGACTACGATGAGTCCGATGAGAAAAGTTACGAAGAAGTTCGAAGTTGTTTTTTGAAAATTACCTGCCATTTTTCATAATCCTTTTTATTGCTTTTTTTTAGAAGCTTTCATTCACAAATCCAGCTTAAATAGCTTAGAATTGTATTATGAATCGTATGATTTTCCACGAGGAAAATCTTGAAGAATTGATATTATATATAATGTAGTGCATGGTTTTCTACTTTGTCATAAAAGACGGTGGAGAGCATTAGTACATTATAATGAATCAATGTTAGTATTATGGAGCATCTTGCCCTTCATAGACAAGGATGGGCCGATATTTTGCTAAGGATAGTGCACAGTGCGTCTAATAGAAGACAAGGATCGTCGACAGCGGGCCATATTAAATTTTATCGTTTTATTTATCTCTCTCGTAGGTGTTGCTAAGCGCAATTATGTGTTGGACGAAACTTCGTTGTTCGAAAACATTTTAATTGATTCATTTGCTCCACTACAGTCTTCAGTGACCTCGATTCGATCTGAAGCGGGAAACTTCTTTGATCATTATATAGCCAATATAAGCGCCTCAAAAAATAATATAGAACTGAAGCGAAAGATTAATGATCTTGATGGACGAATCTTTGAGTTCAAGGAATTGGCCAAAGAGAATAAGAGGCTAAAGAAGTTACTCGATTTTGGAGAAGGGATTTCTTATCGCAAGGTTCTCGCTCAGGTGGTTGCCTGGGACTCCAATAGTGATTTCAAAGTTATTCGTATTAATAAAGGACTTAAAGATGGAGTTCAGCTGCAAGCTGCCGTTGTAACTTCGGAGGGGCTTGTCGGTTATATCTACCGTCTGACTGATCACTTTGCGGATATTTTAACCGTTCTGGATTCAAATAACCGTGTGGATGGACTGGTTCAAAGAGTGCGCAGTCATGGAATTATTGAGGGATATAATAATGAAAAAAGTATAATGAAGTATATCTCTCGTGCAGAGCCGATTATTTTGGGCGATGTCGTTATCACTTCAGGCCTTGGAAATATATATCCAAAAGGAATTAAAGTCGGAACTGTTTCTCGAGTTGAGAGAGAGAGTTACGGTATCACTCAAAATGTAGAAATTACTCCTGCTGTAGACTTTGGTCGCCTAGAAGAGGTTGTGATTCTTCTTTCTGATGAAGATGAGCAAAAACGCAGAGAGTGGGCAGCACTCGATCAAATGGATGAAGAGGCTGATAATAAGGAGAAGAAGTGAAAGGAAATTTCGCACACCTTTTAAGACCCTTGGGGATCACTTTACTTATTCTTATTGTTTTAGAGATTTTAAGTACGGCCTTTCTTCCGATGATGGGACTTATTAAATATAGGATACCTTTTAATATTTTAATCATTTTGTATATGGGATTTAAGTTAGAGACTCCTTACACTTCAATTATGATTTTAATACTTCAATACACGAATTCTTTCTTTAGTATAGAAGGTTGGGAAATGGGTACCGTTGCTGGAGTGATGATTTGTATCATTATAAGTTATCTTAAAGATCTGCTACATCTCACTTCAAGTGTCATTACGATTGTCGTGACTCAGATTTTCCAAACTCTGTGGTTTCTTATTGTTTCAAGTTTAATTTATTTAAAGACGGATCAGTTTTCTTATATTGCTGAAAAGTTCTGGCGCTTTCTTCCTGAAAGTATAGTGATTAGTTTATTAGCTCCACTGCTCTTTAGTATTCTGGATGCCATTTGGAAAACAGAGGGCAAAAGTACGGGTCTTGGAAGCAGTGTTTAAGGTTTTATAGATGTTTGGTGAAGACGATCTGGTCCGACAGCATAAGAGTCGGGGCGATGTAATTGGTAATATTCTCATCCTTTGCTTTGTCATTATTTTGGCAAGGCTTTGGTATTTGCAGATTTATCAAGGAGAGCTTTTCTATAAGTTCTCACTTGAAAATAGACTGAGAAAAGAAGTTATTAAAGCACCTCGTGGAATGATCTTTAGCCGCAATAGCCAAATGCTTATTCATAATATCCCACGCTTTGATGCTGTGATTATTCCTCAGTATTTAAAAAATAAAGCAACGACCTTAGTTCGACTCTCGAAAGTTTTAGAAATGTCTGAAGAAGATATCAAGTCCATTTTGAAAAAGAATAGGGCCCAAGCAAGATATCGGGCCGTGACTATTAAGAAGAATATTACGTTGAAAGAAGTTTCTATTATCGAAACAGAAAATTCAAAAATGCCAGGGGTAAGAGTTCAAACCTTTATTTCTCGCGAGTATCGAGATGGAAATGCGGGGGCTCACTTACTGGGCTATATTTCTGAAATTAATCAAAGGCAGTTACCCAAATATAGAAAGCGAGATGACTACGATTACAAACTTGGGGATTTCATTGGACAGGCCGGAATTGAAGAGAAGTTCGATCTTGCTCTTCGAGGCGATGATGGATACGAGTTTGTAGAAGTGGATGCTCGAGGAAGAATGAGAAGAAACTTGCGCTCAAGTGTTCTCTTTGCCGGTATTGAAAATAAAGAGGCCACGCCTGGGAATAATATCCGTCTTACTATTGATCGCGATATGCAATTGACCGCTTTTAAATCTCTTGAAAATAAAGTGGGGGCGGCTGTTGCCGTTGATATTCGCACTGGTGAAATTCTAACGATGGTATCGCGTCCGGCCTTTGATCCCACAAAGTTTTCAAGAGGACTCACAAAAGAATATTGGGATTCTCTTATTGAAAATGAACTTAATCCCCTGAGAGATAGAACGATTCAAGAACATTACCCTCCAGGTTCCACTTTTAAGCCCATTACAGCAATCGCAGCCCTTGAAGAAAAGATAGTAAAGGCCGATCAAGAACTCAAGTGTGGTCCTACTTTTCGTTTAGGTCGACGAGTTTATCATGACTGGAAAAGAGGCGGGCATGGTTTAACTGATGTTTATAAAGCATTAAGACGCTCCGTTGATGTCTACTTTTACCAAATCGCAACTCAACTTGATATTGATAAGCTCTCTGAGTATGCCCATATGTTTGGACTAGGTGAAAAGACAGGTATTTCTCTATCGCGTGAAACTTCAGGGCTTATTCCGACTAAAGAATGGAAATTAAAACGAAGTGGAGAGGAATGGCAATTAGGGGAAACCGTCTCGTGTGTCATTGGCCAGTCCTATGTTTTAACGACTCCTCTTCAGTTGGCCATGGCCTATGCAGCCATTGCTAATGGAGGAACAGTTTATCGTCCTCATTTGATTAAAGAAATTTTTTCTAATAATGGTGAAATTGTTAAAGAGTTTGGACCCGAGGTTGTAAGTCAGGCCAAGGTAAGTGAAGAAACTCTAAAAGCAATTCGAAAAGGTCTCTATCAAGTGGCCAACAATCCTAGAGGTACGGCCTTTTGGTATAAGGGTTTTGGTTTACAAATGGCCGGTAAAACGGGGACTGCACAAGTTCGATCCATGACCTCTAAAGAACTCTTCTCTAAGTGTGAAGAGATGCCTTATAAAGATAGAAACCATGGTCTCTTTGTGGGTTACGCTCCCTTTGATAATCCTCAAGTTGCCGTTGCCGTAGTTGTTGAACATGGTTGCCATGGTTCATCGGCAGCAGCTCCAGTCGTAAGAGATATCTTGACGACTTATATGAAGAAATATGATGCTGAGACCTTTGCTAAAAATGAAAAGAAAGAAAAAGAAGAATATTATTCATTTTTAAGAAAGAGAACGGCGGCCCGCAAGAAAGTTCAAGAAGAAAAAGAAGAGGCTCAAGCGCAGGCGCAAGAAGCTGATTCAAGTGACAGCAGTGACAGCAGTGAAGAGGGCGAGGAATAGAGTATGAATAGTAGTGCTTTCGTTGAATTTTTTAAAAAGTATGACTTCACTTTCTTTGGTATTTCCATCGCCATTTTCATTATGGGAGTGTTTAACCTCTACTCAGCAACCCATGCCTCATCGTCAAGTTCAATGGCCGACCTCTTTAAAGTTCAGTCGGGTTGGTTTGCTTTATCTATTATCGTAGGTTTCGGAATTAGTTTTATTAATCCTAAAACATTCTTTCGTTACTCCTATTTATTTTATTTCTTAAATGTTGTCCTACTGGTGCTCGTTCTAGTTCTGGGTCATAAAGGAATGGGGGCGCAGAGATGGATTCTCTTAGGGCCGATTAGACTTCAGCCTTCTGAGATTACCAAGATTGCCGTTATTCTGGTTCTGGCCCGTTGGTACGCTAAGCGCTCACCGGAAAAAGAGCTTGGCCTAAAAGAGCTTATCATTCCTGCTATTCTTGTGATGATTCCAACGATTCTCATCGTTATGGAACCTGACCTTGGAACAGGATTATTAGTTATGCTGATCTTTCTCGTTGTTAGTTTCTATCGACGCCTTAAATGGAAGACGATTGGAATTTTGGCCGTCATGGCGCTCGTTAGTGGTGGTGTGATGTATAAGTTTGGATTAAAAGAATATCAAAGAAAGAGAATTATAACTTTCCTTAATCCCGGTGCAGATGCTCGTGGTTCTGGATATAATGCCATTCAATCTAAGATTGCCATTGGTTCTGGCCAGTTTGCTGGAAAAGGCTTTCTGAAATCTTCTCAGGCTTCATTAAATTACTTACCTGAAAACCATACTGATTTTGTTTTTTCTATTTTCAATGAAGAGCACGGATTTATTGGATCCCTCATACTCATCTCTTTATATATGATTCTCTTCTTTCGCTTCATTTGGCTGGCCCAGTCCGTACCGCGAATGTTTGACTCCATTGTCGCCATTGGAATTATGTCACTCTTCTTTTGGCATACTTTTGTGAATATGGGGATGGTCATGGGACTCATGCCGATTGTGGGGCTGCCCCTGCCGTTGATGTCTTATGGAGGATCGAGTTTGGTGACCTTCGGTATATGCACCGGAATGGCCACCTCTATTTCAAATACTCGAAATTTATTTTAATTATTCAGCAGCAACATAGAACTGCTTTAAAACGCTACAGTTGTTAGGGTCTACGATGGCCCCCAGTTGAAACCAACCACTATGGTAGCTGCCTGTTACGGTGTAATAATCAACGTCAAACTCAGGATTATTATTCTCAAAGAGAATACGTCCTCTGCCATTCATAAGAACTTCATCTTGATCTAATGTTTTAACAAATTTTATTTTTAATCTTTGATCTGATCTCACTGTAACTTGTCTTTCTATAAGATCTTCACAGGCATGGATGGAGCTGATTAGGAATAATAGAGATAACACTAAATACTTCTTCATAACGGGGTCCTTTCAAAATGCTTTTGGGGACTTTAGTTATGGTAGGGCCATCAAGTTTCGGCAATTTGATTCTCTTAACGATATAAAAGTTACAAGAAATAGAGTGCTCAAAACTTAAACAATCTCCTTTTGGCCCTTTCGTTGCATATATATAAGTAGAAATAGGTAAGTCCTGTAATAAAAGGAAGTTAGGTATGAATGAAACGTTTAAATTTTCGACAGTTCTAGCAAAAATAGTCATTACGGCCCTTATTATGGCGGGAATCATGGTGACTACGACTAAGACCTTTGCCAAGACGGCCAATGAGAAATTTGTCTTTCAAACGGTTCGTCTATCCCTTTGGTATGAGGGCACTCAGGAAATGGCACAAAATGAGCAGGCCATGGCATCAGTAGAGGATCTCTATCCTGAAGAGCTCTTTAGAGCGCTAGAAAAACATCAAGAATTGAAGTCTGAAGGTATAACGCTTAAGAGCAAATAAGGTCTGTAAAAGGCCTTAAATTTGCCCTATGTGACAAAAACTGCTATATAGTATTATATACAGACTACTCGACATGATTAGTCTAAAGTATGTTCTTGGAACGCGTTATGAGAAAGATATCCCACATTGGTGGTCTCTTAAAGAGAATTTACCGATTGTATTCGACTGAGCTTCTTGATTTGTTAGAGCACAGAGGATTCACTGATCTCAGACCTAGCTTCCTTGAAGTTCTCCTTTATATCTGTGAAATTGACGGGCCATCTATTAAAGAAATAGGGCGTGCCTGCGGTTTAAAAAAACAAACAATGACTTCTCATTTAAATGAGCTCGAAAAGCGTGGCTACATTGAAAGGCGTGCGGGGCTTAGAGATAAGAGAGAGCAGCATATCTATCTGACTGGATATGGGGAAAAGTTTAAGCTTAATCTTTTTGAGTGTACGGATGAAGTGGAGAAGAGCTACAGCGAAATCGTTGGTGATGTGGAGCTTGATCGCGTTCAGCATTTGCTTAAGAACTTCCACAGCAAAATAAGTTCATCCAAGAATCACGAACTTCCTCTTTAAGAAAATACGACCTCTAGCTTTTAAAGGTTCCAATCGTTCTCTTACGTTTGGCCGGCCAAAACTCATGACCACCTGAAATATTATTTAAATTGAAGAAGCCCTTCTTCACTAATAACTCACAAGCTTGAATAGATCTAAGACCTCTTTCACTGATGACAAGAATAGGAGTGGTCTTATTAATAATTTCGTGACAACGCGATTCAAGCTCTTCTAGTGGAATATGTATCGAGCCTGGCATTAAGTCTGTAGACACAGTTCCAGAGTAGGAAACATCGATAAGAAGGAAGTCCATATCCGGATCATTATAGATTTCAAACGCCCTTTGCGGAGAAAGATCATTATAGGGACGGCCATAGAGAATCATAGAGTCATCAATGTCTTGGCCATTTTTTACGCGGATTAAGTGATTACGCTGCAAGCTTATAGAGAAATCCATTTTTTCATCAAGGCGATTGATATTCTTTTCAATATTAGAAAGTCTTTGATTCATAGTTTCTAATAATTTAAAAATTTTTAACTCAAGCATATCTCAATCCTTTGATGATTACTTTATTAGAATGTCGGGTAGAATTCTCCAAAGTGGATTCTTCCCGTAATAACAATTGTTAAAAAGCAGGCCGTAAAGAAGGTCGCCCCTTCATAAACTCCATAACCCATTTCGACATTACTATTATCTTGTTGTCCTTCTGTTTTGACGAGTTTATTGAGATCGTCTTCTAGGAAGAAGATCATTTTTATTCCCCACATAAAGACAGGAAGAATAATAAGAGAGAGAAGGATTTTTAAGATGGCCTGGACACTAAACCAACGAATTTCAGTCAAGGCCATATTTAAAGAGGAGGCAATGATCAAGCTCCAGCCGATAAAGAAGCCAAAGTAAGAAATCCCAATAGCGATATTTTTTTGAATCAATAGACGATTAAAAGAGAGCTTACTCATAAGAGGAAAGGTCTTCGTGGCAAAGCCAATGAGAACCAAGGAGAAGAGCCATAAGAAAATAAGCATAACAAGGGAAGTTCCTGAGGTATTTAATATAACCTTTAAAACCATGGAAACACCAAGAGCATGGGCCAATCCAATGAGGGAGTAAGAGGCATTCTTTCTCTTTACCACTTCATCTTGATACTCAAAGTTATAGAGTACAATACTGTCGATAGTGTAGAGGCTGAGGATATAGAGAATAAATCCTGAGATCGCCTGTAAGAAGAAATCCATAACCGCAAAGACAAAGCCTTGATCAAGGCTAAAGTGATATTCAGAAAAAACGATTCCAATTCCAATGAGCCTTGAAAAGAAGTGAAGACTTTCGGCGGAGTTCTTGGAGGGAGTGAACTTGCGAAACATTTGAGTACGCAAGGATGGGTATACAAGGTAGTGCACATAGCGATAGAGAAAGAGAATCAGACAAATAAATATAGTGAAGACAAATCTTAGTGATAATTTGTCGAATAATTCATTCATTCCTGAGTCTCCTGCGTAACCCGCTTCCATGGGGGGATTTCAATATAATCACTTAAATGTTCAAGTAAGATATATTCTTGATTATCCCTCTTAAACGGGCTGTTCTCTTCAAGGTGTCCGGTAATACTTCCGGTTGTGCCAAATTCATTATTGAGTCCAAAGAAAGGCCTCTCATTTTTTAGGTAGATTTGGGACATTTCATAGAACTCATAAGTAGGACGAAAGTCATCCCAATAGAATTGAAAAGGAAAGTGGCGATAGGCACGATGAAAATACCACTCTCTCTTTCCTGAGTTTCTAAACTTCCATCCACCAAAGGCCGGATCACCCACATACAGGGAGCCCGGAGGCATGGGGACGACAGACTCTTTATTGTCGCGCTCATGTCTTCTAAAGAGGGACATTCCTACTTTATCTTTATTATCTTCCCAATACTTTTTAGAAGTACGAGTAATAATATATTCGGCTTGCTTAAACCCGTGAACGAGCTTCAGTTTCATATAGTAAGTCTTAATTAAAAAACCAGCTTGAAAGAGATCCACTAAAATTAGAGAAACAGGCGCTCCTTGAAAGAGTCCCGAATAAACTTTCTCATTTTGAATATAGATAGCCTTTTGCGCCGAAGGCGAAAGCGATTTTGATAATCCCAAGAAAATTAAAATGAGAAGAGTATAGAGTGAGATCTTATTCATAGTCCTCTATGGTAGCGCATTGAGTAACACTTTTCCAATAGAGGACATTCAAGTTTTTACTAATTAAGCATATATTAATGACTCGTTAAGTCTTTTAACTTCGTCATTTGCGCCGTGGTCATAGAGTCTCTATAGCAGTGGAGTCTATTAATCTCATGAGAGTGAGAAAACTTCTGAAAGAGATCAGTCGCTTCGTTGATATTCGAAACAATCTTTGAATGGCTATCGTAATATTTTCTTACGACTTTCATGGGATAATTCACGTGTTCTTGGGACTCTTGTCCTTCATAATACTTGGAGAGTCGTCCACGAGAAGAGCTGCGAATATATTCAATACCTTCTTCTTTTAAGAACTTTTGAACGAGTTCGAGCTGATCTTTTTGACCTTTATTAAAGGACTCATAAACCTTAGGTGGGATTTTATTTTGCACAATTTGTTGAGCGTAACGATTCTTTGAGTTTCTCATAGTTTTCATGAGAAAGTGATCATCATGCTCAACGTATTTTTCAATATCGGCCGGAATAACGTATTCTTCAGGAGCCGCTTCAAAGTATTTATAGAGCAACTTCTCTAGGCAGACAGCACGGTAATGAAAGTAAACCATAACAAACATATGGTAGCGACTGAGTAGGAAGTCATCAAAAGTGACGACGGCCCTTTCGGTAATTCCCAGATAGGCCTTGTTTCCTTCCACGCAAATTTCTAGATTATCGAGGAGCCAATCAAGATCATAGCTTCCGTAACTTACACCACAGAAGTAGCTATCTCTGAGTAAGTAGTCCATGCGATCGCAATCTAGCTCGCTAGAGATCAGTTGATGAAGAAGAGGGAAGTAGTTTACGCCTTCAAGTGTAAAATAGGCATCGTTTTGAGTGCTGCCGCGAATGAGATCGGCGATATATTTTCTCTCTACTCCAAAAGAAGCTTCAACAAGATGAAAGCTTTTAGCAAAGGAGCTGTCGGCAATAGACTTAATTGTATAGTCTTCGTGAGTCGCCCTTCTGGTACTTGTTTGATCATTGGGACTTAGGAATTCCTTGGGAATTTTAAGTTCCTGAAGTCCTGGCATTACGTATTCTGTCGTATGAGACAGAGGGGCGTGGCCAATATCATGAAGAAGGCAGCCCAGTTTAAATGTTTCTTTAAGGCGTAAAAGATCTGCACTTGGTCTAAAGCCTTTAAATAATTTATCAAAGGCCCGATCGCCCACATTCATAACCCCAATAGAGTGAATGAAGCGAGTATGGGTAGCCCCAGGGAAAACGTATTCAGAGAAGCCTAGTTGCTTAATATTTCTCAAGCGCTGAAAGAAGGCATCTTGAATAATGGGGACTTCTTCATTGAGAACGTGAATAGAGCCGTGTACGGGATCTCTGACTTCCATGGAATTCCTATGATAATTGTGCGAGTTGTTAGGAATCTAGTTAGTTTTTTCTAAATTGGCAATGTTTTCTTGCAACCAGTCAGTGATATCACTGGATTCAAACATAGGTTCACCGTCTATATAGAGACAGGGCACCGTTCGACGACCCGTTTTCTCCGTGTGAAACTTGAAGTCTTCAGGGTTTTGCATGATGTCATGATATTCAACTTTAATATTCAAAGACTCGATGGTTTGCATAACTCGCATACAAAAAGGGCAAGAGTTATATTTATAGAGTTTTAATTGGGGTGCACTCATGGAATCTCCAGTGTCTTTTGAAATAAAAAAAGCCCCAGTATCGGGGCTTTTAATAATTATCATATTACTGATGATTTGGAAATTGAGCTTTACTTAGATAGACCCATCTTTCTTATCATCTTTCTTCTTGTCTAGGCCTCTAGCATAGAGTTCATCTTCATCCATGATCTCTGGCTCTTCTTCTTCATCTGGCTTATCAAAGGCATCATTATAGCCCCAACCAAAACCATATTCACCGGCCGTAGATTCATCATCTTCAGGATCAGCTTCTTCAGAAAGTTTAGGCGTTGAAGGTGGATCTGTTTTATCCACAGCTCTTTGCTCAGGGTTTAGGCCTGCTGCCGTTTCTGGGCCATCAGAAGAGATGGCCACTGTATTTTCAGGTAGTGCCTCTACTTCTTCATCATCTTCTTCATCAGTCGACTCTAGTAATTCTGGAGCTACAGGAATTTGATTTTTTTCTTTATATTTCTTGATGGCCTCTTCGCGGGCAATTCTCTTAAGCTCTTCTTCAGATACTTTCTCTACTGCAGGAGCTTTTGCTTGAGCGGGCTTCTTGGTGGCTTTCTTTACAGCTTTCTTTGCTGTTTTCTTAGCTACTTTTTTAGTCGCCTTCTTCGCGACTTTTTTCTTTGCCGCTTTCTTAGCAACTTTTTTCTTAGTGGCTTTCTTAGCAACTTTTTTCTTAGTGGCTTTTTTAGCAACTTTTTTCTTAGCCGCTTTCTTGGCTACTTTTTTCTTAGTGGCCTTCTTAGCAACTTTTTTCTTTGCCGCTTTCTTGGCTACTTTTTTCTTAGTGGCTTTTTTAGCAACTTTTTTCTTAGTGGCTTTTTTAGCAACTTTTTTCTTAGTGGCTTTTTTAGCAACTTTTTTCTTAG
>JBLWYP010000026.1:0-46814 GCA_048266825.1 Bacteriovoracaceae bacterium | reverse complement strand
CATCAGTAATGGGAGAAGCAATTATTCCCACCATTTTCCCAATGATACTTGAGATATTAGGATTCACATTATCCATATCAGTAGTAATATTTGTATCTTTTAATCTGGGTTGCATACAAATACTTGTTCCACAGATTTGAGGTTCAAGTTCAACAGTGAGATCAACTAAGTTTTGTCCAATGGATCCAGTGACAACATTATCGGCCTGATCAGAAACAAATTTACATACATTTCCGGCCCCTCTTCCAATGGTATTAATCAGAAAGCCAAGGATTGGGATATTTGATTTTTGATCCCTAAAACCACATCTTCTATCGGCATTAATCATACGAGTTTCACATTGAAGATCACGCAGTTTAATTTCATGCTTTTGAGTCGACTCATTCCACTCAACTTTAGGAGGATCTTCAAAACGACAGCGATTGTTGTAATTACCCCTTACACTGGAACAAGTTTGAACATCGTTGCCGTGTAAGCAAAAATCAAATTGACCATCTTTGGCAAGCTTATCAATTGTTGCATTGACGGCATCTATACTAATTGTTCCTGAGAGATCGTAAGACTGAAGTTCCTCATTTGTGACTTTTGTTGAGTCCATGAGAAAACCGACCCCTTGATCACAGAGTTCTTGGGTGGCCACTGTAACTTCCGGTCCTCCGGAGAGTTCGTTAAACCAGCGCGTAGAGATTTCTAATTCTACTTCTCGATTACGATAATTTATATTTTCAGCAACGATGGCAGACTTGGCCCTGACATTTTGGATGAGAGAGAGTGTTCTATCTTTGAGTGCTTTAGGAATATTACCACCTGTTTGATAGTACATATTATCTCTTAGGCGCTCTAAGTAGGGAAGCATTTCATGAGATAGAAACTCTGATGCATTTCGATCGGAGCTATTGGCCGATACACTTTCTGTATAGTTTTCCATATTAGAAAGAATTTTTTCTACATTTTCTAGTGTGTGATCTTTATCTGCAACTTGTCTTATGTTTCTAACATTAGAACTTACTTGATTATAATCACTCATCTTCATTGCATTTTGAAGGTTGGATAAGCTTTCACGATCAACTAAGTCTTGAGCATTAACAAAGGGACGACTGACACTGGTACTCATAATTGAACTGAAGTTTGAGCTATTTTGTAATTTTGCCACAGCTTCATTGGCCTTTTTCTTGGCCAAAGGAATGAGGTGTTTTTCTGCTGTTTTGGCCAGTGCCGCCATTACAGGGGCTGATCCCGTTACGCTATTATTAAAAGAGTCTTGAAAGTAGGGGAGAAATCGTGAACGAATAAGCTCTTCTGTATTATGAGAGAATTGATCTTTAATTCCTGCAGTAATGGTTTGACTCGAGGCCACAACACGATCTTTAAAGCCTACGACAGAGTCAGCAGCCTTTCTCCATAGTCCATAGAGACCTCCTGCACTTTCCTCGCTAGGAGCAGACTTTAATTCATTTTGTGACTCTTCTTGCCAGATTTTCCAAACTTCATCCATATAGTCGGCATTTGGATTTTCAGCCGTTTTATTTTCTTCTAAATTCAAATCTAGTTTTATATTTCCAAGGTAATTAACTAGTCCTTCTTCTGGGCGATTATTATCTTTTGGAATAGAGGGGAGACCAGCTTTTATTTCTTTGAGCTTGGATTTCATCATATCGAGATCCATCATACTTTTAATATTTTCAGGTGATATTTCGCCCACTAGGTCAAAAACATCTCCCCAACTTGAGCGTGAGAGCCAGTCAAATTTAATAGGCATCTCTAGATTATCTTCCATAAAATAGAGCGACATATAGGTGAAGAGGATTTCATCTTCATCAGCTTCATCTATATTAAGATCAAGCATGGCCATTTTTGTTTCTTGTCCAATATCAGTAGGAACTTCATTTCCAATGTGGACAAGGTTTTTGACATTACCGTCTAGGCCGATTTCTCCATTGAAGCAGACCTTGGGCTTTTGGGTTGATTCCGGATCGACAAAAGCACGGGCTCCTTTTTGTGAAGTGGAGTGTCCTTTAATATCAATTTGAGCATCTACACTTAGGTCCATCTCGTCGATGGGTACACAAACGTGAACTTTTTCTCCATCGATATCCACTTCACTTTTTCCAAATTGAAGACCATTAAACTCAAGATCGTCTATCTGAGCTGAGATATTGGCCGATTCGGAACCAATATTAAATTCAAAGGGAAACTCTTCTTTATCCAGGGCCTCATTGGCCTGGGTTTTTAGATCTAGGTTGGCCGTTACGGTATCGAGTCCTATTTTGAGAAGCTTTTCGGTACCATTTTGGCTGAGTCTCAACCTGGCCATTTGGCCACACTGAAGAGGGATACAGCTCTCTTGAAGAAAGTTGTTATCAAAGCTTTGTCCAAAGCTGGAAGGTGAATTAAATAATAAGGCCATCGCCAGTAGATAAGCTTTCACAGTTAACTCATCGGAAAGAGTGCGAAGATAGTTGAGCTTTATTGTATAATATTGTTGTCATGCATTATAAGTGCCTGAAACCATTATTTCTGATTTTCCCCGTTAGTATTATTTGATAATATAATCGAGTTAAAGTACTAAGTTATGAATGTGTTTTTCTCGAGGTGGTTATGGCCAAAAAAAGTCTTAAAGAACAATTGATGGAAGCAGGGTTTCGCTCAAATAAAATGGAGAACCACCGAGATTCGGCAAAGGGAAGAGAGCGCAAGCAAGCTGAGAAACATCAGACGACGCGTAACTTTTGTGAACACTGTAGTTTGATTCATCCCGATGTTGAACGTTATAGACATAATATGCCAACCACTGAGGCTGAGTGGATCTGTTTAGTATGCGCCGATAAGCTGATGATTGATGATCGCTTTCGTGTCACTGAGCAGTCCGATATGTCTAAGAAGAAAATGTTCAGACGCTACTTTGGTCAAACGAAAGACTTCTCCAAGGTGGCCAGTGAAGCTGGTCATCATCGTGGTGGAGCGCGCCCAAATGGAAACCGCCGTCCTGATGGAAATCAATCAAATCCTCGTCGCAATGATCGAAATGATCGTAATGCCCAAAGATCAAGAAGGCCTAGTCAAAATTCAGGCCTTGGTAATGGTAAGGATAAAGAGGAAGTGAACGGAAATAAATAAGCCCCTTCAACCTTGACAACAGAAGTATGCATACCATCTTAAGAGTGAGGAAGAGAGGAGTTATTCATTCCGATCTTTCCCACTCATGACCTCTATCGTGAGTAATCTAAATAATAGGAGGTCTCTTTTGAAAACATCTCATAGTATAGAAAGAGTTACGGGCTTAGTTATAGTCCCCATCATGTATTAATGATTATCATTTTTAGTCGCCTCGAGAAGGAGGATATATGTCTAAAAAAAGATTTGAATTTTCTTGGTTTAAAAATTATTTTCAAAAAAAATTCCCATTTGTTAAACAAGTAGAAGTAGAGGCCCATAAAGAGGCCGCTGATCTCTACGAAGTTAGAGCAAGGGCCAGAGCTGGTGGGCACTGGTATGTGGTTCGCAAAAGAGGACCAAATGCTGATGTGGCCTTAAATCATGCAAAAGTTTCTTTGGCCCATAAAGTGAGAAAAGAATGGAGTCGTCTTAAACGACATCCCATTCATGGACAAATTTAGATAATTTAAGAGTGTCTAAATTTTAGATAAAAGGGAGCTTAACGAGCTCCCTTTTTTTTGCTAAGAATATCACATGGAAACAATTATCTCCGATAATGGTACGTGCATCTACCATTGTGATTTCTATTCCTCCAAAGAATCGTCACTACTTTTTAAAAGCTTGAGAACTTGTCTTGATTGGAGACAGGATCCTATTTCATTGTACGGCAAAGAGTTTATGATCCCTCGTCTTCATTGCTGGTATGGTGAATTTGACTATTCTTATTCAAAAATTAAGCTACCCAAGAGAGAGTTTCCAAAACCTATATTAGAGATTAAACATAAGATTGAAAAAGAGACAGGGCTTAAGTTTAATGGTGTCTTAGCGAATCTATATCGTGATGGACAAGATAGTAATGGTTGGCATAGTGATAATGAAAGTGAGTTAGAAAGGCCTGTTCATATAGCGAGTCTCAGTTTGGGTCAGGAAAGAAGTTTTCATCTCAGAAAAAGAGGGGAGACTAAACTACGCCACAAGGTAAACCTAGAAGATGGAAGTTTACTGATTATGAAGCATCCTTTTCAAGAATTTTGGCAGCATCAGATTCCCAAAACTAAGCGAGTCTTAGAGGAGCGAATTAATTTAACTTTTAGAAAAGGTTAAAGGCATGAAGAACAAAAAGAGGGGATAAAGATTCCATAACAAAAGTCCTTTTTCTCATGGAATCGTTGTGTGAGTATGTCCTCAACTTGTATAAAATATTCTAGCACAAAGTGGAGTTACTAAAAGAATAAAGTCATTTTTAAGTCAAAAAAAAGTGAAATTTTACAATTGCAAATAGATTTCCTTTTACCACGAAGTGTAATTATTTGAGCTTTTTCTTAACACAGTTAATGGCAGAGCGGTCTCTGTAGACAGGGTACTTTTCTTTGCATTCGTTAAATATATTCTGAGTAAAAGTGTTGCACTCTTCTTTATCACTAAATTTCTTTGTTTTTCTATTCTTCATACAGAAATAGCTAAGATTTTGATGAATTTCTATATTCAGCTCTTCTACTTTTTCCGGACTAAGTGGAGGCTTACTAGGTGTAACCTTCCTTACTTGAACTTTTTGCTTTCTTGGCTTCCTTGAACGCTTTGGTGTTTGATAGCGCTTATTCTTAGACTGACCTTGCTTATACTCTTCCCAGTTCTTCTCTCTGAGAGAGCGATAATAGTTAAGTACTCTCTTTTGATCATATTCAATATCTTTAAACTCATCTTCCACTTCTTTAGAATATGTTTTGTGCTGTACTGGTTGGATATGAGTGCAACTAGAGAGAAAGGAGAATAGTAGAGTGGCCGTGAGTATTTTTAGTATCATAGTCTCTATTTTAAACTTTTTTAAATCATTGTTCAAAGATCAATCTTGTCACTTTTTTTGCCGTTAATTTACTGAGTAAGCTATAATTAGTTTATGTTTTTAAAAGATTTTCTAAATGAAGAGAGAGGAAGTAGTTATATCCAAATTATTTTGGCGTCAACTGCGATTGCTGGTCTGGCCCTGGTTGGGATAAAAATGGCCAATGAACAAAAAAAACTCGCTATAAATGTCTCTCGACAATATTTAATTAACTACCTTCATCAAGAAGTTTCCTATTTCTTGGGCAAAGATCAAAATTGTCAGACATCTTTATCAGGAAAGAGTTTTAGAAATACGGATATAGAGGGGCTTCGTTCATCTGATGACTCGACTGAACTATTCTATTCAACCCGTACACAGGTTAAAGACAAAGAAGTTATTTTTTTTGAAGAGCCCATTTTCATAAAGAGCTATAGCTTAGTTGAAGGTGACTCTCAAGAAAATGGTCAATTACAAATAAGCTATGCTTATGATGACATCGAAATCAATAAATTCGTACCTTTAAATTTATCCCTCAATGAAGAAAGTCGAGTGGATGATTGCTCAGTACTTATTAATCAAGCGACGAATGATGGTAATGGTCCTTGGAGAAAGGATAAAGACTCTATTCGCACAAATTATCAAAATCTATTATTGGGAGACAAATCACTTCGAGGTGAGGGTGTTATTCTCAATGAAGGGATTCATTTCTTTGCGGAGAGTGACTTAACAAAGTGTGATGAATCAAGCCAGGGAGTCATTCGCAATATCAAAGATAAGGGCCTGCGCTTTTGTAAAGAAAATATATGGTACCCTTTAGGACAACAGAATTTAAAAACACAAGTTCAAACTCGCTATCTAGCTGGAGTCACTAGAACCGGTAGTCAAAAAGTAGTGAGTGCCAAGCATAGACATTGTTTCATGACGAAACTTAAGAAAGATCTTGAGTCTGATGGATGTCAAATTATACGTTTAAGTAGTGATGTGATGTCACCTTTTGAAATTACGGCCTTTACTTCAGGAGCTGCGACTTCAATGGAATGTGAGGTTTCTTGTGTGGATTAAAAAACAAGAGGGCCTGACAAGTATTGAGTTGATTATCTCTGCTGGCTTTTTGATCGTCCTCGTTTTCTTTTCTTGGCAAATGCTTGAAAGACAAAAGGCCGCCGTCATTAAGGCCAACCAAGATGTAGAAGCAACAGGGATCGTTTTTGAAGTACGTCAAGCATTACGCGGACGAGCTTGTAGAGAAAACTTCTCAGGATTAAATATAAGTACAAATACTGAGGTAATAAAGAATATTAAAGTCCTATCTTATGATGATGAAATTCAATTGATTTTTAATAGTGGTGAAAAGTTAAAAGAATCAAAAACGGGTCTAAGCCTATCAAGTTATGAACTTAAACCCGTCGATTTAAATCATCGTAAAAGAGATGGTCTAACTTATTTGAAAATACACTTTGATCGCGGAGAAAACCTCGGACGAATGACAAGAGAAATTAAGATTTTTGTAAAAGAAGTTGATTATAAAATTATCGACTGTTCTTTAAATCCTTTTCTCGATATGAATATTTATTGGCAAGATCAAGGTAACTTTCTCAGCTCTAATGTTGAATACTTTCAGATTAATTCTAAAGAAAGAATAGGAACACTTAATATTCAAGGGGGACTCTTTGTAGAGCCTTCCGTTGTAAACTGTAGTAACGATCAATGGGGATCCATTTTTTGGAGTGAATCTGAGCGCCAATGGCTATCTTGTAGACGTCATGGAGTAGGGTCTTTTTCAGATAAGAGAATATTTATTGAAAGCAATTTAACTGAAATGGTAGAAAATAATGAAGAATGATAGTGGGTTTTCTATAATTCAAGTCATCATTAGTATGGGACTGTTAACGGGGCTTATTGTTGGGGGCTCGAAAATTATGCAGGCCCAAACAAAAGTGGGTAAATCCTCAAGTTTCTACTTTGAATCGATTCAAATCGTGGATGAAATAAAGACGATCCTTTCCGATAGGAAGTCATGTGCACTTACCTTTGAAAATAAGAGTGCCTATTTTGAAACTTTAAAGAATATTTTCTCTGCAGACTCTAAGCTTGGTGGAGATGTTGAGTATCGAGTTCATAAGGATGGGAAGCCTCTATATGGTGAAACTGGAGTTCTCATTGAAAATATGGAGCTCAATGGTAATTCTCCAGAGTTTGGAACAAGCAAGGGATTATCTATCTTAAAAATTTCATTTGTTGAGAACCGCTCACGTCCAGAGAAGTTCTCCTTTGAGATACCTGTGCATGTTGAGACAAATGAAATGGGACGTGTTCAGAGCTGCTTCACTCTACCAGGAATTAATGGTTCTTCTTCCAGTAACCATACATCTGTTGTTTGGTCTAAAAGTGAAAAGCTAGAAAATAATACTAAATCTAATACCATTCACGCCCATAGCGAAAAAGTTATTATAGGAAAGTTAAAAGAAGAGAAGTCAGCAGCTCTTTCCATTGAAGGTAGTCTAAAGCTGGGGAACTCTGTGATCTGTGACATAACTTCATCAGGACTCTTAAGCTATGAAAGAGAAGGGGATATTCTGAAGTGGTGTAATTCTAGAGGAGAATGGGAGAATCTAAATAATACTTCAAAACTCATAAGTGAATATAAAGACTTCAATATTGTTCATAGAGCTCAAGACACCAGCACAACTTTAACGGATCATAAATTTCGATTTTGTCAGGTTCATGATTCAAAGTATAAGTCGGGGATATGTTGGGTTCGGCCCATACAAACAGATAGGAGCTCCGGTAAATGGGAGCTCATATCTCAATATATTCGCGGTGAAGAAGTGAAGTGCTCTTTTCGCTGCTTCAGATAATTAGAATCCGTTTTGTAGACTTAGAATAATAAGTTTAATCGACGTTCCAATTAAACAAGTGAACGTGGCAATCATTCCAGTGATTCTAAGCGCGTTTACGGCCTTTAATCCAATACCTATCGCATGAGAAAGTCTTCCAATGATAAGAGCAATTCCAAAGAAGTGTAGTGTTGCCGGGGATTCTTTTCCAAATTCAAGAAAGGCCATCATGATAATGACGAGAGGAACGTATTCGGAGAAGTTTCCATGGGCCCTGATTGATTTCTCAAGCATCGCTTCTTGGCCAGAACCTAAACTTTGTTTATAGCGCCATCTATTGCGAATAACGTTGAAACTCAAAATTACATAAAGAAGAGTAAGGAGTGCTGCGTAAAATGGAGTTATAACGATCATATTTTCTATCCTAGGCAATAAGGTCAGGAAAAGATTTGAGCTCACGCCCTGACTCATTTATCATTAAGTTAATATTAAACTTATTATGAACACATTTTTTGACTTTGAAAACTAAGGATGGAATATGAGCAATCAATCAACAGGCCTTAAGGCCGAAATTATTGGCGTTGGAGCTTACGTTCCCCCAAAGGCCTATACAAACTTTGATCTTGAAGAGATGCTAAACACCTCTGATGAGTGGATCCAACAAAGAACAGGGATTAAGCAGCGTCATTGGGTAGAGGGCGATGTTTCCACTTCTGATGTTGGAGTCCATGCGGCCAAAGAGGCCATTGCCCACGCGGGCATCGATAAATCTGATATTGATTGCATTATATTTGCTACTTTGAGCCCAGATCACGATTTTCCTGGGTGTGCTTGCTTCTTGCAGGCCAAGTTAGATATACCAGGAATTCCGGCCTTTGATATTCGTCAGCAGTGTACAGGATTCATTTATGGCCTTTCTATGGCCGATGCCTTCATTAGATCAGGTCAATATAAGAATATTCTCCTCGTTGGAGCAGAAGTCCACTCAAAGGGGCTAGACCTCACTCCAGAGGGACGTAATGTCTCTGTCCTCTTTGGTGACGGTGGCGGTGCTGTAGTGATTACGGCCAAAGAAGGAGCGAGTCCGAGTGATTCTCAATTACTAAGTCACAACCTTCATGCAGATGGTAGCCACGCAAAAGAATTATGGGTTGCCGCTCCAGGAACAGGAAATGGACCCACTCATCGTTTAAGCCCAGAGATGATGGAGCAAAAGCTTCACTATCCTTATATGAATGGTCGCCAGGTTTTCATGCATGCGGTTAAAGGCATGTCTCGTTCTTTGAGTTCAACTCTAGAGCAAGAGGGAATGACTGTGGATGATGTCGATCTATTCTTATTTCATCAGGCCAACCTTAGAATCAATGATAAGGTCGGGGAAATGATGGGAATATCAGCAGATAAAGTCTTTAATACAATTCAAAACTACGGAAATACCACGGCAGCAACAATTCCCATAGGGATGCGTGATGCGCTTAAGGCCGGTCGCTTAGAGAAGGGAATGACCGTGGCCATGGCCGCATTTGGTTCAGGATTTACTTGGGGATCAAGCGTTATAAGATTTTAGGGGTTTTGCGCGCTGCATACCCTACTATTTTCATATCTTACTTGAATTAATACTGAAATGTGTTAATTTACTAAACGCTATAATTTATTGGGGCCAAATCCCAGATCGTGTTGTATTACGATTTTTTTATTAATTTTAAGGAGAAACCCATGAGCGGTCACTCAAATGTGAAAGTTGAAATAGATCCAAAAGGTGCTGAGAGAGCGATTCGTAAATTCAAGAGAATGTGCGAAGCTTTTGGTATCACAAAAGAATATCGTGCTCGTAAAGAGTATAGAAAGCCATCAATCAAGAAGAAAGAAAAGCTAAAGGCCGCGTTGAAGAGAAACGCTAAGTCTAAGCGCAAGATGGAAACTTCTAGAAAGAAAATTTAATTTCGATTATTCAAAATAGAATTTAATACGCCTGTTTTTCAACAGGCGTTCTTTTTCTCTGCATAATCAATAATCATCTGTCTGAATTCGAGAATTTTTTCTGGAGTATAGTCGATCATCCATTCGATATTATCTGGAGTAAAATCGTAAATGAGCTCTTCCATCGCAAATTGAATGGCCTGCATTCCAATATAGAGTCCTTTAAAGAATTCAAAGTCTCCGGCCGTTACCATAGGAAGTAATTCCGCTACATCACCGTGATTATCACAGCTGTTACAGCCTTCGCACTGTCCGCCATTGAGAATAAAATTCAAGTGATTCTGTGTTTGTTCAGAAATCATTTGTTCTCTTTCAGGCTGATCCTTTTCAAAGTTCTCAATTAAAGCAATGGCCAACCTTGGATTTTCTCGAGCTGTAAAAAGAAGCTGCTCATAGAAAGTGGCATATAAAGAAGAGAAAATAACATCCTCAACCATGAAGAGAAAAACTTCTTCTTGTGATCCAGATGTTTCTTGGAGTTGCTTGTAAGTATGCATGGCAAGTGAATAGGGATGATCTGTTCGAGATTCATCACCGAAAAAACATTGCATAAATTCGGGACGTGATTCTTTCTTAGTCTCACGAGTAAAGATTTTTTTTACCAATGACATAATTCCTTCCTTGGTTTGGGAACATAAACGCAAACAAGCGTCTATTAACCCTATTCATCGGCGCTTTAGCGCATTCATTAAAGTCCATTAAACGAATATATAATATGATAGCACAATTTTTGCCGAGTGAAGAGCTAAGCCATACTAATTATGAGAGACAGGGAGATGAAATAAATGATGAGTAAAAAAGTTGGTTACTGTTTGAAGACACTTTCTAAATCAAGTCCAACTTCTTTTTCTAGGTCTTTAAAAAGAAACCACAGAATAAATCCCACCATGATCATACTGGGCACAGCAATCACTGGATAAGATAGGAAAGTCATTCGACCAATAGATTCTACGAATTCTGGTGTTCCAGGAGTGCCTTTCAATACAAAGACCGCTAGGAGGAAGTTAAGAAGTGCAGATATAAAGAAAGTTCCTCCAAGCAAATATGAACATTTACTAAGACGACTCTTAAATTTTCCTTCTTCATTGATTTCACTATAGGCCAAGGAGATCTTATCAAGATCGATAATCTGTCCCAGCATATTTTTGACAAAGGGCTTGGCCGTTTTCTCAGTGGCCACGACAAAGATACCAATGAGTAGGGGAATTGAGGTTTCTTTAGCAATCATCCAAGTCTTATCTAATTCAAGAAGTCCTATTCCACCAGTGAGTAAAATACTGACAAGACCAATGAGAGAGAAGTAATTAACTTTGCTAGATCCAATGAGATCATAAATTCCATAGAGAAAAGGAAAAGCAAGGGCCGTGATGAGACCATAGAATTGTCCAAGATATTCAGGCTTGGAGAGTTTGGTCATAATAAGAAAAGGAATGAGAATATTAAAGAGTAGGTTTAAAAGAGGATTTTCTCTCTTTGTCCCTTTAGTAATCATGGTTTCATCAGTATTTTTTGGAGATATATCGTTCAATCGGAAATCCTTTTAATATGACAGAGGTCCTGCAATGGATCTATACCTGACTAGTGTTGTCGATTATTATCGTCTTACATTTAGGTGTAAATCCTAATATGTATTTGCCTAACTTGAATGAAAGAAGAAAAATACCTTAACGGCAATATTAACATGCATCAAGGAAGATGAATATGAAAAATCTTATTTTAGGCGCTACGCTACTATCTTGCGCGTCAGTTTATGCGGCACCAACTAAGTACATCGTTAAATTAAAAGAGGGAGCAAACCCTAAGTCTGTATCTCTGTTTAACTTAAAAAGTGTAAAAGAAGTTAATGCAGTAAAAGCTTCTTTTGGTAAATTCTACTCTTTAAAGACAGAAGGGTTAAGTCAGAAGTCTGTTAGTCTTTTGGCCAACGATCCTAACATTGAGTATATCGAAAAAAGTCAGACCTATACAATCTCACCGGTAACGATCAATAAAGAGACGATTGATGATGCGAATTATACCGATCAATGGGGATTAAAGAATACTGGTAAAAATTCAGGGGGCTGGTTTTCTCGTGGTAAAGCTGGTGAAGATGTTAATGCAGAAGCTGCATGGGCCATCACTAAAGGTAGCAAGACAGTAAGAATTGCTGTGATTGATACAGGTGTGGATTACACTCACGAAGACCTTAAGTCTAATATGTGGACAAATGAATTAGAGGCCAATGGTATTGCTGGTGTTGATGACGATGGTAATGGTTATATTGATGATGTTCATGGGTATGACTTTGCCAATGACGATGGTGATCCAGCAGATGGTCACGGACATGGTACTCACTGTGCCGGTAACATCGGAGCGAAGCACGATAGAAGTGGTGTTCGTGGTGTTATGAATGATGTTGAAATCGTAGGGATTAAATTTCTTTCTGATAGTGGAAGTGGTGAATCTGAAGATGCGATTGAATCAATTGAATATGCTATTCAAGCAGGTGTTCAACTTATGAGTAACTCTTGGGGTGGAGGAGAATTCTCTCAGGCCTTAAAAGATTCTATTGAAGCGGCCAATGCTGCAGGAATTGTATTTGTAGCTGCTGCTGGAAATAGTAATGAAGATAATGATAGAGCTGAGTCTTATCCTGCTAACTATGAAGTAGATAATGTTATCTCTGTTGGTGCGATGGCCGGTACAGGAAAGAAGTCAAGCTTCTCAAGCTACGGTGATGAGAAAGTTCATGTATTTGCTCCAGGATCAAATATCATGTCAACAGTTCCAGGAAATCGTTACCAAAAAATGAGTGGTACTTCGATGGCCACTCCACTAGCAGCTGGTGTGATTGGACTTCTTCTTGCTGAGAATCCAAACCTTACACCTCTAGAAGTTCGTGATCGTGTAGAGGCAACGTCTGTAAGAAATGGTCTTGTTGATAAGTATACTCGTTCAGGTCGTATTGATGCTGAAAGACTACTTCTCAATGTTGCGAATTAATTTTAAAGAAATTTAATGATTATAAAAGAGGCTCCTTTTTAAGGAGCCTTTTTTTTAGTCGTAAGCAGTATCAAGGCGACTACATTCTGCATTTATCTGACTTGAATTAAGTACTTTATTCCATATAAGAAGTTCAGCGACATGACCATTCCAGCCAAAGTTATCTATACTTGTTTGCTGACCAATCATGAGCTCCTCATCATTATCTAAGAAACCTGCATAACTTCCTGTACCTTGAGTCTGATCAAGAGTGTACTGAGTACTATCAAGGTATACGCTCATACCAGTAGCACTATCAAGAGTGATCACAATACAAGCTTTTTGATTAGCTTCAACAGCTGGACCATTATTATAGAAGAAGAATTCTTCCGTATTATCTTGGGTTGCTATATTTATATTATCTAAGCTATCAAGGAGAACTCGAAGAGAGGGCTCATTTGAGGATGTACCTTTAGACAGAAGAACTTTATTACTCGCTGAGCTTGAATAAGTTGTGTGGATAATAAAAGTGGCCGCTGCTGTTTTATCGTAATTACCATCAGGTAGCATTAAGAAGCTTTTAGTATTACTTGATTCAAACTTCAGAGTTGCTTTATTAGGTGTCGCTGAAGAGTCTTTAGCGAAGGTAGGGCCATCATTTTTGTTATTGATGGCCATAAGAGGAGCTTCACTGGCCGTAAGGATAGTATTTCTCCAGGCTTGAACCTTTTGACCTACTGCTGTCACAGGCTGGCTACCTGCCTGATCTTGATAGAGATAAGATTCTTTTGATTGTAACCATACTCTAAGATCAGATATTTCTTGAGGCGTGTTAGCGGAGTAGTAGGTATTGGTGATAGAGATCAAGGCCGGGCTAAAAGCAATACCATCAAAGGCAAAGAAAGCAATCTCATAAGAGTCATCGGCATTAGTATCAATGATCCAATTTAAAAGTCCAGTATCTTCATCAAATGAAAGCGTCCCTTCTAGTACATTTTCACATTTTTGAGACGCCATTTTTAAAACACTTCCGTCTACGACTTTATCTGCGTAACAATGATAAGTAAGCGCGTCTGAATCACTATCTGCAAACTTAGAAGCAACACTAATGGATAGAGTTGTACCTTTGGTCTTAAGAAAATGTTGTAATTGATTTACTATGGAGGGTGCATTATTGCTGGGAAGAGGCATCTTAAAGAGGCTCGATTCTGCATTGAGATAGGTTATATGAGTATAGCTTTGCGTGGTACTATTTTTAGTGATCAATAGATCTGACTTGTCATGTTTGAATAAATTAGGTTCTAGCTTAATAAGTCTTACATCTTCACTACAGTCAGGAGTAGGATAGAAAGCATAGCTTAAGGGAATATTTTTAATGCTATTGCTAGGGCTTGTGAGAAGTTGTACGGAATTAGACTCAAGATTGGCCTCTGTTATACATTGAGAGAAGTTTATTTCTCGTTCATATTCCATATTTGTGTGAGAAAGATAACTCACTTTATAAGAACGAACGGCCAAAGAGTCTCCTCCTTCAGTGATTCCAACTTCGAGACAATTTGTAGCGACAGGGCTTCCTAGTTGTTCGTAAGATTCTTCGCTACAGGCCCTTACTTTTGCATTTCTCAGACCTGTCTTTGCACAATTATCTGTATTCACTTTGAGGGTGAGTCCATTTGATTCATCGCTAATTCTGTAACTTCCAAAACCACATTCTGCTGTACCGGATACCGTATCAGTGCCGTTATAGGTAACCACGGCTAAGTCCCAAAGACCTAGTTCCATTTCGACTTCTATATTCTCACCAGCAGGAAAAAAACGACTAAAAGAATAGCCTTCATTATGTTGACCAGCGACTAAGGTTCCACCGGAAGTATTAAGAAAAGACATGGAAGATACAATTCCAATATTTGTGGATATTGTTCCTCCCTTTTGAGCGCAGCCCGAAAGAACAAGAAACAACAGCGCAAGAACGGGAGTTATGTAAACGCTTCGCCTTGCTTTGAATGGAGAATTCATGTTGATTTGTTTCATATATCTCTCTATAAGTTTTATTAAAGCTGCATTTGAATAAACTCATCGGTTATAGAATAGAATACTTTAGGAGAATGACATAATATCAATGGGTTATGAGAGAACGAGGTTATGTAATTGCCTGCTAAATAAGGCAAAAATGCTATATTTCATTCCAATAATTGAAATTGACGTCTAAACTTAAGCCATGAGTGAAAATCAAAAGACAACAGATTCAAAAATACTGGCAACGGGCTACGGTGCTTTCTTAAATCATACTGACAATCCTTCATTAAGTGTGGCGCGGGCCATGAATGAAATGAGTGAGGTCTGTGACTGTAGAGAATTGCCTGTTGAATTTTCTAAACTTGATTCGGCCCTTAATGAAATCAATCTTAATCAATATGATTGGATCTTCCTCTTGGGTTTAGCAGGGGCTCGAGATTTAGTAACTCCCGAAAAAGTGGCCCTTAATTGGTGCTACAGTCCGGGGCGCCCTGATAATGAAGGTAAGACTTTTGAAAAAGGAGTTGAGCTTATTGAAAATTCAGCCGCAGCTCTTTTTTCGACCATGGCGGTAGAAGAGTTAACTAAGTTTCTGGAAGATAGAGGAGTCAAGGCCCAGTTAAGCTTTAGTGCTGGAACCTATGTATGTAATGCTACTTACTATAAAGTTCTTCAAAAGCTAGAGCAGACAAGTTCAAAAGCTGTCTTCATTCACGTTCCAAAAGATGTGAATATCAACAAGCTTGCTCTGGCCCTACTAGACTTTGCAAGCCTTTAAAAATAATCTACTTCTCTTGGATGAACCATTCAAAATCAAAGTTGATTTTACCTTCATCAATAAGAACTTTATGAACCTCTTTCGTCCAAATCTTCTTAGTGGGGTTCCACTTAAAGCGCGCTTTAGAGACTTTATTCTTTATGGCATTAAATTCTGTAACGGCCACATTATCTTTCCAGTTAGGCGCCTTTAGCGAAGCCACCATGGTAACTCTTGGACTGTCGGCCAGTTTCATAATTCTAGAAATAGGATATTGACGAGCAATTTTAAGCATAGAGAGTACATCAGTTACAGCGCGGTGAGGAAAGGGATTAATGAAACCATGAGAGTGCTCCAACAAGGCCATAGATCTTCCTGTCATAAGTTTTGGAAACTCGATATCGGTCATGGAATCAATCCACGTTTTCTCTGGCATTTCTAATCCGTAGCGAGAGAACATCGCTCTGAGCATAGGAATGTCATACATCGGTCCGTTATGGGCCATTATATAGTCGGCCTTATTCATCAGTGTTTTGAGTTGTTCTAGAATCACATGAATCTCTTGACCTTTGGCCCCCCAATTTTGAAGAAGCTCATCGGTAATACCAGTGATCCCTTCAACTTCTTCCGATATAGGAAGATGATCAACTTCATCTATAAGTTCACTTAGAATTTTTACAGGCTGTCCAGCATTCCAATCCCAAAGTACGGCCCCAATCTCTGTCACGCGATCAGTCTTAACATCGACACCGGTGAAGTGGAGGTCGCGGTTCATTCCTTCAAGATCAATTCCTAGAATGAGAGGGGAAGATGTACCGGACATAGGGGCTCCTAATTTTTTGATTCCATAGGTGACTAGTTGAGTCATGTTGTGGAGGTTTAATAGTGAAAATCAGTTATCTAATATAATCTTTTATGTTTCAAGGCGTAGGGCATGAGAATATTGCGGTTATTTAGCCAGATTACTTAGTGCATTACTTAAAAATTTCCAAAAACTTAACATCAGGCCTACGCAGATTGAGAATTATTTCCTATACTAGGGGAGTCAGGCATTATCAGCACTAATTCAATCTATATGTTCTGGACCAAAGGAAGACTGGGGTAGATGAGGCTCTATATCATTTTAATTTTTACCGCTGTCGCGATGGCCTTTACTACAGGTTATATTGCGCTGTTCTTGCAAGGAACCTATCAGGCGACACCTTCAGATATCTTGCGAATTGATCAAGTGAAGCAAGACTTTCAACGTGAAGTGGAACCGCGCTTAATCATCAACTTCAATAGTCTTTATTTTAGTGATCATCAGTTCCAACTTCTTGATCCACGCTATACATTTAATCAAAGAAATGTTTTTAAAGAAGATAATCGCTTTGGAACTTCAAAGAGATGTGATGTTCCTTTTTCTGATCTTTTAAACCAAGACAATTTTAATAAAGTGTGGATCTGGGAAGAATTTCGTTGCGGGAGAAGGGCCGCTCTTCCACGAGAATTCTTTATTCAAGATCCTTTCATTCATCCTTCAGGTCAGAGTTTTGCTTTCTTGGCCTATCGCTTAGGAAAGAATGAATACAATAGTCGACCTTGGGTTATGGCCCATCTTCCTTTCTTTCATGTAAGTGAACTTAAAAATCTGAAAAGAGAATTTGGTCAGCTGCGAGGTGTTTTCGAAATACTAGAGAGTATCGGCGAGCAGGCCCTGAATGATCTTATTCGCGGCAAAGGAACCATTCTTACCAGTGAGTATTTATTTGCTCGTCTGACCTATGCCAAGGTTTTCAATATACTTGAGTATCGAATTTATGATCGCAATGATTTGGAAGGATTTTTAAAAGATAGCAGTCCCTTTATTTTAAATAACTATAAACGTGGTCGAAATTGTTTCTATCGCGATGGTGGTCTGTGTTGGGATTATAATATTAAGCATATTTTTAAGCTGGCCAATGACTCAACCATTCTTCTGTTCTTTGGTCTAATTGTGATTATTTTAGTTGTGGTGAGGATGTTACTTGTGAAGTTAAAACTTCAGCGAGTAGGGGATGAACAGCGTCGATTGGCCCTAAGGGTTCTCACTCATGAGTTTAGAACTCCTATAACCAGCTTAACTCTATTGTTAGAAAAAATGAGTACCAAGTATGAAATGTTTGATGCCGATCTTGAAGAGGTCTACTTAAGAATGTCTAGTGAAGTGCACCGCTTAAGAAGGCTAACTGAAACTTCGCGCAATTATCTTAAAGCTAAGCAGAAGAATCGCTTACTAGAGCTTAATATTGAAAAGATCGAATCGATTAATCATTTTGTAGAAGACGTCATTGTTCCCTTTATGGATTCAGGAGAGGGAGAGATCACTTTTAATAAGCTTGAAGAAGACCAAAGTATTTCACAGGATTCTTATTGGTTAGGGATCTGTATGAAGAATATTGTAGAAAACGCCGTGACCCATGGAGAGTTTCCTATCACTGTTTCATTGGTTAAAGAAAAGAATAAGATTCTTTTCAAAGTACAAGACTGTGGTGAGTGCCAATTTGAAAGCTTAGGGATCATGACTCAAGAGTTTATGAAGGGAAATAAAAGTAGTGGAACGGGACTAGGCATGAATATTGTCAAAAAAGTTTGCCGTGAAATGAATATTGATATTAGTCTCGAATTAAATCCTACCATCTTTACGATGGCCATACCATTAACAACGAACGGTCGAAGTCCGGCCTTTAACTCTAGAATCAAGAGGGTGTAGATGAGCGCAAAAATTTTAGTGATTGAAGATGATGAAAATTTAGGAGCAACCCTTAAGAGCTTCTTAAGAGATGAAGGACATAATGTTGATTTGGCGCCTAATTTAAGTACTGCTCGTGATCTGGACTTAAAAGAATTCGAATTGATTATTCTTGATTGGATGTTACCGGATGGACAGGGAATAGATTTTCTTAGAGAAATTAGGGCCCTTGGGCACACGGGTCCTGTGATTATGCTCACAGCACGAACTGAGGTGATAGATAAAGTCGTAGGGCTTGAAAGTGGAGCTGATGACTACCTCACTAAGCCTTTTGAACCTCGAGAGTTGGCCGCTCGTATTCGTGTTCAACTACGTCACCAAAGCGAAAAGGGTGATACCTCCTCTGCTCACCAAGAAGTGATAACGTTGGGAGATCTCAATATTGATTTGGGACGACGAGAGATTACTTTTAAAAATGTACTGAAAGAATTCACAAAAATGGAATTTGATTTTCTTGTCCTTTTGGCCGAATCTCCAAATCGAGCTTTTAGTCGAGAAGAGATTCTTAATAAAGTATGGGGATATGAAAATTATCCTTCCACTCGAACAGTGGATACTCATGTGCTGCAAATCAGACAAAAGCTCTTTGACGAGTTGATTGAAACCGTTCGAGGCGTGGGCTACCGACTTCGCTTCAATGATGCTTAGTTATTTTTGTAGAAAAGACTTGAGTGCTTCAATGAAGCGCTCAATATCTGCTTCGTTATTATAGAAATGAATAGAGGTGCGTATTTTACCTCGTCTATTATTAACGTAGATAGACTGAGACTCAAGATACTCAACAAGTTCATCGGCCGATTTATCGATGGCAAAAGTCGTCGTACCACTGCAATATTTTCGATCATCCAATCCAAGAACTTCTAAACCTAGATTTTTTATTTTCCCTCTTAGGCTTTGAGAAAGATCCAAAACACGCTCAGCAATTTTATCGGTGCCGATTTCTTCGTTTATTTCGATTGCTTTTGAAACGGCGGCCAATTGAGCAAAGGGAAGAGTGCCGAGTTGAAAACTTCCCACGTCGGATCTAGCTTGCGCAGGAGAATTACTCATTTCAAAGGGCTCTGCAACCGAGCACCAGCCAAGAAGGGGAGAGCGATGATTTCTCATAAACTCTTCACTTAAATAGAATACGGCCCGTCCCATGCCTGCTCCTAACCACTTATGGCAAGTGGCGCTTAGAGCAGCTAGATGAAGTTTTGATATATCTATGGGAAAGACACCGATGGATTGAGTGGCATTGAGGATAAAGGCAATATTTCTCTTTTTTAATTCTTTGGATAGTTGATAAATATCTGTGCGCAGGCCCGTCGCAAATTGAATATGGGAGCATACGACGGCCTTCGTTTGGGGTGTTATGGCCTCTAAAATATCATAGATACTAAAGACACCTTGTTGGGATGCTACCTGTATCACCTTATGTCCGTGATGGTGAAAGGGCAGAATACTGCTGGGGAATTCATCGGCGGGAGCGATGATCTCAATACCTTGATTAAACTCTTCTTTGAGCATCATCGCGATCAGGTTCATATTATGGGATGTATTCTCGGTTAAGGTGACTTGATCGGCAGGACAATTGAGAAAGGCGGCGACCTTATCTCGACTAGAGAAAACAAGGTCTCCAAAGCGATGTTCATGGATGGCCGCTTCAAAGGCAATACTCTTTTGCCAGGTCGAAGTTTCTTCTAAAACGGCCACATTCATGCCACCAATAGAGGCATTTTTAAGATATACTTTATCTTGAGTAATAGGGTACTGTGCACGAATTCTAGTCCAGTCAGTCATTATTTAAACCATGGTGTTGGGCATAGGGCCTAGTTGAAATCAATAAGATCTAAGGTATAATTCTTTCATTTATGAGGAGTATAAATTGCGAAGCGTAAGGATTAAAGCAAAAAAGGGTGGTCGATCATTTCTCTATCGTGATGAGTTCTACGAAAGAGAAGTGGAAGATGGTTTGCAGGGAAGATCTCCTGGTGAATGGGTACAAGTTGTTGAAGGTAAGAGCGAGGCTCCCTTTCTCTTGGCCATGGCCAATCCCTTAGTGCAACAAGGTCCTTGTTTAAGAGTATTAAAGAAATTTGATAAACCAGAACAACTCAAAGGTTTTACACCTGAAAATTATGTAAAATATGCTATTGATCAAGCTCTCGCTAAGCGCAAGTGCTTTGAATCTCTGGACGATGGCAGTCGGCTTATTTACGGCTCAGTTGATGGACTTCCAGGTGTTGTCGTTGATGAGTATGTGAATTGTGCTCTTTTGCAAATCAATACCGCTGGAATGGATTTGTATCGTGACCTCATTCGTGAGCACTTACAAAGCTCTATTGATAAGAAAGTTATTTTCTTAGATCAAGAAGAATATCGTAAAGCGGAAGGACTTCCTGTCTATGACCGTGAAGAAACACCGGATCTTGAAGTTAAAGAAAGTGGAATTCATTATCTTGTTAAAAAAGATGTAATGCAAAAGATTGGTCACTACTATGATCATCGTATTAATCGCCTTAAGCTACGTGAATGGATTGGGCAATATAGACCCAAACTAGAAAAGGCCGTGGATCTCTTTTGCTATAGTGGCTCTTGGGGTCTTAATGCCATGGCCGCTCGTGAAAGTATAAAGATGGACTTTGTTGATCAAGGAAATTTTTCTCAAACCATTGAGACGAATTTAGAGCTCAATAAGTTTGGAGAGCGGGGAAGCTTTCATCGCGCCGATGTATTTGAATGGTTAAAAGAGAAGGATCAATCAAATGAAAAATATGATCTGATCATAAGTGATCCACCAGCTTTTTCTAAATCTTTAAAAAATAAGTCTAAGGCCTTAGGTGGCTATTCTAAATTACATAAGTCGATTGCTAAACTTTGTAAGCCGGGGACTCTCTTGGCCATTGGAAGTTGTACTCATGGTGTAACACTAGATGAGCTTGATCAGACCGTTAATCAAGGTTTTTGGGATACGGGCCTTAGTGTTCACCTGATTGATCTTGGAATTCAAGGTCCAGATCATTTGATGTCATCTTTATCGGATAGAGAAAATTATATAAAGTTTCTTCTCTACTTTGTTCAATAATTTTTTATTTTAAATAATTTCTAAAGTAGTCGCTATTGTCTTCAAAGAACCAGCTGTAGCGGCTTCTATTTTCTCCCTTCAGAATCTTTTCAAGATCACTCTTTGATAACTCATTTTTTATGGCTTCAGTAAAGTCCATCAGATAGGGGCGTATAGTGAATAATAAGAGGTTCGTATTTTCAATGGCGCAAAGGGTTTGGCGCTCAAAGCGAAAATAGAAATAGGGGCTCTGGAATCCTATGGGTATTTCCTTATGATCGGGGTGTCTTAGTAGATAGGGGAAACTTGTTAAGGTCATCGCCCCTAGGCGTTCATATTGAAAACCGCTTTTAAATATCCTTTGAAAAACTTGCTGGGGTCTTTTAATGATTTCTTTCGCACGAGGAGTATTTAAGTGAAGCTGATCAAAGTCTTTATTGATGCCCCACTTTGCCGTCCAGTCATTAGGGGAGCATAAATGAACAAGCTTCGTTTTCAATGTAGTTGCATCGACAATGCAGAAGTCTTCTTGGATGTGAAAGGCAATGAAATCTAATGGGTCTCTATAAAGAGATGGGTCTTGGTTATGCAGAGGACTCATGCTTGTCGTTTGTCCGCTTTTTAGAGAGGTGAGATCTCCCTCAATGTATTTGAAGTATTGAGGATACTCCTTGCTCAATATTTTGCCCATATATTCAAAGACGAGCTGTTGTTCGTTAGAGGTGAGTCGTGATTTATAATCTTCATCTGGATGAGTTTGGCGCATTTGTTTCTTAGAGTGAATATATAAATCTAGAGAGGCGGGATCGATTTGAAAGAGATTCTCTCTTAAATTCTGATTTTGCTTTGATTGCGTCGCATCTAAATGGATCGTGTTTTTTTGTAACTTTCTTAGCCCAAGCTCACTAGGATGAAGGCCCAGGGCAAAGGGGCAGTAGTTGAGAAAATCTGAATTTATGGATCTAAAGGAGAGTTTAATTTTTTCTTCCATCTCTTAAGCATCGCCTTTTTCAGCAGGTTTTTTAATCATTTTACAATATTATAGAGACTTTGCCGGTGGTTTTTTAGAGCAAAAGGTGACAAACTATTAATTAATGAAAGCTATTGATTTAAAAGAGATTTTTGAGAGTGGGCACCATGAAAATGTGCAGGCCTACCTAAATTTCCTCGATCCACTTGAGATCGTCGATCTCTTCTATATCATTGACTCTGAACACTATCCAAAAGTCATCGATAACTTAGAAGAAAGCGAATTGGCCGAAATATTTCCTCTCTTTGAAAAGAGTCTTTTTGATGAATTAATCGAGATTCTTTCTACAGAGAAAATCACTCGAATTTTTAATTATCTTGAAACAGATGATGCTGCTTACTTGATTAAAATGCTTCCGTATACAAAGCGTGATTTAGTTCTGCCTCGTCTTACTAAAATGGTGCAGATTAATCGCATTCTCAGCTACCCTGAGGAGTCGGCCGGATCGATTATGCAGACAGAGGTTTGCTTAGTTAAAGAAGGTATGTCGGTTAAAGAAGCGGTCGATGCTATTCGTAGACAAAAGAAAATACTAGGCAAAGTTTTTGTCTCCTATGTCGTAGATGAAGAAAAGAAACTCATTGGTTTAGTTCAGCTTGATGATGTGATCCTCTCACAGATGACTGATGCTATTTCTAAAATTACTAAACCCCTTAAGCACTATGTAAATCCTGAAGAAGATCAAGAAGAAGTGGCCCAGATCTTTTCTAAGTATGATCTCTCTTATTTACCCGTTGTAGATAAAGAAGGAATCCTCTTAGGTCAGATTATGTTCGATGACATCCAAGATGTTATGGAAGAGGAAGTAAGTGAAGATATTCTCGCCTATGTAGGGGTTTCTTCTGATGAATCAATAGGCGACGTTAATCCGGATCGTTTTAAATTGGCCTTAGGTCGTTTTCCATGGCTCATATTTTCAATTAGTGCTTCCTTTGTAACGGGTTATATTCTTACTTTCTTTGAAGGAACAGTAGGCAATGCCATTATATTTGCTTCCTTTGTTCCTCTTATTATGAATACGACGGGAAATGTAGGAACCCAAACGGCGATGATCATTACGCGATCTTTTGCTCTCGGGGCAAATGAGTTTGGTCAATTTAGACTGCCTCTCATGAGGGAGATGTCTGTTGGTCTTATCATGGGTGTTATGGCCGGCTTTACGACCTTTCTTATGATCCTTGTGTTCTATGGAGACTCTATGGTGGGAATTAGAGTTGCTTCAACCTTAATTCTTTCGATGTCTACAGCGGCCCTCTTTGGCATGCTTATTCCTATGAGCTTTAAAAAGCTTGGAATTGACCCTGCCATTGCCAGTGGTCCTCTTGTCACTTCATTTTGTGATATGCTCAGCGTGAGCATGTATCTTGGCATTATTGTGCTCTTAGGTCGTTTATTTCCAGTAGGTTAGAGAGCGTTTAATCTTTTGACGGTATACTTCATTATTACAAACTCAATGAATTGAATTTCTTTTCTAGGTATGATTGGGCCCTTAATGTTTTTAAGAGGAGAATTCAATGCCTAAGATTTTTTCGCAAAAGATACTCATTACAGTAATGCTTATTACTGGACCTGGAGTAGCAAGCGCTCAGGGATTAAATCTGAATAGTATTTTAAACAATACTAAGGAGAAGGCACAACAAGCTAGAGAAAAGCTTCAGGATTGTTCAGAAAACTTCATTGAAAATGTTCAAAATAAAGTTGGAAGTATTCAAAAGTCATTGCAACCTCAGCAACAGGTCTCTTATTCAAGTAGTACTAAAATATTGGATGGGATTAAGAACTTAAGTCCATTTAAGAAATATATCTGTTCTGATGAGTCGGTGAAAGTATGGAATTCCGATTTTAAATCAGTAAATGCTAATGTTTCTCTTGGTAATGAAGTCAAAGTTTTTCAAGTATGGAATTCAAATCATAGTAGTGTAAATGCCAAAGTTGATGGTGAAAGTGTAGTCTTTAAAAAAGTTGAAGTTATGGGTAATGACGGAACTAAGATTGCTACAGGTTATGTTGATACTACTGTAATTAAAGGAAAGTTATCTTGTCCTTATTTTAAAGAGTCAAACTCTTCTCCTTCACCATCGCCTTCGCAAGAAGATGATAGAGAAGATGATAATCAAACCTACGCTGATTTTGGATTAGGTGAAGATGATTGTTGTATTTTTCCAACGACTGAGAAACCTCTTCTTGATTTCACAACTGGTGAAAGAAAATTTGGTGCTGGAAGATCTGGCGGGCGAAAGCATGCCGCTTCAGATCTTTATCGTAATCTCTATGATCCTATTCGCGCCATTCAAGATGGTGAAGTGGTTCAGGACCTAAGATACTTCTATGATGGAACCTACTCTGTAGTAGTTCTTCATAAAGGTGGTTTTCTTGTACGATATGGTGAAGTATCAGGACGAAGAGCTCCTAACTTTAAATTAGGTGCCAAGGTTAAGAAAGGTCAAATTATTGGTTATGCCGGTAAGCTTTCGGTAAGATCTCCAATGCTTCATTTTGAACTCTTTAATGGAACAAAAACAGGGGCATTAACGAATGGTTATGGATCCTATCAAAGAAGATCAGACCTTATGAATCCTGAGGATTATTTACTAAGCTGGCTCTCTAGGAGTTTCTAGTGAAGAAGTTTTTGATTATAAATGTAATGATTATTTGTGCTGTTCTTGCTCTATATTTCAATAATAGAGGCGTTGATCAGGCGCTCAATCAAGGCGAGCTTGAAGATGACTATATCTCCCATATTGAAGATATAAACACTCAAAATGAAATTGATTCTTCGCAAAAAAAGAAACCTAGAATTGCGCAAAAGCGAAAAGAACCTTCTGATAAAGAGTCTATTGAAACAAGTGAAAAAGTAAGTGAGCAAAGAGAAGTCTATCTCTCTTCACTTAAGCAACTTAATGAATCACTCGTAAAAGTATTTGAATTTAGAAAAGAGCCTAAGGAGATGATTAACTTTTTAGAAGATGCTGGTCTTAAGGCCATTGTGGATAAGAAGAATAGTCCTTACTTAGGAACAACTTGGGTTGTTCATTCTGATCAGAGTTTACCTGGAACGCGTTACTATCATGCCGAATATGATGGAGATGATGCTGATCATTTATTTCTTCGCTACCTCTCTTATGAATATGCCCCAGGGGATAAGAGCTTTGCTCAAGTGATTAAGTCCATTGAATCAAGCTATCCTGTGAAAGAGAAGAAGACGATTATTGCTGATGGCCTCATTCACTATGAAATGGAAAAAGATGGTATCCCTTATACTCTAGGGGTTAAGAAGTTAAACGCAGAAGATCTGCGAAACGATCCTATTTATCCTCATGATGAAAATGATATTGGTGCCATTAGTGTTAAGCTTCAATTAAATATTGAAGATGAACATGACCACTAGGCCTGCGCGACGGAGGCCTTAAAGCTTTTAAAGCGAAAGGCAAAGATAATCGCTAGAACAATACTCATTAAAGTAAGGCCCAAGGCCAATCCTGCCCAAAGTCCTCCTGCTTCCATGTTATAAGTCTTTACTAAGAAGATTCCAAAAGGGAGTCCAATTAACCAGTTAATGACAATACACATGATTAAAGGAACTTTTGTTGTCGCCATTCCTCTTAGAACTCCCCAAAGTGTGACTTGAATTCCATCAGGAACTTGAAAGAGGGCCACAAAGAACAGCAGCTTGGAAGCGTAGTCAATGATATTTGCATCAGGTGTAGCAAGTCTTATAAGAGGCGAGGGAAGGAGAAAGAAGACTATGGCCGTTAAACTCATAAAGCCCGTACTAATAATAAGACAAGCGATGGCGTAGTTAAAAAGCTCTGCTGGGTTTTTCTTTCCATATTGCTCGCCAACAAAGACAGTTGCACTTGAAGCAATGGCCAAAGGCACCATAAAAGTAAGACCACCAAGATTGAGAACAATATTGTGAGAAGCCGAGGCCAAGACATTCATCTTTCCCACAAGTACAGTTACCGTGGTAAAAACGAGAACTTCTGAAAGAGTACTAAGACCAATAGGCAGTCCCAGTGAGATGATTTCTTTAATCCGTTCTATATTAAGATGAGCACGAGTTTTAAACTTACTATGAGCAAAGTAGGAGAGAGTGACAAACATCATCGTTCTGGTAATGACGGTGGCAATGGCCGCGCCTTCAATTCCCATCTCGGGAATGGGACCGTATCCAAACATCAAAAGAATATTTAAAAGTACATTGGTAATATTAAAAAAGAGAATGGCCCCATTGGCGACATAGGTGCGTCCATAGGATTGAAGGTATTCTTTATAAACGGCATAGAGAAGAGCAGGTAATAAACTAACGGACGTAATACGAAGGTAGGATATGACATGAGCTTCAATGGATTCAATAAGATTGAAAAAGTGTAATTGATAAGAAAAGAGGTAGAGCGCCAGACTTAGAATCACTCCCGAAATAGTGGCCAGAACAAGTGAGTTGAAGAGCATGTCGTCTTCTTTTATTCCACTTCCTTTAAGGCGTGAAGTAATAGCACTTACAGCAAAGGTTAGACCCAGACCCAGCATAAGAAAAGGCGAGAATATGGTCGCAGCTATTCCTAGCGCCGATACAACTTCTTGAGAGTAGCGACCCGCAACTAAGAGATCCCCTGTACCAAAAAGCATTTGCCCCATTTGACCTGCAATTATAGGTAGCGAAAAAATAAATACTTTTTTTAAGGGAATACCTTTCATGGAGTGCCTTAGAGTAGGGAAGTTACCCCCCTTATTCTCAAAGAAAGAGGGGTATTTATCAAGTTCCTTTTTGCTAAGGTAATATTGTTTACTTAGTTTTTTGCCTTCTTATACATTTCTAAGGCCTGCGCCCGCTTAGTTTTGTAATCCACGACGGGATGAGGGTAGTCGATACCAATGGTGCAGCCTGCTTCAGATTGCTCGATCATATCGGCCTTGGCCGGATTATGAATGAGCTTTTTTGAGAAGCCTGATAATTCGGGACACCATTTCTTGATAAAGGCCCCTTCCTTATCAAATTTCTCTGACTGCGAGTAGGGATTGAAAATTCTAAAGTATGGCTGGGCGTCAGTACCAGTGGAAGCACTCCACTGCCAGCCCCCATTATTGGCGGCAAGATCAAAGTCTAAAAGCTTTAAGGCAAAGTAGGCTTCTCCCTTTTTCCAGTCAAGAAGGAGGGTTTTACATAGGAAGCTTGCGACGACCATTCGCAAACGATTGTGCATCATACCTGTTTCATTGAGACAGCGCATGGAGGCATCAATAAGGGGAAAGCCTGTTTGGCCGCTCTTCCAGGCCTCCCATTCTTTTTTTCCACCCTGCCACTTTATTTTTTCATATTCGGGGCGATAGGCCTCACCATCAACATGGGGAAATTGATCGAGAATGGTCTGATAGAACTCTCGCCATATGAGTTCACTCGCCCAGACTTTATGGCCTGAGGTGGTACCACTGAAGGCGTGGCGAAATAAGTCTCTTATAGATATATTTCCGTGGCGAATATAAGGAGAAATATTTGAAGTCTTCTCAAGAGATGGGTAATCGCGTGCTTCTTCATAATCCATTATGTCATCACTGAATTTCTTCAATCGCTTTGAAGCAGCGCTCGCTCCTCCCTTTAAAATATTATCCGTGGGTTCAAATCCTAGCTTCTTGAACCAGTCTTTATTTAAAATAGATTGAGGATTGGAGTCCGTTTGTGCAAAGCTCTTGGCCTTAACTTTATATAGAGGAAGTTCTCTTTCCTGTTGAGAGAGTCTTTCGTACCAAGAATTCTTATAAGGGGTAAAGACTTTATAAGTTTCGCCTTTATTGGTGAGGATTTCTCCACCTTCAAATATGACGCTATCTTTGAAATGATGAACCTCACACTTAAGCGCTTCTTGGACTTGTGAATCCCTTTTCTTAGCATAGGGCTCATAGTCGTGATTGAAATATAGATCAGTTATATTTAGCTTCTTAACCCATTTTGGAATTTCATCTACAGGATCACCGTGACTTATCCATATGGTGGCGCCCTTTTTATTGAGCTGCTCTTCCATATCTTTTAGAGATTCTATTATAAAACTAATGCGCCGATCTTCTTTGGGGAGTGCTTCTAGAATAAGGGGATCAAAATTAAAGAGAAGATGAACTTCATCCGCATTATTGGTGGCCTCTGATAGCGCTCGGTGATCTTTTAGCCTTAAGTCTCTTCTGATCCATACCAAGGCGGTTTTCTTCTTTTCTTGCATAGTTTTCCCTCATTAAGAGCTTCCATTCTAGAAAGAAGGAGGGAAAACGTCTAAAGAAAAGGGTTAGACTTATACCTTGAACTTAAGAAACTCCACAATTACTCAGAAGGCCCTTAAGATGAAAGGAATGAAGGAGGTTAAGGTTAGAAAATTGAATCCCTAGTCCCTCAGGATAAGCTCCTTTAGATTGAAATTCCTTTCTGACGACCTTTCCTTGAAACTTTAAATCTCCCTTGTCTGTACCAATATAGAGGTTGATATGTTCACCAATATGGAGATCATTCATTAGAGTTGTAGTGTACTGATTCATAGTTGATAAAAAGGTGCCCGTTTTTGAAATATCATAAGTTGTCGTGAGAACTTTTCTTTGTCCACTGGATTCAATCCAAACGGGTAGGTTTTGCTTATAACGGGTGGGTATTTTCCACCATTGTAGAGAAGGATCTTTAAGGACTCTATAGGCACTTGAAAAAGTATAGATATAACTAAAGAAAATAAATCCCACTGTCGCAGTAGAGGCCTGTAGGTAATTATAGTCTGTTCCCCAAAGAGCGACGAAGAAATTGTTAAAGGCCGTTATCGCCACCCCAATAGGGAGGGTAAACTTCAAGTAAGAGGATACACTAAAGGCAAAGTAAGCATTTATCGTACAGATCAGCATCACAGCATAATTTAAAGGAGTGATCTTAATAAATATGGAGTACCAGTCGTTCATGGACAATAAGCTATGCTCATATAAGAAAGCAATTTGTAGGGGAATAGATATCGCAACACCTAAAAAGAAAATAGTAATGTATAGAAAGAGGTTCGGCTTTTCTTCCATGTCATTCTCCTTAATTATTTAACCAGGATGTACGAGGAGCTAAATCATCTTCAAAGTGATAACAGTAGCTCTTTACTTTATTAATGTATTTTCGTGCTTCATTTAACTGATCCGAGTCTTTGATCCATGAACGACCATGTTTTTTTAATGCTTTTTTTACTCGGTAGGCACCACTATTGTAAGAAGCGAGGATTAAATCGTTCATAATTTCCATATTATCGCCATAGTGTTTTCGAATCAGCTTTCGATGTTCTGGACGTTGCCAATACTCTTCAAGGTATTTCAAAAAGGTGATTCCACCTTGTATAGATAGGTTATGATTCAAGCGCCACTCGTTATCAGGGTTAATGGCACCGGTGAGGATCATCGTCTTTATAATAGGAACACTATATTCAGTGACGGCCTTATTAGTTGGCCACTGTTCATTATTCTCGAGCACATGGGTTTGAGCAAGATTCGTCACTTGGGTTAACCCTATCGCTTTGGCGTGACTGACGGCCTTATCATTAAAGGCCGATTCTTGAGCGATAAGTCCTGCAATGAAGCGAGGGTTAACACTACTTTCCTTGGAGATCGTCTCGATAGTATCTTTGAGTTTTCGCGAAACTTTAAAAGGGGAGAGTTTTTCTAAGGGAGAGTACGCGGATAGCGAGCATTGCGGTTGCTCAAAGCGATAATACTTTGCTTTTGTATAAGGATCATTTTGAAACTTAACTAATATATCGTGTTCTGTATCGGCAAGAAGCTTAAGGGCCGAAAAGTTTACTTTAATTTTAGAATACTCATGATTAAAAGTGATTTTAGAATTTCTTAGCCATGAATCAGTAACATCGTATTGGTTATAAAAGAGTTGTAATTTGAAATCTCTTTCAATGATTTCTTTATTATCAATAATAATAGAGAACTGACTGAGCTCTGTTAGGTTTTGTTTATTGGGATGAAAACTTGCCGTGGCCTTAGACTCTTGCTGAGGAACTTCACTAAGCTTAGCTTGAAGTTGATCTTCGCTAGTTAACTTATGCTCAGGTAGAGCAAGGCCGTAGTTTCCCCATGGATTTGTAGGCCCTGCACAACCAAGGCAAAGAAAAATGGACATGGCCAAATATAAGAGAACACGGTGGTTCATTTTCGTCGTCTCCAACTTGATGAGGGTGATGAATTTATTATTTTTCCATAACGCTTTGACTGCATGAGCGACTATGGGAGAGCTGACGTACGACGAATAATATTCATTATAATAAAGAATGGGTTTTGAGATCAATATCAATAAAATGGGCCACTTCTTAAGAATGTTTTATTATGTGCGTAATCCTCTTTTCATTAGGTTAGGGAATTGTCATTTTTACGCAAATTCTATGAGGCCATAAGCTCATGAAATGATTTAACTTTTTAGGAGATACCTTTAAATACAGTGGGTTAGTAGAGGTGCCCAATCATTGAGACACTTAACACTTAGACACTATTTAGACATGGAAACAAGGAGATTCAGCACAGATATGCTAACCTACTGAGGAGATGGGCCATACAGCACATAACCCTTTGCTTGAAGCATAGAGAAGGATATTCAAGATGGAAACAATTCAAAATAATGATCCCAAAGGTCACTATAGTATTCAATTGGCGTCAAAGATATCTGGTGTGGGAGTTCATACCATTCGAGCATGGGAGAAGCGTTATCAAGCGGTTGTGCCGGAGAGAAATCCTTCTGGTAGAAGAGAATATAATGATCTTGATGTCGAACGATTAAGTCTTCTTAGTGAACTATGTACTTTAGGCCACTCAATAGGAAAGATCGCCAATCTCTCAACTCCTGAACTAAAAATCCAACTTCAAAAACTTGGCAAGCAATCTGATGGCGCAGCTCTATCTCATGAAACGGCGAGACAGTCATTAAAGTCTGGAACTGCTGGGGCCGTAAATTTATCTGATTCACTAAGAATATTATTTGAAGCTTTAAAAGATTATAAAATTGATGAGATTTCAGATGAATTCAATAAACTTAAACTTGTACTCAATCCCAGAGATCTTACTTTAAAGGTGATTTCTCCTTTATTATTAGAACTTGAAAAAGGAGTGAGTGAAGGAAAGTTTAATATCTCTCAAGAGCATGCCCTCACTGCACTTATTAAGTTTCATACCGGACATATTCTCTTTCGCGGTAATAACCTAAAGTCTAATCGCCCTTATCGAGTAATTCTTTGTACTCCTGAGGGAAGCTATAACGAATTTGGTATCCTTCAGGCAGCCCTTCTGTGTAGTTTTTATAATTTACAATTTTACTATATTGGTCCGAATCTACCTGCAGAGAGCTTACTTGATTCTTATCGCTCATTAAATGGAAACCTTGTGCTTCTTGAAACTCGTGACGATGCTGGAAACTTAACTCCAAGTTTTATGCGCTCTTACGCTGAAACTATTGCCAGCTCAATAGGTGAGGGAAAGCTCATTATGGATAATTCAAATACCCTTGCGCAAGAAGATGCAAAACATCTCTCTTCCCATGGAAATGTTTCTATCATTGATGACATTCACTCACTAGATTCTTATCTCAAGGCACTTTAGTTAAGTTGCCTTGAGTATTTCTTTAAGAATTTTATTTCTTCCGTTATTTTTCTTTTTTGACCTTCACTAAGATCCAGTAGGTCTAAGTGTTTTCTTTTAAGATGATTGATAACTACAACCTTTCTTTCTAAGAGAAATTTTTGATCCTTTACTCTAAGGGATCGTAGTGAAGTAATAGGATATACACCATACTTTCTAATGAGATCAAAGACACCTTCTTTGACGGGATAATTTAGGGAAATTAAAAGAAGATCTACTCCTTTAGAGTAGGCAATAGCATCTTCAGAAAATTGAGTGTTTGAAATGAGAGCATAGCGAAACTTCTCTTTAGGGTTGGCCTCTTTCACATCAAGATAGCGAGAATGTACATATAATGGGATTTTTACATCATTTTTGAAGTGTTTATGATTATGAAACTTACACTCGCAGTAAATATCGCCATCGGCCCTTTGGGCCACGACATCGACTTCATGGCGTACAAATTTACCTTTTTTTATAACGGAAACTTTTGTTTTGTATCCTTTTACTTTAAATAACTCTGCGACCAGAATCTCAAAGGGATAGCCGGTAGGGCCAAGTTTATAGATGGCACTTTTTAAATCATAGTTGGCCGCATTGATTTTAGAAGCTTTTAAAAGTTTCTTCAGTGCATGCTCGTGAACATCTTTTGTATTATAAATTTCATCGATATCAGCAGAGACCTCTTTAACGACTTGATTGCTAAGCTTCTTTTCCACTCCTGCTGAAAGTAGGCTTCTTTTGAGCTTAAGCTTATTAAAGGCTTCATTATGATGATTTCTTTTATGTATAACTTTCTTTCTATGAGTGGTCACGATTAACTACTTTTTCAAGGATACGAACTCCGTTAATAATTTTAGCAATAAATGATCCTTCACTTTTTACAAGATGAAATTCTGGATGTTGAGACCATATTTCATAGAGCTTTTTATCAAGGGCCAGTGCTGTATCATTATCTTCATTTCTGTAGTCGTTATTTGAACGAATATCTCCGCCTTTTACCGCAGCTGTTTCAAAGAAAATAACGGCATCGTAGCGGCTGAGTTCTTGCTTAAGGCTTGTTTTCATCTCTTTAAAAAAAGAGGCTTCGTCTGTGGGCCAATAGGCCAGTCCATCTAGAGTTCCTCGATCACATAGAAGTATATCGGCATCATTTTGCTTTTCATAGAGTTCTTCGACACTATTTTGATAATCAAAAATCATCTTTTGAATAAGAGTAATACACTCTGAATTATGACCCCTTTTAATACCACTTTTGAAAATAGAGGTGGCCGATTCTGGAACGAGTGTAACTTCTTCTTGAAGTTCTCTTTTAAATAAGTCGAGGGCCGTCGTTTTTCCACCACCTGGTCCACCTGTAACTACTATTTTCAATTGTCCTCCAATTCGTAAGCTATATTTTTATCTACATTAATAATGGGGATATTCATTTTATCGTTTAAAAATTTTTTGAAGTTGATAACAACTTCTTCTTCTCCATGATTGAGATATATTTTTGTGAGAGTTTTTTCATTCTCTCTTATATAGTTATAAAGTCCATCTCGATCGGCATGAGCAGATAAACTTTCTATTTTCATAACATCAGCATCTAGCCTCATCCATCGCTTATTAAGGAAGAACTCATGTTCACCTTCATAGACTCGACGGCCGATAGTTCCTTCTCCTTGATACCCTGTTAAAAGAACGATATTCATGTCCTTTCTTCCTAATCTTTCAAAATGTTCAATGGCCTTTCCACCACTTATCATTCCTGAAGAGCTAATCAATATAGAAGGAGATTTTTTTTCATTGATTTTAGTTTTATCTTTAGGGAATTCGACAAGTTTTACGATATCGAGCATTTCTTCCCAGTCCGTATCATTGATTTTTAATTCTTCGCTGTATTTTTGATAGACTCTTGTCGCATTGATTCCCATTTTACTATCCATATAAACAGGGATTTTTAGATGGGGATTTTCCTTAAAAACTTTGCATATTTCATAGAGGATGACTTGTGTCCTTGCTACGGCAAAGGCAGGAATCAGTAAGGTTCCTTGAGACGTTCTAATTTTGATAATGGCCTTTTCTAGTACTTGACCTGCTTGTTGTTGTGAATGGAGTCGATCACCATAGGTGGATTCAATGATAAGGTGAGTGAGATTTTCAGGTACTTCAGGGGTTTTATGAATAGAGTCATCTGTTCTACCAATATCTCCAGTAAAGCAAATCTTCTTTTTATCTACTTCAAAAACATAGCTGGCCGCTCCCAGAATGTGACCTGCTCTATAGGCGCTAACTTTGTACTTAGAAAAGCTGAGAGGACGATTGAATTCAATGGGAGTTATCAATTGTAGCGTTTTGGCCACATCGACTTCGTCGTAGAGGAGCTCTTGAGTTTCTCCTTTTTTATAAGCATAGCTTTGAATATGGGCCGAGTCTTCTAAGATAATTTGCACTAATTTTTGAGTCGCCTCAGAGCAATATATTTGACCGTGAAAGCCTTTTTTCACCAGTACAGGTAAAAATCCTGAGTGATCTAGATGAGCATGAGTAAGAAAGATTGCTTTTACTTCAGAAGGCTCAACAGAAAGTTCTCGAAAATTATCTTCTTCTAACTTCTTAGCTCCTTGATAGAGACCACTATCAATGAGAATTAAGTCATCATGAATATTAATTAATGATTGAGAACCGGTAACTGTTTGCGTTGCCCCAAGAAAGCGTAGCTCGAGCTTATTCACAATGACTCCTTTGTGACTTAGAAAGATATAGATATTCTAGTTCAAGGGTGAAGGAAGATAAACAAATTCTAATAACGAAAGAGCTGTTTTTAATCATATTAACAATGAGTTACAAAGTGATACGATAAGATTTCTATCTTTAGTTACACTTTTATTTAGATTTTAAAGATCTCGTATGATAGGCAAGAAGAGAAATAACTTAAGGAAATGATTATGAAAAAAATGATCTTCGCTTTGATCTCTCTTGTTAGCTTACTCACTTTCGCTGAAGTAGGGGAAAATGCAACCATAAGAGCGGCCATTGAAGCTGAATTTAATACTGTTACTGCTCTTGGTTCTATTACTTATCAAGACCGTGCTCAAGGACAAGGTTGTGATGTATTGGCCAATGTTCTTGTTGAGGGTAATTTAGGAAGTGGTCATACTCTCTATGAATGTGATCTTTGTCTATTAGATGCAGGTAATGGTTTCTTTGATTTTGATCGAGATACAATCTTCTGCTCTCGCGTAGATTAAAAATACGCCACACTTCTAGTGGGACGTATTTTTGAATGAAGTGATTATTTAAGATCGTTAAAAGCTTTTAAGATATTTTTACGTGTCACTATTCCCACTAGCTTTCCATTATCTACGATAGGAAGTCTTTTTAGATTCTTACCACTCATCTTGCTTACTACATCATTAAGAGTGTCATCTGGTGAAGCCACTTTAACATCTTTAGTCATGACTTTATCAAGGGTGATATCCTTAGATTTCTTATAGATTTCCTCAACATCAGTAGAGTTGAAGTTTTGACCAAAGAGATGCTTAAGGGAGACCATGGCATGAGGAATTTCAACTTCACGTGAAATGAAATCAGACTCTGTAATGATACCTTGTAGAATACCATCAGCATCAACCACTGGAATAACACTAAAATCATTATCAAGCATTAAGCTTGCTGCATCCTGAACTGTTTGGTCAGGGGTACAAGTTTTCACGTTCTTCGTCATAAAATCAGATGCTTTCATGATTTCTCCTCAAATTAGTCATTAGTATATCTCTTTCATTATACTCTATGATTAAAATTCTATTCAAGTCATTTAATTAATGGATGACATTTGTCAGGTTAATCGCATTTGTAGAGATACAGTTAGTGGAACTAAATAGGAAGATTGCAGTATAATGATGCCAACTTAGTGAATATTAGGAATTAGAATTATGAATAAGCTGAAAGAAACAATTAATCAGGTCAATGAGCTCATCCTAGGCAAAGAAGATGCGATTAAATTGGCAACGATTTCCTTGATATGCCAAGGGCATCTTTTAATTGAAGATATTCCTGGAGTTGGTAAAACGACGATGGTCTATATTTTTGGTAAGCTCATGAGTTGCGATGTTTCTCGCATTCAATTTACCAATGATCTTCTTCCCTCGGATATTATTGGAACTCATATATTTAAAAAAGAATCCGAAACTTTTGAGTTCCATAAAGGTCCTCTATTTGGAAATTTGATCCTTGCTGATGAATTAAATCGGGCCACTCCTAAGACGCAGAGTGCTTTATTACAAGTAATGGAGGAAAAAAGAGTCAGTCTCGATAGTGGAGAGTATTTAATGCCCGATCCTTTCATTATTATGGCCACTCAGAATCCTTATTCTCAAATGGGAACCTATCCTTTACCTGAGTCACAGCTTGATCGCTTCTTTATGGGAATATCATTGGGCCTTCCTTCTGCCGAATATGAAAAACAAATTATCCAGCAAAGGGATATTAAAGAAAGAATAAATGAATTGAAGCCTATATTGAATCATGATGACTTAAAGGGCCTATATCAGAAAGCATGGAATATTCATGTCAGTGATGATTTACTCGACTATCTCTTACGGTTGGTTAATGAAGTGCGCTCTAGTATTGAAGGAGGAGAGTTTCTTTCTCCACGTGCGGGAAAAGACTTATTACTTGCTGCTCGAGGCGCTGCTCTGATTCATGAACGCGACTTTGTGACACCTGAAGATTTACAATTCATTTTTCCTTATATTGTAGGTCATCGTATCAGTCATCATCACAGTTTTTCTCAAGTACACAAGACCCTAAAAGAAATGATTGAAAAAGTACCATGTTAAAATATCTAGGTACCTCAGATATTCATCAAAGAATATATGAGCTTCAAAAAAAAATTAATAAACTTTATGATAGGGTATTTATTTTACCCACTCGTTTTGGTGTTTATTTTATAACGATTATCTTCATTCTCTTTCTTATGAGCCTGTCCTACGGGCATTCCTTGGCCATTAGTGCTACATTTCTCTTTGTCTCTATTGTGATGATCAGTATTATTTATACTAATTACAATTTATATGGAGTCGTCTTAAAAGAGCAGCGTTCAAAGAAGCCCTTCTTTAATCATGATGATTTTCAGATATCTTTATTTAATGAATGGGGGCGACCAAGGCCTGATATCGAACTTGAGGTATCTCTACAATCCTTACACGATAAAAAAAATCTGACTTATATTGGCGCGACTTCCTTATTAGGACGAATGGATTCATCTGTGAATTTGAAACCTTTGACTTCTTCAAAAGGTCGCAGAGGTGTTTATCAGATAGAAAGAATTAAGGTCAGTTCCTCCTTTCCCTTTGGGCTCTTTCGCTCTTGGAAGTTCTTAAGGCCTTTATCTGAACAAAGTAGACTATATATATTTCCTAATCCTCTTGAACCGAAAGTTGAAGAAGAGTTAGTCTACAGTCTACGAAATAAACTCATGGATCAAGTTGATCATAGTAAACAGATCAAGCGTCTTGTGACACGAAGTGGTATCGGAACAGAGAACTTTTATGAGCATTCTCCTTATCGTGATAGTGGGGGAATTAAACGTATCGATTGGAAGATTTATTCTCGAACTCACGAGCTCTTTGAAAAGCATTACGAAGACGAGCACAAGCAAAGAAGTCGCTACTTATTAGATAGAAGGAACTTTCAGTCTTATCCTTTAGAGCTTCAAATGTCTTATCTATGTTTTTATATTCTTAAGTATACTCGTGAGGCTAAGTGTTTTGCTCTCGTTTTAAATGATGAGACTCCCCATTGGGATAGCGGAAAGAAGCATGAACAATCTTGTTTGATAAAACTAAGCGAGTTTAGAGGATGAGTGAGCGCTATAAATCATGCCTTATCCTCTACTTATTAAGTACAATTGGCTTTTTCACTCAATTTAGTAATTTCTCTATTCTTTCCTTATGCCTCTTAGCCTTAACTTCCTATTACTATGAAGTACGTTCATGGAGTCTTTCTAAAACACCTCGCTTTGTCTTTGTGGTTATCTATCTTGGAGCGCTTTATTTTGATTTAGGGAGTTTATGGGGATTAGAAGCAGGGGTGTCTTTTCTTAGTTTCTTGGCGTTATTGAAAACATTTGAATTAAGAGAGAAGCGTGACCTCTTTATTTTTTCTCTTATAGTCCAGCTATCTTTGATTGGACATCTTCTGAGCGTAGATGATCTCTACATGGTTTTAGTGCTCTTACTTATCATTGGTAATTTATTTTGGTTACTCTATCAGTTTCATCATTTTGATAAGAGTCGTGTTTATATTGCTGAAATATCTCGTTATAAGAAGAAAGTCTTCTTGCAAATGATTGCTTGGGCGATTCCTCTTAGCTTAATTCTCTTCTTTATTTTTCCTCGTTTTCCTCTGGGGAATCTCTTTCTCAATACCATGAAAAAGCAGAATATAACGGGATTTACGGATCAATTACGTCCTGGAGAGATCAATAAAGTTATTCAAAGTAAGGCCACTTATTTTCGAGTCCAATTTAATAAGTTAAGCCCCAAGGCCAGTGATTTCTATTGGCGTGGCATGGTTTTGGCCAAGACGGATGGATTTAACTGGGATCGTATCCATCTTCCCCACGATAGTAGTGTGAAGAACAAGGCCGCTTCGACTTCTTTTGATAAAAGTAAAAAGAGTAAGAAAGCTCTCTATAACTACCAAGTGGAGTATGAATTCTTCTCTAACGGTCCACTTTTTCTTCTTGATAGACCGTATGAATATGATCTCTTATCAAGAACTCATACGGTGAGTATGGGGGCCGAGAGCTTCTATAGTGTTCCGTATCGAAATCAAAAGATTCGCTATAACGCTTCTTCTCGGCGACGAAATATAAAACGCATTAAAAATAAAGTAAATTACACTCTATCTAAGAACGAAAGAAAACTTTATCTGGCCACACCTGAAGAGATTAAGAATATAAAATTTAATCAATGGATTGCACAGAATCAAAAGAATGATTTAAGTATTGATTCCATTCTTAAATTACTTCGAAATCATTTTGATAAAGAAAAATTCACTTATTCACTCAATCCTGGTCTCATGGATAAAGAGTCTCCTCTGGATGATTTCTTTTTTAATAAGAAACAAGGCCTTTGTGAACACTATGCAAGTGCTGTGGCGATTGCGCTTAGAAAATTTCAAGTTCCCGCTCGAATCGTCGTTGGCTTCCAGGGGGGACAGTATAATCCCTACGGTAATTACTTCTATATCGAAGCAAAGAATGCTCACTCATGGGTAGAGTATTGGAGTTCTCAAAAAGGTTGGCAGCGAATTGACCCCACCTCTTGGATTCATCCCGAACGTATTCGCCTTGGTCCTGAGGTCTACTTTCTTTCCCAAGAGAATTTAGAATCCCTAAATTTAGATAATGGAATGAGTCTCAATCAAGGAAGTATTTTTCAAAATCTATTTCTCATGGCGGATATGCTCTATTTTGAATTGAATCGACAATTTTTAAATTTTGACTTTGAAAAGCAAGAAGAGATTTTTGATTTTCTTAACCTAGAGGGAAAATTTAAATATCTCAAGCTTCTTGGTCTCGTTCTATTCATGCTCTTCGCTATAGTAGGTCTTCTGATTGTCTATCTCTTATGGCAGCGCAGAGGAAATAGAGATCCTATGAGTGAGCTTATGAGTAAGCTTAGAAGTCGCCTGGCCAAGGATGGCATTGAGGTTCCTAAATGGTGGGGACCTGAGACTATTGAGAAAGAGATCAGCAAAAGATACCCAAATAGGGCACTCGAAATTTCAGAAATTTGCCAACTCATAAGAGAGATTCGCTATGAAAAGGGGAAATCTCTAGAAAAAGCTGAGATAGGTCAAAAATGGAAGAATTTAAGAAGAAAAATTGGTAAGATTTAGCCTACGTCAAGCTTTCTCGACTGGTCATTAAAGGCCTTGGGCGTTTATAATGATCAAATGAAAAAACTCTCTCTCTATTGCTCCTTTGTCTTCTTATTCCTCTTTTCACTATTTTCTATAACCTCGCAAACGTATGCGCAGACTGAGAAGAAAGAAGTTTCTATTCTCTTTTTAGGCGATAGTTTGACGGAAGGCTATGGTATTGAAAAGGCCAAGAGTTATCCCATGGTGGCTGCTGAGATTTTAAAAGATAAAGGCCATGCTATAAAAGTCATTAATGGAAGCGTAAGTGGATCGACTACGGCTTCGGGAACCTCTCGCCTTAAGTGGTTTGGTAAAGCAAAGCCTGACTATGTTTTCTTGGCCCTAGGGGGAAATGATGCTCTTCGAGGAATAAAAGTTTCTTCTTCAAAGTCAAACTTGGCCCGTACTATAAAACTAGCTCAAGAGATGAATATTAAAGTTATCCTCGCTGGTGTACTTGCTCCGCCCAATTATGGACAAGAATATGGCAAGGCCTTTGCTTCTATGTATCTTGATCTAAAAAAAGAATTCAGTATCCCAACTCTTCCCTTTATCTTAGAAGGTGTCGCAGGTGAGAAGAAGTTCAATCAAGAAGATGGCATTCATCCCAATGTGGAAGGCCATAAAATAATGGGGGCCCATGTTGCGCGCTTCATTCAAAATATCTTAAATTCTTAATCGCACTCAGAGGTCTATATGTTATCAGTTAAAAACGTAAATAAGAGTTTTACGCAAGGGGAGAGAAAAATTGAAATCCTCAAAGACTTAAATCTTGAAATTTCTAATGCTCAGAGTGTGGCCATTCTTGGTCAATCGGGTAGTGGTAAGTCTACCTTTTTAAGTACCATGTCAGGAATTGATGCTGTAGATAGTGGCGATATTATATTTAATGAAACCAATCTAACTTCTTTAGATGAAGATGAGATCACGCAGTTTCGTGGTCGTCATATGGGCATTATTTTTCAACAATTTCATCTGCTCTCTCATCTTAATGCCCTTGAAAATGTTTCTCTTCCTCTAGAGATTCAAGGAAGTAAAAGTAAAGAGGCCAGCGAGCGGGCGCGAGAGCTATTGGTTGCTGTAGGACTTGGAGATCGTCTGGATCACTTTCCTTCGCAGCTGAGTGGGGGAGAGAAGCAGCGCGTGGCCATCGCTCGTAGTATGATTCTTGATCCTGAAATTCTCTTGGCCGATGAGCCTTCAGGTTCACTGGATGAAGAAACAGGACAGCAAATTATGGATCTCATTTTTGGGCTGGTTAAAGATCATAAGAGTACCTTAATACTGGTTACGCACAATCAACAGTTGGCCCGTAGATGTGAGAAAGTTTATCGCTTAGAGCAAGGCCAGCTCCATGATGTAACGGTTAGAGGATAGGATTGATGTCGCAATCTATGCAGAGTTCATTGTCCAAGTCTTCTCGTGTAACAAGTCGTCTTACCTGGTCTTTGGCCTGGAAAGATATTAAGTACGCGAAGGTTTTTACCTTCTTATTCCTCATCAATATGTCCATAGGTTTACTGGGTCTTGTTGTCATTGAAAACTTTAAGGTCTCTTTTCAACAAGTTCTCGATAGTAAGGCCCAAAATCTTCTTGGAGCTGATCTTGAAGTATCGGGTCGATTTCCTCTGAATGAAACTCAAAAGTCTAAGCTTGAAGGCTTCCTTATTTCTGAGGGAATCCTTAATAAAGAAAATATTTCGGTTACAAAAGGACTAAGTCTCTTCAGTATGGCCCGTGGTCAAAATGGAGCGCGACTTATTTCGCTAGAGTCGCTTGATGTTCCTGTCATTAAGAATAATTCTGAATTCTTTCCTTACTACGGATATTGGCAACTTGATCATAAAACGAAATTTCCCATTGATTCAAAAGAGCTGCCTGCGCCTGGAACGATTTGGGCCTATCCTGATGTTGTAGAATTACTGGGGACCAAGAATCTAAAACTTGGTGCACTTAACTTTAAAGTTTCGGCCCTGGTCACAGATGATACTCAACAGGCCTTTGATATGGGTCCACTGGCCCCTAAGATTTTCATGCGTAGTGATGATCTCGATAAAACGGGTCTCATTCGCAAAGGAAGTACACTTAATCATCACTATCATTACAAAACCCTGCGTCCTCTTGAGGAAGAGGATGTGACTCATATTAATGAGCTCTTAGATGATAATGCTATTAGGGTAAAGATTCCTAATAATAGCTCTCAACAAGTCGGGCGTATTCTCTCTTATCTTTCTGACTTCTTGGGGCTTGTATCTTTAGTGGCCCTCTTTCTCTCAAGTGTAGGGTTATTCTATCTTTATCGCAGCCATCTGGCGGCCAAGCGTTATTCTTTGGCCATTTATTCCAGTATTGGGCTTAATCGTTCTGATATTTTTAAAACCTTTATGAAGCATATCTTTATTTTATCAGGGCTAGGTACTCTTCTGGGCATTGGTTTATCCCTCATTGTGATTCCATCTTTGAATCAATTACTTCTGTCTGTTCTGCCTTTTGAGCTTCCCTTTATAATTAGTTCTCGGGCCATCTTTACCGCTCTTTTGGTAGGGCTTGGTGGAGTCACTCTCTTGTCCTATCCCTTAATTTTGGCCGCAATTTCTGGACGTCCGGCTTCTCTTTTTCAAGAAGTTTCTAGTACGTCTTATAAGCTAGAAATTAAGAAACTCATTCACTTCATTCCTTATATGCTCTTCTTTGCTTTTATGAGCATATATTGTGCGAACTCATTTCGCGTGGGTGGAGTCTTTCTTCTTATTTTCATTGTGAGCATCATCGTGGGTGTTGGTGTCGCCCTTCTTCTTATAAGAGGTTTTAATACGCTCTTTAATTCAACCATTAAAGATTTAAGATGGAGCCTCTCTTGGAAATATCTATCTCGTCATAAAGTGAGTACACTTTCTATTTTCTTAAGTTTACTCTTAGGCTCCATGCTTCTTAATTTAATTCCTTTATTAGAGGAGTCGATTCATCAAGAACTGGATGTGGGGAAAACTTCAGGAAGACCCAGTTTATTTCTCTTTGACATCCAAGACGAGCAGGTTGATCCACTGAGAAAGTACTTTGAAGAAGATGTAAAAGAGCCACTGCTCGCCTTATCACCCCTTATTAGAGCACGTATTTCTAAAATAAATGATGAAGAAGTTAAAGTGGATAACTCTGAATCTCTAACTCGTGAACAAGAAAGAGAGAAGCGCTTTAGAAATAGAGGGACCAATTTAAGTTATCGAAGTAGTTTAACAACCAGTGAAGAGTTAGTAGAAGGCCCATGGTTTTCAGGTCCTTATGATAGTGAGGATTCCGCGCAAGCTCATCCCTATATCTCTGTTGAAGCCAGATATGCTTCTCGCCTGGGAATAGAGCGCGGGGATGTGGTCGAATTCTCTGTGATGGGAATCCCTGTTACTGGTGAAGTCTTAAATCTCAGAAAAGTTAAGTGGACTTCTTTTTTACCGAACTTCTTTATACAATTTCAGCCTGGTGTTTTAGATGATGCTCCTAAGACATGGCTTGCTTCTATTGGACAAATAAAAGATGAGAAGAAGTTAAAGATTCAACACGAACTCTTTGAAGTCTTTCCTAATGTCTCGGCCGTGGATTTATCTAAGGTCGTGAATAAGATTCTGACGATGATGGAGCAAATGGGACTGGCACTAAAGGCCATGAGTCTTATCTGTGTAATCGTTGGTCTCTTTGTTCTCTATTCTCTATCCCATCATCAAGTAAACTCTCGCCTTAAAGACTTTGCTCTATTAAAAGTGATGGGTATGAAGGAGAAGGATTTAAAAACCATGGCCTTAAGAGAATTTGCGATGATTGGCTTCATCGCTTCTTTCTTAGGGGCCTTCTTTTCACTCTTCGTGGCGAATATTGTGAGTAAAATCTTCTTTGATGGTAACTTTGTGCTGCAGTTTCTTATACCTGTAGGCTCGATTTTTGTGATTACATTTCTATGTTATCTAACGTCTCGATTGGCCATTAGAAAAGTATTGAAGGTTAAGGCAAATCACTTTCTTTAGCGGTTTTAAAATTTTGGTAGTTCTCAATCTCATCTTTTACTTTAGAGAGAACCCAAGTAAGAAGGGCGGCATCATCTATGAAGCCTCCGATTAAGAGGTCAGGAATAACATCCATAGGATTTAGGAAATAAAGTAGGGCCACAACGATCAGAAGAAGATTCTTCTTAGATAGAGGTTTATAACTTCCCTTAGCGGTATCTTTTAATAGAGAAACCGTAATTTTTAAATCGGCCCATAGGTTTTTAAATTGCTCTTTGATGAAATCGACCGAGAGTTTCTCTTCTACCGAAGCGGCTAGGCCATTGATGGCACTGGACGATTTTAAAATCGTCTTGGCCTGATCAGAAAACTTATTCTTGGCCCAGTTTAAGTAGTTATCGATTTTCATCTCTTACTTATATGATTGTGAAGGCGAGTTTTCAACTTCTTCCAGAAATTCGACTTCATTTTGAGAAAGGGATTTTCCCCATACGGTTTCTTTTTGAGTTTGAACGGAAGCCGGTCCTCTTGCACTTGTTGCGGTATCACTTTGATGTGATGCACATGAATAAAGACCAAATGAAAGTAGAGTGAGAACGAATAGATTTTTCATAATGAGTTATCCTTAGATATCCTTTCAACAAGTTCTGGGAAAATTCATTTCTCCCAATAAGTAGGTATTATATAATGACTCGAGCTTTGTTGATAGGGTGCAATTACCACTGTGTTTTACTCAAGTGATTGAGATTACGTGCATTTCCATCAAGTAATAGTTAAAATAAACTTACTTAATCATTAACTTAAAGGATTTTCCTATGTCAGATAAAAATCAGAATGCTCCCAAAGAACCTCAAGGAAAGCTGGCCGTTAGAGCGCTGGCCATGCCGGCCGATACCAATCCTAATGGAGATATTTTTGGGGGATACCTTCTGTCTCAGATGGATATTGCCGGGGCCATCTACTCTCAAGAAGTGGCCAAAGGGCGAACGGTTACTATAGCGATTGATTCAATGTCCTTTCTTCTTCCTTTATATGTAGGAGATACCCTTTGCTGTTACTGTGAAACACTTAAAATGGGAAAGACAAGTCTTACCGTTAAGGTAGAAGCTTGGGCGGTAAGGCAATTCAATAGCGAGAGAATCAAAATTACCGAAGGTACCTTCACTTATGTCGCAATAGATAATGATCGTAAACCAACTGCAATTAAAAAATAAGAAAAAGGAATAATTATGGCAATTGTTACGGCCAGTAATGTGACTAAATTCTATCAAGACCATAAGGCGCTTAATGAATTTAGTCTGAGCATTGAACAAGGGCAATGTTTTGCTTTGTTAGGAAAAAATGGAGCCGGTAAGACTACATTTGTTAAATCTCTACTTAATCTCATCTCTTTCAAGTCAGGAGAGATCAAACTCTTTGATAAAGAAGTCACAGACAAGACAAGTCGAAGTCTCGTGGGATACTTACCAGAGAAGTTTAATTTCTATCCTTACTATACTCTCTATGGAGTATGTGAGTTCTATGGAAAAATGAAAGGCTTAAGCGGCGATCGTCTTCGTAAAGATGTTTTAAACGCTATGGAGCGATTATCTCTAAGTGGTTTAGAAAATAAAAAAGTAAAGCAATGTTCTAAAGGACAGCTCCAAAGGGCCGGCTTGGCCAGTATGTTGGTTGGTAATTCCGAACTACTCATTTTAGATGAACCTCATAGTGGGCTTGATCCCATTGGAATTAAAGACGTTCAACAATTAATTCTAGATTTACAAAAAGAAGGAAAAACCATCTTCATTAACTCCCATGGTCTGGACTCAGTGGAGAAGGTTTGTGATCATATCGCAATCATTGATAAAGGCGAGGGCCTGGTTCAAGGCCATCTGAAGACTCTCATTGGTAATCAGTCTCTACTTGATTTCTTCTATGAAAAGGTGGAAAAATAATGAACTTATCCGCAATTAAAATTATAACCGTAAATACAATCCTTAATGAGTGGCGCAGCAAGGCCCTCATCTTCTTAGGAATTATGACAACCCTCGCACTGATGATTGCTGTTGTTATACTTACCTTCGTTAATGAAAACTATATTGAAGGGATGAATCTCGACAGCGTGGGGCTCAAGGCTCTAGGTGTATTTTTCATCTTTATCAATTTTTGGTCGTATCTCATATCGATTTATTTTGGAGTCAGTAGTGTCAAGACGGATACGGAGTATTCCGTTCTTCCTCAAATCTTGAGCTTTCCCATTGATAGAAGTGAATACCTCGTTGGTCGTATACTGGGGACTTTGACCATCGTCATGGGATACTATTTGATCTCTCTGGTCTTTGCTATTGTGGCCATCAGTATTGTCATTAAGTCCGTAGTCTTTTCCCCTTTAATATTGGTGGGATTTCTCGTTAATATTATTCCAAACTTTATAGTCATTTTGCTCTCTTTTGCTTTTGGACCCTATATAGGAAAGTTACAGTCCTTTATGGTCATGATCTTTATGACTCTTTTTATTAGCGTCTCTAATGGTCGTTTTACGAATATGGCCATGGATGCAATGGTGGCCGAAGAAGGTATTTTTAGTAAGATTCAACTCTTCGTTCACACTTTCTTTCCTCATATCTCTATATGGGGAGGTTTAGGAAATCAAATCATCTTAGAAGACGTTCAAGAATTTAATACGATGTTGGAAGTACCTCATCTTTTGATTACTGGTTTTCTTCTTTATTTCTTAGTCTATAAGCGTTTTAAAAATTTAGAAGTATAGAATATCGAGCGAGAGTTTAACGATCTGTGATCACTTGAAATTCTCGCTCGCTTACTTTCTCATCAGATACAATTTCAAAGTTAAGTCGACCAATCTCTAATCCACCAGAAGTTTCTACTGAAACACGCCAAGAACCCGGCGTGTAATTTTCCTTGTAGGTATA
>JBLWYP010000025.1:0-47652 GCA_048266825.1 Bacteriovoracaceae bacterium | reverse complement strand
AGAGAAGATGTTTTTACGTTATCCATATTATTTATCCTTTCTAAAGCTCTATCGGGCCACTGCTTCAATTATTAAGACAGCTCCATACACAAATGCACTCAAGGGAATAGCTGCAATAAATCTTAGCCAACCCTTCTCTTCATCTAAGTGCATATACCAATAAGCAACAGCAAATGCTTTTCCCATGGCCAAAACGCTAATAGAAACGGCCTTAACCATATAAGGGAATCCACCTTCGGCAGCAATAAGCTCTGCAATGGTAAGAACACTTAAGAGGATAAAAACCAAGAAGTACTTCTTTGCATGACTGTGATAAGCGTGAGTTTCTGTGCTCATGTTATTTACTCCATCCATTATTTAATCAATTCAAACTATAGTGACGATTAACTAGTAAGCCGACATCTATCATCATTTTATTCATTCCATCCCTATCAGTTGAATAATGACCACGAACCATGCCCTTCTCATCCACGAGAACAAGCTTTTCAGAGTGCACTATATCTAAGAGGGACAACTTTTCGTCACCAACAACGCCTTCAACAAGTTCTTTATCGCCCATTGGGACTTGAAAACCATCAATAAGAAGAGCTTCAAGGTCTGAGCGCTTACCGGTCAAAAACTTCCAAACATAGGGATTGGCCTTATTCTTTCTCGCATACTTGAAAAGAACATCAGGCGTATCATAATCGGGGTCAACGGAGATAGAAAGTAGGGCCACCTTTTGACCAAGTCCTTTCAGTCTCTTTTGAGCAACCTTCATGCGCTCAATCAAGCCAGGACAAGTCGTCGGGCATGATGTGAACATGAAAGAAGCCATATAAATCTTTCCATCGAGGTCTTTAGAGCCAAAGGGCTTTCCAAATCCATCTACGAGTTCAAAACTAGGCACTTTATAAAGCCTGGGAAGCTCGGGTGGAAGTTCTCTATTAATGGAGCGGTAAACAGGATAAGCGAAACCCATAAAAATGAACGCAATCCAGAAGAGCTTACTTTTCATAAGCTTTTCGAAAGGATGTTCATCCCTTACAAACTTCTGTACCTGTTCAACAGTTTCCGTGCTCATCGTTCTATTTACCTAAATTATCTCATCAACTTTGTAACGAATTCTTTACGCTCTGGTGTATCTTTCAATTTCATTAGACTTTGAACATAGTAAGCTAGTGCCCAAATTTTATAGTCTTCTTCAAACGTATCTTTCCAGGCCGGCATAGTCGTTCCTGCAACACCTGCAGCAAGTCTTACGTAAATATCTTCAATATTTGTTCCACGAACACTTCTTAGATTATTATATGTGAAATCTGGAGGAGTTACTCCATATCCGTGCTCTGATGGCTGGATCTTCAATTGATAAAAAGTATCATCAAGCTCTTCAACACCATCACCTGTCTCTTCACGGCTCATTTTATCAAATTCAGCTAAAGTAACATAACCCATGTGGCATGCTTGGCAGCTTGCCTCTAGGTGATAAACTTTTTTCCCAATTTCAACGGCTTGCTCTCTTCGAGCTACAGTGAAGGGATCTTTTAAGTTTTTATTAAGTTGCTCGCCTAATTCTTTATCTTTTCCGATCCATGTATCTGGCGCAAAAGTCTTGATGTATTGCCAAACAGCATCCATTTGATCATCTTTAAGATCCCACTCAAGCATTGCTGTACCATTAAGGCCGTGCTTTAAAGTTTTATAGATTGCTTCATCATGAGGTAACTCACCGGCAGCAACGTCTCCAAACTTGATAATTCCAAGAGTAAAGTTACGAGGAGGAGTCTGTAAGCCTTTTGCAGCGACACCGTTTCCATCTCCGTCTACACCATGGCAGGCCATGCAATATTCAGCATATATTTGCTTACCCTTATTCAGGGTTTGAGCCGAAACGTACTTCCCTCCGGCCATAGCAACGCCTTCTCTAAAATCAGAAGGTTCACATCCTACTAATGCTGCTGTTAAAGTCGCAGCGGCTACAAAATTGATTGAAAAACCAAACAGTTTTTTCATAGTCATCCTCATTCCTAATAAACAAAAAGGCTAAAATAAATCATTACCCAAACAATCCCTAAAAAATGCCAATAGAGACCAATATTCTTCACCCAAAGAAGACTACTTCTTCTCTGTCTTGTTTCTCTAATTGTAGGAACAAGGCAGATAAGGGCGATTAGACCACCCACAACGTGAGCAGCATGAATCCAAGTAAAAGCATAAATCATTGAAGTAAAAACACTACTATCAACAAATACACCATGCTTCTTTAAGGAATACCAAAGAGCTGACTGACACCCCATAAAGGCGATGCCTAAGGCAGACGTGATAAAGTAGTAAAACTTTACCTTATCTCCCTTTGCCCCGTAGCTTCCTTCAAATAAGAAATAGGTCAGTGAACTCAATAAGATTAGAACAGTACTAATCGTTGGAATCTCTAAACCAATTCTTTGCATTCCCATCGGTGGCCATACATCGGCAGTAAAACGATAGGAAAAATAACCAAGCATCAATGTGGCAAAAAGCATCGAAAACGAAACCATTGTCATCGTCATAGCGACAGATGAAGTTACATCAAGTCTACGATCTTCTATTGTTTGGCCAATTGTGCTTGTTTCAGTCATTTTTAAACTAATTCCTCAGTCTGGAACTGAAAGTCTTTTCCATCTTTGAGACCTGGATTACCAAACTCATGAGGTCCACACTTAACAACAGGAATATCCTTGAAGTTGTAGTGAGGAGCTGGAGAAGGAATTGTCCACTCTAGCGTTCCTACTTCCCAAGGGTTTTCCGTAGCCTTTTCCTTCTTGAAGAAAATGGCATGAACGAAGTTCACAATAAAGATAATCTGAGAAAGTCCCATAAGGATTGCAGACCATGTTGTGAACGTATTAATAGGAATCAACTTTTGAGTAAATTCGTAAATAAATGGGTTAAAGATTCTTCTGTGCATACCTGCATAACCTACAAGCATCATTCCAAAGAAAACTCCGTTAAGACCAATCATTGTGAACCAGAAGTGAACTTTCGCCCAAAACTCATTCATCATCATTCCAAACATCTTGGGCATCCAAAAATAGATGGCAGCAAAACCACCTAAGAGAACAGAGGCAGCCATTGTGTAATGGAAGTGACCAACAACAAAGTAAGTATCGTGAAGATAAAGGTCAGTTGTCACTGTCCCAAGATAGAGACCAGTTAGACCACCAAGACCGAAAACAAAAACAACCCCAAGGCTGAATAGCATGGGACTGTGAAAGCGAATCGATCCTTTCCAGATTGTTCCTAACCAGTTGGTGAAGAAGATCGCTGAAGGAATAGAAATCGTCATCGTAAGAGTCATAAATGTTTGAGTCAGAAGTGGTGACATCTGAGTTGTAAACATGTGGTGACCATAAACAAGTGTTGAAAGAATAGTAATCGAAGTCATCGCAAGGGCCGTAGCCTTTGCTCCAAAGGCAGGCTTTCTAGCAAAGAAAGACAGTAGATCCGAAACAATCCCCCAAGCAGGAAGAATAAGGATATAAACTTCAGGGTGTCCAAAGATCCAAAAAACGTGTTGAAAGAGAACCGGATCCCCTGTCCCTGTTGTAGCTGCAGCTCCAGCAAGGAAGAAAGTTGTTCCAAAAACACGATCAAAGATAAGAAGCATTACCCCTGCTCCAAGAACAGGAAGGAAAATAGCGTTTAGAATAGCTGTTAATCCAAGGCCCCAAATCGTTAATGGCATATCAAAGTAACCCATTCCAGGGGCACGTAATGTAATGATCGTCGTAATATAGTTTACGGCACCCATAATAGAAGAAACACCGAGAACGAAGATCGCGAGAGACCAAAGAGTCTGTCCAACACCTGGAGAACCAATTAAAGTCGAAAGAGTTGGATAAGAAGTCCAACCACCGGCAGCTGCTCCTAGAGGAGTAAATAATGAGGCTAGAAGAATTAATCCTGAAAACGCAGCAATATGGAAACTCAACATATTAAGAAGAGGAAACGCCATATCGCGAGCACCAAGCATCAGTGGAATACAAAAGTTTCCAAAGGCTCCAATTAAAATCGGTGTAATTGCGTAGAAGATCATGATCGTACCGTGCATTGTAAAAAGCATGGCATATGTATCAGGAGGTACGGCACCACCAGTCTCTGGAAACAAGAAACTTCCAATGATGGGAAAAGGCTGACCTGGGTAAGCGAGTGTCCAACGGATCATTAGGGCCATTAGACCACCAACCAAAAGAAAGAAAATTCCGTACCAAAGAAATTGCTTACCGATCACCTTGTGATCATAAGAAAATATATACTTTGATAGAAAAGTTTTAGGGGCTGGGTGGATGTGCTGTTCATAAAAAGCCATCTCAATATCTCCTCAAATAATTAATTATTATTTTGTCATTCCGACTTTGTTAGATGATGTATTGGCGCTTGGATTCCATTTCCAACCCCAGTAGAGGTCAGAACGTGGTGCGATTTCTTCATCATCAGGATCACTTACATAAGACTTAGGAAGTGTTGCAAGCCAAGTATCGTAATCATCATCACTGTAAACTGTCAGCTTAGCGGCCATACGATAGTGGTAAGTTCCACACATTTCGGCGCAAGCAATGTCATAACGACCGGCTTTAGTAAACTCAACCCACATTCTCGTAATTCGCCCAGGAATAGCATCCGTTTTACGACGAGCATTTGGAAAATAAAGAGAATGAATTACGTCTTTTGAAAGAATTTGAAATACAACTTTCTTATCTTTAGGAACACGAAGATCATTAAGAGTTACAATATCATCTTCTGTGTTGAAAACCTTATCAGGACCGGCCAATCTAAAGTTCCATGCCCATTGCTGTGCAAGTACCTGAACACGTACTACGTCTTCCTTGCTTTCATCAGGCCAATTGATGAATACACCTGTGTAATGGTTATTCGACAAACGCGTGATATTTAAGTCAATACCGATAAAAACAGCTACACCGATAATCGTGGCCACAACAATATGAACTTTTTTATTTCCATAAGTGTAATAAGGCTTTGGATGTCTCTTTTGATGATAGAGAAATGAAAATCCGAAGAGGCCAATACAGACAAGGATAAAGAAGAAAATATTTAATGAAGTGGTGTAATTAAACAACCAATCAATTAAATGTCCGTTGGCCGAAATGTCTTCAGGCGGAGCAACCATTTCAAAGAAGCCCATTTTGTGAGCAGCATCTGCTACATGGGAGGCAGTATTCGTACTAGTCATGACCTTTTTTCCTTTAAAAAAATAGGACGGTTTGATTAAATTTTCTAGAAATTAATATGCAGTTTACTAGGAATTACACCGATTTGCCAGAAAAGACCAACATTTCTCTTGCAATTAAGTAAGATAAATCATCATCAAAAATAAGTTAGAAAAAGCCTGAAATAAATCCTTACGGGTGATCATTTTTACAAATGACTAACTCAGATAAATCATACTTCCAAGCAGAAGTGGTAAATAGAAAATGGAAGCGAGGAAATAAATTCTTGCCCAGCGTCTCAGTAAATCTTCTTTAATAACGGGTATAAATAGAATCCTAAAGGCCACAAGTGTGAAAATTATGTTCAAGAATGCCGCGAAGTAGCCAAAACTATCAGTGACACCGAGGTCATATAGCCATGGATACAAAGAAACGTAGCTCAATAAGACGGTAAGTAAAAATATCCCCCACTTCGTAAGCTCTCTTCCGAAAGAATTTGGGTAAACCTTTATTTGTGCTTTGTCGTAATCTTGGGCCAAGTAAATAGAAATGGCCATGAAGTGAGGTAATTGCCAAACAAAGAGAATCCAAAATAAGGCCCATGCCATGGCATCCATTTCTCCCATAACCATTGTCCATCCCATCACAGGTGGAATAGCACCAGGAATCGCACCAATGTATAGGGCGAGTACACTTTTTTGCTTAAGTGGAGTGTACGCAAAAAGATAGAGAGCTGCTGCAATAAAACCAAGTATGGCCGTGGTCATATTAGTAAAATAAGCAAGACCCAATAGCGCGAATGACATTAACGCAACACTGTAAATAAAAGCCGTTCTCGGCTTCATTCTTCCAGAAGGTAGTGGACGATTCTTTGTACGGTCCATGAGGCCATCAATATCTTTTTCCATGTAGCAATTGTAGGCAGCCGCCCCCATAACTAATAAGAAAGTCAGGCAGAAACCAATAAGACCGTTAAAAAAAGAAATGGTGCGTGGAGCAAGAATCAAGCCGACAAAGACTGTCGACATAACCAAGCTACCTAATCGTGGCTTTGTTAAGTCAAGAAGGTCTCGCCACATAGATATTGAATGATCGCCCAAAGAGATCTTCTCTAGTTTTCTTAGGCGAAGATAGAGTCGCAAGGCCACAGCAAATGAGAAAATTCCTAATCCAATGTGTGCACTAAGAAAAATTCTAAAACTATTCGAGCTCACCATTGTGATTCCCGATAACCAGTAAAAAATAATGGCTATACCAAGAATTGTTGCACCTGCTCTATATCTTGAATCTCTCTTGAAAGCTTTGATTATCTTTAGGGACCAAAACATTCCAAAGCCAAGGGCGACGAGCACTAAGAAGCGATAGAACATATGAACTTGAGCGGGGGCCAATCTAGGCCAAAAGGATAACTCTCCCTCAGATAAACATCTAAGAGTTGCCCCTTGTCCAATACCGCAAGCTTCTAATCCACCAGAATGCCTAAGAAAAGATCCAAGTGCCAATGAGAGAAAAAGAAGGAATAACAGAAGGCCAAGTCCGTCTGAAAGATAGAGATACCATTTATTTTGATAATCTTTCTCATTTAAGTGATTGTTATCACGTTCCTTTGTCATTCTATAATCGATATAAATAAGAGAAGATAGAAAACAAAGAGATAGGATAAAGTGACTGGTATTCACAATCTTTGGTAGCTGATATTGGCTTGAAAGCCCGCCCATTAAGCCCTGGAGACCAACTAGAAACAGGCTAAAGAATGCTATTTCAGGTAGCCCTGCTTCGCTATCTTTATCTAGAGAGATTTTGAAAACAAGAATAAGAGTGGAAATACCCACGACTAGCCCAAGAATCTTATGGGCCAAGCTAATCCCTATAAGATTAGTTGAGATACTAACTTGATAACAAAGGGGCCAGCTCTTACAAACAAGAGAGCCGCCATAATTATGGACAAGGACCCCAACAATGAGCATGGTGAAGGTCAAAAAAATGGTAAGAAGGCCAATCGTTCTTGTGCGCATCATATCTACAAATTACGAAAGCTGTGAAAAGCTTTCTGTGGAATTTTCCATTCAGAGACTATAAAACAATGAAGTCTATATACACATCGTTATGGCATATCGCAATGATTATCCCCGAACGGTGAATTGCAAAGAGGGAAGCAATGAATAAACAAGGTACTTATTATGGTGATTATTTAGAGTTACCAAAACTACTTGATACTCAAAACCCAAAGAGTCGCGACTTAGGTAGCGAAGCCCATGATGAAACTTTATTTATCATTGTCCACCAAGTTTATGAACTCTGGTTTAAGCAAATCATTCATGAATTCAGCTCTATCATGGATATTTTTTCTAAAGATCATGTAGAAGAACATTTTGTGGCCACGGCCGTTTCTCGTTTGGAGCGAGTCATTAAGATTCAATCTCTCCTATTGGATCAACTCTCCGTAATGGAAACCATGAGTCCTATGGATTTTCTAGAGTTTAGAGATCTACTCGTTCCTGCTTCAGGATTTCAATCTGTTCAATTTAGAATCATCGAAGTCAGTATGGGACTAAGAACCCATCAGAGAAAGAATATAGATCGAGATTACTTTCTTGGTCGTCTTAGTGAAGACGATAAAAAGAAGATATTAGAAGTTGAAGATAAACCTTCTCTTTTAGATATGCTCAATACTTGGTTAGAAAGAATGCCCTTTACTCAAAAGGAAAATTTTAATTTTTGGAAAACTTTTGAAGACACGATTAGCGAAATGCTCAAGGGTGATGAAAAAATCATCCAAGACAATATAGCTTCTCTAACAGACAAGGCGCGCCAAGGACAACTTGCAAACCTTGAGTCAACGAAAACGACCTTTAAGTCTCTTCTTAATGAAGAGAAGTATGCCGAACTCTTAAAAGATGGAAGTCGCTCACTCAGTCAAAAAGCGACACTCAACGCGCTTTTCATTTTACTTTATAGAGATGAACCTCTGCTTCACCTTCCTTATCGTCTTCTTACTTGTCTAATGGATATTGATGAGAATTTTACGACGTGGAGATATCGCCACGCCCTTATGGCCCAAAGAATGCTGGGAACAAAAATTGGAACAGGTGGATCTTCCGGACACCATTATCTAAAAATGGCGGCCGAGAATAATAGAGTTTATGAAGATATTTTCAACTTATCCACATTTCTCATCCCCAGAAATAAATTACCAACACTTCCTGAGGACTTGAAAAAAGAACTTAACTTTTATAATCCTGCCTTAGGCTAAAGTTCTTTTGATAATTTGAATTAATTCAAAAATATCTTCGAATGAATTATATAAGGGAGCCGGAGCCATTCTTAGAATATCCGGTTCTCTAAAATCAACAATCGCTCCTTCAGCTTTCAGAGCATCCCCTATCATTTGCGCTTTATCCCCCATTTTCAAACAGATCATAGATCCGCGTGTTTGTTTCTCTGGATTATAAGCAGGAGTTACGAGAGTTACATTCTCGCCACATTCTTCTTTTAATAACCATTCAAGGTAACAAGTGAGTTGATCGCCCTTCTTGCGAAGGTTTTTAAAACCAGCTTCGTTAACCATTTCCATACTTGCCCTAATGGGGGCCATGGAAATAATGGGAGGATTAGAAAGAATCCAAGAGTCGGCAGAGCCAGAACTTTCAAATTCTGGTCTCATTTTAAAACGACTTGATTTCTTATTTCCATACCATCCTTCTAAACGAGGGATCGTATTGTCGTTATGATATTTCTGATGAACAAAGGCACCAGCAAGAGAGCCTGGACCAGAGTTTAAATACTTATAAGTACACCATACCGCAAAGTCGACATCGTCTTTATGAAGATCTAAAAGAAGATTTCCGGCTCCGTGGGCGAGGTTAAATCCAACAAAGGCTCCTACTTCTTTAGAAGCTTGAACGACTTTAGGAATATCAAAATACTGGCCTGATAAGTAGTTACAGTTTCCAAGCATCACAAGAGCAAGCTCGTCTCCATGTTCCTTAATTTGCTCCAAAAGAGATTCTTCACTAACCGTCATCCCATCAGGACCTGGTTTAAGTTCTACAATCGCTTCTTTTGGATCAAAACCATGAAATCTTGCTTGAGAGTCCACGGCATATTTATCTGAAGGAAAAGTATTATTTTCGATTAGTATTTTAAAGCGCTTCTTCGTTGGACGATAGAAACTCACTAACATCAAATGAAGATTAACCGTCAAAGTATTCATGATCGCAATTTCACTTGAGTGAGCGCCAACCACATCCATAAAGGACTCAGATAGCCCTTCTTGATAAGTCATCCAAGGATGCTTGCCATTAAAGTGTCCCTCTACGGCAAATGCCTTCCAAGCATTGAGTTCTTCTTGGATATATTCTTCTGCACGCTTAGGCATTAATCCAAGAGAGTGACCCGTAAAGTAGATGATCTTCTCGCCTTTAGAATTAAGCGGAAAGTTGAATTGGTTACGGTAAATATTGAGCTTATCTTGCTTATCAAGCTCTTTGGCTCCTTGAGCACTCTTATGATTTTCGTCAAAGGTGATCATCTTGATTATCCCTGTTATTGTTAGCTTTATTAAAAAACGTTAGAATCAGAATCTTATCAAAACAATGACTGAGGTGTCATACCATGAACATTGAAAACGCTAAAATTATCGATATAAGTCCACTCGTTCACGAAGGTACTGCTGTTTTTCCTGGAGATACGACTTTTTCTAGACAAGAAGCGCTCTCTTTTGAAAACGGTCATAATCTTAGACTCTCTTCTATGAATACGACACTTCATATTGGTGCTCACACCGACGCTCCAAGTCACTACCATAACGATGGCATCACTATGGAGCGCAGAAACCTGGATTTCTATCTTGGTCATTGCCAGGTCATTGAAGTTGATTGCCCTCTAGGAGAGAGAATACTTCCTATTCATCTTAAGCAAGAAGTTAATTCATCTCGTATTCTGCTTAAGACAAATTCTTTTCCCAACCCTGATCAATGGAACGGAAACTTTAATTCATTGTCTAGAGAACTTGTACAGACGCTCGTTCAAAAGAAAGTTAAACTCATTGGTATTGATACTCCTAGCGTTGATCCAGCCGATGACAAAGAACTTGAGTGCCATAATTTAATATATAAAAATGACATGGCCATCCTCGAAGGGATTATTTTAAACAACGCTCCAGTAGGTCATTATCAACTGATAGCACTACCTTTAAAATTAAAAGGCGCAGATGCAAGCCCAGTAAGGGCCATTTTAATAGAGACTTAGATAAACTTATTCATTGGAGATAATGATTAAATCTACACAGAAAATTATCACGGCCATTCTCTTTCAATGTGGTTGGTGGATAAATATCGGAGCAGCTATTTATAAACTTCAAATAGCTGCCACCGTCTTAACTTTAATCATTATAGGAAGTTATCTTTTCTTTCTATGCCCAAAAAATTCTCGCCTAAAAGAACTCATGATCATTTCCATTGTTGGTGCATATGGCCTTCTAGGAGACTCTCTACTTAACTACCTTGAAGTTTTTAAATTCGTAGTGAAAAGTGATTTTATCCCGATGTGGCTACTTATGATCTGGCTACTTTTTGCTATGACCAGTGGTCTCTATGAATATCTTAAGAATAATCAGAAACTGGCCTTTATCCTTGGAGCGATTTTTGGTCCTCTTTCTTATGCCGCAGGTTTAAAGTTCTCCTTACTTACCTTTCCAATGGACTGGGTCTCGATAGCTATCCTTGCCATGGTCTGGGGATGTAACTTCCCTGCCCTTCTTTACTTAAGAAAAAGAATTTATACCGTTTAAACAATTGTCCAATCAATGGGCTTTATTCCTCTCGATTCTAGGTACTCATTGGTTTTACTAAAATGACCACAGCCAAAAAAGCCTCTATAGGAAGATAGCGGTGATGGATGAACGCTTTTTAGAATTAAGTGTTTCTTATCATCAAGTTTTGCGCCTTTCTTTTGAGCCGGACTACCCCACAAGATAAAGACCAGGTTTTCCTTTTCTTCATTTAAAATTTCAATGACTCTATCTGTGAATTTTTCCCAACCTTTCTTCTTATGGGAAGCGGCCTTTGACTGCTCTACCGTGAGAACATTATTAAGCATAAGAACACCTTGATCAGCCCATGAAATTAAGTGTCCATGATCTGGTATTTCCATTCCTATATCTGAATTTAATTCTTTATAAATATTAACTAAAGAGGGAGGTGTTTTAACTCCAGGATTAACGGAAAAGCAAAGACCGTGGGCCTGCCCTTCTCCGTGATAGGGATCTTGACCAATAATCACGACTTTAACTTTATCAAAAGGAGTATGGTTAAAAGCTTCAAATATATGATCCTCTTCAGGATAGATTATCTTACCTTGCTTACGTTCAGACTCTAGAAACTTATTAAGTTCCAACATATAGCTATCTTTAAACTCTGAGGACAATCGACTTCTCCAAGAGCCTTCTAACTTTATATTCATAAGTCGCCTTTATATGGATTTAATAATTAAGAAATTTTAAATAGATGAAAATGATCACGCCTGTCACGGATACATATAACCATACAGGGAAAGTGATTCTCGCTACTCTCTTATGTAAATCCCACTTTTGTTTAAACGCTAGGTAGAAAGTGAAAAGAATAAGAGGAACTTGAAGCATAGACAGGAAAATATGAGAGATCAAAATTGCAAAGTACGATGTTCTAATGAAGCCTTGTGCAACAAACTTAGTATCGCCATGATAGTGATGATAGAGAAGATAACTAATGAGAAAAGTTGCTGATAGAGAACCCGCTCCTAGCATAATTTTCTTATGAAGCTCTTTATTTCCAGATTTAATGGCCTTAAGCCCTACAAGTAGAAAAACTGATGTCAGTGCATTGAGGAAACTATTTAAATAAGGAAGTAATTCAACCATCGCCTGGTTATGAGTCTGCCCTACTTCTTTTGCGTAGATCCACCACACCAAAAAAGCGAATACAGCTGCACTTAGAGAAAGAATAAATATTATAGATTTTTTTTCTGAATTAAGACTGGGCTGCATCTTCTAAACTCTTCAATTCGTCGGCCAATTCTTTATTAAGATCTCTATGCTTAATAATTGTTTTATAGATGAGATAGAAAGGAATATAAGTTAATACAACGAAGATACACAAAATAGGAACAAGATTGGACTGCTTACTATTTTCCATACTTCCCACGCAACCAGGACAGGCCATGATTTTGTTGGAAATAAGGAAAAGTATAAGCAGTAATCTATATTTCATAGTTAATTACAGAAGATAGACAAAAGTAAAAACAAGAATCCAAACAAGGTCTACAAAGTGCCAGAACAGTCCAGCAATCTCTAGAAGATTGTAATCTCCATTATCAAATCGTCCATCAAGAGCAAGCTTGAACATGTAGATGAGATAGAGTGTTCCGGTAAATACGTGAAGACCGTGAAAGCCTGTAATACTAAAGAATGTTGAAGTAAATAAATTAATCCCATGCTCGTAACTAGAGAACGTCATTCCCATATGATAGAGATGAGAATATTCATATACTTGCATTCCAAGAAATCCAAGCCCACCAAGACAAGTAAGCCCTAGCCAAGTCAGGATTGCCTGACGATTTTTTCTCTTACATGCATCAATGGCCATAACCATGGATACGGAAGAACAGATAAGCCAAAAAGTCATGAAACCAGAAAGACCAACACCACCAAGAGCTTCGGTAGGATTAGGCCAATCAGCCGCATAGCGTGCTCTTAAAATTCCGTAACCGATAAGAAATCCTGCAAAAGACATCGCATCGGTTCCAAGAAAGAGCCACATCCCCACTTTTCCGGGAGATGCTTTTCCAAACTGTGGATCATCTGGATATTCTAATGGACCATTATGGACTTTTGTTGCTTGAACTGAACTCATTGTTTACTCCAAAATTTAGTCTCTTTTGTAGGTAGTTTTTCTGTACCAAATTCGTACATCAATTTTACCATTGCATCTAATTGTCTGTCAGTATCACCATCTAAAACTTCTGAGGCTGCTTCCCCATCCATCCAGAAACTAGGCATTAGTGTTCCAGGTAAAATTTTATCTGGAGCAGCTAGCCACTTCTTAATCCAACTAGGACGAAGTCTTCTTCTGGCGAAATAGAGGTTCGGAGCAGATGGTTCTGTCTCGGCATCAAATCCAGCAGAGTGACAAGAAGCACAGGCTAACTCATCCCACATTTGAAGAGCGGCTTGTCTTTCACCAGGAGCCCAATCAACAACATCAGAACGATCCACTAGAGTCTTCACTTTAGCCTTGTGTTGGAACATAGAAACAATGGCATTTCTTTCTTCATCACTTAAGTTAAATGAAGGCATTCTTACAGTTAACCATGGTCTAATCGGATAAACATTATCAAGGAAGTAATGGAACCAATCAAATTGAACACGATGCCCCTCACCTACAAGTCTAGGTGGTCCTTCGTTAATATCATCTTCGTAAGCCGCAAGAATATCTCCTCGCGCACCATCAACTTGGTGACATCCCACACAGTTATATTTATTAAGAACTTTCATACCATCAGCAACAATCTTCTCATCTGCATCAAGTCTCTTAACACCAGCAAGAGGAACTTTCTCACTTGAGTTAGCGATAACTGCGAGAGTCATCGTATCGGCTTCACGATCTGTTAACTCAAAGTTAGGCATTCTTGTAATGTCTTTGAATGGCTTATCAATTCCGATATCCCAACGTCTTGGATTCTTGAGGTGAGCATTAATCCAACCATCTCTAGAATGCTCAACATCATGCTGAATACCAAATCCAAACTGAGTAAGAGGCTTAGTTCCTTCTTCAGTTAAATCAGGACCGATAGGACCACGACCTTCAAATCCGTCGATATTGTGACATGAGTAACACCCGTATTTTCCAACTGAGCGGTAACCAAGCTCTAGTGTTCTTTCTCTATCACTCATCTTAGAAAGCTTAGCTTTAGCACCTTCAGTTGTGTCAAAAGCTGAGAAATAAGTAACGAGGATTTCATCTCTAAGTTTCTTATCAAGAGGTTCAAACTCGAACTTCTCAAATTTCTCATTCTTAAGGCTTAGCAGATAAGTTGCGATATCATTGGCCTCTGTATCTGTTAGTCTGAATGAAGGCATAATTGTATCTTCTTGATAGTGACTTGGTTTCTTTAACCATGAAACTAACCAATCGGGATCAACTTTTGAACCTGTACCAGAAAGATAAGGTCCAGCGTAAGATCCAATCTTTGCAGACATTTCTTCTTCGCCATCAACACCGTGACATCCCATACAACCAACAGTTGTTACAAGTGATTTACCATTTTCAGCATTTCCACTCTCAAACTTTTTGAAAGGACGGTAAGGCTTAGACTTATCCCAAATAAATTCTGCCATTGCATTAACTTCTGCAACGTTCTTCTTTGCAAATTCCGGGTGCTCTTTTGCATTGTTATTAGATTGCTCAAAGAACCTAGGCATCATCGCATTAGGATTGAAAGACTTAGGATCCCATACCCAGTTTTTGAAAAATTCTTTACTTACTTTAGAAGCAATTTTTTCAAGACTTGGTCCAGGTTTACGCTTTTCTTCGAAGTTAGGAATCTTGTGACATCCATAACATCCATATTTTTCTAGATTTTGACGACCTTCATTGAGGACCGTAGCACCTGGAATAAATTCGACACCTTGGTGACATTTAACACAGCTTGCTTCTGTATATTGAAGCTTAAGCATAGGCTGGGCTACACGGTGAGGTGGATGATAGTTATACTTCTCTACCCACTCTTTTCTTTGTTCTTCATTTTGTGGCGTGTGAGCAGTTGAGCCTAGGTCGTTAACTCTGTGCCCTTCACCACCGTGACATGTTGTACAACCTGTCTGCTTCATTGGGTGAGGAGAATCACGTCCAACCATTAAGTCTAAGTTAGGGTGAGTTTTATGAGGATTAGCTTGATCTTCGTATCCCGCTTGATCGATGAAAGTGTGACAAGTCATACAACGATCAACTTTAGGAACTTGTTGAAAGTAGCGGTCATCAGTAATCGATTCAATTACAACTTGTTGAATTTTTAGAGTTGGATCTAAGTAATCAACAAAAGGAGCGTTTCTAATCGCGAAGATAGGACCCATGCTTGTTGCATCAAGAGCTTTCTTTATAAGTCCACGTGTTCCTACAATTTTACTGATTTCTTTTTCTGCTTCAGTTACATCAGCACGTAGATTAAAGACTTTTTGCTTAAGCTCTTTCTCTGTTTGCTGATAAGTCTTCATTCTATCTTTTGATACAGCAAACTTTTCTTTGTAATCCGTAAGCATCGAATAATATTCTTCCGTTGCATTATGATCATGCTTTAGCTGTGCTTGCTCATACTTGAAGTTTGTTGCAGAAACTTTCGAGTTTAAAATACCGTTAGTGATCGTCTCTTCTTTTAAGAATTTTTGAAGTTTAAAGATTTCTCTTTCAACACTATTGATCTCTAAGCGCTTCTCAGCTTGATCAGCTTTAGCGGCGGCCAATTCTTTTTCAAGCTCTGCGAGTTTTTCTTTATTAATATCTTTATCTGCTAGTTCATACTTTTCTTGAAGCTTCGTCTGCTTAATTTTCAAAGCTTCAATCTGAACAGCTTTCCAAGGACGGATGTAATCGTCCAAGAAAACCCAAACTACAATCATTAAAAACAGAATAGATAAGAAAGCAAAAAGCTTATTCAGCTTATTGGTATCGTACGCCATTCCTGGTTCTAGTTTCTTCATTCTTTATATCCTTAATATTTTTTCTAGCTCAAATTTCTTACAGGTTTAACTCTAACTCTGGGAGCGCCACAATGTACTTCAATGAAAACAACCAACGAAGAACCATTTTAATAGGTAAACTCACCATAAGAAGGAGAAGCACAATAAAGATGTAGTATCTAATTTGTCCTACACCTTCGATCATTTTCTTCCCGTAAGAAGTCATGGCCGTCACAGGAGGAAGGACAAGGATGTAAGCAAGAGAAAGAATAATTCCGAGGAACTCTCTGACAAACATATTCGATGGCATCGGAGAATTTAACCACTTAATCCATAAGAATTCAGATAAGTTAATGTTATATTCTGCAACAACCTTGTGAAAATCCCAATATTCAAATGGACCATAGAACGTCCAGTTAGGTCCCCTCAAAAAAGTTCCTACCATAATGAGATAAAGCCATAGAGTAATCCATCCAAAAAGAAATCCCCACATAGCGATCGGTCTTTCTGCAACAGTATAATATCCATTTCCTTTAGGATTGGTATCGATATAAGGAACAGCAATAAGTCCAACTACAACAACTCCAGGAAGAACAACACCGGCCATCCAAGGGTCAAAATAAACAAGCATTTCTTGTAAGCCTAGGAAGTACCAAGGAGCTTTCGCTGGGTTTGGTGCCCAAGTTGGGTTAGCTGGCTCTTCTAAAGGTGCTTTAAAAACAATCGCCCAAACAACAAGGAACGCTGTTGCGGCAATGATCATAAAGAGTTCTGTATAAACTAGGTTCGGCCATGACCATACTTTCTCACGGTTTTCCGGCAGGCCTTCAACAGGGCCAAGACCTTGATCCAATCTATTGTCATTAATGGCAGCCTTATAGAAGGTAAACCACTGAAGGAATCCAACAAGAACAATAAGAATAATGATAGGAATATTATCGGGAAGAGTAATAATAGTGAAAAAGTTAGGGTCAGCCGCAAACCAAACTGAAACCGGAATGATAACAGCGAGTGACCAGGCCAAGAACTTTTTCGTTCCTACTACTCTGTAATACTTCATCATAAAATAAAAAAGTACACAGACTATAGGGAAAGAGCGGATGGGGTCCGCAACCCAATTAATCAATTCTTTCATGATTTAAAAACCTTATTCCTTAATAGTCTTAATTCTTCCTACTAAAACAAAGCCCCTCAATTAAAGAGGAGCTGAAATACCACCATCTTTTCTAACTCTCCAAAAGTGAACAGCGATCAAAGTTCCAACTACAAGAGGAATGAATACACAATGGAGGATATAGAATCTCAATAGGGCCGGCTCACCAACGAAACGTCCAGCGAGAAGCTGGAAGCGCACATCGTTTTTATCCGAAACCATAACAAAGTCACCAATCTGAGCAAGAGCGGCACCAGGACCACCGTGACCAAGAAATGGAGTTGCTTTTGCCATGTTAGCACCAACCGTAATCGCCCAAATGGCCAGCTGATCCCATGGAAGTAAGTAACCTGTAAAAGAAAGAAGAAGAGTAAGAACGAGGAGGATTACACCAACACCCCAGTTGAACTCTCTTGGTGGCTTATACGATCCCGTCATAAAGACGCGGAACATGTGAAGCCAAGTTGTAATAACCATGGAGTGAGCACCCCATCTATGAATTTCACGCATAATTCCCAAAGGCACGTGCTCTCTTAGAGCAACGATATCGTTGAATGCATATTCAGCCGTTGGACGGTAATAGAACATAAGAAGTACGCCTGAAACAGTCAGTGCAAGAAAGATAAAGAAAGTCAGTCCACCCATACACCATGTGTACCCAAGTTGAACCCCAGACTTTTTTAACTTAATCGGGTGCAGGTGAAGAAACACGTTACCAGCAACAACTGCAGCTCTATTTCTTGCATTGTCTGGTGGACCATGACGGAAAATTGATTTCCAAACCTGTGTCTCTCGTACTTTGTCAGCTAAACCTTTTGCGGCCATAACTTATTTCCTTCGCAAATATATATTTAATTAAACGGTAATGAATGAGTTCGGGTTATCCCACTGTCCTTTTTCTGCACGGAAAACTTTTGTCTTATCAACAATGATTTTTCCTTCAGCATTTAAGCCGATCTTATAGCGCTCTAGCGGACGAGGTGCAGGACCTTCAAAGTTCACTCCACTCATGTAGTAACCAGACCCATGACATGGACACTTAAATTTCAATTCAGCTGGCTGCCAGTTTGGAATACAACCAAGGTGCGTACAGATGTTTGAAAGAGCAAAGAGCTTACCTTCAAGCTTCACCATCCAAACTCCAAAACCTTTCTTGTATCTCTCATCAACACCTTCTTCAAAAATGTCAGGTGTTCCCGCGATGAATTCCATTTCTGGTTCAAAGTTTACGTTGGGATAAGAAAATCTAAAGGCCAGTCCGGCCATACCGGCACAGGCGGCACCAAAAGCAATCCAAGCGACACTTAGATAGCTAAAAAATTCACGACGATTAAGACTTTGTCTTGCTTCACTCATAGTATTTTTCTCCACCATTCTTCCGTTTTTCAGTAATAAAACGAAAGTGGAAAAGTTTAAAAAAATTTAGATGTTTTAATCAACATCGTTATTAACATAATTTATATGGAAAATCAGCAGTTTAATTATCATTTCAAATGATTAGTTTTTCAATGTTTTTAATAATTCCTTAGCACTCTCCATTACTTTCAAACTTTTGTCTGACTTGGAAACCTGCATTATCTCTTCTTTTAAAACATTCCACTCATTATTTTTTATAGAATTCAATAAACTAAGTTTTAACGCAACAACCTGATCTTCATTTAAACTGCCATTTTGTGCTTTTCCAGGCTCAAGTTTTAGCAGCCCACTGAGAACGGGCAAGGCTTGTTCATTCTTATAATTAACTAGGGCCGAAGCTACAGTGTAGCGAAGAACAACATTTTCAGAAGACAAGAGTCCCACCAATACTGGCTCGGCCTGAGGGATGCGATGGGTCGCAAGGGCAAGTGCAGCAGACTGTGTCATTCCGATATCTTCTTTTTGCTCTAGCAATAAAAGAACTTTATCCCATTTCGTAAAAGCTACACCCTGCGGCATATTGCCCAATGCTACAATGGCATGAAATCTAACTTTGTCATCCGTGTCAGAAACTGCTTTTTCTAATAAAGAGATACTGTCATTTGTGTGCAGGGCACCAGCGGCAACGACTGAAAATTGCCGAGTTCTTGGATCCTGCGCCTCGTTGTAAATTTCTTCTAAATTTTCTACTAGCCAAGGAATATCTTCTTGAGGAATTTGAGAACTAGAAATAAGTTTTGATAATTCAAATGCAGCCACCCAACGATTTCCAAATGTTTTTGTGTGCATCTCTCTTACGAGATCTTTGTAAGATCTTTCTGAAGAAAGGAGCTTAGTCACACCAAAAACAACGACAGCGCCTACTAGAACAATAGCGATAGGGACAACAATTCCATTGGCGATGGGATTTTCTAGTAACTTCTTTTTCTTGGCTTCGGTACTCATAAAAAACCTTTTATACATTTTTAATAATGTAAAAATAGGGAATATCTACTTTAAAAAGAGAAATTCCTACAGTATACCCTTAGCGGTAAAGCATTCAAACAACGCAGACTACATATGTTCTTTGATTGTCAGTAACCGCTTGGCACTACAATATGCAAAGCATGGCTACTGAGTATCAAAATGACTTAGCTCTGACAATAATTTAGGAATACATACTATGGCCTATTTACTGAGATTTCTCATTGTTTTAATGGTGTTTGGAATTTGTCTCACAGCAGGTGTTGCGATGAATTGGATCACCATCACTTTTGGTCATATTCAACTCGCTCTTGTGAGCTTTCTGTATACTATTTTTGCCCAAGCCTTTGTGATGTTCTATTTTATTGGGGTTTCAAGGTTAATGAATAATGTTTACCAAGCTCTCAATAGTGCTAACAATCTCCATGAACTCTTTGATGATCCGCCAGAAGATCTTGGACCCTATAAAAAGAAAGTGATTAAGTTTGTTCAAGATTCGGATCGCTGTAAAAGACAGACCATTCCTTGGACTATGCTCATGTTAATTCTTGGGTCTATTGCTTTCTTATTAGGTGGAGCCCATGACACAGGACTTGTGACTAAAGTTGTTCATTCAGGTGTGGTTTACGGATTTATGGTAGCGATGTTTATTGGATTCTTTAGACAGTGGCATTATTTGAAAGTAAGTCATGTGGCCCTCAGAAAAGTCAAAGGTCTCTTCGAGATTCCTGACGGCCAAATGTAATTTTAGTAATAAACAGATAAGCTAACGGTGATTCGACTTGGGTTTCCAACAGTCGTTTCATCGAATATGTAAGCATACTCTGCCTCAAGGCCAAGATTAACAGCAGAAGTTCTAAAAAACTTAACCCCACTATTCACAGATGCTGCCCAACCGCTTGCCTCTTGGTCGTTCGCACAAGTATAGCTTAAAAAGCTGTCGTCACATCCATGAACATCGGCGCTACCGTAACCAATTCCAACCCCTACATAGGGACTCGTTTTACTGAGGTTTAAATAGTAATCAAGACCCATTTGAAACATAGAAAAGTCAGCAGAACTATCGCTTAAACTTGTTCCATCTAAACTTAGATTAATAGAAAAGTTAGGATCAAGTCCCCACTCGTGACCAATTTTCCAAAAGAAGCCACTCTTTCCAATATTCGCATTATTCAACCAACCTGGACCAAAGCCAATGAACCACTGGCGAGTTACCTCAAAGCGATTTGTGTTTCGATTCACTTCAGCGTCAGTAATATTATTTACCTGGGCCGTTTGCTTAACGTCCTTTCCCTCTAAAACGGCAGTAACTAGTCTTTCAGTCACGCGATCGATATCGCTAAGTTGCTTAGACTTCATGCGCGAAGATTTAACAACCTTTCCATTCACTATTTTGGATATCTTTAAAAAGTAAGTATCGGATACTTTTAAAAGCTTAGGCATCAAGATGACATCTGCATTTCCCTTATCCATAACAAGATCAAATTGAGAATGATTCTGAACCGATGATTGAACGAACTCATCTATCGCTTCTCTTTCGGAAGCGCCCATCCCTTTTCCTGATACGGACTCCACATAAACATCAACGGCAAAGCTCGATTGAATCGTTAATATAAGTCCTATTAAAATCTTTCCTAGCATACTTAAACTCCTGAAAATTTTGAGATTTCTTATTGTAAGTTCATGAGAAAGAATAAGTCTAGCGCCGCGGTATTTAAATATTCTTTACCCAGATAAAGACTTTGTTTTTTCCGGGAGGATTTCTCCCGGTTCTTGTTCTAGATTCATATAGAACAGCATCATCAAGATCCACGACTTGGGCCAAGAACTCTTTTAAATAAAGCCTCGGAACATAAATATTGTAATAGATCCCGCCTGGAACACTCTTTCCAGGTTTTACATTATCAACTTGAGTAACTTTATACTTATCAAGCAGTACATTTAAATTATCTTTGGAAGTCTGGGTATCTACAGAGCGTAAGAGTACTCGGTATACTTTTGTACTTCCGTAGCGTGTATCTCGATAACCTCTCTTTCTTTCTTCTTCGTAATCAGACTGCTCAAGATCTGCAACATCAAAGTCTTTTGGAAGAGAATCCCAACTTGTTAAAATAACATCTGATTCTTCTTCGTAGCGAATTTCATCATCTAAGGCCAAGGCATCAAACTGACTCTCTTCTTTTGTCTCTACGTCATCAAGTTCTGAAGCTGCAAGGTCAAAGTCCTTACTTGAAGAGCCTTGATCTTCTTTGAAAGAAAGAGTGGTATCAAGCCACTTAAGTTGCGGCTCGTAGACACTAATCTTTTCAATGATTTCTTTTTCCCATTTTATATTGAGCTTCTGAATAACAAAGACTAAAACCACTCCTGCGAGTAGGAAAATAATAATATCTCTAAAAACTCTTAGCTGACGTTTGAAAGAAAGATTAGTTTTAATACGCGAGAAATCAAAGCCTGGATGAAAGAGGTCTCTTTGCATTCTTAAAGAAAGTTTCACCCATTCAGGATAAAGAGTAATTTCCATACTACTAAGTACAGAATCAAGATTTTTCTCTTCGGCTTCATCACCCAATTCATATTGCGACTTCAACTCAGAGTATCGCAAATTTAAATTGGGACTAATTCTATTGGAGACTTGAAAACGACCATTTAAAAGGTCTTCATACTCTGGAAAGTAATCAACCATGAAGTCTCTTAAAATAACTCCAAGTCGATCATAAGAGATTTTTGATCTCTCACTAAGCTCTAAAATAGAGAGATCTTTTGTTATAAAAATATAAAAGAGAAATGAATTTCTAAGCCAAGAAAACCAAGCATTAAGAGGGCCAATCTTGGCATAGAGGAGTGCGTATTCAAAGCGACCAATTATTTGTGTTAGAGATTGACCAGGAACAAAGAAGGCGGCCCAGAAAGTATTAAATTCTGCTTCATACCTTCCTTGCCAAGTCAGAGCATCGTAATTAAGTCCTAACCAGGCCTCAAAACGATCTAAATCCTCTTTATGAAAAATAATTGTTTCACTCATTTATAAAAACCTAATTAGCTCTATAGCTATACTTCAATTAGAACAGCAATCCCTTGACCACCACCAATACAGGCAGAGGCAATACCTCTTTTTAAGCCTTTTGCTTTCAATTGTCTCGCCAAACTTAGCGTGATTCGATTTCCTGAAGCACCAAGAGGATGTCCTAGAGCAAGAGCTCCTCCCCAGATATTAAGTTTTTGAAGTTCAAACCCAAGCTCTCTATGACAAGCAAGTACTTGTCCTGCAAAGGCTTCATTGATTTCAATTAAGTCGATATCCTTAATATTTAAATTATTTCGCTCAAGAAGAGTTCTAATCGCAGGAACAGGTCCAATACCCATAATCGTAGGATCAACACCAACAACGCATCCATCAAGAATTCTCGCCATAGGGGTTAGCCCATGATCGTTCACAAATTTTTCATCTGCAATTAAAGTTGATGAAGCTCCATCAACAATTCCTGAAGCCGTTGCCGCTGTAACCACTCCACCTTTCTTAAAAGAAGGTCTAAGACTCGCCATACTCTCAACAGTTGAATCTCCACGCAGATGTTCGTCTTTATCAATCGTTCCTCTTTTTGTTTCAAAAGGCGAAATCTCATCTTTAAAGTGTCCTGCTTCATAAGCCGCTTGTGCTTTCTTATGAGAATTAACTGCAAATTCCTCGCACTCTTCACGAGTGATATTGTATTTCTCAGCTAAGTTTTCAGCTGTAATTCCCATAGGACAGCCACCGTACTGATCAGTTAAAGAGTCCATGAGCATATCTACGGTTGGAAGTGCACCATACTTTGTTCCAAAACGTCCGCCGTAAACCAGATGAGGAATATTCGACATATTTTCCGTACCAGCAGCTATCATCGCCTGACCTTCTCCAAGAAGAATCATTCTAGTTGCATCGAGTATGGATTGCGCTCCGGAACCACACAATCTATTTACATTGTGACCTGGAGTTTCCTGAGACGCCCCACTTTTCAAAGCAAGGTGGCGACCACCGTACATAGTGTCTGTAGTTGTCGTTACAACATTACCTAAAATATATTGATCGACGTCACTTCCCTTTAATTTCAAGTCAGAAAGAGTCGCTTTTGTAGCGTGAACGGCCAAGTCAACTGGACTAATATCCTTCAAACTTCCCCCAAACTTTCCAAATGGAGTTCGCTTTCCGTGAACGAGATACACATTTCGGTTACTTAGCATGCTATTTAGCGTCATATTTTGCCTCCTTGAAGGGAACGTATAGAAAATTGTACTCTAATAATAGGATGCCAGGAGGGCATTTACAAAGAAATAGAGGAAGCTTTCAATGAATGATATTTCCCAAGTTCGCGCCGAACGCTTTAAGCTTAATGAGCAAAAGAGGCACAACTTTGAGCTCAAGAAGCTTCGTTCAGAGAATAATCGTACATATGAAAAGGAAACTAAGCGTTATGAAGATATGCTTAGTGGTTTGAATAAAGACTACGAATCTAAAGTAAGTCGTCTAGAGAGTGAGCTTGAGCAAAAACTGGTTAGTATTCGTTCCAAGCATGAAATGCGCCTCAATGATGAAAACCAACGACTTGATGAAGAACTCAAGAACTTAAAAATGGCCCATAACGATCAAGTCTCAGAGGTCGTAGAGTCTCAAAATAATCAACTCAATGAAATACAAGATAGTCACAAAGAAACTCTCCAAACTGCGAGAGAGAATTTTATAAAAGAACAGGCCAAGTGGAAAAATAGCTAACATGCTGAAAGGGAATAATCATGGATGATAATTTTGAAGGAAATGTATTTATCAACGGTAGAGCACAGATTCTTGAAATGTTTCAGTATTTAAATCCAGATGAAAGGGAAAGACTTCTTAAGCAAATTAGAATTAAGAATCCTCAACTTGCAGCCGAGATTGTAGAAACGTCAATCCAGTTCAATAGTCTACTAGAACTTAGCGATGATGATGTCACTCGCGTACTTAGTCACATCAAAGCCCCTATTCTTGGTGTTGCTCTTAAATCTTTAAAAGTTAATGAACAGAGGCAAATCCTCTCTCTTTGTTCAAGAGAATATGGAGAAGCGGCTTATAAAGTTATGTCGACCCGTCTTTCAAATGAGACAAGAGATGTAGAACGAGCCTGTGCGAAGGTTAAATCTGTGATCGCAGCACTATCTAAGAGAAATCTCATTAGGCTTTAAGACTACTATCTTAAAGCCCTCTTCTTTCTTTATATTCTTTGACACTATTTTGTAGATCTTTGATTTCATCAGCGTTGAGAGTTCTTTTAGACGCTGATTGCATTTCATCTATCACTCTATGTTCCCTTAGGACATCAACGGTATTTCTTAAGCGATCAGTAATGGTTAACATAATATTAGTTACCCACTCAGGACACATCTTTAAGATTTTACGTACATCTGATTTCTGAATAACAACTAATGAACTGGTCTCTAAAGCAATGGCCGTTGCATTTCGTTTATCATCACTAAACATACTCAATTCACCAATAAAGTCTTTTTCTCCAACAGTGTTAAGAAGAGTCAACTTATCTCTATCCTCCAAAAAGATACCAACTTCACCTTTTTGAACGATGTAGAGATAAGAAGATTTTTCGCCTTGGGCAAAGAGTACTTGTCCTCTTTTAAACGTTACTGGTTCTTCAAAACTATGATTACTATCTAATTCTAAATCGCTCATCAATCTCTCCGGCGTAAACGCTTCCATACCTCAGGCCTAAAGTTGAAATCTCAAAAGTATGGATACCTAAGAGATTACCCACTTTTTCACCCAAACGGGCACCCCCAACAATAGAGCGGGCCCTCTTGCCTAAGAAGGGATACTTTTGCTCCAAAGCCTCTGGAGTTGTATTATTTATTTTTTCTTTAAATTCTAAGAATTGATCGAAGCTTACTTTCGTTCCATTGACTTCATCGGGGTTAAATTCTTTTAATCCTTTGATCATTCCCCCTAAGCTTGTCATTGATCCGGCCACACAAAACAAATGATCTGTCTTAAAATCAATTAAACGACTGCTTGAGATAATTTCATTCATTTTTTCTTCAAATATACCTTCGCTAATCCAGTCAGTGGCCCTCACGCTTCCAAAAGGAAGGCTAATTGAATCGATAATCTCAAAAGGATCACTGGAAACTTTAATAAACTCAGTTGAAGCTCCTCCTATATCCATGATCGTAAGGTCGCTCATCGTGCTCTCACTTCCGCTTATAACTCCAAAGGCCGTGTAATGGGCTTCTCCTTCAGAAGAGATAATGGTGACCCTAAGTCCTAGCTCTTTTTCAATACTATCAAAGAAGGCCTTAGCATTAGTGGCAACACGAGAAGCTTCTGTCGCTGTCATAATCACGTCTGATCTTTGGATATTGTGTTTATCAATAAGTTCAACATACTCACTTAGGGCCTTAGATGTATCTTCCATAGCAATATCTAAGAAGGCCTTATTCTTATCGAGTTCACGGCCCAGACCAGTCACACGACTCTCATTTTCTAACTCTGTTAGGTTTCCCTCAACAACGTCCCCGATGAGAAGCAATGTTGTATTTGAACCTATATCTATTGAAGCTCGTAACATTTTTTATTCCTATTTACCCGCAAGCTTCGTTACACTTTCTGGGGATATATTTTTAACCATTCCGTTTTCACAAATAATTCCTGTAATGAAGGAATAGTCTGTTACATCAAAGCTTGGATTTAAAGCTCCCGATTCAAGCGGTGCAATTCTTTCACCCATAGCACAGAGCACTTCCTCTTGAGGACGTAACTCAATCTCAATTTCAGTCCCTGTTTCAAGGTCTAAATCAAAAGTCGATGTAGGTGCAACCACATAGAAAGGCACCCCATAGTGTTTGGCCACAATAGATAATGTAGAACTTCCTACTTTATTAGCGGTGTCTCCATTTCTAACAATTCGATCAGCTCCAATAAAAATGGCATCTACAAGTTTATTTTTCATCAGATACGAAAAGGCTCCCTCTACCGTTATTGAGTGAGGAACTCCCCCTGTGGCCAATTCATAAGCTGTTAGTCTTCCACCTTGAAGATATGGTCTTGTTTCAGAAGCATAGACGTGATTAATCCGGCCAAGAGTATGAAGATGTTCAATCACACCAAGCGCAGTTCCCATCGGTCCACAAGCAAGATAGCCCGTATTACAAAGAGTCATAATATTGAGTTTCTTATCTCCATAGAGTTCACTCAATTCTTGCGCAGCAGACTTGGCCATAGATAGATTATACTGATGAAGAAGATCCATCTGCTCAATTGAGAAGTGCTCAAGGGCAGAAGAAATCTCTTTGCCTTCTCTACCTTCCTTAATTAAGGTTTCACAAAGATGGGCGGCGCGATCTACTTCATAAGCCAAATTAACGGCCGTCGGTCTGGCTGTTTTTAGAAATTCTGCAGCTTTTCTCACACCTTCTAAATTTATTTCATTTTTTTGAGACCAGATAACCATACCAAACAAAGCAGTAAAGCCAATAAGAGGAGCTCCACGAACAATCATATCTCTGATAGCAGCATGAGTCTCTTCTAGAGAATTAATATCATGATACATCACTTCTCTAGGTAGTTTTCTTTGATCAATGAGTCTTAGTTTGGCATTTTCCCATATGAGCGGGGCAGTCTTGTTCATTTTAAAAATCCTTTAATCAATTTTTTTATTTGTTTACCACTATCACCTTTAATATATTTATCTACGTTCTCGTCGATGGCCTTCTCTACTTTTGCTTTGCCTTCTTTGCCTTTTAAATGTTCTAGGAATTTCTTTCGCGTATATTCTTGATCAAGGGCCAGCTCAGTCCCCTTACCTGTAACCGCAAAAGGAATCGTCTTCATCGCAAACTTTGCTTTCATATATTCACTCAGACCGAGTTCATCCTTAAAAGTTCCAGTCAGCATACTGGGCTCATCTTTATCTAGAGCAATATTCCCCTTAGCGTCTATACTCATGCTCTTTTCGTGCGCAATATACTTAAATTTCCCAATCTTAAAATTTTGATCTTTAAGAACGCCCTCAAATTTAACATCAATATAATTATTTGAAAGTTTCGTATTCTTCCATTTAATTTCACTTCCCACTAATGGAATAGTAGCTATCTCTTTTTTTAAGTTATTAAATTCTTCATTGAGATCAATACCGGTTAGCACACCCTTTTTACTTTCAAGAGAGAACTTTAAATCGTAAATAGATTTTCCATTTTTAACACTAAAAGGACCGCGAACCCCTCCATTAAACTCACCAACTAAAAAGGGCTTTTCTTTATCGATAAAGCTTCTGAAGACTTGGCTCGAAAAGTTCTTTGCCTTTATTTTCCATTTAGAATTGATGCCATCTTCATATAAAAAGACATCACCGCCAACATCAAGAATTCCTTGATCAAAAGTAATCTTAAATTTGTTAATTTTGGCCTTCTTCTTATTTGTCTTAATCCCTAAATCTAGTGATAATTTCTTTTGATCAAGCCTACTATTTACGATTTCAGCAGTGACTTCACTATTAGGTATAACAAAGAAGATCGGCCATAAAACACGATCCCCTTCCTTCTTACGAGAATCGTTTATAAAAATTTGACTTAGAGATCCTGAAGTTAGTTTCATGTCCGCTAATGTAAAACTAGTTTTAAGTAACTTAACTTTTTTATCAAGAGCAAGATCTTCATGAGCAACAAAATCAAGATTTGACTCTATAGCAATACTTCCATCATATAAATTGGCCCTTCCCATAAGCTTCGCAACCCCTGTTGCAATATTAAGCTCTCCACTTGCCTCATATTCTGTACCTGGCAGCACTCCCTTCAACTGTTTCACTAAAACATTTATTTTGGGAAAGTACCCCTCTTTCTTTGCCGTCAACTCTCCTGTAACAAGAAGCTCCCCTTCATTTATTTTCATTGGAAATTTCAAATACGAGAACACGGCATTCAGATCAGAGAGAAAGACTTTTGCATTGAGTGCACTTAAGAATATTTCTTTATTATTAATTTTTAATTCATGCTTTATATTGGATTTATCAATCCTCAGTGTATTAGTGAGATTTGTGACTCCTTCCTTATCGATTTCAGCATCTACACTCCCATTAATCATAGGAAGAATTTCACCAAATCCTTTCATGGAAATCTCATCAAACTTATAAGAAGCTTTAATGGGTAATTTTTTATCTGTTAAATATTCTGAAAAATTAATCGATCCAACTATAAATGAATGAAAGCTTAAGGTGTCTCCACTCTCTAACAAATAATTAAAGTTTGATTTAAGTTCATAAGCAGCGTTTGAGTTTAGTCCTAGATTTTTAATCACAAGCTTAGAAATACTTGTTTTCTTAGTCACTTCTTTTTCATCTTTATGAATAAATTGAGAATCATGCAAACGAAGAGCAAGGGTTGAATTGGCCATAAAGGCCGGAATAATCAATTCTTGGGCCTTTTCAAATTTAAGGATTTCTTCGGCCGTATTATCTTTTAAAGCTTTATTCCAGTTCGTCTGTTTCTTACCTACGTGATAGAAGAATTGAGGTGAAGAAATATCCACCTCAATATTTCCTCCTCCGAGAATAATAGAGAAGATGGGAACTTTAATGGTTATATCTTTAACCGTTAATAAAGGATCTTTATCTTTTGTTGAAACTTCAATTGTATTTGATTTCAGTTCAATCGATTGTCCTAACTCAAGAGAGATCTCTCCGATATTGGCTTCTAAATTGGGAAAGTTCTTTTCTATTTTCTGTAAGACTATTAAGCGTAGTTCTTTTGTATCAAGTTGGGTCGAAACATATATATAAACCCCTATGACTGTACAGGTTACAATACCTAAGACTATTCCAATGAGGGTCTTCATCGTTTTACTCACAAAAAATCCTTTTTCTATGATGAGTTTCTATTAATTTAATACGATAGGAGCAAACTTAACCATGAACTTCTTTTTGGCTCCGTCTCTAAACTTAATCACTACTTTTTCATCTTGTCCTACGCCCTGAGTTTCTAAAATAAGCCCATCTCCATAAAGGGAATGAGTTACTTTGGATCCTTTAGGGAATTTAGACTTTATTGTTTCTTGAACAATGGTCTTACTTGAACTTAAGGGCGTACTTGAATCAACTCGATAGACAACATCTCCTCCCTCATAGGAAGTATCTTGATTGAAGTCATCGTATTCGGGCTCACTATCCCAAGAGTCACTGGAGTCTCCTCCAAATTGACCAATTTTCACCCATTCATAGAATTTATTTGGGATTTCATGAATAAAGCGACTTGGACCATTGAACTTCAATTGTCCAAAGAGCATTCGTCCTTGGGCAAAGCAAATATAGAGCTTCTTCATGGCACGAGTCATGGCCACATAGAATAACCTTCTTTCTTCTTCTTCAGCTTGAGCGCCCATTTCAAGGCTTCGATAACTTGGAAAGACATTTTCTTCAGCACCGGCCAAGAATACGTAATTGAACTCTAAACCCTTAGCCCCATGAACGGTCATCAAGGCCACTTCCCCTTGAGGCAGTTCACGGTCTTCTTCACTCGATTGATCAAGCGTGATGGTCTCTAAAAAGCCCAATAAAGTTGGAGTCTTTTCTGATTCTTCAAATTGTTTAATGGCATTACCTAGTTCTTCAAGGTTTTCCATTCTTGCTAATGATTCATAATCTTTGGAAGCTTTAAGATGATCCCAATAACCTGATTCATGAAGAACCTTCTCATAAATCACACTTGGTTTAATCTGTCCTTGATCCAGTCCTTTTGCATCTTGAATAAGAGTTGTAAGACCTGAAAGGGCACTTTTTATTTTAGCTGATAAACGTAGATGTTTATATTCTACAGGGTTATCCACAATATTTTCGACGGTGTCATAGAGACTCGTCGAAGCTTTAATGGCCTCACCTTCCATCTTTCGAAGAGAGGTGGCGCCAATTCCACGAGTCGGAACATTGATAATACGACTAAGGGCCAAGGAGTCTTTGCCATTTACGACGATTCTTAGGTAGGCCAATAAGTCTTTAACTTCTTTTCTCTCGTAGAACTTAACCCCTCCTACCACTCGGTAGGGAATATTTGATTTTCTTAGATAATCTTCTAATAAACGTGACTGTGAGTTGGTGCGATAAAAGACTGCCATATCTCTGAAATCAACATCCTGAGAATTGAGTTCCATAATTTTATCGGCAATGAACTCACCTTCTTTTTTATCGTTGTAGCACTCGCATACATCGATATTGTCCCCATCAGGATTAGAGGTCCACATCTCCTTTCCTTTTCTCATAGTATTTCTTGCGATCACATGAGAAGCCGCTTCGATGATATTGCGACTGGAGCGATAGTTTTGTTCTAGCTTTAATAACTTCGCATCAGGAAAGTTTTTTTCAAAATCTAAAATATTATTGATATCCGCACCACGCCACGAATAAATCGATTGATCTTCATCCCCTACCACACAGATATTCTCTGTTCTGGCACTTAGGTACTTAAGCAGATCGAATTGGGCACGGTTGGTATCTTGATACTCGTCTACTAAGAGATATTTAAAGCGTTCTTGATAGCGATTGAGTACTTCAGGAAATTTTTCAAATAATTGAAGAACTCCTGTAATCAGTCCGCCAAAATCTACGGCATTGGCCCGATGAAGTTCACGCTCATACTCTTCGTAGTATTCGTAGAACTCATCATCCTGATCAGGAGCAAAGTATTCAGTGTTGCGTCCAGGATAGTAGCCGTGATTTTTAATCTCATCCATAAAGTAGAGAACATCATAGGGATTAACTTCTTTGGTGCTAATTCCTCGTCTACCTAATATGGCCTTTACAACAGAGCGACTCTCCGAGGTATCATAAATCGTAAAATTCTTTGAAAGACCCAAGCATTGAGATTCTTGTCTCAATACTCTTGAGCAAAAAGCGTGAAAAGTCGTAATTTGCAAAGCGCCAAGATCTTCATGGACTTCACTGGCCACACGTTCTCGCATTTCTCTAGCGGCTTTATTTGAAAAGGTAAGAGCAAGGAGTCTGTGGGGACTCACTTGTTTTTTCATTAAGAGATACGAAATTCTCGTGACAAGAGTCTTTGTTTTTCCGGAACCAGCTCCTGCAAGGACCATAAGGGGTCCCTCAGTTGTTTCCACTGCTTTTCTTTGCGCTTCATTTAAAGAATTCAAATTAATCATTACTCTACCGTTACTGATTTAGCGAGATTTCGAGGTTTATCGATATCCGTCCCTTTAAACTTCGCCATATAATATGACAGAAGTTGATTCACTAGGTTTACATAAAGGGGCGAGAGTTCTTCAAGTCCATCAAAGTCTAGTTCAATAAAGTAATCAGAAATCTTTCTTAATCCCTCATCACCTCTAGGTCCAATAGAGACAATGATTCCTTTACGCGCTTTAATTTCTTGAATATTGGAAATCGTTTTATCTTTAAGTTCTGGACCCACGATTGCGATATTAACCATTTCTTCATCAATCAAAGCAATGGGCCCGTGCTTGAGCTCACCTGAGGCGTAACCTTCCGCATGAACATAAGCAATTTCTTTTAACTTTAGCGCACCTTCAAGAGCGATAGGATAATAAACATTTCGTCCCGTAAAGAAATAGCCTTTCTTATTATAGATTTCTTCCGCGATTTTCTTAATCACTTCCACTTCATCAAGAACTTTATCCATTCTATCTGCAAGAAGAGCAAACTTATCCGTAAGCTTCTTGCGTGAATTTTCATCTTGATAATCTTTACTCATTCCAAAAGAAAGGAGTCTTCCTACAAGGGCCATTTGAGTAAAGGCCTTCGTTGAGGCCACACCAATTTCCACTCCGGCACGAATTAATAAATTGTCATCACACTGACGATATAGCGAACTGCCTTCAACATTTACAAGGCTTAGAGTTGGAATACCTAAGCGCTTACACTCTTCTTGTGAAGCCAGTGTATCGGCCGTTTCACCAGATTGACTCACGTAGAGCCCAACAGATCCCTCTTCAAGAATTGGGTTTCTATATCTAAATTCACTTCCAAGTTCAAAAGAGCAGGGAACGCGATTTAATTGTTCTAAAAAATCTCTAACCACAAGCCCTGCATAGTACGCCGTACCACAGGCACATAAGTGAACACGCTTTGGATTATAGGCTACCACTTTATCTAAGTGCTCTTTACCATCTCCATTGAAATAGAAATTGGTTAAAGAACGAATTAGTCCTGGCTGCTCATAGATTTCTTTGAGCATATAGTGTTCGAAATCGCCTTTGTCTGTTTCATCTAGATTACGGGTTTGTTTCTTGACCACAAATCGCTCAGACTTAGACCCATCTAGCTCATAGAAGCTGATCATTTCTTTATTGGCACTACTAAGGTGACAAAGAACTCTATCTTCTGGAAAGTAAATTTGATCCACAACACCCACTAAGGCATAAGGGTCAGAACTCACCATCGCTTGTTGGTTTTCTATTTTTGATCCACAAACAAGAGGAGCTGATTGGCGAATAGAGTAAATATCTCCTGAGTTTTCTTCAAGAAAAACAAAAGCACTATTACCCTCAATACGAGCAAAAGCTTTAATGATCGCAGCCTTGAGATCCATCTCTTTATAGTAGTGGCTCACCAGTACAACAAAAACTTCAGAATCTGTTTCGGACTTAAATTCATGGCCTTCTTTTTTCAACTCATCTCTGAGCGGATCGGCGTTCTCAACAATACCGTTGTGAACCATCGTAAGGCCCGGTACAGAATGGGGATGGGAGTTATAATCCGTGACTCCACCATGAGTGGCCCAACGAGTGTGTCCGATGGCCGAGAGAGCATGAAGATTTTTATCTTTTAGGGCATCTACAAGATTTTGTAGTTTCCCCGTTTTTTTGTGCGTTTGAATTTTACTTTCTTGTAGGAAGCTAACTCCTGCGGAGTCGTATCCTCTATATTCTAATCTTCTTAAACCCTCAAGAACGACCGCTACTGAGTCGCTGGGTCCTATATGACCGACAATGCCGCACATAATAATACCACCTTTATAAAGTTAAAGCTGTAAGCTCAAATAAATACTTTATAAAGATACCATTATATCGCTATATCTAACAAAACTTATGCGGCGCAATCTAGTCTTTTTTAATGGCCCACTTACCTTTTAGAAATCTTGAGGCCATTTTCTCTTTTGTGATTTGCCTTCCCCTTGCAACGGCGAATCCTTGATCCGGTACATCTTGATTAATCGTACTTCCAGAAGCGACAAAAGCGGACTCACCGATGGTAATGGGAGCAATCATCTGAGTATCGGAGCCTATAAAAGAGTTCTTACCTATTTTAGTCAGGTGTTTTCCTCCACCATCGTAATTACAGGTAATGAATCCACAACCAATATTCACATTCTCGCCAATTTGCGCATCACCGATATAGCTAAGGTGAGAAACTCCCACCTTCTTATCGAGCTTCGCTTTTTTGATCTCTACAAAGTTTCCAATTTTAGATTCTTCTCCAATATCGGCACCTGGACGAAGACGAGCATAAGGTCCAATGGCACACTTCTTGGCCACAAGGGCTTCTTCTAAATAGGAATAGGCGCGAATGGATGTATCATCGGCCACCTCGCTATCTTTAATGATAGCGCCTGGTTCGAGCAAACACTCACTCCCGATCTTGGTAGATCCATGAAGATAGCAACCGGGGTAAATCGTAGTCCCTTTACCAATTTCCACAGTGGCTTCAATATAAGTATTCTCAGAATCAAGGATATGAACTCCACCACTTTGATGAAATTGATTGATTCTCTTTTTCAAAGTTTTTAAGGCCACTTCGAGTTGGATGGGATTATTCACTCCTAAAAAGGGAGCTTCATCTTCAAAACATTCCACCCCAACATTGAGTCCTGGCTTAAAAATATCAGTTAGATAAAACTCTCCTGCCTCATTATTACTGTCGATTTTAGATAATTGTTCAAGAACATAAGAAGTCTTCGCTATATAAAGACCAGAGTTCACTTCGTTGATGACTCTTTGTTCATTATTAGCATCCTTTTCTTCAACGATAGAAAATCCTGTCTCAGAGCGAATGATTCTTCCGTAACCAAATGGATCATTTACTTTAAAGGTTGCAGCAATGGCATCCCAATTATTATTTTTTAGTGTTTTCCACAATTGCTCTAGTTCATCTTTACTAAGAAGTGGTGTATCTGCGCAAAGAACCATCGTGTAATCAGTATCTTTGGCCCATGAACAGCCGTCATAATAGCTCTTTAGAGCATCGGCCGTTCCGAGTTGTTCTTTTTGAACCGGAAAAGACATGCCTTGATGGCCTCTTGCTTCTAAGTAGCTTTGAACATCTTCTTTTTGATGACCAACCACGATACCAAACTGAGTATCAATTTTATTCTCTTTAGAAAAATCAGAGGCTGCGGCCAATGGATAGTCTACAAGTTTCATTCCCATCAATGGAACGAGAGGCTTAGCGACTTTTTTTCCTATTCTTTTTCCTAAACCAGCAGCTAAAATTGCCACACCAATATTGTCGGGTTTTGTCATACTTCTACCTTATCAAAAACGTCTAATATTCCAACGTACCATAAATACATAACTATCGAATGATTCGATAAATTATGTGGTTAATAATTACCAACTTACTCAGTTTTACTTTACCAATCTTTTTTTAAAATTCATCACAAAACGCATAAAAAGCTTAAAGAATAGATGAATTATGCCCGAACAATAATTGTGCACGGACTAAGCACATGTATGCTGTTTTGGAGGACAAAATTATGGTTACCAATTACGAGGGCGATAACATCGAATTTAAAGACAATCTCCCCTTACTTCCGATAAGAGATATCGTTGTTTACCCTTTTATGATACTCCCCCTATTCGTAGGTCGTGAGTCATCTATCCAAGCGGTAGAACATGCGCTTAATCATAGCGATCGTCTTATTCTATTAGCAAGCCAAAAAGATATTTCTGCCGAGCAACCTGAGCCAAGTGAAATTTACGACCTTGGAACAGTGGCCATGATCATGAGAATGAGAAAACTTCCTGATGGAAGAATCAAAATTCTAGTTCAAGGTTTAAGCAAAGCTAGAATTATTGATTTTGAACAAGAGTCTCCTTATTTCATGACAAAACTTGAAAAAATAGAAGACGCTGATTCTGATCATGATCTCATTGCTACGAATGCACTGATGAGAAATATTAGAGAACAACTAGAAAGAGTGATCACTCTTGGAAAAGTTCTTTCTCCAGATATACTAACCGTACTTGAAGATATTCAAGAACCTGGTCGCCTAGCTGATCTGGTTGCCTCCAACTTGAACCTTCATGTGGCCGAAGCTCAAATGATCTTAGAAACATTTGATCCTATTGAGCGCCTTCATAAAATCAATGAGATTTTATCGCGTGAACTTGAAATTCTCGCCATGCAGGCCAAAATCAAAAATAATACCAAAGACGAAATTAATAAAAATCAAAAAGAATATTTTCTAAGAGAGCAAATTAAGGCGATCAAGTCTGAGCTTGGAGATGAGTCTGACAATTCAGCATCAGAAGATGATGAGTTTGCAGAAATCAAAAAGAAGCTCGTTGCAGCAGAGATGCCTGAAGACATTGAAAAAGAAGCCTTTAAGCAACTTACTCGATTAGAGAAAATGCATCCTGATAGTTCAGAGTCTAGCATTATTAGAAACTACCTTGAATGGATGGGTGATCTACCTTGGTCAAGATCTTCTGAAGAAAAAATTGACCTTCAGGCAGCCCTTGATGTTTTAGATGAAGATCACTTTGATCTCAGTAAAGTAAAAGAAAGAATCCTTGAGTATCTTGCCGTAAGACAACTCAAAGGAAAGAGTATGAAGGGACCTATCCTTTGTTTCTCTGGGCCTCCAGGTGTTGGTAAAACATCACTTGGTAAATCAATTGCTCGTGCAACAGGAAGAGAGTTTGTAAGAATTTCTCTTGGTGGTGTGAAAGATGAAGCAGAGATTAGAGGTCATAGAAGAACTTATGTAGGTGCTATGCCTGGACGTTTTGTACAGGCCCTTAAGCAAGCAGGTACTAATAATCCCGTCATCCTTCTTGATGAAGTAGACAAACTAGGTGGTGATTACAAAGGTGATCCTTCCAGTGCGATGCTTGAAGTACTTGACCCTGAACAAAATAAAGAATTTAGAGACCACTACCTGAATCTTCCGGTAGACCTCTCGAATGTCATGTTTATTGCGACTTCAAATGTTTTGGAAAATATTCCAGGACCTCTAAGAGACAGAATGGAAATCATTAACCTTTCTGGATACACTCAAGAAGAGAAAGTTGCGATTTCAAAGAAATACCTCATTCCAAAACAACTAGATGAAAATGGAATTACTGTGGATCACGTTGAGTTCACTGATGAAGGACTTCAGTCTGTAATCAAGAACTTCACGGCAGAAGCAGGCCTAAGAAACCTAGAGCGTAGAATTGGTGCCCTTTGTAGAAAAGTGGCCATGAAAATCGCTAAAGGTGAACAAGAAGTGACGAATATCGTACCCGATACCGTAATCGATCTTCTTGGACCTCCTGTTTTCACTAAAGAAGATCATAGAGAAGAAGATGAAGTTGGTGTAGCGACAGGTCTTGCCTGGACATCTGCAGGAGGCGAAGTCCTCTATATCGAATCAACAAAAATGAAAGGAAAGGGATTCACTCTTACAGGCCAACTTGGTGATGTAATGAAGGAGTCTGCTCAGACAGCAATTGGCTACATTAGAAGTCGCGCTGAATTTCTGGGAATTTCTGATGATGTATTTGATGAAAATGAAATCCACATTCACCTTCCCGCAGGGGCCATTCCAAAAGATGGACCAAGTGCCGGGATAACATTGGCGACAACAATTATTTCGCTTCTTACAGACTTCCCCATTGATCGCACAGTAGCGATGACCGGAGAAATCACTCTAACAGGAAAAGTTCTTCCCGTTGGCGGCGTGAAAGAAAAGTGTCTTGCTGCCATGAGAATGGGAATTAAAACAGTCATTATCCCTTGGAAGTGTCAAAAAGATCTTATTGATATTCCTAAGGAATTTAGAGAAAAACTAGAGCTTATCCCTGTGAAAACCATTCACGAAGTTTTAGATATTGCTCTCGTTGGCTGGGCCGAAAGAAATAAGGTGGCCAAGACGACTAAGAGTAAAAAAGGTGACAATAAAGGTGGGAAGACAAGTAATATCCCTCCAGTCGCAGCTTAATTAAATAAATCTAAACAAGTAAGTATTATGCTCTCCCTGAGAACATAATACTTACTTGAATACACCAATCCTCAAGTATAGAATATCCTTAGAACATTTTCATTGGATATTTATGCAAAACAAAAACGATCAAGAATTACGAATTGCAGTCGTCGATGACTCTGAGTATTCCAGAAAAAGTATCATTGAAATTCTAGAAGGTGAAAACTACAACGTGGTTGGACAGGCTTCTTCAGCAGAAGAAGGTATTTCTGTCGGCAGTAGCACCGGCGCCAATCTCTATATAATCGATGTCATTATGCCCGAGAGATCAGGCTTAGAAATGGCCAAAGTAATTTCGGAAAAATCTATCGGCGCCAATATTATTATGATGTCCTCCTTAAATATGGAATCTATTATTATTGAATCTATTTCAAGTGGAGCTATTGATTTCCTCCCTAAGCCGTTTGGACCACAAGACTTACTTAAGACTATTCGTAAAATTGAACAAGATAGGATCAAGGGTTAACATATGTTTGCTGTGATTAAATTTTTCTTAGCTTTTTGTATTAGTTTCGTTCTACTGAGTATTCCCGTACAAGAAAGACCAATTTTCTACTATCTTAATCAATGGGCTAAGCCTATTACCCAGGAACTCTTCAACTCTTCTAAGAGCGCTATTATTGATGGAGTAAAAGAGACTAAAGTCATTGGCAAGAAGATGTTTAATAATTCAATTCCAAAAGAAGATCAGATCTCCATTACTTCATCATCTATCGATAAAAAACAAAGTTCTTCTGATCATTTTCATGAAGACTTGGATGATGAAATAGAGGGTATTAAACACAGTGATGAATACACTGATGAAGAAAAGAATATGCTCAATAAAATACTTCAAAATAAGAATTAAATATAAAAGGCCTGCAAACGAAGCAGGCCTTTTTATATCAAAATTTTAATTTAACGATTAACCTCTAATTGTAGATTCTGAATCATCCTGTACATCTTGTTGCTCCATTGCTTGACCTTCGTCATGCTGTGCCCCTGAAATAGCTTCACAATCAGTATCAGAGCGTTGTCCAACCTCAGCGAAAGTAGATGTTACAGTAAAAAGTAGGGCCATTATCATAATTAGTTTCTTCATATTGTTCTCCTTTTTTTTCTCTTCTGCCCTATATAGAAGCAAGGAGTATGCCAAAGATAAGTATCAATTTTCAATGAGTTACAAAGTCGAAAGTGTAAAAAATTCTAAAACTGTCTAATTCTTCAACATTTTCTGGAAATATTCGAAATAAAAAGGCCTGCAATTTCAGCAGGCCTTTTTATATTCAACTGGAATTTCATTTGCAGCAGTAGCGACTCGAGCTTCAACATCAGCTTCAACTTTCATATCAATGAGTTAATAATATTAACCTCTAATTGTAGATTCTGAATCGTCTTGTACATCTTGTTGATCCATTGCTTGACCTTCATCATGCTGTGCCCCTGAAATGGCTTCACAATCAGTATCAGACCGTTGTCCAACCTCAGCAAAAGTAGATGTTACAGTAAAAAGTAATGCTCCGATCATAATTAGCTTCTTCATATATTTCTCCTAGTTCTTCTTTTTTAGCTTTCGCTTTCTTTCTTTTCTTACTTATATATAAGCAAGCAATGTGCCAAAAGAACGATTATAAAAACAAGCACTTAGAAACATAGAAGTGTAAAATTTTCTGAAACTGTATAAATTTATTACGAATTTAACCTATATCAAGCTCTAGGGAATCTTCGGCGGCTCCTGATAATTTATCGCTATCTGAATTATTTGATTTAGAAGATGAGGAATCTTCATCTTCACCACTAGATCCAAATTGGAGATTTCGCTCAAAATTAGTAGGAGAACTAGCGGCTTCCTTAGCGACATCAAATGTCAGGATACCTTGCTTATAAAGATCGGTTAGATGCTGATCAAAAGACTGCATAACACCATCTCTTTTGGCCTTTTCAATTAATATGTAAATTTCTGATAAGGGAACTTTTCCTGAAATACTTTCTTTTATACCTGGAGAGGTCACCATTATCTCTTGAGCAACAACTCTTCCCTTTCCATCTTGAGTAGGAAGTAGCCTCTGACTAATGGTTGCGTATAAGCAGTCAGACAATCTTCCTTTTACATTCGTTTGTTCTTCAGGGGGAAACATAGAGACGACTCTATTGATTGTTGTGAGAGCATTTGTTGTGTGAACCGTTCCAAAAACTAAGTGACCTGTCTCTGCTGCCTTCATCGCAATTTGAATGGTCTCAGCATCTCTTAACTCACCAATAACGATAATATCTGGGTCTTGCCTCAAAGCACCACGTAGAGCTTCTTTAAAGCTCATCGTATCAGAGCCCATCTCTCTTTGCGTAATTCGACACTTCTTTGAAGTGAATAGAAATTCAACAGGATCTTCAATCGTCAGAATATGCTCTTCTCTATTTGAATTTATTTCATCAATTAAGGCAGCGAGTGTTGAACTCTTTCCTGAACCAGTTACGCCTGTAACGAGCACAAGTCCACGCTTGGCCTTGGCAATTTCTTTACATCCACCAGGAAGACCAAGCTCTTCTATGCTTGGAATCTTCATATTGATAACTCTTAAGATGAAAGCAAAACGACCTTGAAACTTGAGAAGATTCACCCGCACACGACATAGATTCTTATATTGATAAGATCCATCATATTCTGTAAGGCCTTCGATATTAGCAAGGACATCTTTTTCTTTAATCATAATCTTACAGAAAGTAAGCATATCTTCATGAGTAATGGGATTGGCTTTTATCGCCTTTAAATCTCCATTTATACGGAAATAGGGTTTCTCTCCGCTTCTGAGATGAATATCACTCACCCCATTTTTAACGGCCATCATCAATAATTGATTAAATGTTTCTATAGAATATGACATGTTGTCTTTTCGGCATTTAAAATAAAAAAATTGAGCCTATCCGAAGAATTTTAATATCCAACGAAGAAGCCCAACTTTATCTTTATACGGAGGATACCTCAATGGAAGATCTATCCATAAGGGCCGTCTCATAACAGACTTCATATGACTGAATATATTAAAGGTATATTTACCATGATAGGCACCCATTCCACTCTCTCCAACACCACCAAAGGGTAGGTTTGCATTCGTTAAATGCACAATCGTATCATTCAAACACATTCCTCCACTTATCACTTCATTGGAATAGCTTTTCTTATACTGGTTATTGTCTGTGAATAAGTAAGCGGCCAGAGGTCGTGGTCCCTTTTGTACATAACCCTTAGCTTCTTCGTAGTTTGAAGAGATAATGATGGGCAGGATAGGCCCAAAAATTTCTTCTTGCATAATAGCAGCATCCCCATTGGTCTTAAGTACTGTAGGAGAAATATAGCGCTCTTCTCGATTATGCTCACCACCAATAGCGATATCCGTACTCTCAAAGTAGCCCATTAGGCGATCAAAATGTTTCTCATTAATAATTCGTCCATAGTCTGGAGATTTTCGAATATCTTTCCCATAGTACTTTTCAAGTGACTTTTTAAATCCTGAGATTAGCCTGGGGTACATCTCTTCATTCGTTAAAATGTAATCAGGAGCAACACATGTCTGACCAGCATTGAAGAACTTTCCCCAGATCAGACGATCACAAACCGTATCCACATTTTTTACATCATATACTAGACATGGAGACTTCCCTCCAAGCTCGAGAGTGACAGGACACAGATGCTCAGCAGCTTTTCGCATAACGATTCGTCCTACACTAGAATTACCAGTATAGAAGATATGATTAAAAGGACATTCCAGTAACTGCGTTGTTTCAGGAATAGCTCCTTCTATAACAAGAAGCTCTCTTGGATCAAAGTTTTCATTAATGATTTTGGCCACGACTTCAGAGGTATGCGCTGAAACTTCTGAAGGCTTTATAATGGCCGTATTTCCTGCAGCAATGGCACCAATAAGAGGAGAAAAAAGCAACTGGAAAGGATAATTCCAAGGTCCGATAATAAGGACTGTTCCAAGAGGCATAGGTTGGATATAAGATTTCGCTGGAAATTGAGTAAGCGGTGAACCCACCCTCTTTTTCTTGCTCCATTTACTAAGTTTCTTTAGCGCATGACTGATTTCATTTAAAATGAACACCGTCTCACCAATAACGGCTTCAAACTCAGATTTGGCTAAGTCACTTCTCAGGGCTTCAAGAATTATCTTTTCATTACTTTGAACGACTTCATAGAGTTTTGAGAGCAATTGCTTTCTTCTTTCTAAATTCATTGGATTTAAAGAATGGAAGTGGTTTACCTGGGAATCAAACTTTTCTCTTATCGTGCTCATGAGATTACCTTTTTTTAAATTTATTGTAGTCGAGTTGGGCAGTTAAGAGAAAATAAAAAGGCCCTCCATTTAGGAGGGCCTGATTAAAAAAGAAAAGAAGAAAAGGATTATATATTTAGAATATATCCAGTATTAAATTATAGATTAACCAGCGATTACAGAAGATCCCTCTTCGCTTTGTTCTTGCGAATCTCTACGGTCATCAATCTGCTCTTTAGCCGCTCTCTGAGCGTCTCCGCGAGTGATAGAACACTCTCCATCAGGAATTCCCATCTCTTCACCAAGTTGAGCTGCATAAGTTACGTTAAAGGCCAATACGGCCATCATTGCTATTAGTAGTTTCTTCATCTTTCCCTCCAAAGAATGAATCATTAATATTTGTACTATTAACGTTGCAGGAACGATGCCAAGAAAGCTTAATGTAATATTGGATACTTAAAAGAGGTGTATAAGTTTTAACTATTCTTTTTTTTTATACCTGTAAAAACTTTGATCACTTCAATTAGACAAAAAAAAGCCCCTGTATAAAACAGAGGCTATATAAAACTTTGAAAAATTGAACTCTTATTGATCTATAACTGTACTTCCACCATCGTCTGGAACTGTTGTATCAGCAGGCCCATCCACAACAGTGCTACGAGCTGAATCATCACCAGCAGGACAGTCCGTATTTGCTTGTCCGTGACCACTTGAAGCTACTACTCCATCATCTTGCTGTGCATACACACTAGAGAGAGAGAACATTACCATTGTCATTAAAATTAGTTTTTTCATATCAATCACCATTGTCTTATTAGTATAGTCTATATTAGTTACTAACCAAATTCAGAGCACTTAAGTAATAAAACTCTAGCTTAAGTGCCTTTAAACCTTGTCTACATATTGAGATTAACACCAGCTGGCTTCACGATTGACAGTAGGCTTTGAAAAGCTTGTGTTACTTGTAAGGCCATTTTGTGACCTTGCTTTGACTCAACTTTCTTAATCTCACCATAGTTATCGTAAGCTACATTAATTTTACCAACATTCTTCATTTCAATTTCAACAGGCTTTCCAAGAGCATTGTACTTGAAAGAAAGGATACGTTTCTTACCTGTCTTCTTGTCCTTATCAAACATCTTCTGGATACGACCTTTTGAATCGTAAGATAGTGCTACTGCTTTACCAGTTGAACTATTTGCTTTAACAAGGTTAGCTTTTTTGTCGTATACAAATGAAGTTGTTCCTTTGTTATTCACAACTTTTGTAATCTTATTAAACTTTGGGTGATATTCAAGTTGAATCATTTCACCTTTAGTTGAAGCTTTCTTCGTTAACAGACCTTTATCATTGTAATCAAAAGTTGTGCTGTTATCGCCACGAGTAATTTTAAGTGGAAGTGAACAACATTCTGAATAAATCGTCTCTGTCTTTACATTGTTAACTGTTGTTGCAATTCTATAGGTATATTGAGATCCATCAGGTCTTGCTTTAATTTCATACTCATACTTATTTTCAGATACTTTACCACCTGGCGAAGTTTTCGTTACCGTTGTCCAGTAATGAAAGTCAGGATTCTTTGGATTTGCACCATACTTGTACTTCGTAGACTCACCATTTCTCATAACCACTTCTTCAACAAATTGTGTCTTAGGAGTGTAAGCAATAGTCATCTTTGATTTATCTGAATAAGTAACACCAGTCATATTATGATTTGCATCGTAACTATACTTGAATACGTTACCTTCAATATCTTTTGACTCACTAAGGTCATCACCTTCATACTTATAAAGTGTCTTCTTATCACCTGCAGAAGAGATATGCTTAACTTTACCATCAGGATACCACTCAAAGAAAAGTTGGTTAGCTGCACTATCTTTGATGTGCTTTAGGCTACCTTTCTCATAAGCAAGCTTAACTTCATAACCATTCTTGTTACTGATTCTTACAAGCTTTCCTTCCATGTTAAACTCTTCAACTTTTCCATCGTTATATGAACGGACAAAGCCTTTTGCAGTTTTAACAATTTTCTGGATACCACGATTGTTTGAGTAAAGCTCAGTTCCCTTTGCAATTTCAGCTGTAACCTTATATTTACGAGCATAAGCTTGTCTAAGTTCAGCATCATTTGTAAGTTTCTTGGTTAGGTCATTGGCCACTTTTTCACTGATCGAGCTCTTCTTACGAATTGCCGAAACAATTTTCCCAGCCGCACTAGCAGCATCGACTGCCGTCTTAGGCGTAAATCTTGTAAGTGCACCAGAACCATTTTCATGAACGATAACAGAGCCGTCAGCTGAAACTGTCACATATGTTTCATAATCACTACCCCATCCAAATCCAAACCATCCCTTTTCAGTAGATTTAGAGTTATTGGTACGAGTAATCTCCAACTCCATTCCACCACCGGGAACGATTATATCCGTATAGGAGATATAATAATTACCATTTTTTAAATTGACTCCGGCCATCGCCATCGTTGGAATCAATAGAAGTAATAACATTAATTTTAAAGCTCTCATTGTAATCGTCCTTTTTTGATTAGGCAGATTTATCTTTTCCTTCCTACTTTTCGTCCAAGAAGGAATAAATCTTTAACATTTTATATTTTTATTTTCACTATTTTGAGAATCACCAAAAAGCCAATAAAATCAAGCAATAAGGCTACAAATGTCATAATAATCCCCAATGGATGAGTCACTAATCCTTTGATTGACTGTGGATCTTGAGCCGCATATATGGCCGCAATCGCAAAGGGCATCATAGCAATCGTTATTCCCTGAAACATTCCTTGGGCCGTGTAGGTATCTACCTTTTGCTGTAATCTCACTCTCTCTCTAATAACAGAAACAATAGTATCAAAGGTCTCAGCAAGATTACCCCCGGTCTCCCTTAGAATATTAATGGAAGAGACAAACATTTCATTATCTTCTGTGGGTACTCTCTTAGATAGGTTTTCAAAACATTCTTCAAGAGTCACACCAATTCTATTTTGCTGAAGAATTAATCCAAACTCTTGAGAAACAGGTGGATTCAATTCGTTTACCACCATACCTAAAGATTGAGGAACTGATAGACCTGCTCGAATACCGTTAGAAAGTAGTGTTAGAGCATCAACCATCTGTCCTTGATAGACTTTGATTCTCTTTTGAACCATCCAATCAACAATGTAGCGAGGAAGACGAAAGGAGAATATCCCCACAATAATTGCCAATACAAATCCTAGAATCCAACTGATCCAAAGACCGAATAACATCAAAAAAGAAATGCTTAAGAATCCAGAGAAAATTAAGAGAACTACCGTTAACTTTTCTGGTTCAAAATCTATAAAGAGTAGCTCTAGCTTTTCTAAAATATAGGTTCTTGAACCTAGAGTTTGATGTTCAATCCAATTAAAGATATCAATGGAGTATCTAAGACAAAATATAAAGACCATCAAAAAGACGACTGATGCAATCCCACCGGTACCTAATAGCCTTACTAACTCATCCATATCTTACTCTCTCTTCTTTTTCCTTGGATCGACTTTACTATTACTAGGTCTACCTTGGGGCTTACCACCTGAAGGGGTAGCGCCAGTTTTCTGATTGGGTTCAGCAGCTGGTGGAGCCGCTTTCTTTGTAGGTGCAGGATGACTATTATTAAAAAGACCTCTTGGAATGTTGTACCCTTTCTTCTCTAGAGTTTCGATAAACTTAGGAATAAACCCTGAAGCTTGATACTCACCTTGAATTTTACCACTCTTATCAAATCCTCTTTGATTGAAAGTAAATATATCTTGGAGGATCACAACGTCACCTTGCATACCACCTAGCTCCGTAATGTAGGTTACTCTTCTAGAACCATCATCAAGACGTGATTGTTGGATAATTAAGTGAACAGCATTAGATATCATTTCTCTAATGGCCTTTGCATTTAGCCCAGCTCCAGCATATTGAACCAGTGTTTCAATTCGTCCAATACATTCGCGAGGATTATTAGAGTGAACGGTTGTCATGGATCCTTCGTGCCCTGTTCCCATGGCCTGAAGCATATCGAGAGTTTCCCCTCCACGACACTCTCCAACCACAATTCTATCGGGACGCATTCTCAAGGTTTGTTTTACAAGACAACGAATATCAATTTCACCATCCCCTTCTAGAGAGGGTGGTCTTGTTTCAAGACGGACAACGTGATCCTGGGGAAGATCTAGTTCGGCAGAATCCTCACACGTGATCACACGCTCATTAGCGGGAATAAAACTTCCAAGAACATTAATTAAAGTTGTCTTACCAGAGCCAGTACCACCAGATACGATAATATTCTTATGAGCCTCAACGGCGATTCTCAAAAAGTCGGCCATATTTTGGGTAAAGGATCCAAACTTTACGAGATCTTTATAGGTAAGTCTATTTTCTGGAAATTTTCGAATCGTAATCGTACAGCCATCAAGGGCACAGGGAGGAATAATGGCGTGAACCCTTGAACCATCCTGCAGTCGAGCATCAACATAAGGAGTTTTTTCATCAATACGACGACCAATAGGAGCCACAATTCTTTCAATCACGCTTAAGACCTGACGATCATTTGTAAACGTAATATTTGATTTCTTAATTTTACCACTATGTTCGTAATATATTTTGTTAGGACCGATTACCATAATTTCAGAACATAGCTTATCCGCGAGTAGGTCTTCTAAAGGACCAAGCCCTAGAGCTTCATCAAGGATTTCTTTCACAATTTGGTTCATGTCATCTCTTGAACTTAAAATTGTTTTTGTATCCTCTTTATTAAGAAGTTCAACCACCATTTTCTTGGTTTGTTCTCTTAGAATAATTTGAGCTTTGGGATCATCATTATCTGTTTTCTTAAGATCCATCTCTTCGACGAGCGCTTTATGAATACGAGATTTAAGGGCTGTCCAAGTATTACCTTTTTCAACACCTCCACTACTATCATCAGATCCGCCGCCTTTAGAGACCTTTACATCTTTGGGCTTATTGAGTCGCGCTAAAGTCTTTAACACACTCTTTTGAGTTAGCTTTCGAACGCAATCTACAACCGACTTTGCAAAAGTAGAGTTCTTCGCTACGACCATAACAGGCTTTTTAGCATTCAGGGCCTGAACACAAGTTTGATCATCCTTAGGAATCGTCGCAAAAACGGGTTTCCCAATAGTCTTCCCCATTACTTCTGGTGTAACGGGATGACCTTTTTGAACCTGATTTCCGATGAGAATAAGCATGTCTTTGGGAAATAATAGTGTTACTAACTCACTATATAAGCGCCTTGTTTGGTTCAACGCTAAAATATCAGGAGTTACGACAATAAATATTGCCGTACTATACTCTAGCGCCTTTAGAGTTAGCGGCGTTAACTCACTTCCTCCATCTATAATCGTAATCGGATACATATTAGGAGCGGCCTTAAGCGCCTTACCTAAGCCTTCGCTATCAATACCACTTGATGCCGTGACATCTTCAGGCATACCAATATATTGAACACCCATAGGATGGGCCGATACAAATTGCATGATTGAGCGCGGGTCAACAGATCCACTAAACTCTGAAAGATCCTTTATCGTTTTCTTCGACTTTATACCAGTGATAAAGTTTTGATCTCCAGATGCTTTTTGATCAAAATCAAGTAAGAGTACTTTATTTCGAGTTTCCCCTGCATAAGCAAAAGCTAGGTTTGCTGCGAATTGAGACTTCCCAACTCCGCCTTTACCACCAATAACTGTAATTACATGTCCGGCCATTAACG
>JBLWYP010000024.1:0-47698 GCA_048266825.1 Bacteriovoracaceae bacterium | reverse complement strand
GCTGACCTTTTTGAATATCCCGATTTGAATATTTTTTTAGAGCTAATCATCTTAATTTGATCTTATTGATCAAATTAAAATGATTAGCTCTAAAAAAATATTCAAATCGGGATATTCCTTGAAGTCTTCTTTTTCAATTAATCGGAGAGATCGTGTTAAAGAAGACTACAAGGAATATCCCGATTTGAATATTTTTTTAGAGCTAATCATCTTAATTTGATCAATAAGATCAACATTCCCTCCTGGCCGAAAATGAGGGAAGCCATCTTTTATGTAAAGAACATCATTTAAATCAGAAAATGCAATGTAAGCTAATTGCTGAATAACATCATCAATAGTTATTCTGTGCTTATCTATAATAGACTTTTTAATTTCATTAATTTTTTCAATTATGTCATGTTTTTGCAGTAATACTTGACCTTGTTGCCTTGCTGACCTTTTTGAATATCCTGCTCTAATCGCAGACTTTGTTGCATTGCCATCCTCAATATAATAATAACAAAAAAGCTCCCTCCTAGGATTCACTAGGAACCTCGGAAGCTCTGCTATTTCTTTTAAGTGAATTTTTTATACCTATATAAGTATTCATATTAATTCTCCTTTATAAACTCTATTTAAGTTCCGTAGTTCCATTATTTGTTCTAGATATTCTATACATCCTGCTTTTGCCACCGGAACGAGCATCTGGAACCTTGTTGATATTATAAATACTCTCATCTATCTCTACCTGAGGATTATCCTTAAAGAATTTACTCAATTTCATTGATTGAGAGGTTAGGTTTTTACAGTCATCGAATACAGTCAATGGCAGGCTATCAATTATTTCCACTGGCCTAAAATCAAACTTCATTTCGCCATCAGTTAATCTAAAAAGAAAATTCTCAATAGATTCTCTAAATGGATCAGACTTATCTTTAAGGTGTTGCTGATTCTCGAGAAAACCAAAGATCGCATTTGACATTAATACTTTATTTACTTCTTTTGCCCAAAGATTAAACTTAAAATTGGAAAATACCTTCTCTTCTCTTAAAGCATCTTTCTTTTCATGGAATTTGTTTAACATATATAGAGCTTCCCCTAGAATTTTGTATCTGTTTAATCTGACAAACATCTTTGGATCATTTTCAAAATTAATTTTGCTTTTATTTGCCATAGATAAGCTAATATAAATGGATCGAGTACTAAGATCAGGAGAAAATGCACCATTATTGAGAGTAAAGATAAACAATGCATTATTAGGACGTTCAAACATTCTATTTTCACCTAACACCCTAATGCTTATTTTTGAAGAAGTAATTAATGACTCAAGCAAGGGACTACTAATAACACCTTGTGTGCTACTTTTAATATTATCTATAAGAGCCACATTATTAGACTGTAATACTGAGCTTATTGTCTTTTTGAGTTCTTCATCATAAGTCAACGCGATAGTAGATGGCTCTTCATCTTGAAAAAGAATAGAAAGACATTCAGCTAAAGTTGTCTTCCCAAGATTCTGTTTATCTCCTTGAATGATAATACTTGGATGTTGCCCCTTATATTTATTTATAATAAAGAATGAAAGGATCAGTCCTAAAACATTTATATAATCGTCTTTAGACTCAAATGGAAACATTGAAAGAAATAATTTTAGGTAATATCCGCCTTCAATTTCTTCAATACTTTTTCCTGTATAAAATATTTTAGAATCTTCATCATAACCAAACTTTGAAATAATCCTATCATTATGAAGCTGAGGAGTATTTGTAACAAAACTAACTTCTTTAACCGATTCATAATTCACAGGTACATCTTTAAGCGTATCCAGTAACTTTTCATTTAAATACTCATTTGGCCCTAGAACTATTTCTCCTTCTTTCTGATGTGCTTTTCTAACGCTAAAGAAGTTACCTAGAAATGTTGATAGTTCTTTACTTCTAGGAAATGTTTGCATCTTTCCATTTTTGTGAATTGCTAAGAATGTCGAAGTCCCCTCGTTACGATAGAGGTTTTCTATTTCAGTAATTCTTGGAACTAATTTACCTATAAATGCCTTAATATCCTCATCCATATGATACCAAATAAGGCCTTTTCCTTTCTCATGTGGTCTTGGTCTGTTCTTTGTCCATTTCTTGTAATATTTTTTATACTGAGCTGTTGCTGTTGATTTTTTGAAAGCCTCAACTTTTAGATTAAGAAAATCATCAAATAGTTGAATTATATCTGGTTTATCAAGAAGAATTAAAGATTTATAAAATCTTTCTCTATTATCAGGTTTATAGCTATTCATACCAATTTTTTCAAAAAACCAGTATGGATCGGCACTGAGTAACGCCTTAAATGCTTCGTTTCCTTTAGAAACTATATAGTCATCAACCCCTATCTTTTCAGTATTAGAATTTATTCTTAAATCATAAAGTTCAACCTTAGCTCCCTTATCAACAATTGCTCTAATTAATCTCATTACTCCGGTATAAACATCATAGTTTTCAAAAAAATCGGAATCAGGGCATAGTTTTATCGTACGGTCTTTAAAAAGAATATTAGACCAATTGTCACACAGCTCCCCTCCACTCTTTACTTTAGTCCAGTTATATACCCCCGGGTAGGAAACTATGGGAGTGGAATCTAGAGAATCAATCGAAGCAATGCTTAGGAGTTTTTTCTCCCCTTCTGTGATAATGAGCTGTTTCGTCACATCAAGAATACTATCTATATGTTTTTCTAAAAAAAATAAATTGCATTGATTTCCTTTTGCAGAGGAATATTTTTGTACTCGACCTTTTGAACAACTAATTGGCTCAAATAACCTAACCCTAGAGCCTAGATAATCACCATTAAGACTAAAGTAAGGGAATGCTATTCCTTCACCTTTAACACCTGTATTTTGAACATCATTTAGAGATAACTTAGCATCTGTAATAACTTGAGGTGAGATACAACTCTCTATCGCCAAGTCTTTAACAACATTAGGTGGTAGGCTCATTGCTCCCCCTCATTGTTATTTGTTATAAGTTTCTGCATGGCTTTTTGACCATAAATTTGAATATAGTCATCAACGCCAATGCATTCATGGCCCTTAACTCTTAAATCTAATACTTTTGAATATGCTCCTAGTACATTCAAGACACGAGTAACCTTCCCAACAGAGTTCGAAGTTACCCCACGATTGAAATAATCAGTATCAGGAATTAAAGTAACCCTTCTATTTTTCAAGGCAATACTGCTTAACCACTTCTTTATATTTTCTAAGAACCTTGGTTCTATTTCATTTTTAAACGAATGAAGCAACGAAATGAATACATAATTAGAATTAGAGATATTGCTGCGCAAACTCAACTCTTTTAAAATATCATCTACTATTACTAATTCATAACGTGTATCACATAGTTTTGAGCGATCGTTCGAAATAAAATGGAAAGGATACTCAATGCCTGTTTTTTCTTGTCTAATCAGCTTGGAGTCCTTTCTGAACTGTATTATTCTTGTACCATGTTCCAATTCAGAGTTATTAGCCTCGATATGGTATACAGGAAAATTTAAGATTTTTTCACTTTCGTCATGGTCAGGACAGTTGAAAAGTTTAGCTTCCTCAATCACATTTTCATTTATTTTCATAATACTAAGTAATCTTTTACTGCTTTCGTTTAAACCGAATACTTCACTTCCATGCTTAACTCTCATTAGGATCTCCTTTTGTTTATTCTATAGACGTAATACTCATTATTATTTTTATCAAATTTAACTTTTGCGGTTCCATCATTAACCCTTCTACAAATCAAGAACTGGCCACATAAGCTAAGCGAACACCAACTGGACTTGCGGCAAACCTGACAAGGTTTACTTTTCTTAACCTCGGAAAACATATCCCCTACCTTTGCCCAATTCCTCAGCAGAAAGATTTAACACCTTCTTTAGAGCACTTATTTCTTCATCCGTTGGAACTACTAAATAGTGGATAATTCTTGATAAGCGAGCTTCACTTGAGATCCTCGCTTGCCTTGCTACTTGTGCTTGTGTAAGTTTCATTTCTGAAATTGAATTCAAGATGAAATAATTCTTCCGCATTTTTTCCTCCAATGCTGATTAATATTTTTTCATCAAAACATGAGTACCAAATAAGGAAAACTAAACGTGGGCAGGAATTGTGAAAAAAGATCAGATTCTACTGATAAAAGGGTACTAGAGGACCTATACCCCGATATGCCATCAACAATTGAAGGCCTTCAACAAACTATTTGCAAAATTTCACCAGAATCGGAATTCGAAATATTTCATAAAAGCTTCATTAATATTTTAGAGTATTTAAATGATAGTCAAATAAATTTAACTCTCTTATCAAGAGATAATGATGAAGATCCATATACAAAACCCATAAGAACTAACATCATTACAAATGAGCAATTTATATTTTTTACTATCGAATATCTTCTTTTTACTCAATTTCAGGATGCTGATATTAGAAAGATTATTCAAATGTATAGAAAACAACAATTTGAGAAATTCTCAAAACTTAGCCATTACTTCGATATAGGATCAGGTAAAAAATCAGGAGCACACTTAAAAAACAAGAGATTAGCAGATTTAGCTTATCTAATGCTTTATGATGATTTTGATAAAACCAAATCAGTTCTTTCTGTAAAAAATTGCCACATCATATTAAACCACTTATTTTCAGAGCTCCTTGGCCTTAAATTCCCCAAACTTAGAGCATTTAAAAATACACTGAATGCTTATGAGAAATGACTCACCTAACCAACATAGTTAAAAATGACTAATTAAGCTATGTGAATAAAAGAACTGTTACTCTCTCAATAAAACACAATGAAATATTACTATACTTAACTTTTTAAAACTTAATAACAGGAACCAAAGCTATTAATTACACTACTCCTAACTCCTACTTTGAAAGAAACTCTAAAGCTGTAGTCACTTGCTGTTGGAGTATACCTAATCGCATTAATCGTGACTCCGTTTAAACCTGTCGCTTGCCATAGACTTGAAGAGATCTTTTTAAACTTCAATACTGTTCCATAAGTATAAAAATCCCCAGTTTCAGGGTTTTCCTGTGTGTTAACATCACTATAATAAGAGTTATCCTCACTTTCTGTAGAAAATAGAACATTCACAGTACCATCACTATTTTGTGAAGTTGCATAAGCAGATGGATCGCAAACTATGAACTTTGACAGATTATCTGAAATTTCCCAAACTGGACCAGCATGTGCATCGCTTATGAGACTGTCTACAATCGTTCTATCTTGAGCCGAACTACTGCTAGAGTCACCTGAGTTAGAGCAGCCCCCAAGTAGTATTAATGCTAAAGTAATCGAATAGATATTCATAAGTTATCCTTCTATTTGTTATTATTTTCTACTAATCGGAAATACTCAGAATAATTTTAATATCTATTAGTTACGACATTCTAGTCACTTTATACAATAGATAATCACAATTCCTGCACTCGTTTAAGTTTCAATAACCACACAAAGTATTATTCCTATGATGAAATATTTTTCATCTGAGGAAGTAATATGGTAAATATACAGTCTAAGATCTTTAAAAATGAAATAGTATGGCTAGATTCTAAGCAAGCAGCAGACTACTTGTGTATAACTGTTGAAAACCTTAGAACAAAGGTCTCAAGAGGCGAGATTCCAGTAGATGGAAGATTAGGCCGGAACTTGAGATTTAGACGAGAAAGGTTAGATCAACTATTGGAAAAATCTTTAAAAGGAGATTTCCAATGATTAAAACCTACACCTATAGTGGTAAAAATTTTTACCTAATTCAATTGAGCTATACAGATAAAAAAGGGAAACGACATCAGCCAAAGTATCGTTTAGATTTATCTGGCCATAGAATAACGTCAAAAAGAAAAGCAGAAAGACTTGAAGTTGAATATCGTATGGAACTCAAGGCTAAAGTCGAATGTAAATACTCAATTCTAAGCTTTGCTGAATTTTACGAAGTCTATTTAAAGCAAATTAGACTCACTCATAAAAAAGGGACAGTTTTAAATTATGATGGAGGCCTTAGAAAGTGGCTTACAACAGATTTTACGAATAAAAAGTTAAATGACATTACAAAGTCAGACATTCATAAATTTATTTTTGAATCTCTTCCAAAAAAAAATGCATCTGTTCATACTCAAAAGAGAATACTTAAAATTCTAAGAATTATTTTACAAGTTGCACTTGAAGAGGAGTATATAGCGAGGAATCCTGCAAATGGTATTAGGGTTAAAACCCCTCCAGCTATTAAACAAGTCTTTAATACTAAAGAGGCAGTACATTTTTTAGAACAGGCTAAAGAATCTCAACACCCTTTTTACTTTCATTGGGCAATGGCTCTTCTCACAGGAATGAGAAATGGGGAACTCTATGCCTTGAGATGGTCAGATATAGATGAAATAGCTGGTAACATAACCATTTCTGCTTCTTGGAGTAATAAAGATGGATACCATTCAACCAAATCTAATAAAACAAGAATTTTTCCAATTTCATCAGAACTAAAAAAACTACTCATAGAATTAAAAAACAGAGGCCCTTTTTCAGAAAACCTGACGGCCTTAAATGGAAACAACCGTTTTTTTGAAAATCTTGTTTTACCAAGAATTAGAGAATGGAAGAATGGTGAACAGTCCAGAGTAACAAGAGATTTTTGTAAGCTTATTCGATTAAAAGAAATTAAATTTCACGACCTAAGAGCTACATTTATTACTAACTTACTTTCTCAGGGCGCATCACTACCTCAAGTCATGTCTATCGTAGGTCATTCTAAGATGAGTACCACAGATGAATATCTGAGGTTAGCTGGAGTTAATATTAAGGGCTCCACAGACAAACTTGGCTACTCTCTTCCTAATGTTACTACATCCCAGATCTTATCATTTTCGAACTCGTGAAAATAGCAGGACGAGTAGATCAATCTTAACTACACCGTAATCATCTATTCTTTACGCTTCTAACAGAGGGTTAAATACTGGGTGATCAAATGATGCTTACATGATTCAAAGCTTAATTATTTTAAATAGTTGGCGATTCCCAGTCATTCCGACCATTTTAAAAAAGCTCTGAAAGGCCGCAAGGTTTTTCAGAGCTTTTTTAATTTGAGCGCATGTTAGGAATTGAAGTGAAATACGGCCAAGTTAAAAAGCGACCGAAGAGGGAGCATTTAAATAATTCGTTTTTATAGAAGTGAATTTATAATTTCATCTACGCTTGGAGCTGGGTCGCGATCTTTAAAGTCAGCAAGCCTCTTATAAATTTCGCTGGCACTATAATGAAAGCCTCCGGGAATACCGCTACTTTCTAAAGTGGCCGCGATCTCTCTCATCTCTCCCGAGAAGCGCCATGCTTTTTGGGCCCCCACTTGGATACGCCGATGAGTTCCTTCAGTAAAAGAGGAGCCGTTACGAGACCAATGATTTTCTAGATTTTCTCTAACTCCTAGGTTTTGCGCTGATGCTAATATACCGGCAAGTAAGGCGGTCGTGCCTTTTGTATAGGCGGCAAAGCACATCTTAAGCGCTGAAGCTTGTCCGATCTTCTCGCCGATGATGGAGGTTTCTAAAACTCCTCCTGCAAAACACTCTGCAATCGAGGAAGCTTTATCTCCACTCAGATACAGAAGAGTTCCTGGCTCCCAAGCGGGGCCTCCAATAATTCCTCCATCAATGAAATCGATACCCGCTTTTTCCATAAGCTCTGAGATCTCTATGGCATTCGCAGGAGAAATCGCGTTGACGTCTGCATAGAGGCCCTTAAATCCTGCCTCAATAACACTTAAGGCAACTTTCTTTGCAAATTCAGGAGGGCAAACACTCACTATAAGGGAACAGATTTCTACGATTTGCTCTAAGTTCTCTAACTCTTTCATCCCGACTTCTTCAGCACGTTTTCTTGTCGCAGCACTTCGACCTTCTGAACACCAATATACGTCATGACCTGATTGAATAGCAGAAGCTGCGAGAGAGACCCCCATTTTACCTGGGTGAAGAAGACCTATTTTCTTAGTCATATGATTCCTTTATTATTTTGTGTATTAAGAGCATTGGCTATTCTTAGCATAAAGTCTTTTAATGACTTCAACTTCTTCTCCATTTAATGAAGAGCGAATATAGCAAATATGATCCTTTTGATTTCTCAACTGAATGACCCACTTATTAGCTTGCCGTGACTCCCAATACTCTATTTGACAGAAATTATTATCTTTAAAAAAGCTTTCTACAAGTGGGTTTGAGGCCATTGACTCGAATGCTTGCTTAAGATCATCTCGTTTTAAAAAAGCCGGAGAAATATAATTATTTCCAAACTTGATTTTTTTATAGATGGGTTTTCCATTCTCAATAGTTATGGGAAAAGTCATTGAGTTGATTGAGCATTTTTTATTTTTAATATTATTAAACTCAATATAGCTGGCCTTAATGTGAGCTACTGTTTTTTCACATTGAGAGACTTCCACTTTCAGTGATTCAGAATTGTATTTTTTAATTTGAAGAAACTCAGGTGTTTTTTTTACTAATTCTTTAAGTTGCTTTTTTTCTTCAAGAGTTAAAGGCTTCATTGAGCACTTGTTAATTGGACTTCTTGCTCGACTAGAGAAGCTTAGGGCCAAGAGCAATATAATGATCAGCTTTTCATTAAACATAATCTAGACTCCACTTCGTCGAATACTAAACGTTCTATCTTGAAATTAATTGAGTGATAATCATTTTGTATTTTGATTCAAGATGGCCATAGAAGCAATCCTTTATTTCTAAAGCCCCTGGAGTATCACAGAAGTTCTTTCCAGCACGTAAGTGAATGATCTTCTTCCCTACTTCTTTACAAGACTTGTTTATTACCAAGAATTTCTTCTGATCAAAGGAAGGTTTTTTATAGTGTTTTCTATCTACTACTTGCTTATCACTGCATTTGATTGCTTTTGTTTCGATAATATGACCACTGACAAGTGAGCCTTTTAATTGAATCTTTTTGAGATTGGTGTACTCGGCCTTGTCACAAGAATGAACTTCTAGCTTTACGCTAGTACACGGAATATTGACCACCCAAGGAGCAAACTTAGCATGAGTCGTGACAGATAAGAAGTAGAGTAAGAATACATTTAACATATTCTTATTCTAGAAGACTTTCTCATCACTATACAAGAAAAATGGGCTCTTTATCTACCTGCATTTCTCTTAATTCTTCTGGGCTTAGTCGTGCATAGATTTCAATCAGGGTTCCATCAGGATCTTTAAGCCATAACTCATGAAGCGGTGTTCCTCTCCATGTTGTTCGCGGTGGATTATGTACTTCAAAACCATTTTTTACAGCACTGTGATAAAACTCAATCACTTTTTCTTTTGAACTTACCCCCATTCCTAAATGATAGAGCGTATCTTTATGAAGCTCTTTTCCATCAGCAACAAGTAAAACAAAATTAAAGCCGATATCTTTTCGATGAAAAGTTACGTAGCGATGAGTCCACTCTTTTGGAGAAATACCAAATAGCCAACAATAGAACTTAGAGGATATCGCGAGATCATGAACTCGAATACTGCCGTGAAGCTCTTGCGCAGCTGGGGATTTTTCAACGGCCATGATTTCTTTCAGGATTCGAATCCGCTCTCTCAATTTATCCTTAATCGAATCACTCGTGTCATTTGGGCCTAGAATTGAAAAAAGGAGGTTCCAATTGAAAAAAGCCATTCCTTGTTCTTCTAAAGATTCAGAGGCTTCTTGATCAAGAGTTATAATCACATCTTCAGCAGAGGGCCTATAAGGTTTTGAATATTGCTCGATAGAGAGATCAAACTCTTTAAATGTGTCTTTAATTAACGAGATGTCTTTGTCTTTTAAAGTTCCGTAAATATAAATCATCTAAAACCTCTTTCTTGCTATTTTATGCCTGAAACTACCTTCAAAATATGATCTAGCGCATATTTAGATCAATTCACCTGTAAAAATCACCATCTATATGGCCAATATATAAAATAAATCCTATTTTCAAAGAAAATTACACAAAGGTCTATCATGAAAAGCATCAATCTCATTGTTTTAGCAATGCTCCTAAGCCTTACATCCCTACAGGCAGGCTATAACGGAGAAGTTATCTTCTCTGAGCAAGAAAAAGATACTCACAAAAGCCGCATCAAAGATCTTATCAATTACTCGGCCGACTGCCTTGAAAATCATAAACAAGAGCATCTCGACTTCTATGCCAATAACTGTATTACAGATAGACGAGGAAATAAGAAGTGCCTCTCTAAATTTTACGGGGAAAGAAGGTATTCAAAATCAAGAGGCGCACGTAGAAGTGATGGAAAGAAATTAGAATATCTTCCTACAGCATTAGAAAAAGAAGGATTCTCAGCAGATATGGCCAATGTCATGAGGGCCACAAGCTGTGTTGGTTTGGCCCTTCAATGTTTAAAAGAAGGCTTTGATAAAACAAACCAGTCTGCACAATGGGCAAAGATAATGAACTTTGTACGCAATAATGGTGTTGGTGGAACATCTCTACAGGATGGACTTCAAAAAATTGGCTGGAAGATCTATTACTGGAATCCTTCTCCTCTAGATCGAATCGTTGAAGATACAACTCGTTGGGATAAAGAAGAAAAGAACTGGGCTTCTAAGGGATATCATCTCTATCGCTATTATAAAGTAAGAAACAATAGTACTTACTGGTATAACACCGTAGATTATAAGTACGAGATGGTAGGCTTTGAAAAAACGATTCCTTCTCTTCTGTTTCAGTATCCTTTTTGGATTGGAACGGCCAACACAGGATATCATGTCTTCCCTGGAACATTTGAAAAAGTTGTCGAGGCCCATAGTACGCGCTCTTTTACTTCTATAGATAATTTAGAGCTAAGTAACTTCAATCCAATGGCCACTGGTGGTGGACCTCGTTGGACAAACTCTGAAAAATATCGCTCAGGACTAATTGCTCTTCCGCCCATGTAAATATTCAGGTTAATATACATTTATGAAAAATCTTTATTTCACTCAAAGTGCAACCGAAGTAATCAACTCTCTCCAATCTGACCAAAAACTCGGCCTTACGGAAAGTGAGGCGCAACTGCGGATTGAGAAATTTGGGAAAAATCAGCTCAAACAAAAGAAGAGTATTTCAAAACTTGAAGTTTTCATTCGTCAATTAAAGAGCATTATTGTTCTCTTACTCACGATTGCCGCGATTGTATCCTTTTCCTTGGGGCAAAGAATAGAAGGTATTTCTGTTATACTCGTTCTCTTCATTAATACCCTTACAGGTTACTTTACCGAACTCAAGGCCATTCGCTCTATGGAGTCCTTAAAAAAAATGGGACACGTGATTACTCATATCATTAGAGAAGGAATACCTAAGAGTATTGACGCTCAAGATATTGTACCTGGTGATATTTTAATTCTAGAGGCCGGAGATATAATAACTGCTGATGCTCGAATTCTAGAAACTTCGAGACTTGCTGTTGATGAATCTATTCTCACAGGCGAATCCGTTCCTGTTGAAAAGGAAGACACAAAGCTTGAAGAAGAGGCGATTCTTTCAGATCGTATCAATATGCTCTTTAAAGGTACTTCTATTACTCAGGGAAATGTACGTGCGATTGTCACTCACACAGGAATGTCCACTGAACTTGGTAAAATCGCAAGCTTAACAGACAATGCAAAAGAAGAAGTTACTCCCCTCGAGGAGAGACTTGATAGCCTTGGACGCCAGTTGGTGTGGATCTCCCTTGCCATTAGTATCTTTATTGTCATAGCAGGAATTATAAGAGGTAAGGATCTTTTTATCATGCTCGAAACAGCTCTGGCCTTAGCTGTTGCGGCAATCCCAGAAGGACTTCCCATTGTCGCCACCATGGCCCTCGCCAAAGGCATGTGGAGAATGGCCAAAAAGAATGCTCTCATTAATAAGCTCTCCGTAGTGGAAACACTTGGTGCAACTTCAACGATCTTTACAGATAAAACCGGTACTCTTACAGAAAATAAAATGACTGTGGAGTTTTTAAAAACTCCACAAGGATTACTTAATCTTGAACAAAATGAAGATGAAAAAGATATACAGTCCTACGATCTCGCCCTTAAAGTAGCAAGCCTTTGTAATAGTGGGCAATTGGCAAAAACAAAAGACCAAGAATCCATTGGCGATCCCATGGAATTGGCCTTACTTAAATTTACGAAAGAATTTGGATACCATGCTGAAGATCTAGAAACCTCTCATCCTAAACAATTCGAAGTTGCCTTTGATTCAGTCACAAAAATGATGGCCACAGTTCATAAAGAAAATGACCAATACTTTGTTGCTGTTAAAGGGGCGCCCGAAGCAGTCCTAAAAAAAATATCCGACAATAACAAAGAGTCTTGGCTTCAAGAAAACGAAGAGGTCTCAAGTAAGGGCTTTAGACTTTTGGCCTTGGCATATAAGCGCGTTGATGAAATGCCTTCTGAAGAAAAGATTTATCACGATCTCCACTTCTTAGGACTTATAGCCCTAGTTGATCCCGCTCGTGAAGGAATTAAACCTGCACTTGATCTATGCCACCAAGCGGGAATCAGAGTGATTATGCTAACGGGTGATCAAGCTGGAACCGCTTCAAAGATTGCCAAAGATGTACATCTTACCAAAAGTGGCGAAGTTCAATGCCTGCGAGGTGATGAAATAAAAGAGAAGAGCCTATGGGATAATTCCTTTAAAGTGGCCCTTCAAAAAATTGATGTCTTCAGCCGTGTTAGCCCACAACAGAAGCTTGATCTCATTAGTTTCTACCAAGAACTAGGCCAAATCGTGGCCATGACCGGAGATGGAGTCAATGATGCTCCAGCACTAAAGAAAGCCGATATCGGAATGGCCATGGGTATAAGAGGAACTCAGGTGGCCAAAGACGCTTCTGACATGATTCTTAAAGACGATCACTTCAATACAATTGTTGAAGGAGTCAAACAAGGAAGAGTCGTCTTTAGTAATATCCGAAGATTTGTCGTCTATCTTCTCTCATGTAACTTAAGTGAAGTGCTTATTGTATCTTTGGCCTCGATTATCGATGCTCCCCTACCTTTGACTGCTCTACAAATTCTCTTTTTAAATTTAGTGACCGATGTCTTTCCCGCTCTCGCTCTAGGCATGGGAGAAGGTGACGAGAGTTTTCTCAATGCCCCTCCTAGAGATTCAAAAGAGCCGATCATCACAAAAAGAAAATGGTTAATGGTCTTTTTCTATGGGATTCTCATTACGATTTCAGTACTTGGAATATTCTTCCTGCACTTATTCTATGAAAAACGACCACTCGATGTGGCCGTTACCACTTCATTCTTAACCCTTGGGCTTGCTCAAATCTTTCATATCTTTAATATGAGACTTCTCGACGCTCCACTTTTCTCCAATGATATTACACATAATCGCTATATCTGGGGGGCCATCGTTCTTTGTATTACTCTTATGGTCGGAGTCGTCTACATCCCTGCTTTAAGAAGCGTTCTCAGCTTAACTTCATTAGATCTTAATCTATGGTTACGAGTCTTAGGCTTTTCTCTGATCCCTGTCTTTATAGGACAGCTGGCCACTTTCTTTAAAATCGGAATCAAGAATTAATTTGAAGTTAATAGCAAAGGGTCTATAGACCTTTTAGGCCCTTTGCTCTAACGGGAAGATAACCACCTTCCATATCATAGGCCAAGTGAAGAAGCTGTCCTTTATATAATTTAATGGACTTTGAAAGACGAAGGCCTCCATGCTCGCAGCTTGGAGAAAACTCGACTGGACACTCATCACTCGTTCCGAGAAAAGAGACGATATGCCCTCTATTTTCGTATATATTTTGAATAGGTAAACTCGATAATATTGTCACCCCTTCACTCTTTCCTCGTATAGGTATGAGCTGTATCGGAATATGTAAAAGTTTGACCCCATCTCCCTGTCCGACATATTCTTCCTCACGCATTCTAAAGAAGCCTTCATGAGTTGAGTCACCTTCTAAGGTTCTATATTGAGATATCACCGCCTCATCTTTGTAGAGCCTAATATCAGCAAGGAGCTTATGAGTGGCTAAATTCTTTTTTATATTTTCATTAGATAAAGAACTACTTAGTTTGGCCAGGCATAGGTGCCCAAGACTAAGGGCAGGATCTTTTGGGTCCAATTTATTTTTCTTCAAGAAATCATAAAAATCATGCTTCTTTTCTTTACTCAGCTTTTGCTCACCAAAGTGAATGTCAAACTCACCACTCATAACATTGAGAGGTCTGATACCTGAGAGAAAAATATCTTCATCTTCATCTAAGAAAGTTTCCCACCACGACTTTCCAATAATTCCATAATGAAGAACAATATCACCAAAGTCGATATCCATAGAAAAAGACTTCAACATTTCAGTGGTCAACTTTAATTGCCTTCGTTCTAAGAATTCCACAATCACTGCTGAAAAGGCTTCTTCATTTTCCAGATTGCGATGAATGCTCTCTAAATCATGAACATAGTGATTGAGCTTCGTAATCGCGCTTTGAACTAGAGGTGAAGATGCTTTATAAACTTCACTAGGATTATGAACATCGCCATAGAGGACTTCAAAATGATGATGAATGAGATTGGCCATTTCTTGATCAAAAGGTGGATTAAACTCTTCTTTAATCTTGTAGAGACCTTCGGCATTTATAAGTTCAATCACTTTTGAAAGGTTTTTAAATATTTTAGTTTCTTCCTCTTTTGAAATATTAAATCCCGTAAAGCGTGAATATAATGGTTCGTTACGTTGCATGAGACTTCGCAATTCATTCATCCACATCCAGGCATAGTCCTCATTCAGGATATTCCATTTTAAAGTGAAAATCTCATCATCCATTGGATTTTGAAAATCTATTTCCAGTTGATAACTAATTTCTTTCACTAAAGTATCTCTCTTGTGTTTGAGGAAAGTTAGAATGGATAAGAACCTTATTATTCTTTTTCAGTGATATTTTTGATATATCGAGTTTATTAGAAATTTCTTTCATTACTTCAGCTTTATCTTTATAGACAAGATGCCCTATGCAACATTGCCCTAGCCTTAAATTCTCTTCACGAAGGTCTATATTTCTTTTCTTAGCATAAGGACTAATTGACTTGAGTATGTCTTGTTCTCTCACTTCAAAGAAATTTATATTAAATGATCCCGTCAATCGAGATAAAGGTCTTATATCTTCTTTAACAATAGTCTCATCCTCATCAATCATGACCTCAAGCCAAGTCTTTCCAATCTGATCGTAATGAAGACAAAGATCTCCAAAGTTTCCATTCAAATCAAATAAATGATTCCATGAATCTTTGATCTCAAGCGCAGAAGCTTCAAAGAACTCACTTGTAATATAGGCCAAGGACTTATCACTAACTTTAACTGCTCTATCCCAAGATTCAAGTTCATGTACATAATCATTAAGCCCACAAATAGCAGAGCGTATCTTAATATCAGACTCTATCCAATAGTCAGATTTAAAAGCCTCATCTCCAATCAGTGTTGAAAAATGATCATGAATTTGATTGAGTAATTCTTGAGTAATAGTTCCCGAAAATTTTTGTGCTATATGGTAGCGTCCATCAGTATTAATTGTATCAATACACTCATTTAATAAATTACCCACAAAATGTTCATCTCTCTCTCCTTTAATAAAACCCACATAACGTGACTTAAGAGAAGTTTGTTTTTTTAAACATTCATAGAAGAGCTTAATCCAAAAGAAGCTAATCTCATGGTCGATAATCTTCCATTCGAGACAGAAGGTTTTCTCTCGACCCCATTCAACTTCAATACTCCAATCAGTGTAATTTACATTCATAAGGTATTATACCCTATAGTATGTTTCTAAAAAACCTGACTTTCATGAGTTGATGTAGCTTGATTTAAACTTAAATGACTGGAGCTTCCGCTTCATACAGCTGATCGATGACTTGATGCTTATCAAATTTAATACCAATTTTAATGAATCTTGCTTCTGAATCACTGAGATTCGCTATACTTTTATGGACAACACAGCCTTTTACTCGAGATAGTGAGGAAATAGACTCAGAGATATTCAGCTCCACTTTATCTCCACGATAAAGCCCATCCATTCTTCTGATCTTTACTTTAAAGGCTGCGCCCGAACTAGAAATATCAATGATAGATCCGTCATACTGGGACTTCTTTCTTTGTCCATCTTCCCCATAAGAAGTAATCTGATTTACCTGACTTAGATTTTGGGTTGGGATGTATCTCTTACATTCTCTTAAGTTAACCACGCGGATAGAATCGGGCATGGTCAAGGTAATCCATTTGGAAGCATGGTTTTTTAAAACCTTTGCTCGGAAAGAAATATTATTCGCCTCATTTACGATGACAACCTCTTCTTCTATTGCAAAATTGAGAAGTTCATCATCCAGAGGGATTACGGCCAGTTCTTCTTGTTCTTCGTTAACATGCTTTAATTCAGAAACAACTTTAACTTTTAAGGAAACATCAGAAGTTATGAACAGTGATCCATAAGTCAGACATGCTCTAAAGTATTCTTTAATTAAGACTCTATCTGTGACAATACCTAACTGATTCAATTTTATCACCGCTCCCTAAAAGTACCTCTTCTATTCTGATCAAGCTCTGTCTGTGAGACAAGTAAAACATGAACAAGATTTCTTAACATTTCTAAGTATTATATATCTAATTCTACTAATAGACGGCCGTTCAATCATTTTACACTTATTTTCTTTTCATTGAACCTGAAAACAACACGTTACGTTGAAAACTTTTTGGCATGCTCCTTGCTCTTAATAATAGTGAATTATTCCAATGAGAGAGGAGAACGGAATGAAACTTACAACAAAACTACTTACGATTTACTTTGTAGTCGCTGTTTCTAATATATTTGCAGCACCACAAATCATCTGTACGACACCTAGAGAGTCTAAAGTTATCCTTATTAAGGATCGCTCTATTGCTTTTTCGACTCCTGAGAAGCTGATTAATCAACGTAGTGTAGCCAGTGTTTCATCCGTAAGAACAAAGCTTGAAGGCTCAGGCTTTACAAAAATTATCTTTCTTGATGGGATTAAGCATACGATCCATATTGAAAGTAAGGATAGCTTTTCAGATGTTTTTGACTATATGGTGATGAGGTCTCAAGAAGGTCATGAAATGACTTACCCTCTAACTTGTAGCCGCTAATTAGCGACCAAACTTAAAGTTCTTAGTCGTGTCCTCGCTTCCTCTGGCGGGGACAATATAGTTTTCACACCCCTTTACGGCCACTTCAACTTCCTTATCAATAGTCGCAGCTTTCGCTAGAGCATTAAAACCACTCAAGCGCCGCTTTAGCTTTTGATTATAAAAGGCCAATTCAACTCTATATTCACCTTTTAATTCCATCCCACCATTTACAGTGATCGGACTATAACTAATAACGCTTACCTTAGCTGGAACGTAGTGATCATCAACTCCACTTACGACCCATTTCTGAGAGATAGTCCCCGTACTCTTGAGACCAAAATCTTCAATGAGTAATCGGTGGTTAAGAGCTGGGCAGGGTAATTCATTTAAACGCATCGAAATAGAAGACGCGGCATAATTAACACCTAGAGATCCTTTCTTGGGAGAATTGAAGCGAAGCTTATCGCCATTGCGAGGATCGGGTGAGACCAGCATCATTGAGTAATAACCAAGAATCTCAGTTCTTAAACCTTGCTTGCGTTCAAGCTTAATGAGCCAAGAATCAATATGTTTTTGCTTATAAAGAACTTCAAGTGCTTCATCAGAAATTTGTGGGAGATTAAACGAAAAGCGAATCCCTCGAGAAACGATATCTTTTCCTGTCTTACCTACTCTCCAAGGAATCAAGCGCATATCATCGATGGCCACATCTTTGGTCGATATATACGCTGTATTCTTCTCAAACTTAAAGTCTACATTCTTAGTACAACCCAAAAGGGCCGTTAGAGTAATTAGTAAATATATAGAAAAGATACGGTTTCGGATATCGACTCCTCTTGAGGTGTAATCTTCAGTTCCCCTTCACCATTAATGAGTAAAGTTTGATAGGCGTTGACGTGATCACCATTGACAATGATCCCTTGACCTAAATTTAATAGTGTCGCGGGCCTTTGTTGTTTTGTACGTGAAATACTGATATCAAAAGAATCTTCTAGTCTGAAATAATCGAGATTGAAGTCTCTGTGTTCAATTAATGTTTTTAAGCTTTCATTCTTTTCCATACTCTGAGTTTGAAAGTTAGAGAGGCTATTTTTATCACTTGAGAAGTTAATGACATCTAATGCCTTTTGAACGTGTAATTCACGTGATTGCCCTTGATCATCAACTCGATTCCAATCCCACACACGATAGGTAATGCCTGAACTTTGCTGAACTTCCGCAAGAGTGATTCCTCTACCAATAGCATGAATAGTTCCCGCAGGAACAAAGAAGAAGTCTCCTTCTTTAACAGGTATAAAATTAAGTAATTGAGAAATATCTTCTTTATCTTTCAGGGCTTCTTCTAATCTTCGTTTATCGACTCCCTCTTTAAGACCAAGATAAATTCCACACCCCTCAACGGCAGCCAGGATGAACCAACACTCTGTCTTGCCCAAACTATTTTCATGTAAGCGCGCATACTCATCACCCGGATGAACTTGGATGGAGAGATCATCACTGGTATCAATATACTTAACAAGATAATCAAAAGAATCGGAGCCCATAGTTTCAGATAAAGGAATACCTGATTCATCATAAGACGGACCTTCTTTTAAAAGAGACACTTCCCAAGTTTCCCCTATTTTTTCTTGATTAGGATCATGAGTAATATTTTTCATTTTAGCCAGCTTCTCGCCGCCCCAAATTTTACTCACTACAAAGGGTTTTAATTTTATCAACTCCGTCATTTATGACCTTTTCATTTTATTAAAGACTATCGACCATGGGCAAAAATAATGGTCACTTATAGTTTCTCAAGTATAGCTACCCTATGCAAGTACCTTCCTCTAACTTATTGAAAAATATAGAAATATATATTCATTTATATTCATTTTTGAGCCTGTTCAAGTTCGGGTTAAGCTATAGTCTATGAAGAAGTTTCCACTGCCTATTCTTGCGATGCCCGAAATGGTGTTCTTCCCTCATACGGTTGTCCCCATGCTCATCGTCGAATCAACTTATATCAAAATGATAAAGGACTGTTTAGTCACTGACCAGTCCATAGCTATTGCTTTGGCCGAACCTCTTCATAGAGACGGGGCCAAAGCCCGGTACACCCCTCAACGAATGGCCACTATGGGTAAGCCCATCCTACTTGAAGAAAGAGAAGATGGCGCCTTAAGAATTTTACTTAGAGGTGAATCACGAGTGGAGCTTATCAAAGTCGAACAAAATATTCCCTACCTCGTCTATCAAGTCAGAGAGGTTCCCGATATCAAAGAAGGACAACATTACTTTGATGCGCCAAAAATTGAGAGGCTTAAAGATATCCTCTTCCAATGGGTAGATGATACAGTGGTCGATTCTGTAGAGAGGCAAAGTTTTATTCAAACTCTTGAATCTCTTCATCACATTATTGATTATCTCGCCATGTTCCTCGTTCAAGACGTTTCCATGAAACAGCTCTTACTAGAGAACTGCTCTCTTCATGAGAGAGTGCAAGTGTTGAGTACTCTTCTTAGAGGCAGTTACCCTGACTGTGAGGATGAAATGGTTCTTATGGCGCTTAAGGAATTTGATCACGGGGCTTCTTCAGAAGAAGCCCTAGGAAAGGTTGTTCACTAGATAAAATAAAAGAAGTAATTCAATAGAGTAATTCCTGCTCCTGATATGAGTGGAATCGTTAAATTATCATCTAGAAACATTGACATTAATTCACTGCAAACTCCGATCATGGCCGCAAACATGGCAAACCAAATCAAAGAGTACTGCTCCACACCATGTCCCAAGAGATAAAGAATACTTATCAAGTAACAAGTTACAAATCCCGCCAAAGAACCTTGAAGTGATTTATTAGGAAGTATTTTATCCTTTCCATAAATGACTCCAAAAGTACTTGAAATAGGATCACTGAAAATTAAGAAGAGGATCGCTAAGATTGCAATATTTTCTGAAAAGAAGAAAAGGGCAAGGGATGTTCCGAGTGCATAGAATGGAAAGCCACTCATACTCTCTCTCTCTGACTCTCTCATAAAAGGGCCCATGAACTTTAAGACCACTTCATTGATCTTCTTCACTCTCGTTCTTAATATTTCAACAGCAAAGGCCAGCAGCGCTAAACCTAGTAAAATTGTCGCCGTCTCGTCTTTGGCCAAATTTAAATTAATATGAAGGGATAGCCCAGCAAGTCCTGAGCCGATATGCCACAGCTTTCTAAGTAAATGTAAGTCATTGCGTAATTTAAGTTGAGATCCTGATGCGGAAATATTTCTCGACATATAAACTCCAAGCCTATTTTCATTTATCAATTGAGTTCTGCCAATTTAACCCCTCATAGGCATCACCGTCCAGACAAAAACTGTCGGTTACTCATTTTTATACACTGCGCAACACTGTAAATAAAACTAAGGATTACATAAAGATAAGTCCATCAAACCCCTTACATTAATAAGAGAAGTCGTTATAATGGAAATGTTAAAATCATTATTTTTAAACAAATATACAAATAACAACCTCACATAGATAAATAAATTCTATAGTAGATATACCTTAAAGTAGGAATAAATGAACTGGCCTGAAAATAGCTCTTCTTTTCCAGAAAATATAAAAGACAGATTCTCTGGTCAAAATCAAAAGGTATGGGCCATTGGTGGTGGTAAAGGTGGAGTGGGTAAGAGTTTAGTTACGGCCAACTTATCGATTTGCTTATCCTTGATGGGTTATCGAGTGATTGCTATCGACCTCGACCTTGGAGGGGCCAACCTTCACACATGTCTTGGTGTTCCTATTCCAGAGAAAACACTCTCCGACTACCTCACAAAGAAAGAACGCAATTTACAAGACCTAGTTACCGCTACACCGATTCCAAATCTTTCGATCATTAGTGGAGCTCAAGATGACGTTGGCATTGCTAACTTAAAGCAAATGCACAAAGCAAAGATCCTTTCTAAGATTAGAGAGCTTGATGCTGATTATATTCTGCTCGACCTTGGGGCCGGAACAACATTCAACACTTTGGACTTCTTCATTTCAGCAGACCAAGGTATTTTGACAGCTCTTCCAGAGCCAACCTCTATTGAAAACACTTACCGCTTCATTAAGTCGGTCTATCATAGAAAGTTAAAAATGGCCGAGGACCTTCTTGAGGTGGGACCTCTTATTGATCAGGCCATGAATACAAGAATTTCGGCCAACTCAACTCCTGCTGATTTAATCAATAGAGTTATTGATATCAATCCCCATATGGGAATGAAGTTACAAGCGGAAGTAAATCGCCTAGTGCCTAAATTGATCATCAATCAAGTAAGAACCCAAGCAGATATAGATATCGGTTTTTCAATGAAGATCATTTGTAAGAAGTACTTTGGTATCAATTTAGATTACGCAGGTTATCTCGAATACGATGCTTCTGTTTGGCAGAGTGTGAAAAAGAGAAGACCATTACTTATGGAATTTCCTAACTCCAGCTTAGTAAGTAATTTTGATCGTATTATTCATAGACTTTTAAACCTTAATTAAAACCATAAATAAGGGAAGCGACAATAGTGCAAGAGAATATTAACAACTACTATGAAATTTTAGAAGTTCCCGAAGACGCTGAAGGAGAAGCTATTCATCGCGGATACTTACGCGCTAAAAATGCTTACACCCAAGACTCCCTTGCCCTCTACTCTCTCATGTCGCCAGAGGAATGTGCAAAAACGCTAGAACTCATAGAAGAAGCTTATTCTATTCTTTCCAATATCAATAAGAGAAAGCAATACGACCAGGCACGTGGCCTTAATAATCAAGGTGTTTATGGGACGACTCAAGGTCGAGGAGCATCCCAAGAAATGACTATGGGGCAAAATCCAAATAATTCGTACTCACAAAAGAATAATGCATCAGCCTCAGGCCCTATGTTTAAGATTATGGCCAATATGCGCTACACCTTAGACTATAAGATCAATGCCGACTTTGAAAAAGAGATCGAACAGGCCAGTGAATATACTGGAGACTTCCTCAAAAGTATTCGTGAATACAAAGGTGTTGAAATCTCAAGAATGGCAGAGATGACTAAAATTTCTAAAACTTATATTCGCTATATTGAAGATGAAGCCTTTGATAAGCTGCCGGCGGCCGTTTATGTTAGAGGCTTTGTTTATCAATATGCTAAAACTTTAAAGCTCAATCCTGAGCTGGTGGCCAACTCATTTCTCTATCGTCTTAAGCAGGCCGGCGAAAACTCTTAAACTATGAATGACTCCAAAAATAATGAAGTTGAAGAAGCCCCCGAGTTTTTAGAGTTCACAATCACCTCTGAAGACTTAAAAGATTATCAGCGTCTTGATATTTATCTCTCCAAGAAAGCCTGTGACCTCAGTCGAAATTTCTTAAAGAGCCTATTTAAAAAAGGTATGATTACCCTTTCTGAAGAAAGCCCCTATCAAGGTAAGATTGAATTAAAAAGAATGCCTCCCGCGGATACGTTAATCCAAATCGAAGTTCCCCCTCCGGCACCAAGTGATGCTAAGGCCGAAGATATTCCCTTAGATATATTATTTGAAGATGAGCACCTTATCATTGTGAATAAGGCCGCGGGCATGGTGGTTCACCCTGCTCCCGGACATCCTAGCGGTACTCTTGTGAATGCCATTCTTCATCACTGCCAAGACCTCAAAGGCGTGGGTGATCAAAAGCGTCCAGGAATTGTTCACCGGCTCGATAAAGGAACAAGTGGAGTTATGGTCGTGGCCAAGAACCAAAAATGCCATGAAGGATTGGTTCTCTTATTTTCTGAACATAATATTGTACGAGAATATCAGGCCATTGTTATGAAAACGAAAATGAACGCTAAGGGAGAAGTAGAATCCCATATTGGTCGCCATCCTAGTAATCGGTTAAAAATGGCCTCTGGTGTTAAAAATGCAAAATGGTCTAAGACATATTACAAAGTGCTTCAAACCTATAAACACTGTACTTTGGTTTCTTGTACACTTGAAACGGGACGTACTCATCAAATCCGTGTTCATCTCTCTCAAGATTTAAAAGCTCCGCTTCTCATGGACCCGCTCTATGGAAATCCAAAAGAGCATGTCAGAAGAATACCTAGTGAAGCTTCTCGAACTTTTAAAGACTACCCTCATCCTTTTCTTCATGCCAAGAAACTAGGTTTTATTCATCCTATTACCAAAGAGGAACTCGTCTTTGAAACGCAGCTTCCTCCTATCTTTCAAGATACTCTAGCGGCCCTAGAGGAATTCGATCAATGACACCTATTTTTGAGCAGCCTTTGCCCCAAGGAAGATTTGCTGTTTATGATCGACCTCCCGAAATGGACTTCGCAGCAGTCAAACAAGTTCATGGTGCTCAAATTCTTAATTCAAGCGTAGCGACTCAACAAAGAGATAATCAAAGAGAAGCCGATGGCCTCTTTTGCTTAAATAATGAAGAACTCATTCCTATGGCAATTAAAACCGCAGACTGCCTTCCGATTGCAGTTTGTGGAGAAAAAGGAGTGGCGCTTCTGCATGCCGGCTGGCGAGGTGTTGCGGCCAATATCTTCTCCCCTAAGAATCTACAATCGATTGCCCCTACTTCATTCTTTATAGGGCCCGCAATCGCAGTCGAAAATTATGAAGTTCAGCCTGACTTTCTCGCTCATTTTCCAGACCTTGAGAATTGCTTTATTCATAAAGATCAAAGAATTTACTTTGATTTGAAGCTCGCGGCCCAAAGTCTAATAAAGGTCCAATATCCAAAGGCCCTGATTGAAACGAGCCAGCTGGATACTTTTACCCATCCCAAGTTACACAGCTATAGAAAAGATAAGACAGAGAGCAGAAATTGGAATTTATGGCTCCCATAGGGCCTACCTATCTAGAATTCAGGTGACGAACAGTTTATAATTCAATTATATCCATGAAATTCTCATGAAGGAGAACTCAAAATGACTGAAAGCAAAAGCTTCTATAGAGGCAAAGATTTAGGTAAACAAGTTATCGGTGGATTGGCCGCCGTTTTGATGATTGCCTTTTCTATTTATTTAACCAATCACTACTTCAATACGAAATTCCCCACCGGAATTGGCGGAGGTGGATTATGTGATATTAACGCTTTCTTTACTTGTGATGTTACAACCAATTCATTTGCTTCTAATATCGCAGGGGTTCCGATCTCCCTCTTGGGAATTCTCATGGGATCCTTTATTCTCTTTGGCTTTCTCTTTAATAGTGAAAAAGTGGAAGGAACTGTTCACTTTCTTCTCATTATCAATGCTGTTAGTTGTTTAATTCTTTTTCTCTACTCCCTGATTGGTCTTGGTGGATTATGTCCAGCCTGTACTCTCTACTACTTGTCCTCTTGGCTTGCCCTCTTTGCTTTCTTTAAAAGCTCCGACATACGAAGCCCAGATATCTTGGCCTTGATTAGTTATGGAGCCGTCTTTGGAATTATTTTTGGACTTACGTTTAATTTTGTTCAAGGCAAACAAAAGAATGTAAACAAGCTGGCCCAAAGTTTAATCACTCAATATGAAGGTCTTCCAAATTTAGGAAATCCTGCAACTGAATCTGAATTTAAATTGGCCTCTATTGATGGTGTTGCTTTTAAAGACGCTCCTATTCGTATTGTTAAGTTTTCTGACTTTGAATGTCCAGCGTGTCGTATGCTCTCTGAGATCCTTCACAAGGTGGCCGTTCAATATAAAGGAAAAGTGGCGATTGATTACTTCTTCTACCCCCTAGATCATAACTGTAATCCAGAGATGAATCGTCCTATGCATCAGTTTGCTTGTTATGCAGCTTATATGGCAGCTTGTACGCCAGAGAAATTCTCTGAAGTAGAAAATACTCTCTTTTCTAATCAACCTAAACTATCTAAAGATTACGTTGATCAGTTGGCCAAGCAATATGGTGCTACAGAGTGTATGACCAAGCCTGAAACAAAAGAAAAAGTGGTAAGCTACGTTAATCAAGCGAAGGCCTTTGGCGTAAAGTCGACTCCTACTTTTCTATTAAATGGTGTAAAAATTGAAGGAGTTCTTCCCCTGGATCAACTCAAAATTTTAATTGATCATATCTTAGCTAAGTAAGACTGAAGAGACTTTATGAGTAAGAAGAAAAAGCGCGATATTCCTATTTTTGATCACCCTATCTTTGAGACCCATTGTCATCTCGACTATCTTAAAGAACGATCAACTGCAGAGACCATCGCGCTTTCTGGAGAAAAAGGAATCAACAAACTCATTACGATTTCTGTATCGCCAGATAACCTCGATAAAGTCATTGAGATTGCTAAAGCTAATGAGGATGTTTTCTGCACACAAGGGATTCATCCTCACGAGGCGAAGCAATGGAGTGATGAAGTTGAAAAGAAAATCTTAGAGAATTCTCAATATGAAAAAGTCGTCGCGATTGGTGAAATTGGTCTCGATTTTCATTACAACAACTCCCCTAAAGAACAACAAATTCAAGTATTCAAAAGACAGCTGGAAATTGCCACAGAAAAAGGCCTTCCGGTAGTGATTCACTCCAGGGACGCTGACCCTGAAACCATCGCTGTTCTTGAAGAAATGGCGCCTAGAATGCCTAAAAAAGGTGTTATTCACAGCTTTACCTCTGGTCCCGAACTGGCAAAAAAGGCCATCGAACTGGGGTTTCACTTAGGCTTTAATGGCATTATTACTTTTAAAAACGCACAGACCGTAAGAGATATCGTGACCCTCACTCCCCTAGATCGTATTCTTCTTGAAACCGACTCTCCCTTTCTCACGCCTATGCCTTATCGAGGACAAGAGAATGGTCCGCAATTCTTACCTTTCATTGCTGAGAAGATTGCCGAGATCAAGGAAGTCTCCATAGATGAAGTTCTACAAAGAACCTATACCAATTCAATTGAGCTCTTTCTAAGTTAAGCTTTAATCTATTTATCTCAAAAAAAATCTAACGGTACTTTCTACCAATCATTAAAAAGCCAAATCTTTCATGCAAGCTTACACGTGCTTCTCCGATACAGAGTTATGAAAAGAATATACCTGCTCTTAGCGGTAATGAGTCTATCACCGGCGTTAAATGCCTTTGATCCCTTTCCCATTACCCAATTCACTCCATCAGATCGCGAAGGTGTTGTGAATCTCTACTCTAGCTATCGCCCTCAAATGACGGCCACGCTAGACTGTAGTAGTTTCCTTATGGGAATAACCTATTATAATCCTCAGGGAAATAATCAGTTTTTACATCTCTTTGAGGACGACTGTTTCGAGATATATGAAACCATTGATTATTGGTTTGAATATAACGAGACGGCTTGCCTTATTGTAGATTTTAATCAAAACCGTTGGAATTTAATCAAAGGCGCTGACTTCTGTCCTGAGCCTAATCCCTAAAGTGTGTTAGTTTCTAAACATACACTTAAGATCAGCGTCAACATTTGTACTGAAAACTCCTTTAAGATCAATTAATTACTAATTGAACCAAAGGATTTTCATTATGGAAGTACAAATCAACGAACATAGCCTCGCCTCTTCTTCTAGTGAAGATAAGCGCGAAACGATCAATCCTGCTACCGAAGAAAAACTGAATTCTTACCCTCTAGATTCCAAAGAAAGAGTCACTCAAAAACTCTCGCTCTGTCATGAAGCCTTTCAAAAATGGTCTCAAATGGATCTTAGTGAAAGAAAGAAACCTATAAAAAAAATGATCTCTCTTCTTGAAGAAGATAAAGATGAGATTGCTAAAATAATGTCTACCGAAATGGGAAAACCTATTGCTCAAGGTTATCAAGAAATTGAACTATGTAAGAGTATTATTGAATACTCACTTGATTCAGCTGAGGACGCTCTCGCCGATGAAGACCGAGACCTTCAAGAAGGAAGCGCCCAAATTAGCTATTGCCCTCAAGGGGTGATTCTCGCCATACAACCTTGGAACTTTCCTTTCTATCAAGTTCTTCGCTATGCCATTCCGGTACTACTCTCAGGAAATACAACACTACTTAAACACGCCAGCTGCGTTTGGGGCTCGGCCAAGAAAATTGAAGAGCTCTTCAATAAAGCAGGACTTTTAAAAGGTGCCTTTATTCACCTCTATGCCAAGAGTGAAGATATTGAAGAGCTCTATAGTGCTAAAGAAGTAAGAGGCGTAACCTTTACCGGAAGTGCGGATACCGGAAGAGTTGTGGCCCAAAAAGCTGCTGAAAATCTTAAGAAATCCGTTCTTGAATTAGGGGGTAATGATGCCTACCTTATTTTAGAAGATGCCGATATCGAACTTGCCGCTAAAGCCTGTGCCTTTGGCCGTCTTATCAATAATGGCGAAACCTGTACCTCAGCTAAACGATTTATCGTTCATGAAAATGTCTACGATGACTTCAAAAAAGCTTTTAAGAAATGTATGCAAGAAGCGCAAATGGGAGACCCTTTAGAAAAAACAACAAAGGTGGGACCTATGGCGCGTAAAGACCTCTTTGATAAGTTAGATGATCAAGTTCAAGAATCCCTTGATCAAGGAGCCACTGTTGTCATGGGAGGAAATAAAGAAAAGCGTAAAGGCTACTTCTTCCAACCAACTATCTTAGAGAATCTCAAGCCCGGTATGCCGGCCTATGATGATGAACTCTTTGGTCCAGTGGCCAGCTTAATTAAAGTGAGTAGTGAACAAGAGGCCATTGATGTCGCCAACTCTTCTAAGTATGGACTTGCAGGAGGAATCTTTTCAAAAGACGTTGATCACGCTCTCGAGATTGCGAAATTTAAACTCGATACCGGACAGGTCAATATCAATGGATTTGTTAACGCGAGACCACAGATCCCATTTGGTGGCGTGAAAAATAGTGGTTACGGACGTGAACATGATCGCTTCAGCTTTAGAGAATTTCTCAATATCAAATCGATTAAGATCATTAAAGATCAAGAATTTTAAAATGGTATAGATTGAAGGCGACGAGGTGCTGGCAGACTTAGTTAATAAGCTGCTTTAAGTGCTTCGTCGCTGGATTGAAGTTAAGTTGATGGGAATTAAGCATGCGCTCGCGAAAGGCCTGATCCATCCTCTTAGCAATATCTTTCTTGGCCACGGCCTGCATTAAGGCCTGATTAATTTTCTCATAAACTAGAAATTGTACTTCAGGAGATCCTTCCATTTCATTGTGACCTTCAGGACGCAACTCATTGGTGACATAAGTCATCCCCCTCTTTCTAGCCACATTAGGACCATCATTAATTAAGCTATCTTGATCAGAGATAATATTAAAATTATCCGCAACATTTTGAGGAATGATATCGTTATCCGTCCCTATAGAGTCCATCGTGACCAAGAGATTCACTTTTCTAAATCCATGCTCCACGCTATTGAGTTCATTGGCCACATCAACAATCGTATCACCACCCATGCCATGACCCACTAAGATAATGGCCTGTTCTTCAGGACGTGCTTTGATCGCCTGGATAATCTCACTCTTATTATCCCACTTAAACATTTCGGCCGAGGGGATATTCTTGGACATCTGCCCTAGCCCATCACTTTCTTTTTCAAAGGGATTTAGAGAAAACCCTTTCACGAAGAAAATACCAGGCTTATCAATTTGTTTAGTTTCGCTCAGACCTGTTTGGGTGACTTTATTAGTGACAGTCGTCTCAATTTCCACTCCCACTGAAGGAAGACTTGGTGTAACCATCGAAGTCAGTCCACGCACGAGGCTTCCGCCTGCCTGTGAAATCAGATGCTTTCCCGCAGATCCGGCTTCAGAGACCTTAGACTCAACCTTTTCCTTCACATCTTTTATGCTTTCTTTGACATCACCCTTGGTAGCTTTTGGAGCTATGGCCTTATCAGACACAGCATCCGCAACCTTTTTTAGGGCGTGGGCCGGTCGTCTATTGAGGTAATCCTGTTTAGAAGCATAGTGAATGGTAGAGCTCGGGCTTTTCATGCTTTCATTATATACTGCAACGCAAGGTATATCTCACGCAGGAAGATTTATCCCCGGCCTGCATCAGACCGTGAATTCCCTACACTATACCCACAATATTAGTCAGTTATTAGCTCAAAAGGGTGTGCGAAGCTAGAAGACTGTGATAGAAGCTTAGTTCTATTTTTCATAAAAACTATTAAGATAAGCGACCTGGCTTCGGGTCACTCAAGGTTCATTAGGAGTCATCATGGCAAAAATTAAAGTAGCAATTAACGGAATGGGAAGAATTGGTAGAACTTTAGTAAGAGAGTTTTTCTTACGTAATGATCTTGATTACGAGCTAGTTGCCGTTAACAATCCGGGAACTCCAACTCCCTATATTCACCTTCTGCGATATGATTCTGTTCATGGACCATTTAGAGAGTCGATTGAATATAGCGAAGGAGAAAACTTCTTCAAAGTAAACGGAAACTCCATTAAGTTTTATAACTTCAAAGATCCTTCTGAAATTCCTTGGGGAGCTGACTCTGTAGACCTCGTTATCGATGCTACTGGTAGATTTAAAGATAAGAACTCCTTAAGTATGCACATGAGAGATACAGTTAAGAAAGTTGTGATGTGTGCTCCAGGAAAGAACCTTGATGGTACTTTTGTTATGGGAATCAATCACGAAGAATATAGCCACGAAGAACACAATGTTGTGAGTAATGCCAGTTGTACAACTAACTGTCTTGCTCCAGTAGTTAAAGTTCTTCATGATAGCTTTGGTATCGAAAACGGTATCATGACAACCGTTCACGCTTATACATCTGATCAAAAGATTCTTGATAACAGCCACAAAGACCTTCGTCGTGCTCGTGCTGCAGCCGTAAGCATGATCCCAACTACAACAGGTGCCGCCAAGGCCATTGGAATGGTTATTCCTGAGCTTGCAGGCAAGCTTGATGGACTCTCTATTCGTGTTCCAACGCCCAACGTATCTATGGTTGATCTCAATGTTGTTCTTAAGCAAGATGTTGATGTAGAAGCCGTTAACAACGCCCTTGTTGAAGCCGCGAATGGTCCTCTTAAAGGAATTCTAAAAACAGAAACACTACCTCTTGTAAGTTGTGACTACTTTGGAATGAGAGAATCTTCTTGCGTAGATTTAGAGCTCACAAATAAAGTGGGTAATATGTATAAAGTTATTGCTTGGTACGACAACGAAGCGGGATTCTCTAACCGAGTACTCGATCTTGTTAACCTCATGGGCAGTAAATTTTAATATAAAAAGTAGCAAAGTAAAAAAAGAGGAAAGGTTCTTATGGCCATTAAGTATATTGATGAAGCTCTAGTTGAAAATGAAGGTGAATCAAGATTTGCTGGAAAGAAAGTGATCGCTCGCTTTGATTTCAATGTTCCTTTGGATAAAGCAACGGGAAAAATTACAGATACCACTCGTATCGACCGTGCCCTTCCTACGATTCAATATATTCTAGAACAAAAGCCTAAGACCCTTGTTCTCATGAGTCACCTTGGCCGTCCTAAGGGTGAATTCAAGGCCGAACTTAGCCTTGAGCCCATCGCGACCTATCTTGCTGAAAAGTTAGATGAAGATGTGATCCTTACTGAGTCATGTACAGATAGAGCGATTAAGCCCTTGCTTGATTTACCACAAACAAGAGTGGTTCTGCTTCAGAACCTTCGCTTTCATCCTGAAGAGAAGAATAACGATCCAGAGTTTACTCGTAAGCTGGCTTCTTATGGTGAAGTCTATGTAACCGATGCTTTTGGAACATCTCACCGCAAGCATGCCAGTACTTATGGCATCATGGCCTACTTTAAAAATACTTCCTTTGCAGGCTTTCTTATGAAGTCTGAAATTCAGGCCCTCACTAAAGTTGTAGAAAAACCAACCTCTCCTTTCACGGCCATCGTAGGTGGCGCGAAAGTAAGTGATAAAATTAAAATTATCGATGCCCTTTTGGCCAATGTAGATCACCTCCTTATTGGTGGAGCCATGGCCTACCCATTTCTCAAGGCCCGGGGTTTTGATATTGGTAGCTCTCTTTGTAGTGATGAAGACGTAAAGCTTGCCAAAGGAATCTTAGGACAACCCATTGCCCGAAGAATAGTTCTTCCTGTCGATCACTTGATTGCAACGAATCCAGACTCAGAAGCACAAGTAACAAATGATCAGTATATTCCAGAAGGAAAAATGGGTCTTGATATTGGACCTAAGACAGTTGATCTCTTTAACGAGAAAATCAACTCTTCAAAAACAGTACTGTGGAATGGACCTATGGGCTATTTTGAAAAAGAAAGTTTTGCCAAAGGTACATTTGCCGTGGCCAAAACTCTTTCAAGACTAACCGATGCCTTCACTCTTGTTGGCGGAGGCGATAGTGTATCTGCTGTTACTCAAAGTGGACTTGCAGACAAAATGTCTCATGTTTCTACCGGTGGTGGAGCTAGTCTTGAGTTTATTGAAAATGGAACTCTACCAGGAGTTCAAGCGCTTAAATTTGGTCTAGACTAGGAGCTCTACTATGAAGAAATACATGATTGGAAACTGGAAGATGAACCAGTCAATGGCCGACATCAATTCATTCTTTGAAGACTTCAAAGTTGAAGAACTAAAATGCGTTGCCGGTATTGCTCCTCAAGCTCTTCATATCTCAACTCTAATTACAAAATCTAAAGACCTAGGCTTAATCGTCGGCGCTCAAAATACTGCGACACAATTGAGTGGTGCTTTTACAGGCGAGACTTCTGCCCAATCACTTGTTGATCTAGGAGCAAGCTTTGCTCTGGTTGGCCACTCGGAGAGACGCTCTCTTTTCCAAGAAGATCATGCGGTTTTAAATCAAAAACTTCTTCTTAATGAGTCTTTAGGGCTTATTAATATTTTCTGCGTGGGTGAACAACTCAATGAAAGAGAAAATGGAATGACCGATGCCGTCGTTAAAAATCAATTACACGAAGGCCTTAAAAACTATCCCGCCTCTTCTCTAGATAAATTAATCGTGGCCTATGAACCTGTATGGGCAATTGGAACGGGAGAAGTAGCGACTCCAGAGCAAGCGGAAGATACCCATGCCGGAGCGAGATCTGTTTTGGTTGAAATCTTTGGCAAAGAAGGCGCGAGTATTCCTCTTCTGTATGGTGGCTCTGTAAAGCCTGCCAATGCTGAGGGACTCCTTTCCAATAAGAATATTGATGGAGCCTTAGTAGGAGGAGCAAGCCTTAAGGGTTCTGACTTTAGTGAACTTGTGCGCATTGCATCCCTACTTTCATAATAATATAGATAAGTAGCTGAAATTATATATATGCTCTTCTATAGAAATAGACTCTATGCTTGCCATGTGCTTGAATATTAGTTAAAAAATGAGACTGTTTTTATAATATAAAAGGAATGAAAAAATGACAGATATTCTTATGATCCTTCAGGCCGTTGTCTCTATTCTTCTTATCGTTGTAGTACTTCTACAATTTGGTAAGGGAGCTGAAGCTGGACTCTTCTCAGGAGGAGGCGGTGAGAGTGTAATGACTGGAGCTCAACAAGGAAATATCCTCGTAAAGATCACTGTAGTTCTCTCTATTCTCTTCATGGGTAATTCAATTCTCTTAGCGAAACTTGAAGGTCAAAAAGCGAATAGTTCACTTCTTGATGGTGAAGCTCCTATTGCTCGTCCGCTTAACTCGGATGCAACATCAGCTCCTGGCGCAGTTCCAACAACTCCTGCCACTCCTACAGAGACGACACCTGAAGCAACGAAAACGCAAACTCCTGCTACCGAGCAGAAGTAGTCCCTCTCTTTTAGATAAGTGAAGGTGGTGAATAATGAAGTTTGAAACTGTTGAACTGATAAAGAAAGAATTCCACCACCTTGATACTATATTTTTTAATAGTGCCTATTTCGGTCCATCCCCTTACAGCGCCAAACAAAAAGTAAGCCGAGCTCTTCATAAAGAGCTCGATCCTTCTTTCTTTAATTACGCCACTTGGATGGGAATTCCTGAAAGAGAGCGTGAACTCATTGCTCGCCTACTCAACTGCTCTCCAGACAATATTACCCACTCCACTTCCACCTCTGACATCATTAATATCGTGGCCAATGGAATTAAGTTAGGTAAAGACGATGTTGTCTGCTCTATCAATAATGACTACCCATCCAATGTTCTACCGTGGATGAGGGCCACTGAAACCAGAGGTCTAAACTTCCAACTGCTTGATCTGGAAGGTGAGAAATATCCCAATCGTGAATGGCTAGAAAAGAAGCTTCCTAAGAATTGTAAAGTATTTGATATGAGCTACGTTACCTTTGATACAGGTAAGCGCATGGATATTCTTGAGATTGGAAAACTGTGCCAAGAGCGAGGGATCTTCTTTATCGTTGATGCCACACAGGCCCTTGGTGGAATGCCTATTACCAAAGAAGAGCTGGATGTCATTGATGTTCTGGCCTGTAGTTCATACAAATGGATGCTCGGCCCTTATGGACACGCCTTTGCTTACTTTAGCGATAGCGCTCTAGCAAAAGTAGAGCACACCAACGGAAACTGGGTCGTTTCTCCTAATTCAAAAGTTGTCTACAACCTACTTGATTACACGACGGAAACTCTTCCTGGAGCGCGTAAGTTTGATCGAGGACAATCTCCTAATATGCTCGTTAATGCTTGTCTTGAAGGTGGTCTTGAGTTCCTACTTGCTGTAGGCCTTGATGAGATCCAAAAGCATAATATGGTTCTAAGAGACTACTTCTTAGAAAACTTTCCCAAGAATAAATTTGATATCATCACTCCTCAAGATGCCATGGCCAATATCCTATGCCTTAAGGCGACAGGTTCAGACCCTATCGAGCTTGAAAGAGAACTCAAGTATAGAAATGTCGATGTGAGTATTCGTCAGGGAAATATCAGATTGAGTTTTCATATTTTCAATACAATTGATCAAGTGAATGAACTCATTAGAGCTCTAGATATCTAGACCTACGAAGCCTTACCCCTTTTCTTATCATTCTTACCCGTTTTAACCTTACCAAAGTCTTGTCCGTCTTTTTTGAGAAAGTCAGAGCGCTGAATCTTTGGGCCAATTTTACCAAAGGGAAGAACATTTTGAGGCTGACAAGGATCAAAATCATCCGGCAGTTCAACTTTAGACTTTCCACTACCACCAAGAATGACATTTACATTCTTTTTGAAGACTTCAAAAATCTTAGGGTCAATCTTACGGCCAACAGAATGGGACATTACTTCTAGAGCATCTTCAGTAGATAGAACTTCATGATAAGAGCGCTTCGTAGTGATCGCATCATAGAAGTCAGCAATCGCGGTAATTCTTGCAAAGACACTAATTTCAGTTCCCTTCAAATTATTGGGATAACCTGTTCCATTGAAGTTTTCATGATGCTCGTGCACGACTCTTTTAATGACATCAAAATCCACTCCCTCATGATGAGAGCAATCGTGATCACAAAGAAGACCGTAACCAAAATCAGGATGATCTTTAATCACTTTAAAATCTTCATCTGATAATTTTCCTGGATTATTAATGATACTGGTTGGAATTTTAATCTTTCCAATATCATGAAGAAGTCCACCCATCCCAGCAATGACGAGATCCTTGCGATCTGCTTTGGGATTTAAGGCCTTTAAGATAGAAATACAGTACATCGATACATTGATAGAATGATCATAGGTATAGAAGTCATGAAAACTTAACTCACCAATTAATTTATGAACATCGGTGATATCATAATCTTCAATCACATCCACCATAGACTCAACTGATTCTCGACAACCACTGATCGTTTCATCAAGAACTTCATTGGTAAATTCATGATCAGAATCAAAGACTGATTTTAAATAAGTAATGGCCGAGTCTTTAATGACTTCTGCTTTTTGAACATCTTGTACATCATCAACACGCACAAGACTTCTTAAGTATAAGTCTCTTTGCTCTTCATCAACATAGAGTTGATGATACTTACGACGAAATTCATCAAGATCACTTAGTTCAAGTAGATTACCTTTATGAAAAATTTTAACGAACTTCTCACGCTTAGCATGAGAGGAAGAATTTATATAAAGGTCATAGGGAAGCTCATGATCAATTAAGACCAGTCCAAAAGATATTGAAAAATAGCTTGGAGCCTTGGGGCCATCACTATCTTTGAAATCAGACATATATAGAGATTCCTCATTTAAATTCAAAAGCTTATTCCCCCAACTTATCGGCACCCTATTTTTAATATTTAGGGTCTAATAAATAGCAAAATTCTCCCTTGATCATACGCTTTTTTAGAAGTTGAGGTGTCTTCTCAAGAGCGACAGTACAGATTTAACAGGCCATATCACTGAAAGTAGAGCAAATTAAATATTGTAATCAGGTATTTACAATAATAACAATTGAGTCTTAAGTTTTGTCAAAAGTGTCTTGTTTTTGTTTCATATCACTTAGCGACTTAAAACAACTCTATCGATGCTAGGAGCACAAGCTTGTTTTTCCTCTATTACTAATTTAACAGGTATTCGCAGAGCAAAGGCCATACTCAATGCCTTAGACATGACTTCATAATTCTCATGTTTCTTGGATAACATAAATCTCTTGCCACCATTACAGGATGAGTAGGAGTTTCTTTCAGAAGACAGAACAATGAATACTCCATTTCGATGAGGATAATACTCAGAAATATTATCCTTACTAAGCCAAGCATCGCCTGCATGAATAGAACCTAAACTTAGAAAAACTGCAGTAATGAATAGAGAAATCTTTTTACCTAAATTCATGAGTTGCTCCTCTTTTAATTATTTATTCTTTAATCATTGTTAGTGCGTTTTATAAATGAAGATAGTGAAATGCGTTTATTCGGTCCAAGTCATCAGAAGTAGATCTTTAATTTGATAGGCTCATGACCAAAAAAAGTGGGCAGACGGTAACTAACTCTTCAACATTATTGAAATGCCACTAATTTAAGACGCTCATTCATTATTCAATCACTATAAATACGGGATCTTAAAAGTATTGATTTGAATTAATCAGCCTGACCTTCATAATTACCTTAATCACTCATTTAGTAATAAAGGCTTTATTTTATGAACTCAATAATCATCAAAATAGTACTTCTTAGCGGCTTTATTATTCATAGTACCCATGCCAGTCTTGTCAGTGATATCTTAAATGAAAAACTACCTAAGGGAGTTCCGCTTACAACGGCCTCAAATGGATTATGCTTTTTAAGTGATGAATATGAAGCTTTAAAAAAAGAAGTTACTTCTAATAAGAATACATTATCCATCGCCTCATGCTCGGAAAGATTTATTAAGCCTAAGAAAACGATTCAAGGTGCGATTTATTATACTCCAGGTAGCAGTGGTTCTATTACAGACTGTAAGAAGTACAGAATCAACAAGTACTATTCGATGAATATAACGATGGCCGTTGAACAAATTCAAGAATATGCCGATAACAAGCTCAATTCCTCCAATCAAAAAATAAGAAGTGAAGCCTCCCAATGCTTAGCAAATGTTTTTAATCGTTGGGCATCAGATAAGGCCATGACACAGAGAAAGGGATCAACTGATCAACCCTACTACTACCAAATGTGGTACTCTGGTGCACTCGCGAGCCTATATGCAAAATACAGTTCATTACGTTATCAAATTAATAAGAAAGGTTATTTAAAAGAAATTCGCTCATGGTTTGATACCATTGCAAAAGTAATCGCCAATAGAATTAAGTATCCTGCCTACTCGCCTTATGGAACAAATAACATGCAGTACTCAAGAGGCTATTCACTCTTGGCCATCGCTATTGTTACAAGAAATAATGAGTATCTTGACTTGAGTTATGGAGTCTTTAAAGAAGGACTCTCTTCAGTAACCAATGGAGTAAACATGAAGTCAGCTGATAAAGGCTTTCTTCCAGCAGAACTTCAAAGAAAGAATCGAGCACAGACTTATCATGAAGGAGCACTCAAACCTTTACTTGGTATGCTTATGCTCTCGAAGTCTATAAATTGTAGTTTCATGGATAATAATAAGAAGAGATGGAGTTTGGCCCTTTTGATGAGAAAAATTATAGAAGGTAACTACCATCCAGAATTATTTGATGATGCTTCCTATAAGCTTATGAAGTCTTTGGGAAAACCTGTGACCAGACAAAGTGTTATTCAGGCGAATACTAAGACTGCAGAGAATTTAATTAACATGTTAGGTTACGGAAAAGATAGACTCTTCATCGTTCCTAAAATTGATGAATACTTATCTCTTAAAAATATAGTACGCCGTGTAGACTTCTCAGATGGTTGGTATCAAGATTGGAAAATTGGTGGGGACTTCAGATATCTGCCCAAAGAAGCTTCCGTTTATTATCCAAAGAAGCGCCCCTCATTCTGTAAGGATCAAACAGCTGAGGATGCAGCTCTTGCTCTAGATTACTTCAGTTCACTTTAATCTAAAAGGGCCTCCATATAATAGAGGCCCTATTTCTTTTATTATTGAAGAGAAAAACCTTGGTCTTCCAATTGCTTCACAATGATTTCTTTAAAGGCCTGCTCAAAAGTCTTCTCCCCTTCTTCTTGAAGTTGATCTAGTTCATTTGCAACAAACACACTTCTCTTTTCTTTCAATTCTTTAATCTGCTCTTCAATACTTTGTCTTTTCGAAACTTTGGCCATGACGAACTCAATCTTTTCTTTCAGACTAAGGCTTTGCATTTCTTTAGGCAGAAAGCTCTCTTTCGTTTCTTTCAGAGTTTTTAGGAACTTCACTTCATCTTCTATAGCAAGGCTAACCAGATCCCAAGACGATTGAGTACTGACACCAAAACTTCCTCCTCGGTAGCTTCCCCAATCCATGTAAGAACCAGCTCCTGAGTTTCTAATATTACCGTCTAAATCCAAGATACGTTCATATTCTGAAATCCCGTCCTTACCAAAGGGCAAGAAAGTATCATTTAAAGAGGTCGTCTTCTCAATAATTTCTTTATCAAAGGGAGATTCAATATAGGGCTGATTCTGATTTTGATCAATATTTAAAACCTCTCCTCCTCCAGCATGAGCAAGCTCTCTCCACTCAAGAAAGATAGGATTCACTTGAGTATCAGGCATAGGTGTAGGTTCTTGAACTGGAGGTGTACTTGGCCTAGGACAAAAAAAGCCCGCGCAAGTTCCAAAGCCTCCACCATTAAAAACGCTCGTACTTTGTGCTCCAGCAAATATAGAGTTCACAATAACTTCAGATTGACTGGCTTCTCTTGCTGCCTCAAGCGCATCTTTAGAACCTTGACGAATAGTTTCATTCCCAGCGATTACAATCGTCCGAAAATCCCCAGCTTCAGAGCTCCAGGCGAGGTTCTCGGTCGCTCTTTCAATGGCCAGACCAGAATACTCCATACTTCCCTGAGTCTTAGTCGCAAAGAGAGATTCGGCCACGAGAGTGTGATCACTTGTTAGAGAGCTTAGTACTTGAATAAAGTCTGCTTCTGCCGAAACTGTCCCACTTCCATATTCTAACAGCGCAAGTCTAACTTGGGCCTTTTCTCCATTTTTTTGTAAGCTTCCTAATGAATTAAGAGTTTTCCATAATCCATCACGTACTTGATTGATAAGACCTTGCATACTTCCTGAAGTATCAAGGACGATGGCCACATCGGCCGTGGGCGCTGCTGCCCAACTTAGGTTTGCACTTAGTGCAAGTGATAATAATAAAGACTTCTTCATATATCCTCCTCGAAAATCTTTAGAAGGTTATAGAGCTCACAAACTAATAAATATAATAAACTTAATCAGTCCTTGTAATTGGATTTTTTTATGAAAGAACCTTATCTAGTATAAATATATAAGAGCGACAATCACTTAAAGCTAAGCAAAAATATCTTGTGAATTGATTCAATATGGATAAAATCGTTATTCAAACTAAGTCTAGATTATTAAAATGAGGATAATAAATGAAGCGATTTCTAAGTAGCCTACTCTTACTATCCTTTCCTGTTCATGCAACATTTGAAAACTTTAGCTTCGCGAGTGAGCTAAGAATTCGAAATAATCATAAAGAACTCTCTACCTCTAATAACGATAATCGCAACACAACTCAGTTTAGGGCCCGTATAAAAATAGAAAATCAAATTACCGATAAAATCAAATTAAACTTCACTCCTCAAGTTACAAAGAATTTTGGAGAAGTAGCATCTCAATCAAATGACGAAAACAGTGCCCCCGTTTTAACCAGTGGAGATAAGTATCATTCTTCAGTAGATCTATATGAAGCTTATGTACATGTACAAAGAGATCACTTCGAATACAAACTTGGTCGCCAAACCTTAATTTATGGAGATCATATCATTCTAGGTGATCGAAACTGGACTGCAGGAGGTCTTGTATTTGATGCCTTAAAATTTAAAGTTCCTGTAGGTTTAGGAGTGGTTGATCTCGTCTATTCACAGATATCCGAAGGTAGTGATATTTCCGACACCAGCGATGACATTGACTTAACTTTTGCCTATTGGAAAATGCTCAAAGAAGAAAGTCACTTACTGGATTTATATCTCATCCACAATAACGACAAGCAGGGTATAGAAACTCTCAATATAGGAGCTCGTCTACTTTTCAATATTGGTTCTTTTGATTTTAGAACAGAAAATATTGCCCAAAGACATTCAAGTCTAGATAGAACAGAGCATAGTTTAAATAATGAGATTGGGTATAACTTCAATCAAGATATAAGACTTCATATTGGTTATGATCAAAATAGTGGCTCGTACAATCACCTTTATACCAGTAGACATAGATTTAATGGAGAGATCGATATTGTCGGACGTACCAACCTTGTAAATATGAATATGGGTACATCTTACAAGTATAATTCCCACCTAAAATTTAAGCTCGCTTATCTAAGATATCGTCAACATGAAACCGGAGTTGGAGCCTACAATCTGGCTACGTCTTCTATTCTTGCAGGAGATCGTGGTCAAAAAGAAATTGGTCAGGAAGTTAACTTTTTCACTACTCTTAGAATTAGTAAATACGAAAACCTAAAGTTAAGTTTCTCTCTCTTTGATCATGGAGATTACTTTACAACCAATCCTAATCATTCAACATTTACTTATCTTCAGTATCAGTTAAAAATATAAATGAAAGGTCTCACATCCTCTTGGAAAAAAAATCAGTAAAGTCTTTGCCCTTTTTGCCAAAGTCTAAAAGAGTTTGAAGAAGCGTAGACTCTTGGTTTACGTGCATATGTTTGAGTTTTCAAAGTATATTCATCAAGGCAAATAAAAAGCCCACCCTCTTGTATATAGTCTTCAACAGTCTCAATAACCAAAGGACTATTCCCGAAAGTTACTCTGATATCTCGTGTATTTTGCTTAATCCAAAACCCTGATAAAGAGTAAGGTCTCTCTAAAGTATCTTGATTAAAAGCTGCACCTGTCACTCTTCCACAGATGGGTTCTTGAGCGTTGGCACTAGAGCTTATTATAAAAATTGTAAATATCGCTTTCAAAAGTGATTTCATGACATTCCTCGATAAATAATTTAGATCTACTAAATATTTAAGCTAACCTACACCTGACGGCAAGCACCCTAACAAAAGGCCAAAGAAACAAAGTAATTATTTCATGATTGTATGGCACGAAAAAGGCCTCCCAAAAAGGAGGCCCATATTCAAAATCAAATTTTAGCTAGTTTCTAGAAAGGTTCTCTTTACATCTTTTGTTAAATAGGACTCGAAACCATCGCTATCACTACCGAACTAAGTTAATTATACCATATTTTGTTAAATAAATTGCCTAAATATGCTTTTTTCATGCTCTTATTTAACAAAAATATTGGTGGCGACACCTTAACTTCTCTTCAAAATAAAATACTTATAACCTTTTTGAATTATACCTGTTGCCGCACTGGAATGCTTAAACAGGCCTGGCGTCTTATCCTAACGAAGGATCACTTCCCAGACCAAATTCTAAAAGATATTGTACAAGTATGGACCGTTAAGACCTATAGAGAGAGTCCACCTGTCTCGAGGCCATCAGGAAAATGGAATTACTGTATCATCGAAAATGTAATGAGAATTCCATGATCGAAGGCCAGAAGATCGGAAGCGGAGGCGGAAGGCCGCACCAGCGAGATAGGAACTTGTCGCCATAGAGTCACACGGAACTAAAATAAATGAAGTCTTCAAACCTTATTTTCTGAGCTCATAAGAAGCGATAAGTGCGATTCGATTACTTATCTCTTTTGTTACCTATAGACTTTTCCTTCTTACTTATCATTAAGGAATTTTTTGTAATAGAACATGACTTCTTCAGGTATGTCGATGCCTATACTTTCATAAATTTCTTTTATTTTTTCTTCTATTTCACGATCTGTTCTACTTTTTCCCGACAATTCATAGAATGTATTCATTGTCCTTCTAACACTTGCTTCCCTTGCTTTACCTATTTGGTTAGGGCTATTATGAGCATTTAAAAGCTGTAGATTCGCCACAACAACTTTTAAGATTGAAAAACTAACATCAGGAAAAACTTTTCTGTATGGGGCGTAGATTCCAAGACACATATTGTAGATTTTTTTATGGTAGCAGCGATCAAATGAATAGCCTAAAATATACCTACTTACCTCAATAGAAGTAGAAAAATAAGAAATCTTAGAAGCGACACGAGCGATTGACTCTTGAGAATAGTCTGTCTGCTTTTGCTCGAGTTGCTTTAATACATGCTTTGTATATTCAAGCTTTTTCTCATCTGTTTCTAGAGACTGATACTTTTCTTTTAATTTTACATTGCAAAGACCGCCGCTGAATATCTGGTTATCAATACATTCTGATTCAACTGTCTTCGAATAATCCCCAGATATCCATTCGCAGAAGTTAACAGTTAGAAGACTCGCATTACGAAGACATCTGTCATAATCAATGCTATGATGTTCTGGATTCCCCTCACCTTCAGGACGCCCAAATTTTCTTCCGTGAATCTCCTCAAAGTAATGATCATTTATAAATCGTGGGACAAAAAACACAAGAACCACTATAGCGTAAGGAAACCATCTCTTTTTTAACCTTTCTTTAAAGGAGAGGTTACGAGTACGATAGAAATCGATGAATAGAAAAACAAGCAGAATAGGAATTTCTAGCGCTAACATTATCATTCTATGTATCCTTTAATTTTCCAAAAATTTAACCATCTACTCTTCATCTGAATCACAATGAGAATTTAGACAGTTGTCATTCACCAAATCTGTATAACTATAAACTTCATCAGGATAAAAATTATTAACATTAACACTTGAATTGAACCAATGTCCGCTTTAAAAAGGTGCCATGCACCTTTGGTTTCGCAGTTGCTAAGAAGATTATAAGTCAGATTGTCGAAGATCGTTTGATATATGTGGTAAAGATTTCTTGAATTTTTATATGAGACGACGAGAGCTGCGATTCTTTGGCATTTTAAAAACTGATTTTTGTAGTGCTTTTCCGACTTCTTCAGAATTGGATTCTACTGTGTTGATCCAGTCAAAAAAAATTGCCTCATCGCTATCCATATAGGGATCATGCCAATCAATACCTACATCACAATTTCGACTGACATAGTATATTGATGAATACTTATAGTCTTCGCATCGCTGGATAATTTTCGCCTTCAGTGGATTTTGATATATATACTTCAAGCACGTTTGATAATACTTAATATCATCTATAAGTGACCATTTGTAGCGATCTCCAAATATTCGATTGATTCGCCCAGTTTGCTCACGCATAAGTTTACTAATACTTGAATTTAAAACGTACATAAACTTATCGAGGTCTGCATTTGGAGTCCACAGCATCAGGTGATAGTGATTGGACATAAGTACAAAGGCCTGGAGCTTCACTGGATATTTTGTATTGGAGATTTTTAAAGAGGCCATGCAAATATTCCATACAACTTGCAAGGGAAGATCAAACCATTCACGATTATTTGATCGTATCGTGATGTGGTAAGGATGAAGATTTGTTCTTATTAGTTTTTTTCGAGGCATGAAGAAAAATTAAAACAAATACAGGCGAAGTAAAATATAGTTTCAAATTATTTGCGCTTGCGAAACCAAAAGTGCATGGCACGAAAAAGGCCTCCCAAAAAGGAGGCCTATATTCAAAATCAAATTTTAGCTAGTTTCTAAAACGGGATATCATCCGCAGTGAAATTAGAGTCAGTAGAGATATCGTAATCTTGATTCATTACGCTATCATTTTGAGGAGTCATTTGGTTGTATGAATCCTGTCCTTGACCTTGTCCTTTTCCTTGTGAATCAGAAGCTGATGCCTGACCACCTAGAAATTGAACGTTTCTTGCGTTGATCTCTGTTGTGTATCTTTTTTGACCTTGCTTATCTTCCCATGATCTTGTTTGAAGTGAACCTTCAACAAAACACTGTCTACCTTTGGCAAGGTATTGGTTACATAGCTCAGCTAGTTTTCCCCAAACAACAATTCTATGCCATTCAGTTCTTTCTTGTTTCTGTCCAGACTTGTCGGCCCACGACTCAGAAGTAGCAAGTGAGAAATTACAAACTGCTGCTCCAGATGGTGTGTACTTAAGCTCTGGTTCTTGTCCTAATCTTCCGATTAAGATCACTTTGTTGATACTCATAAATGAAGTCTCCTATCAGTAAAAAGCACACCCAAAACAACTTTAGAATTTAGGTGTGACAAGGTAAACTCACCTCAAATGAGGTAGTAGTATTTTTGTCAAACATATCCCGTCCTGCACTATTTTAGAAGCAAGATTTTCTAACCAATTCTCTATTTGCAAGGGGGGATAGACGATAGAATGACTAACTATTGAATATAATTGAAAATGATTTTTTAGCGATTAAAATTGTGCTGAATTTTCGCTTCGATTTTGAGCAGAATCCCCTACCGGCGGCATGGGAAGCTCACCTTCTAAAGGCTCATCTTCTTGCCAAAAGTCACTCACAAGCTTGCGGGCCACTTTAACATCTTTTTTATACCAAGATGCATCAAAACCACAATGAGGACAAGGAATGTCTTTTTTGAAAAGGCTTCTTCTTACAAACTCAAAAGCAGGCCACAAGATAAAGAAGATCAATGATCCCCTAAACTCCCATAATGAATAAGTTGCTCCTGTGAATAGAACTGTGACCAGTGCTATTTGCACGTAATTCATCGCAGATAAACGAAAGCTCATCGAAAAGTTTCTCTTGGTGCGACAAAGGGGGCAGAAGAATTCCATGGCCGATTTCTTATAGCGATAGGTTCTCCCTTCTAGGGGTTTCCACATCTTATGTCTCTTCTTAGTAAAATCCATGGCCTTCTCCTTTTTACTACTATCATTTTACCCATTTTCAGTGAGCAATATCAGGGGGTAAATTAAGCTCCTGATGGCCGAGAGACGCCCTGCGACGCCCCTCGGAGGATCAAATTCAGATAAGCCTGCCTGTGGCAGTAGCTCAGTGGAAAGTGATACTTGATAGGATGGCCGAACAACTGACGTTCCACTTCTTCCAATACGGCCGTGCTTGGAAGATCACCCTTTAAGTTACAAATCCCATTCCAAAAATGGCGAAGACAAGGTGCAGCACATTTCAAGGATTTACGACTATTTCACTCAATAATTGACCATATATTTTGACCCTAGTAGCATTAAGACACTAAAATCAATGCGTTTTGGCGCCTCTTAAAAAAGCTTCCAAAAGGCATAAAAGGTAGAAGCAAAACCTATGCATAAGAGAAAGTTATTTGGCCGCAAGGTCCTCAATGAAACTGGACAAGTATCTATCTTCCTAGGGATGTCCCTATTGGTCGTCGTGACCTTTATAGCTTTCGTGGTTAACGTCGGGCTCTTTGTAAAGGCCAAAATTAATCTTCAAAATGCCGTGGACTCTGCAGCCTATGCAGGTGCGGCCACTCAAGCGCGCCAGCTCACTAATATTGGTCACCTCAATTGGGAATTAAGAAATACTTATAAAGAGTGGATGCTCAAGTACTACGTCTTTGGGAATATTGGACTAGACTCCATTGAAAACCCTGATGGTACCGATAGCCATCCAGCAAGCTGCAATGGTGGTAACTCTCTTAATATGGGATCAATGAACTTTAGACTGCGCCAGTTTAGAGGATCCAATTGTCAGCATCATGATGCTCAAATCTATGATCGCTATAATGTTCCCTCTATTTGTATTCACTACGGCTCTAGTAATAATATCTGTGAGATCGTCAGTCTTCCCGGTCTACCTCGTTTCAATACGGTAGGGCTGCCTAGTATTTCTGAACAGCACGAATCCTTTCTCAATAATATTGTTGCAACTAAGTCTAATGACTGCTCCGAGAGATCGGCCGTGAATCAAGGTGCAGCGATTATGTGGACCTATGGAATTGGTAAGGCCGACATTATGCCCGGTGTTCCTCAAATTGCCTCTACTCGTATTGGTGCTTGGGTTGAAGCGATTGAAATTGCCATGAGGATGAGAAATCTTGAAGCGATTGTAAACTCTCCTCCTGAAACAAACTTTGTCTGTACCAATCCAACAACATCAAGAAATGGATGTACAGATATTAAAAATTATACCGAATCTGGAAATCCTCTTCCCTATTATGAAAGAATCAATAAAGCCTTTAATAGTGCCTATCGAAACTTATCAGGTGGAGATTCAAAAGAAGCTGGAGAGGGATTGGACATGGCCAGTCGTTTTAGGCTGCGTGAAATTCCCCCGACACCCCTTCTACCAGAAACGACAGACCTAAGTGCCTTCTTAATCCCAGCCGGAGCCGACGCCTTACAAAAGTATTACCTGGACCTAAAAGTGGTTCCCGTTAATTACGCTCTTTTTTATACGGCGTTCTTTAGTACCACGGCCAAGTTTAAAAATACCTCCGTCACTTCAGAAGGTCAGTGTGGGGGACTTAAAGTAGCGCTTCCCGTTCCTGGCTATATCACGGGGTTTTATAAGAATCCTGAAGTGGTCACTTACTACGCAGTTGAAGGAGAGACGGACTTCGTCGGACTCTTCTACCCTTTTCGCCAAACCCAAGCAGATCGCGGAGGAATTACCCTCAAGGCCTATGCAGCAGCAAAGCCTTTTGGAGGAAGAATTGGGCCCATCACTTTTAGGGCCAACAATACTCAAACAGAGATTCGTCAAAACGGAAATTCAAGTAACTTTATTTCAGCGTTTAAAATAGATGCCTCAGTTCCCACTCTTGATAGCTCCACTCCTGTTGAAGAGAAAGTGAAGATTCTTCAAGGGGGATTTCCTATTCCCCTCGTCCAAGACTTTTGGGCTTCCAATACCACTTCTTCCGTAGTTGGTGGAAACCCAATTGTGGCCGGAAATCCAAAGTACGGAATCCCTAATCTTATTTATGATTTCGATAATTATGGAAACCTCCCTAGTGGCAATGGCGACCTTCCCACTCTAACTCCTGCTCCTACTGATCAAATGGCCTATACCACACCCGATACAGATGTTGCCAATACTGGCCTCTATCAAATTGATCAATTTAAGTTGTTCCTTGAAAATAGAGAGGGCGCCGTAAATTCAGCTTTCTCTGATGAAGATATTCTAAGAAGTATTCACAATGTCAGAGCGCCTACTCGCTACGAAGCCCTCAATTACCTCGTTCCCGTTATCGATAGTGATGGAAGTAATCCTCTTAATATAGACTCAAATTCTTATATTCATCCTATTCCTAGCACGGGTGTCGGCTTTAATAATCCCGCTGCACCACTTTACAATCTCTACGCTCCTCTCATTTCTTCTTCGGGACTTTATCCGACGCCAGAAGCCGCGGCACAAATTGTTTCCACCTATATCCAGATCAATGAAGGCTCTATTGATGTCTATACAAATGCCTTAAAAGAAGTGGCCGATGCTGTAAGAGAAGTGGGCGCAACCACTCAGGGTGGAGCTGATAGTTATTCTAAGAGTGCGGATACCATCTACAAAGAACCCTTAATGCCAGTTGATGCTGCTCTATGCGACACTCTAAGTATGGCCCAGAAATTTAAGGCTTTCTTTAACACAACTCAAAGTGCATGTGCTGACATAACTCCCATTGGTGATCATGTGAGAAAGTATTTTGCTGAAAAAAGTGGCGGCAATGGAAACTGGGACACTTTCTATACAAGAACTTATAAAAACCCTACTAATTTTGATCCCAAAATACTCTTAAGCGCCTACCATCCAGGAAGTCGCCAAGGTGCGGATGCCGACGGAAATATTGGCTCGCCTTATGTTGCGGGACAGAGCTTATCTTCCAAAAGAAACTCCTATTCGACTAAGTTCATCCCTATGAACTCTGTTATGTCTGGTGGAGGACTTTCAGCGGCCAGCGGTATTCCTATTTTTGCTGAAGGAAATAGCTCAGAAGTATATTCAGCGACAGCTCCAGAGATAAATGCACCAATGCATAACGTTATTGGGAGCTCTGAACTCTCAGAATATGGAAATGATCTAAAATTCTAACTCCATAAACTAGATATCAACTAAATTAACCTTGCAGCTGAACAAAAAACCTTGATTCGTTGAAAGCGTCTTCGCTATACTATGCAAGAATTCTATAAAGTCTAAACCAGGGATTGATTGTGGCCAAGAAAGCAACCAAAAAAACAGCAAAGAAAAAAGTAGCTAAAAAAGCAACCAAAAAAACTGCCAAGAAAGCTACTAAAAAAACAGCAAAGAAAGGGAGCAAGAAAAAGGTAGCAAAAAAAACAGCAAAGAAAGGGAGCAA
>JBLWYP010000023.1:0-50132 GCA_048266825.1 Bacteriovoracaceae bacterium | reverse complement strand
ATATTGGCAATAACTTGTCTGTTTATATTAGACATATCAATTGTGTCAGAATCTGCTAGGCTTAATTGACCAACTCCGAGGCGAGCTAAGTACTCAGCAATATTGGAGCCCATGCCCCCAAGCCCTGCTACACCGACCTTTAGGGCCCTTAAGTTTTCTTGACCTTTTTTATTTCCAATAAAATAATGGTTACGCTGAGTTCGCTCAAAGTAGTTTTCTTCTCTTTCGTCCTTTACAAAATTATTTTTTAAATTTTTTGCGGCCATGAATTCTCCTGATATATTATTATTAATTGTTATCGGAATTTATTTGATTGACATAAGAAAATTCTAATTGGAATAATGGTTATCAATTATGAAAGAGCTAGAAAAAATAAAATTAAAAATTGCTAATGTTTTTCGTGTGACGAGAAAGTTGTCGGGTGATAGTCAAAAAGAATTTGCGATTCGTTTGGGCATTACACAGGGAACAGTATCTAAACTTGAAAATGGAACATTAGGACCTGATGCTGTACTTTGGTATTTATTCTGCAAAGAGTTTAATCTCTATGCTGATGTTACTTACAAAACGGGACTCCTCTTCTTTAAAGAACAAGTATTCTTTAAAGGGAATGAATTTCGTATGGGTGGATATTCACTTGATCGATTTATTAAAGTAAAAGAAGTGATCCCCTTTCTAAAAACCACGGAAGAGTTAGGGATTAAAGAAGAGTACTTTCATTTATTACAAGAGAAGGGGATTGATCGTGATGCCTTTTTAATTCCTGAGTATATTGTCCCTTTTGAACTCTTAAAAGAAATTGTCGATTTTTCAACGACAGAAAAACCCAAAAAAGATTTTCTCAATTCATCGGTGAAGCACTTTATATCAGATAAGACGGAAATTATTGCAGATATGGGTTATACCTATTCTCAATTCATTCGCTACATCAACGAGAATGATCCTTTCTTCAATATCCAGTCTAAGGGAAAAAAAGTTAGTCTAGAATTGATTCCTAACTTTAAATTTTCTCTAGAAGAGCAAGAAACGCTTAAGGCCTATATGACCTTTAAGACACGTGCAATAGTTCAAACTCTTGCTAAGGCATTTGATCTGAAAGGAATAAAGGCCATTAAACTTGACGAATTTTCTTATTCTATTGGAGCTTAGTCATGAACTTACATAAAGAGTTCTGGACTCAGCTTGATAGTATACAAAATACACTTCTTCTTGATGATGTAACGATGGGAGAGATGTTTGATCTCTCAGCACTTGAATTTAAAAATGCTCGAAAGAGTGATAAATCCCTTAGTCTAGAACATTTAGATATACTGCTGGATCGAGCAGGCCTTGGGATTGATAGTTTCTTTGAAGGAACTTATGATACTACTCAAGTACGTAAGAAGTTCTTTGGTGATGATCTCTCATTACCTGAACGCTATACTGTGGCTAAGTTTAGTAAGGCCAGAACCATTATTAATTGTTTAACGTTCATTGAGTTAAAGTTTGGAGCTGATTTTAAAAACTCTGTTCTTAGAACATTACAGCTTGATGTTAGATTCTTTGATGATCCTGAAAGAGAGCTTAATATCAACCTCTTGCGCGACTTGTGTAATCTTCTTCTCAAGTTGGGAATGAAATCCAAAGACTTTATCAATATGGGACGAATGTCTTATCAAGTGAATCGTACAAGTACTATGGGAGAAGCCTTTGGAGCACATAAACGTGTTGATGATCTGATGGCCGATATCTGTGAAAATCATAGTGTAAAATTTGATAAAAATTTTGATTACTTTATTACTCATAAGCGAAGAGATGAGATTTCAATAGGATCTAGACCATCTGAGCGAGTATTGGAACATTTAAGTCAAGATGAAATAGGTAGTGAAGAAATATGCCTGACTAAGCTTGGGGTATTTGGATCTTTTCCTCTTTATCTAAACAAAGTGAACTCTCATGCTTTGAAAACAAAGTGCATGAGAAGTGGTGATCCGTACTACGAATATACCGTAAAATTTTCTTAATCTAAAAATAGAGCTAAATTCCATATGGAATAGTCCGATGTGTTCACCTATCGGAGGTGAATATGAATATTGATGATTTACAAATTGTCGTTTTAGAAGATTTAAAACATTTTTGGGATGTTCCTGAAGTAAGAGAACTTTATTGTGAAATTATGCAAGTCAAGTTTGATGGGTATGGAACTGTTTATGGAGATAATGTAATTTCCTCTGATAAGGCCGACTTCTTTGGAACTCACTTAATCGTTTGTCAAAAAGGTATAAAACTAAAACCTTTATTTGGATATAAGTCAGTAACACTGGATAAGTGTAAAGAGTTTCACCTTAAGTTTCCTGCCTTGTCACTGGTATCTAATGATGGGCATAGTGAATGCTTAAGTAAGCTAGAATCGATTCTTTTTGAAGCCCAGCAAATGCATGAAACTGTTTCCTTTGACTATTCTTGGGCCCAAACACCCAATATAAAAGGTATTAAGACGACTGAAATGAAGAATTTATTTAGAGACCTTGTAATGACTCTCGTTGTGAATCATCATCAAGATTATAATATTGATCATATGTTAACTTGTGGAGTGGTTAAGGTAAAAACAGACTTATTCTTTGATAGAATGGGGATGGATAAGATATCAAGCAAATCTCTCTTTACGCAGCGCGATCTCAATGATGAAGCTGTTCACATTTTTCATGCAAGAAAATTTTCTGACTACGCTTATGCAATGGCCAGTAATTATTATGACTTATGGAATAATCGTTTGGAATATTCTCTTTCTAATCAAAAGAGTTCTTTGCGAAAAATAGCTTAAACTGTACTATATTCCATATGGAATACGGAGTGGAGAGTTTAAGAGATGTATAACGGATTATTACAGAATAATAAATCAATTGATGAAAGTAGTTTTGATTCTGAGGATCAAGATATTTTTGATTCAATGGTTGAATTGATAACATCAGTGCTTGGATTTCCTATGGGAGGTATTTGTCTTGTTAAAGAGGACAACCTCTCATTAGTAGGGCAGTTTGGTCTTAAAGGTACTGATAACTTTTGTCGAGAGGAAACTCTTTGTCACTTCACCTTACTTCAGGACTCTTGTCTTGAAGTGAGCGATGCTCTTTCTGATCCTCGCTTTCGAGAAAGTAAGTATGTAAATGGTGAACCTTTTATAAGCTCTTATATCGGTATCCCGTTAATTGTTAAATCCTTAGGTAAAGTAGGAACTCTCTTCGTTGCTGATCAATCTCCTCGTGACTTTTCCCATGAAGAAATCAATACGCTGAGAGCATTTTCAAAGCAAGTTCAGTCTATACTCACCGACAAGATGATTAAGAGTATACTACTGAAGAAAGAAGCTAAATATATTGAAAACCTTAAGTACTTTGTTCACGATCTGAAGAATCCCATGACCATTGTGAAATCTAGTCTCGATCTTATGAGAGGGCGTGATCAAGGTCGTGTAGAAAATCATGGTCGTCTTATTTCTAGGTGTAAGAATAATTTAATGCGCGTCTTTATGACTCTTGATGAATTACTAAATTCAGAACAACTCAAAGAAATTGGCGGTCAAAGAGAATATGATAGTTTTGATCTTAAGGATTTAGTATTTGATTGTACCAAGAATATGCAGTTTCTTATTCCAGGTAATCAACAAATATTTCTTAAAACAAGTAGTGTAATGATTCAAACGAATGAAGAGCTACTTAAGCGTATTATTGAGAATCTTCTTTCCAACTCTATAAAATATGGACAAGAAAGTGATATATCAATTGAATTCGCTGTTTCGAATAAGATGGTTGAAGTGCAGATTTCCGATCAAGGTCCCGGTATTAGAGATGAGCTGAAGGAAAGAATCTTTGAGTTTGGTTTTAAGAAAGGCCATTCATTCTTTGCTAGTCATGGAATAGGTCTCCACTTTTGTCGTCAAGCTGCGAGGGAACTTGGTGGAGATGTCACTCTTACAGATAATGATCCCCAAGGAACAACATTTATCGTAAAGCTTCCTCTTAAAAGCTAATCGACTAAAGGGCCCCTTTTTTGAGTAATGTAGATGAGCTATAAAGAGCTGCGTTTTGAAGTCTTTGTTCTGGATCATGATGGAGAGCTCTTCCCGCAAGAAAGGCTCCAAGAAAAGAATCTCCCGCCCCTGTACTGTCAATAACCTTATCAATAAGAGTTGGCCTATATTTGAATGTCTCTGAGTTTCTATAGTAAATAATTTCTTGAGCACCTTGAGTGATGATGACTTCGCCCTTACTTTTTAGAGCATATTCTCTTAGTTCTTCAATAAGAGATTGATCGTCTGAACCTAGTCCAAATAGAGATAACTTTGAGAGAGATAAGTAGGGAAGAATATTATTTATATTCTTTTGAAAGTCCTGGGCATCATGAAAATCAAAGATAAATTCACACTGAGGAGCAAGAGTAATCACTTGATCGATAAAGGGAAGAATCTGTTCATAGAGAGGGCAGATAATGATTCCCTTTATATTGGATAAGTATTCGCTTTCTTTCATGGTGAAGATGAAGTCTTGAATAACCCCTGGATGGTAGGTAAGAAAGTTTTTTTCTCCCAAAGGAGTAATATCAATTTCTTGGCAGGGGAGTTCTGATTCTCTAATGAGTGGATAGCTGTTAATCCCTTCTTTGCGGCAATGTTCTTCAATAAGAGAATTTGCAGACGAAGACGGATAAAGAAGTGTGGCCTCTAATTGAGTATTGCGTTTAAAGTGAGTCGCAACGTTTAAGGAACAGCCTCCCAGGAGGTGTATATCATCTTGTACGTAGTGATCAATTCCTGCGTCTCCAATAAAGTAGTGCATTCTATTTCCTAAGTTGTCTTACTTTATCCATGAAGGGAGCGATCTTTTCGTAATCCATACGAGTCTCAGTCATTAAAGCACTTCCCACAATAGCTCCATCCAAATGAGGATAGAGTTCTTCTAGATTATCAAGGGCCAAGCCAGAGCCAATGATAATCGGAAGCTCGGGGGCTCCAGTTTTGGCCTCAATGATTTCTTCTTTCTTTGGAGGGACTCCTGTAATCCTTCCCGAGACAACGGCCGCTGCACTTTGGTAGTCATAGGCTTGCTTGGCCGACTCAGCTAGCGTTTTTTCTTCGAGCATCGTGGCATACTTTACTTGGATGTCTGTGAGCATTTGAATATCTTGGGCCCCGATTTTATTTCTATATTCTAATAGGGCTTGGGGATTGATTTCCATTTCGCCGCCATATTCTTCTCTGGCCATACGATCGACGAAGTAGTCTGTTCTAATAAAACTATGACCCGCGGCCTTTGCTGTTGCAAGGGAAGCTTCGGGATCATTGATCAGAAATTCTGAACCGAGTGGGTAATCGCCTGCTATTTTTTTTAACTCGTAACCCACGACACTCATGGAAGCAATGACTTCTTTAGAGGCTTTGATTGTATAAGGTCTATCGTGTTCATTTTCTAAGAGGGCGGCATCGACGCCACATTTTTTCAATACTTCTAAGTCTTCACTGGCCTTATCTATCACTTGGGCAAGTCCTGGGTGATGGGCATAACCAAGAAGAGGGCGTAAATAAATAACGGCAATGATAGGGCGCTTTGAAAAATCAATCACGTAAAGATCCTTTCTTTAATGGAAGAGGTGATCTTACAAAATTGTCCATATAAAGACTAGACAGCACTTACTGAGACTGGACTGAAAATCATTAGAGGAGCATCCTATAAATAGATTCAGTAACTTAGGTAAGACTTATGAAATACTCCGTTCTTGATTTATCCCCTATACTCCAAGGCATGAGCGCCCAAGACTCTTTTGCTCGTTCTGTCGAGCTGGCCCAGCATACAGAACAGTGGGGATATCATCGCTTCTGGATGGCCGAACACCATAATTTAGCAGGTGTCGCAAGTGCGGCGACTTCAGTTATCCTCTCTCATATCGGAGCGCACACTAAGAGTATTCGAATTGGAGCAGGGGGGATTATGTTACCCAATCATTCTCCACTCGTTATTGCTGAACAATTTGGAACTCTACAGTCTCTCTATGGTGAGCGAGTGGATCTTGGACTTGGTCGCGCCCCTGGAACAGGAAGGGAAACTCTTCAAGCGCTAAGAAGAAGCCCCACTGCCAGTGAAAACTTTCAACATGATGTTCAAGAACTTTTAAATTACTTTCACACGCCAATTGGTAAGAACTCTATCGAGGCCGTTCCTGGTCAAGGAATGAGAATACCTGTATGGATTTTAGGAAGTAGTCTCTATGGCGCACAACTGGCCGCCCATCTGGGCCTGCCCTATGCTTTCGCCTCTCACTTTGCTCCTGCTTATTTAGAAAAAGCAACACAGGTATATCGTGAACAATTTAGACCTTCGCCTTATTTATCAAAGCCGTACTTTATGATGGCCGTGAACTTATTTGCCGGAAATACTAAAGAAGAAGCATTGTACTATCGATCAACTTCAGAGCAGATGGTTCTCAATTTACGCTTTGGTGAGCCAGGGCCCCTTCCACCGCCAGTTCACGGATTACGAGATAAAGTTGATCCTATGAAGATGGAAATGGTGGATGAATTCTTAAGTGTTTCCCTGACGGGAACGCGTGATGACTTTAAAGAGCAGCTCGTAGGACTTCGTAATCATTATCATCCTGATGAGATAATGTTTAATTCTAATGGCTTTGATCAAGAGTTAAGGCTTATGGGATTTGAATTTGTCTCAGATATTTTGAAGGGGTGACTCTATAACTGTGATATGCTAGAGTTTCTATACCCTGTAGGGGTATAGTTAATTTAAGGAATATCAATGAATCATGAGCATCCAGCAGATCATAGGGCCCAACTTAGCCGCGTCAATCGTATTGAAGGACAGGTGAAAGGGGTTAAGAATATGATTGAAGAAGGGAAGTATTGTGTCGATATTCTCACTCAAATTAAAGCAGTGCGTAGTGCGCTTAAAGGATTAGAACTACAAATCCTTGAAGGTCATGCAGGGCATTGTCTATTATCGGCCGTGACTTCTGGTAATAAAGAAGTGGCCCAAGAAAAGATTAGTGAAATTTTAGAACTCATTAAAAAGTCGAGTAAGTCTTAGAGATGAAAGTATTGTTTTTATTTTTCACATTAATAAGTTTTATCACGACTCAGCTGAATGCTGTTGAATGTGAACTTCGTTGTGTTACAAACGAAGTGGCCGCTGCTTCAAAAGAGAGTAAGGCAGTAGGGCATGAATGTTGTGATGATTTGGCAAGTGAGAAAAATAAAGAAAATCATAAAGAAAAGAATCCGTGCAACGATCATCCCAACCAATTCATCAACTCTTGCTATCATAATTATGTAAGTGACTATAAGAAGTCTAATGATCTAGGTGCTGATTCCTCTTCATACTTTTCACTGGCTCCTCTTTATTTAAGCTCTATCTGGCATCCTCACTTTTATAGTGAAATAAAACCCAAAATTCCAATCGATAATATTTCTTACCTGCGCAAAAAGTCTGAATTGCGTCTCTATATTCAAAATAAACAACTCTTAAATTAAGTCACTTTTATCATTCTTAGTTACCTCTTTTAACTTTATGACAAAGGTGAAGCTATGCATTTATTGTGTGCATTCATTTTAATACTACAAATATCTCATTCTACTTCTGCGATGACGCTTAATGAAGCTCTTCTCTCTTTAGAAGATCATAAGCTCGTCCAATCTCAATTAGATACGGCCAAGAGCATGAAGGAGTTTTCACAAGCGCAAGGTAGCTGGGGTGATCCTAAGTTAACCATAAGTGCAATGAACTTTCCCCGTGACACTCTTTCAAGAGATGACTCTATGATGACGGGAATTCAGGTTGGCCTTAGTCAAAAGATTGCTCTTTCCAATAAGTATGGCCTTGCTAAAGAAGCCTATAAAGATAAAGCGCTCGTTAAGCAATATGTAGGCAAGCAATATCAAAGAGAATTGGCCTATGGTTTATGGGAAATGGCCATAGAGCAAACACGACTTAAAGAGGTAGAGAAAATTCTAAATGAAAACCTTGGCTGGCTTGAGTCTAATTTAAAAATATCGAAACAACTTTATCGTAATGGGAAAATTCCTCAGCAAGCGATACTTGATATTCAGATTCGAAGAGGACGGCTTAAGGGACAAATTATAAATATATCTCATTCTATATCTTCTCTTCACTATAAATTAGCTTCTTTACTAGGGCAGCAAGAGGTCAATGAATTAAGAGTTTCTAATAATGACTGGATATTCTTAGAAGAAATGAAAAAAGAACTTGAAAAAAGTAGTGATGAAGCGCTTAAGAATGATTTTGAATTAGAGAAGCTTAAGCACAATGTAAAATACTCTGAAGCTCAATTAAAAGTGAAAGAGCGCAACTTTATACCCGATTTACAAATAGGACTTAATTATACTAAGAGAAATGATAGAGATGGCCTAGGGGATTTTGTCGGAGCAAGTGTTAGTTTTGATCTGCCTACAAGTGATTCTCGTTATGCCCAACGTAGTGAAGCCCATTATCAAAAGCTCTCTGCTCATAAAGAATTGCAACACTATCAACTCAGCAAACCCCACCGTTTAAGGCAGATTGATAATGATATCTCTGATGTCTTAGAACAATTAAATATTTTACGTAAGAGTACTCTGCAGTTTGCTAAAACTTCCCGAGAAGTAAGTGCTAAGTCCTATGCTAGAGGACAAACTGATTATCTAAAACTACTTAGTTCAGAGCTAGAGTATCAAAACCAAAGAATTGAAGAAATCGGTCTTAAGGCCAAATTGCGTCGTGCCAGAGTTATGTATCTCTTTGTCAAAGGCGCACGACTTCAAAAGGAGAGTAAGTAATGAGGACTTTAATATATTCGCTATTAAGTTTATTTATTCTAATGGGATGTCATACTGAAGAGTCGCCAACGAAGAAAGTTGAAAAAGTCGAGAAGGTGAAAACTTACTACACTTGCTCTATGCACCCTAAAGTTAAGCAAGATAAGCCTGGCCAATGTCCATTGTGTGGAATGGCATTAACAAAAATTGAAAGTGAAGAAAGTGATCACGCCCATCACCATCATGATGAAGGAGGAGCAAAGAAAGTTCGCCTTCGAAAAGGGCAAGTTCAACATTTTCGAGCCGATCTATTTAAAGTGACCAGAATGAAGATGCAAAAAGAAATCCGACTGCTTGGTTCTGTTTTAAAGTCTGAGGAGAAGAGGTCTAATATACCTGCTCAATTTCCAGGTCGAGTAGAAGAAGTTCTTATTCAATCTACAGGCTCATTTGTAAAAAAAGGAGATGCTGTCTTAAAACTCTATGCACCTAAACTTTTGGCTACGGGGGAAGAATATCTTATTGCGAGAAAGAATTATCTTAGTCAAAAAACAAATCGTGACCTTAAGGATCTCTATGAACAAACACGAGAGCGCTTAAAACAGTGGGGGATTCTTGATAAGCAAATTAAAGAATGGGAAGAGAAGGGATCAATTACTCGAGAGATTACGATATATTCCGATGTAACGGGAATAGTTGAAAAGAAGAATGCCGTTAACGGAAAATACTTTAAAGAAGGGGAGAGTTACTTTGATTTAGTGGATCTCTCGCATGTATGGGTGGAACTGGATGTCTATGAGCATGATTCCGCTCTTGTTGGATTAGGGCAAACCGTGAAATTAGAGTTCAATGCTTATCCGGGAGATTTTTGGCAGGGGAAAATTGATTTTGTAAGTCCGATACTTGATTCGAAGTCGAGGACCCTCAAAATAAGAACGACTCTTGATAATAAACTGGGAAAGTTAAAACCAGGAATGGTGGGAAGTGCTGAACTTTTGGTTGAGTTAGATTCGAGACCCTTGGTAATTCCTAGAAGTGCCATCATTGATACAGGTCGCAAAAAAGTCGTGTGGTTAAAAGAAGATGAGAGAAATTATTTTTCAAAAGAAGTGAAGACAGGCTTTGAGTCTCAAGGGCATGTGGAAATCAAAGACGGCCTTAGTCTTGGAGAAGAAGTCGTTCGAGAAGGAAACTTCCTCCTTGATGCTCAGGCCAAACTCTTTGGAGACTATGATGATGAATAACTTTTTGGATACGATCCTACGCTTTAGAATCATTGTCATTATTGGTTTTATCACTTTGGCCTTATCTTCATTCTTTGCGATTGATCAATCTAATGTCGATGCTATTCCTGATATTGGTGAAAACCAACAGGTTGTATTCACGACTTGGAGTGGTCGTTCTCCAAAAGATATTGAAGAACAAATAACTTATCCGCTTTCAAGTGCTTTACAGGGGATTGCAGGTATTGATCGAGTAAGAGGAACCAGCGCCTTTGGTTTTTCTACCATCTATTTAATTTTTAAAGAAGATGTAGACTATTATTGGTCTCGTTCTCGAGTACTTGAAAAACTTTCAACTCTAAAGGGAGTACTTCCGCCTGATGTAGCGCCAGAACTTGGTCCAGATGCAACAGGCTTGGGACAAATCTTTTGGTATACACTTGAAAATGATAAAGACGCGATTCATCCGCTTTCCCTTTATGAGTTAAGATCACTTCAAGACTTTTATTTGAAATTTCATCTCCAAGCGATAGAAGGTGTTTCTGAGGTCGCAAGTATTGGTGGTTTTATAAAAGAATATCAAATAGATGTGGACCCTAATAAGATCTTTGCTCTAAATATTCATTTTCCTGAAATCATTAAGGCCATTAGGAACTCTAATATTGATGTAGGTGCCGAAGTTATTGAAGAAGGTGATCGTGAGATGATCGTCAGGGGTGTTGGCTTTTTCAAAGAGCTTTCTGATATTGAAGAAGTGGTGGTTAAGGTTAAAGACTCTACTCCTATTAGAGTGAAAGATCTTGCGAGTGTGAATATGGGTCCTTCTTTTCGACGAGGCGCTCTGGATAAAAATGGAAGCGAGGCCGTGGGGGGCATTGTTACCATGAGGTATGGTGAAAACCCAAAACAAGTCATTAGTCGTATCAAAGATAAGTTGGATCAGATACGTAGTGGGCTACCAAAAGATGTACACTTACGACCTTACTATGATCGTTCTGTTTTAGTCGATAAAACGATGAATACGGTATATTCGGCACTAACTCAAGAAATTATAATTACGATTGTTATTATAAGTCTTTTTTTACTTCATTTTAAATCTTCTGTACTGGTTAGCTTGACGCTGCCTTTTGGGGTGGGAATTAGTTTTATCTTAATGTATTTGCTCAATATTGATTCTAATATCATGAGCCTTTCAGGAATGGTGATTGCCATTGGCTCGATGGTAGATATTGGAATTATTATGACTGAGAATATTCATTCACATTTAGCACGTTCTAAGCCTAGTAATTTTGATGAAAAAGTAAAAGTGGTAAAAGGCGCGACCTTAGAAATTGCTCCGGCGATTGTGACTTCAGTTTTAACCACCATTATTACTTTTATTCCTGTGTTTGCACTCACCCAAGCGGAAGGGAAGCTCTTTGTCCCGCTGGCCTGGGCAAAAACTCTGGCGATGTTAGGTTCTGTTTTTGTCGCAATTTGTTTAATTCCCGTACTCTCTCTCTTTTTATTGGATAAGAATATTCGACCAATTGAAGATAATAGCATGGGAAAGAAAATACTTAGCTTATATAGACCAAGTCTAAATTGGATATTGGATCGTAGAGGGAAGTTTCTACTTGTGCCTCTTATTATAATCCTTCTGGGTGGTCTATCTTTTGTAAGTCTGGAAAAAGAATTTATGCCGGCCCTTAATGAGGGAGATATCCTCTATATGCCGGTCACTACACCGGACGTCAGTATTACTAAGGCGCGAAGTCTTCTTAGTTACACAGATAAAGAAATACTAAAGTATCCTCTGGTTGAAGATGTTATTGGTAAATTAGGCCGAGCCGATACAAGTCTGGATCCAGCTCCAGTTGCCATGTTCGAAACCATTATAAAATTAAAAGATAGAAGTGCGTGGCCCACGGGCACTAGTATTTACGATATCATGAGAGAACTTGATGAAGCCTTACAAATCCCTGGTGTCGTGAATTCGTGGGACTTTCCGATTCAGACGAGAATTGGAATGATTTCTACTGGAATTAAAACACCTGTTGCACTGAAAATCTTTGGAGATGATCTTCAAAAGCTAGAAGATATTGGCAAAGAAGTGGCCAAAGAATTAGAGAGCATAGAAGGAGCAAGTGGAGTTTATGCTCAACAAATTAATGGAAAAACTTATATAGAGTTTGAAATTGATCGAATTGCTGCCAGTCGCTTTGGCGTTAACACTGGAGATATTAATTCTATTCTCCAAACGGCCGTAGGGGGAATGACCATTGGCCAAATGTATGAAGGGCGAGAGCGCTATCCTATAAGGGTTCGCTATAAGAAAGAATTACGAGATCGCCTAGATCGACTAAAGAATGTCTTAATTGCAACTCCTACGGGACAACATATTCCTATTTCTCAAGTGGCCCAAATTAAGATTTCCATTGGGCCTTCTATGATTGAATCAGAAAATGGAATACTAAGATCAACGGTACAATTAAATGTTAGAGGAAGAGATATCTCAAGTTTTGTAGAAGAAGCCAAAGTGAGAATTGAAGAAAAAATAGAAATTCCAAGAGGCTACTCAATAGAGTGGGCGGGACAATATAGAAATATTGAAAAGTCTAATAAGAAGCTTCTCTTACTTGTACCTTTAAGCTTACTTTTGAACTTGCTGATCATTTATTTTAATTTTCGATCTTTTAGCCTCAGTGCCATTGTATTTAGTGCTATTCCTGTGGCAGCGGCGGGAGGTTTAATTCTCTTAAATATTACAAACACACCTACCTCTGTGGCCGTTTGGGTGGGCTTTATTGCCTTGTTTGGAATTGCTGTTGATGATGGAGTCGTGATGATGTCCTTTCTTAAAGAGAAATTGAAAAGTGATCACGTCAAAAACTTTGAAGAATTAAAGGAGATCATTTTAGAGGCAGGTAGTCGTCGTATTAGACCCCTTATCATGACGACGCTCACAACCATTTTTGCTCTTCTTCCGATTCTCTGGGCATCTGGTCAAGGAAGTGAAGTGATGCGTCCGATGGCCATTCCTATTCTTGGTGGCATGATCATTGAATTTATAACCCTCTTTATCGTGCCCGTTGTCTTTAGTTACATCTATCAAAAAAAGATAGAAACAAATCTTTCCAATAGTAGTGAGGCCCGTTATGATCCTCTTTAAATAGAGAAATTAACTGTAGGAATAGAAATGAGTAAAGCGCTTAAAATATCTTCATGGAATGTTGCTGGAATTAGGGCCTGTGAGAAGAAAGGTTTTTTAGACTGGATTGAAGAGTCAAAGCCTGATGTTATCTGCTTACAAGAAACAAAGGCACTTCCTGAGCAATTAAGTGATGCCTTAGTCACTCCTGAAGGTTTTAGCGCTCTCTATGCTCCTGCTGAGCGAAAAGGTTATTCAGGTGTGGCGACATGGGTTCGTGATGGTATTGAAGCTACGCATAAGATAGGGCTTGGAATTGAAGAATTTGATTGTGAAGGCAGAACGATTATTTCAGAGTTCTCTAACTTCTTTTTAATCAATTGTTATTTTCCTAACGGTAAAAGGGATCATTCAAGAGTTCCCTATAAATTAGAGTTTTGTCGTGAAGTGGCCAAACAGGCCCTTGCCCTTAAGAAGAAGCATAAGAAAGAAGTTATCATTACAGGGGACTATAATACGGCCCATCATGAAGTCGACTTGGCCAATCCCAAAACAAATAAGAAGTCGACTGGCTTCTTACCCATTGAAAGAGAATGGATGGATGAATTTAAAGAGCAAGGTTTTACGGATCTCTTTAGAGAGTATACGGACCCACAAGAAAATGGTCACTATACTTGGTGGACCTATCGTGGTGATTGTCGAACCAGAAATATAGGCTGGCGTATTGATTACTTTTGGTCAACAAATGGTCTTCTCGAGAAGGTAACTGATTGTGATCATTCACCTGAGGTTTTAGGAAGTGATCACTGTCCGATTAACCTATATTTAGAGATCTAAAGTTCTTTGAGGAAATGAAAAAATTTCCGCCTAATACCTAAAAAAATAAAGATTTAATAAAGAAATGAGGTCATTTCAACGTTGGAAATGACCTCTATCAAACAGCCTGACTTCTCTCTGACATAATAAATTAAATATTCACTTAAATTCAACACAGAAAAATGAGATCACACCGATACTTTTAATAACCCATAACTAAATATTAGGAGGATACGTATGCAACTCATTTTGAAAATGGCCTTGGCCGGGACGATCATCTCAAGCAACTTTGCTCATGACTCTCTTGATTCAAAAGCTAAGGCGGACTTCACTACGGAATGTAATTCTGATTGTAGTGAACCCTGTGCAAAAGAATCTACAAGCTTTAATATTCTAGACTCTAATAAAGACACTCAAAAAGTGAATCCTGTTATTTCAAATAACGAGGTAACTAGAGGGGCCAAGGATGGCGATATTAATATTGTTGTCTATAGCGATTTTGAATGTAGTTACTGTGCTAAATCCTTTAAAGAGACCATTGTACCGCTACTTGGAGATAGTAATTACAAAGTTAAATACACTTATAAGCATATGCCTCTTCAAGATATTCATCCTCATGCAAAAGATGCGGCCCTTTATTATGAGGCCCTGCGATTACAATCACCTGAACTTGCTACGAACTTCCATGATTATATTTTAAATCATCAAGAGCGCCTTTTATCTGAAGGGGAAAGCTTTCTTAAAGAAAGTGTCGATCAGGTGAAAGGCGATAGGGAACAAGTGGCCTTAGATGTAGTAAGTCCTAAACTTATGGCCATTGTAAAAGAGCATCAAAGAGAAGCTCAGGAGTTTGGTGTAAAGGGAACTCCTTCCTACATCATTAATGGAACTAAAGTAATCGGTCATCGCAATTTAGAAGAAATGAAAAGAATTATTGAAAAGAGTTAACTTGGCTTAATTTTTCTCAATATCGTAAATCCTAATAGGCCAGTGAGGATAATAAAGATGGAGAGAAGTTTCATGACTAGTGTGAGCGGAAGAATCCACCAAGAAAAGATGAATTGGATGACTATACTAGTAATGAGTAAGTGAATGACAAATTTTCTAGATTTTTGAGTAATGAAGAGTGCACCAAGTGGAGCTCCAAAAATAACGACAGGCAGGCACACAAGCCAATAGTCTAGCGCAAGAGGAGCTAACTGGTGCTGAGGGGTTGTGAGTAAGCGTAGTGCTACTCCTATAATAGAACTTAGGGCCATGAGACATACGGATGTTCTCGTGGCCACCTTCTCTTCAATACCAAAGTATAAAGTTGCTAGAGAAAAGGTGACGATATCAATTCCATTTCCAGTTAAAGAAGTGAGTATGCCACCAAAGAGAGAAAAGAAAATCAGTAGAACGATATTCTTTTTCGTTACTTTTATATCTGTTCTTGTATTAGGTTCTTTTTTTAAGTGAAGCCATAAGACAAAAGCAAAGCTCATCCACAAGGAGGTATAAGAAATCTTAAGAAGAGTAGGTGTTATAAGGGATTCCAAGTAGAGAAGTCCTAGAACTTGTCCAATGATTCCTCCTGTGAGTGCTGTGATGAGAAAGTATTTTGAAATAGAGAGCTTATTCTTTCTCATCGTAAAGAGTGCGGCCGTCATACCAAAGCTTTGAATGAATAGTGAAAAGTCTCTCGCTACGTAAGGAGGAATTTTATAGAGAAGAGTCATAACAGGAAAAGCAATGGCGCCGCCACCCTCACTGGTCGCCCCTGCAACCATAGAGCCAAAGATCATGGTAATGGACATGAAAAGGTTCTTATTAAAGTCAGGATATTGCTGGTAAGCAAAGATGTAGACAACCCAAAAGATAAGGGCGAAAGCTTGAAAGAAATTAATATTCTTTGCCTTAAGCATATTTCTAATCACAATGAGCAGTGCTTGAGTTTACTCTTGTGATTGTACCATTCTCTAAAGTAACGCTAAAAGATTTTCCTGAGCTTAGTTGAATATTTAAATCTTGGGACTCGTAAATAATCTGTGCCGAATCAAGGTAGGAGTTAATTTGCTTCTTGCTGGGATTGATGGACTCTTCTTCTTGGATAGGAATAATCTGTGGGAATCCATCGCTATCTTCTTTGTAATAAACTAATTTTTGATAACTTCCTTCTGTTGAATCTTCAGTAAAAATACGAATACGATAAATTTCTCCATTTTTTTTGAAATGAAGATTATGACCAAACTGTTCTACGGCCTGAACATTCTGATCTTTTTCATTAGCGTTAATCTCGTTGGCCAATTGAGGACAAAAGGAGAGGGCATCGTTTTTTAATTGTGCAAATTTTTCTCTTTTACTAGAGGAAGGTAGGTTTACTTTCTTTGGGGTTACATTTTTTGTTGCACTGCTATTGTGCACAGTGCCTGTTTTAATGTGATTTGCGTTATTAATTTTTTTCGTTCTTTGTGAGAAGTAAGAAAGTACACAACCTATCAAAATGAAAACGATTAATATTCCTATAGCTTTCTTCTTGTCCAACTTTATACTCCAGTGCAAATTGACATTAGATACAATATAAACTTTAGTGATTTACTCAAGTAATGCGATCTTATAATTTTGGAGTTTGTAATGCAAAAAATATGTTTATCTTTAATTTTATTCCTAGGGCTTCAGTCTGTTGCTCTTGCAGATATGTGGAGTGCGAAGAACGAATGGAATATGGAATGGGAAAGAAAGTTTTCTCTATGGATGCAATCGGCCAATGTTCATAAGAAACTCTTTACTTCAAAGAGCAGTCCTTACTATGGTGTTAAGGCCGACTGCGCAGATGCAAGTTACGCGCTAAGAGCGATCTTTTCTCTAGAGAACTCTCTTCCTTTTAGTGTGATTAACCCCAGTGGTGGGCGTAGAGCATTTAATAATCTATCTAACGAATTATCTAAGTTTGATCGTTATGGAGCTCCTGAAAAGAGACTTGTAGCGTTTATCAACTATCTTGGTGATCAAGTGGGTACAGAACACTTAAGTCACTATGATACAACTCCTGTTGATATTTCTGATATCAGACCAGGAATGATTTTCACTTACAAGATAAGAAGATTTACTGGAAAGACGATTCGCCACTCTTACAATATTAAAGATGTAACGGCGACTGGTAACTTTGATGTTATTTATTCTACTCAGGCCATCGCTAAGGCCCGCGGTGATATGATGTATCGTACTGAGTATATGTTCTCTAATGCACCTCAAACAGTTTGGGGATTTAAACGATTTAAGTGGCCCCATCTTCATGGTGTATCCTCAAACCGTTATCCAGAAAACTTTGGTTTTTCTAACGAGCAGTATGAACTTGTTAATGACATGGGGGCTCGTCCATTCTTTAAGCATGTTAAGAAAACACTTCAGGTTCTTGAAGAAACTCCACAAGGTCTCTTAACAAGGTCTTTCAATACTCTTTGTACTCAAGCAAAAGATAGAGTGACTTATGTAAATCAGGCGATTGATCATATGAGAACAAATGGTTCGAGTTGTATGAACTATGCTGATTATGATGCCTATTCAACTCCTGCTCGAGACAAAGCGCTAAGTGAAGCCTTCATCAGCCTCTTTGCTAACCGTGAAGATGTTGAGGCCAATGGAGAAATAGGGGATGTTGATCCTACTCTTTGGAATGCTATTGTCGATATTGAGAGTGCTTCAAGTTCAGTAAATGATTCTGATCTTTTAAATCTATGTGCCATTACTTATCGTGCTGGTAAAACGATTCATTTGGCCGAACTTTATAAGCGAATGGATCGTGGACTCTTAAGTTCACATCCTAATGATAAAGTTGAATTACGTTGGGGAGAAACTTCTCGAGGTGCAACAAATTGTAGAGTTTGGTATTAATTAAAAAATAAATTGAGAGAGAAAAAGGGGGCTAATATTTAGCCCCTTTTTTATTATCTATTGTAGTAATAACTGCCATAGTTTCCACTTACACAATAAGGCACTGATGTGTGCATATGGTGTTGGTGATTACTATCTTCCCATCCAATGGAACCCGTTCTTTGCGGATTTCCTGCATAATAAGGACAACCATTATTCTCATGAACAATCCGTCCCCAACAATTTCTAAAGGCCACATAGAATTCTCTATTAGATTGATCTTCGTAGAGGTATCTTTTTTGATTTCCCTCATAAGTCGTTACCACAAATGAATCGATATCAACGGCGCGGTTTTCAGCGTGCATACTTCTGGGAGAGTGGCGACGATCTCCTAAAATTCCGTCATGAATAATATGAAGTTGATCGAGTTCTCCACCGTCAACCGCATCAAGTGCTTCTTGAACACAAGAGGGCATGAAATCATCCATAAATGTTTTGAGCATTACCGAGATTCCTCTACGGTTAGCACAATTATATCCTGAATAATTGCCTGTAATATTATCGGTACACTCACGCCAATCCGTTTGAGCAAAGCGAAAGTTAAGTAACTCATAGTTACCTTTTTCTCTCGCTTCTCTATAGTAAGCTTCTTCTTGTTCAGGTGTTAAAGTATGAGTATATGATTCTTGATCTGAAGATTGAGATTCATATGTTACTTGATTATTGGCAAGGGTATTAAAACTAAAAAGGGTTCCCATTACTAAACCCACTAGACTTAGCCGTATTGTCATTGAAGACCTCCATTTATTTGTATAACGGCTTTTCGGCATATCGATGGAGTAATTGTTTTTGTTGAGGGGTGAAGGGATAAAAGGGAAAAAAATGCTAAGAACGAGTGGTCTATATAGCTTAGTATAAGTTCTGTAGAGCTATATAGACCCTATTTGTAGGTATTCTTACTTAAAGATTGAATTCAATCCAAGGTTCATTGACCTGAATTTTGTCCGATTCAAGTTTTTTTAATTCTTTAAATAACCGACCACGTACATTGATAAAACCTACTTTGGCCTTATCAATACGAATTCTAATTTGATTATTCTCGTAATAAGTTTTTCCATTTCCTTTGATCTTCAGACCTTGGGCCTTCATTTCAAAATCCATGTTATTTCTATTGAGTGAAAACTCTGTATTTGAAATCACTTCAGATCCATCTGAAATAAAAGAGCCAAGATCGATATTTCCCCCAACGTTAAAACAAGAGTGAAGAACCTCTTGCATAAGCTCTTCATCAATATCTTCGTAGTCACAATCAATAGCAAAGTTTCTAATATCAATAGAGGAATCAGTTGACTGAGTGGCCAGACGATTTACATCCACAGCTACTTGTTGATCATTACTGGTTAGATTGAGACCCGAGATTGTGAGTGCATTGACTTCCGTTATAGAGTCCGGAAGGTTATCTAAGTGGATGATGTCATCTGGAGTTTCTAATAGAAGAACACCGGCTTGAAGTTCAACATTGTAATCAGTAGCACCATAGTATTGATAATTCTTATAAGTAAGTTCTTGAGAGTTCGCTGTGCCACTAGGGAAGTTATAATTTAAATTGAAGTTTTTAACTGTGGCCTGATATTCGTTGGCCACTATAGGCATGGCGATACTCAAAAGAGCGCAGGCGAGTATTGTCTTTTTCATCAAAGATCCTTTTGCGAAGTTTGTTTTGTAACTGCTTATCGAGAGCTAAGAGAAAGAAATTACTGAGTACAAAGCTTTGGTGGCAAAAGTTGCTGCTTTTTGTTCTACATAGCGACATAAGTCGTTGATATTGTTTTTTTGTTGCTAGGGAACGTGCTATCATTAAGATAGATTTTTAACTCAAGGATATAGATATGAATCAAATTTCTTCTCGTTCAACGATTAATATTGAAGCTGAAAATGCACGCTTTATGAGTGGAGTCTATCGTTGGATGACTTTTGGAATTCTTGTAACCGCTTTTCTCTCTTTCTTTATTGGAACGAGCACGGAACTTGTTTATGCCATTCTTGAAAATAAGATACTCTTCTACGGTCTTTTTATTGCAGAGATCGCGTTGGTGATATTTATTTCCGCTCGAATTGAAAAATTATCGGCGATGACGGCGACTTCTCTTTACTTGGCCTACTCGGCACTAAATGGAGTCACTCTTTCCATTATATTTCTTGCTTATACTCAAGACAGTATATTTTCGGTCTTTTTGACCACGGCCGTAGCCTTTGGTGGGTTAAGTGCTTTTGGTTATGTGACTAAGAAAGATCTTGGACCGATTGGAACTTTTTGTACGATGGGTTTATGGGGTCTTATTGGTTTTGGATTACTCTCATTCTTCTTTCCTTCATTAATGGGAGCGAGAACTTCTTGGGTCTATAATGTGGCCGGTCTTATGATTTTCTGTGGTCTTACGGCCTATGATACGCAAAAAATAAAGAACACGAATATTATTGGAAATGAAGGGACGGAAGAAGATCAAAAGGAAACCATTATTGGAGCACTAAAACTCTATCTTGATTTCATTAATCTCTTCTTATTCATGCTCAGACTAATGGGTGGTAGAAGAAGGTAATTAATCTGCCTTTAAAGTGTAGCCAAGTTCTTCGGCACGTTTAATAGTTCTGATGAAGAGTCTATTATAAGGAAGAACTTGGTCAACTTCAGTAGGATAGTAGAGTGTTTTTGACTCCATATCGGCTACGTAGTTGGTACCTTCTCGGTTTTGAACAATCATTCTAAATTCATAGGGCATAATTTTTGTCACACCATAGAAGCCAAGACCTTCTTCAAAAGCTTTCTTAGCTGCCGCTCTATAACTTTGATAGAGATCCTTATCGACAGGATCAATGAGATACATCGCAGCTTGACCAGATTCAACCATGGCGAGATTGATATTCTTTCCTTCAAAGTAAATAGTCCCAAGAAGTCTTCGGCTATAAGTATTTCCTTTATCTCCAAGATCTACCGTTATAGTACTTCCAATAGGAACGAGTTTTGTAAGGTAGTCTCTTGCGTCTATAGAGATTTGTCCTTGGCCTTCACCATTAAAGCTAATTTCTGGGGTATCGATACCAATTAGACGAACTGGTTTTGGTTTTTCAAGTACATCCGATTGTATTGTTAAGGTGTCGCCATCATAAACTCGAGTCACAATACCTTCAATCTTGAGGGCATGGATAGAGAAAGAGACAAATAGGGTAATGAGGTAGGTTAGTTTTTTCATGGCCAAGTTCTACATGATGAGAAGAACTTTGAAATTAGAGAAGGCCAAATAAAGTAAAAATTACCTAGAAGCCAGGTTCTAAATGTCTGTAACCTTTGGTTTGTTAAAGATTAAAAGAATAGTGGGTAAGAGGATCAAATCCATTAAAAGGGCCGCCGTGAGGATGAAGGCCGTCATGATTCCAAGGTTACGATTGGGCATAAAGTCGCCAAGAATAAAGAAGAGAAATCCTGTCACCAGAATAAGGGTTGTGGAACAAAGGGGGATTCCTACGTCTTGAAGAGTGGCAACGATCGCTTGCTTGGTTGAAATTTTGGGCGAGGACTTCTTTGCAAAAGTAGAGAGGAAGTGAATCGTGTCATCAACAGCTATTCCCATACAAATGGCACAAACAACAACTGTTCCCATATCAATATTCTTACCTAAGATCATAAGAAAGGCTCCTCCCCATAGAAGAGGAAAGACATTGGGTAGCAATGAAATTAGACCAATCTTAAATGATTTAAAGATAATGACCATCATAAGAGAAATTAAAATAATGGCCGAAACAATAGAGGTAAAGAAAGTGTTAACGACATAGTTATTCATATTATGAAAGATAGGCATCTTTCCTCTAATCTCAGACTTTAGATTCATTTCTTTAAGCTTTAACTCAATGGCATCAAATTCTTTAAGAATAGAGAAGGAGTTATGTAAGTCCCACATTCCAGTGATGCGAACTCGACTCTTTTGAAGATTAATAGAGTCGGTGATGGAGTTGCCCATCGGAAGGCTGAGTTCGTAGAAGAACATGAGCTGCGCTAGTTTTTCTCGCATATCGGGAAGTTTATACGCTTCTTTATTTCCTTGAGACATATATTGGTTAACTTGTTTAATGGTCTTCGTATAGGTAAGGACTTTACTATAAGGCCCTCTTGCTTCAAGCCATGCTACGAACTCATTTACTTGAGAAGCAAAATGAGGATCGTAGATTCCATCTGGTCTTTGTGAATCTATAACGAGTTCAATTCCTTGGACCCCACCAATCTTTTCTTCCATTTTTAAAGTGGCCACTCTAAAGGGATGATCTTCAGGGATATAATTCAAGGGGTCTGAGTCAACGGTATTAAGGGTTGCGATATAAGTGAAGCTTGCAGTGAGAAAGAGGATAGATAAGAAGATGATTATTTTAAATTGATCGATGAAATCGACAAGCTTGGTAAAGTTTAATGATTCTATAATATTCTTTTTTTCTTTAAATTTTATCGAAAGTAGGGACGTTATGGGAGCGGCCATAAAGATCGTGAGAAGCCATGCCCAAAGAGTTCCAAAGGCCCCTAGTGCTCCTAGCCCATTTATAGGTAGAATTTCAGATATGGTAAGAGAGAGAAATCCAATGCACGTAGAAAAGGAAGTTAAAAAAGTGGGAAAGATAATATGGGATAGAGACTCTCGAACAGATTCTTGAACATTGCCATTGATCTTTATTTTCTTATTAAAGACAGAGAAGAAGTGAATACAGTCTGCAATACTGATGGCCAAGAGAATGATGGGAATGGCGCCTACAATATTATTGTATTGAATTCCCACCAGTGCTGCAAAGGAGAAGGTCGCTAGGATACTTAAAACAAGAACGAGGGAAGTGATCCAAATATAGGAGAACTGCTTAAAGAGTAAGTAAATCACAAGGGCCACAAAAGCAAAGAAAAGCGGCAAGATAATACTTAAGTCATTTAAAGAGAGGTTTTGAAAATGGTAGCTAACGAGGGGAGAGCCTACCAGATCAACGTAGGATAGTCGTGGTGCTAGTTCTTTGATGAGTGATTCAAGTTTTTCAATGGTTGGTGTGTAGTCAATGGTCTCTTCAAGGGAAGGTCTTAGTTTTAAAATAATCGTACTGGCCATTAAGTCTTCACTGACAAGATAGCCCGGAATAATTCGATCACTAAGGGCCAATTCAGATTTTCTTTTCAAGTATGATGGTGTGAGCTGATCTTCTTCAGGAATGAAGTCTTGGATAAGGATATCATCTTGCTCAGAGTGAATGTGAACATAATTAGAAAGAGAAGTAACCTTAATTACATTTGGGTAGGTTTCTAAGTCATGGGTAAGTTTTTTAATGAGCTCAATTGTATCTTTAGAAAAGATGGTGTGATCTGATTCGAAATAGAGGGCGAGAGTATCGTCTCCACTGAACTCTTTTACAAAATCTTTGTAATTACTGATGTATTTATTATTTTGATCGTAGAAACCTCGATAAGAGAAGTCCTTGTCTAATTGGGGAAGAAAAATTGCGCTTAAGAGAGAAATTAATATCGTAAGTGTAATCGCAACTTTAGGACGAGCGAGGGCAAGTTTAAGGATGATTTCTTTTATAGGCATAGGTTTATCTATTGAAGGTAGCGTTTAAGATTTCGAAGGTATTTACTCATGATGATTCCATAAGAGGCCGCAAGAATTTTAGGAGAGAGGTTGATTCTCAGTGTTTCTTTACTCATTCGAGAATCAAATTCAACGCTATAGGTGAACTTCGTCGTTTGATCATCTATTTTTTCTACTTCGCGCAAGCTGCTTAAGTAGTAAGGAGCATCTTGAGGCGTGACGTAAAAGGCCCTTTGATTCTTTCTGATATCGGCCAAAATGGTTTTTGTGATAAAGCTGCGATTGAGTCCGATATGCGCATCTTCCGTGTAGGTGGTGCCAACTTCAAAGGGGCCGTCGGCTTGCATTTGATTGACTTCGCTTCTCCAAGTGTCGTCATTCATGGTGTTTTTCACATGATCAAAGACAGTGGTAATATCTTGGTTAATGGTAATTGATTTGGTGATACGAGTGAGGAATTCACTATCGAGCTGAGCTTGAGCTTGAAATAGGCAAAGAGTGGAGACTATGAAAAATAGCGATTTCACGACGATTTCCTTGATTGAGTACCCTAATACGTTAACTGTTTTAATAAGATATGGAAAAGGAAGATGAGTGGAAAAACCTCATATTTTCTGACTATAAATGGTGTCGTGCAACATGGTGTGAGCACTCTACTTTGATCTTCTCTTTTGTAGCTTTTGATAGCTATCAATAAGCTTTTGATGCTTATCTAGATTGGCCAGTGAGAGGTCTGTCTGGGCCAGACCTGGGAAGTTTTCTTGGCCATTCAATGTCTTTAACGCCTGTTCATAAAGTGTGCTTCCATACATTTTTGTCATTACATATGCATAGTCTTCGTGATTGAGTTCTTCATCCATTTCTATATCTAGGCAGGCCGCTAAAATTTGATAAAAACGTCGACGCTCAGGAGTACTATCATTGAAGGTTAGAAAGAGATCGATAAAGTGTTTGGCCTCTTCTAGGTTTTGGAGTTTTAGCAGACTTAGCGCTTTTAATTCTCCAATACTTAAACGGGCCCAAGCATCGTTTTCATCAAAGCTGACGCCAATAAGTTCCGAGATGGGCATGTAATCATCAAGTTCGCTCTCTTCTAGCTTGTCGAGAAGTCCCTGAAGTTTAGAATCAGATAAGGCATGAAGATTGAGAATATCTTCTCTAAAGATAAGGGCGCGATTATTATTATCCCAAACCAGATCTTCAGCCGGATAAATTTCAGAATAATCAGGCACAAGAATACGACAAGCGCAGCAACCAAGTTCTTCATAGTCGGCGATATAAACTTCTTTATCTAAATCTTTAAAGATTTGCATGAGGTGGTCGAATTCTTCATGAGTCGTTCCTGAAAAGTCCCAGTCACAAAAATCATAGGGTGACTTTGAAGAGAAGAATTTCCACGAGACTACACCTGTAGAATCAATGAAGTGATCGACAATATTATTTTGTTCCGTGACTGCGAAGCTATTAAAAGTTGGAGCAGGCATTTCATTCATGCCTTCAAAGCTTCTTCCTTGCAGAAGTTCTGTAAGGGATCTTTCTAGGGCCACTTCAAATTTAGGATGGGCACCAAAGGAAGCAAAGACGCCACCAGTTTTAGGGTTTAAAAGGACTACGCAAAGAACGGGATAGACTCCACCAAGAGACGCGTCTTTGACAAGAATGGGGAAACCTTTATCTTCAAGAGTTTTGATGCCCTCTAATATCTCAGGATATTTTTCGAGTGTTTCTTGGGGGACATCGGGAAGCGCTAGCTCTTCACTGATAATTTGTTTCTTTACAGCGCGTTCAAAGATTTCTGAAAGGCACTGAACGCGTGCTTCCATTATTGTATTTCCGGCACTCATACCATTACTGACAAAGAGGTTGCCGATGAGATTCACTGGAATATAGACGCTTTGATTGTCACTGAATCTTGTATAAGGGAGCGCGCATATTCCGCGCTTGTGATTACCGGAATTGGTATCGATTAAGTGGGCTCCGCTGAGCTCATCTTCGGAGTTTTCTGAATCATAAATACTGAGTAAGTATTCATCCATGAGGCCATTAGGAATTGCATTTGGATTTTTTGAGTCTAGGGCAAACCACTTTTCACTAGGGTAGTGAACAAATTCGGCCTCGGCGATTTCATATCCCAGGTAATAATCATTGTAGAAATAGTTATTGCTAATTCTTTCTAAGTATTCTCCAAGAGCGGAACAGAGGGCCGCATCTTTTGTGGCGCCTTTTCCGTTGGTGTAACACATCGGTGAATCAGCATCACGAATATGAACAGACCAAACATGGGGAACAGGATTTCTCCATGAGGCAATTTCTATCTTGATACCCAGATCTTCTATGATCTTTCTCATATTGGTAATCGTCTCTTCAAGCGTACAGTCCTTACCTTTGATTTGAGTTTTAAAATCAGAGGGGGAGTATTCGATATATTCAAGAGCACTTTGATTCGCTTCAGAGCTTATGGCCTCTATAATGAATTCGGGCTGGTTTTGAATAACACGCTTAACTGTACAGCGCTCCATGGAGGACAAGATTCCGGCCTTATCTTTTTCGGAGATAGAGTCGGGCAGTTCTATTTGCAAGTGAAAATTTTGTTTGTAGCGGTTATCGGGATCGACAATATTATTTTGTGTAACGCTGATGCCATCGGTTGGGATATCGCGAGCATTACAATAGACCTTAACAAAGTAGGCGGCACACATGGCCGAAGAGGCGAGGAAATAATCAAAGGGCCCAGGGGCCGTGCCGTCACCTTTATAGCGCACGGGCTGATCAGAGAGAACTTTGAAGTCATCAAAGATGGCCTCACACTTTAAATTATCGAGATAGTGTACATTTACTTGCATAGTAACTGCTTATCTACCTTTTTACGGGCAGATAAGCTAGCTGTGAGTAAACATTACTTAGGATTAAATGCTTATTTAATGGCGTCTAGGGCATTAAGCATATCATTTTCAAGGTCATCAAAGTGCTCAATCCCAACAGAGATACGAATCGTACTTTCTGTGACTCCCATGGCCTCTAATTCATGCTTGGGAACATCGGAGTGAGTCATTGCCATGGGATGCTCAACGAGAGTTTCCGTTCCTCCAAGAGAGACGGCCAAACGAGCAATTTCAAAACTATCCAGAAGCTTAAAGGCCACTGACTCATCACCCTTTACGTCAAAGGAGATGAGTGAACCTGGTCCTGAACACTGGGCTTCGTAGATGCGCTTTTGTTCACCGGTATAAATAGAAGGGTGATAAACATTTTCCACTAGGGGATGTTCCATAAGAAGCTTGGCCATTTTAGTTGCAGACTTAGCCTGTCTTCTCATTCGAACGGATAGAGTTTCCAGTGAGCGCAGAAGCATCCAACCGGTAAACGGATTGGCCATAGTTCCAAAGATCGTACGGTGTTCGATAATGGGACCAAGATGTTCTAAGCTTCCAGTCACGACTCCGGCTACGAGGTCACTATGACCTCCGATAAATTTAGTCGCACTATAGATAATGAGATCAGCGCCTTGCTCGGCAGGTCTTTGAAAAACCGGTCCTAGAAAAGTATTATCGACCGCAAGAAGAGCTCCTTTCAGAGGGCCCTTACAATATTCTGATACTTGCTTGATATCTACCATTCTAATACTAGGATTAGAGGGCGTTTCAAGATAAACCATTTTCACTTTTTCAGGATCAATATTATTTTCTTTTACACACTTTTCAAAAGCTTCCGTCATATTATCCGCAATACAAACTTGATAAGTTTTCACTCCAAATCGCGGTAGAATATTTTCAAAGAAGTAGTGGGTTCCCCCGTAAACGGGCTTGGAAGAAATAAGAACATCTCCTGGACTTAAGTGAGCAAGAACAGAAGTAGAAATGGCGGCCATACCTGAAGCGAAGACAGCGCCTTTTTCTGTTTTATCCCAAACGGCCATCCTCTCTTCAAAGATTTGCAGATTGGGATTATTGATACGACTATAAATAAGTCCCAGTTTTTCATCAGGGTCTTGTTTTCTGAGTCCGTAGGCCACTTCAAAGAAGCGCTTTCCTTCCATGGCCGATTTGAATTGGAAAGTAGAGGTGAGAAAAACAGGAGCTTTAATAGAGCCTTCAGAAAGTGCCGCATCATAGCCATAGCTTAAGGCCAGCGTTTCTGGATTGTACTCGTTACCGTGTCTATCGTATTTATCCATCATAATAAATTTCCCCCTTAATAAATATGAATTCTGGCGGGATTATAGGCACTAGGTAAGGCTTTCAAAAGTTAAATAGTGAAGCGAGTACTTAATACATTTAAATAGTACGATTGGTTGCTTAAAATTAGTGTATTATTTATTTGAGATTGGCCTTAATTCCTCAACAGGATGTCCTGCATTCTTCCATCCCTTAAAGCCTGATTCTATATGGGCGATATTTTCAAATCCCATCTCTTTAAGAGTGGCGGCGGCCAAAGAAGAGCGCCATGCTGATTGGCAGTAAAGAATGAATTCTTTATCTTCACCAAAGATAGGTTTGAAGTATGGACTCTGCGGATCTACCCAGAATTCAAGCATGCCGCGCGGGGCATGGAAGGCCTGAGGAATTTTTCCTTCGCGAGTGAGTTCTCTATAATCTCTAATATCAACAAAAACCACGGCGGGATCATCAAGCTTGGCCACGGCCTCTTCTAAAGATAGAGTAATGACTTTTTCACGGGCCTGTTTAATGAGTTCTTTATATCCAGTTGTTATAGGCATATTCAATTTCCGATGTTGAGATTCTTCAATATTTTTCCACTTTCCAGAATTAATGGCAAGCCAAGATGACTTGTGTAGGCTTTTGTCTGGATAGAGAGATGTTCGGTGTTGTTCAATGGGGAAGGGTTTCCTATAATAAGAGAAAAAAATATTGAGGCGAGTCATGAAAATAATAGTATCTCCAGCAAAGAAGTTAGATTTTGAATTAGCATCTCCTATTTCAAAGTTTACTCAACCTAGATATTTAGAAAAATCAGAAACACTGATTGAAACTCTAAAGACATATACAACGGGTGAGATTTCAAAGCTTATGAAATTGTCGGATCAATTATCTGAGCTTAACGTTTCTCGCTATCGTGACTTCCATACTCCCTTTGATCAAGAAAATGCGAAGCAGGCCATGTATGCTTTTAAAGGGGATACCTATGTTGGGTTGCAGGCCGAAACTTTTGATAAAGAGGATGCGGCCTTTGCTCAAAAGACGCTGAGAATTCTCTCAGGTCTCTATGGTGTACTTAGACCACTGGATTTGATTCAACCTTATCGCTTAGAAATGGGAACACGCCTAAAGTGTACAGGAAGTAAGAATTTATATGAATTTTGGAGTAATTCTCTTACTAAAGATTTGAATAAAGAAATCAAAAAAGATGGGGATAGTGCCTTAATTAACTTGGCGTCTAAAGAGTACTTTAGCTCTTTAAACTTTCAAGGATTAGATGTTCCTGTAGTTACCTGTCATTTCATGGAAAAGAAGGGTAATGAATATAAGATTGTTGGAATTAAGGCCAAGAGGGCGCGTGGGATGATGTCCCATTATATTATTAAAAATAGAATAAAAGATGTAGAAGCTTTAAAGAGTTTCAACGAAGCGGGCTATGTCTTTGATGCCAAAGCTTCTGAAGATACTGATCTTGTATTTAAGAATAGTAACTAGTGCTTCAATAGATAGGCCTTAATGACTTTACTGCCTTTTCGAAAGAGAGGAACTCCACTAAAGTTATGATGCTCAGGGGATCTCTTTGTAGGAACAAGGGCCTTATCATAGGGTCCACGATTCATATAATTGACTTTGTTTTGACACTCAAAAGTAATGGCATGCTTTGTTTTTCTGACTTCAATATCAAGCATGAGTTTGTCTTCTTTTACTTTATAATTACCTTCATAGCTTTCAGAAGTGATGGTCTCATTATCTTGCATATCTAATTCTTCAAAATAGATAATGAGGGAAGCTTTACCGTCTTTTTTAAAATTGTAGTGGTATTGAAAATCAGAATCACCTACCGAGTAATACTCCTTGCCTTCAACAAGAGCACAGTCATAAGCAAATATTTGAGCGCTAAAAATGGTGCTCAAAAGAAAGATGAATGTAGATATTTTTATTTTTTTCATCATTTTATTTTCTTCCCAGGACATCCGCTATAGCCAGGACCTTTATAGGATACATGAATATGGCTTATTTCATCATAGACAAAATAACCACAGCCAATGGGCTTACCAGTGCTTGGATCAATAGTGCTACTTAATTTGGAAACAATATTATTAAAAGCTGCTCGTCTCTTAGAGTCTGGTGCAGGATCAATATCAATAGCTCGTCCACTATAGTGCAGACTATTAGTCGAATGAGTCCCATCGGTGGTGTGCGCCATTCGAGTAGGGATACCCAGTTCCTTATGGGCCAGAGCTACATAAGGCATTATATCTAACATACTACGATCTAAATATTTTGAACCTCTGGAGTTACCCATTCCACCACCTCCTGGAGTAGAGCGCTTGGTACCATTATACCATTCAACTCTTCCATAAGGAGTATTGTCTATTGGAATTCCGCCAGAGATGGAAGTTCTACTATTTTGAGTATATGAATTCCAGTTTAGGGCACCGGTACTTCTGGTTGGAGATCTCTCTTCGGTATCACAGTGAGGACAGTCGGCTTGAGGGGGATCGGTTAATCCATTGACTGCGGCCGTGAGTTTTCCTCTTGTGATATCTCTTTGAACTTGAGCAGGAAGTTGTGTTCCTCCAAGTTGCTGCGCTTCTTCGCATCCGTAAAAGAATACAAGACCAAGTCCAATAACAAGAGTGGATCTAGAGCGCGTGAATATTTTTGAATGAAATAATTTATGCATCTCTAGGTTTATCGACCTATTACCTTCGATACTTTAGCGAAAGAGTAGGTAGTTCAGAAATGGCTTGTAAAAACAAAAAGTTAACTTATTTCAAGATCAATAATCACGATTTCAGGAAACTTTTCTTGAATCTTCACTTCCATCTCATTGATATGATTTCCGATCACACGAATAATTCTTTCGTTGGATTTGAGAAGGACTTTTGTGGGATTATCGGTTTGTCTAAGTTCCGCTACATCGCGCTCTAAACTTTTAAGATCAATTAATTGCTCTCCATAGAGTTCCACTTCTACGGCCAAGCGAACTTGAGAGCTTCCAATAATTTTAGAATTGAGTTTAATAATTTTTTGGACTTGAGGAAGAGACTCTATATATCTTTTGATCTCAGATTCTTGTGAAATAGAAACTCTTCTTCCTATTAATAATTTTCCGTTGGTTATTCCAAGAGTTATGGCCAAGAAGGCCATGAGAAAGGAGATCACAATGGAGATTCCAGCATCAAAGTAGTTTTGTCCGGTTATATGACCAAGAAGTAAACCAATGAGTGCAAGGACAACACCAAGAACGGCCACACCATCTTCCATCAGTACGGCTATAACAGTTGGGTCATCACTTTCTTTAAAGAACTCAAGCAGGGAGAACTTTCCTCTTTGCAAGTTGATTTCTTTATAGGCACCCATTAAAACCCAAAATTCAATAGTAAAAGAAACCACAAGAATAAGAATAGCGACCCAACTAACAGGCGCGCTTTCATGATGATCTGAGAATAGAGAGTGCATACCGTGATAGAAAGTCACACCAAAACCGATAAAGAAAATACCAACGGCAGAGACAAGATTCCATACGTAGCGAGCGTTTCCCATACCTGTTGAGAAATCGCGACTAGGACTGACTTCGGATTGTTTGATACCGATAAAGAGGAGGATCTGATTGAAAGTATCAGCAAGGGAGTGAACTCCTTCGGCCATCATGGACGGACTTCCGGTTAAGCTAAATCCGATAAACTTAATGACCGTAATAAAGGCATTTCCACCTACGGCCTGTAATATAACTTTTGTTCCGCCTTTTGAAGACATGGAAAACTCCTAATTTACGGTAATATTTTTAAAATCTCTGGCCATTAATGTTTTACGTCCTTCGCTTTGGGCTTGGTCAAGAGCAAGATTAACGAGAACACGAACATACTGGGAGAGTTCATCGGCTACATCGGCAGAAGTATTCATGGAAGACTTTGCTTTTACATAGGACTTCAATTTACTGATGACGATTAACGTATCCATCGGAAGATCAGAAGAAGAAAAAGAAGAAGAAGAGGTGGATGCACTTGCAGAGGATGGGGATGTCACAAGTCTTCTGCGTGGTTTTTCATTTTGAGCTTCAGCTTCACTAGGGGCGCGCTCTTCTTCGGCATAGGCACTTTTGTGTCCCATTACTGAGTCGTGTACAGACCAACAATCAACATTACAAAACGCTTGTTTGCGACAAGTAGAAATAGAGCATTTTTGGTAAATACTTTGAAAGCTAATTTCTTTTTTACAGACGCTGCACTTCTTCCAATAGCTAGACAAGATCATTCCTTCGTTAAGTTCAATTGCTTACTATCTTCTCTAATTTTATAAGAGTTTACAACGATATTTAGGATAAAAGAGTATTTAGTAGAGGTACTGTAATTAAAGATAAGGGTATCGTTATACCCACCATTAAATTGACCAGATCGGGCTCCAATTCAAACTCATTACATATAACGGAGGCGCTAATCATACTGGCCATAGCACTTTCTAAAATGGTGATAGTCGTCATTTCAGACTGAGATTGCAGGATAACTCGGTAGAGAATAAAAAATAAAAGAGGAGCCAGAAGGAGTTTGAAAACGATTCCTAATAATAGAGCATCCTTATATTTCTTCAATATATGGTGATCAATTTTGAGCCCAAAGCCCACGGCAAATAAGGCCAAGGGCCCCAAGGTTTTTGCGATAGGCGAGACGATAGTATTCGTGCTGGCGGGAAGATAAATATTAGAAAAAGAGAGAAGAATCATTGTGACAAGAATGAGAAAAGGAGGAAATTTAATTATATTAAGTAGACTCTTTTTAAAGCTGTGTTCTTGATTTTGTTGAGAATAGGTATTGGCAATAAAGAGACCAATAGTAGAAAAGGCCAAGAATGTTCCAAGCTGATCGTTGATAACCGCGACTTTTATCGAATGGCTTCCTCTTAAAGCTTCAAGAAGAGGAAAGCCCACAAAGGAAGTGTTGGCCATTCCTGCCGTTAAGATGAGAGCGGCCGTTTGTGCTGGAGACCAGTTCCTATATTTGCCCATTTTTGAGAAAAGAAAGTAGCTCAAAATGAGCATCAGCCACGCCATACTTATGGGAATGAGAATCTCGAAAGTTATGTCTAAGGTTTTTATGAGTTCAGGGACTTTTAAAATAATTACGGCCGAAAGCGAGATATAGAGCACAAAGGCGTTGATGACCTTAGGCGTATCTTTTGTAAACTTGGGGTAATGACGACAAAGTTGACCAAGTATCAAGCAGATGATGATGAGATAGAATTGCTCCATTTACAAAAAGTAGCATAAACTACGTACGATTGTACGAAATTTTAAAGAGAAGAAAAATGAAAAGAAAAGGATCATGCCATTGCCAAAAAGTTGTTTGGGAATTTGAAGTGGAAGATCCGATTAAAGGTGACTATGAGATTATGCATCTTGATGGTCTGAATCATCCTCTCTTTGCTCTAGATAGAGTTATAATCCCATTTTATTTGGCATTTTATATTTCCCTGATATTTCCGACCCATAGGGAGAGTCTAGTAATATCGAGGATTTAACCAAAAATGCTCCGTCTTAATTTTCTTTCTTTTATACTTAATCTACAGATTTAATTGACCGATAAGTTAGCGATGTACGTTGTATCGAAATTATAGAATTGGGAAATTTATGAAGTCTATCTATCTACTCTTTACTCTTTTTATTCTCGCTAGTTGTGGCTCTAAAGAAGCAACTTCCTTGAATACAAGTTTCGTTTTCACCAGCGGCCTAAGTGCTCTTGATTCTCAATCAGGTGGAATCGTTCTCTACGGAAGAAACGTAAATGATGCAAGTGATGCTTTCACATTTGTCGTGGGTCGAGATGGTGAGAAGTTAGAATTAAACAACGGCACGTGGAAGTTCATGGCCGTAAGTTGGAATGGATATAATTCAAATCTTGGAACTCATGGAAATAAATTCGAAGGAGAAGTGCGTTGTTCACTTATTGACAACAAAGTACTCGATGGTGGTGACGTAGAACTTACCATTGTTTTAAATCAAGCCACATGTAGCGATACCAAGTTTGGTCTTGCAGAAACTAAAAATGGAAGTGAACCAAAAATTACTAAAATACAAAGTTGTTCTAATGTCGATTATTTTAAAGACGGCGGTAGTGATAATAGTGATTGTTATCGCTCAGTAGGGGGATCCTTTCAAACGGTTCTCATGATGAAAGATCAAAGTGGAAAAGTTAGCGAAACAATGAGAAGTCGTTGTATCGTCAATAATTCGGCTGTGAAAACGGCGGGTGAACTAAATAGTATTGCTGAACATGAACTTCGTCTTCCTATCTTTTTTCCTTACGATATTTCTCCTGTTTGGTCAGTTGAAGTATTTGAAGGAGCTGATTGCACTAAGCAGATATCAAAGTCGACGTTCATTCATCCTTATGCTGAAGAAATAACGGGTAGTTTAGGGTCTTTTGACAGTGATACTGAGAATGCCTTTATTGTTTATTCTCCAGTTTGTAATACAAACCTAGGAGCCAGTGCAGCTCCGTTTGAAGCCTATAATGGTAATACAACAACGAAAAATACTTCGTATTACGTGTTATGTAATAAAGAACAATTTAAAAATTATATTGGTACTGACTCCAGTACTCTTAGTAAAGTTTATCGACTAGGAAGAGACATTAATTTTGAAGGTGAAGTCTTTAATGAGTCGGTTGTGCCAGGAACTTTCATTGGTCGCCTTAATGGTGATGATTATACATTGTCTAATTTCACGATTAATGCCTCCGATTCTATAGTAGATGGGAAAGGGCTATTTTCAGAAGTCATGTCGGCCATGATTTATAATGTGAAACTAGATTCAATTTCTATTCAATGCTCTAATACTACAAAGGTCGGAGCTCTCGCGGGACATTTAGATTCTGCTATTATTTATAATATTTCAGTTTCCAATATCACTATTGATAACAACGAGTGTGGATCAATTGGTGCTATTGTTGGTCAAGCAGACTATATGTCAGGAAATGCATACGGGATTCATGCAGACTCAGTATCAATGGTATTGTCAGGTGAGCTTTCTCCCAATATCGGTGGTGCTTTTGGTTCATACTCTGGAAGCCTATCTAATTCTACGTTTCGCAATATTTCTATCATACCTATGTCAAATCCAAGTGCTGTCGTCAATTATATGGGAGGGGTCATTGGATCATTGGAAGATGGAGATAGTGTATCAAGTATAATGGTTGAAAATATTCAAATGGGTAGTAGTACAAATCTATTAGATTATGCTCAGAATGTTGGATTGTTTGCAGGTCGAATTTATAACTCTCAAAATGTCGATAATATTAAAGTATCTGGTGAAATCTATTCAGATATAAACTCTTTTCATGTTGGTGGTGTCGCAGGAGAAATTGAGGTATCCGGCGGGGGATCAGTCTCCAATCTTTTAAGCAATGTGAATATAAATTCGCTTGGAACTAAAACTGGCGGTATTTTTGGATTCGCAACAAATACAAATAATATCAAACTTCTTCGAAGCTTCGGGCAGATTGCTTGTACCTCTCAATGTGGAGGAATTACTGGTTCGAGTGATTCGAGTAACTATACATTTATTTATTCTGATGTGAACTTATCTGCTTCTACTAATACTTCGATTTCTGATGTCGGAGGATTGTTAGGAATTATTAATGGAACAACAAGTGTAACAGGCGGACAAAATGATGGAGAAGTCTTCTTTCCTGCCGCAGAGTCTACGAGCTCTATTGTTGGTGGTATTATTGGTAAATACAATAGTACCGGAGCTCTATCTTATTTAATTAATCATGGTGATGTTCACGGTAGGGGAGCTGCTATCGGTGGGATTATAGGTTCAATTCATAAAGAAAGCGCTGATCTTATCAATTTTTTAAATACTGGGACGATCATTAGTGACAATAATGATTCTTACTTTTTAGTAGGAGAGTTTAGTAATCCAGGTGGAGCGACTATATATTATGATGGGATATATTCTGGATTTTATGCTGTTGCAGGAGTTGCTGATGCCGCGAATACGGGAGCATTTCAAACGATCACAAGTACATCACTTACTGTTGCAGAAGCTGCCTCTCTTTCGACTTTTGTAACTTTCAGCTCCTCTGTAGTTGAAGAATATAGTAGTGGGCCAATTCAATTATCCATGGTAAGTCGTTTAAAGAAAATGAATGCATTGGGACTTTTAGGTAATGAAAAAGAACCTTTTGTATTAACGAATCCAGAGCAGTGGAATTTAATTGGAGACTCTGAAGTATTTATGTCTTCTCATTTTTCACTGGGCGCGAATCTAGACTTTTCTGGTTTAAATTTTAATTCAGTAGGTAGTGACGTAGCTCCTTTCTCTGGTGGATTAAAAGGAAATGGCTTTGGATTCGATAATATTGAAATTAATACACCTGCTACAGTATCACTAGGTGGAACCGTTGATCTTATCTCGGGGAGTTCTCATATTCAGGGAACTGGAACTAGTTTTACAAGTGACTTTAAAGCAGGAGATCATATATATGTCAGTGGTTTTTCTTTTGTTGTGGCGAGTGTCTCAAGTGATACGAGTTTATTTGTTCGTACTCCCCATGTTTCCGCTGATGCATTGACACAAAATTATTCTATTATACCGGCAAATAATATTGGTATCTTTGGTAAACTGGCCAATGCGCGAATTAATACACCTTCAAGTGAAGGCGATGAATACAATGAGAAACTCTATATTCGTAACTTTCAATTAAATATGCCCGAGACTAATGGTAATACTCAAATTGGAGCACTTGCTGCTTCTGCATCAGGAGCTAATTCCGTTCAAGGAGTTGTTATTGATAATGCTAGTATTACAGCAGTCGGATCTCCTTCAGATGCTCTATATGTTGGAGGACTCATTGGACTTAACGATATTACGACAGGTGAATATGTAGACTGGCGCTATATTGATGTCTTAAATTCGTCCATTAATGCTAGTGGAGGAGACTACACCTATGTCGGTGGAATTTTTGGTCAATCAGCATCTTATTCAGGAACTTCTACTGAACATAAACTAAAGGCCATCAGAGTGATCGATACTGAACTTAGTGGACATGGTGTTGGTGGAATTGCTTATCGAATGATGTCGGACCCTAATGTTTCTTTAAATTTTGAAAATATCTTAATAGAGTCTAGTAGTGGACATAGCTTTACGGCTTCAAGTAGTGAAGCGGGAGGCATTTTTGGTGTTGCTTCAAGTCTTGAGGTTCATAACTATGCTGTTAAAGGCGTAGATATCATTTCGAATGGAGCTTCTACTTATGTGGGTGGAATCGCGGGTACAAGTGACGATGCTCTATTTAATGGCGGCTATGTTAAAGCTAACGTATCGGTCAATGAAGGGGAGGTCGGTTGCCTTATTGGTTCCACAGCAGGATCTCTTAATACAGGTATAGAAAATAGTTATGCTCATTGCGGTAGCGTTCAAGCAATCAATAGTGGGATTGCTTCTTATCTTGTCGCGGATACCTCGAAACTCGACATTGCTTCGGATAATAATGTTTTCTATATTGCTGCAAGTGATGAGAGTATTGCTATCTCTGGATTTAACTATATCTTAGAAGATCAGCTCTCAAATGAGACATTTATGGCCGTGAATTTTCCCAACTTCTTCTCTGGAGATCCGTGGTTTTGGAATACACCAGGAAGTACGCCTATAACGGTAATGGAGATGTATCCGCAGTACTTTTTTGAATAATACTTGGACGACTTCTATGACCTCTTGTTAATATTTTACAAGAGGTTATTATATGAAATTATGGATTATACTTGCTGCGCTGAGTAGCTCTGTCTTTGCTGAATTTGCTCCTTTTACTTCTTCCAACACCGCTCAATCTGATACGGGTCGCGACTGGTTTCAAATCCATTCAGATTATGTTCGTCTTATTTTTCCGGAAGATAGAAAAGAGCAGGCCAGTGAAATTGCCTCATTGATTGAGCACTATTCTCAATATGTGGGGAAGTCCTACTTAATTGATAAGCCTCAAAAGTTTCCCTTAATTCTTCGACCAGGTATGGCCCTTCCTAATGGATTTGTTACCTTAGCTCCCAGAAGAAGTGAGTGGTTTAATCATGAATCTTATATTCCCTTTATTGGAGGGATGAGTTTTAGAGATGCACTGGCCATTCACGAATATCGTCACGTGAATCAATTTGATTTCAATCTTCAAAGCACAAATAAATTGCCTTACTTATTATTTGGGGAAACTGGTCTTTCGGCCATGCTTTTTCTTGGGCTACCTAATTGGTACTTTGAAGGGGATGCCGTTTGGGCCGAAACTCATTATACCCAAGCAGGACGTGGACGCTCGCCACGTTTTAGTGCGCGCTTAAAAGCCATGATTCTCTCTGATGCCATTCCTACTTATGATGAACTGATTGGAAGAACGTATAATACCAATCTTCCCAATCACTATGTCTTTGGCTACTTTTTTATTGCGCGGGCATATGAGAAATTTGGCGATGACTTTTGGATGAAGGTCGTAGGAGATGTCACAAAGTTTGCCCTTAATCCTTATCGAGTTTATCACTCTTTTGAAAAGTATTCAGGTGTCGAATTTGATGAATTTGTACGTGATACTTTTTCTGAACTGAAGAATCGTTGGGAGGAGCAAGGGGATAAACTCGAAACGGCCACTTCTGAAGATTATAAGAGAGTCATCCATCCTATGGTGGATAAGAAAGAGATCTACTATCTCAAAAAAGGACTTAATGAATACTGGGGTCTTTATAAAAAGGGCGTCTCTGAAGAAATTGATTTCTTTCCTGTTGGTCCTGACTACTCTAAAGTCGATCTCAAGAATTCAAAATTTACTTATACGCAATTTCTTCCAAGCCTTCGCTATAGCTACTTAAATTATAATGATCTCTTCGTCTATGACCTGAAAACGGCTGAAACAACCCGTTGGACTCATGAAAGGCGTATCTATCATCCGCAATGGTCACCAAGCGCGAAAACTCTAGGTTTTGTGGAATATAGAAAAAATGGTCAGTGGTCTATTGGTTTGAAGAAATCGGCCAAGGGTAAAACTCACTACATTGATTTTAAAGAGGTGACTCCTTTTGAAATTGCATGGAAGAACGAATCAGTGGTCTATGTCCTTGTTCAAAATAAGCTTGGCGAAAAAACCATTAGAGAATTAAATCTCACGACTCAAGAATCGAGCACGATCATTGCTCCCACTCGAAATAATCTCTACGCTCTTCGCAGCCACCATGAAGAACTCTTCTTTGAAGGTGATTGGAAGGGAAGGGTTCAAGTCTTCTCTGTCGATAAGACCAAAGGATTAAAGAGATGTAGTGAGGAGCCTATTGCTGCTTACACTCCTATCCGTTTAGAAGGGAAGATATATTACGCCGCTGAAAGGGCCAATGGTCAAAGGCTAAAGTCGGTATCCTTATCCAGTTGTGTTGCCTTGAATGCTGATACTCTTATCGGAAAAGAGCGCATAAGCTCCTCTTCACCATCAGACAGCTATACGAAAGCGACTGATATAACGATTACAAAAGACCTCTTTAAGCAAAAGTATGAAGTGCAAGAATATAGCGAAAGCTTTGGAGGAATGGCTCCTCACTCTTGGAGTTTTATTGGTGACGGCGGATATCAGATTGGAGTCTCTGGAAACAATTATCTAGGAACTCTCGGCTGGAGTGCGGCCATCGGATACGATAGCGAACAAGAAAAGCCTTATAGCAATGTAAGCCTAAGCTATTCGAAGTGGTTTCCCATCTTCACTACTTACGCGTCTCTTCGTCAAAGAGATGTGGACTACTTAGGATCTAATGGACCTGATATTGACTGGAGTGAAAAAGAAGTAGGACTTAAGGTTTCGCTGCCATTTCAATGGAGAGTCGGCTTCTATGATCATAATCTAAAGCTTGCCCTAGATAGTGGAATCATCGATGCTAGTAATGATTATAACTCCAGTAATAGTTTTTTACAGGATGATCGCCTCACTTATCATAGCGCTGAATTATCTTGGTCCTTGATGAAAGAGAAAACACTCAGACAAATTTATAATCCTCTAGGTCTTAGTGTTCGAGGCTTCTACAGAACGGCCGAATCAGAAGAGCGCACAAGTTTTGATTCAAATATTTTGCACACAAGACTGAGTTTATTTTTACCAGGTCTTTTTGAAAATCATGGAATTAAAATTGCGGGCTTTCATGAATCACAAACTCAAGGGCTTCGTAACTATCGCCATGAACCAGCAGAAGTCTCTGCTTCTGAATATACCCTCAGTAGGGGTTATAACTATAGCTACGTGGATCAGCTTACTAAGTTTAGCTTTGATTACGCCCTTCCTATAATAGATCCTGATTTTGATCTTGGAGGATGGGCCTACATCAAAAGAATCTATGCCGTACCATTTTATGATTACACTAACTATGAAATCTTAAGCTTTAGCGGATCTCTTGTGAGTTATGGATTAGAAGCGTACCTAGAAACAACTCTATTTAGACGACTACCTATTGTTCTAGGCGCACGTTATAGCTATAGAGAAGACTATGAAGACACAGCAATCGACATCCTCTTTGGAGCGAACTTTACTTATTAATTTAGGTGGAAAATAAAGGAACGGAAAATCGACGACATCAAACTCCCTTTCTCAATCGTCGATTTTATCTTGTGTGGTAACAATGTCTCCGTGCTCTTATTCTATGGTGCAAAGGCCAGGATTCAAAGACATTCTTTTCTTACATTGTCTCACGCATTTTTAAATAAGATTGCATTAGAGAAGGGGTAAGTTGTTGAATTCAAATTAAGTATAAATAAATTACCAATGTAAGTTTTATGATTTCAATAGGTAAGCTTGCTTGCCAGATAAAATGTCCGAAAAAATGTCCGAATATTTCTTTAATAATTTTGAATCTTCTTTTTTAAGTTTCTTCACTTCATCAACGGTGGCCTGAACACTTGCTTTAACGTCACGTATCATAAACTTTCTAAGTGCTCCGGCCATAAAAGATTTTGGTGTTACATGGGCCTTATAGATCATAAGAGTATTTTCTTCATCTCCCGGAAAAGGAGAAAAGCTGGCCGAACCTTTTAGTTCCTCCGCGCTATCACTCTTAACCATGAACCAGTCTACTTGATAACTCTTCTTAGATTCGTCTTTAGAAAAGGAGTGACCATTGATGTATTCACTATCAGAAATAGGCCAAGGCATATCCATTATATATCTGACATGAATTTCGTTCTTTTTATCTTTCACGACCTCTTCAACGACTTCTGACTCAGTGAGGTTAGGAATGTAAGTGTGTTGGTAATCAAAGGCCGCAAAGATGGCCGCAGACTCTAGAGCGCCTGCTGGAATGAAGGCCTTCACGGTAACTTCTGGCCAGACCTTATCTTCTATCTTTTGGGTGCTCGTTATTGGCCCCTCTTCCTTGATCTTTGTCAGTATCGCTGAATCCAAGTCGGCTGCAAGGGACGTGTAGCTCAGCAATATTGAGAGGATAGAAGTAGATAATAATTTCAGTGTATAACTATTTATTGCTTTGTTGTTTGTCGATCTCATTTACAACCCTTAGATTTTATTATAACTTGGCGCAGTATCCAGACATCAGTGATTATAAGTAAGCAGGAACACTATGAAAAACAATAATGTCGAATCCTTACGACTTTTTGATAACAACCTTCTTGAGTCGTTAACCCACGTTAATCCAATTATGCCGGCCATTGTATGGACGCCTGTTGTTTTATTTCTCTATTATCGAGGCGTAGCTGTCAATGAGCTTTCGTTTATACAAGTTGCTGTCGTATCCATAGTAGGTCTTTTAGTTTGGACCCTCACTGAATATGTTCTTCATAGATGGGCCTTTCATTTTCCTGCGAAATCAAAATTTGGAAAGCGTATTGTTTTTCTCTTCCACGGTAATCATCATGATGTACCTAATGATAAAACAAGACTCGTTTTTCCACCGGTTCCAGCAATCTTAATCATGCTCTTATTATGGCAATTCTTTGCGCTCTTCGTTCCTTCTCAGTTCATAGAAGTTTTTATGGGAAGTTTTACGATTGGTTATCTTTGCTATGATTACATTCACTACGCCACTCATCACTTTCCTATGACTTCACCAGTTGGAAAGTATTTAAGAAAGTATCATCTTCAACATCACTACCAAGGTCGCGCTGGTAAGTATGGTGTCTCTAATCCTCTTTGGGATTATATTTTTGGTACAGTGGAAGGCCCACTTAAAAAATCTTAGAAGGTAGTCATGAAAATTCTTATCTTAATCTCTTCACTTCTTTGGGGAAGCATCTCTTACGCTCAAGATCCTGCTCCTGAAGCAGCATCTCAATCAAACACTGAGTTTTGGAATGATGCTAAAGAATCTTTTTCTCTTTTATTCAAGGGAAGTTATACGCAATTCACAACCGTAAATAATCTCTATCACGCAGCCTGGGGTGTTCCCGCTGTTTGGTATGCCTTTGAGCATGATGATCGCATTAAGAACCATTATGGTAACGGGGCTGACATTCCTAACCTTGTCGATCTCGTGGGAGACGCAGGAGTTGCTTTTAATTTTCCTATTCTTCATGGAGCCTTTTATTACTGGGGAAAGAAAACAGGAAATAACCATCACGTTCAATTTGCTAAGGAATACTTCGCATCGATGTACTTAGCTCTATTAGAATCAGGAATACTCAGCCACGTAAGCATTCATGATCGTCCGGAGACGGAGAATCAATCCTTTTGGGAAACAGAATTCAGAGGGAAGTCCTCTTGGCCTTCTGGTCACGTGATTCCTTATATGACTCTCTTTTTCAAAACTATGCAGTTCTATGGACCAAAATGGGCCGCAATTCCTCTCGTCCTAAGCGTCATGTCTTCTATGCAAAGAGTAAAAGATAATAAACATTGGCTCTCTGATGTGACGGCTTCTTTCTTACTTTCGGCATGGGCCAGTGAAGGGGTGAGAAAAGCGGCAGGCTATGATCACAATCATCCCTTCTACAAATGGGTATTTGAGCATGATGCAAGCCTTGGCATGATGCGCTTTGACGGAGCTCTCGCTCCTCGTATTTCTTGGAATTTCTAAGAATGATTAAGACTATTTAAAATGTTAAAGAGAGCATCGCTCCAAAAGTATTATTTCCTTGAGAGTCTCGGAAGGCCAAGGGATTAATATCAATTTTCTTTCCAAAATATTGAGATTCATAATCTGATTTATAAAGGGCACTATAAGTGGCCACAATGGCATTAATTCCACTAAAGAAAATATAGATATTCTTCACTCTGTCAGGAGAGTCGTAGACGGTTGCATTTAAAAGGTACTGGAAAGAAAGAAAGCCGGTACTAAAAAAGAGTGAGAGGCGCTTTGCTCTTTCTTCCATAGCAAAAATCTTAATTAAGTTCTTGGCCAATGTAGGCTTAGAATAAGCTCTCACTTTCTCGGTTGTTAATAATTTATAGAAACTCTTTTTCATATCTGGGGAGTTTCTCTGATAAACACCTTGTCCGATATTGATTATTCCTATGGTTTGTATTCCAGAGTAAGCAACTTTTAGGGGAGTACTATCAGTCAGAAGGTAGCCTAGGTTACCTATGACGAATGCTCCAACACCAGAGATGATATGTTCGTATTGATTGAAGCTATATTTATTTTCTTGTTTCTTAGTTGATTCAAGAAAGAACTGAATACTCGGATCCATTCTTTTCTTTTTTGGAGTCTTTGATTTTGCAAATAGGGAAGTATTGAGCAAGAAGAAAGAGAGCAATATACATATGGTCTTATTGTAAATTCTCATAGATTTATCGCCATACCTATATAAGCAGAGTCGTCATAGTTCTCTTGAAAGTCGCCTAGATCCTTTTCTTTAGAGTAGCTGATTCCTACATTGAATTGTTCTGAATTAAAGCTAATGCCCAGAGTTTGGTAGTTCTTACCAAGACCCATAAAAAGGGAGAGCAGTTTTAGGGTGTAATTCAATCCCAGATTGAGGTGTTCAAATTTAGCATCACTCAAGTAATTCTCGGTAGGAAGTTCTAAATTATAAGAGAAGCGTCCATATAGAGTCTTATAAGATTTACCAAGGCCTAAGAGCAAATAGTCGTCAAAGAGATAACTGGTTTCCAGTTGGGTTGAGCTATTGGTGAGTTTTTCATTTCTATTTATTCTTGAAGCTATATTTTTATATTGGATAGAGAAATTAGGAATGATATCGGATGGAAGGGAGAGAAAAAGGGATAGATCCCCTGAGACCCCATACTTTGAGTTGAATTGGATTAATTCTTCAGCATCTGTATTAGACAGATCAAAGAGTGAAAAAAGAGTGTTAGCGGAAGTGTGTGAATAATAGAAAAGGCTTGAGCCCATAGAGAGATTCGTTGAATTTTCAAGGTCTCCATCGCCAAGTAATAGGAAACCAGAACTTAGTCGTAATTCTTCTCTATTAACTAGATTCATCGAAATTTCAGGAAATACAGGATTAAATAAGTAGAGATCGGCCATTAAGTAGTAGGGAATATAAGTGATTTCAAAGAGAGAGTTCTTGAAGGATACTTCTGAATTAAAGGTAAAAGAATTATAATTAGTTTCTTCAAAGAGCTTACGTAAGAGGTCCTCTGTAATAGGATCAAAGATTAAGTCACGTCCATTATCAATGGAGTCACCATCTGATTTACCTACAATGCTTAGAGAAATACCCTCATTTTTTTGAAAAGGGAATAGGGCCATATTACAGCGAGTAGAGAAACTTTGGGAATGCATTGTACTACAGGAATTGGAGAGCGAAGAGCCTTCAAAACTTGTGTGGGGGCGTATGGTGTGAGTGGTTTGAATGGGCCAAATAAGAGAACTGGTTAAAAACGAAATACTAGCAGTTATCGTCTTTAAAGTCTTCGATATCGTCAATATACTTTTCTTTTTGCTCATCCGTGAGTTCTTCAGGCAAGAGGTTTAAGTACTCTTGCGCCTTATCTATATTATCTTTATTTTTTTCATAAAAGTCTGTGTGAATTGTAACATTAAGAGTTGTTCTAATGCCAGTAAGAAGGAAAGGATAATTTTCTATTACTTTGGCCGAATTTAATTTACATACTAAATCAATGGGGTTCTGAATTCCATCCATATCAATGGATGATTTAAATGTATAGGCAATGAGGTAACCTCCAAGAAGACCGAGCTGGCGAAGTGAGTTATTCTTGAGTCGCTCATTAGAGCTTTGACTATCTAAAACTGTTTTAAGTGTATCAATAGATTTGAAAATGTAATCCATTCCTTGTTCCTGAACAAGGGGAATCGTCTTTAGAATAGGGATCGAATCGAATAGTGAGTAGAGGGCCTTGATGTATTTTTGCAGATAACGATTCTCTTTTGTTTTGTTAATTTTCTTGGGAATCTCATTTTTTACGTAATCAAGGAAATTTCTTTTAAATTGATTTGTATCTACTGTCTCTAAGTATTGTTCAAAGCTTTGATCTGGAGCTAAGGCTTCCCATTGATATAGCCTCAATTCGAAATCCTTTAAGTCTTCATGTTTCGTCGTTAATAGTAGAGTATAAGAACATTGTTGCGTTTCAGAGGTTACATTTCCTTCCTGATCATAAGTTTGATGACTGTCGTAGCAGTAGAGGTATTCAACTTCCTTATTTAAAGTGAAGTCTTCTTCAGTTAGAGTATTAATCTTTTTAAGTTGGAGATTAAGCGCTTCTTCTGTTCCAAGTTTTGCTCTTTCTTCATTATCTCCAAGTAAGGCCAAACTCATACTATCCGTTTGGCGTTTTTCATATTCTTTGGCCTGTTGCCATTCACTAATGGCCAGATCGAAAACCTGCATTTTCACAAGGGGAAATAAAGTATAGATATCAATTTTTGCTTTTTGAGAATAGGCCTGAGCTAAGTAGTAAGTGTATTCTTGATCTTCTGGATTTTCGAGCTGGCCTCGAAGAGAGAGATCTTCGGCAGTTACACTGTCTCCATTATTGAGAGCGCTAATGATTTCTTGCTTATCGGATGACTCAGAAATCATCTTTTCCTTTCTTCCACAGGAAAAGATTAAAAGCGATATTAGAGCAAGATAAGTCATTTGTTTCATATCGTTAGTTTAAAGAAACTAGGGCCTGCGTGCATGAGATGGGTTGATTATTACAGAGGGGTGATAGAATTACGACAGGGCTAAGTTGTTAATTTTACTTAAATCCAGCCTCTTTGTGTGTAATCTTCATACGTAATGTGAATGGTCTCTTGAAGATCCCAGACGTATTTCATATCCAGCTCTTTCATGGAGAGCTCACTGGAAACACACCAGTACTTAGGTCCAAGTTCGTGGATTTTATCGGGAGTGAGGCGAAACTCTAAAGAGGGTACCATTTTTTTGACCAAGGCCATGGTGTGGGCAAGGCCCGAAACCATGAACATCGGAATCGGTAAAGTCATGGTTCCTATTTTCATCTCTAACTTTATGGCGTTAATGATCTCTCTAAAAGTGACCACTCTTGGAAAAGAAGGGAAGTAAGAACGAATTCTTTGCTCACTTGGATTTAAAGTTCTGATCATCATTTCAACGAGATCATGAACGCATACAAAGCTATATTGCTTATCCATGCCTGAAAAACCAGTACCTAGAATGACTCTTGATTTAACCATTTTAAAGACATCGACGATGGCCGGATCTTTGGGACCAATAACCATGGGAGGGCGAATAATAGTGAGCTTCCAGTTTTCTGGAAGTTCTGATTTCAGATATTCCTCGGCCTTCTTCTTGGATTGCCCATATAGCGATGGCGGATTTAATGGAGTTAACTCTGTATGAGGAGTATTTATCTTTGAAGGTCCAACGGCCGCAAGTGAGCTGGTAAAAACAAAGTGCAGACTAGAGTAGCGCTCTTTTAGAACTTTTTCTAAATCTTGCGTTCCTTTGAAATTAACTCTATCAAAAATACTCTTATCAAAGGAGTGTACAATTCCGGCGGTATGAATGACAGCATCGAGATCTTCTGGAAGTTGGGATACGGTTTTCTTAATACTCTCGATAGAGAGGTCGCCTTTGATGATTTGGAAACCGTAATCTATATCATTGGGGTTTCTGATAAGACCAAAGACTTCATGGCCGGCTTTGCTTAGTGCTGTACATAAATGTCCGCCTACAAATCCCGAGGCTCCAGTCACAAATACTTTCATAGTTTCTTTTTATAAATTCTATAATTCTTATAAGCCTCAAAGCCCATTTTATCGAGTGGCTTGGTCATTAAGAGATTGTCGGCCAAAATCCAGCTGGCCTCACACTCCTTATATCCATTTTCTTGGCAAGCAAGTTGGGCCTTATAATAGAGAAGAGTTTCAATTCCAAGCTTTCTAAATTTCTGCTTCACACCCATCAAAGGCACACGAACGCGATCCACTCGTTTTTTGAAAGTGAGGAGTTTATAAAGTCCAGTAGGAAAGAGAGTGCCATTGGGAATGGTTTTAAAAACCTGATTCAGATCGGGAAGGCAAGCGATGAAGCCTGCGGTTTCGCCATCGACTTCTACAAAGAGCAGAAGCTTTTCATCGACGATCATTTTTAGATCTTTGGCCATATGAAGGAATTCTTTTTCTGTATAAGGCACGAAGCCCCAGTTATTTTCCCAGGCATCATTGTAGATTTCAAGAAGTCTTTGGACTTCGTTATCAAAATCACTCTTATCAATTTGGCGATAAGTGATTTTATTTCTCTTTTCAGCTCGTTCAGAAATCTTCACGATAGTGGGATTCATTTCAAAAGGAAATTTCACTCGATAAGCGAGAAGATCCATTTCTTTTTCGTAGCCGTTATTATCCATGTGCTTCACATAATAACTTGGATTGTAAGTCATCATGATCTGTGGAGGATCATCAAAGCCTCGCTCCAGCATTCCACTTTCGTAGTTACTGCTAGGATTAAAGGGGCCCATGATGTGGCTTAGCTCGCGCTTTCGACACCAGTCTTCTGCCGTATCAAGTAAGGCCTTGGCCACTTCAGAGTCTTTGATGCATTCATAGAAGCCGTAAAATCCTACGTTAGAGTTGTGAAACTCATTATATTTCTTAGGATGAATGGCCATGATTCGACCAACGACGGCCTTATCTTTTTTGGCCAGAAACATTTGCGTCTCGGCCGTTTCATAGAAAGGATGCTTGGGATTTAAGATATCTTTAATGGCCAACTTTAATTGAGGCACCCAGTAGGGGTCATTCTTATAGATGGTCCATTGAAGATTGATAAAGGCCTTTTTTTCAAGGCCTGTTACGACGGGCTTTATTTCTATTTTTTCCATAATGGTTTTTTATTGAAAAGTACCCGGAATTTCAAACTCTTTCTTCGCTTTGGCCAAAACTTCAAGAACTTTAGTAAGTTCTTCAGTTGAATGCGAAGCCATATAACTTGTTCTAATGAGGGCCTCTCCTTTGGGAACGGCCGGAGGAAGAACAGGAGTGGCAAACACACCATTTTCTTTAAGGTAGTTGGTTACTTGAAGTGCTTTCATTTCATCCCCAATAAAAATAGGAATGATGGGAGTGGCCGATTCGTAAGTAAAGAATCCAATTTCATTGAATCCTTTTCTCATCATATCGACGTTTTGCCATAGGCGAGCGTGGATGCTGTCATCTTGCTCGATAACATCAAGGCAGGCACTTACTGTGGCCACGGCCGAAGGCGGCATAGAAGCTGAAAACATAAAGCTTCGTGCGTTTAGACGGATATATTCTATAAGATCAGAGCTTCCTGAAATCACGCCACCAATAGAAGCAAATGATTTTGAGAAAGTTCCCATATTAAGATCAACTTTGTTGGTTACATCAAAGTAATCCATTGTTCCGCGACCCTTATGTCCCATAACCCCAATACCATGGGCATCATCAACATAGAGGTTGGCTCCATATTTTTCACAAAGGGCAACCACTTCAGGAAGTTTCGCCACTTCACCTGTCATGGAGAAAACTCCATCAAGCACAACCCATACATTTTTGAAGCGACTAACATTCTCTTCTAGAGTTTGTTCCAGGGATTCAAGATTATTGTGCTTATATTTGAAAGTTGCTCCCAGAGATAATCTTGAAGCATCAATTAAAGAAGCGTGATTTTCTGTATCGTAAATTAAACAATCTTTTGGTCCACTGATTGCTGAAATAGAACCAAGATTGGTTTGCATTCCAGTTGAAAAAACTAAGGCTTTTTCGTGACCAAGATATTTGGCAAGACGTTCTTCAAGTTCTTCGTGAATCGTCAGGTTACCATTGAGAAAACGTGAACCCGTACAACCTGTTCCAAATTGATCAATGGCCTTCTTTGCTGATTCAATAACATGAGGATGGTGAGTAAGACCTAGGTAGTTATTGGAGCCGATCATGATTTGATCTTTGCCATCAACCTGGACAACGGTTCCTTCAGAATCACCAATGGATCTGAAGAAAGGGTAGAGGTCGTGGGCCTTAAGGAGTTGGGCTTTTTGAACTAGCTTATAGCCTCGTAATGACTCAATATTCATAGTTACTCACTTATCTGATGCTTTAGAAGCGTACCTGTTTTAGGAATTCATTAGTGTTGTGTAAGGAATCCATTAATATAAAATTGTGCATAGAAACATACTCCCTATGCTGGATTGAAGTCAATAAACTAATGTTGTACTGAAAAAAGGTAAGGAATTCTTATAGGTCAGCTATCATCTTGTTTTTGTTTACGTTCGAGTAGCTTTTTACGCATTTCTTCGGCGCGAGCTTCTGAGTTGATGACTTTAAAGAGCTCTTCTTCCGCTTCTTTACTAAGGCCATTAAAGGCGACACCAATCTTGATAAGCTCTTCATCAGAGCCTTTGGGGGCCTCTGCTGGCCATTGACCAACAATAGTGGCGCTAGGGATATCGAACTTATAAGAATTTAGTCCAAGGCGGCATCCTTTGAAATCGGTACCTTTTGTATACGCGGACTGCTCTTCTTTAGGCACAATAAAGGAGGTTCCACCTGCACTTATATCAAGAGCATCATGGAGAATATCTTCACTAAGGCGAAACTGAATTCGAACTTGTGAGCTGGCGTGAAGTCTATAATTAGAGCGCTGTTGAGTCTTAAAAAGTGGGGCGCTTAGATTGAAGACATATTGCTTACTGGTTTTATCTTGAGAGAGTTTGGCGGTGCTGAAGAATTGAAATTTTCCTGAGCCAATTTTTATAAATACAGATTTACCGACAAGTTTAGAGGTAAAAAGCTTAGAGAGCAGGCCTCCCTGATGCTCGAGTGACGTCTGTAGAGTCTTAGGATCAACTTCCAAGGCCAAGTAGGTTTCCACCTCTTCTTCGCTCTTTCCTTCCTCCCAAACCTTTATTTCAACTTTATCACTAATGGCCTTATTAAGAACCTCAAGAGCTTCATTTCCCGGAACTTCGGTAAAGTAGTGGCGCTTGTTGGGATCTTGCTTAAGCTTGACCATATTCTCCTAACTCATTGTAATAAATCTCTATAAAGTCTATTTTATGCATTTTATTAAGTAGCGCAAAGAGTTATTTTGATAATTATGGGGTTAATCTTCTGATTTTATGAAGTAGTCAAGGCTTTTGGTATGACATAAAGCCCGGGCCATGGCACATT
>JBLWYP010000022.1:0-52185 GCA_048266825.1 Bacteriovoracaceae bacterium | reverse complement strand
CCTCTAGGTCTTCTTCCATTTCAGGAATATGAAGTTTTTCTCTTTTGGCCGCGGGTATTTCTTCCTCTTCGATGCTCTGTTGAACATTACCTTTATAATGACCATCTATGGCCTCTTCTTGATAACCACTTTTTTTCTTGGTTTCTTCTTCGTCTTCAAATTCAGTTTGATTATTCTTTTTATTATTACCACGGTAGAAGCCATCGATAACATTATCTTCAGTATGCTTCTTCTTATTGGGTTTACTATAATCTTCTAGTGTTTCTTCTTTATATTCTTTGCGTTTCTTTTCTTCTTGCTCTTCTTCATCAAGGATGACTCCTTTCTCTGCTCTTAGCTTTGAGTTATCAGCAGCTTTTTCCTGCTCTGATTCATCGCCAAACTTCTTTTGCATATCTGTATCATCTTCTACTTTATCAGTAGAGATTGATCGCAGCTGAAGCCTTACTTTATAGAGTAGGGTTTTAGGATTTACGGGCTCTACGATACATTCTGTAAGACCAACTTTCATAAACTTATCTAAGGTCTTTGGGGGGATTCTTTTAGGAGTTAGAAGAAGAGTTTTTGTTTGTAGTTTCTTTATAAACTTTCTATTGGTTTGTAGAACTACAGCACAGGTCTTTGGACTTGCCGTTAGAATTACGGCCTGGCCGATAGTAGGAATGAGCTGAGCAGCTTCTTCTACGGAACTCACTTCAAATATTTCAATTCCTTCAGCCGCTGAATTTTCTTCTAAAACTTCTTTTAGCTTCTTTAGCGTTGCTGATAGGGGTTCTATGAATATAAGGGGTTTTGCGGTTTCACTCATACACTTTTTTATCGGTATATAAGGTTAATTCCTTAGTCCTTATAGTAGATAAGTATAGGTTAGTTGAGTGTTTTTGTCGGTCACAAAAAGTGAAGATAGTGCATTTTTTTTCTAAAGCTCCACAGAAATATGCCGAAATTGTACTTGATTGCATGGAGCAATCTATTTTTTTAGAAAACATTCGATTTGAGAGCAGTATGCTCATTTTTCCTCAAGGTTAGGGATCAAGCACCAAGGATAGGGGGCCAGAGAGACAAGGAGGATCTAATGGGTTTACGCATTAACACCAACACAACGTCACTTTCTGCTCAAAGAACACTCGGCGTTAACAACGACAAACAAGCTAAAGCACTAGGGAAGTTATCTTCAGGGACAAGAATTACTCGTTCTGCAGATGATGCTGCTGGTTTAGCAATTAGTGAAAAATTAAAAGCTACTATTCGTGGTCAAGCGCAAGCTGAAAGAAACGCGAATGATGGTATCTCAATGATTCAAACTGCAGAAGGTGGTTTGAGTGAAGTTGGAAATATTTTGATCAGAATGAGAGAACTTTCCGTACAAGCTGCTTCAGACACAGTAGGTGACACTGAAAGATCGTTTACTGATCTTGAATACCAAAACCTCAAACAAGAGGCAGAACGTATTTCACAAGTTACAGAATTTAACGGTAAGAAACTTCTTAACGGAGCCGGAGAGTCATATGATTTCCAAATTGGGATCAACAATGATGATTTTCAAGACCGTATTAAGTTTGATACAGAAGCACTAAACAGCTCAATTGAAAGCCTTGGGGTTTCAGAACTGGCCGTTGTTTCTAAAGAAGACGCTCAAAATGCACTATCTTCACTTGATATGGCCATTGAAAAAGTTTCTGGTCAAAGAGCAGAGCTTGGAGCGAAACAAAACAGACTGAGTTCAACAGTTCAAAACTTACAAGTAAGTAATGAAAACTTAAGTGCTGCGAACTCAAGAATTAGAGATACGGATTACGCCGCAGAAACTGCAAACAATGCCAAGCTTAACATTCTTAATGCTGCTGGTACTTCAGTTCTTGCACAGTCTAATGCTCAAGGTCAAAACGCACTTAAGCTTATTGGTTAATTCCAATACAGCAACCTGAGATATTAAAGGATCGAGTAACCCCCAGAATTGGGGGTTCTTTTCTTTTAGCCCATCTAAAAAACAATCATTAATGACATGATTGACCAAACTTAAATTGAATATCTTTTGAAATCTCATCAAGCATTTGATTGCTCTTCTTATAGAATACGGCCGGGCAACCAATAAGGGCCTTAATATTTCTGTAAGATCCTTCTTTAAATGTATAACTCTTTCCCGTCATAAAGTGAGTCCAAGTTCCTCTAGGAAAGTAGACAGAGCGCTGAGTTTTTTTGGAGTGAATAGGGGCGACGAGCATATCTTCACCGAAGAAGAATTGATCATCTATCTTATAGGTTTCCAAATCTTCAGGATAATGAAGAAACATGGCCCTTATTACAGGGAGACCTTCTTGTTCAGCTTTTAAGATAAGCTGCTTTCTATAAGGAAATAATTTATGAAAAATTTGTGCCCACTTAGAAAAGCTCTCTAGGAGTTCCTGGTCTTTGAAAACGGAAAGCTTTAAAGAGCCCATTCCTTCCTTTGTTCGAAGTAGAGCGCCAAAAGTTTCTTTTTCCATCCATCGGTGCATTAATACTTTACTACGTTTGAGGTTAAGGTACTTAATTGCTCCTCCAACATCAGAGTGATTAACCAGAATACCACTCAGGCCGCTGGTAATTCCTGCAATAGTTGTCGAATAGAGACCATCTTCTTTATCAAAGGTGGTTAGCTGATCTCCTTGCCAATACATTTGATTATATTGCAGTGATTCTGTATGACCTGAACGAATAAAGGCCACAGCATCTGATGACATATGTTTGTTGATAAAGTCTCTATTAAATTTTGCCCATTGAGTAATATAACGATGACGTATTGCAATTCCATCACTTTCTTTAAGAACATAGTTTGTTTGTAAGGGAAGCGCTTCGCTGAAGTCAGCATTCCAAAACTGAATACCTGCGGGAAGGAAATGTTCTTTTAGAATCGACTCTAGTTCGTCGTAGCCTTGAGGATTAAGTAAATCTACAAAATACGCTTTGATAAGTCCGAGGTCAGCATAAACTTCTTCATCAAAATTTTTTATGAGAAGTCCCTTTCTTTTAAGTTGCTCCATCATATTTAAATTATGATGAGGAATATCTTCCTTTTTAAGCTCTCTTGCTAGAGGATTTAGATATCCGCCGATACGTATTCCTTTTGATTTAATGAGTTTGGTCATCTCTTCCCAATTTGGATAGAGAGTACGATCAATTTCCCAATTCCATTTTAATCTTCTTGACCCATCAATCGTTTTATCGATCCCACTCCAGTCTTCAATCCACAAGGCCTTAGTAGGTATTTCATATTGATCAATTATATCAAGTAAATCGTAAACATTTTTTTCACCTTCTAAGAATCCTCCAAGAACTGCTCCTTCATAGAACCACTCTGGAGTGTGATGGGGAAGTCCTACACTCTTGGCCACTTTGGTCACCATTTCTATAGGCGAGCAAGCATGATCCATCTCGATTTCTAGTTTCTCTGAAAGTGACCAGAATTTTATTGAATTTTTTTCTCTCAGGTCTAAAAGGGAATATTGCGGACCACGAATTTTTAATGAGCGCCATTTTTGATTAGCTTGATTTGAGAAAACCATAGGAATTGGAATATAGCTTGAAAAGCGATCTCCACCGCTGAGACCTCTGGTTACAAGATCAAAGGGGAGGCTGGTCCAATAACGTGAACGTCCATGGCCTTGTTCTTGGGTGAGAAAAGGGATGAGGTGACCATTTAGATTTAACTCACTAAACTGTTCTCCTCCACCAAAGAAAGACTCGTCTTCATATTTATTACCATGGATACCTAGCCATAGGGCCTGATCATCTTTTTGGCCCGAGAGCTCAATATTTAAGGCTCCATTTTCTTTTTCTGAGAAGATGGCCTTATAGGGAACAAAGCATTTCTTTCCATAGAGGTTACCTTCTAGAATGAGTTGATTATTTAGATAAGATATATTTTTAATCGTTTGCTCTGTGCAAGTTCTTTTGCCCATTTTCTCTTTGATATAGGCCGCACCAAATCTATTTGTTGCAATACGAGGGGTCTTGTTAGCAGCAATAAAGAATGCTTTGTTTTTAACAGAAGAAAAAATTATTTTATTTTGTATTGAAATGCTAAATGATTTCTTTTGGAGAGATATTTGATGATTCCCAACTTTAAAAATTCTTTCGTTACTTGAAGCGAGACTGATTTCTTTCATCAGAAAGTAGGGACCAATTTCTCTATGTTCAAAAGTTGTGAGTCCGTCTCGCCATGGAATAATATTAGCTTCAGACATAGGAGTATAGAAAACGACGAATATAAGTCCTAAAACACAGATAGACTGTATGATTAATTTTTGCATGAATCCCCTCAAATTTTGCAATATATCTCAATCTAAAGGGTTTAATTGGATTTGAAAATTCAATTACTTACTTTGTGAAAATAGTACAATTGATTTCTTTAAAGGGCAGTGCCAAAAGCATTGTTGTTCTTTTCTTGAATAAGAAATTACATAGAGAACTCTATGTTCTTGAGAAAGCTACTTGAGACATTCATGGTTTTTACTTCCTTTACACTACCTACAATGGCCAATAATAATATAAAGAGTGAGTATCTTATTAGACTGAGCCTAAACTAATAAGGTGTTCAGCTTTATAACTTACCTAATAGTTCCATGCATAAAATCTGTGTTCAACCTAATAGAATTCCTAACAATCTCTCACTTTCTTGTCATAAATCTTACTTTTTCATACTTTCGTCTAAATCCTGTTAGGATTCGTTGACAATAGAAGAAGGAATAATAAGACTAATTTAGTCATTTTTATTTTGTATCAGGATTGTTCTTAAGGAGGAGGGTTCATGAATCTATTGGAAGCTTTTTTGGCCGGTGGCGTATTTATGTACTTCATTGCGGCTTTTGGTCTATTAACTTTTGCTTTTATCATTGAGCGTTTTATCGCTCTCTACGTTGCACACAAGACAGCACCTGCTGACTTTCGCAAAAATATCTTAAGCTTTATCTCTCAAGGAGATTTCAAAGCAGCTAAAGACTATGTAGAAATGAGTGCTGGTGAAACAGGACTTGGTAAGATTACTAATGTTGCTCTTAAAATGAGAACTGTTGGTGCTGGAGACGAAGCTCTTCAAGCAAGAATGGATGAGCAGCTCTCTAAAGAAATTTCTTCAGTTGATAAGAGAACAGGCTTCTTAGCTATGTTTGGTAACGTGGCCACACTATTTGGACTTCTTGGTACTGTTACTGGTCTTATTAGTTCATTTGCTGGGGTTGCTGCTGCTTCACCTGTTGAAAGAGCGAATCTTCTTTCTCAAGGTATTTCAGAAGCTCTAAACTCTACGGCGTTTGGTCTTATTGCTGCGATTCCTGCACTTGTTGCTTTTGCCATTTATCAAAATAAGACTGAGCAAATCATCTCAAGCCTTACTGAATCGGCGAGTGAGATTTATCACGACTTTTTATTCTATACAGAGAGCCACAAGGAAGAGACTCAAGCTGCAACAAATGTATCTTCAAAGAAAGATTCGCAGCCTGTAACTAGAAATTAATTTAAATATCAATTAGGGAAGGGATTCCATTATGAGACATAAAACAGGATTAGGAACAAAGAAGGAGCTTGACGCTCAATTGAACCTTACTCCATTTATCGATCTTCTTTCAACTTGCGTGTGCTTTTTATTAATCACGGCAGTGTGGATTGAGATCGGAACGGTTGAGGTCAAGCAGAGTCACGGTACGGAAGCGGCCGCGCAAAAGAAAGATTCTTTTGATCTTGATCTTGTTTTTCTGTCTCCCACTCAATTAAGTCTAAATCTTAAGAAGAATGGTAAGAGAGTCCAGAAAGTTGATGTTAAAGGAGAGGACTTTGATGGAATGATGGCAAGCTTAAACAGCAGCATCATCAATAAAGTCCTTACATTTAAAAATAAACCAATTGAGATTGCTACGGCCACAGTTACTCCAAGAAGTAGCGTGGACTATGGAAACCTTATCTCGGCCATGGATGTGCTAAGAAAGAATAAAATCATCAATATTGGTATTCTTACGGCGAGAGGTAACTAATGATTTTAAACCAAAGTATGGTGGCCGCTGATGCCTTTGAAAAACATCTTATCAATAGAAAGAGAAAGAGAAGTTTTGCTTTAAAAGCGGCAGGCTTTACGCTGATGCTAACTTCCATGGTTGATATGTTCAGCATGTTGGTTGTCTTTCTTCTGCAAACCTTTTCGAGTTCACCTGAGATTTTAGTTACAAAAGGTGTAGAACTTCCTACTTCAATAACTCCTAATCAAGTTAAAGAAGCACCGGTTATTGCCCTTTCTAAAGATGGAAATCTTTACTTAGATCAAAAACTTGTTGGGGAAACGGCCAAGGTAAGTAAGAGCCCAGACATGCTCTTAAATAAATTAAATGTCATTAAGAAGAGTTGGGCATCGTCTCATACTTCGCCGTTCACTGGGGAAATTAATCTTCAAGCGGATAGAGAAATTAAATCAACAACAGTGGCTTTAATTATGGGGGTTTTGACCAGTAGTCAATTCCACTCCATTGAACTGGCCGTGGTTGGTCAGCGCTAATTTATTGAGCTGAATAATATAAGACAAGGGGGGAGTGGACATGAATGTTATCTTCCTATCCTTTAAAAGCTTTTAATAGCGATTAAAAAAAACGTGGCAAGGATGTCTTGGTAATGAAACCGATAAGATTAAAACTGATTTCTACTGTACTTTTAATGGGCCTTATTTCTCTTGGTTCCTTACAAGTACAAGCAAATGATACGGCCTATCTTATTCAAGAGATGGAGAGTCTAAGAGACTCTCTAAAGCTTGATGATCCTGCACGAATTGATCTCACTCTAAGACTGGCAGACCTTTATTTTGATGCTTCTATTAAAGAAGGAGATAATGAAGGGAATCCTGCCGTTCTTCGCGAGCAACGAATGAAGGCCCTTGATCTGTATCGTCACTCTCTCAACGGTACCGATGGTGTCGAGAAGGTGACAGGCCTTGATCGTCTGAAAATTCAATTTCAAATGGCCCGTCTACTCTCTCGCTTAGGAGAGTATGAAATGGCCGAGGATCACTACTTAGAAGTAGAGGCCCATAAATTAACTCCAAATCGTATGCGTGAGCAAGCAAGTCTTGCTCTTGCAGAATGGTATGAAGAAGATGCCAAATATCCTAGAGCTGTTGTCTTCTATGATAAGGCCCTAGGCCTTTGTGCAGCAAAAGCTACTTGTAATTATGCTCACTATAGAAAAGGTTGGCTCTACTTTAAAGATACTAAACTCGATGAGGCCATTAGTGAGATGAAGGCCTCTTTATGGGTTATTGATCCCATTACCAATGAGCAAGGTGTAGAGGTTGAAAAAGGTGAGATTAGAGAGTCTTCCCTTCAAGATCTGATGCTCTTTATGTCTAATGCAGACACCAATGGAGAGAAGGAGCTTAAGTTCACACGTAATCTCGCTGCTCAGATTAATCGTCCTGAGCTGGTTAGAAAACTTGTGGAAGCTTTCTATGTTGCCGGTAACCGTCGTGCTGGTTCACACCTTCTTGCTTTTATTAATGATGAAAAGCCTAATCTCTACTATGAAGTTAGACTTCTTGAAGAATTCTATGGTTTTAGAAAATGGAATGAGGTTGAAAAATATCTAGGAGCTCTAAAAACTCGTACAAGTGCTGATCTTCCCACTAAGAAAGAAGAGAAAGAAGAAGTAAATAAGATTCTTCGCCGCTACTTAGTTCAAGTTGATTCAGAAGCGGAAGTTATTCCGGAGCTTAATCCCTTTCTTAAAAATTCAATCGATATCTATTTAACAATCTATCCTAATGATGATCTTCGCAAGAAGCTGCAACAAGGATGGCTTAAAGCAGAGGCCGATGAAAAATTAAAGATTGCTCGTCTAGGCGTGTGGATTAAAGAAGATATCGCTCTTGGTGTAAAACCTGAAGAAGTTAGAAAACTTCGTCAAACACGCTTATCTATGGCACAGAAGCATAAGATGTCTGATGTGGTTATTGAGGAATCTTTAGCCATTGCTGAAATCTTAAAAGGTAGAGCAGAAGCGGATGAGTTTACTTATGTAGCAGCTCGTGAGCATTATACGTTAAAAGAATATGATAAAGCGCTTCCTTTATTCGAATCCCTTGTTGATCAAGCAGTTGCTGCTAAAACAATTAGTAACTGGTCTCTTCTTTCCCAAAACTTAGTTCTTGATATCTATAATCACAAAAAAGACTTCGATAGCATTATTGCTCAAGTCGCTCTTTGGAAAGGACTCACCAGTGTAGTGGATACTTCCTCTTTGAAAGATAAGAAACTACAAAAAGAAATTGCAGGGGACAGCTTACAAATGGATAAAATCCAAATTGAAGCTCGTTTTGAAAAAGCCGCAAAATTAACAGATTCTCCGGAATCTCTTCAAGCTTTCTATGATTTCTGTTTTCAGGGAGTTTTCCCCGTTAAGTCTTGTTCGAATGCAAAAGTCCTTGCGCTGAAGTTTGCCGATCAGGCCAAACTTGTTTCTCTTCTTGAAAAAGAAGGCGATGAGAAAGCTCTGATGAGTGAATATGAGTTGATGGGACGTTATGCTGATGCAGCAAAGTTACAAGAAAAATTAGTTCTTAAAAAAGAAGGTAAGAAAGCTCCTTACGAGCTCTATCTTAAAATTGCTCTCTTATATGAATTAGATGAGAAATTTGAACAAAGAAATAGAATTCTTGAGAGCATGACGGCCAAAATTAAAAGAGAGAAATCAATTCCTGAAAACTTGGAAGGGGCTATTTTCCTAACTTTAGATGAAGCTGGAATGATCAATTCCAAGTCTCTATTTCTTCCTTGGTCCATGAAGAGAAAGCTTTCTTTGGCCAATCGTCTTGAGATGGAAAAACCTGGTAAGTCTACTCAGAAGCTCTTGCTATCTCAAAAAGAATCTCAAGGACCTCTATGGTCTAAGTTAACTCTTGCAGGGGTTGAGAAACGCTTTTCTGGTGTTAATAAAATTAAATTCTACGGAAGAAGTTCTAAGTGGCTCTTCAAAAAGCGAACTCGTGCTATTGATGGTTTCGTAAGCATGGTAAAGCCTAAGCTTGATGGGGCTGATCTTGAAACACGAGTTTATCTGCTTCATATGCTTACTCGTGTCTATAGTAAGATGACCGAAGATATTCTAGCAACGCCCCTTCCCCCTGATTTGGATGAAGCCACTATGGCCCAAGTTCAAATTCAGTTACAAACGATGTCTGACCCCTTTGAGTCGGTTCGTTCTGATTACCAACGTTTATTAGAAGATCAATTGGCTTCTTTTGATGTTACCGATCCAGAGCAATTGGCCTCTAAAGAAAGAATTGTAAAAAATGTAGATGAAATGAGAGGTTATGAATATTCACAATTAATTGAATTAGAGCCTGTTCGTAAGGCAAAAGTGATTGCTACGAACTATGAAGGTGTTCAAGAGTTGAAGGCCGTTCTTCATAGAGAGCCTAATAACCTTACGGCACTAAAGTCTCTTCATAAGTACTTTCAAGACAACGAAATGAAGCGATTATCATCTTATTATCAAGGTCGAATTGAGACAATTGAGCCTGTGAAAGCACAGGCGGATAGTGTCCAGTCTCCTAATGTTCAAAAGACAGAGGATACAATATGAAAAGTATTATAAGCCTTTTACTCATGTGTTTGTTTAGCTTTTCCACAATGGGACAAAGTGCGACTGATGCCCTAATGAAAGGGAAGAACGTTAAATATAAATCTCAAGGACGAGTTGATTTTGAATCTCTTCTTATTGAAGGAGAGAGGAAGAAGCCAGAAATGTCTGTAGTCACTGGAAATATTGGTGAGAAAGATTCTGGTCTTTTAAAATTTAGAAAAGACTTTCTTGACGTCATGGCAGACGATTTCGGGGAGAAGATACAATGATTGCAGTAGAAACAGAATCAGGTGAGCTGGTTAAAATTCTAAAAAATGTAATGGATGGAGAGTATGGTCTTCATACCAAATTTGGACTTGTGGGTCGTGATCGCGCGCAAAAGCGAATTGAGACTCGTAAGCGCCAGGGATTCGATTTTACAAAAGATGAATGGCATTGCTCATTTAATCTAGCAAAAGCTCAAGGTAAATTCGATATTCAAAAAACTGATAATTGTAATGCTGAACAAATATCTGGTGGCTGGCTCTTAGATACTCCACTTGGTAAGTTTAAGTTAGTAGATGGTGGGGCCGATTACGTATCCACTATTCTAGAAGATCATGAAGATGAAGCCAGTTGGTTAAATCGTGCACTAGAACTCATGATTCTCTTAACTTTTGTTCTTTTACCGGTTCTTTATTATCTACAGGAAAAGCCTGTAGAAGAAGAGGAACTCAAAAAAGAAGAAATCATTGAGCCCATTACCGTTAAGATTATTAAGCAACCTGAAAGAGTGGTTAATATTTCTAAGCCTGTTAGTCCTAATATAAAAGTGAAGCCTCTTACTAAGGCGGAAGTATCTAAGCGTGCTGTTAAAAGAAACCTCGGTTTCTTAGGAATGGTAGGTTCAAAAGATATGAAGAAAGTTGTTGGGGGTGTTCCTCAAAACCTTAAGCAAGCAACGGCCGGTGCTGGAGCTGGTGGGGACGCAGGTTCTGGTGGTGAAGTTCTCACGGGTCTTGGAAAGGGCCTTAAGAAAACAACAGTCGGTAATACTGGTGTGGCCGGTCTTGGCGGTATCGGTACTAAAGGTGCTGGTGGCGGAAAAGGTGGTTATGGTAATACTCTTGTCGCTTCAGGAAGTGGTAAAGGTATTTCTGCTATTGCGGTTTCTAATTCAGATGTAACTCTTGAAGGTGGTATTTCTCGTTATGCGATTAATGCAACTATTGCAAAATATCTTAATCAAGTTCGTCGCTGTTATGAAACTCAGCTGAAAACAAAGCCCAATATTCAAGGCCTTGTTGAAATGAGTTTTGAAATTAATTCGGCAGGAAGATTAAATTTTGCCAATGTTCGCAGGACTACTCTTAAAGATAAGCCCACTGAACAATGTATTCAAACAAAAATGATGTCTTGGCAATTCCCTAAACCAAAGGGTGGAGTCAAGGTTCCAGTTAAATATCCCTTTATGTTAAGACCGGTAGGTTCATAATGAATTTTAGAAAATCACTTAGTCTCCTTTTTACTTTACTTGTTGCCTCGACTTTGTTTGTCGGATGTGACGAAGATCCATATCCTGCGGGAGAAGGGGTTATCGTTCGTACTCCTACATTAGAAGAAGAGCCTCTTCCTGAACTTTCACTTGCTGTTGATGATGTCATCGAATTTAGAGAGGGAAGAAAGGGGACTTATCTTATTCGTGGTGCTGTTGCTGAGCCTGGTGAGCCCGTTATTGCAGTAGAAGATCTTCCTGCAGGGGCTTCGTTTGATGAAGAAACCAATATCATCACATGGATCCCAGATCACTTTGCAGGTAATGATCCAAATGACCCAGGTATAAAGAGTCGTATTTATCCTATTACCGTTGAACTTCGTAGTTCTGAAGATGATTTTCGTGCCGTAAGAAAACAAGTGAATCTCTTTGTTCACGATGTTCCTCAAGTCATTACGATTAATACGGCCCGTAGTGGCTCTGTTGATGAGGGTAAGACTTTTTCAAGTAGCTTTACGATTGAAAATGAAGATTATCCAGATGGACCCTTTAAGGTTCTCTTAAATGATATGCCTCCAAATATGGACCTAATCGCTGACAAAGATGATCCAACTAAATTTACCATGGAATTTAAGCCTGACTTCTTTCATGTCAATAGAAGTACTGATGGTGATGATGTTGAATACAAGGGAGTTATTTTTGTTTCTAATCCGGCCAATCATATTGAAGAAAAGGCATTCAATATTACCGTTCGTGATATTCGTCTCGATTCTAAACTTGTAGCTCCTAAAGAACTTGTTCAAGGCCTTGATGTAAGTGTGCAAGTTGCTGCTTATGATTTAAATAAAGAAGTAACACCTAAGATAACATTGCTTGGGGGAAGTGCTGATCGTCCACAATTCGGTGATTTTGACTTTGAAGTGGTTAATAGTGAAGAAAACTACTCTTCGGTATTAAATGTCACTTGGAAGGATATTCCACCTGCACGAAATGGAGAAACTCATACCCTTAAGTTTAAGGCCTGTGTCCTCTCTTTCAGTGGTTCATATAATAACTGTACGACTTCATCTACTAAAGTTACTTTTGTCGTTCGTGATAGAAAGGCTCCACGTATTACTCGTAGTGCTTGGCCTGTTGATGAACTGATTTATATTGATTTTAACACTGAGATTTCAAGACGAGTTCTGATTACTGATATGGAAGACACTTCTCTAACTCCTAAGGTTGAGATTTTTCCAGAAGAAATGAGACAGTATGTTTCTTGGAAAAATGGGTTACTGAAGGCCAAGTTTGATAAGCCAGGTGTATTTCAATTCAATGTAAAAGCTACCTCTGACTACAATATGTCTTCTACTGAAAGCTTTATACTTGAAGTCTTTCCTGAAGAAAGAGAAGAGACGCTCATCTTTGCTGACTCAACTCGTGATCCTGAAGTGATTTTCTATAAGAGTCGCTTCAAGAATATTCAAATGATGAATCCTGCGATTCAACAGATCAATCCTCGTAATATTTCGGGAAGAGATCGTCTGATCATTACCTCGAGTACTTTATTAGATAAATCGATTCAAGATAAAGTAATGGCCGCCATTGATAAGATTGATAATGTAATCATTGCTTCACCTCTTATTGAAAACCTTCCCAAAGAGTTCTATGACCGCTTAGTTAATAAGTATGATATGAGCCCAATTGGAAGATTATCGCAAATACCTAATGCACCAAAGCTTGAGAACGCAAAATTTCATTTTACTCAACACTTTGATGTTCCTACTGAGACTATCGGACTCATGGGAACGGCTTCGAGTGCTTCTGTTGATCCAATCATTTTTAATGGTGGACTTTATGATACGGAAAAAAACTGTAAAGGTGTTCTCGGAGTTTCTGAAACAGATATCAATCCCTTCATTATTGGACTTTCTTGTAAGAGAACTGAGCGTAGTGGTGGGGGACGAGTCTCTATTTTAGGAACAGAATGGGCCGATTTAAAGACAAGTACTGATGACGAAGAGATTCCTGCTAAGTGGTTTGAAACTCTACTTAATGAAGACTTCTAGTAATATTTAAGAGCGAAAGGATTATATAATGTGTACAAAAATTAAATGGATGAAAACTTTCTTTTTCCTCGGTCTTCTTAGCTCTCAAATCGTTATGGGTGCTGAAACAGGGCAAACGTCTAAGTTAGAAAATAAACTCGATGCGCTGAATATTCCTGATGATAAGGTGACCCCTCTACTTAGTCAGGATCAGCTCTATATCGTAAATACTCGTTATTCAAGTCTTGTGAATCGTCATGAGTTCACGATTCAAGGTGGGCATAACTTCACTTCTGATAGTCACCTCGATTCAAAAGATATCGCGGCTTCTTATCGCTACCACTTAAATAGTGATTGGTCTTTTGGCCTTCGCTATACAGAGTATCAAAATAAGCTAACAGGTGCTGGAGAGAGACTTTTTGATGATCAAAAGCTTCTTCCTGATACAGACTTTGCTAAAACTTCAGCAGAGATCTTTGCAACCTACAATACAATTTATGGAAAGCTTCGTTGGTCCAATGAGACGGTTGTCTACTTTGATCAATATATCTCTCTTGGTGTAGGGGAGATGGAGTTGGCCTCAGGGAAAACGAATCACGCACTAGCTGATATTGGTATGGCCTTTTGGCTTGGAAAGCACATGAGTGCTCGAGTTGGCTTTAAGAATGAATTCTACAATCAAGAGCAACTCTCTGGAGATGTTTTTAAGACGAATACATTTGGTTATATCGAGATTGGATACCTCTTTGGTTCAGGTGACCGAGGTTAATTAATTTAAAGTAATAGGATAGGCCTCTATGAGCTTACAAAAAAACTCTACATATTCGTATAAGATACTTTTCTTAAGTACCTTATTTTCGCTGCTTTCCATTCAACTCTTCGCTCAAGGTTCTCAAGGACTCACGGGCCTTGATGGAGCGGATATTGATTTTTCCAAGCAGCTCACTCAGGTTAAGCAACTTAAGCTTGATGATCCCTTTCTTATTCAACTCTATAGTCGATGGAAGGCCATGGGTGCGGTAGAGCCTAAGACGAATGAGTGGTTCAATCTGATTTTTACGGGAGAGAATGAGCAGGCCTTCATGGTCTATCACAAGGCCCGCTTGAATGAGCCAAAACTTCAAAGTTTAAAGAAGCCGGTTGAACTCTATCTTCTTTATAAGCTTGGATATTTCCAAACATTCTATGATCAGTGGGCAACTTATAGTGCTGCGAGTGCTTTTCCTAAAACTGAACTGGGACTTGCGCTTGATCATGTTGTTGCTCCTCAAAGCTCTCAGATCATGATCAATCAAGGATTCTTTGTTGACTCAAAGCTTAAGAATAATCTTTCTAAACTTACAAGCTATGAAGGTCATCTGAATTATTCTCTTCAAAGCTTTAATGCCTTAAGAAGTGGTGATGATGCCGTCTCATGGATTGGTAAATTAAAAGATAGTGACGAGTTACGTCTTCATTTGGCCCATACGGCCCTTCTTGATTATGGTCGTCAGGGACAATTAGGGGCCTCAGGTAAATTAATTTCTAAAGTGGTTGAGCCTTGGATTGAACAATCATCAAAGCCTGAAGAGATCGCACTTTATTATATGACGCTCGGACGTCTGCTCTATCAAGCAGGGGCATATAAGCAAGCGGAACATTTCTATTATCTAATTCCTGAAAAGTCTAAGTACTTTCTTGAAGCACGTACTGAAGCTCTTTGGGTTCAATTACAAGAAAGAGATTTTCCGACGGCGAAGGGGCAGTTAGAAAGTTTGAAAATGAGTGTTTTTACTGATCAGTTCTATCCGGAAGTTTTCTTAGCTCAGGCCATTGGTAATACAATGATGTGTCAGTTTATTGAGGCCAAGAGATCAATTGTTTCTTTTATCAATGTAAATAAGTCTTGGGCCAAGAAAATTGAAGCGGCCGTATCCATGGATAATCCTCCCATGGTTAAAGAGAACTTCTATGTATCAGGAATCAGAGGAAGAGAAGTTGCTCTGAATAAAGAAGCGGCATCTTTTAAAGATAGAGGAATTACGGCCTATCAATCTCGTTATCAAGAGATTCTGGCCGAAGCAAAAGTAATGCTTCGCTCAGAAGCAAAGAAGCAGTGGGTAAATCGTAAAGAAATTCTTGATGCTGCTATTTATAAAATGGGATTTGTTCGTATTGAATTACTAAGTCGTATGCGTGCAGTGGCCCAAGGTATTAAAGATACTTTTACAGCGGATGAGGTTTCTGTTTTTCAAGCAGCCCCTGCGCGTGAAAATAAGAATGAAATGAATTTCCCCAATGATGGAATGCTCTGGGGAGATGAACTCTTTCGCATGAGTGCAGAGGTTCATAATATGTGTATCCAAGGTAAGTTCTATGATAAAAAATAATCTATTCTGGGCACTGTCCCTTATTCTTCTCGTTGGGTGTGAATCTACATTTAAAGATGGAGAGGAGTATGTTCATTATGAAACTCTTCCTGAAGAACAACAAGATAGTCGTGTTTATCCCCTTAGTTTACTTCAATTAGATAAGAAGATTGATGTAATTATGGTTATCGATAATTCTGGAAGTATGAGTTCCATTCAACGAAATGTGGCCACTAACGCAGCACTCTTTTTTAATGAGTTTGCCAAGGCCTCTTATGTCGATTGGAAAATTGGACTTCTTTCAACCGACTGGACAGAAGAGCCTTATTTAGGTTTTGGTCGCTCTTTTGATTCATCCTTAATTACTGATTCTGATCCTAACTCTTTTGGAAATGTTGTTGCAGAGTTTCAAACAGCAGTAGGAAAGCTTGGAATTAATGGTAGTGCTACAGAAGCTACCTTTGTTCCGATTCATAATAAACTTGAAGAATATAATGGTCGCTCGGCCAGTCGTCCTAGCTTTCTCAGAGATAATGCTCACTTGGTTGTGATTAGTATTACTGATGAGCCTGAGCGCTCCATGGAAATTTCTAATAGTACGTGGAATCCGGCTCCACCGAACTATAATCGTAACCTGTATGAAGCGACTGCCTTTTATAACTTTCTCTCAGGATATGTTAACTCTAATAAAATTCTTCGCTTCTACGGCGGTATTCAAAATAGAGAATTACCTGGTTGTAGTACTGATGGTGGTTGGAATGGACAAACTCTTGCAGAGAGTCAGTATGGTCGAATTATGGATATTTCTGATGGCTTCTATGTACCGGCCTGTTCTGATCGCTTTGGTGTAGACTTGGCGAGAATTGCAGAAGATATTACTTCTCTAGTGGGAAGACCTTCTCTACTTTTAAGAAGAAGACCTAAAGTAGAGACGATTAAAGTTTATTACGAAGGACGACTTCTTAAGCCTGGAAGCGAAGCAAAAGGTGGCTTTTGGTACTATGATGAAGCCTCTAATACGATCAACTTCTATGGTCTAGACTTTGTGGGTGATATTGAAAATGATACTTTTGAAATTGATTTTGAAGTTGATGATGGAATCATCAGACAATATTAAAGTTTAAAACATGGGCCACTAGAAAGTGGCCCTTTTTAATTCATGTACCAACTCACAAAGTGTTTGAAAGTTAGGTGGTTTTGAAAAAACCTTATCCGCATACTGAAGAATTTCAGGATTTCTCTCATGCTCTCTATTAAAGCCTGTAATAATATAGGCTTTTTTAGGAGAGATATTATCCTTTCTTAATTTTTGCAAAAGCTGAAGACCGCTCATCGTCGGCATTTTATAATCTGTGAAGATGACATCAATGGGTAAGTTCTTACATATTTGATAGGCCTTCTCTGGAGATTCGGCCTTAAAATAATTATGTTCAGGTGCGTGAAAATCAAATTCCATGCTATAGATTTCTAGAATATCGGGTTCATCATCACAAAATAATATATTCATTTAACTACCTTTATTTATTTAGAAAAGTATAAAGTTTACAATAAATACTATTTTAAAACTTAAAGTTATTTTATTCAATAGTGGTAGAATCGTACTCCTCTGGAGGATTGGTTTCACAGGCAAAGGCCGGAAGAATACTAGAGACAATAGTATAGATAAGCAGTCCTGTAATAAGGGAAGGTGTTACATGATACTTCTCTAAAAGAATGGTAGAGATCACCAAACCAAAGATGAGTGTAGGCATAAGGCTAAGAGAAACCTTCCACGGAGCATAGATTTCACGGCCTAGAAAGTGAATCGTAGTAAAGTTCGTATAATAGTAGCGCAGTGGAATCAGGTATAGGGTGAGAAATATACCTATAATGATTCCTTCTTTAGTTAAAATATCTAAAGATAGTTTGAGTCCAGATCTATAGAAATAAAAGGGGATAAAAATCCCAAAGAAGACTGAGAGGGATTCAAATATATTCTTATCTTCTTTTGCTTCCATAAAGTGTTTAAAGCGACCTGCCACAATCCCTACAATAAAAGCTCCGACTAGATAATAAGTTCCAATTTTCTTAGTGATCACTCCACAGACTAGGGCCAAGATAATCAGAAAGGCGACTTCTGACTTCGGAGCATAGGGAGCAATGTAGCGAATAAAGAGTTTAAAGATAATAGGAAGTCCAAAGAGAAGAACGACTAAAACACCGATTGAGATGATTAGATTCTTTAAATCATGGGATTGCATGGCAAAGAAGAGGACCATTACGGCCATCATTTCTTCTGAGATTGATTTAGAGCTGATCCAATATTTTTGCGAATGCGAGAGTTTATATGAGCTGATCGAATTGAGAATAAAACCTGTTGAAGGGGTGAGTAGTCCAAGAGATAAAATCACGGCCATACGATAGGTGAGATCAAAATAATATTGAAGCGCAAACGAGAGAGTAAAGATAATCGCAAGTCCGATAGCAAGATGTTTAAGAAGAGGATATCGATGTTCTTTGAGTGCTTCGATTTTCACCTCCATTCCTGCAAAGAGAAATAGCGAGGTAATACCAAGGCGCGATAAGAGCAAAATAAGTTGATCGTTACGAAGTTCTGGATAGAAAGCAGAAGTGGCGATTCCAAGAATTAAGCAGGTAATCCCCATGGGCACTTTAAAGCGCTGGATGATCTTCGGTAAAATTAGTACCGAAGAGAAGATAACTAAATAGTGAATCTCATGACCAAAGTCTAACATGTAAACTATTATACTTTGATCACGATTATTATTTAGAACTGATTCAGTATTTGATAATTTAAGTCCTTAATTTTAGGAACTGCTGAATTATATTTATTTGATCATATTTAACTTCATAATCTTCAGTTGGATCTGGGACGATGAGGCCATGATCCAGATTGGGCATTTCGGATTCCAGAGATTCATCCTCCAAATAAAAGGCCTCTGATAAGAGTTTAGTAATGATTCCCCTAAAACTGCCGAAATTTTCATGTGAATGAGAATGCGAATTTGTGTGTTGTGTCTGTGGTGAATTCATTTTTCAAACCTCCCTGTATGGTGAAAATGACTCAAAAAAATATAACTCTTCCTTAAAAGTAGGCCTAATTCTTGGCGCGACTTCTGAGAATCTTTGTCCTTCGAAAAGGTCATAAAAATGTGCAGGATTAATTGGCATCACAGGGTATACATCTGTAATTCCAATCAACGTAAAATAAGAATAACTTACGCATGAGTTACGCACAAGTCTTTATGCGTTAACGCTTAACTTTCTTTAGTAGAAGCGCTTAAAGTTGAAGAGCTCGTCCATGACTTTACCCACCTGATTTTCACTCGCTAAGTGGTGTGCGTAATGTAGGTGGAGGCATTTGATGTGATCAAAGTCGTGAATTCCACCTATACCGGTAGTCTTAATGATCTCGGCCATAGGAGCTGGGATCTTATCCCAAGATATACCCACGTGCTCAAGAAGCGCTATACGATCATCTCGGTAGCGTTCATGATTCTTTTTAAGAAGGGCAAGGTTCTCGGAGTCTTTAGCAAAGTATTCATTTTCAATCTTGCTAACCCATCCATCTTTTTCAATATGAGAAATCTCTTTTTTGAGAATAGGGCACGTTAACCAGTAGAGAGTCGGAAAGGGTGCACCTTTGACCCAGGGGATGACTTCAATGACCATAGGGTGCTTCTTAGTAGGATGATACTTGGCCACTTTGTAGAGGCCAAACGGAGAGCGTCCGATGAGGTCTTTAACTTGATCCCAGTCTTCTTGGCTATAAAGAGACTTATATTCTTCCATGGGGGCTTTCTTACTCACTAATTCCTCGCTTCTACTGTTATGCCTCTAGACTTTAAAAGTTTCGTAAATTCTCCATCTCCAGAGCACGTTCTTCCTTTAAAGCTGCCGTCATAAATTTCATCTACACCACACATGGGTGATTTACTCTTAAGAATGGCCTTATTGATTTGATGCAAAGAGATTTTCTCCCAAGCGACTTGAGCACCTCTTTCAAATTCATCGGTAACATCATTTCCCGTCACTGTTTTATATCTTCCATCAACTCTTTCAGCTGGATCACGAGGGGTAGGTAGTCCCCCCAACTCTTCAGGGCATACGGCAATGGCCAATCCTTGATCGATCAGATTCTTGAGGTCCCTTTGTAATTTGTGATCTCCATCGTATCGACAGGCCACTCCTGTCAGACAGGCACTTATAACTAGCATGATGGGCTTATAGCACAGAGTTTCAAGAGTTTCTAGGAATCAAATTCGCTGTGCTAGATTGATGAACTCTATATATCATTAAAATTAGTTCTCATTGAAAGATGTTCGTAGCTTTTTAGATCATCTTGAATTGTTTTTATCTTAAATTGGGCATATTCCACAGCATCAGGGCCTAAGAATAAGTGAAAAGGCCTATTAGTCATTTCTGTAGCTTCAAAAACAGCTTGTGCTAGTTTCTTGGGATCTCCAGGTTGGTTTTGATTAATTCCACTTTTGTGTTGATTGACAACTTCGTGGGCCTTTTTATAATCATTTATAGAATGAGTCGTAACTTTCATAGAGGATGAAGCAAGAAAATTCGTTCTAAAATAACCAGGATATACAACGGTTACGTCAACACCTGTTTCTTCTAAGTCTGCTTTTAATCCTTCCGTAATTCCGGCCACTGCAAATTTTGTTGAACAATAAATACCTGTACCTGGAAATGAACCTATGAAGCCACCAATACTTGCAATATTAATAATATGTCCCGAGCCTCTTTTTCTCATTGATGGCAATATTGAGCGTAGTACAGAAATTAGGCCAAAAACATTTACATTGTAATTATTTTTAACTTCATCATTAGAGGCTTCTTCTACGGCACCAAAAAGTCCATAGCCAGCGTTATTGATTAGAGTATCAATGTGACCAGTGGTATCCAAGACTGTTTGGATAGCTTGTTGTATACTTTGCTCATTAAATAGATTCATCTCAATAGATAAGAATTGATCTGATTGTGTAAGACTCTTAGGTATTTTAGTTTTATCTCTTGAGGTTCCAGCTACAATATAGCCTTTATTTAAGAATTTCTGGGCCATCTCTAGACCAAGACCTTGTGATACTCCGGTTATTAGACAAACTTTTTTACTCATTATATCTCCTCTTCGTTTTCAATTTTTATCAGTTTAATTCTTTCTTGCACTGTCTTTTTTTCAATACTCGAATGACTGTAAAGTTAGGATTTATAATACTATGATATTTTGAGAAGGAGTTAGATCAATAATCTAGAGTTTTTGCCTAATAATCTTTTATAATAGATTTTTTAATCTCTTTGATGTCTTTCAGAGGGGATTGCTTAAAGAAACGAGTGTATTCTCTACTAAACTGTGAAAGGCTCTCATATCCAACAATACTGCTTGCGCATGAGACATCAAGATCCTCCACAGTCATTAATCTTCTGGCCTCTTGAAGTCTTAGTCTTTTCTGAAATTGTATGGGAGAGAGTTTAGTTATATCTTTAAACATTTTATGGAATGTGGAAGTACTCATTCCAGATATTCTTGATAGTTCATTAATAGACAATTTACTTTCAAAGTTATTCTTAATAATCTCAATAGCTTTATTTATTTTATGTATATTGCTATTTAGTATTCCCATTTTAGCGATATCTCTACCATTATCAGTATTCAATAAATGATAAGTGAATTCTTTTAGAGTTAAATCAATTATATAATCATTATTCTTTGGGTCTTGTAAGTATCTTACAAGTCTTAATGTACAATCCAGTAATTCATTTGAAACTTTTCCTAGAAATAAGGCACTCTTATGATTTGTTACTTTAGGTAGATCGAAGTCACAGGATTTTGTTGCATTAAAAATATGAGTAGGATTTAAATTTACGATTATACTTGTGTAAGGACAAGATTTACTAGCTTTCAGTACTCTTCCTGTAACAGGAGTACTGATAGATGAAATTAAAAAGTTACCTGGAGCGTAATTAATTGTTGAACTACCAATACTTGCTGATTTTTCACCTTGAGTAATTATGCAAACACAGGGTTCATAAACCGAATATATATCTCCTGTTTTGTTATCACTCCTTGCAATAGAGACATCTTTAGATGATGTGATACTTATAACTCCATCTTCAGAGAGAGAGTGTAAAATATTTGATATTTCTTTATATTTACTTTTCATTTAGGCCTTACCAGCAGAATTAATTATTTTCAATAAATTTTAAGGTGATATGACCCAGTTTCACAGGTTTTGGCAAAGGACGCTTAGATGACCTTATTTCTACTAAGTGAATAAAGCCTTTTCCACTAAAAAGTGGGGTGTCAAAATTAATTTGAGATTGGGTGGACCCGGAGAGAGTCATGATCTTTGACCACGTTTCAGGATTTCCAAAGGGCCTCACTTCTAGATGTCCTAAACCCTTGGCCTGGTTTTCATGAGTAAGAAGCTCTTGGGCATCGCTTGGGAAGTAGTCTTGTTTAATGAAAGAGACCGGGGAGTAAGGGGACTGTGTTTTAAAAGAGAGCCAACTATATCTGGGAAAAGTTTTGAGTTGGGACTCAATTTTATTTTCCTTTAAAAGAGAGTGTATCTTCTTTAAGGGAAGGGCTGTGTCTTCAATAACGAGAGAGGCTCCAAGAGCATCAGATTCTTTAAGAAGAGATTGGCTCCATTTCGCTAGAGCTCCAAGCTTAGAAGCTTGAGAATCAAGGGCCATGATTTGAAAGTATTGCCCATTTTTTAATTTGATCGATTGAACAATGAGGCCTTTTTGATGACCTTCTTTATAAGTGTGGGGGACTTTAAGAGTAAAGCCTGCCTGAGATAGAAGTGTTGCTGATTTATCTAAGTCGGCCACGATGATCGTAAAGTAGGACACTCGAGCAGCAAAACTCATAGAGCACAGAATAAAGATAAGGGCCGTAAATAGAGTTTTTATTCTACGCTCTCCAGTTTTAAAAGAGGTGCTTGGCGATAACGAGGATCACCCGTTTGTTGATAGAGTGACTGAAGTAACATAAGGATAGGATTCAAGCCTACTTTTTGGGCCCAATCAAACAGACCATGAGGATAGTTAACTCCAAAGTTCATGGCCTGATCCATATCTTCTTTGGTGGCCAATCCATCTTCTAGAGCGAAATAGGCCTCGTTAACTAAAGTGCAAAGAGTACGGGGGTAAGTAAAGCCATGACCGACTTCTGAGACGTGAAAAGGAGAAAGTGAGAATTGGGCAAGAAAGCTCTCAATGAGAGGAGCTAGGTCTTTGTGATCGTCATGGAGATGAACTTCTACTTTTGCTTTTGGCGAGTAAAAGGCGGCGGCCATCTGACCGATAAGTTTATTTTTATCAAAACGAGTTTGAAGGTATTCTCCCCAGTTGCAACTGGTATCAGAAATAACGGGGTATCTTGCGGTGACTTCTTGAAGCCAGGCCTCTTTGTCACAATCGTTAAGTATGGTGAGATCAATAATAAAAGAATTCTTTCTAAGCCTAGTGAAGTCAAAATTATCATCATAGAGATAAGTGTGATCCATAGACTCTAAGGCCCGGGCCATGGGGTGGCCATCGCTATATATTACGGTTATGGCATTAGTATTCATAGAATCCTCTCTTTGTCTTCTTTCCCAAGCGTCCACTTATAACCAGGCTTTCTTGAATGTGGTGAGTCTTAAAGCGTGGCTCATTTCCAAAGGCACGCCAAACAGATTTGGCCACTTCAAGATTTACATCAATACCAATGAGATCCATCAACTCAAAAGGGCCCATGCGAAAGCCTCCGACTTCTTTTAATAGGGTATCGACTTCTTTGATCTTTTCAGAATTTTCAACTTTAATGATTCGTTGGGGTTCAACATAGAAGCTTCTGGCCAATCGATTAACGATAAAACCTGGGCCATCATTACAAAGCGCAGGTTTTTTTCCTTTTTCACTAAACCATTTTTGAAGATTGGAAGCGAGCTCTTTATCTGTCCAGTGTGATTGAATGATTTCAACCAGCTTCATAATAGGGGCAGGGTTAAAGAAGTGAAGGCCAATAAATTTTTTCTTTCTGTGCTCACTTAACTCGCGTGCCATAGAGTCCATGGGAAGAGAGCTCGTATTGGAGGCCATAATAGTATGGTCATTAAAGTGAGTGGATAACTTTTGAAAGACATCAATTTTTATATTTAAATTTTCAACAATCGCTTCGATGACAAGATCGGCATCAGGCTTGAAGTCATCTGTAGTAATCGCTTGAGTCAGTCTTGTCTTGAAGGCATTGACTTGTTCAGTACTAAACTTTCCTTTCGCGGCAAGCTTATCCCAACTGGTATAAATATTTTCAAGGGCAAGTTGGGCCTGCTGCGTATCGAGATCAAAGAGTTGAACATGACAATCGGCCTGTGCGAACCATTGAGCAATTCCTGCTCCCATCGTCCCGGCCCCGAGTACACAAATTTTGTGAAGCATAGTCTTTCCTTTGGGTTTTTTCTTAGTAAGAAAAAGAAGTAAATCGATTGTCGCAAATGTTTTTTCCTTTATCAAAGAGGGAATTGAGCTTAAATTAAAGAAATCTTAAGGAGAGTAAATGTTTTATCTAGCAGCTGCGTTATGCTTAATGACAATCGGGACCTCTATTATAAGTGGGGTCGTGGGAATGGCCGGAGGAATAACTCTGCTGTCGCTGATGACCTTCATGATGCCCTTGGAGCATATTGTGCCTGTTCATGGAGTGGTGCAGTTGGTCTCTAATGGCAGTCGCTGCTATTTTCTTCGTAGAAATATTAATAAACAAATAACGCTCTACTTCTTTTTAGGGGCACCCCTAGGTGTTATCGGAGCTTACTATCTTATCGAACTAGTTCCTTCAAAGGCCTGGTTCTATTGGCCCATTATTTTACTCATTGCCTACACACTCTTTAAGCCCAAGAAGATGCCTAAAATAAAAATGCCTAATGGTGGCTTCTTTTGGCTTGGAATCTTAACCGGTTTTTTAGGACCACTTATTGGAGCAACGGGTCCTTTACTAGCACCTTTTTTCTTACGAGAAGACTTAGATAAGAAAGAAATTGTTGCCACGAAGGCCATCACTCAAATGTTCACTCATTTATTAAAGATACCTCTATTTCTCAGTCTTGATTTCTCTTATCGTGATTATTCATGGGTTTTGATTATGATGGTTATGGGGGCAGTTGTAGGAACCAAGTTAGGGGTGATGCTCTTAGGTAGAACATCTGAGAATGTTTTTCGCTGGATTTATAAGTCGGCCCTTGCGATTGCAGGTCTGCGTTTGATTTGGAAGTTAATCATGTAAAAAAAAGGCCTTCTTAAAAGAAGGCCTATATTTCTTATTCAATTGATCTTTATTTACTGCTCTGTCCACTCAGGTACAGTGAGACCTAATTTCTCACAGTGTTCATTAATTTCTTTTACGAAGACATCACGAACTTCTTGATTGGTTCTTTTTTTCAGTCCAAGTCTTACGTAGATGTCATTTCTTCCACCTTTCGTTTTTCCAAAGACATTCATCACTCGTGGCCACCAAAGGTTAAGTCTTTCTTGAAGAAATTCTTTCTTGGCAGGATCGGCCGCCAGTTTTTTCATATTCGTATCACCATGAGTTACATGGAAGACTTCTTCTTTATAAATCCCTTCAATTCCTTTTTTCCAAGGAAGGTAAGTGGAGTGCAGAGTATCTTCAAGTTGATGTCCAGCAGCTCTATCCATAAGAAAGTTGAAGAGAATAAAGTCTTCCCAGTACTTAATTTGGTAATAGAAGATATTAACTCGGTAATCATCTTTCATTCTTTGATAACCAATATTCACTTCATCTTCAGGGTGCTTCCATCCCATGTCGGTTTTTTCGATATGGGCCTCTGGATCTTCACCAAGATCACGAAGCATTTTATAGATAACTTGTGAGTGGCGCATCTCATCTTTTGTAATCTGGGCCACAAGAACTTTTTCTTTTATATCCGGAGCTTTTTCAATCCAAGGCATATAACCTAAGGCTCCAGCGTATTCTGAATCACCTTGCATCCATAAAAGATTCATAAGGTGCTTCTTATAAATAGGGGGAAGTTCCTCGCCCTTATCAAAAGTTCTACCATTAGAGATCTCTGCAAAGAGGTTCTCTTCTTCTGGAGTGTACTCAGTTGATTGAGATGTTGCTTGCATGGTTATGCTCCTTGTATATTTGTCTTCATTCGATTTCTTAGTCATTCAATATCTATAGTCTTATATACCCTATGATAGCTGAATATATACGCTTTTAAAAAAAATCCATGGTGAAAAAGAGCTAAACACCCTTAAACACGGGCGTTCTTTTTTCAAAGAACGAGAGAACACCCTCATTAAAGTCCTCTGTTTGACCTAAATGGCACTGAGAATTGGTCTCATTGAGCATGGAATCTGCAAAACTCATATGACCCGCTTTTTGAATATTCTTCTTCAAGTGGGCAATGGATAGGGGTGCCATCGCAGCAATTTGGTTACCCCACTTGTGGGCCAGCTCAAGAGGATTATTATCTAGCGCATTAACAAGACCAACATTATGGAGCTCCTCACTCATGAGGGGTTGATTGAAAAGAAAGAATTCCATAGCTTTTTTAGGGCCTAAGGCATTAGTGAAAGTATAAGTGGATCCGGCATCGGGTACGAGCCCAAGTTTAGTAAAGCCCGAAACAAAGCGTGTCTTTTCGGGAGCGATCACCAAATCACAGGCCATGGCTACACTAATTCCTGCACCAGCTGTCACTCCATTTATTGCGGCCACAACAACTTTAGGGCAATTACGAATGGCCTCCACTAAGGGATTCCATTCTGTCTTTAGGGTTTCACCTAGGTCTTTTTTAGGAGCATCTTCCTCTTGATTAGCGCGATCGTTAAGATCTTGGCCAGAACAGAAGGCCTTGCCATTGGCGGTGAGAACCACGGCCTTGATTGTTTCTTCAAGGGCCGCTTTTTCAAGAGCATCTATAAGCTCCATTTTTGATTGTTTATTGAGGGCATTGTAAACATCAGGACGATTGATCGTGATGATACTCACTCCATCATCATGGTTTTGAACATTTATTAATTCATAATGATCTTTCATAGAGTATCCTTACTTTTCGATGTATCCACGCTTAACTTGATCTCTTTCAATGGCATTAAAGAGTGCTTGAAAGTTTCCTTCTCCAAATCCCCAGTGATTCTTTCTTTGAATATATTCAAAGAAGAGGGGACCGACATAGGTTTCAGAAAAGTTTTGAATGAGGTAGCCCTCTTCGTCACCATCGACGAGAAGCTGACGCTCTTCTAAGATTTTTAAATCTTCAGTTACAGTGAAAGGACGCTCAGGAATGGCTTCATAATAGGTACTAGGGATATCTAGAAATTTAATTCCACGTTCGCGTAGCTCACCCACGGTATCAATAATATCGGCACTCATTAAAGCAATATGTTGAACTCCTGAACCTTTGTGAAGATCAAGAAATTCTTGAATTTGAGATTTGCCACCTTCTTGATCAGGCTCATTAATAGGAATGATCACGGCATTGTTGGCCAGTTGAACCACTTCAGATTGAAGTCCTGTTTTCGCCCCTTTAATATCAAAGTAGCGAGTAACCTGCATGCCATAGACACGTTGATAGAATTCAACCCATTTCTTCATTTCCCCTTTAGGAACATTATTAGTTAAGTGATCAATTCTTGCGGCCCTTTGATTTAAAGGTTGTGCATCTGAATCTTGTGTTTTCACAAAGCCAGCTCTAAAGACACTATTAGGTTTTTCAACAAATTCATTGAGGACATCACCAAAGCCTTGAATGCTTGCTGTTTTTATTAGCCCTTCGGGAGTTTCAAAAACTTGTAATTCTTGAGTGACTTGCGCGCCTCTTTTCCTCGCTTCATTAATTGCATGTTCAGCATTTTCTACTTGAAAAGAAATAGTGCTGACACCCTCTCCATGAAGATTGAGATATTTTCTTGCGTGTCCGTTTGGATTGGCATTGAGGACGAAGCGCACTTGTCCTTGAGTGAAGAGTTCTAAGTTTTCATTGGTATTTTCTGCTGTTTTTGAAAATCCAAGCTTATGAAAGAGTTCTCTTGTTGGAGTGCTTAAAGACTCACATGTAAATTCTAAGTGGTCGATGGCCTTAATGCCCAAAGGGTTATCTTCTGCGATGATAGTTTCACGTGCGCTCATAATAGGGCTCCTCTCAAACTTGAATGATTTTATCCGCCCTATTCTTGCCAATATTTTATGATTTGAAAAGGAACGGCGTAGCTAAGAAAAATCATGAAATGATACAACTGTACAATATATTTGTGTCTAGAAGCCTACACATTCTTTTCAGAACTCCTAAACCTAAGTCTCTTATTGCTTATTTATAATTGAATCAATTTAACACCAACTTAAGGAGATAATAGATGAGTGATAAAACTATAAATTCGGCCCAAGTAACGTGGAAAGGAAATCTTAAAGAGGGCAAGGGTGTCATCTCTACTGATAGCGCAGTACTTGCTGAAGAACCTTATGGCTTTAATAAGCGCTTCACTGGTGAGAAGGGAACTAACCCTGAAGAGTTGATTGCTGCGGCCCATGCGAGCTGCTTCACTATGGCCCTCACTCAGATGCTGGGTCAAAATGATCTAAGTGCTCCAAGGTTAGAGACTACTGCAGAGGTTGTCCTATGTAATAGAGACGGTGATTTTATAATTTCAGATATATATTTAAAACTGTCAGGTGATATTGGAGAAATTGATAGGCAAGAGTTTGAGTCATTGGCCTTAGATGCAAAGATTAACTGTCCTATTTCAAAGTTATTCAATACGAATATTCATTTAGATATCGAGCTTAATGAGAAGGCCCAGCATGATTATGCTGTTGAAGATTTGGTCAGTGTTTTAGAGTAATACGACGTAGATGAGTAAAATTAACTACTTGAAGCGTGCCAAAGCTTTGAACAGGGTCCGTAACTCTTACATGCTCTACTGAATAAAAAGTAGGCACGTGGGAAGATGGGTCCATGTTATCAAAACTATGGATCACATTCTGTCTGACTTGGCTGGTTTTAAGAGTTGCCTCTGGTGTAAACGTGGATACGTCTAAACACAAAGTAACAGACCATACTCGTACTGAGTATAGCCTGCCATTGGTCGAGAGGTCTTAATTTAGAGATTATCTATGCGATCAACGATTGCTGGAAAATCAATGAATGGATTTCTATTTCCTTGGGCTTCTTCAATCCCGTCATTTCGCTTCATTTCATCAGCGTCTACTGGATCTTCTTTATGCCATTTACGAAGATAGTATTCTTCTAATGTTGAGATATTGTATCCATATTTAGCGGATACATAGAACATAGCTCGGGCTACATTTCCACGGTGTCCAGGTTGAGGCTCAAATCCATAAGTTGAAGTAGGCTTTCCTGTTTTAGGGTTGATGATATCTCCACGTTGCGAAGCCGAGCAAGAGCGAGTGGCATCTTTTCCTTGCACTTCTCCAAAGGGATGATTACCACGAGCTGAATTGGCGGGATTATTAGTGGGAAAGAGGTGGTGAAGATCGCCTCTAGCAGGCTCTCTACCGGCTCCTTTTGATTGGGGCCAAGTGTGTTCCGTATTCATTACATTATTTACGGGTATTTTCTTTGGACCAATATGATTGCGCACGGTAAAGTCACAGTAAACACCATCAATAAAATAGCTGCCATCATTATCTTTTTCTAAGTGCAACTTTCCAAAGAGAACTTTTTTAGCATTTTTCTTATATCCAAGTGGACGGAAATTCTTATTCGTTACACCTCTTAAATAAGAGCGAAGATCACTATCGACTTTAGAACCTTGAGTGAGTTCATACTCAGTATTGGAATCGTAGTAACTTGATTGAGAAGCAAAGGCCACAGAGATAGAAAGCAGTAGGGCCGATAGTATAAGAGCAGATACGCGCATATTTTTAAGTCCTGTAAGAAGTTGAAAGTTGTTGTGGGACGCACTCTAACGAATGGAAAATAGATCGACAAGAGTTTATCCTTATAGATTGTATTAGGATCGCTTTAAGAATGGATGTTCTTAAAGGACTTCTGTTTTGATGCTGATAGCCAAGTTCGAGTGTTCTTCTTTGTTGAGTAAATATCTTAAACGGCAGGATACATAGTCTTTTAAAGGAGAATTTGGTAGTGTTGCCTCAAAAAGCTAGGAAATTTAGGCCATTAGTATTTGATACTTTTCTCGTGACTGAGAAAAATAGATAACTAAGAAATGTAATCGATAAGAAATTATTGGCAAGAGGATATGAGTCAGCATGGATCAAGAAAATAAGACACCGAAAGCTAAGCCCAATTACCAAATTCTCAATGGAAATGAACTCATTATTCAAGGGGCCTTGGAAGCAGGTTATTCTCTTTATACAGGGTACCCGGGATCTCCTTTAGCCGATTACTTTAATATTTTACATCAAAAGAAAAAAGAGCTGGAGAGTAAGGGCATTCAAGTGGTCATTGCTAACTCCGAGGCCAATGCAGCGGCCATGGCATCAGGTTCTAAGCAGGCCGGGCGTGATTGTCTTGTGGCCATGAAATCCATGGGGCTTCATGTGGCCTCCGATGCTTTGAGTGTGGGAAATTTTGCTAATCCTGGTCCTGTTGATGTTGATGAGAAAACGGGGGCCGCTCGTTATCCGGGTGTCGTTATAGCCGTAGGAGATGATCCTTGGTCAATGTCTACTTCGACTCCAGCCGATAGTCGCTATCTTTTTAAGCATCTTCATATTCCTTTTTTAGAACCAAGTTCTCCGGTTGAACTCAAAGACTGGATGGCCCATGCCTTAGAAATTTCTAAGCGCACGAGTGTTTATCAAGGACTTTTGCTTACGACTTACCTTGCTGAAGGCGGGGGACGAGTGGCCATTGGTGAAGAGAAGCTGGTTGATGGTACGAAGACAACTCTTGATCCTGCAACATTTGATCTTTCTAAAAACGTAATGGTTCCACCGAATTCTTTAATGGCCGATCAGCGCATGATTCTTGAGCGCTTTCCTAAAGTAGAAAAAGTTCTTAAAGATATGAATCTTGATCAGCGCTTTGGTGAGGGGCATGATATTGGGATCATTTCCTCGGGCGTTGTCTTTGAAACCTTAAAGCAAGTGATGGAAGCGGGTGACTATCTCGATCATTATGATCTCTATAAAGTCGCGTGTTCTTATCCACTGGTATCTGACTTTCTACTTCCTTGGCTTAAGTCTAAAAAGAGTGTGATTGTCGTTGAAGAAAAAAGAGGCTTTCTCGAAGCTGAGATTAGAAATTTTTGTCAAACGCACGGGCTTTCGATTCAAGTCTTAGGAAAAGAATTTAAAGTAGATGAAACGATTAAGGGAGGCTTTCCCTCTCATGGTGGATTGTCCTATGAAGTGATTGAAGAGAAGCTTAAGCTCGCTCTTGAAATGTTAGGAGAAAAGGGATGTGCTGGAATACATCAAAAAGCTGAAGTCTTCGGAGCCGATCTTCCAAGACGACTTCCTACTTTTTGTCCAGGTTGCCCTCACCGTGAAACGCTCTCTCTTTTAAAAGATCTGCGAAAGACTCTAAAAGAAGAAGATGTTGATTTAATCAGTCACGGAGATGTGGGTTGCTACTCTCTCTCTTTTCTAGCTCCATTTAAAGAAATGCATAATCTCTCGGCCATGGGGCAAGGGGGAGCGCTTGGGGCTGGACTTGATATGTTCACCAATAATCCTTCCGTCGTTTTAATGGGGGATTCAACTTTCTTTCACTCAGGAATTACCGATATATCTAACTCGGTTCAGGCCGAGCATAATATTACCTATATCATTTTAGATAACGATAATACGGCCATGACTGGGCATCAGATGACTCCTGCCTCTGGGATGAATGTCCAAGGTCATATTAGACCGCGCCAAAGTATCCTCAATGCCGTCTACGCCATGGGTGTTCATTTTGCACAGGAAGTAAATCCTAGTGATCGCTACTTCTATAAAAGCTTAATGAAGGACGTTATTAAAAAGTCTGGAGTAAAGGTTATTGTTTCTAATAAAGAATGTGCCCTGACTTTTGGAGGACGAAAGAAAAGAGAAGAGAGGAAAATATTTTCTCAAAATCAAACACTTTCCGAGAAAACTTTCTTTCAAATTAATACAGACTCTTGTGAAGATTGTCGTGTATGTGTTGAAGCCACAGGCTGTCCAGGTCTTGGTCAAATTAATGATGCCTATGGAACGAAGGTTTCTATTGATCCGCAAATCTGTGTATCTGATGGCTACTGTACTAAAATGAAGGCCTGTCCTAGTTTTGAAAAGGTGATCGTTAAAGATTTTCATCCGTCTATGTTTAGAAAAACGGGACTTGAACAATTTGATGGTCTTGAAAAAGAACTTCCTCTACCAGAGCTTAAGAGAAACTTGGCCGATATCGCTCAAGGTGAAGCTTGGCGTATGGTGGTGACAGGTGTCGGTGGGACAGGAGTAACGACTATTTCACGCGTTGTCGCCGAAGCGGCCAAGGAAATGGATGGAAGAGATGATCTTGAATTTAAATTTATGGATCAAAAAGGTTTGGCCCAAAGAAATGGAAATGTAACAGGACACTTATGTATTCACCCGCGTGGAACATCAAGTGGTGCTGTGACTCCAGTGGCCATGGCGGATCTCTTGGTTTCACCAGACTTACTTGATGGACCCAAGCAGTCTCACTTTCTGCACAGTAAAGGAATTGGAATCTTTGATAAAAAGTTTCAAATTCCCTTAAGTATTCTTCTTGATCGTGGCGAGGAAGCTCCTGCTCTTAGTGAAGTAGAACTTCGCAAACAAGTAAAAGAGAAGCTAGGTGAACGTGCCCATCTCTATCACTTTAAAAATATCTCTGAAGCTGTCTTTGGAAAGGCCGTTTATTCGAACGCCATGTTACTAGGGGCCTGCTTTCAAGGAGGAGTTCTTCCTTTTTCTCTTGAAAATATGAAAGGGGCCTTTAAAAGATCCATTCCTAAAGGGGAGATGGACAATAACTGGTTGGCCTTTCAACTGGGGCGTAAAGTTTATCTTGAAGGGGATCTTGATCTTCTCGATGTCGTAAAAACCCGCTCTAAGAAAACAACAGAAGAATTATTGGAGCAATCCCTTAGAGAAAGTCTTCTGCCTTGGCTGAATAAGAAAGTCATTATGAAATTCTATCAAGAGGCCCTTGATAAACTAATCAGTCACTTTCCTAATATCCCTCGTAAGCATCTCGCTCAATATATCCACGATATATTTATTTTCGATCGTGGAGGAAATATTTCAGAGTTTATTAAAGAAGCCGCTCAGTTAAAAGAATACCTAAAAGACTCACCAGAGGTCATCGCTATGGCGCTAAGAACTCTGGCAAAAACTTATTTTATTAAAGATGAGATCTTTATCTCTCATATGATGATCTCGCCTATGAAGCGATCTCGTGATGAGAAACTCTATCTCGAATTAGGAAAGAAGTATCGTGTCGAGCGTATCAATCGTCCATCTTTTGATATTTTTGGAAAGAAGGTTGAATTTGATATTAGTCCAAAAGACTGGATGTTAAAAACCATGCGCCATATGCGTCTGCTTCGAGTGGTTCTTGGATCGTGGCACAAACGAGAGAAGGCGATCGCTCTTGAGATAAGAAACAAAGTGTTAAATGAAATAACCAAAATGGATGTAAGTGAGCGCTATAGTGCCCTTAAGAAATTAGAGAATATTAAAGGATATCGAGAAGTTCGTTACGAAGCTGCCAAGCAGGTTTTATAATGGTTAAATCTCTTTTTCTCATACTGATTTTGATCGCTTGCTCTTTAAATCTTTGGGCCATTGAAAAAGAGACCATCGTTTTATCTAAGCAAATGATTGCTCTTCTACAAAAGGCTAAAGATTGTAATATCGAACGAGTCGGCCCTGATATTCTCTTTTGTACCGGAATTACATTAAATGCGCAGGATATCGCGTTTTTTAAATCACTTGATAAAAAGAAATGCCATAAGTTTATTCATCAGCTTGGGTATTCTGTATTTGATTTAGATTCATTGAAGTCATCCCAAAGGGCCAAAATCGACTCTTCTTTTAAAGAGATGAAAAGTGAGTTTGAAAACTCTACTAAATTGGCCTATATCGATTACAAATTGAAAACGGTTCTTTTTAAATCATCGGCTAAAGTCGGTGAGTGTATTCATGAAATTATTCACTTCTATCAACACAACAGAGATTCATCGAGTGATCTCTCTCCCTCTAATAGAAGAAAACTACAAGAACGCTTACAAGACCAATTAGAAAAAGAAATTGTAGTTGTTGAAAACTGGGAGAGAAAAGGTAATAAGAAGAAGGCCTCCGAATTGGCCAAGCAGCTTGGTCCATTGATTCAACTACAACGTGAATGGGGCAAACTTTCTGATTGGCTCGATGAAAAAGAAGTCTATGAGTTTATGATGGAAAACTATCAAGAGATGAACTTGCAAGAAAGAGACTTTGATATCGCTGTATCCAATCTCGTTAGTTATCAATACGCTCTTGATTGGAAAATGCGCCAAAGAGTACTTCACTATGCCAATGAACTTCTTAATAAAAAATATGCTGCCGTTAAAGTAAATGAAAAGATGAAGTTCAAAACAGAAGCGTATTATAATAATCTCTTTAAACAAAATAAGATATCTCGAGATCAGTTTGAAACGAAAGTCATAGGACTCAGAAAATATAAGGCGTCGATTGCTGCTCAAAAAGCTGTGAGTCTTGAAGAAAAACTGAAAGCAAAGATGAGAGGTCGTCTCTTTCAAAATAAAAAAGATCAAGTGATAATCAAGGGGAATGGTCTTTCTTATTCCCTTAGAGATCAATTGCCCTATGTTGAGCTGATTGTTTCAAAGACGAAGAAAATAGCGATGCTTATCGACCTTGGAGCCCAGCATTCGATTCTCCCTCTAACTTTTGGGGAAGGACTTGATCTCTCTTTAGTAGGTCAAAAGAAAATTCAATCAGGCCATACTTCTTCCTCTGTGAGTCCTATTATTCAATTACATAATGAAGTGCAATTAGGAGAGCTCTTTGTTAAGAATGTGGACTTTGCCCTCTCTCAAGATAAATTCTTTTCCAACTTTGGAATTCTAGGAATTGATTTCTTTGAAAAGACAAAGCTGCCTTGGGTCTGGGATTTTAAATCAGGTAGAATTCATCTAGATCATCACCATAATGAAGATGGGAAGTCATCAGGACTCCCTTTACTTGTAAATGGCCTTAAGCGCTTTGATGCCCTAGAGTATCGTTGTCAAAATATAGAAGTTCGTCTTGATACCGGCTCTCAAGTCTATGGAGATTATCGAAGTAACTTAGACTCAAAAGAACTAGAGGGATGTGCTAAAGAAATAAAAAAACTCTCTCCTCTAGATGCCAATCAGATTTATTTTTCACGGGGCATAGATGTGAATCTAGGATTTTCTTATTTGCGAGAGCATTATGATGGCTTAGTATTTGATCTTGTGAAGGGAAGAATTGAGCTTCAAGAAAAGAAGGATTCATTGTGAGAGAAAGTGTCTCTGCTGTTTTTATTACAAAAGATAAGGGAACATGCTTTTCCATGGTAAGACAAGATTATCTCTCTGTCTTTCCTGGCTATACTTCCTTTCCTGGAGGGAAGGTCGATAAAGAAGATCAAGAAAACCCTATTAAAACTCCCTTGAAATTTAGCAGCTCGATCAATGATATTCATTGGACAACACTTGATCGTGAAATGGAAGAGGAGCTTGGTTTTTCTTTATCCTCTCATCTTGATGAAATTGAGGATGTCTATTTATTGGGAACCGCCGTTACGCCAGAATTTAATCCTTATCGCTTTAAGTCCTTCTTCTATATTGTTGTCTTAAATAAGGAAGCTAAGTTTAATGTAGATAGTGGAGAGACAAAAGAGAGTGAGTGGATTGGTGCTCAAGATCTCTACGATCGTTATTGCAGGGGAGAAGTTCTGGCTGTACCTCCGACGATTCAAATGATTAAAACCTTGGCCTTCGACCTCAATACGCGTGGACCACTGGACTTTAAATTAGAGACGATAGAGCAATATGAAGTTCCTATGATTGAATCAGTTAAGGGCGTGAAGCAATTCATGCCTCTTAGTCATACTTTTCCTCCGGCCAATCGAACGAATTGTTTCTTGGTTGGCGATGCTCCCCATCGTTATATTGTCGATCCTTCACCTAAGAATGAAGAGGAATTCGAAAAGCTTTGTCGAAGCCTTGATCACTATGAGTTTGATCATATTTTTATTTCCCATCACCATCCCGATCATCATGAACATTTAAATTGGATGGTAGAGCGTTATCAAAAGAAAGTCTTTCTAAGTAGAACCACCCAGCGTTTCATTGAAAAGAAACATGGGCGTGATTACTTTTTAAATATGGAACTCGAGTATCTTGAAGAAGGTGATTGCATTGGCAAAAGCTTGGGCTCTCCCATGCGTGTCTATGAAGTCCCTGGTCATGATGAAGGACAATTGGCACTTGCTCCTGATTCAATGAATTGGTTCTTTGTGGGGGATCTTATTCAAACAATAGGAACTGTTGTGATTGGAGGCGAAGAGGGAGATATGGCCAAATATTTTAAATCCCTTGAGAAGGTGATCGCACTAAAACCTAAAGTTTGTTTTCCTAGTCATGGTATAGCTCTTGGCGGGACTCTTAAGTTGAGTAAAACGCTTAAACATAGAAAGCTTCGCGAATCCAAGATAATTGAACTCCTAGACTCTGGTCATAATGAAGAGGAGATTCTAGGTATCATTTATGAGGGATTAGAAGATCGTTTGATTCCTTATGCTAGAGCAACGATTCAAGCTCACATTAAGAAGATTCTTCAAGATAGGGCCTCTATTTAAGCTAGCTCGTCTGAATATCAAGAAAACTTGATATTAGTGATGTTATTTTGACAACTTCTCTTATAAAATTGCTTTATGAAAAAGATCACACAAATTAAGGGATTTTTACATTTCCAAACTTTTGTTGTTAGTTTTGTAGTATCTCTGATTTGGATATTCGGTACTGATTTTATTGTTCATAATCTTATCCCTGCTGAATATAACACTGAGTACTTACAAAATATTAAGGGTGTTGCTTATATTTTTGTGCTCTGTTTACTTTTGTCGTGGCTGCGAAAAAGAGAAGTCGTTACCATTAACTTATTGATGGCCCAGAAGAAGCAATCATTGCTTGGTGAATTTTCAGGAATGATTGTTCATGAAGTTAAGAATCCTCTCCATTCGATAAATATCTGTATTCAACGCATTAAAGAACTTATGAATAGCGAAGGTCTAGATGGTCAGCGCTATGTTGATCTCACTGAAGATTCTCTACACCGCTTAAATGAAACCATCGACTTTTTACAGGGGCTCTCTCGTGGAGGGAGCTTAGAAAATTTTGATAAAAATCAAGACTTTCTCTTAAATGATCATCTTAACAAAACCTTTGAATTTCTTAGAAAGTCTTTTCTAGGTGTGAATATCAAGCTCGATACTGAAGAAGTAAAAGAAATAGTGATAAGAGGAAACATAAGTTTACTCAGTCATGTTTTTTTAAATCTATTTAAAAATGCGATGGAATATATTCGAGATGAAAATCTTGATGATGCAATCATTAGCTTTACTGATGAATCTAACTCAAAGAATACAATTATTGGAATGGCCAATACGGGGAAGCCCATTCCCGCTTCTATTCAAGAAAAGCTTTTCAATCACTTCACTTCAAAAAGTCAGAGAAATGGAACAGGACTTGGACTTATTTTTTGTAAGCAAATCTTAAAGGCGCATGGTGGGGAGATCAGATATGATTCAACATCTAAAACACCGAAGTTCTTACTTTATTTTCCAAAATGATGGAAGAGCTTACAGTCTAGCAGTACGGAGAGTTTTGTTTGAATTTGCCCTTGAGCGCTAAAGAGAAAACTCTCATTAAAATATTGTTCAGAGTTTTCTAGGTGATGAGGAAATTGAAACTCATCAATAGGTCCTCTTAGCTGAATAAAGTCTATTTCTCTTAGGGGAAATGAGCGCTTTAGCGCTTCTCTTAGAGATAAGTTAAAGATACCAAATGCTGTTTCAAGTCCCTTGGCCTCAATCTTTCTTAAAGGAAGCTGGGCCTTGGTAGGGGTGACCTTATCACTACCTCCAAGAACTTTATGAATGAGTAAACTCACAAAATTTACTTCTAGATAAAGAAAACCTAATGGCTTCGTTTCATGAATAATTTCAAAGGTTAGAAGGTCATCAAACTTTGATTCAAGTTCTGGTCTATAGGAAACATCATGCTCATGTTCAAGAAGTTTAAGATGGGCCCCTTTAAGTTCTAAGAGCTTCATCAGAGAAATTGAAAATTTCTGAGCAAACCATTCAGGAAGGAAATTCTCTTTCTTAGCCCCAAAGCCACTGACATTATTATCTTTGAACTGAGGATGAAGTGGCTTTTTATTAAGAGTGAGAGCTTTGCTATCTTTATTGGTCATACAAGGTATCAAAGCCATGAGGAAGAAATTCTTTAAAGCTCATCTGTTTTAATATTCCTTCGGCATTAGAGAGATAGATCGGGAAATCTCCTTCACAGAATTCACCAAGAACCTGCAGGCAAAGAGCACAGGGGGAGGTTGCCGTTTTTGTATTGGCTATGACAGTTAAGAATTCTATGCTCTGTTTTCCACGATTGGCCACGGCCGATACAAGCGCCGTTCTTTCTGCGCAAATGGTTGCACCATAGCTTGCGTTTTCAACATTACAGCCACCATAGAGTTTATCGTCGCCATGAAATTTTAAGCAGGCACCAACTGGAAAGTTTGAGTAAGGGGAGTGAGTATGAGATTGAGCCTTCAAGGCCACTTCGAAACTTTCTTCTACTAGGGGTGAAACCTTAATTTGGTGCTTTGCCATTATTATTCCTTTTTACCTAATCTTTAGGATTAAGAGAGCTCGATTTTATAACCTTGGTGCTTTCGCATATTGATAACACCAGTATCTAGTATAAGGTATTGTCCTTTTATTCCCAATAAGGTGCCTTCAATTTTTTTCTTTTTATCAAAAGAAAGGCTGGTTATTTTTTCAGGTGTTTCAAGAATAGGGTACTTGATCTCCAACACTTCGGCATCAATGTCTTCAGCATCTGCATCATCAAGTAAATCTCCATATTCATCAAAGATCTGATCTCTAATCATTTCAAGATCAACAAATTCAAAGACACCTTTGAGCATATTTCGCCAATTGGTTTTATCGGCCATGGTTCTGGCCAGTTCAACTTCTACCATTCCCGATGTCTTTCGATCAGCAACTTTTAGAATCGGTAGGGCATATTGAGCACCTTGATCAATCCAACGGGTAGGAACTTGTGTTTCTCTCGTTATGCCTATCTTCACACCACTTGTGATGGAGAGGTAAATAACATGAGGAATGAAACAATGTTCTTCGCCCCATTTGGGCTCTCGACATGTCCCTTTATGATAGTGGCAAAGCTCGGGCTTAACGATACAGGTATCACAGCGGGCCAGAGTCATAAGATTTTGATAGCTAAAGCCTTGAGCATAGCTTTTCTTTATCGGCTTACCATCATAGATATCAAAGATCTGGTCTTGATATTCCAGAGTTATTTTCTGTCCCAAGAGGTCATTCATGGGAACTAGGATTTCTGATTTATTATCAATAGGATCAATGAGAGGAAGCTGATAGGTTACGGGATTAACGCCCAGGCCCAGCTCACTTTTCATTTTTCGAATCGTTCCACTATAGTTCATTTAAAAACCCTACTTATAGATTATAAATTCTCTTTTAGAAAATGAATGAGAGACTGCAAAATACGAGGAGGTATTTCATGACCTCCTGGAAATTCGTGATAATCAACTTCTAAGTTATTTTTTTCAAAAAGGTCTTTCAGCTTCTTGGCCATATAAATAGGAAGTACAGGATCTCCCTGACCATGAGACTGAAATATAGGTAAAGAGAGGTGATGCTTTTCAAGAGAATTTTCTAAACGTTCCCGTGCAACTAAGGTTGAAGAAAGCAGTATCAACGCTTTTGCATGAAGAGGAGTATTGAAACTAAGGTCACAGGCCATCATACTGCCTTGACTAAAGCCTCCAAGAATAAGGGCTCCAGAAATCTGATCTTTAATAAAGTTCTCTAAAAGCTTTGAACTTTCTTCAAGGCCTGCAGGATAGTGATCACAGAAGAGATTCTCAAATCCACCGCTCATCATCGCTCTATTCATTTCTTCCATATCAATAGGAAACCATGCCTTACCATACATATTGGGACCAATAAGAACTTTGAGGGGGCCATCGGGAAAGATCCAGTTATATTTCTTCAGTTCGGGTAACAGAGTGGCCAAGGGAGCAAGGTCTCTCATGTTGGCACCATAACCGTGAAGAAGAACAATTGTGGGAAGGTTCTCACCATTTTTAATTTCTAAATAGTCGAGGGATTGGTTTTCAAATGTATAAGTATGGATAGATGTCATGCCTTAAGATTACCGCTTTGAGTTGTGTCATTTCAATGGAAAAAACGGCTCTAAAACCTTGATTGTATTAGATTAAAGCATATCTTATTTAATTTAAGAGTATTTCACTCCGATAATAGTTCTATGCTAAAAAAATATAAAAAAAATATACTGTTACTCCTGGGCCTCTCTCTTTCTTTCCAAACCTATGGGGAAGATCATTTACTTGATTTTGAATATTTCAAGAAGGCCCACAGGGGTATGGTGGAAGTATTAATTTCTGCCGAACAGAGCAATCAATATAGTACCCTCTTTCCGGTTGAGGGAAGCACCACCTCCCATTCTAGTAAGTTGTTAAATTCGCTCTTACAGTTTGAAGTACACGCGGCCAGTAGTAACCTGTGCTTCTTTGGCGGATGGCCTTCTTATAAGAGAGGAGGATTATGTAAGGAGCCTTGGAAATTTAATACAGAATCTGAATTTGGCCTAAGTTACGATAGTGATCACTACTGTGGTCACGATAATATGTTTCGCTGTAATCCTATTCTCTTTGGACCTGGAGATGGAGAAGTTGCCCAGGATGATAATGGTGCAGGAAAGAGTAGTGGTAAGTGTATTAACTTTAAAGAAAATGGCGGCAGTATCAAAACGGTGACTAAGCAATGCTTTGAAAAAACACAAGGTAATATCGAAGAGATTTATAAACTCTACTTAGAAGATGAGCAGTATCAAGAAAGCTTTAATAAATTAAAAGAAGAGATGACGCTTTTTTGTATGGAGAACTCTAGTTACGGAGCCTGCGATTATTTATTAGGTCGGATAGAAACCCTTGAAAAGGGGTTCTCGTGCCTCAATATTGATGGAAATGAAAGTCTAGAGATCGCGAGCGATGCTATTGAAGAACTGGCTGAAATTCCTAATCATCTAAAGGGAAGAAATTTAAGGGCTTTTGAATTAAGAACGCAACGTGAGCGCTCTTTAGTCGCTCCCGAAGTTTCGGTTGTACCTGTGGCCAGACCTACTCCTGAAGAAACCTCTCCTGTATCGTCACCTCGTCCTGTTGCACGACCTGAGCGCAGCATCTCAAGTGACTCGTGTCAGTTCTTTGATAAGTTTAAAGAGGCCGGCGTTAATGAAAAAGCACTAAAGCAGGCCCTATTCTTCTATGAGCAAAATAAAGATCGCTTTGATCAAGAGCGCTATATTTCAATTGCCGATTATGGAATGAATTCAGAAGATGAGCGTTTCTTTATTTTGGATATGACAACAGGAATTGTGGATACAGAAAATGTCTCTCATGGCTCAGGTTATAAGAATGGAAGAAAAATTGGTGACTCAAGTCATGATGGTCAACTGAATCGTTGTCATCACGGAAGTAATGTTAATGATCGATTAAATATGACTAGGGGCGGATTCTTTGCGACTTCTAGTTTAAGAAATTCACCGAATCATGGACCAAGCTCTTGGCCAAGTCTTGATGATCGTGGAAATGATAGTATGTGGATGGATGGTCTGAGTCCTGGCGTAAATGAAGAAGCAAGAGGTTCTTATGTGGTTATGCACGGTGCTTCTTACAATAAAGGTGAGATCATGGGCCGCAGCTATGGTTGTCCTGCCTTTCGTCCAGACAGAGCAGCAGCAGTTATCAATAAGATTAAAGGGGGAAGTCTCTATTACTCCTATATTCCACAATGTACTTCCTTACAAAGTAGAGTGGATGCCCAAGTTGCTGGCTGGGAAGGAATGTGTCGATAATTTGAAAATGAAAAGGGGAGAGTAACTTAAATTGGAACAAACAAGTTATATTCTCTCCCCTTCTACGAGGATTTTGAGCTAGTGTAGTTAGTGTACTATAAAAGTTTGAGGTGTCAAACAATATTTTGTATTAATTAACTTTTCTTATTCAACTCCTGCACCTTTTTTAATTTCATCAATAATTTCAGGGTTTAATAACGTGGAGACATCTCCTAGATTACTTGCATCTTTGGAAGCAATTTTTCTAAGGATACGACGCATAATTTTTCCTGAGCGTGTTCTAGGTAGACCTGGAACAATTTGAACGATATCAGGCTTAGCAATGGGTCCGATAATCTTGGTAATATATTCGTTAATTTCTTTCTTTAACTTTTCTAGATCGTTTTCCTGACCTTTTTGAAGGATGACGTAGGCATAGATTCCCTGTCCTTTAATATCGTGTGGGAAACCAACAACGGCCGTTTCAACTACACCTGGATGTTCGTCGATAGCATCTTCTACTTCGGCCGTACCAATTCGGTGACCTGAAACATTCATGACATCATCAACACGACCCGTGATTCTATAGAGTCCTTCTTTATCTCTTTTTGCTCCATCGCCGGTAAAATACTTTCCTGGATAAGTAGAGAAATAAGTTTGGCGATAGCGATCGTGATCACCCCAAATCGTTCGCGCCATTCCAGGCCATGGAGTAGTGATGCAGAGATTTCCTTCTCCTGGATTTTCATCAATTAAGTTTCCATCGTTATCTACAAGTACAGGTTGCACTCCTGGCTGGGGATAAGTTGCGAAGCTTGGGATACATTCGGTAATTCCGGCCATAGGAGAAATCATAATTCCCCCTGTTTCTGTTTGCCACCAAGTATCCACGATCGGACATTTCTCTTTCCCAATTTCTTTGTGGTACCACTCCCAAGCTTCTTCGTTGATAGGCTCTCCAACAGATCCTAAGACCTTTAGAGAGGAGAGGTCATGCTGGCGCACATACTCAATATCTTGGGCCATGAGAGAGCGTAGGGCGGTTGGTGCCGTATAGAAGTGAGTGACTTTTAGTTTATCGACGATATTCCAAAAACGTCCGCAATCAGGATAAGATGGAGCTCCTTCAAACATCACCGTTGTGGCGCCGTTAATAAGAGGTCCATAGGTAATATAGCTGTGGCCTGTAATCCAACCAATATCAGCAGTACACCAATAGATATCGTCTTCTTCCATTTGGAAAATATTTTTAAAGGTTTGTCCGGTCCATACCATATAGCCTGCTGTTGAGTGCATCAGACCTTTTGGGGTTCCAGTAGATCCAGAAGTATAAAGTATGAAAAGAGGATCTTCAGCATCCATCCATTCTGGCTCACACTCAGGGCTTGCTTCTTTAATGAGTTCTAAGAGTGAGTGATCACGGCCTTCAACGTAATTAACTTTAGGATTATTCGTTCTCTTGCGAACGAGAACTGTTTTTACAGTCGTACATTCTTTAAGGGCAGTATCAGTAATTTCTTTTAGTGAAATAATTTTTGGGCCACGGTAGGCTTCATCATTGGTGATGACCATCTTTGCTTCACAGTCATTGATTCTTCCGGCCAGGGCTTGAGCAGAGAAGCCTCCAAAAACAACAGAGTGAATAGCGCCGATTCGTGCACAGGCCAGAAGGCCAGTCATAAGTTCGGGAACCATGGACATATAGAAAACGACGCGATCACCTTTTTTGATGCCATGACTTTTTAGTACATTAGAAAAGCGGCAAACTTCCGCATGGAGTTCTTTAAAGGTGTATGAGATTCCATCTTCACTAGGCTCATTAGATTCCCAAATAACGGCAGTTTTATCTCCTCGAGTATTAAGATGGCGATCAAGACAATTATAAGTAATATTGAGTTTAGCCCCTTCAAACCACTTGATATCAAGATCGTTAAAGTCTCCGGATTGAACTTTATTCCATTTCTCTTGCCAGTCATAATTCTCGGCCACTTCAGACCAATATTTTTCGAGTTCGTTTACAGAATTATTCCAATGCGCTTGGTAATCTTCCTTATTTTTTATTGGATTCATTTGCCAGTCCTTTGTCTTTAAATGGGGGGATAGATAAATATTAAACAATTAACCGATGAAGTGACAAATTTTATGGGCATTTTTAAAAGGGGATTTGCGTTAATCTACGAGGGTCAGACCTCTATAATATTAAGTTCTTAGTTGAGCTTGCCATCTTTTTAGGTATCAAAGATTAGCAAAAAATGACGTCTTTCACGTAATCTAATACTAAGAAATAAAGTATTTTAGTCAGTTAACCGAATAGATAGTAAGGACGTGGCCCCATTTTAGGAAAGATTCTTATGAAAGTATGTAAAGCGTTAAAAGTTTTAAGTATCACAGCTTCTTTATTAGGAAGCTCGTTTCCTGTCTATGCTCAAGAGACTTCAAGTGGTGGAGGTTGGTTCAGTACATGGAGATCATGGATCTCAGGTAGTGATAAAGAAGAGGCTAAGCCTGAAGAAAAGCCTCGTCTTGGTTCTATTAGACCAAAGCCTAGACCAGATATAAAAACATTATCGCAAGAAGAAGGTTACGAAAACTATAGAAGAAACATCGATATAAACCAATTGATATGTACTGGAAATATTCCACAAGTTCAGCTGATGGGCGTTGATGATTTAATGAATCAGATATCGAGTGCCTGTAATGTTGATAATGTTGATGACGAGTATAGAAGTGCTTCTAATCAGAATTCATTAGCGTTTTGCCACGAGATTAATAATAGATATGGGGATGGTACATGCTTCGGTAATATTATTAATGATAGTTCAACTGATTTTTATCAAAATCAATTCTATAATAATCCTGAAGTACGAGAAAAATTTGCTCAAGAGATCAAGGATCAGCTTCTCGCCCAACGAGAAAAAATGAATGAGTTAAGGTCACTTCAATTTACAATCGCAAATGACCCTCTATCATTGATCGAATTAAAAGATGAACTATTTAATAAAATTCGTAATAGTGATGAAGCCTATGAAGAATTTAAAAGAATGTTTCATGTTGATGATTCTGTAGCAAATAAAGTCAAAGATGGATCAATCCCTTTATCTGATTTCTCTGATGCCATTTTTCAGTGTACTCCAGATAATATTAAACGAAGAGAAACAGGGAATCCTTATGACGAAAGCTTTATGGATGCGTGTGAAAGTTCGGCAGCTAATGATTTATTAGATGAAGTGAAAGATGATTTGATTTCAGAGCCTGGAGCAAGTCTTGCCCATGGTCGCCTTGCTCAAGGTGCTATCGATTTTTATGATGAGATAGATGATGAATACAAAATGATGACAAATGCTGTAAATCAAGGTTTCGGGAGAGGAACAGACGATGAAATGAAAGAGATGATGTCTACTGTTTACCTTGAAGATGCTAAGTTAATATTGTCAGCGATGGATGCCCAACGTGGAAGTAATAATAATATAGCTCTTGTAAATAGTATTCGTACGATAATGAGAGATGATAATCTCAATGAAGCACAAAAGTCTCAAAGAATAAGAGGAGAGTCCTTAAGGCAAACCGTTTCGAGCCTTTCTTTATTCTATAAAGATGATTCGATCAATTCACGTATCATTGATGCCATTCAAAGTGATCTTATCGTTGAGTCTCCTGATGGTGTGCCAAGACTTAATTTTGGTGGCCGTAATGCAATGGAAGTTATCTCGCATATAAATCAAAGGTCTGGGCTTAATGCTGAAGAAGCTGGCTTAAATGAAGAAGAGCTGACTAATCGAATTGGAACCATTGCGAAACTTGTATCCAGTGGAATGACATTTGGTTCTAAGCTTTATGAAGGACAGAAGTTTCGTGATCAAATGACTGGTTCTCTTGGAGGGAGTTTGCTTCCTCCTAGGCCTGGTACAGAAATGACACACAATGAAGATTCAGAGAACGATGCTAAAAATGCTATCATCAATAGATTTGAAGAGTACTTAAATAGAAGTCTCGGAAGTGAAGATGGACAGACACAGTTTGGAAAAGTGCAGAGCTTTATTAGTAACCAAAGGGAAATGAGTGGTGTTTGTGAAACACCAATCGCTGAAGCGAAAGCAAATCTCGTCGGTGTAGCTGCCCTACTTGCACAAGATTGTAATTCCCTTATCAATAGAAACAAAAGAACAGTCGCTCATCAATATTGCCCAAATTTAGTGAATCCAATGAATGCTAATGTCATGTTGCAAGGAATCTTAAGTGATTCAAGTGCAATGGAAGGTAACTCTCAAAATACAATCTCAAACGTCATCATTGCCTGTACGAGTATGGAGTTTGATGCCATTGTAAAAGATATTAGACATTCAGGAACTCAAGATGAAGCTGCTAGTGAACCAAGTGGTGCTCTGGATAATGGTCTTGATATTGCGTGTGAATATATTAATGCACAAGGAACCATTAGTTCCGAAAATAATAACCGATTTAGAGATGCTTTATGTGGAGCTGAGAATATCTTTTCTTCACTAGATGAGGGGTTTGATTTAGCTTCTGGTAGCCCTATTCTTGGGTTTGGTCCAGGCACTCAAGTTAGAGTACCAGTTCCTGCCGGTTCTGGTGTAGATGTTGTAAAATCTTCTGAAAGTTCTTACAAAGACCTGATGTCTGGAAGTGGTAGTAATGGACGTATTTTAGGCCAAACAGGTAGTACTAGTTTATTTGATACATATAATGGAAAAGTGGTGGGGGCTCCTGGTGCTTCGTCAGTTGGTGCGACAGTGAGTAATGCTACAACGGGTACTGTTGCATCTTCTGGAATCAATTCAAATATTTTCTCTACTAATAATGTCAGCACACCCATAACCAATAGCTCATTTGTTCCTACTAGTGAGACTGATGATGAAAATGATGAGCTTATCTCTTCAGAAGGATTGAGAAGAGAGATGGAAGATTCTAACGGAGGAGTTGATCCCAATATTCAAAGAATCCTCGATCAAATAGCTGCGATGGAAGAAAGAGAAAAGAGTTTAATTGATGAACAAAATAAATTAAGAGACCTAATTAATAACCCAACTGAAACAGCTGGTGCTGAAGACGAGAAGTTGGATCAATCACAGTCAGACTTAGCTGCTGTAACTGCCGAGCTAGATGCTTTGAAAAAAGAAATGTCTAGTCTTGTTACAGATGCAAGAAATGAAAATCAAAATAGTGAAAACGATAATTACAGAGTATCAAACTTTTCTAGGCCTTCAGCCTCTCCAACTCCTAGCTCAAGTCAACGTGCTCCTGCCTCTGTTGGATCTAATTTCAATGGAAACACAGTAGGCGGATCAGGAGGTCAACTCCCTTCTAGTTCAAGTTCTGGTAATGGCGGATCTATCACAAACGCTGGAGGGAAGGGATACTCAGCTGGTGGAGGAGTTTTAGGCAATGTCTCTCCTGATGGACTAAGCGCACCGGCTTATACTCAGAGTGAAACCTTTGTGCTTACTCAAAGTATTCGAGATAAAGCGCCTATTATGCCTGCAGGTGTCTCCATTGAGCAGGCCGTTTTAGAGAACAAAGGTGCGATTCTTGTTCCGTATGGAAATGGTCAGTATATGTATGTAGAACCCGAAATGAGTGAGAATGGAGATATTCTAACTCGTGATGGGCGAGTGGTTTATAAAGAAGTTCTTAAGATTTCTGATCCCGAAGTTATTGCCTCACGTACAGAGGAATCAGGGGATCGGGCCCCAGCAAGTGTCGAGGAGTTTGATCCTTCTGAGAAGATCTATGATTGGGATGACTTCTCAAGACAACTTGATGAAGCACAGAACTAGTAGAGTATAGACTTTTGTAGCTGAATTTAGGCATCCAAGGTACAATACTTATGAACACACTGTTTTTAAGTTGAACCGGATACAAGGATGCCTCCATGTTCAGTCAAAAGTCTTTCTGCGTTTTATTGATAAGTTCTCTCTCTCTTTTTCTTAATCCTAGTTATGCGGCCAAAGGTCCAGCGATTTATTCTGAAGCGGCTGATGTTTTTGAATTTATCGATAATGCTTCTGGATGGCATACCCAAACAAGTAAAGCCTATAGAAGCGCCATCGAAACGAAGTATAAGCTGACATCTGAAGATAATTCCCTATTAAAAAAATATGCTGAATTACGAAAAAAAGAATATGAAAATTCTGATATGAATGCGACAAAAGTTTCAACGGCCGATGCATTTGGTCCCGTTCCTTTTGGTTACGATCACTTTTCAAATGCCTTCTATTCTCACTCCTCCATCAGAGAGGCCTTGTTGGCCTTAAGAAAAAGTGGTGTCGCTCAAGAGGACATCCTCTTTTTAAGCGAACTCTTTAAGGCCTTCATTCCTAAAATTAAAAGTTTCATTAAAGAGAGTGCCCAATTCCCGGTCAAGCTCATTGATTTTAATCGTAAGTGGAAGTCAACGGGGCGCGCCCGGGCCTTAAAACTTTTTGAAGGCTTTGTTCTTGGAAAACTGGCTCGAGAGTTCAACTTAAAGATGCTTCCCGTATGGTCTCCTGCTGATGTTCTTCCCTCAATTGATATTCGTGGAGGATATCTTATTCTTCGCTACAACCCACTCACACAAACAGACAATTGGGATTTTACTGATGCCCTTAAAAAGTCTGTGCTAGCGGTACTAAATGCTCAACCTCTCACCCAAAGAGAGAATCTATCCAAACTATTTAAATTAAAATGTAATGGTAGGGAATATGAGCTTCAAGAAGGTTTGCAAATTGTTTTTGGGGCGATGCTTCCGATGTATACGAAACAACGAAAGAAATTTAATCTCTATGAGCGCTGGTCTAGTAGAACCTTCATTGATGTATACGCCAAAATTCTCTTTCCTCTTATGGAATCCCACGTCAAAAATAAAGGAACCTTTTCTGGTTTTTTCATGGAACAGTCGTCCTTTTTGTGTCGTCAGCTGCACCAATTGGCGGTTAGACCCTAAATATCTGTATTTTAAGTAAATATTAGGTATTTTTCTCCTTATTTAAAGGGATTCATAACCCACTATCCCTAGACGTTTGGACGTCCTCTCGCCATAATTACGCATCTAAATTAAGAAGGTTCCGATGATCCTCGTCTTCTTTTATTGGCCTTTAAAGTGGGCCTTAAAAGCAAGTTTGATCATCATGAATATTTACCAATATTAATCGCCGAGAAAAGAGGGATTATGAATATCTTGAGTACTCAAGTAGATGCGAAAGCAGATACATTCAAAAAGAATAAAGAGCATAACTTAAATCTATTAAACGATCTTCGAGAAAGACTTGAACGGGTTAAAAAAGCCGGTGGCGAAAAGTCTGTTGATCGTCACCGTAGTCGTGAAAAAATGCTTCCTAGAGAAAGAATTGAAATGATTCTCGATGAAGGAAGTCCTTTCTTAGAGTTAAGTGCTTTGGCCGCAGATGATCTTTATGAGAAAGAAGGACCTGTTCCTAGTGCGGGAATGGTCTCTGGTGTAGGTCGTGTTCACGGGGTCGAGTGTATGTTCGTCGCCAATGATGCGACAGTTAAAGGCGGAACTTATTTTCCGATGACCGTAAAGAAACACTTAAGAGCGCAAGAAATTGCTCGTGAAAATAGATTACCTTGTATTTACTTAGTCGATAGTGGGGGAGCTTTTCTGCCGCGCCAAGATGAAGTCTTTCCTGATCGCGATCATTTTGGACGAATTTTTTATAACCAAGCTCAAATGTCAGCGCTGGGGATTCCGCAAATTGCGGTTGTTCTCGGTTCTTGTACCGCCGGTGGAGCTTATGTTCCTGCCATGGCCGATGAGTCTGTGATTGTAAAAGGCAATGGAACAATTTTTCTAGGGGGTCCTCCTCTTGTTAAAGCGGCAACAGGCGAAGAAGTGAGCGCCGAAGATTTAGGGGGCGCTCGCGTGCATACCTCTGAATCAGGAGTGGCCGATCATTTTGCCGAAACGGAAGAAGAAGCGCTTTTAATTACTCGTAATATTGTAGAAAATCTTAATTATAAATCTGCTCCTAAGAGTCAGATCAAAGTCGATGCTCCTCGTGATCCTCTTTATCCTATGGATGATGTCTATGGAATCTTACCTGAGGATACGACGAAGACTCCTTTTGATGTGCGTGAAATTATCGCGCGTCTCGTAGATGGATCTGAGTTTCATGAGTTTAAAGAACGCTACGGAAATACTCTTGTCTGTGGGTTTGCTAAAATTCATGGCTGTCCTGTTGGAATTGTAGCCAATAATGGAATTCTCTTTAGTGAGTCGGCCCAAAAAGGCGCTCACTTTATCGAGCTTTGTGGCCAGCGCTCTATTCCTCTTGTCTTTCTTCAAAATATCACCGGATTCATGGTGGGAAGAAAGTATGAGTCTGAAGGAATTGCCAAGCATGGAGCTAAAATGGTGACGGCCGTTTCTACGGTTAATGTTCCCAAGTTTACAGTACTCATTGGGGGAAGTTACGGAGCAGGAAACTACGGAATGTGTGGTCGCTCTTATTCTCCGCGCTTTCTCTTTATGTGGCCTAACGCTCGTATCTCCGTGATGGGTGGAGAACAAGCTGCTGGTGTTCTTGCTACCGTTAAGCAAGATGGCCTTGCCGCTCGCGGGAAAGATCAAATGAGTGAGCAAGAAGTTAATGACTTTAAAAAACCAATTCTAGATAAATATGAAAAAGAAGGCTCTTGTTACTACTCAAGTTCACGCCTTTGGGATGACGGTGTAATTGATCCGGCCCAAACTCGTGATGTTCTCGGTTTGGCCCTTCATAGTTCACTGAACGCTCCTCTTGAGGATTTAAAGTTTGGTGTCTTTAGAATGTAGAAAAGTTAAATAAAAATAAGGTATTTGAAGTTATGAAAAATTTAGAAACAAAAACAGATATGTTTAAGGCCTGTCGCGACGAAAAAGAAATTGTTCATGTGACCCTTAATCGTCCCGAAATCCATAATGCATTTGGAGATGAACTCATTGTTAAGATGACGGAATTCTTCTTAGATTTGGCCAATGACGACAATGTAAGGCTCATGACTCTAACTGGAGAAGGGAAGTCTTTTTGTGCAGGGGCGGATCTTAATTGGATGAAGAGTATGAAAGATTACTCTGCTCAAGAAAATTACAATGATTCCGTTGCTCTTTCTAAACTTTTTGAATCTCTCAATGATCTGCCTTTTCCAGTTCTTGCCATTGTTAATGGCGCATGCCTTGGAGGAGGAACCGGCTTAATTAGTGCATGTGACTTCGTACTCGCTTCTTCACAAGCAAAGTTTGGCTTCACTGAAGTGGCCCTTGGATTAGTGCCTGCGGTTATTTCTCCCTTTGTTATGGGGAAAATCGGTGAAGGTTTTGCTCGTGCTTATTTTATGAGTGGAGAGCGCTTTGATGCTTTTGAAGCGCAAAGAATGAATCTTGTGCAAAAAGTAGTTAAACCAGATGAATTAGAAGAAGCACGTGAAAAACAAATCAAGCGCTTTTTAAGTGCAGGACCTGCTGCTGCTCGTGAAGCGAAGCAACTCATTCGTGGTGTCATGCAAAGACGCCCCGAAGGTATAGAGAGTGTGCGTGACTTTACTTGTAAGACTATTTCTCGTGTTCGTGTCGGTGACGAAGGACAAGAGGGGATGCAGGCGTTATTAGAAAAGAGAAAACCTAATTGGATTGAAGAAACAAAGTAAGGGGAATAATTTGAAAGCTTTTAAACGCATTCTTGTGGCCAATCGTGGTGAAATCGCTATTCGCGTGATGAAAACTTGTCGCGAAATGGAGATTGAATCAGTTTGTCTTTATACAGAAGAAGAACGTGAGTTACCCCACGCAAGCTACGGAGATATCGCTGTAAACTTAGGGGAAGGACCTCTCAGTGAAACTTATCTTAATATTGAAAAGCTGATTGAAATTTGTCAGCAATATAAAGTTGATGCCGTCCACCCTGGATATGGACTCCTCAGTGAAAGGGCGGCCTTCGCTAATGCTCTTGAAAAAGCGGGGATCGTTCTCATCGGACCTCCGGCAAAGGCCATGGAGGCCATGGGTGATAAGAAGCGCTCTAAGCAAATTTGTGAAGAGGCCGGTATTCCTTTGGTTCCTGGTTATCATGGAGACAATCAAGAAGCCGATTTTCTCTTAGAAAAAGCCCGTGAAATTGGGCTTCCTGTTCTGATTAAAGCCTCTGCAGGTGGTGGTGGTAAAGGGATGAGAATTGTCGAGAAAGATTCTGATTTTCTCGATGCTCTTGCTGCGGCCAAAAGAGAGGCCATGAATGCCTTTGGTGATGATATTGTTCTCTTAGAGAAGTTTATTGTTGATCCTCGCCATATTGAAGTTCAAGTGATGAGTGATCAACACGGTAATCACATGCACTTCTTTGAAAGAGAATGTTCTATTCAGCGAAGATATCAAAAAATTATTGAAGAAAGTCCTGCTCCAGGAATGAGTGCTTCTCTTCGTCAATCCATGTGTGAAGTGGCGACTAAGATCTCAAAGTCTATTGACTATGTTGGGGCCGGAACCATTGAGTTTATTTTAGATAAAGACGGAAGTTTCTACTTCTTAGAAATGAATACACGTTTGCAAGTAGAGCACCCTGTAACAGAGATGGTTACAGGATCA
>JBLWYP010000021.1:0-54420 GCA_048266825.1 Bacteriovoracaceae bacterium | reverse complement strand
TTCATTTCCGGACTATGCGTCCTATCGTAGTCTTTGATGATAGTTATTTAGAATCTATCACGGCAACGCAAAGCGCTGACGCAAGTAATCAAATTAAAAATTAAAAGGTAATTTATATCTATGAGTAACACTGAGCAAACAAATAAAACTAGTGCTAAAAATAGAAATTCAAAGAAGTCATCATCGGGAAATAACTCGGGGAGTAACGGAAATAAAAAGAGAAACCGTCGCCCTAGAAATAACCGCAATAAAAGCTCTACCACGAAGAACCTGAGTGGTTTCGAGAAGATCGAGAGGGCCTATCTTAATTTACTAGAAAAGCATCTAGAATCTCGTAAGAAATACTATGACCTCTTTCACAGAGCAGACCCAAGACAATTGTCAAAACTTGAGCGCTCTTTCTATCGTACCTTAACAGAACTTAGAGAATACGAAGATAATATAAAGCCAGAATATAAAGACCGCTTTGAAACGAAGTACAATGGTCTTAAGCTTGATCATACTTATTCATCTAATCATGAAATATCCCCTGAACAAGAAGATGTTCCCACCCAAGGGGAGTTTGAAGATCCTCACCTACTTACCATTCAAAAAGAAACTTCCTTTGTAGAAGACACTGAGGAATCAATGGGTAGTATCGAAGACTATAAGAAGTATAAAGGACTCTAATCCTTCTTTATCTTCTTGTCTTTGATCTCTTTACGCGGTGGAAGACCACGTATGAGCTGATCTAAAAATTGTCGCTCCGTTTTTAGCTCTTCTTGTAATGATTGCTTGTGAAATTCAAGCTCTCTCGATTCCTCTTGATCATGAAAAGAGGTACCAAGTTCAAATTTAACATCTTTTAAATTCTGATCTAATTCAGAGATGAGTTCGTTTTGTCTATAGATTCGTCTTCCTTTATCAAGGCCTAACTTAAATGACTTAATAGAGCTCTCAGGGAACTTATCACACTGACCAATATAGAGAGCACCTGTTAAACCATAATCAATGCCTCCAGCAAGAGTACAGAATTGTTTCAAACCAACATTACGACCTCTACGGTAGGTACTCGACTCAGGTAGTTTTGCACATTTTAATGAATGCTGTAGGAACATAGTTGAGCGCTGCCCTACTTCACCATCACTCTTACCCAGTGCAAACCAGTCGATGTCGCTACAGTCTTTTTTTTGTAGTTGTGAGCAACTACTTTGAAATAGAAGGGAAATAAATAGAGTGATAAACAAGAAACTGCTTTTCTTCATAGAGAAGTCCTAAAGGTGAATGACTTTTTCCATGATTATAACTCAAAAAAAAAGGTCATCAAAAAATGATGACCTTTTTAAGAATATTTTATCTTTTGGTGTCTAGCTTAGAGTTGTATTAGCAAGGGGCTCGCTAATTTCTTCTTTCATGCTATTTGGAGAATTTACCATTCCTCCACCAGAACTAAGAAAGTTCTCTAGAGTTTTCTCGTGATCAGCAAGAATAGCATTCTTAAGCTCATCGTGAGAGATATCTAGAATTTCTGACACTCGTCCTAGCATTTTCAAAGGAACGTTACAAAGAGCACGCTCAACATTTGAAATAAACTGACCATTTTTATAACCTAAAAGCTGACTGAGCTCAGATTGTGAATACCCTTTTGGGTGGTTCATTCTTTTTTCTCTTATCAACTTTGCAATTGCTTCAAAACTTCTCATCTTAATTTCCTTTGTTCCATGTTATTGTTTTTATTTATTAATATCAAGTATTCTTAACTTTCACAGATGCATCATTGCTCTCTGTCTCTAGATTTAGTTTATATTAATTCGGTTAATTTCCCTAATAAATTAAGGTAAAATTATTTATTCCCCGTTAACTAGTAAATCATATCATACACTTACGGTAAGTACGAGTGAACGTTTTGCCTAGTGAAAAACTTATCTAAGAAGGACGTTTTTTCCCCTCGTATGTGGATCAGAAAAAAAGAGAGTGATAGTTAAGATTTCTAAATATTTCTTAAATAATTCGAGATTTTAGGTCTTTAGTTTTAATTTAGTGAATAATTTTAATTGTATCTGTCTTCAAGATTTAGGTTTATTTAGCCATTCACTCTCCTGTAGAATCCACTAGGCAAGAACATCACTAAAAGGAAGATTTATGAAATTTGCTCCTCTCTATGGCCACTTCTCTCATTTCTTCAAACTCGTATTCTTAATCATCGCTCTAACTCCTCTCGCGACTCATGCATCGCAGGCCCAAACAAGATCTATAACTCATATTCATAAGGTTTATATCGATTCCACGATTAATCCTGCGACTTATAATTATTTAAGTAAGGTTGCCCAAAAAATTGAGAAGTCTTCTCCTGAACAGGCCGTCATGCTCATTGAAATGGATACTCCAGGGGGACTGGTCACCACAACAAAGGATATCCTCACTCTCTTTGGTAAGAGTAGCTTTCCAAGCATTGTATGGATTCGTCCCGAAGGAGGCTCGGCCACCAGTGCAGGCGCACTTATCGCAGCAGGCGCCCATTATATTTTTATGAGTGAGGGCACAAATATTGGAGCGGCCACTCCTATAGAGATGAGTGGGAATATCGGTGGTGCTAAGCCTGAGCAATCCGATCTACGCTCTAAAGCAATCAATGATCTTGTCGCCCTTGTTCAAAGCCTAAGTGAGCTGCGCCAACGAAACGGAGAAATGTTTGCTGAAATGATAACAAAGGCTTCAAGCTTTACCGCTCATCAGGCCAAAGAAGGCGGCCTCATCAACGGCCTTGCTAACCTACAATCTGAACTTACACAGCAATTAGATAACACTCCTGTAAGGCTTCAAGGGCAAGACTATTTACTGAAAGTTTCTTCAAATGTTCAAACCATAGAGCATCCCATGGATGTGGGGCAAAGGATACTCAACACTTTCGCTCACCCCTCCATGGCCTATGTCCTCTTTCTCATAGGAGCAGCGCTCTTATATCTAGAGCTTCAAGCACCAGGAGGATTTGTCGCGGGAAGTATTGGTGCTATTTGCTTAGTGCTTGCAGCGATTGGTTTGCAGGTGCTTCCCCTGAATATGGGAGCTCTGGGACTTATTATACTTTCTTTTATTCTCTTTATTCTTGAAATCTTTGTCACAAGCTTTGGACTTCTCTCTCTTGCAGGTTTTGCCTCCCTCATTTTTGGCTCCCTCTTTCTTTATAGAACCGAGGACTCTTATATTACCTTCTCCATCTCTTTGATTGCGGCAAGTGTTGGCGCCATTGCAAGTTTTCTTGGGATTTGCCTCTACTATATTATGCGCGACCATAAGAATATTGGACGCCAAAAGTTTAATTCTCAGGATAATAAAGTCGGAGAAATCGTAGATATACTCGAAGAAGTTAACGATTCTTCAGGAAAGCTCTACTTCTATCAAATCAAAATTGGAGGAGAATTTTGGAAAGCAAAATCTCATCAATCTTTGAATAAAGAAGAAAAGGTTCATACGATTAAGCATTCTTTAGAGACAGAAACTGAAAATAGTGAAATGATTTTAACCATTGAAAGAATATAATCGCTTTTAAAAAAGCTAAAAAATAGCAGGAGATCCCCATGTTAATGAATCCGAGCATTTTATTTATCGTCATCTTAATTGTACTACTCTTTAACTCTGTAAAGATTCTACGAGAGTATGAAAGGGCCGTTGTTTTTCGCCTAGGGCGCTTTACCTCTTTAAGAGGCCCAGGGATTATCCTTCTCATTCCTGGTCTAGAAAAAATGGTACGAGTTGATCTTAGAACAGTGACCATGGATATCCCAAGCCAAGATATTATCTCTAAAGACAACGTGACCCTTAAAGTAAATGGTGTGGTTTACTTTCGAGTCAATGATCCTAGAAAGGCCGTCATTGCTGTAGAAGATTTCTTTTCGGCCACCGCTCAAATTTCTCAAACGACTTTGAGAACAGTCATTGGTCAATATGAACTCGATGAAATTCTCCAACATAGAGATAAAATCAATGCTTCACTACAGGCCATTTTAGATGAGCAAACAGAGCCATGGGGAATTAAAGTAAGTACCGTTGAAGTGAAGGCGATTGACCTTCCCCTTGATATGCAAAAGGCCATGGCCAGACAGGCCCAAGCAGAGAGAGATAAGAGAGCGAAGATCATCTACGCTGAAGCTGAATTTGAAGCTTCCAAAAAACTTGCTGAGGCTGCGCAAATTCTTGACTCTCAAGAAAATGCCATCACACTGCGCTATCTAGAAACTATGCAGAATATTTCTTCTTCAGATGGCAACACAACGACCTTCTTTCCTATTCCAATAAATCTCATTAAAGATTTAATAGGTAAAAGAAATAGTTAATGCACCAACTACAAATAAAAAGCTTCTCAGGGAAGTCTGATCAAAGCCTAGGCTTCCCTGAAAATATCCATGTCTCCTTTGAGTTTAGTATTGAAAAGAAAATATTAAACCTCAAATTCATCATTCCAAAAGAACACTTAAATCCTGTAATTAAAGCTTCTCATCAATTAGAATTAGAATCAGATAAGAGAAAAGATGAGCTATGGCGAAGAACATGCTTTGAGTGTTTTATCCTTTATTCCAATGGTGAATATGATGAATGGAACTTTGACTTAGATGGGAATTGGCAGAATTATCATTTTAAAAGCTACAGAGATCCCCAACCCCCTTATGCCCCGCAAGTTGATACACAAACCATTGGCTTTCTTATCACAGAAGATCAAGAACTTATCTTGAAGCTTCCCGTGAAGCGTGAAGTGCTTGCCATTAATCCATGTGTGATTTTAGAAAAGAAGGGTCAGCATGAGTTCTATGCCTATACTCACCCTAAGGGCCAAGCCGACTTTCATCGCTCAGAATATTATATTAATTGGAAAGAGTTTGATAATCTACAACCACAGATTGATAAGTAGATATCCCCGAGTCTTCAACTCGATTAACGCAAGAAAGAGTCTCATAACTAAACTCACCCCACTGAGAAACTTTTGAAACACGGGCCTTAACGGTAACTAAGCAGTCTTCACTACTCTCCCCTAAACTCAAGCCCCAAACAGAGCTGTAATCAGTTCCAAAATAGCGCGATAATTCTAGGCGAACTACATAGTCTATTTTTGAAAACTCACCTGCATTAACTACAGAAGATAGAATCGCTACAGCAATAAGTACTAAAGATTTTACTTTCATCATGACCTCAGCTCCTAAAATTGATGCGCGCACTGTACCTCAGTATCATATCGCCAACAAGGCTTTAGGGAAAAAAGACACATACTCAACGCGTTAAAACGTAAAGGCCCTGACAACTCATTAAAAATCCACTATATTTTATATATAATATGAATTTAGCCTTGATCTTCACTAATGAATGCGTTGAATACAAGGTTCCTATAGGAAGATATTTATGGATAAATCTCTATCACTCATAAGCCTAATCTTACTCCTTGCGACCTTGAATCTATCGACCTGCTCTCTACTTGATAACAAAAACTCTAATAATACTCTTAGAGTTCTTCACTATAATATCTTTGAACTCGACACTGAGAAACTCAAAGAAATAGATCTCGGCAATAAAATTCCTGAGCAATTAAGCTCGCTCAAATCTCTTGTGCAGCCCTATGATTTTCACCTGCTCTCTATCAATGAACTTCAATACGACCTTCAAGGTGTTCCCTATCCAACCTTTCTTACCCAAGGGATGAATTTATCTAATTTTACCCATTGGCTACGACCTGATAAGGGATGGGATGGCCACTTTGTAGAGGCCAATACCGGAAAAGACGCCAAGAGAATTTCTCCCCAATCTTTTGCGACATCTAAAGATGAAGGTGCGAGATTCTATGCTGATCCCAATAACTATGGTCTCTTCCCTGGTCAATATTCAACGGGACTCTCCAGCCGCTATCCCATTAAAGAGCGTATCTCCATCAAGGATCTGCCTTGGAATCGATTCAATCCCAAGATTAGCTTAGCGAAGTATCGGGGTGGTCAAAAAGAAAAGCTTCCCTCTGATCTCTCTCTCTTTGATAAGGCCTTTATGGATACTGTCATAGAAGTAAATCACAAACTCATTCACATTATCACTTTTCACACTGTGCCGGCTTTTCATTTTGGAAATAAGAATAGTCCCAACTATCAAAGAAACCGAGATCAGTTGAGATTTCTCGAATGGTACCTGACAGGCAAGAGCGATATTGCGACAAAAGAAAGTTATAACGGCATTAAGCATCTTGATAAAGATGATATTTATATTGCTATGGGTGACTGGAATACAGATATCACTCAAAAGAATCCAGGCAGTGAGGTGCTTAAGAGACTGGCCAAGACCAAACGATTCTTTCCTGAGCACTCTATCACCTGGGAAGCTAGCGGATATAATCCTAATCGTATGTCTATGCGGCTAGATTATATTTTCTATTCTGAACATTTAAGACTTCATAAGGCCCAAGTCATTAGACCAGAAGAGAAGAGACTTCTTCTGGGTTGTGGGAAAAATTCGCTACCTATGAAAAAGAATGATCCCACTCGCGCTCTAGTCAATTACGTAAATAAGCAAGGGCAGACTTGCCGTGTGTCTATTGACAGTGAATTTAAAGCGGCCAAAGAAGCCTCTGATCATTTTCCCATATATGCTGAGTTTAAGTTCAACTAAATAGCGAACTACTTATTGATTTTTAGTTTTCCTATAGGGCAAGACCTCAATGATAGTAATACTTTAAGGTTTCTCGATCTTTATCACTCAATATGGCCTCTGTCATTGAGTTGAATCCTAGCCCAATATCAAGGAGATGGCAGTAATTCATAATCGAATCTTGATCATAGTGACTCTCTCTTACGGCGGTATTTAAAAGGGGCTCCCTTGTGGGATAAGATAAATTAATACTTTCACAACGTGGATCTTCATTGATTTCTTCTACAATAGACTCATGACGAAGCCCTGCTAAATGGCCAAACTCATGAACGATTACGCCACGATTTAAATTACCAAGGGCCACGAATGCTTTTTCAGAGCCTTTTTCTTTATAGCCCTCATCACTAAGGATTCCATTTTGTCCCATACTGGCCCGGCCAGGATAGGGTCTGCCATAAGCATAAGGACTTTGATAAATGGCCTTTACAAGTAACACATCAGAATCTCTCAAATTTTCTGAACAAGATTTAAACCCAGTGAAATGAATCGCCGTGAGATCTTTTGAATAGTTAGTCTTTATGACTTCTTTCACTAATTCTTTCTCTTTTTGAGTATATTGAGTCGCCGCTAATTGATAGTTTCTAATGGCATAGGACTGGGAGCGTAATACTGTGTGCGCAAGATTTTCCTGGGTCTCGTAGAAGCAGACTTTTATTTCTTTCTTATCCCATAACACTAGAGGCTCTATAATGGCCGCGCTAACTTGGGAGACTATTAAAATAGGGAATATAAGTATAAGAAGACGCTTCATGGGTACCTCGCAAAGCATTATGCTATAAAAAGCTGAGCGAAGGCCTTTTCTCGAAAAAACTACATGGGGTGTTAAGTAGATAACGCTTAGAATACCCGATTTCCATGACTTATTGCTTTGACAGTATCCCTTATTTCAAATATTTTATTTTTGTAATATTTAAAATATAAGTTTAAAGCGTGGATATCTAACCTCATATGACTCAAAAGCCGACAGCTTCCCTATTAAAAAAGAATCAAAGTTTATCTGCGGATTTATTGGAAGAAATACCAGCTTTTGAAGACTTCTTCTATGACATTGGATTTAAGAGAAATGAAGGGGCCATTTTTGGTCTTCTTGTCCTTAGTGAAGGGGCCCTGAGCAGTGAAGAGATTGAGTCCACTCTGGAACTCTCTCAAAGTGCAGTTTCTCAAGGCCTGAAGCGCCTCTCTCTCTATGGGGCCATTGAAACGAGGGAATCACGCTCTAGTGAAACATCAAAACGTATAAAGCACCACCAGGCCCGTGAGGATAGCTTGGCCATAGCGGCCAGCCTCTTTAGAAAACGTGAGCAAGAGACCATTGAGAAATTTAAAAAAATGGCCCAGAGAGTAGAAGTAAAAAAAGCTGGTGAGAGTGATAGCGTCGTTCGTACTCGAATGAAGAGTATCGTCTCGACCTGTGAATTGGCCGAATCCGTTATTCACTTTGTTATGGGAGTTGCCTCGCAAGCAGACAATCCTCTCTACCAAGAACTTACGGCCCAATTGCCCAAGCTACTTGAGCGTAATCTAAGACGCTTGAATGATTTTACATCCGAAAATAAAGACAACCTCAATAAGATTTCTCAGCTCATCAGCGATGGCATTGGTCCAGGGATGAAAGAGCGAATACCGGGAAAATTTAAAGAGGGTTTTAAAGAAGGAATTCTAAAAATTAGAGGAGAGAGATATGGCAGTAAATAAGTCATTAAATGACGACCAAAGAATTGTAATCACCGGAGTAGGACTGGCTTCACCGAATGGAAATACTCTCTCAGAATTTCGCTCTAATCTTTTGAATGGAGTGAGTGGAATTGAGCATATGGAAATACGCCATATGGGAAAAGTCGCCGCTGGGAATTGTGACTTTGATGAACACAAGTATATGAAAAAGAAAATGAGAAAACGTGGAACACGCGCTGGGGCCATTGCCGTTTATTGTGCCAACGAAGCCTTGGCCGATAGTGGGATTGCCATCAATGAAGAGAATATCGATAAAGATATGATCGGAATTTATCTCGGTATTACTGAACACGGAAACGTGGAAACAGAAAATGAGATTCATTCTCTTTATGAGAATGATTTAAATACTGACTTTTGGTCTCATCACCATAATCCAAGAACTGTGGCCAACGCTCCTGCGGGAGAAGTGTCCTTGAACTTAGGAATCACAGGCCCTAGTTACACTATTGGCGCGGCCTGTGCTGCTGGTAACTTAGGTCTTATTCATGGGGCGCAGATGATTCGCGCGGGCGAAGTTGAATTCGCTCTGGCCGGTGGAGTGAGTGAATCCACTCATACTTTTGGTATCTTTGCGGCTTTCAATTCTCAAGGGGCCCTCGGCTCTAACGATGATGCAACCTTGGCGACGAAGCCACTTGATAAAGACCGCAATGGTATTGTTGTGTCTGAAGGTGGATGTATCTACGTTCTAGAAACGATGGAGCGCGCGAAGAAAAGAGGCGCCAAAATTTATGGAGAGATCATTGGATATCACGTGAATTCTGATTCCACTGACTTTGTTCTTCCTAATTCCCAAAGACAAATTGAATGTATGCAAAAGGCGATGAAAAAAGCGGGACTTGGTCCTGATGAAATCGATATCGTCAGCATGCACGCTACTGGTACAGGGCAAGGAGATATCCAAGAATGTAAGGCCGTTCGTGAAGTTTTTGGACCTGTAGAAAATACGATGATCAACGCAACTAAGGGACATATTGGTCACTGCATGGGAGCGGCCGGAGCCTTAGAGTTGGCCGGAAACCTTCCATCATTTACTGATGGATTAGTACATGGCTGTCGTAATATTGAAAACCTTGATCCAGACTGCGCCATAGATGGTTTAGTTATTGGCGAACCGAAAGAAAAAGAAGTGAAAACCATATTAAATAATAGCTTTGGAATGCTTGGAATTAATTCCGCGCTGATCATCGCAAAAGTTTAAATTTTAATTTAATTAAATTTATTAAGAGGAGAATAAAATGCAACATTCAGAAGTAAGACAAAAAGTATTTGATATCATCACAGACGTAGCTCTTGATGAAGACCTCAGTAACCTTGATGATAGCGTGGCCCTAAGAGATCAACTTGATCTTGATAGCATGGACTTCCTTGATATCGTGATGGAACTTAAGAAACGTCACCAAATTGAAGTTCCACAAGAAGATTACCCAGAACTGGCCAGTATGGACAGCTGTGTAGCTTACCTTACTCCAAAGTTTAATCAGTAATGCCTATCCCCAATATTCCTGTGGAGCGATCCTTCGATCCACAGGACACACAATATGATGCCATTATTATTGGTGCCGGAATGTCTGGGATGGCCGCGGCCATCCGTTTGGGGATGTATGATAAGAAAGTACTTTTATTAGAAAAGCATGTGATTAGTGGTGGTTTGAATTCTTATTATTCAAGATCCAAACTGCCCTTTGATGTCGGTCTGCACGCACTGACAAATTTTGCCGCTCGTAGTGAAAGAAGAAAACCACTGACTAAATTATTAAAGCAGCTGCGAATTCCCTATGATGAATTTAAGCTTACCAGTCAGTATCAATCTCAAATAAGTTTTCCCGACACCAAACTTCAGTTTTCCAATGATATTGAATTACTAATCTCAGAAATAGAGAAAAACTTTTTCGGTGAAAAAGAAAACTTCCTTAGACTCTTAGAAGAAATTAAAAACTTCAATGAAGTCGCCCTTGATAACCCTTATGAATCGGCCAAAGAAAAGTTGGCCCAATTTATTAAGACTCCCCTCTTGCGTGAAATGATTATGGCCCCTCTTTTGATCTATGGATCAGCGTGGGAGATGGACATGGATTATTCTCAATTTGTCATCATGTTCAAGTCTATCTATCTAGAAGGCTTTGGACGTCCTGAAGGCGGAGTGCGAACAATTATTCAAGTTCTCTTAAATAAGTTAAAAGAAAATAATGTTGAAGTCTGCTATCGCAACGGGGTGGAAGAAATCATCACTCAAAATGGACAGGCCGTTGGAGTAAAGACTACTCGTGGTCAAACCATCCACTCCCCATTGATTCTATCTAGCGCAGGTCTGCCGGAAACCATGAAGCTTACTGACGCCCAAGAAAACAGTAATGAGAAAAAGTTTCCAGAAACTGGAAAGATGAGTTTCACCGAGGCCATATATATTACCAAACAAAGACCCAGCGATTATGGCCAAGATAACACAATTATCTTTTATAATAATCGCAACGAGTACCAATACAAAAGACCCGAGGGTTATGTCGATCCTCAAAGTGCGGTGATTTGTTTTCCCAATAACTTTCGTTATGGCCAAAATCACGCAGGCCCCTTTGAAGATGACTTTCAACAAGGGGTACTTAGAATTACCATGATGGCCAATTATAACAAGTGGAAAGAGGCCAAAGAAATAGGGCGAGAAGAATACCTCCGTCAAAAAGAACAAGTGCACAATGCTAGCGTTGAAATACTGGCCGCCCATCTTCCGAAGTTTAATCCTGAAGATATTACGTTCAAGGATATATTCACGCCTACCACAGTAGAGCGCTACACCGGCCACTTTGGCGGTTGTGTTTATGGATCTCCTGATAAATCACGCGATGGAACGACGCCTATAAAGGGACTCGTCGTTTGTGGTACCGATCAAGGCTTTCTAGGGATTATTGGCAGTATGCTCTCGGGCATTTCCATGGCCAATCTCTATGGACTCATGGGTGCAGCAACGACAGAGAATAAATAATTAACAATAAAGAAAAAGGCCTATATGAATTTTCAAAATGTTGTTCTTGCAGGAATTGAAGCTTATCTTCCAGAAGATATTCTAAGCTCCGATGAAATCGAAAAACAACTTGCCCCTGTCTATCAAGGCCTTAAGCTTCCCGAAGGAAGACTGGAACTGATGACAGGAATCAAAGAGCGCAGAACATGGCCGCGTGGAACAAGACCTAGCTCTTTATCCATTCAAGCGGCCAATAACCTCTTTAGTCGTTATTCACATCTTGATCGTTCAAAAATGGATCTGCTCATTCACTCTTCCGTGTGTCGTGACTTTCTTGAACCCAGTACGGCCAGTGTCGTACATGCTGGGCTTGAGTTGAGTCCTCATGCGATGATTTTTGATCTCTCCAATGCATGCCTGGGAATGGTGAATTCCATGGTGGTTGCGGCCCATATGATTGAGAATCGTCAAATTGAACACGCTTTGATTGTGAGTGGTGAAAATGGCGGACCTTTACTAGAAGAGACGATTTCAACATTAAATAAAATGTTCGAAGCAGGCGAAATCAATCGCAAGAGCATTAAGAAATACTTTGCGAATCTGACCATTGGAAGTGCGGCCACGGCGATGGTTCTTTCTCATAAGGACCTCTACCCAAGTGCTCCGCGTATTCTTGGTGGAGTGGTTCAAACAGATTCTTCGGCCAATGTACTTTGCCAAGGCGATGGAAATCCCAATCAACTGATGATGGAAACCGATAGTGAACAGCTCATGCATAAAGGCGTAACTCTCGCGACCACCAATTGGAATCTTGCTAAAGAGGCCTTAGGCTGGAGCGAACAAAGCGTTGACTGGGTCCTTACTCATCAAGTGGGAGCGGCCCATGAAGAACTCACTTTAAAAACACTAGGTCTACAAAAGACTAGAACACATAGAACATATCCATTTCTTGGAAATACCGGTTCAAGTGCTCTTCCTGTAACTCTTAATTCTCTTGTCAGAGAGAATATGATGAAAACAGGCGAGCGAGTCGCCCTTATGGGAATCGGCTCAGGACTGACGAGTATTATCTTAGGGCTTGAATGGGGAGAATTATAAAATGATGACAACAATACCTTCTGAATTAAAGAGCGAGTATCCCTTTATAGGCCAAAGACTCACGCTTAAATCTAATCACTCCCTTCACTATCTTGCTGAAGGTGAACAGGGAAAGAAACCCCTGATGATGGTTCACGGAAACCCCACTTGGTCTTTCTTCTATCGAAACTTAGTTAAAGTACTAAAGAGTGATCACCGCATTATCGTGCCTGATCATATTGGATGCGGTCTTTCAGATAAGCCTCAAGACTACGATTATACTCTAGAAAATCATGTCTCTAATATTATCGAACTCTTTGAAAAAGAAGTGTTACCTGGGTTAAAAGAAAATAATCAAAAAATGGATCTCATTGTACATGACTGGGGCGGTGCTATTGGTATGGGATTGGCCACGGCCTTTCCAGAATATATCGATCGAATCGTCATCATGAATACAGCGGCCTTCACCGATATTCATATTCCTTCACGCATTAGCTTATGTAAGTTGCCCGTGGTTGGAGAAAAAATGGTTCGCCACTTCAATGCCTTTGCTTGGCCCGCAACTTTTATGGCGGTAGAAAAGCCCCTATCTAAAATCATTAAGAAGGGATTTCTTCTTCCCTATGGAAATTATCGGGATCGTATTGCTACAGCACGGTTTGTAAAAGATATCCCTATGAACGAGGCCCATCCCACATGGAAAACCTTAAAGGCCATTGAAGAGAAGCTTCCTCTACTTAAAGGTGAAAAGCTTCTCCTTTGGGGAGCCAAGGACTTTTGCTTTAGCCCGCACTTCTATGAGCGTTGGTGCGAAATTTATCCTGACGCCAAGAAGTGTTTCTTAAGCAGTGCAGGTCACTACCTTCTTGAAGATGAAAGTGCCCTTACTCAAAAAGAGATCACTGAATTTTTGCAGTAAACTTGATGACACAAGAAACCAATCACAATATTGCACTTAATCTTCCCTCTCTTGCTCAGAAGCAAGGCCAAAAGGTTGCTGTTAGATATGGCGGGATGAAACCTGATTCATCGGGTAACTTTAAGTATGAGAGTTTAAGTTTTTGTGAACTTGAAAATCGCTCTCTTTTTTTAGCACACAAAATTAGAGAATCTGGTTTAACCGCGGGAATGAAAGTTCTGATGTTTGTTAAGCCTTCCGTTAATTTTTCGGCCATTACCTTTGCGCTCTTTAGAGCGGGACTGGTTCCTATTTTTATTGATCCTGGCATGGGAAAAGAAAATCTTTTACGGGCCGTAGAACATATTAAGCCCGATGGTCTAATTGCCGAAAAACAAGTTCACTGGCTACGCCAAATTTATCGCAAAGCTTTTAAGAGCATCAAAGTTCATATAAGTGTATCAGGCTCTACGTGGTGGAATATAGGAGCTCCTCTTTATTCTCTTCAGAGATGGCTTAATCAAGAAGAGTCATCCCCTGACATGACTCCTCTCATGCATTTTGTAGGACCTCAAGATCCTGCGGCGATTCTTTTTACTTCTGGCGGTACTGGTATTCCTAAAGGAGTACTCTATACCCATGATATATTTAATGCTCAAGTGGATAAACTAAAGACGCTTTTTAATCTTGGTCCTAGTGAAGTGGATCTACCTGGCTTTCCCTTATTTAGTCTTTTTACCATTACCATGGGAATGACTTCGGCGATTCCCTCTATGGACCCCAGTCACCCTGCCAAGGCGAATGCCGAATATCTGGTTAAGAATATACTCGATAACCAGGCCACCTTTATTGCCGGCTCTCCTGCTATTTGGAAGAACTTGGCCGAATATTGCAAATCTCATAATATCACTCTTCCCAGTGTGAAATATCTGGTCATGTTTGGAGCACCGATTCCCCTATCTCTTCATGAAGTCTTTAATGATATTCTACCCAATGGTGACACCTATACTCCCTATGGAGCAACCGAATGTTTACCTGTGGCAAATATTTCAGGCTCTGAGATTCAAGGTCCGATAAAAGAAAAAATGCTCAAGGGACTGGGAACTTGTGTAGGTTATCCCGCTCCTGATACGAAAATAAAAATCATCAATATTACAGATGAAGTTATCCAAAATGAAGATGACTTCACTACCATGCCTGAATATAAATTAGGTGAAATTACAGTCCTATCTAGAAGCGTAACTCCAGAATATATTGGGATGCCAGGAAAAACCGCGGAGGCCAAAATAAAGGCCAGCTCCGGAGGTCTATGGCATCGAATGGGTGACGTGGGCTATCTTGATTCCAAGGGTCGACTTTGGTTTTGTGGAAGAAAGTCTCATCGAATTAAGTTGGCCAATAAAGTCCTTCCTACGATTCCTGTGGAGACGATCATCAATCAAATCCCAGGAGTTCGAAAGTCGGCACTTATTTGTCCTCTCAGTGAACCCATTATCGTCATTGAAGGAAAGAGATCGCCAAGACTAGAGAAGTTAATTAAAGATAAAATGCGAGATGATGAACGCTTAAAAGATATTAAAGGAATTGCTTTCATGAATAGCTTTCCTGTTGATGTCCGTCACAATATAAAAATTGATCGTCTTAAAATTAGAGATTTGGCCAAACAAGGTAGGCTTCAATGAAAGTTTTTATCACTGGTGGTGGTGGTTTTCTTGGGACCTATATTGTTCAACGTCTAGTCAAAAGAGGATATAGCGTAACGAATTACTCACGCAGTAGTTATCCTCATCTAGCTCAAATCGGTGTTCAGTGTATTCAAGGCGATCTTGATGATTTAGATAAATTAAAAACGGCCATGAAAGATCATGAAGTCTGTTTCCATGTCGCTTCTAAAGTTGCCATGTGGGGAAGAGAAGAAGATTTTCACCAGACCAATGTTATAGGAACTGAAAATATCATCAAAGCTTGTCAGCATAATCATATCGACAAACTTATCTACACCAGCACGCCTAGTGTCGTCTTTGGTAAGCATGGCTTCAGTGGCGAAAACGAGCAACTTCCTTATCCTACGCAGAGCTATTCAAGATATGGTAAGAGTAAGGCCCGCGCTGAAGAGAAAGTATTAAGTGCCGCTACAAAGAACTTCCACACCGTGGCCTTAAGACCCCATCTTGTATTTGGTCCCGGAGATCAAAACCTCATCCCACAACTCATTGATTCGGCCAAGAAAAAGAAATTAAAAATTGTTGGCAGTGGTGAAAATAAAGTTGATGTCCTGTATGTAGAAAATGCCGCCGATGCTCACATCTGCGCTATGGATGTACTTTTAGATAAACCAGCTACTATATCAGCTCAGGCCTTCTTTCTAGGCCAAGGACCGGTGAAGCTGTGGTCGTTTATCAATGAAATTTTAGAGCTTCATCAAATCGAGCCTATTAAAAAGAAAATGAATGCAAAGATGGCCTTTAAAATAGGATCTTTCTTTGAATGGTTCTCCAAGTTATTTCGAATCTATAATTGGAATCCACCCATGACTCGTTTTGTAGCCCTACAGCTCTCGCAAGATCATTACTATGATCACTCAAAGGCGATTAAACTATTAAGCTGGAGACCAAAAGTAGGAATTGAAGAAGCGCTAGCTCACTTCAGATGATTTACTCTTTTGTTCATTTATAAAGGTAATAACTTCTTTGAGCACTATGTCGTTATCTTTTAAAAATTGATCGTAATACTCTTGCAGATCTGACCAATTTTCTTCGTGACTAGAGTTTTCTAATTGAAAGGCACTTTGCGTGAGTTTATCACTATAGAAGTTAGCAACGACTCCCTTTAGAGTATGGGCTGCAATTCGAACTTCTTCACTAGATTTATTTTGAATACCGGATTTTATTTCATTAGTCATTAAATGAAAACGGGCCTGATAGTCTTCAACAAGTTCTTCAAAGATATCTAAGTCTTCTTCAAACTCAAAGAGGATCTTACCATCATTGATATATTTATATTGGGTCTTCTTTGTTTCCATTATTTTATTTTAATCATTTTTGTACCTGCAACATAGGTCTCTTCTTCAACTTGATCAGACTTGGTGACTCGCTCGATCTTCTTAACAATCATAGCAATTCTTTCTAAAGCATCAACAGCGACTTTAACTCTCTTTTCATCAATCTTAGAGAAATCACGCCTTAACGTACCAAGAGCAATGGTTAGAGGATTATTAATTTCATGGTTAAATGTGGTCACCATTGAATTAATCGTTTCCAGTTGTTTCTTTTTAATTTTACCTGTGTGTGAATTAATTAATTCTTGCTGAGTATTGATTCTTGCCACAGCAATATCAATATTGGCAGGTTTGGTAAGGTAGTCACTCGCTCCATTATTCAAACATTCAACAACTTTTTCTGTATCTTCGTTCGCCGATAACATGATAACAGGTGCCTCCATGGGAGAATACTGTTCACGAATGGCCTTTAAGACGGCCATTCCATCCATCTTTGGCATTACAATATCGAGAATAATAATAAACTTTCCTTGTTCGCCCTTTGACTCGAAGAAATCAAGAAACTCTGAACCAGAATGAAAGACTTCTGTTTCATAGCCTCTCTTAGCAAGGCGCTTAGAAAATATTTTAGAATTGATCTGGTCATCATCAACCAGGATTAATTTGATCATCAGTATCCCCTATATATTCACTACTGTATCGGTAATATGAAGAGATACATTAATCTTAAAATAGAATCAGTTGATCTCTAAAGACGTCTTAAGACCATTTTCCTTCTCAAAGTTAGTGACAAGGTCTATGCCCTTAAAGTTTCCTTCTGAAAAATAGTGAATAAATGACTGATCAGTTGAAGTCGTCCCCGATACCTGACCATAGACATGGACATTAGGGAGTCCAAATAGTTGAAAATAGTAAACTTTACTTTCGGCCTTCGTGAGGAAAGTATCCATAAATTTGGTTAAGCGCCAAACAGGAAGCTCCCGCTCTTTTTCACCAGAGCTTTTTCTGGCCAGCTGCTGGGTACAGCTGGACATGAACTTGCGCTTCTTACGTGAGGAGAAAAATAGTCGACCTTTTCTATAGGTTGCAAGAGCACTTTCACAACTCTTATAGATTTGCGCTGTAAGATCCCTAGAACTCCACTCTATTTGATAGAGGTCATATTCTTTTTTCAACTTAGATTCACAAAGACTAAAAAGTGAAGATAACCAACCAAGAAATCCCTTGGGACGAGAGTCATCACAAAGCTGTTCAAATACACTATAGGCCTTATTTACATCTAGATTATTGAAGTGATTAATCCCCTCTTGAGTCATTGAGTATTTACTATAGAAGTTAAGAGATTTATCAAGAAGTCCATCCTCGACTTCATCAATAATATAGGGATCAACTCCAGAGAATTTCTCTAAGTTCTCTACGAGTTCTTTTCTATTATTATTTGATCCTTTATAGGCGTAGTACTTTCTAATAAAATTGATACTTATCTTATCTTCTGCAGCTTCTTGATTTCCTTCCTCACTAGCGATGGAGCGTCCCTGCTGCATAATAAGATCTTCTTGAGACTCGATGAGGTTTCTTGAATCTTTATATTGAATATTTACGGTACGAGATCTCTCTTCTGAATTATTGATAATACTACTTAAATTTAAATACGAATTTAAAATAATATCAAAGAGTTTAGAAAATATATTTTGCTTATAAGTCGCCGACTCAAAGTTATGAGAAAAGAAGGAGTGCAGAATATTATCCTTCGTAATTTTATAATGAGTGGTCTTTGCTTTTTTCTTGCCACCAAAGAGAAGGAGCTCATAGCGAGAATCTTTTGATAACTCTTGTCTTTCTTCAAGAGATACAAGATAGGGCGCAATGAGATGCTCATCCACTTCCTTATGTTTTAAGATAGAAGAAACAGCACTTCCAATCTCAGATTGATTTTCTAAAAGTTCACGATCACTTTGATTAAAAGATAGTCCATAGTTATAGCTCTCTTTGAAAGAGTAACTAAAGTCATACTTAAGAAGAGACACTTGAAGAAGTCCTAGAAAATCGGCAATGACCCCTACACTTAGCTGTCCTGTAAATTCAGAAGACTTTTCAGAATTAATTCTCAACCATTCGCCTTCATAGGCCTTCTCTTCATCAGCAACCCCTTGAAGAGTTACATGGGCCAAAGAATCGTATTTAACAAGCGCCCCAAAGTGAGCACCTATGCCAGTGGCGATGGACCCATTTCCTGCAGCCCCGATTGCGTAGCTAAGTGAATCTTCTTTTTTAAGAAGTTCTCCTTTTTCAATTTGGAGAAAATTATGGGATCTAAAGTTTAAGAAACTAAAGAAGAGCTTATCTAAGTTATAACTTAAGGCCTTTTGATAACTCTCTTCATAATGAACATATGTGTAAGAGCGCTTAAAGGTAACTCCTGCAAATAATCCAAGCTGCTCATCGGTAATATCAATGATCGCCTCATCTCTTAAATTACCCAGTAATTGACTGGCACTGATATAGAGATCAAATTGATCAGTAGCAATCCACAGATCATCTGAGAAAAGATCGGGTGCTACATCTCTTCTTAACTCCACACTAAATGTACCAAAGCCTTTAGAATAACTTAGACCAATGTGATTGAGTCCTCCCCATGCTTGAAAACCCCCACTTTGTTCAATCTCATCAAGTTGTTCTTGGGCAATGGCCCCAGAATTTCGTTGAAAGTATTCAGCGATTTCGCGGTAAACTGGATTTTCATCAGGAAGGTCTATTTCAATCGTACTGGAGGTTTGAATTTTTGTAGTAGGAGCAAGGCTTAGTGGCTGAATACTTTTAGACTTTAGTTGTTTCTCAGCAAAGGATTCGAGGGCCGCCTGGTTCTTAATGACAAAATGGCTTTGCCCCCATGCAGGAGCACAGAGTGAAATAATGAAAAGAAAAGTAGTCCCAAGAATGGTATTTTTCATCACTAACCCACTAACCAAAGTTTTCTATCGATTCGATACTTTACCTAATCGGTCAAGTAACGCGAGACTTAACAGTAGTAGTCGATGTTTTGAGAGTTATTACTATGATTTAGCGAGGATTCTTTATATTACTAGTATTTAGAATAAATATTCTAAAGTGCCCATTATTTGAGCAATGAGATAAATAAGTGAATTATTAAATATTTATGAAGGTGGCCACTAGGTATGATTGGCCACCACTTTTACCACTTCTTGATCAAATCCATTACAGCGCATTCCTGCATCCACGCGTACACAAGTTCCATTGATCCCACTACTCACCGGAGACATGAGAAAAGCAATGGTCTGCGCCACTTCAGAAGTTTTCAAGGCCTCTTTTCTAAGGGTTAGCTTTTCAGCAAAAATATAATTATCAATATAGCCTGGAATTCCTGCTGATGCGCTCGTCTTAAGCGGTCCCGCACCTACGGCATTAAAGCGCACACGAGAAAACTCGCTAAAAGACTTCGCAAGATAGGCCACACTATGATCAAGGGCGGCCTTAATAGGTCCTAAGAAGCCATAGCTGGTCGCAAGTGTATCACTGATACTAATGGTGACCACAGAAGCCTCTGGATTAAAGAGATCTTTAAAAGCTCCACTTAAGCGAGCAAGGGAATAACAGCTAATGCGATCGGCCTGTTGATAATCTTCCCACTTGGTTTCATGAAAAGGTTTAGGCTCCATTAAGTTAGCAAAGGCCATAGAGTGCAGCAGTCCATCAAGCTTTACGCCTTTTCCAGAAAGCTCGTTCACGGCCGCTTCTATGGTTTCTTCTTTTTCCACATCAATAATATAAATATCGGATTCACCAAAGAGCTTTTGCACCTTACTGATCTGCTCTTCATTTTGAACAGAGAAAATAAGCTTCGCCCCATTTTCTTGAAGAACCTTTGCACTAAAGTAGGCCACGGACTTTTTATTGGCGACCCCAGTAATGAAGAATGTTTTCTCACTTATATTTAAGAAATCCATATTTAAACCTTATGCATTAGGTACAGATGTACCTGTAAATTTAATCACCATTACCACTTTTCCATCCACACGCATTTTTCCTGACATGTAGAAGGCATTGGCCATTTGTTCATCAAGAGAGACTTCCATCTCTAAGAGGTTTCCTGGAACGACAAAGTTTTTAAACTTTACGTCACTCACTCGGCTCACAACTCCAAGGGTTGCACCCTCGTCATTATTTTCATTGATATAGCTCATAAGAAGCGCCCCACTTTGGAACATGGCCTCTTGCAAGAGCACACCAGGCATAATCGGACGACCTGGAAAATGACCTTTAAAGAAGAACTCTTCACCCGTCACTTGAAACTGGGTTCGAATAAGTTTTTCTTCACGATCAACACAATTATCCACAAAGAGAAAGGGATCTTTTTGCGGAAGGCGTTCTAATATTTCTTTAGATGGACTTCCCATTTATAACCCACCTGAAACTTCAATAGAGGCTCCGGTAATATAAGACGCCTTATCAGAGGCCAAGAAGAGAACCGTATTGGCCACTTCTTCAGGCTTACCAAAGCGCTTAAGAGCGACTTGAGATTTATATTCTTTCACTTGAGCTTCAGGAAGATCACTGATCAACTCGGTTTCAATGAAGCCCGGAAGAACACAATTTACGGTTATTCCTCTTTTTCCCACTTCTTTACTAAGAGTTTTAGCAAGGGCCATTTGCCCCGCTTTAGATGCCGCGTAGTTGGATTGACCGGCCAGACCCAGAACACCACCAATGGAGCTCATATTGATAATGCGACCAAAGCGAGCACGCATCATTTTAAGCACGGCCGCCTGACTCATAAGATAAGTTCCCTTCAAATTAACATCGAGAACGTCATCCCAAGACTGCTCATCCATCGAGGCCATAATGCCATCTTTTCTGATTCCGGCATTATTAACGAGCACATGAATCTGCTCAAATTCTTTATCGAGTTCACTCCAAAATTGATCCACTTGATCTTTCTTAGAAACATCAAACTTTCTCAAATGAAGTTGCTCTGCATTTTCCACACTGGCCTTAAAAGAATGCGCGCGATCATCATTGCCTGCATAAGTTGCAATAACCGTAGCGCCGGCATTTAAGAAGGCTTTACTAAGAGCAGCTCCAATACCTCGAGTTCCCCCAGTAATAATGACATTTTGATTACTAAAATTCATATAGATCCTTTTATATTAGATTTGTGTGCTTTGCTCACGGGCTTCACTATCGCTCTTATCAAAGCGATCAAGGTAGTTATCCACTTCGTGAGATTGAATCACTCCGTAGTTCGCAGCACCAAGCCAGCCCGACATAATAATCCCGACACTTCCTGCGTGAAAGAGACCATCAATTTCTTTGTGCATATTCATAGAGACCGGCAGGCCTTCAAACTTGGTTCCAAAACTCGCGCCACTTTTATGATGAGTGTACTTTTCAACCGTAAGTGGAGTGGAAGCGTCTACATAATTAACTTTCTTTCTCGCTCCGGGAATTACCTTATCTAAGCAACTAAGGGCGCGCTCAATATTATATTGCTTACGCTCTTCATACTCAGCATCCGATAAATTCGCCCAATCTTCATAGCGAGCATTGGAAGAAGAAACCACGGCGTAGCGATCAGAGAGATGCTCACGAGTATTGGGATAGTAGACACTAAAAGTTTGCGAGCCGATCTTGGGGCTTAAGAGTGCATCGGTACTAAATTTTTCATCTTCACTATAAAAGAGCAGCTCCCCTACATCAGGAAGTGTTTCTCCAGGAGCAATTCCCATGAAGACCTGACAGCTTGAAGTATTGAGGCGAACTTTTTTAGCTTTCTCAACAAAGTCAGGCTTCCACTTCTTCTCTCCTACCATTTTAAAAATAGTGCTATGAAGATTGGCATTGGAAACTACGCTCTTGGCCTCGATATAAGTTCCATCCGCAAGCTTTACGCCGCGAGTTTGATTGCCTTCAACAAGGATTTCTTCCACTTTAGAGTGCAGCTTAATATCCACGCCCGTTTCAATGAGGTTATCGCGCATCTGTGTGATCATCTGATCCGTTCCACCGCGATAGATATAAACTCCCTTAGACATGAAATTAGAAAAAACGATTCCATAACTAATGGCCGGATCTTCAAGAGTTGATCCGTTAGCATAAACAATAGGCTCTAATAAAAAGCGAGTCACATCATCGCGATCACCAAAGAACTTTTGAAAGAGCTCGCGATTGGTCATGCCATCGTTATCGTAGAAATTCATATTGGCCAAATAGGCAAAGAAAGATTCAACCGTGTCGCGAGGAACTTTAAAGTGCTCCACTAGAATGCGGGTGTAGTCTTCTTTTGTGAAATCAGTTTCAAGATTATATTGAGGATTGATGAAGCGAACTTTATTCACTTGCTTAATATTATCCGCAATTTCGCGAGTCCAATACTTGCGACACGTCTTCTTCATCCCAATAGGAAAACCATGCAGGCTTACATCGAAAATATGTTCGCCTTGCTTGCGGCGAAACCACGTAGCAAAGCCCCCTAATTTATTATGGGATTCGAGTAACAAAACCTTGCGACCATTGAGGCCTAGTTTCTTAGCAAGGGTAAGCCCTGCCAGGCCAGAACCAATGACAATGACATCGTAAGGCCCCTTTGGGGTCTCTTTCTTTTTAAAAAGCATAATCTAACCTTGATACCGGTGAGGGTAAAAAATTCAAGCTAGATTACCTTATGCCCCTAAATTTAGGCAAGTGAACAAGGGTCAAATCAAAGGTGTTTTAAGTAGACTTCCTACCTATTTCACCCGCTCTAACCATTTTATTCATCTTACGCAGATCAATAAAGCGCTTATTCTTCTTATTGATCATGAAGAAGGCCGATTGAAAGAAGTCACGCGTCTCAGAGTCTAGTTCCTCAGAACTCATACACTGCGATGCAACTTCTAGTATGCCATCTTCTTCATCGGGGTCTAATGTGCCTTGCAGCGCCATGGCATACAATGCGGTGAAATGATCCACGTCTACGTCCAACGTTTCTTCATAAGTGGTGTGCGATTCGACTAAGTTGGGCATCCCTCATCCTTGGAATAACTTATTAGAATACTAATATTTTACGGGAAAAAGGTATAAGTTGTAAGTTAGAATTGTATTAGATCTAACTTAAGTTAGAATTTGTTAGATATAGACCTCCAAATGCCCAAAATGGGCACTTGGGAGAGAAATTAAAAAGTAATTAAGATTTAAACATCGAGATCAATATCATCACAAACAATATTGGTATCCACTTCAGTTTCGCCGGTCATCACATCCATGGTCGTTATAGTCTTGGTCTGTGAATCAATTCTTATGCGCTTTTGCTGTCCTTCTTGATCGGCGAAGAATATGGCCGAAAGCTCACCATTCATATTGATATAAGCTTGATCTGTGGAAGCATTTTCAAATGGAATATTACCTCCTCTAAAACCAATATCAAAAGATACAAGTTCTAACTCAGATGCCTTAACCACACTTACTGTTCCATAAGTAGTATCGATTCTCATATTAAAACTTCCACTGCCCGTATGACAGCTAAATTCTGCGACATTTCCACCGGCAAAAATACTTGAACTTAAGAATAAAAGAACTAAAGATAATAATTTCATAAACCCCTCTTTATAAATTAAAACTACTTATTTAATGTATATAGAATAAACGTCTACCAAAGAACAGTTATGCCTATAATATATTCATGAAGTTCAAAATGAATAAAGGCTCCTTGATAGGGAGCCTTTATAATAAGTGAGCTTAAATTAATGATAAAAAGGTTATTGCTTACTGATTAGCGATATTTACCACATCTTCAATATTATTCTGTCTTTCTTTAAAAGTGATATTAGAGAATTTAACATCTACATAACTCGTAAGGATTACTGCGGCCGTGCTATTTCCTGCAGAGCTAATTCTTCTTCCTACAAAGTTTGTGGCGACTTTCTCTGTGGCGACTTTGATTCCAACACCAGAGTTTCTAACATCAACATCAGTGATACGAACATCTTGTGCATCATAGATATGAAGTCCTTCGCTATAATTATTTCCAAATGATGAGCGACGAATATTGACTCGACCTGAATCATAGATAAAGGCCTGAGTTCCATCAATTTGTGCATCGGCAAGTTCAAGATCCACAATGGCCACAATTTCAGAACCACTTAAGAGCACACCATTGGTTGAGCCATCAAAAATATTGGATTTAAATCCCGCTACGCGTACACGCTTGGCCTTAATATTAAGAGCATAGTTTTTTGAAAAGGAAAGGTCTGTATTTTTAATATTAGGAGTATAGTCACAATTGGGTGAGAATACTTTAATTCCATATTGATTAGAAGTAAGTTCAGAATCTACAACTTTTAATCGATCACAATTGAAGTCCGCTTCCGCATAGTAATCAACACCAATTCTCACATCACTTACTTTAACATTTTTGACCACAAGCTTGTCGACTCTATAACCAACAACACCTACTGACTCAGAGTTACCTTGAACTTCAAGATCTCTCACTTTTACTCTACCGCCGTATTCTGCGTAAATACCTACTTGAGTATTGGGACTAATTACTTTAAAGCCATTTCCTCTAAGAACCATCTCACCCGTTAATCGAAGTGCCGAATAACCTTCGTAGTTTGAACAATCTAAATCTTCACTCATGGCCGTAGTTTCAGACAGTGTCTGACCACACTCAAGAGCATATGATGAGTAACTTGAAACGAGTATTCCTAGACCTAAAATAACCTTCTTCATTCTTCCCCCTAATAATAAATTTTGAATACAATAGGGATTGCACGAGTGGGGCCATTTTTAACTTTCTAGTATTGGGGACTTAGCATAAGAGGGTTATGTATTTATTTTACAGCGTCTAAAACTTAGTCGAAATTAAAGTAAATCTAGGGAGTTATAGGAAGTAAAGAAGCTCTAAACCGAGATACTCTTTATTTACAAAAGGAATAACGTATCTTTTAGAACCAAGAACAACTGTAAAGATTTGCTATGACCAAAGATACTAATAAGAGGATTACTATAGTAAAGATCTGTTTCATCACAGTTCCCAAGAATATAAAGAGGTATCACGTACCTGTTGTTCAATATTGGGAAAGTATAAATCAGAAAAGGAAATATTGTTTAATTATATGGTCAAGATTTCTTGATATATCTATAGGTATCCGTAGTAAAACGGATACCCATAGAGAGATTTTAGGCGTTGGTGGTTGCTGCTTCGCTCTTATTTACGATGAAAAGAGCGATAACAGTAAAGGCAAGAGAAGCTAAGATTGAGTAGCTTGAACTTACCGCAGGATTAAGAACTCCCATGAAAAGGTTCATGATCAGGTGACCTAGAAGGCCTATCATAGAGGCGCTCGTTACGACCCAAAGAGGAAGTGTCTTCTTATAGAGAACACCAAAGAGGATCGGAACCAAAGAGGCCGCGGCCAATCCGTAGACTCCTTTTTGAGCAAAGAGTCCAACCAGTTGCGGTGGATTATAGGCCAGCGCATAGGAGAAGAGTCCAACTCCAATGAGAACATAGCGAGATAGCTTAAGCCCTTTTTGTTGATCCATCTTCCCGCCCTTGCGACCCGCAAGTGGAGTATAGATATCATTGACCACCATGGCCGAAAGAGAAACCAGAATTCCATCGAGTGTACTCATTCCTGCGGCCAATAAACTAATGGATACAAAAGTCAGAAAGTAGATGCCCATCGAACTGGTTCCAAACTCACTACCAATGTAGTGAGCGACCACCATATCTTGGCGAGGAATTTCAAGACCTTTAATTCGCGCGTAGAATCCGACAAAGAGCATGAGAGCGTAACAAGTTCCTACAACCACAGTTGTCCAGATGAACTTATTTACTTCACTCTCTTTTCTGATATAGAGCACTTTCGTTAGAATATGGGGTTGCAACATCAGAGCGAAAGTAATGAAGAAGCCCGAAATAAACACACTAAAGAAATTGTAGTAGAGATTAGAATCCGGATTAAAAACCTTAGCATAATTTGGTCCCACCGCTTCAAGAGCATTGAAGAAGCCGCCATCAAAGTAATGAAGCCCGGAGAAGAATATGGCAAGTGCGATAAAGAGCATCATAATACCTTGGAAGGTATTGGTATAGGCGTGAGCGTAAGTTCCCCCCATAAGTACATAGGAGAAAACAAAGAGAAGCGTTATCGTGAGCGCTGTTTTCTGATCAATTCCAAAGAGCGTACTCATGAGAATAGAACATCCTACTAGAATCAAAACGACAAAGGTTACCGACAGAAGGTTAATAAAAGCAAAGAAGAGGCTTAGTCCGCGATTTCCATAACGATGAAAGATCCAATCAGGAATAGTGATCGCCCCAGTGGTTTCCCCCATATTGCGAAAGCCTTTTGTCAGAAGAATGAACGCCGCCAAAATTCCGGCCGAAGCAGCAATTCCGTAGTGAACATAAGCGCTGAGTCCATGAACAAAGACGAATCCAGGATTAATCACAAAAGTGGCCGTTGAACTAATGGAAGCGGCCATGGTAATTCCAATCAGATAAGGATTCATATCCTTATTTCCAATGGCGTACCCTTTCATATCCTTGGTCTTTTTCATCCCAATCCAAGAAAGCCAAAAGGTTAAGGCGACAAAAAGTCCCGTAACCAGATACTTAAAAATTTCAGGTGTCATAACACTCTCCTTAAAGTTCTGTCCAAACTCTACTTACAAACAGACTGAGCTGCCTTTGCCTGCAGCTTCTTTCTGTCAATTTTTCCACTCGATAGAAGGGGAAATTCTTTTATATTTTCAATGAAATGAGGGTGCTTATAGCGAGAGAGATCGTGATTAAGAAGTTCCCTCAACTGCTCAACACTAAAGTCTTTATCCCCTCTTATAAAGGCATAACCTACTTCACCCCATTTCTCATCATCCACGGCCACAATCGCCACTTCATGAATCTGATCAAGGCCTCTAATTTTCTTTTCCACTTCAGCGGGATAAACATTCTCTCCCCCACTGATATACATATCTTTCTTGCGACCTACGATGAAGTAAAATCCATCGGCATCTCGTTTTGCTAAATCACCCGTTTTAAAGAGTCCCTTTTCAAGGGAAGCCTGAAAACGCTCTTCTTCCTTAAAGTAACCAGCACAGACATGATCGCCACCAATGAGTAACTCTCCCACTTCCTCGACTCCGACTTCTTGTCCTTCATCATTGACAAGCTTCGCCTTACTATGGGGCATAGGCTTTCCAATAGAGCCAAGCTTTAAAATCGCATCTTTTTCATCTAAGAGAAAACAATTGGGCCCAACTTCAGTGAGACCAAAACCTTGCTTAAACATTAAATTCTTTTCTTGGTAGGCCTTAATTAATTCCTTTGGGCAATAAGCGCCACCAGAAATAAAGAAGCGAATGGAATCAAAAGAGGTCTCATTAAAACGAGGATCTTCTGAGATCATCTGAAACATCGTAGGCACGGCAAAGTAGACGCTGAGTTTCTCTTTTTCTAAGGTTTCATAAACATTATCAAGGTCAAACTTAGAAGCAATAACACAGGTACCACCAATGGACATGAGAGGAAGGCAAAGAACATTATAGCCTCCCGTATGAAAGAAAGGGGTTTCTACTAATGTTTTATCAGAGGAAATAAGACCCCAGTTCTCACAAGTTCCCTTTTGATTACTGGCCAACATTTTACCTGAAAAGAGAACTCCCTTCGGTGTTCCTGTGGTACCACTGGTAAAGAGCATAAGAAGAGGATCTTCCATCGAAGATTCTACGGTTTCAAAGCGACCTTCAAAAGCATTGAGGTTCACTTCACTTAGGTCACGATAACGATTGTCATTAAGTTCTAATTCATCGCCACCAAAGCCCATGCGTATGACCGGCTCCACTCTATTGATGATTTCTTTTAACTCACCATGAGAGAGTCTAAAATTAAGCGGTATAAAAATGGCTCCTAACTTAGCGCAAGCGAGCAATAAAGTAATATGTTCAAGAGAATTAGTGCGAAGATAAGTGACACGATCACCTTTATTTACGTGGTTCTCTTTTAAAAACCAGGCCAGGCGATCCACTTCTTCATTTAATTGAAGATAGCTTAGAGTTCTATTTGTTTGTTGATCAATCAACGCTACCTTGTCGCTAAAGCGTTCTGCAACGTTTGATAAGAAATTAATCCATGCCATGCTCAACTCTCCTATTGCTTGTCCCTAATGCTCAGAAATCTCTTATGCCCTCTTTACTTCTTTAAGATGGGTTTGGCACACGAGCCATGGCGCGACCACATCCTCCACTGTATCTGGATATTCAAGTAAACTGGCATGTCCTCCGGCCACTTCTTTAAATTCCCCCTGAGCTAAAAACTGGCCCATTTCCTCGTGAATAAAAGAAGGTGTCAGTACGTCTTCTTTACCGGCAAGAAGAAGTACAGGACATGTAATTAAATTTAAATCAATCGCTTTATCTTCCATGGCCCCAAGGATGAGACCTTCGACAACGGCATTATCAGCAAGTGTTGCTCGCTCTCGATAAAAATCCAAAAGTTCTGGACGTTCACTCGCCGCACTTTCTCCCCAAATCCAAGGTGAGGCCACATCAAAGCGATGAGTGGGACCACCAATACGATTGGCCTGTAGCCAGCTATTGAGCTTGCGCTTGAGGAGTTCACTCGGGCGCGAATAAGTATCGGCCGCAACCAAAGCGCTTACCCTTTGCGGATACAAAGAAGCGAAGTTCAGAGCAATTCGACCGCCATTAGAGAGACCTACAAAGCAGGCTTCCTTGATTTCGAGGTGATCGAGAAGTTCTTTTAGATAACGGGTTAATTGTTCAAGACTATAGGTCCCCTCTAGTTTGGGACCTGATCCCTGACCAGGTCCATCGTAGCGAAGGACGCGAAAATTTTTAGATAGATTTTCAACCACTTCATTCCACGATTCAAGTGAAGCAAAGAGACCGTTAATCAGCACAAGCCAGGGCCTATGCTGATCACTTTCATTTTTAATATGGTAATTAAATTGAGGGTTGTCCATTAATGATTATCCAATCACCAAGGCACCATCAACATTTAAACAAGTTCCTGAAATGAATTTTGCATCATCAGAAGCAAGAAAAGCATAGGCCGCTGCAATTTCTTCAGGCTCGCCCATTCTCTTAAGTGGAGATTTCTCTTCCATCATTGTAATAACTTTCTCAGGCATAGCACGAACCATAGGAGTTCCAATAAATCCTGGAGCAATCGCATTAACACGAATCCCTGTCTTTCCTAGTTCCTTAGCAAGAGTTTTAGTCATACCAATCACACCGGCCTTTGTTGCCACGTAATTTGATTGACCAAAGTTTCCGTAATGGGCCACAACAGATGCCGCATTAAGGATCGATCCACCACGACCTTGTTCTTTTAAAACAACAGCGGCCATTTGAGAAAGCTTCCATACAGCAGTTAGATTAACGGCGATCACTTGATCCCACATATCATCCGTCATTTTTGCAATCGTTGCATCACGAGTAATACCTGCATTATTGATCAGAACATCAAAACCTTTTTTCATTTCAACTTCAATTTTAGCAAGGTCTTCTTTCTTTGTTACATTTCCTTGAATATAAGTCATGCGCTCAGGAAATAGGGCGGCCAATTCACTCTCTTCAAGTGTCGGCATATCCACAAGAACCAGTTCACTTCCCTCTGCATAGAAACGCTCGGCCGTTGCACGACCAATTCCAGAAGCTGCACCTGTGATGATCACTCTCTTATTATTTAAACCTTTCATTTTATCTCCTTAATGTATGTGTGTTTGTATTTATGAAAATTTAATTAGGCTTCGTAAGAATCAAGTCCCTTTTGCTTATAACAAGGGCCATCCCAACGCAGACTGAGCGCAGACCACGTGTAACCAATTCCGGCCGAAGCAAGATTGACGTGATCTCCTTTTTTCAACAGTCCTCTTCTTTCGGCCAATCCTAGAGAAAGAACCTGATCAGGGGCTCCAAAGTGTCCGTAGTGATCAAGATAAATAGATTGATCGGCCTTTAATTCAACCCCGTCCACAATGGCATCGTGAGCTGATTTTTTCATATGAAGAAGCGCCAGATAATCAATAGGCTTATCCATCGACTCAGTGGCCGACTCTTTAATCACGTGTAGAAAGTTTTCAATCGAGCGCGCCGCAAGACGCTCTCTCATTCCTGCGATATCTGGACAAGTAAGGTAAGTATCCACGGGATCAAGTCCATCGCGACTTCTCTTTCTTGTTCCTCCACCAGGAATAATGACATCTAAGGAGAAGTCACCATCGGTGATAATAGAGGATTCTAAAATAGGATTGAATTCCTCTTGAGAAGAGCGCTCAACCACCATGGCCGCGCCTCCGTCAGAGAGGTTGTATAAGAAGCGTGAAGTGGGATCTTGATAATTTACGAGATCACCTGTTTTGTGACCGCCACAAAGAAGGACGCGCTTAATTTTACGATCGGCCATCATCATGTTCTTAGCGATTTTTAAGCCCACGACATTAGAAGAACAACGAGCGGCCATATCAAAGGCCCAGGCCTTGCGAAGTCCTAATTCTCTTTGAACGTAGATTCCCGCTGACCATACATTATAGTCTTTATATTCAGAGCCCGTCCAAATAACGAGGTCAATAGAATTAGGGTCAATTCCTTCAAGAGCAAGCTTGGCCGCATTGATGGCCATTTCTGAAGGATGAACGTGAGCAGGGGCACGACACTTCTTGATGATCCCCATTTTCTTTTCAATCACATCTTGAGGGATACCTGATTGTTCGCTGATATACTTTGAATCTTCAAATTCACCAGGAAACCAATTGGCACTACTTATTAAATTAAAACTCTCGTTTGTGGTGTTCATACTGCGCTCCAATCCCATTTCATTTTATTGCGTTAAATACTTTGCCAAAATTTATCAAGCTCTTGCCCACACTCTTTTGGTTTTTCTAAAAAGAAGAGATGATCGGCATCTTCAATAAAGCAAAGTTTAGAATGACTTATTTTTGTATGTAGTGTTTTAGAGTTTTCTGGATTCACGTAGCGATCTTGTGCACCCGTCATAATCAGAGTCGGCATCTTCACTTCACTCAGTGCGAGCTCTTTATCTAAGAATTTATCTACGGCCCTTTTTTGCATGATCGCTTGATCTACATCGGCCGGATGAGATTTTCTAAGTTCAACGATCGCATCAAAGAGTTCTTTATTCTTGGAAGGAAGTTCTGGGTGAACAGTGGCGGTGATCACAGAAGTAGTTCTCAAGGGTTCTGATAGCGCGTAGAAAGCACGCAGACCTTCTTCGGTTGCAGGAGGAAGATCGATAAAATCAGCCCCACCGGAAGTGGTACATAGAAGAGCAAGACTCTTGACTCTATCGCTTGCTTGCAGCACAAGTTCTTGAGCGATAAAGCCGCCCATAGAAATTCCCGCGACATGAAAATGATCCATACCCAAAAGGTCGGCCACCTCTATAGCATCGCTTGCAAGGTCTTTGATTTCATAGTCTTCATCAGCATGAGAACTCTTACCCATACCACGATTATCTATCATCACTAGAGGATAGCGCTCGCCTAGTTCTTCATTAATAGAGAGGAAGTTATAATGATCGCATCCATAACCACTGAGGCACAGGATTGCCTGAGTTTTTAATTTATCAGAATCAAGAAGAGCTGCTTGGCTAAAAACAACGTGAATTTGCTTCCCACTTTTTAAAGTGAGCGAGCGTGATGCGTCATGACTCATAGACCGTCCCTCGTTTTAGAGTCTCATTATTTATGTATTAGATTTCTTTCAGATACGGGGCTTTGTCAAATATTTTATACAAAAGTACTAAAAACACACCGCATCAGTACAAGAACTTCCCTCTTTTGCGTGTATAATCTATATTAATTCTATGACAGATGTACAAGAACTTGACCCTACGTTCTACGAGCTATTTGAATTTAAGCCTCGAAAAGGTGATCTCAAGAAAATTGAGATTATCCTGGCCGCCATCGAGTGCATGGCGACTATCGGATATGAGAAAACCACCTATGAGGCCATTGCCAAAAAAATCGGAACACGCCGGGCCCATGTGGCCTACCACTTTAAAGATAAGGCCGATATTTTCGAAGCCAGCATTAAATATATCAATGCCAGTTATCAGCAAACGAGTATAGCTCAAATGGAGCAGACCAGTGATGGGCTACAAATGCTCGTCAACTATGTGGAAGCTCCCTTTATTTGGGCCAAAGAGAATCCTCAGCAATTAAGTGTCATGCTGCTCTTTTACTACCTATGTTTAATTGATGAAAAGTACAGTTTGCTTCACGCCGAACTTAGAAAAAGAGGGGCTGAGCGAATTGAGTATATCCTCACCAATAAATTGAGCAAACCTGTGGATAACAAGATTGCTAAAGATATGGCCAAGACCATTCAAAACTTAATGTCGGGAACCATTCTCGATCTCTCAACCACACGTCAAATGACATTGGATCAAGGGCGCCAATTAGTTAAAGAACAGGTTCTCAAAATGATTTCAAAATAAAGAATGCTACTTAAAAATTTTAAGGAAATGTTATGGATGACAGAAGCATCAAAGTTTTAAAGAAAGGCCCTCTCGATGGATTGATTTTGGCCTTGATTATGATTTTAACTCTAAACGTGCAGGCCCAGGAAATCGAAGAGGTTCAAGACCTACGATCCAATCCAGGAAACCTCGCCATGTTCACCTATCGCCCTCGCTCAGCTGGTCATGACTCGCCTCTAGTTATTCTCTTACACGGTTGCATGCAAGACGCGAAGTCTTTTGCCATCAATTCGGGATGGAAAGAAAAGGCTGATGAATTTGGCATTACTCTCCTCTTACCTCAACAACTCAAAATCAATAATGGCGCTAATTGCTTCAGTTGGTATAACGAAAGTGACGTTGTTCGCGATAAAGGAGAAATGGCCTCCATCTCCTTTATGATCGATTATATGCAAGCTAGCTACCCTATCGATTCATCCAAAATTTTTGTCACCGGAATCTCTGCAGGCTCGACACTAAGTTCGGCCTTGATGGCCAGCTATCCCGAAAGGATTAAGGCCGGAGCCCTAGTTTCAGGAGTCTCTTATGGCTGTGCAACTTCGCTGTTAAATTCCTATAAGTGCATGTTCTCACCGCCGGCCCGTTTAGCTCAAACCCGTGGTGATTATGTAAGAGACGCAAACGGTAATTACCAAGGCAAGTATCCACGTGTAATGATTGTTCATGGTAAAAAAGATGCCATTGTCGATTTTAACAATGGACCCCATAGTCTAGAGCAGTGGCTCAACGTACATGACTTGCCAGAAAGATTCTCCATTAGAGAACTCCTGAACGATGACATGGCCATCGAGCGCTATCAAAACGAGAACTCCCATACTTTAGTTGAGGGCCTATTTATTGAAAAGGCCGGCCACGGCTGGCCCATTATTTCTCGTCAAGGTTGCGGCCACCCCGCCCAGTTCTTTGTTGAGGGAGAGTTGTGTCTGACGGATCTACTTATTAAGAAATGGGGTATTGGACAAAAATAATGCACAGCGCAGTAAACTTTACTTAGTTACCCCTTCGCGCCTCTATTTCGTGGTAATCTTTCGCCCATGAATAAGCTCACAACCTCTCTAATCCTATTAATAGCATTACTTAGCTCTTCGTGTAAGACAGAGCGTGAGGTTACCATTAAAGGGCCTGTAAGCTCTTCTAAAGTCGTGGAAGCCACGGGCCAAGAGTCGGAATCTTTTCAAGTCGTCGATATTCTAACTCCTCAGAAATTCGACGAAGAGCTCGCCCCCAAAGAATTGGTCGAAAAAGACATCTTTGATCTCTGGGAGATCTTCTTTGAAAACTTTGTCATCGTCACTTCACAAAATCCTTATAAGAGTCGAGTAGATTATGAATCTCTACACACTCTTTTAATTCAAGAAAATCCAGAGTTTCTCACTCTACTGGGATTAATTGAAAGAAAAATGGCCACAACGAATTTAAGCCACTTAAGTTTTGAACACAGAGCTGCTTTCTATATCAATGCTTATAACTACACCGCCATTCGTCTGGTTAATAAAGGTTATCTGCAAAATGATGGCTCTAAGATAAAGTCTTTTCTAGATCTATCCAAAGGTCCTAATCCTTTAGAAATCGTTTATCGCGATGTCCTCCCTCTTGCTCAGGGTATTGTGAGCTTAGAGACTTTAGAAAATAGTATTATTCATGGCCTCTTTAGTAATATTACAGGGGATCAAGAACTCGATGCTCGCTTTCACTTGGCCCTTAGTAATACATCTATTAGTAGGGCCTCTCTTTTAAATGAAGCCTATCATCCTGAAACACTAGAAGCTCAACTGACAAAAGTCGTCAGTCACGCTCTTAAAGATGAAGAAAGGATTGCCAAAAAAGATGGAGATACTCTTTATGTGACTCGCCTTTTCAAATGGTATAGAGAAGACTTTGAAAAGGATCAAGGTAGTATTGCAGATTTTATTAAGGCCCACTCCAGCGAACTTAAAAACTTTAAAAAAGTTAAATACTTAAACTATAGCTACGATATCAATCGCCTTGATCAAAGTGATCAAGAAGTGGCCCACCTGCCCGACTTACCTGAAATTTCTGATCCAGACAGCTCGGGCCCTAAAGAAGATAGTGCAGATAATGACCAAGGTCCTTGTTCTCAAATAAAAGGACCTCAAGTTGATGTCATCTACTTTTGTCAAAATGTTCAAGACGGAGTACTTGATGGTTTCTATCGCTATAAAAATGAAGTTAAATCAGCTGAAATCTGCGTCTATCGTCGTGAGGATACTGAAAATTCTGAAGAAAATAAATTAGGACTTCGTGGTCATGTTATAGAATTTAATATTGAACAAAACAGACAAAGAAAAACAGATATCATTGTAGAAGATAAATATTCCTTTAAAAATGGTGAATACGAGCTTAGAACGGCCGGTGGCGTAAGAACCAAGGCCATTATGGATATAGAAAGTCAGACTCTAGAAGTAAGACAAACCTCTATCATTGCCGGAAAAGGTTATCGTAAATTTAATCTCTCCTGTGAAGCCATTCCATAATTTAGAGCGCAATTATTTCTAGCTTCCCTTCCAAATCACTTATCCTTTAAAATTAAAGAGTTATTTTTCCACTTTGGACGAAGGAATAAATGAATGGCATCCATATCAAATGACTCTAACGATCACTATAGAGATATACAAAGACTAGAACAAAAGCGTAGAGAGCAATTTGATGAACTAAGAAAGAGTTATAAATCTCAATTAGAAAACAAAGATGAAGTTCACGAAACCCAATTAGATAATATTCGAAAAACATACAAAGATGAGAAGGTAAGCAATACAAATGCCTATACTACTCAGATCTCGGAATCACATGATACCTATAGTGATAAGATCAATGAGATCAACTATAAGAATAATCAAGATATTGAGCGTATTAGAGAAAACTTTAGCGAAGAAAAGAAAATGATGACCAAGAACTTCAATAAAGAACTCGCCAACCTAAAGAATGAATATGAAACCATTATTAAAAATAAAGACCAGCATCTGGCCGAAGTTAATAATGTGAATGAAGCTGATAAAGAGTATGCCGCCAAAAAGAATGATCAAAGACTCTCTTCTGTGGAAAGAAGTCATCAAGAAAGAATTCATGAAATCGAAGCGAAGTATGAGATGGAAATCAAACAATTGCGCCGAAAACTCAGTACAATGAGCTAGAGCTTTCCCCATAAAAAAAGACCCGAGTCATCGGGTCTTACGTCATTTAATCACATTTAAATATTAACTAGAACGGATAAGAAAGAGAAACTTCTAGTGCGAGATCCATGGAAGAATATGGATTGGTAAAAGAAGCTGTTGAATTAGGATCTTCAAAAGTTTCTTTATAACCCATGTAACTTAGTCCACCAGCAAATGTCATATAGAGTTTATTAAACCACATTTGATAGCCTCCCATTAGAGTAAGATAGGGAACGCTTTCCGATTCTTCAAAGTTAGAAACACCTTCAATATCCGCTACGGTATAAGTAAGGCTTACCATTCCTAAATTCACCGACGCTAAGAAACCATTTTCAGAAAAGGGATCAAAGTGATAGTCCACTCGTCCTCCAAAACCCAGACCTGAGACTTCGAGATCATCACGAGACATAATACGATTGGAAACAGAGAATCCATAGACCCACTTTTCGCTAGCGATATAGTCAAACTCTCCAAATAGTGAGGCTGAGTTTTGACCACCTAGTCCCCCCTTAATTGCATATTTATATTTCTTTGGAAGTGTTGATGATTCAGCGACTTCAGATGGCGTTGATGTTAAGGAAGACGACTTTTGAGAGTAGATCATTTGACCAGTTCCCAGATTAAAGCCCTTTCGTCTTTTGAGCATGACCGCCATACATTTAGAAGAACTACACTTTTGAATCTGGGCCACTAATGTAACCTTTCCATTCTCATCATAGAACTTAACTTTCTGTCCTTTAGAGTAGCTGGCCGAATCTTCTTTAATAAAGATAAAGCGCTTTCCCTTTACTTGCTTGATTTCTTGGGCACCAAGAGAGAGAGACAGTAGTCCTGAAAATAAAAAAAGTGATCTTAGCATTTTCATTAGTAGTTCCATGAAGGTAGGTTTAAAGCTTATTATAATTTATTTATATCTCTTCAATGATAATTCTAAGTGTTGAAAATTGCTAATGGGCAAACGGTTCCATTCCCTTTTGAAAAACTTGATAAAAAAGGCCCTCAATCAGAGGGCCAGCTTTTTTTATTATTTTTATCTCTTATTTATAGGAAGATATACTTAACTCTAAAGGCGATATTAGAAATCAAGCCCTCTTCAAATATGACCTCATAATTACCATCGATATAGTCCATCTCAAGTCCAAGAACCCTTGAATACATTTCCATAGCAAAATTAGAATCGGTCTCATATCCAAGTCCCAATTGAGCACCAATTGAAGGTGTAGTATTAACATTCAAACCGGAGGATTTATAATCTATATAGCTTAGGTTTAAACCAAAGGGAATGTAGAATTGCTCCCACTTATAAACGAGATTCCCATAGCCCACAACAGAAGTAAAAGAATCAGGATTATCGGTTTCACTGACACTGATAGTAGTACCACCTGAGGAAATCGTTCCTGTTTTAACTTCTCTATCAAAATCAAAATCAAGTCCCATCGTTAATCCCCAGCCATTCTTCTTAAGGAAGCGTGCTTCAAAATTGATGTTAAAGCCTGGCTCTGTATCTAAATCAACTTCACCATTTGCTCTAGAAAGAGTACTTAAGTTCTGGATAGAAAAGTCAGACTCTGCAGAGCCGCTTGCATTATAGCCAAGACCTATAGCAAATCGCCATTCAGTAAGATCATCATTATTCACGACATTTTTGTTTTGGGATGCTTTTCCTGAACTTTGTTCAGAGTCACCTTCACACGTTACTGTATATTGACTAGATCTGGACCTGATATTGAATTCACTACCTTCACAGAATTCTTTAGCTTCTGCCTGACAAGCCTTTATCCCCTCTTTTTTCATGCAAACTAAAGTTTTTGCCATACTAGAGAAAGAGAAGGTCATTAATACAGTTGAATAAAATAGAAGTTTCATAATTGTCCAAGGTTAAATTGAAATAGACATCTATTGTAATTTATAACTTAAAAATTTTCAGACTTTATTTGGAAAAGATTTCTTGAACCTTAAAACTTTCTAAAATAAAAAAGGGCCCTCAATCAGAGGGCCTCTTTTATCAATTAATTTTTTAGGCTTTCTTAGAGGTAGTCTTCGGCACTCATAAGAAGCTTGAACTCGTCTTCGAAAGGCTTTGTACCTTTGTCGCTTCCTGTGAAGTTGATCACCTTAACACCGGCCTTGCGAGTGTAGTAAGTTTCAAAGTCACAACCTTTTAAGCTACACTCTAGAGTTTTTCCTCTAAAGAAGTCCTTGCGATCGCCTCCATTTTGAAGAGCGGCCACACAACTCGCATGAACGGAAGCGTCGGCCATACGTGGACATAAGAAGTCCTCTACACGATCTTGCCACGACTTTGCTCCGATGGTTGGAGTTGTTCTCACCCCTTGCGCAATTCCTTTCATACACTTTGATTTATCAGAAGTATCAAAGTTACAAAATGGCTTGTAGTAAGGAAGACCTACTTCATAATCTCCCCAGTAACCACGGTAAGTATGCTCATTAGGCATCATGCGGTGACAATAACCTTTCCAACATGATTCATTAGAAGCGTAGAGAACATCATTAGTCTTCTTCTTTCCTACGTTAGAAGGATACTGACCTGTTCCCGAATTATTGTGGTACCACTCACCGTCATTGAAAACTTCTTGAAAGTCAGTTGAAGTAAGTGATCCAAAAACAGGGCGCTTAATGATTTTAGAAATTCCAGGAGCAACGAGGTAACCTGTATTACAACCATGAAGGAAGACATAGGCATCGGCCGTGAAGCGTCCACTTAGTTCTTGCCATAAGCTATCCTCTGCACCGAGGCGAGCTCTTTTTTGAATCGCCACACCTTCAACGGCAGCATTATGACTCACAATATGAAGAGAGCTCATAACCGGAAGGTCTTTTATGATTTTGACGATCGTATTATGACGAAGGTTTCGTGAATTAACTTCCATGATTTGCATGCCACGACTTTGAAGTACGGCACGATCTTTTCTCTTACCATCTTCATCGGCCCAAAGAATCACTTGAGCCCGTGTATCAGGATAAGTGTCATCATGAACTTGAGCTCGTGTGATAGCTCCGTAAAGAAACTGCAGTCCCATCTCTTCACCGTAACCGGCAATAAAGACATCAACGCTCTTCACTCTACTCCAGTTAACTTTCTTTAGTGTGAATACACTATAAGCATGAGTCGAAGCGCTAAAGAATGATAGAAAGGCCATACATAAGGCCAAAAATGACAGTCGAGATTTCAAGGTTCCCCCCCCCTGGTTTTAATAAAAATATATAGGAGGGTTAAACCATTAAAACGCAAAGCGTTACAGCAAAAGATATCCACTAGGTTTTATTTACAAGGGGCCGTAAAAAATACGGCCCTCATAGATCAAAAAAACTATATAATATTAGCTAATTAGAAGTTTGTCGTAACTTGAAATAAAGCAGAGTCCATTTTCTTATCATCACGGATAACGGCGTATCCTGCATTGAAGTAAGTCGACTTTGTATATTGATACTTAAGTTGCAAATCATAAATCATCAGATCACTTGCGACACCCAGTGAGTATTGACGGGCCTTCCCCACAGCAAGAGCGGCCGTTAATTCTTTTTGGAAGTAACGAACACGAGCGATGTAGAGACTTTCATCATCTTGATCTCCACCGGTAAGCGTTCCTAATCCACCAATATTGACGAGATTGGTATTTGATTGATTGTACTCAGGAGAGCTGTTTACAACAAAAGAGAAACTATCATAACCAGGAGCAATCAGACCGCCATTAAAAGACTGAATGGTTTGAAAGCCCACATCAAAGTGAGAATTGATACGGTATTCACCCTTAAACGCCATAGAATGAGAATTTGAATTATCATACCAAGAACCTGTTTCACCAGCACCAAGCCAGTTCCAAACAGCAAGTCCTGAGAACTTATCCCCTTTATACTTATAGTAAGGCGAGAAGTTATGAACGCCACCGAGTTGGTAGCCCGTTACGCTATTGTCAAAGTAAGCATAAAGAAGGGCCCATTCGTGAACTTGATGCACATGAAAGAGTGCCACAGCATACATATCAGAATCATCATCATCTGAATTCGTTGCCCCTTCACGTCTTTTATCATAGAGAATTACCGGAACATAGTTTCCATAGGCCTTCATCAGCAATAGACGATCACGACGATCATCACAAGTGTTGAAGCACTCAGAGAAATTGGCCGTTTGGCGACCAGCTCGAGCAATCCATCCATTTTTAAACGGAACCTCGATAAACCCATAATCTAATCTTACGGGATTTCCTCCGTTACCATTGACCACATCGTTATCACTATTGGTTCCGGTAGGAGCATTATTGGCAGGATCGCCATTCCACTTATCCCCACTTAAAGTGGCACGTGTACTGATGCGAATCTTGTCTTTTGTAGTGACATCAAGCTTCATTCTAAATAGCTGCGCCATTCCTTGAGTCTTTGTATCGCTACTTCCTGTTTCATCGTTATTGCTAAACCCTCTTACGTAAGCATCCCCTCCGATTCTTACGTCTAGTCCACCAAACTCGACAGCGCTTGCGCTAGTGAGTGTGAAGATAGACAAAACCAAACTAAGTAATTGATTTTTCATAACCCTTCCTTGCCAATAAGTTAATTTTATTTTTTTGTCCCAAAAAATTAATACATTTGTATAACTTATTTTTCTTGAGCTGAAAAATGGTTTTTCCTTACTGAATATATGAGACATTTTATGAAACTAGCGCTATCGTTTCACTAAACATAATTTATATCAAAGGAATAAACGGGCATGAACGGAGCTCTTCTTGGATTCTTGGGCATTACGGCCTTTATTTTGGCCTATCGCTTCTATGGACGCTATCTCTGTGATCATCTTTTTGGACTAGGACTTAGAGACGACTCTCAGGAATTAACTCCGGCCCATAAGCATAGAGATGACATCGATTTTGTCCCCACCTCTACTGAAGTCCTCATTGGCCATCATTTTAGCTCTATCGCTGGAGCGGCCCCTATTGTTGGTCCCGCCGTTGCGGCCATTTGGGGTTGGGTGCCTGCCGTTTTATGGATAGTGATTGGGGTCATCTTCATGGGAGCTTGTCACGACTTTGGGGCCTTGGTTCTTTCTATGAATTATGAAGGAAGTTCCATGGCGATAGTCGCCGAGAGATTGATCGGCGCGCGAGCAAGAAATCTCTTTCTCATTATTATGTTCTTTCTCATTTGGATGGTGATTGCTGTTTTTGCTCTCGTTATTGCCAACCTCTTTGTTTCTTTTCCTTCATCCGTCATACCTGTCAATTTTGAGATTATCGTGGCGCTTTTGATGGGTTATTTTATTAATAAAAAAGGAGCGGCCCTAAAGCTTCCCTCCATTTTGGCGCAGCTCGCTCTCTTTGTGATGATTTATCTGGGAAGCCTCTATCCCATTTCTTTTGGTTCAGTCTTCGGCGCAGAACCCTTGATGGTATGGATGATCCTGCTTCTTATCTATTCTTTTATTGCTTCCGTTTTACCGGTGTGGATTCTTTTACAGCCAAGGGATTATATCAATGGTCATCAACTTGCCGTAGGTCTTTTCTTAATGATTGGGGGACTCTTTATAGTTAGACCTGAAATAGTCGCTCCTGCTATTAATCCCAATCCTCAAGGGGCGCCGCCATGGTTTCCCTTTCTCTTTATTACTATTGCCTGTGGAGCGATCTCTGGATTTCATGGTCTCGTTAGTGGAGGCACGACTTCTAAGCAAGTGAATAAATGGAGAAATGCCAAACCCATTGCTTACGGTGGAATGCTGGCAGAAGGATTACTTGCCCTACTGGCGACTTTGGCCGTAACCGCGGGATTTGATTCTCTTGATCATTGGCATGGTCACTATGCTAATTGGAATGCGGCCAATGGACTCTCGGCAAAAATAGGGGCCTTTGTTACGGGCTCGGCGAAGTTTATTCATGGCTGGGGAATTCCAGTCGAGATCGGTGAGACGATTATGGCCGTGATGGTGATTTCCTTTGCGGCCACCAGTTTAGATACGGCCTGTAGAATTCAGCGCTATATTATTGGAGAATTCGGAGTCACTTTAAAGATAAAGACATTAGAGAATCGTTTTGTAGGAAGTTTTCTCGCGGTTTTTACGGCCTTTCTCTTAATGATATCAAGTGATGGCGGAAAAGGAGGACTTTCCATTTGGCCGCTCTTTGGGGCCACCAATCAAATGTTAGCAGCCCTAACATTGATCCTTATTTCTCTTTATCTGCTGAAGAATAAGAAGAATATTCTTCCCTACTTTATTCCAGCGATATTTTTGATTTTTATCACTTCTGTGGGTCTTGTCTTTAATATCACGCTCTTCATAGGTCAGAAAAATAACTTCTTAGTTACTTTGGCGATCATTTTAACCCTCATCCAAATATGGATTATGGTAGAGGCCATGGGTCTCTTTAGGGCCAAGAGATAATAGAATCTTTCATGCAGGCCTTTGTCTAAGCAAGGCCTGTTTAATTCTACTAACTTTCTAGAGCAATAGAATCTACAATTAACTACAAACTATAATCTGGAGTCATAGATGAAACCAATTTTAATCTTGAGTGCAATCGCCTCATTATCTCTTTTTAGCTGCTCACATATGTCAAAGCGCCATCATCACTTGGGCAAGATTGCCATGGGAAAGCATCGCTCTCAAAAGAATATTGACCGTAATGTTTATCGCCACCCTGTAGAAACGCTGAAATTCTTTGAAGTAAGACCTCATATGAAAGTTGCAGAAATTTCTCCAGGAGGAGGATGGTATACGGAAATTCTAGGGCCTTATTTAAAAGACAAAGGCGAATTCTATATTACGAAATTCCCTAATGAAGGACGTCCCTACTATCCTAAGCTTAACAAAATGGTAGAAGAAAAAATTAGTGATAAGTCTCTCTATGGAGAAGTCCAATCGGCCGTCTACCTACCAGGTATGGTAGAAGAAGAAATCGCTCCTGAAAATTCACTGGATCGAGTGCTTACCTTTAGAAACCTTCATAACTGGATGAAGGCCGGCAAGGCCCATGAAGCGATTGCAACTTTTTATAAAATCTTAAAGCCTGGAGGAGTTCTGGGTGTTGTCGATCATCGGGCCGCAATGAACTCAAAACTGGATAAGAGTGCAAGTAATGGTTACGTCAAAGAAGACTATGCCATTGAGCTTATTAAAAGTGCAGGTTTTGAATTTGTCGCTAAATCAGAAATCAATGCCAACTACAAAGATCAGGCCAATCATAAAGCGGGAGTGTGGAATCTGCCCCCAAGCCTTAGAAATGTAAAAGAGAATAAAATCTCTTACTATCAGTCCATTGGTGAGAGTGATCGTTTTACCTTAAAGTTTAGAAAGCCTTTAAAATAAAAAAAGGGCGAACTTAATTTAATCATTAAGTTCGCCTTCTATTTTCAATTACATTATCTTAAAGCGTAAAGGTAAAGTCTTCAACCAAGAGACCTGGAAGCTTAACTCCTCCAATATCACGAGCACTATAGCTGCCAGTGGCCATGGAAACTTCGCTAAAATCAGTCACGGCCTTAAGTCCATCACCGAATACTTGATAGAGAGTCTCATCAAAGCGCATATCCTTAATCGGCCCTACAATCTCGCCATTTTCTACCCAAAGGCAGCCAAAACGAGTCATCCCCGTGATGCGTCCATTATTCTTATCTGACCAATTAAGGTAGTGAAGATTAGACAGATAGATCCCTGTTCCGAGCTTTTTCAAAATATCTTCTCGAGCGAGGTCTCCAGTTCCAATCACTAAAGAACGGGGCGCCTCTCTTGAAGCTGCTTTATTACTTTTTAAATCAAACTCTAACTCTGTCGCCTTGGAAACAAAGAGGTTAACCAGCTTCCCTTCTTTTACGATGGGCATAAGCTCATCGGCCAGTTCTCCATTTTCATTGAAGCGCGCCGATAGACCAAGAGAGAAGTCTTCATTCATATTCAGCAAAGAAGAGAGATTCTTCTTTCCTTCAAAAGCTGCCCCAAGAGGACATTCCCCTTGCTTATAGGCCGAACCAGAAAGAGCGTCCCATCCTAAGATATCCGCAATTTCATTAAGGGCCGCAGGGGCCATATAGACTTTATACTTACCAGGCTTAAGCTCGGTTGTTTTTTGATCCATCACTTTTAGTGCGGCCTTTGAATCTTCTAGAGCATGGGCCAATTCTTCTTGATTATAATGAGTCGTGGCATAGCTTCCCTTCACGGCCTTTTCTTTGGCACTATAAAGAGAGTAATCAAGGTACATAGATTCACTAGAGAACCAATGCTCTTGTCCCAACGAATTCGCATTGGCCTGAAAGCTCATACCTGTTACAATTTGTCCGGCCAAATCAACACCCTCAAGAGTTGATTTTAAAAAATCAAGAACCTCATCAATGACAGGTAATTCACCGCTGCGCTGTTCAGTACTTTTTTCTCCAGGAGTAAGTTCCACACAGAAAGGATCTTCTGGAAGCTCATCCACTTCTTTTTGTAAGAACGAGAGGTAGCCTTTTAAATCATCTTGCGTTGTAGATTCACTAAGGCTAAAAGAGATATAAGACTTTCTCTTATTTCTTATTAATTCAAGACCCATATGGGCCTGTTCTAATTCTGTTCTTTGACGAATCTTAGAATGATTAAAGCGTGTAAAAGAACTCTCCTCTCCTGATAAATTTATCCCAAGACTCTCGCCTTCTCTAAGCTGAGAAAAGAGAAAATCTTTTGTGCTTGAGAAGAGTTTCTTAGAGTTATTTATTTGGTCACTATAATTACAAAACTTGGCCACCATTAGGCACCTCCAAAAACATCAATATCAGTAAAACGACAAGTAGGAATAGCGTGTCCCACTCGAATCACTTGATTAGGTTCACCCTTTCCACAATAAGGAGATCCCCAAACTTCAAAAGTATCTTTATTACCCACTTGGGCCAATCCATTCCAAAAGGCAACAGTAGAACCACGATAATTAGGATTCTTCACGACTTCCTTCACTTCCCCATCTTTAATGAGGCGACCATACTCACAACCAAATTGAAATTTATTTCGATAATCATCAATAGACCATGAGCGATTGGTCTCCATTAAAATTCCATTTTCAGTCGCCTTAATCATCTCTTCCATGGAGCTTTCACCGGGCTCAATATTAATATTGGCCATGCGATCCATCGCGGGACGATTCCATGAACAAGCACGAGCACAACTCACACCCTTTAAGCCACTTCTTTGTTGAGACTCTACGCCACCAATTCCAGCAACCAAAGTTCCCTCTTTAATAAGGTATTCTTTCTTAGCAGGGGCTCCATTATCATCATAGTTATACGAGGCCATTTCATTAGAGATCGTCGGATCAAAAGTGACGTTCAATATTTTAGGTCCATATTGTAGCTTGCCAAAATCTTCGGGAGAAACAAAACTCCATCCCGCATAATTTCTCTCATCTCCTAGAATTCGATCAAGCTCTAAGGGATGTCCAATCGACTCGTGCACTTGAAGGTAGAGTTGATCAGGCATCAAAATAAGATCGCGCTTATCCGTTGGACACTCTGGCGCATCAAGGAGTTCATTCACTTCTCCCACCAAGCGATCACAACTCTCCATAGCATCAAAGTCAGCGATCCCTTCGGCACCGATCTGATGACCTTGCATACCAAGACTTCTCTTTTGAACCATAGAGTCTCTTTGGGCCGTGGCCGAAAAGTCTTTAGTAAGAATAGAGAATTCTTGATTCCAATCACTACCGTTAGAGCTGATATAGCGAATGTCGGTATTGATTAACATCATATAGGCCATGGACTCCATGACGTTCTTTCCACTTCTTAAATTTCCACTAATATTTAAGAGGTAGTCCGTAGCATCTGCACCACTAAAACTGGATAGCTCTTTTCGGGCTGGACTTTTATAACTTCCTTTATGGGCGGGACGAATACGTGACTCCCAGTCCGTAAATTTATGAAGGGAGTTCTTGGCCAAAGATCGGGCCGAGATCTCCGCTTTTTCAAAGGCCTTTTTAAATCCATTAAGACTTAAGTTATCCGTAGCCGCGTAGCCTACGTGCCCAGCAATCATCACTTCCACCATTACTCCGTGAGTGGTTTCCAATGCATTTTGCGTATTCTTTCCATTACGGGCCATACGAAATTGAGTATTCTCTTTATACTCTCTTAGGGCCCACCAATCACCTCGGGTTATACCTTGATCACGTAACTGACCAACCCATTTAGATAAATCAAAGTTATTCGTCATATTGCTCCCTCATATTCATTTGATTTTTTGCTTTTTTTACTTGTCGCAGTATAGACCAAGGCCAATAAAGATGCCAAATTGTGATCTATGCTTTTTGGAAAAAGAGAGCTCTATCTTGATGGGGGCACTATATATTCAGTAGAAGACTTCCACGATCAGGTTTCCCAGCTCTTTGGTTTTCCTAGCTATTATGGGCGCAACCTCGATGATCTCTGGGACTGCCTTAACTCCTACATCGACACCAATCTTCGCTTAACGATTAGGGACTTCCCTCATTTAATCAATGTCTTTGGCCCTGAGGCCGAGGGATTGAAGGAAGTCTTTGAAAAGTTGCCCATATATCACCCCGAAATGGAAATCCTCTATAATTAAGCCGCCTTATTCCTTATTAAGAGCTTAATAAACCACTGTATTCATCCGATAAATGAGTATGAAATGGCCACATCTTTTAATAAGCCTCTATTTTTATTTATGCTCTAGTTTATATGCTCAAGAACTAGATCTTGATGGTCCTCATCTTCGTGATGCCATCAATGGCTTTAATAGAGTCGCGACTCAAGGCACTGAGCCTTTGGCCAATTGTAACCAAGATCGCCTTCCTCCTGAGCAAGTCGTCTTTGAAAAAGATATCGACACTAAGCTCCTTCATCAAAAAGTAGATCTTGGCCTTGGCGATGGAGCCAAACTTCCCACCGGTACTTATGAAGGTGATGAGCTGAGCATCCTAACTAAAGAAGAAGCCGATAAACTCATGAGGGCCTTTGAAGAAGTTGAGTATATGAAATTTGATTACCTCCACGATGGGTGTGAAATAAGGGCCCATGAGTTTGCCCTTATCGCTAAGGCCAATGGCATAGAAATGGGGAAGGCCATGACGATGTATGGGAATGAAATTAGTAGCGGAGGACTCTATCCTAAAGAATGGAGTCGCTTAGAAGAGCAAGGGGCCCAAGATAAAATCCCTGTGCCTGAAGGCTTTGTTGGTTGGCGCTATCATGTTGCACCCTACGTCTTAGTTCGAGATGGTGACGAAGTTAACCCCTACGTTTTTGATATTGGTATAGCAAAAGAACCCAAGACTCTTAGTCAATGGAACCACACTCTCACTAATGCGACCCAGGAAGAAACAAGAACTTTTGTTAAAGATCGCGCCTATATCCATCCTCTTGATAATGCGCCTCGCAAAGAAGAGAGTCATATTGGAACGGAGCTCAATAAACAAGAATTGATTCGTGAAATGGGATATTTTGAATTTGAATACTGGGATCAAAAAGGTTTACTTGTTTACTAATCTTTTTACGCAGCGCTATTATTTAAAGTCCTCACTGTCTCACTATTTTCCTTAGCATTATCCAAACAAATTGATATGAATGGCGCACTACATACTAACTATCGAGGTTAAAAGTGTTTAAACGTTTCCATTCTATTATGATTTTTTTCTCGCTATTTATTTTTTCTAGCGAAACATTCGCCAACTCCCCTTGGAGTAATGGCTACATGCCCAGCTGGGTTAAAAACTGTGAGCAAGCCGAAAAGAATTTTGAACTAGATGATTTAAAAAATTACAATCACTGTACTTCAAAAGGCTTCACAGGATTTAAAGATGATTTGAAATACTATTCAAGTATGGATTATCGAGGAAGGTACAACTTTCAAGGCATCAGTAGCGTTCACGTGGTCGTAACCGACGCCGCCCTTGATCGCAGCGTTCCAGACGTGGGTCTGTGCACGGCAAAAATGTGTTACCGCGCCTATGTCTATATCAATGGTGATGAAAACTCTGGCGAACATATCGCCACTTGGGCCACAACACCCGGTATGCCATGGAGTGATGGATCAGGCGGAAACTATACTCCTGAGTCCCTCTATGTTTATCAAAACTCTCCTAAGTTAAATCAAAATAGTAAGGGAGATTTTCTTCTTCAAAAAGATAATGAAATGGGACTGGCCGGAAAAGTTACCGCCAAAGTTCCGGGATACTTTGTTATGGATCACTATGTGAATTCAAATGGCGAAGATATGGGATGGGCCACTTTCTATCACTATGGAATTGCCTTTCATTCCTCTTATACTGTTAATGGAGACGTTGGCTCTCATGGCTGTACTCGCCTTAAGTATGTTGAGGCCAAGAAAATGAATTATCTTGCTCGCCACGTAGGTAGACGCTTTAGTGTTGAAACGCGCTTCACAGAAAGAAGAAGACTGAATAGTGCTCAACGTAATAAAGTAATGCTCCAACTTGATCCAGAGCGGATGCAGAAAATTGAAGAACTCCAAAATAGTTCATCAAAAGGTGATATTCGCTACGAAGACATTTTGGTTAACTAATACTTGGCCTGTATAGGAAGTAATTAATGTCAGAGAATCCCATCGTTCCCATCCTCTATCAAGATGACGCCATCATAGTGGTTAACAAGCCACCCTTTATGATGGTGCATCCCTGGAAAGGTGGACCGCGATACGAAGATTCTCTGATGACAGTAGTCAAAGAACAAACGGGGCACTGGTTATATCCGGTGCATCGTCTGGATCGTCAAAGTTCAGGTGCCGTGCTCTTTGCTCTAAAAGGCGAATACGTCACCTTCTTTAAAGATCGCTGGCATAACGAAACCGAGAAGAGATATATCACTCTCGGTAACGGGGCCATGCCCGTTGCAGGCTATTATGATCGCTCTCTTAAAACTCCCAAAGGGACCAGACAAGAAGCTCTCACTCTTTTTGAGCCTCTTGAATATTTTGAGCACTACCGCTTTGGTGCGACCCTTTGTGAAGTCTCTATAAAGACCGGGCGTAAACATCAAATTAGGCGCCACTTTTCTCGAAATATGCATTGTCTGATTGGAGATGCTCGCTATGGAAAAGGGAGAATCAATGAGTTCTATCGCAATGAATTTGATTTTCATCGCCTCTATCTTCACTCACACTATTTAAAATTTCCTCATCCCGTTGAAAATAAAATCATCGAGATACATGCACCGCTAACGGAAGATCTTCAGGAATTAAATATGAAGCTCTTTAATAAGAGGTTCTTTGATGAACCTCCTATAAAAGAAGTTAGTGAAGATTAAGCTTGTTTCAGCAAGGTCTTAACTTTTTGACTATTTAAAATGGCCAGAACAATCCCAAGAACTACTCCACTTAGAAGGTCGATAAAAATCACACCTAGCCAAGTGCTTATCATCATCAAAGAATTGTAATTCATCTCTTTAATTGATTTAACAAGGTGCTTAGGATTAATAAGCTTCCAGCCAATAACCACAAGAATCGCGGCTAATATGGCCATGGGAATATGATTAAGTAAGAAAGCTCCAAAACTAATAAAGAGCAGTAACCATAGTCCATGTAAAATGGCAGAGTCTCTAGTGGTTGCGCCACTTTCAATATTGGCCGTTGTTCTAACAATTACTCCAGTAATAGGAATGGCCCCAAGAAGTCCTGCCACAAAGTTACCTACTCCTTGAGCAAATAATTCTTTTGAGTAATTCGTTTGTGCATCCGCTTTTAAATTCTTAATAGCGCCGGTACTTAACATACTCTCAGCAGAGGCCACCACTCCTAAGACGATTCCATCAAGAAGAACATTTAAGCTAAAGCCATTGAAATTCTTCCACAACACTCCATCACCAAGATGAGCAAAAACATCATCTGGAATATGAACCATATTTATAGGAAAGCTAAAGAGTGAAGCAATTAGAGAAACCAAGACCACGGCCATTAATTGCGCCGGAATCTTTGAGAGTTTAATCACTTTACTTATTTTTCCCCAAAAAAGAATAATGAATAGCGATAAGAATCCGACAATTACACGCTCGGGTGAATCAAAGATGCCTAAGAGAGAATCTGGAAGTTGGACCAAGTTGGCCGTAAAGCTAGAGTTGGCCTTGAAGTCAAAGAGGACATGAATTTGAGAAAAGAAAATCAACGTTCCAATTCCCATGAGCATTCCCTCTATGACGGCGTGGGGAATAAGTTGAAAAACTTCTCCCTTTTTAAAAACACCGGCCGTGATTTGTAGCGCCCCAGCAATTAAGGTGGCCAAGGCAAGACCTCCAATTCCATCTTGAACCACAATACCATGAACAATCACAACAAGTCCGGCAGCAGGACCAGAGACTTGTAAGGGAGCACCTGAAAGGGGGCCTATGATGAGTCCCCCAATAATGCCCGAGAGCAGCCCCGCTAATGGAGACATTCCACTGGCCAGGGCAATTCCCATACAAAGAGGTAAGGCCACTAAGAAAACGACAAAACTTGGTGCTATATTTTGTTTAATATTGGATATGTATTTAGACATCTCTATTCCTATTCTTAAGTTTCAAAAAGCGAATCAAAAAAGTCTTAAGAACGAGGAGGTCTCAGTAAGGGAGAAATATAAATTTCGGAAAATAGAGTATGGCGATAAGAATTTTTATGGAGTCTTATATTCCATTTATTACTCGATAAATTGGTCCTATAAAGGATATGCGCATCATCCAAATCTTCTTCTAGCTCTTCACTCTCTTCTTCACACAGGTCATCTCTCATCCCTAATTTTCTGCGCTTGGACTTAGGCGTGGTAGAAATACTGGGATTAACGAAATGGATATGAATAAGCAAGTCAGTGCTTTTGGAAAGAGAATGTTTCAGCCCCTCGGAAGAAACTTCTGGAGTCATCGAAAAGATTGAAAAAGAGCATAGTAAATAAATAAGGACCAATAAGGTTTTCATCAGGTTCAATTATGCCTTTTAAAGATGAGTATTACCATTATTAGAGAATGATTTTATTTTTCTGATGATAACATCAAGTTCAACAGGCTTTTCCATTATTTCTACATCTTTCATATCTTCTACGCGCTGCACCTCTTCTTTCGGAATGAGACCAGTGAGAAGAATAGAGCCTTTGATATCTATAGATTGGGAGATAAGCTTTTCAATTAACTCAAGCCCACTTAGCTTGGGCATACGAAAATCAGTAATAAGAAATATTCCATTTTCAAAATTGATCTGATTATCTTTGGCCAGAACAAATTCCATCGCCTCATGAGGACAGGTAAACGACTCTACGCACAAGCCATTTTCCAGCAGATCAGACTTCATGAACTCTAAAATGTACTCTTCATCGTCAACAATAATGACCTGAGGAGATGTACCTTTTCTTTTCATGTTAAAAACCTATCACGATGATTACAGCTAAATGTAAAGTTTTCTATACATTGTTCCTAAGCAGCCCATCCAAATAAAGTCTGCCAAGATTAAATGAATCACTGCACCCCAGAAAGGGGCCATCAGCAACCAGTTAATGACTCCAAAGCCCAAGGCAACTATAAACAAGATATATAAAAACTGACACCAATTATGAAGAACTTTCTTATCTTTTTCTTCAGGATTCCCCTCTGGCTTCCAGAAAGTCAAAAGGCTCATCCAAAAAGCACCCATTAATATGGCCAGTGCTGGATGATAAATACGCAGTCGAATGAGAAAAGGAGAAGCGCTACTAAAATCTGAAGCTACACCACTGACTAAATCAGCAGAAGGAAAGAGTGTGTTTCCTAAGGCCGTAATCGCTCCGAAAGCACCGACAATTAAAATTAAGATTAAACCCAAAGCTCCTAGGATATAGTCGCGCTTACTTTCTTTGAAAGGGATACGTTGAGCACACTTATCCAAGAAATAATGAGCGTGAACAAATGTTGCTAAGAGAAAGAGTGTATTCACAAGGTGAAGTCCCACCACAATCGCTCGGTCAACGCTGGCATTATCAACCACCAATCCTCTTTTAACGAGAACAGCACCTATTAAGGACTCGATAAAAGTCATGATCAAAAGGGCATAAGAACCTTTAATGACCGGATGCCCTTTGGGATATTCTCTATGAGAAAAGAAAATTTGCAAAAGAACCGTGAGTCCAAATAGTCCGGTAGTGAAGCGATGGATATATTCCGTATAGGTTTTCCATGAGCCACTTAGGGGAATGACATCCCCATTGCACAGAGGCCAATGATCACCGCATCCAGCACCTGAGCCCGATAATCGAACCCATGCACCCCAAGCAATGATGAAAAGACACAACACTAAATTGAAATAAAGAAGAATTTCCGTTTTCTTTTTTACACTCGCGGTCGTTGTCACTTCCTATCCTTTATTTTCTCAAATAATCCCTTTAAGTAGTCCATTTTTTTAAGTTTTCAAAGGGTCTACTGATTTGTACACTTACAAAGTGAAAATGAAAATACTCCTTTTACTATCTCTAATTCTTGCCACAGGGTTAAGGTCTAACTCTGTTCAAGCCTATCCCAATTTCATTGGTTACGGTTATACGTCCTGTACGGTTTGTCACTATAACGCTTATGGTAATGGTCCTTTAACTGACTATGGACGGGCCCTTGGAGCCTCTACGATTTCAGATGATCGTTGGTGGCTAGGCACAAGAGAATTAAATGAATTGGGAGAAAAGAGTGGATTTCTCTATCAAAAACATATGTCTAAGCGCTTTCGTCCTTCCCTAGATTATCGAGGACTACTGCTTCAAAATAATATTGGTGGAGATGGCTCCGAAAAAGAATGGATTAATATGGATGCCAATGCCAGCCTTGTGGTTAGGCTTGGACCTGAGTCAGACTTAGATAAATTCTTTGTGACGGCCACCATGGGTTATGCACCAGTCCCTCGCAATGGAAGTGATCCAGATGCCGATACTTACAGAAGCCGCGAGTACTATATTGGATACCGCCCTTCTAAGAATTGGGGCATCTATGCAGGTCTAATGGATAAGATTTACGGAATTCGCATCGTCAATCACGAAGCTTATTCTCGCTCGGTCACTGGCAATACCATGAATGATCAGACTCATTCCCTACTGGTTCACTACACTTCAGAAAACTTTGATTTAGGTATCCAACCCTTCATTGGTAATATGAACGAAGAAGATCAAGTGCGCCAAACTGGGGTTGCCACTAACTTTGAATATACGGTTTCTAGAAAATTTAGACCAGGCTTCTCTGTCCAAATGGGTGAATCCGAATTTCTTAAAACCTATGCTTACGCTTTTCATGCCCGAGCAGGTTTTGGAAAAGGAAATAGCGTCATGGCCGAGCTCGGTCAGGTACAGAAGTCACAGCTAAAAAGAGAAGTGGAAATCACTTCAAGGTACTGGATGGTACAGACTCACACCCTCCTTTCTAAAGGCTTCTTTCTTCTCAACACAATTGAATACCTCAAATCCAATCTTGAGGTGGAAAGTAAGAACTTAAAATGGGGACCAGGGTTACAATATTTTGTCATTCAAGGAGTGGAGCTCAGATTTGATGTCTTTAATTCAAGACTTTATAATGAAAGTTCGAACTCAGAAGATACGTGGGACTTTACGGGGCAGGTGCACCTATGGTTTTAAAGTCACTTATCATAACCATTGTTCTCGTCATGTCTCAGGCAAGCTTTGCTCAAAGAATTAATCGTCAACAAAAAGTAGCCTTTAAAAAGTCCAAGCAACTTTATAAAGATAAATTATATCAACAGGCCATTGATATGCTCGCAAGTCAGTTTCAACTGAGTTCTTCTGACACGCCAAGCGGTGCCCTCACTCTTGCGGCCTATTCTTATGAAAAGCTTGGAGAATATAATTCGGCCATTAAACTTTATTACGCCCTCATTCAAGCGAGCTATAAATTAAAGAACTCTGAAATCATACAAAGCTACAAGTCTGACGGTACCGACGATCTACCAGAAGCACCTAATAAGCTCTATCTCTACTACCATCGAATCGCTGAATCTATGGTGAATCTCTATTTAAGGGACTACGAAAAACTTACTTCTCGAGAGAAGGAAGTGATTAGAAAAAGAGCGGTCATGTATGTGGAAATACTTGGTGAATCAGACTATGAAGACGACAGCTATGACAACATCATAGAGCGTTTTGAAAAGCATGATAAATACCTTGTGGATGTGGTCTTTCATTCCAGCTGGTTCCTTAGCGCTTCCTATATTAGTTATAGAAATCAACTCTCCATTGAGCGTCAAAGTGATGGCCTTGTGGTTCCTATTAACTCCACCGTGGACGGTATCTGTATTGGTGGCGGCTGGAAATATGAAAGTGCTTTTTGGGAATATAACCTCAACGGCTGCTTCTCTCCGGCCACGATGAATGTGGACACGGATTCAGCGATTACCTATCAGCAAACAGGCGTTAGTAGTACAACTCTGATGGTAGGGCCTTCTGTTCTATGGAAACCTAAATCTGG
>JBLWYP010000020.1:41674-62207 GCA_048266825.1 Bacteriovoracaceae bacterium | reverse complement strand
TATTGTTTGTAAAAACGGTTTGTTAGAAATAAAAAAGGCCAGATCTTAAAACTGGCCTTTTTTAAATGGTCGGAATGATAGGAATTGAACCTACGACCTCTCCACCCCCAGCGGAGCGCGCTACCCCTGCGCTACATTCCGACACATGAATGTCGCTCGCCCTTGTCTATTTTTGAAATTCTTCTAAAATTCACAAAGGTAAGAGAATTGTTTATAACTAAGACTTGTTCATTTGTCTATGTGAGAAGGGCTACATTATGGCTGAAGCGTTAAAAAATATATATGATTCTAGCTATATAGACCGTTTAGGGGGCTCTTTTAAGCTCATTCATCCCCAATTCAATGAAACTCGCTTTAAGGAGCTGGTTTTGCACGGAGATTGGGAAGATCTTGAACTGAAGCAGCGCGTTTCTCGCATTTGTATCTCCATTCACGCAGAACTGAAGCTTCCTTTTAAAGAAGCCTGCGAGGTTCTCAAGGTCGTGGGCAAGGACTTTGGAGGCTACGCCGCTCTCTATTTTCCAGAGTATGTGCAGCGCTATGGATTAAGTGATGAGCACTGGAGTACGGCGATGGAAGCTCTAGAGGTTCTCACTCAATATTCTTCGGCAGAGTTTGCGATTAGACCCTTTATAAAATTGAACCCGTCCCTTGCGATGAAACAAATGCTTCAATGGTCAACTCATGAAAATGATCACATCCGCAGGCTTTCCTGTGAAGGTTGCAGGCCTAGGCTTCCTTGGGCATCTGCCTTAGTTGATTTTAAAAAAGATCCGACACCGATTTTGGAAATACTTGAAAACCTAAAGGACGACTCAAGTCTCTATGTTAGAAAGTCGGTGGCCAATAACCTTAACGATATTTCAAAAGATCATCCACGCTTGGCCTTAAATATTGGGAAGTCTTGGATGAATAATCCTAGTCCTGAGTGTCAATGGATTGTTAAGCATGGATTAAGAACACTGCTTAAATCCTCTGAAGCAGGTGCGCTTAAACTCTTTGGTCTTGCGGACTCTAGTCGTATTGAATTCTATAATTTTGAACTTCTTACTCCAATGGTTATCATGGGGGAGAAGCTTTCTTTTCAATTTGATTTAGATATTAAAGAAGCTACTAAGTTGCGAATTGAATATGCTTTGCACTTTAAAAAGAAGAGCGGACAGTATGGTCGAAAAGTGTTTAAGCTCTCTGAAATAGAAGTGCAAGCGGGAGAATATGAAGTCACAAAAGAACATCTCTTTAAGGAATTAACCACTCGCTCTTTTAATGAAGGCGTACATTTTCTTGAAATAATTATTAATGGAAAAAGCTTCAAAACCACACCTTTTTATCTAAGCCTAGAAGTTCAAAGTGATTACTTTATCTATATGATCTACACTTCAAAAAATACTATCTATACAGGAATTACTACGGACCCCAATCGACGCTTTAACGAACATAGCTCCAGTAAGAAAGGCGCTAAGTATACAAAGGCTAATCAGCCCCTGGGAATTCTCTACTTAGAGGGCGCTTCTAATCGGTCTTATGCCCAAAAGAGAGAGTCCGCTATCAAGAAGCTTTCAAGATCGCAAAAAGAAGCTCTTAGCGGTCATAAGCTATCGATATTTAAAGATAAAATTAATTGAGCTTTTTACTCAAGGGAATCTCGTTTTAGGTCGATAAATACCTCATGAAAAAGAGTTCCGACTACAATGAATGGGGAAACACCGCTGAAGTGCACAGCTTTATTATCGTAAAGAGGGTAGTAAATCGACTTTTGGATGGCTTCTTTCATTTCAAAAAAAGAAAAGGTGAAATCGTGGCCGGTTCGGCGACCTTCTTTTCTATTATTAGTTTTGGTCCCATTCTTTTGTGGATGATCTCATTGGCCGGAATCTTTTTTACTTCTCAAGTTGAGGCCAGAGATTTTGTCCTCGGTGTCGTAAAAAATAATATGCCTAATCTTGCTCCTTGGATTTTAGACTCGATTAAAAATATCGTTACAGCTCAACTGGAAGGTAATACGGGTTTTAGTTTTATTAACTTTCTTGTGCTCCTTTATTCTTCATTAGGAATTGTGACGTCTTTATTTTTTGGAGTTAATACCATTTCTAAATCTGAGTCTAAAGGTGGATTCTTCGTCGAAGATATTCGCAATATGGGAATGGGTCTATCGGTAGCTTTTTTCATGGCCGGCTTTATGATCTTGAGTCATAAACCCACCATGCTCAATTGGATGACGACCAGCTATGAGGGAGCCAATGCTATTTCTAATTTCTTCATTAACTATAATTTGCTGCCCGCTATCTTTGCTCTTTGTTTTTTTACTTTCTTCTATCAGTGGTCAACGCCAGATAGAATTTCTTTTAAAGAGAGTCTGTATGGAGCGACTAGTTTTGTCGGTTGTTTTGCGGTCGGAAAGTCATTCTACTGGGTTTATCATTTATATACGAAAGACTCGATGGGACAAGCTTATGGGAACTTCTATACCCTCGTTGTGGCCGTCATGTGGGTCTATTTTCTGATGTGTGCTTTCTTTTATGGAGCAAGTGTTGCTTGTGTTCGTGAACGAGAACTATATAACGGGCAAATTGCAGTTATGATGAGAAAAAAAGGTGTGGCTCCTGATCTCAAAGTTGCAGCGTCACACGGGGTTATTGTTGATAGAGATTTATCAGGTCCACCAGGAATACCAAAGCATCCAACACAAGAGCAGAGTCTAAAAAAGAAAGCTTCCTAATTTATTTATTCATGTAATCAGCATAGTACTGGGCAAGTCGCTGAAGGTCTTCATCACTTGGACCTTGGTCTTGTGAAGAATCAAGCTGAAGTTCTTGGGGAATATCAGGATTTATTTTTCTATTTTTGAGTTTTTTGTCATAAGGGCAATGAAGGCAGCCACTGTAGCAACACTTACCTTTTTTCTCTAAATAACTTTCAGTAAAGACGAGGCGTCTGCGATCATTAAAATAATAATCTTCTCCCTCTACTAAACCTTTTAAATCACCACTCATGCTTTAAGAATGCCTGAAAAATTATGGATTGAATAGTTGATCATTCTTGAACAACTCATTTATTAGATAAATATAAGAGGATAGATAAGGAAGTGTGATTTTACTGCCCCTTAATTCTGAGGGGCAGTAAATAAATCAATGTGCGTGTCAAGTTAGAACATCCATTCCAACTTCTCCCGAAGGTGAGGGACTTCTACCACAATAAATTTCGTATGAATAGAGAAACTTTGTCGCTTCTTCTTGTCCTATCTAATTACAGTTAGTGTGAGTAGCGTTAAAAAAAGATTAACGTTCGCTTTTGTCTATAGGAGTCATTAATTGATGGCCGTGTATTACGGATAGCAATGACTTCCTACGTGAATTTTTATTTAAGATGCGTATAATGGAGAAAGTTTAATTTAAACAATTAAAGAAGGATAAAGCATGGAACGCGTGTGGCAAAAACATTATGAGCAAGGAATCCCTTCAGAGATTAATCCTGAGATATATAGCTCAATCAATGACGTTATCGAACAGGCCTTTAAAAAGTTTGCAGATAAAGAGTCTTTCTACTGTATGGGAAAGTCATTTACTTGGGGCGAGCTTGATCTTTTAACAAGAAAATTTGCAAGCTATCTTCAAAATGATCTTGGATTAAAAAAAGGCGATCGCTTTGCGATGATGATGCCCAATATTCTTCAATATCCGATTGCTCTTTTTGGAGCGATGAGGGCCGGACTGATTATCGTTAATGTTAATCCGCTTTATACGGCAAGAGAATTGGAGCATCAGCTAAACGATGCTGACTGTGAGACCATTCTGATTTTTGAAAACTCGTGTCATACTCTTGAACAAGTTCTTCCTAATACGAAGATTAAAAATATCCTCACAACTGGAATTGGAGATCTTCTTGGGTTTCCAAAGGCCATGATTGTTAATTTTGTAATTAAGCATGTGAAAAAAATGATTCCAGACTGGAAGCTTCCTAATACTATCGACTTTAAGACTGTGCTCTTTGATGCTAATGCTGATCATTTTAAGCCAGTAGAGACGACACTAGAAGATACTGCTTTCCTACAATACACCGGAGGAACAACGGGTGTATCTAAGGGAGCGATTCTTACTCATCGAAATATTGTCGCAAATATTTGTCAGGCCAAAGCATGGATTGAAAAATATCTTAAAGAAGGAGAGGAGACGATTATTACTCCACTACCTCTCTATCATATTTTCAGTCTCACAGCGAACTGCCTGATCTTTGCAACCATGGGTGCAAAGAATGTTCTGATTACAAATCCTAGAGATATGAAAGGATTTATAAAAGAGCTGAAAAAACATAAATTTACGGCCTTTACTGGTGTGAATACTTTATTTAATGGTCTACTTCGCACAGAAGGTTTTAAAGATGTCGACTTTAGTCATTTAAAACTAACTCTTGGTGGCGGTATGGCCGTTCAAAAAGATGTGGCACAGAAGTGGAAGAAAGTAACAGGAATCCCTTTGATTGAAGCTTATGGTTTAACGGAAACATCTCCTGCTGCTTGTATTAATCCAATGAATCTCAAGGATTATAACGGAAAGATTGGTCTTCCTATTTCATCAACCGATGTTTGTATCTTAGATGATGATGGCAATAGACTTCCTGTCGGAGAAAACGGGGAAATTGCAATTAAAGGTCCTCAGGTAATGAAGGGCTATTGGAATAGACCTGAAGAGACGGCCAAGGTTATGACAGAAGATGGCTTTTTTAAAACAGGTGATATTGGATTCATGGATGAGAATGGATACTTTCAGATTGTTGATCGTAAGAAAGATATGATTCTTGTTTCTGGATTCAACGTTTATCCTAATGAGATTGAAGACGTTATTGTTTCTCATCCTAAAGTTTTTGAAGCTGCGGCCATTGGAATTCCTGATGAGCATTCAGGTGAAGTGGTTAAAATATACGTAGTGAAGGAAGATCAAAGTTTGACGGAAGAAGAGCTTAAGGCCTTTTGTAAGGAAAATCTCACTGGCTATAAGAGACCTAAGGTGATTGAATTTAGAGATGAACTTCCTAAGTCAAATGTCGGTAAAATACTGAGAAAAGAACTTCGTAAGGAGCTTGAAGCATCTGCTTAAGCTCCTCAAAACATGACTTTTTTTTAGAGAGCGTCTATTTTTTAGACGCTTTTTTTTTCGAATTTTCAGTGACTTGACTCTATTATAGGGGCTAAATACTGGTATCTATTTTGCATCTTAATATAAGTATAACTTGAGAGATGTAATATGAGAGAATTTATTTATTCCTTATTCATTCACGGCCTTTGCTTCCAAATCTTATTTGGAGCGTCTCTATTGGACCTAGGTCAAAGAAGGCAACGTCTTCCAGCAAGTGCGGGTTATGAACTTGAATTAGATGCACTAAGAACAAATCTCGTTGAATTTAAAGTTAAAATTAAAGGTAAAGAAGTAGAGCCTGAAAATTGCGAAAGCAACGACAGTGAAGAAGGTGCTCTCTCGGAAGAAGAGCTTCTTATGATGAGCCTCTTTGGTGAAGACTCAACAGTATATACAAGAGAAGACCAAGCCTTTAATAACTATATTGATTCTCTAGAAGGAAATGCTTGTGGAGTTGTAGAAAGTGCCGATCAAGCTCCTGTAGCTCAGAACTGTACTGCTGAAAAAATTCCAGGTTATATCACATTAAAAGCCGAAGAAATTATGACGGCCGAAGCAGATAATATTGAAGAGGCCAAAAGAGCAGACTTTAGTCTTGAAAATGAAGAGGTTCGCGCTTTTCATAAAGAGGCCCGTTTCTTAATGCAGGAAGTTCGTAAGTACCTTGTTGATGATTCACTCTCTAAAGACGATAGAGTAGGACTTCTTTCTGAATATCTGGGAAGCGTTGCTCTTCCTATGAGAGACCTTGTAACAGTTCTTCGCGCTTATACTCCTTCTGAGTATGATGGAGTTTACTTCTATGAGAGTTTACTTCCAGAGTTTAGTGGAAGCTTAATTGAAGATGAAATCGCAAAAGATCTTATTCAGTCTGGACCTAATAAAATGGTAGAGAACTTCTATCTAGAAGTAGAAGAGAAGAGTTGGGGCAAGGTTGGACTACGTTATAATCCAAATGATGTTATCGCACGAGATATTGTGGCGTTGCTTGATGCTCCTACAGCTAAGAACTATGTTAGAGCTTCAAAGTGGATGACGCTACAAATGATGCTTACTCAAGTAGCGACATATGATGCTATGTTAGGAATTGAAGAACCTATTGAAATACCTAATAGCTGTCAGAGTCACCTTAATGGCGATCTTCCTGAAGAAGTTAAAATGCAATATAGCGCAGAGGAAGGCGATGGTCTTTTAAATAGAATCCTTGCTGATCATGGACTTATCTACTCAGAGGGAAATACTGACTATAGTGAATTCTACTATGACCTTGAAAATAAAGACCCTTTAAAAGAGAGTTATAGTGGACTTATGCCTTTTGAATCTTACAAAGCGGCAATGCAGAACCTTTATCAATCAGAAGGTGAGAGCAGTTTAGATGTACTGAATGCTACGTTAGATGATTATCAAAACTTCGATGAAGTCCTAGAAGTTCTACGTCCTAAGGCCATGGGAGTATTCTATGATGATCATTCATGGCTCTTTGGTTTAATTGATTCTGAAGACGAAATCTATAAGGGAACTAATCTCTTTAATAAAATCCTTTCGCAACCTGAAACGTCTGAAATCTATGAATACAATAATGAAGAAGGTAGTAGCGTAGAAATTAACCACGTATCTCAAAATTTAAGTACGTTCTTAACTGAGCTTATGCAAAGACATAAAGTTGATCACTGGGAGAAGTTGGTTACAGGTGATTTTAAAAAGGATTTAGAAAATACAAACGTAAGAATTAAGTTTCCTTCTTTATTTGGTGCCACGGCATGGAGAATGTGGGCCTTGAGACAATTGGAAGAATTTGCTGAAAATGTTGATCCTCGTGACTACAGCGTTTCTCAAGCCTTTACTAAAGCTTATCTGAATGTGCAGCATAAGCTTAATCCATCGAATCAAATAGAGGATAGAATTACAGCACTTAAGGAATATTTATCAGAACTTAAAGTGTCTGATGAATTTGTTCCTACAAGAAGACTTAATACAGAAGTTCATAGAAAAGGTTATCGTCTTCTTGAAAGACTATGGGTTGAACTGGTTAGCCGAACTTCTTATTTATCAAAAGCAAAAGTTAGTGAGTATGAATACTTAAAGGGACAAATGCAAAACGGTAACCCATGGGCCCGTTTAAGATTAAGTTACCTTGTATTGATGAATGAATTAGAATTCATTACTTCGGGCAGTAAGCCAACGTATTCCGAAATCTCAACTTCTGAATATGAGTCACTCTCTTTAAAGAGCTGCTTAAGCCAAGACCTTACTGATTTAAGAAGTCGTCTAACTAAAGCAGGTAAACAATTGGGCTTAACGAATCCTCTTGAGCCAGGATATGCTAACCTCGCTGTTAAAGATTCTGAAAAAACTCAAGTTTTTAGTACGGTTGTAGAAGAAGCAAGTCCATTGTTTAAACAGAATAATACCAGTGGAAAGCCTTTCTACCAGGATCTTGAAGAAGTGACATATACAACGATGCTTTCTAAAGAAGATGTCGAAAAATTCGTTGATGAAAAGCTTCCTTCAGGTCTACAGGATATGGCCTGGGATGGTATTGAAGATTTTTTAGATACTGACGAAGCAGATATCGGACGTTTCTTTACCGATCTTTATAAACTAAAAGGTAATCCTGAAAAGCAATTGGAGTACTTTGAGCAATATTCGCAAGATTTTGGTATCGACAATTCTTATGATGTAAAAAGAACGTTCTTAGTTATGGATAATAATATTAAGATTCATGTTCTCAAAAGCTTATTAAGAAGTTCTGCAAACTTGAGAAAAACGAAAATCATGCAAGAGATGGATACTCTCTGTAATCTAGAACCTGATGATCAAGAAAATTTTAAAACATTATTCTATGCTACATCTAAGGCCCAGAATCAATTAAATCAACTGACAGGGGCACCAACTGTTCCTGATGAAGTTATGGGTAAAATTAATGAGAAACTCTCTCAGATGTCTAGTGAAGAAAAGAAGGATATGTGGCTTGGTATTGGAGCCGGTGTTCTTGGTGTTGCTGCCATGTTAATTGGTGGAGCTTGTACGGGCCTTAGTGGTGGGATTTGTGCTCCATTAGGAGTTGCCATGATGGCCGCTGGTGCTTCTGCTATGACGATGCAGGCCAACCTTGTTACTAGAGAATTTGGCCGTAAACGCCAATCAGATATTAATGAAGCGAAAGTTCAAACATTTGAAGATCTAGGTTTTGCGAGTGTCGGTTCAGCTTCCAACGTATCTCGTGGATGGTTTTGGACAATCTTTGAAGCCGTATCGATTATTCCTCTTATTGGTATAACGGCCCGTTCAGTAAGAATTGGTTCTAAGATGACTTATGTCTTTGCAGAAAATACCTTGAAAAGTGGATTACGAGAAGGTTTTAAAACAACGGCGCGATCTTCTGGAACGATTTATTCTGAAGCAGATGTGGCCTTTTCTAGACTCGTTCTAGGGATGGAAACTCCATTATCTCAAGCAAAAGGGATTATAACTGCTGTTGGTAAAAGATCAGTTAGTCTTAAAAATGCTCTACTAAGTGCCGGTCGTAATGGAATTGATCCTAAAATTGTATCTAATGCCATTAAGCGTATTCGTAATCTACATAAGCTCTATGGACAAGGAAAGATTTCTCTTTTGGCCATGACGAGGAAAATTGGAAAGATTACTTTTGGAATTAAAGGTGCGGCCACTAAGTATACTTCTCGCGTAGTGGTTAGTGAGAGTGTGGATAGTATTGATAAGCAAACGGCTAAAACTGTGGCTGAATACTTTGCTAATAACCCAAAAGGTTTTCATTACTTAATGAAAACTTATGCAAGTAAAGTTCCTGCTGCCGTTAAATCAATGGAAAGATACGAAAGAGGTACTTCTCTTATTGGAAAGATTACGATTCTTCCATGGATTAGAAATGGAATAAGAAGCTTAAGAAGTTCGCATCTTACTAAGTATGCTCAAAATATCTCTCGTATTGAAAGAGAAGCTGCAGAACTTGTGGCCAAGAATGGTGACCTTGAAGAGTATATTTTGAAAAATGTCGATGAACTCACAGATATCTTTAAGGATGTACCTGTTAGAAAGAGAGAACTTCCTTATATGTTCTTTATTCAAGGTGGGCCTCACTTAGGTAAGAGCATGAGTTCAATCTCTGCTAAAGGTGTAAATAAAGCAACATACTGGGCATCAAATGGTCTGGTTATGAGAAAGTTCTTTAACGCCAGATCGCGTCTGATCTATGAAGGGGCCAAGTCTGAGGCAAAGTCTATTTTAGGGCTCACAACATATGTTTCAGCTGAAACCGCTCTTGAGAGTTTTAGATCATTTCAACAAAGTGTGGCCAATGCAGCCTCTAAGTCCAAAGGAAATGCTGCTAAGGAAATCATTGAGCAATACTCAAGGCTAGAAGAAAAGATGGCCGCAGAAGTTTATCAGGCGGTTAAGGATAGAGTCGCTGGTGCTGGAAAACTCAGTGAACTAAGAGCGAATATGTTTGGTGGAAAGTCACGTATACTTAAAGATGCAGCCGAGTTAGATGAAGCGGCCATAAGAAAGATTATCTTTTCACCTGAATCAGAGCAAGAAAAGGCCATTGGAGCCGTACTTTGGTCTGTTCTACCTGTGGATAAAGTCTTCAAACTTGATGAAGTAGGGGATATGGCCCACAGAGTAATTCGAGAGCTTGCACAGTACGATAATGTTGGAGAGTACGAGAAACTTCTTAATGCCTTCAGAGTTTTGATTATCAAAAGAGATGCAGGTGTTGTTGAAATTATGTAAAAAAAAAGGAGTAGCAAGCTACTCCTTATTATTATGATTTATTTTTTTTCTACTTTGCGAAGAAACAGCTTTTTTCTTCAATACTTTTAACTTTCGCTTGAACGACTTCTCTTTGTTTTGGATCTTCTATAGCATCCGCTCTTTTTTGTAATACATCATAGAATGCATTCTTTCTTGATGCGAGATCACTCGTCTCATCAGAAGCCTTATTAAGAACTTCAGTGATTTCTGCAAGCAAGTCATTGTCCATATCTGTATTACTAAATGAATTCCAAAATTTATGAGGATTAGAAGGGCTAAATAGATCCACTTTCTCGCCACTTGTTTGAGAAAAGTTAAAGACAGCTTCTATAAACTTTCTTTGAACCTGAGTGGCAGGAGAGCTCTTATCGGCCATGGCCAAAAAGATCGCTAGAGCTTCTTTGTCGCCTTCTGTAACTACATCACTGGAAACTTTACTGAAATCTCCAAGTCCAAGTCTTTGCATTCTATCAGAAATAAATTGATTAAGTTTTCTTGGTGAGTTGGGAATAACATTCTTATTGATGAGTTCTAATACAGATGAATCTGTAATTTCTTTTAGAGCAACAGTGACACCTTCAGCTGCGAGAGGACCAGCGGCACATTCACCACAGGCCGTTACAAGTGAGCCTTTAACTCCAGCAAGAAGTACAAGATTATTGAGTAGAGATACAAGGTCTTCCTTGCTTACTTCATCACCTTCTTTATTGAGAACTTTCGCAAGCTCAATTTTAATTTCTCTATTGGCCGGTGTATTTTCAATTTCACCGATCGCTTGAAGAAGAGCTGCTTTAGGAACTACTTCTGAATCACCCATGAGGGATTTTACTGCCAGCTCAATTTGAGATTGTGCTGCTCTGGCATTTGATCTCTCAAACCCAGTATTGGCCAAAACTCTCATAAGGCCGGTTTCACTAAGTAGAAGGTCAATGACTTTTCCACCAGCAGCATTGACCTGTGAAAGAGAAAGCATAGTAGTAAGAAGAAGAACTTTTTTCATGATGAATCAATCCTATTTTTTAGTTATGACGATAAAGTGCGTTCAAATAAAAATATCTAGATTAATTATCGGACTTCAAAGAGGAAAGCTTTAGTGGAATTAGACTTAATCATTAGGAGGATTTCTCCGATAGATAGGCAGAGATGGACATAATAGTATTCATTTATCATGAAATAGGGTTAAGTACTTGAAAATATTCAATCTTTCATTCATTCTCTTCATTTCTTTGTTGTGTACAAATATCTTTGGCGCACGAGAGATTATGAAAATAGATCAAACTGATTATTTGATCAGTGTAGAGCATGACTCAAGCCAAGATACAATTCGTTTGAAATTGCAGAACAACTCCTTATCTAAAGCGAGTAATTGGGGTGGCCCTTTTTCGATTGCTTCACCTGTTGAGGTTGATAATACCATTGAGAAAATAAAAAATTTCTTAAGTGCCTATAGCATTGCTAGTCATGATGTAGATTCGATCACAAAGAGAATTGATGAGTTTAAGTATATAAGTCGAGTCAGTTGTGATGCCCTTCATTTTTCTCTTGAAAAGAATATTGAGCTAGATGAAAGCAGAATTAGAAGTCTGCTCGGAGAAATCGTTAAAATTGCAAGTTTCTCTCGTGAGGAGATGACTCCCTCTCGTTCTCTATTAATAGATACTTTTAATATTAATGATGAAGACAAAGTTCAATTAAGAATGGTTCTTGATCAAGATGGTAATTTCTTAAGTTTTTCTTTTGCTCGTGAGAATGAGTCTATGACCGGTTATACTTGGTACACAAAAGGACATGCTGTTTATCTGAAGGATAGGAGAGGGGATGTTGTTCTTTCTGTTGATCTTGAAAATTTTAAACGTAGCCGTAATCAAGAAAATGAGAGCGGGCTCATCTTAGTGAAAAGTCGCAAAGAGAATAGTATCGAAAATGAGTCGCGTTCTTATATTAGGCTTACTCACAACGAAAATAACGAATGGGAAATGGATCGCTATAATACTCAACATTTTAGCGGGAATATCAGTAAAAATGGCGTACCGTTATCTTCTAGTTTTGCGGAACATACTCCTATTTTACAACTTCACGGATCAGATGTTTATTTTCCTAAGTTGGATGTTGATGCTCTATTATCTCGCTTTGAAAAGGATACTTTCTCTGCTATTTCATTTCGTGAAACAGAAGACTCATATAATGAATGTATGGGAGAGAGGACAAGTCTTGGGCAAGAGCAAATACACTTTGGACATAGTGATTTAAGTCTTGTCGAATCTGATAATATTATATTCTGTGAAAGATTGGGGCTTCTTAATCAAAAAGACTATCGAGACAATCTGACTTATCGCTCATGTCTTTTAAATGCAGGTGTTCTCGTTACACAAGAATATTTCGAATATTTAAACTTCGATAATATTTCAAAAATCACTGATTCAGAGTTTGAAGAAAAAATAAATAATTGTAAAAGTCAAAAAGAGTTTGTTGAAGCTAAGAGTTTAATTCTAAGTTTAGATGAGTTCAGTGATTTGAATCTTACGGGATCACAAAGAAGTGAATTTGAAAGTGCTCTTGATGATTGCTTTGTCGAATTTGGACAAGAGAAATGCGTTGATATGAGTAAAGAAATCATAGAGACCAAAACGATGTTGTCCTTTCTCTCAGGAATTGCTCAAGACAAAGTGAGTTGCTTCGAAGAAATTCGATTTACTGAGGATGGTGGTGAGCATAAGGTAGATTGTTATAATGACAGTATCTCAAAGGCCTTAGAAACCTATGATGAAGAATTTATTAGAGAAGGGTTTCATTCTCTTGGGGAGTCGTTAAGCCGAGAAATAGAACTTACTTCAACACAAGAAGCAGTACTCTCATTTAAGAGTTGCTTTAAGGCTGAGCTTACTAATGAAACCTCTTACTACAATCAAAAAGATAAATGGTATCAATTTGAACAGTTTTGTTTAACGCAGGCATTAAAAGAGAGTGTCAAAGAAGAGCTTGTTGGGCATGCAAATGAGAAGGTCTATGAGTTATTAGGATGGCTTGATGATGAGGGTCTGGATTCATCTGTAAAGGCCTCTATTCTTTTGGAAATTGAAGAAGAATTAAAAGACTGGTCAGATATTTCGTCTTATAAAGAACTAAAAGATTCTGTCGCAAGTAAGGTATATTCAACGATAGCTTCTCACTTCTTAATGAAGAGAGTAGCTGACATTGATAATAAAGAGTTTGATGATGTTTTAAAATCTTTTCTCCTTTCAAGTGACCATTCAGATTCTAGTATAATGCCTTCTTTGCGATTGTCTCTTCGAAGTATAGAAGGGCGCGTAAGCTCAAAGCTTTCTGAATTAGCTGGAAAGGATCGATCGACTTACATCAAAAACTTAATGAAAACGGCTGAACTTACTCGTGCCAATATTAAAAATGTAGAAGACGTAGATAATACCACTTCGCATAGTTTAGCCTTGCTTAGAACTCATAGTGAACGTATTAGCTGCATCGATGATGTTAGTGTTGCTCCAAATATAAATTTTTCCCAAGAAATGAAAGAATGCCTTCTTAATGGTCATGCCGAGATTGTCTTAGAGGAGTCGAGAATAGACTTTGAAAATTTGATATCCGCTTCTTTTCTTGTCGAGAGCGCGGCTACAGGTCGCTTACTTAATACTGTCTCTGAACTCAAGAATTGCCTCGAGAAATTTAGTACAATTGAATATTTTCCAAACGAAAAGTACAAGTCTTTAATGAATGGTTGCTATGTATTTGCTAAGTTTCAACTCAATCAGGGACTAGGGCAGGAGAAACTACTTTCTTATCGTCCCATCGTCTCTGGTGAAGAATTGGAAAGTTATCAAGGCTGTAGTTTTGAGATTATTAAAGAACTCGGTTCAGACATATTTTCGAATGAGTCCGTAGTGCTTTCCTCTAGTATCTCGCTCGAAGAAATATCTTCACTTGATTCTAAAAATGTAAGAGATCATTTTCTTCAAGAAGTATCGACTAAGGAGGAGGATCTTGGTGGACAACTCTTAGAATGTGATGCTGCTATGGAGATTACTATTATTAGTGGGGTGAAGAATTACTTTATCGATAAAATCCCATCTCTGAGTGCACTTGCAGAGGATGATCGTAATCGAAGCGTTTTAACAAACTTCTTTGATGAAGAGTTGATTGGCCTAGTTCTTAAATTTCATAAGATTAATGACTTAAAAGATTCTGATGCGGCTATTGATTTAGGAACCCTCGTCTCAGAAGAAAGAGTGTTAACTGGTCAATTAGGTATTTCTAGCCTTACCAACTTTCTTGATTCCCTAGGTTCTTATTTTGATAAAGGCTTTATATACGATGAATCGCAAATGCGTACAGAACTTGTTGTATTTAAGTCTGAACTTAAAGACTTCCTTCGCTGGTATAATACAAACCCTAATGATGTAACGATAAGAGAGGCTAAAGATTTCTTTAGTCAGTCAGAGCTAGGGGAGCATCTCGCAATGGCGGTCGTGAGTGAAGTTGTTTATACAAAGTTCACTACCGGCATAAATCATATGCGGGCACAAGAGATCAGAGATTTCTTTAGAGCAACTCAATGTAAGACGTATTATAGTTGTTTTGAAAAAAGAAGTCGCAATGGTAATGCTCAGCTTAAGAGAGAGTATGAAGCGATTATTGAAAAATATGATTCTTTATTAGTATTAACTAAAACCATGACTTCTTCTTATGACTTTAGAAGAATTATTAGGCCTGAAACAGATCAAGGTGAGGAGATTATCGCCAAGGCTTTTGATTCAATTCTCGCTCCAGAAATATTGGGAACTTCTTCTAATGCCCAAAGACAGGAAGAACTCATGGACGCTTTAGGAGAGGCCATTCTTGCAGATAATACTGACGGTGGATTTAGTGAACGATTTGTTGAAGAGGTTGCAAAGCATGCTTTAGAACAAGAAGAGTCAAGTCGTAATGGAATTAGTAAGTGGCTATTCTATGACGAAGGTGATTTTGATTGGGATGTTTTACGTCAGACAGAAAGTGGAAAAGAAGCGCTTAATTACTACACTCGCTTTATCATGTTACCTAAAATGTTGGGTCAATCCGAAAGTCGTTATTTACGAAATTTAAGACAGACTCAATTTGAAAAATTGATGCGCCAAGCACAAGATGAAAACGAACATTAGTACGCTTAATATTCGATATTAGTTATTCTTTAATCACTTTAAAATCAATTAGTTATGAATCTCGTTTTCATTGCGAAGCTATTTCTTAGCTGATACATTTCATTTCCGAAATAGTTACAACATGGGAATGGCTTGTGATCCAGTATTGGGCAAGAACATTTTTCAAATATAAGAAAGAGAGAGTTCAACTACTCTCTCTTGCTGCTCTTTGCTTCTATTCTACTTTTACTTTTGCTAATCGCTCTTTAGGTCTTGCCGATTGGCATCGCACTGAAGCCTATTATAAAGACTGCCAAAATCTAGCGGAAGTGGTTGTTAAAGATAAGTATGATGTTGAGTGCTATACGAATTATCATCACTTCAATTCTTCAGCAGTTTCTAAGTTTTATAAAGAGGAAAATGCAAAAGGAAAGTTCGTTGAAATAGGAGCGTTCAATCTTTGGCATCCTGGTTCTAGAATTTCTCATTTTAAAGATTATAAAATTATTGCAAAAATCATGAATGGTCAGGATATCGTCTCGGCAATGGAACTCCTTCCCGTAATATCGGATGATCAAAGTAATAATGAAAGAGTGGCCAAGTTTATAAACGAGACAGAGCTTCAACTGCAAGAGTTAGTTAAAAAGAATTCAGATGAATCACAAGAAAAAATAAAAGAACTCGAAAAAGAACTCACACGTGCCAAAAGCCTATATCGCTCTCCTGGATACTTAAAGGTTCTTGATGCTCTTATCCAACTTGATCCCAGTTGGTCTTTGATTCTATCTCCAAGTGGTGAGGCGGCTGATGTCAATTATACTCATGAACTGGTAGGGTTTTTCTATCGTTCATCCAAAGTGAAGCCTATTATCAATGAACATTGTGAGCGCTTTAAAAAGAAGAGCCATGGTTCATCGTTTGCTTGCTATCCTAATCTTACAAAGAGATGGTTTGGTAAAAGCATTAGACAAGTTTTTTCAAGAAGACCATTTATGGGCTCTTTTCAGTCGGGAAGTTTTGATTTCACTTTACTTACTTCTCATATTGTTTTCAATTCACCATCAGATCAAGAGGGGATGGAAGCCGTTCTTCTTCCTAGCTTTGGGGTTAAAGATTATAAAGAAATCGGCACGGGCGCCAATAAAGGAAACTTTGCAAGATGGGCCGAAATGAAAGTCATTTTAGAAATGATGAATAAGATTAGAAACGAATCGGTGGAGAAAGACCTTATTTTCTTAGGAGATACGAACCTAGAGGCATCTAATGAACAATGGACTAACGTTCTTAGCTCCTTTACTGGTTCTAAACTATTTGTAGATGAACCGACCACTCTTAGCCCTAAGCGCTTTCTAAGCAGCGGAGAGGAGACTAATGGTGTCGCCAGTGATTATGATCACGTCATTCTTGATCTTTCTGAGACAAGTGAATGCTCAAAAGATAATGGAGATCTCTCTGCTAGAGTAGGTAACTTCTTAAAAGGTAATATTAGAAAAGTCATTGATAGTGAGTATCGTTATCGAATGCGTGGTACAAATAACATTGATCACGCTCAAGAAGAAGCACGTAAAAAGAAAGTATCTCAGTACACAAACGTCTTAGAAAATAAACTAACGATTAAGAGAGATACCATAACAGTTGATGAAACAAATATTGAAGAAAAGGTTGAAACCTTTGATGATCGTATTTTTCAACAACAATTAGAAGACGACAGCTACTATAGATATTTTAGAGAAGTCGTCTCCGATCATTTTCCTATATATTTTTCTTGTAAGGGCTAAAGGCTATCTTTAACCATCTGACTGGCCATCTTTCCATCAAAGCGACCTTTGATTTGTGGCTGAAGTTCCTTCATAACCGCTCCCATGTTAGGAGCATCTAGGCCTTTTTTGATATCATCGATAATATTTTGAACTTCTTCCTTCGTTAAAGGCTGAGGCAGAAATTTTTCCATGATGGTTATTTCAAAAAGAGTTTGTTGATGCATAGGATGCTCAGCGGGAAAATTAACGAGAGAATCTTTTAGCTTCTTGTGATGTTTAATTACAACATCCATTTCGGAAACAGGCTTTTGCGAAGTAGAATTCTCCATAAGCATAGACTTCAGATAACGAAGAGCTTGAAGCTTTTCCTTTTCTTTGGCCTTCATTGAGACTTTAATATCACTATTTATTTCATCGAGAAGTTTATTTTCCATAATTATCCTGCCAAAATGAGTATTAACTCAAACCATTAAATCATTTATCTAAAAAGATGACTATAGAGGATGTATGCCATATGAAAAGAATTTGTTTGATCTTAGCTCTTTTATCACTTCAAAATACTTTCTCTGAGGAAATCGGAAGCGTAGATACCGCATTTAAGCTCCTAGGGGCCAATCATAAAATTGTAATTGAAGCCTTTGATGACCCTTTAGTGGAAGGTGTTGCCTGTCACTTGAGCCGGGCCAAAACAGGGGGGATTAAAGGAAGTCTTGGTTTGGCCGAGGATCGCTCTGATGCTTCAATTGCCTGTCGCCAAGTAGGTCCTGTTAAGTTTAAAAATAAACTTAAGCAAGGTCAGCAAGTCTTTACCCAAAAGACGTCTCTTGTTTTTAAGTCGATGCAAGTGGTTCGCTTCTATGATGCTAAGAGAAATACGCTTATTTATTTGGTCTATAGTGATCGGGTTATTGAAGGCTCGCCTAAGAATGCGATTTCATCGGTACCGATTCTCCCTTGGAAATAAATATACTTTTAGAAAACTGCCCACATGAGTGGGCAGCCGCTAATTGATTGATATCTCACTAAGTATCTGAATTAACTATCTAAATTAACTCATTTTTTCAAATATTCCTAAGTTTTTTGGTCTTATCGTACGATAAAGACATAGAGGACTATTCTAGTCTCCTAAGAATTTGAGGAAGTTTATAAAAATGAAAAAATTTATCTCAAAGTTAATCTGTATCGTGACCATTTTTTCAATGGCATCGAATACATTTGCCGATAATTTCTTCAGATACAATAGTCAACGTAAGCTAATTCTCCCACAGAATCCTGCGTCTTTTGCTGATATCGACGATAGTGCTAAAGACCGTGTTTATCATTTGCTTAGAAATAACGATGCTCTTAAGAATGAACTCGGAGAAGACTTTGTTGATGAGTTCTTAGATAGTGCAACAAGTTTTGATGATAGATGGACTGCTGATGATGAGTCTGAACTTCCAAGAACAAATGAGCTATTTGCTGATCTCATAGACAAAGTGAATGCCTTACAAAATGATCCACAAAAGAACTCTATACTCTCTCTTTCTAGAGGACAGAACGAACTTCATTTTGATGACAATGTAGATCCTGCAGGGACACCTGAATTTTGTTCAGCTTACCCACAAATTACTCCAGAAAGTGTTGATGAGTTTTTTGAGGGAGATACTCGAGTTGATAACGGATTGGCCTATGAAGGTTGTTTTGGTCAAGAGCCTATATCAGTTCCAATAAAAGATCTCGTCTCCGATTTTGCACAAATTAATAATCACATGGTTCGTGAACAAGAGAAAAAGGCCCGTGAAGAAATTATGACGATGGTCGCTTCGGCCATGCTAGAAAAACGAGCAACCTATAGAGGAATGTATGATAATTATCCCGAAGTTGATGCGGGATTAAAGCGTTGCTTAGAGTATAGCAAAAATTCTTATCCAGGCTTCACCAGTACAATTCTAGATCAAATTGATAAAAATGAAGAAGAGGCCGAGGCTTTAAAAACGGCTGAGCTTGAATCAGGTACACCTGATGGCCTACTTAATCAATTCGATGTGTATAATGCGACTCTAGCTCTCGTTGCTAAGAATCATATAGATAAGAGAAATAGCCTCAGACAAAGATTTGAAACACTATCTAACTCTAATGCACCTTCGACAAGTCGTTGTCGAAATAAAAGAGGTGAGGCTAAGACTGTCTGTGAAAGTAGTGCTCGCTCTAGAGCTGAAGCACGTCGACAAGAATTAGCTGAAGTAAAATCAAAACTCGATCAAGAAGAAAGTAAATTACAGATTGTCATGAATGAAAGTCCGGCCCTATTTGATATTGAAAATATGGGAGGATTTTGGGGTGGAGCAGAAATGCGCATCCAACCTTCAGAGTATATGTCTTCTATCATGAATGTTGATGGTGCCAATGAACTGGCCAGTAGAATTGATGTCGGACTTGAAAGTGCAGGGGAAGATAAAAGTTATCTCGAAGTAAGAGAAGATGCTATTGCTAAACTACAAGAAGAAAATGCAGAACAACTTACCGCCTTCATGGGTAGTGTAAAAGAGAATGGTCTCGTTAATACTGCTGGAAACGATGCTGTTTATAAAGAGATGCAAGACTTAGATGAAAGTCTAAAGGCCATATGTGAAAACGAAGGTGAATCTCTTCATCAGTATACTGAGATGTTTCCAGGACTATTGAATCAGGTTGCAAATAAAGCAGATTCTGCTGAAGATGCACAAGAGAATGTAAAGAATGTTCAAGCTGGACTTTGTTCTCTTTATCGTAAAGATCCGCCCAGTCGAAATGAAGAACCTAGTGTTGCTAAGAAGGTCATTGGTTATGGTCTAATTGGTGGTGGTGTTCTTTTTGGAATTGCAACTTTTTGGACTGGTGTAGGTGCTGGTGCAGGTATGGGAGTTGCTGCAGCTGGTGCAACCATGGCCCTTGGGGGAAGTGGTGTCTTTGCTGAACACGCTTATAGTAATTATACCGATGCCAGAGTAAGAGAATCCAATGGACGTGCTCTAATGTCTACTTCATGGGGTGATGTTCGTGGTTATATCGAATCCCGGGAAGATAGAGTTGATGCTAGAAATGAAACAATAACGGAAGTAGCCTTTGCTGCTCCTGATATGATCGGGCTGGGGTTACTTGCTAATTCCGCAAGAGTTCTCAGGGCCGGAAAGCTTGCCGCTAACGGTGGTGATGCAGCTGGTGATGTAATGGCTGCGCTTCCTGCACCTTCTGGTGGGGGAAGTGGCGGAACAGCTATAGCTCTTGCTGATGAATCTACCAGTGTTCTTGACGATGGAGTAAGGGGAATTATTGCTGCTGCTGATGAAGCTCCAGCGCCTAGTGTATTCTCTGAAGGGCCAAGTGGCTTAGCTTTAGCTGACAATACTGGAGACGTCGTTGATGATGGAGTAAAGGCAATCACAAGTGTTGCGGACGATGCTCCTCGAAGATTAGAGGCTCCTGACTTAGAAGCTCCGAAATTAGATGCGCCTGAAACACCAAACTTACCTGTTCGTTATGAAGAGCCTCCTGTACCTGCTGTAGTATCAGAGGGACCACGAGGACTAAGTGTTGTTGATGATGTCGATGATGGAGTGACGGCCATTTCTCGTGTCGCCGATGAAGCTCCTCGTAGAATTGAAGCAGGACCAAGACCGCAAGCACCAGAAACACCAAATTTACCTGTTCGTTATGAACAGCCTCCAGTTCCTGCTGTTGTATCAGAAGGACCACGAGGATTAGCTCTTGT
>JBLWYP010000020.1:0-41574 GCA_048266825.1 Bacteriovoracaceae bacterium | reverse complement strand
GCTGTTGTATCAGAAGGACCACGAGGATTAGCTCTTGTTGATGATGTCGATGATGGAGTGAAAGCGATCACTCGTGTGGCGGATGAAGCTCCTCGCAGGCTTGAAGCTCCAGCAAGACCACAAGCCCCAGAGACACCAAACCTACCTGTTCGTTATGAACAACCGCCAGTTCCTGCAGTTGTTGATGATGTTGCTCGTTCGGCAGATACCAGTGCTAGGGGATTATCAGATTTAATTGATGACGGAGTTAAAGGCGTTTCTGACTTTTTTGATGAAGGCGTTAGTCGACTTAGTGCTCTTGTTAATGATGCTCCACCTGTACCAAAAGCAATTGATGAAGGATCAACTCTTCGCCTTACTGAAAAGGCCGTGGATGCTCCTGCACCAGCTCAAATAACTAGAGGAAGAAGTGCTCCGGCTCCGGCTACTGTTGTTGATGACGTTGATCGTGTCGCAAGCGCTGTACCTGCTAGAACAAGAAGAGCTGCTAGAGAAGTTGTTGAGCAAACTGCAGATGACTTCATCGCTCGCAGTACTCCTGTTTTTAGAGAAGGTATTCCTAGCGATTTTCCAAAGAGTCTAAATGGGAGTCGTGTTTCTTGGCTTGGCCGAGATGGTGTAAGGCGCTTTGGAATTGTTGAAAAAGTAAATGGTAAATCGTTACGTATTCAAGGTCGAAGTACACTTTTACGTTTTGAAGATATTAATGCCGCTGGATTCTCTGTTGTAAAAGATGGGCGTAGATTATCATCTGCTGCAGACTTTCCTGATAATATGATGGGAGAATTTGTTTCTTTCTTTAGTCCAGCAGGTAATAGAGTTAATGGAATTAAACGTGGACAATTAATTAGAAGAAATAAAAATTCAATTGTATTAAGAGTCGCAAAAGATCCGAATGTCTTAGTTGACCCCTTAGATCCAAGTACATTTAAAGTTGTAAATGTTCCTCTATCCAAAATACATGGGGATAGTATTGCTCATGTTTCTTACGGAAATGCTAACGGCCTAAGAAACCTAGCTAAAGCTGAAGACTTTGCAAAATTTGAAGGCCAAACGGTTTCTTTCTATTCGCCATTCAGTGCAACCTTGAATTCAAATGTCTACGTGGTTGGTCTTAATGCTAGCGAAAAGGCCGTGATTATTAGAAAGGCACGTCCAGGTAAAATTCTTGATCCTCAAGATGCGGCAACTTATATCGAAGAGCCTTTCTATTTTAGTACAAAGAGAATTAATGCAGACAGTATCGCCGTTACAGGAAGAGTTGCCGATGAAGTTGCTCCGGCAGTGACAAGAACAGCTACTACTGGGAAAACGGTTTCTCCAGTAGATGAAGCCGTTAATTTACCTGCTGTTAGACAAACAGGAACAGACCTTGTTCCTGCCAATGAAGCCGCGAATCTTCCTGCTGTAAAAGTATATGAAGGTGAACTCATGCCACGTGAAACAGGACTGGCAAGATCGGCTCCTAGACCTGCCCTTGAGGGGCGAATTATTGAAGGAACGGCGGTAGAAATTACCGAAAACCTACCTGCTGTTAGAACTACAGGAACGGCTATTGTTCCTGTCAATGAGGCAGCGAATCTTCCTGCTGTAAGAGTTTATAATGGTGAACTAATGCCTCGTGAAACTGGACTAGTAAGGTCTGCTCCACGCCCTGCTCTTGAAGGTCGTATTATTGAAGGAACTGCAGTTGAGGTAACTGATACAGTACCTGCATTAAGTGCAAGATCAACTGCCATTGTACCTGTTGATGAAGCAGCACTGGCAAGAGGAACTGATATTGCTCTCGTTGATGATACAACTGATGTTGTAAGAGCAAGAGATGTAACCCCCGTTGATGAAACTACTGATGTTGCCAGAAGAGGAGCTCTTGATGGTGAAGTTTTGGATCCAGAGCGAGCTGTTGCACAAGCAAATCCTCGTGCTGTAGATGATGGTATAACTATAAATGGATCTCTAGTGGAAGAAGCTGCAGATACTCCACGTACTTTCTCTCGTATTAGAACGGCAGCAGGTGATATGTGGAATGGAACAAAGGCAAGGGTGGGAAGATTCTTTAGTCGTGTTCGTGATGAGAATAGTTTATTTCGTAGGTTCGCTCGCGTAATTGGATATGCAGGAGATGATACCGCTCAACTTATTCTTGCTGACGATGGAGAAGAGCAAGGCGATAGTGCCGGCGACTCGACAACAATTGCTCCACCAGCTGCTACGCCAACACCTGAACCAACTGCAACTCCTCCTGAAGAGCCGACTGATGATGATGATGATGGTGAGTTTAGTACGGACAGAGACGGAGAGGAAGATGATGATGAGACCCCTGAACCTGTCAGACCTGTTGTTAGACCAGCTGCTCGAGGAAACCCTGTACAGCCTCAGTTTATTAAGACCATTACTCCTACTATTCAGGTTAAGCAGGGTACTTATTAATAAGTCTATAGGGCCAAATTAATTGAACAAGTGATTGATTTGGCCATTCAAAAAATAATTCTATAATTGGTATTCTATTATACGATAGGTATATTAGAGTTTAAATCTACGTAATAAGGCTGAACTTTGTCTTCGTATAAAAGAGAAGTTTCTATCAGAATTGTATATCTATGCCCAAATGGTTATTTAGGTGGGGCAGAGAAGTTTGTTATTGATACCTGTGTCGGACACATGAAGTACGGCGATATTAGTCCAACGATTCTATTCTTTAGTGATGGTTCTGCAGTGAAATTGGCAAGAGAGTTAGGAATTAATTGCATCGTTCTTAAGAACTCCTTCAGATTATCCAAGCCTCGCAGTCTATTCAATGCTCTAAAAGAAATACGTGAACTCTTTCTTCGCTTTAATTGGAATATATATCATGCAACGATGGCCTACTCCCAAATTATTGGAGCTTTGGCCACTGTTGGGATGAACGTTAAAAAAGTTTGGTATCAGCATGGGCCAGTCGCTCAAAAGCTTGATCTTATCGCGAGTTGTTTTTCTGTTGATAAGATACTCTTTAATTCTAAATATACTCAAAAGCTTCATCATACAGCGCCCTCTCTTAATTATCCAAATCATGGTGAGCAGGTGATCTCTCCTGGTATAGAAAATAACTCCTATGATTCAAAAGTCGTCTCTACCATTGAAGATGAATTTAAAAGAGATGGGATGCTATTGTTAATGGCCGGAAGAATCACTCCATTCAAGCAATATGAAATAGCGATAGAATCATTACATCAGCTCTTCACAATAAAGCCCAGTCTTAAAAGCAAGGTCAGACTGATTATCGTTGGAGGAGTGGGGCGAGCTGAAGATGAAAAGTATCACGATAGAATCAAGAAGATGATTACAGACTTGAAGCTTGAGAGTTCTGTATTTCTATTGGGAAGTAAGTCAAATATGTCCGACTATTACAACTCCTGTGATCTTGTTATTCATATCCCTATGAGCCCAGAGCCTTTTGGTCTTGTTGTGGCGGAAGCGATGAATTATGGACGTCTTGTTATGGCTCCTTCAACTGGAGGGACACAAAACTTATTAATCTCTAATCAAACAGGGATCAATATTGATTGTACGCTCAAAGGCCTTAAGAGCAGATTAACCTACAAACTCCTGTCTATCATTCAAATGCATTTCACTGCTGTTCCCAAGATAGATAGAATAAAAAATAATGCACAAAAAAATATTCAGCAAAACTTTAGTATGAAGAAGACAGTTCTCGATTTGGAAACTTGCTATAAAAGCCTACTTTAGTGACCTCTATTTTTTTGAATTAATTTTCCTTACTTTCTCTATATTTTCTATTTCTTCTATAACATGTTTGTTAGACTTTTCTTAAAGAAATTCAAGAAATTGTAGAAGACATTAGAATACCTGTTTAATTAATCATAGCTTAAACACAGGTCGTTCATTAGAGCGGCCTGTGTTTTTATCCATATCTATAATCTTTCATTCATCCAATCAACGACTCTATTTTCATATCTCACAAGCCATAAAGCTCCGACAACATGAGTACAGTCTTTTTCATATGTTTTAGGTCTGTGTCCTGTTTCAGTAATAGAATTCCACAGCTTCCATTGATTTACAGCAGGAACGATTTTGTCATCGTTAGCAATAATCATGGCTATATTATCCAGATAGGGGGATTGTGTTAATATAGAGGGATCAAGAGATAAGTTCTCTCTTAATACTTGTTCATACTCACTCTCTTGATTGATTCCAAGAAAATTCATATGGCGTCTTCTAATGTCAATTAGGATTTCATGTTGTGATTGTGAATATATTTTAGGGAGATCTGAACCGGCAACACTAATAAACATAGCACGAAAACGATGGTCTGATCCCATGAGCATAGATGATCTTATTCCACCAAGGCTGGCCCCGACTAGTCCAACTCTTTCTCGATCAAAATCATCTCTGGCATGAAAGTGATCGATTAGTTTTACAGTTAAACTTAAACAGTAATAGTGAAGATTCTCCATCGCATGAAATGTATTATCATCAATAGTTTCAAATAAAATTTGAGTCATAGGGATAATGACGTGATAACCACGTTTACTGAGTTTGTGGGCCATTCTCTTTTCTACAAGAGTTAGTCCTCTAATATTTGGAGTTACAACAATAAGTCTGTTTTTAATATCGTTCTTCGGCTCATAGTATAAGTAAGAGAAATTAAATGCACTCGCTTGATCTTGTTCTTCGAGTAGTTTTATTTTTCCTGTTCCAGCATACTTATAATAATCATTATCGTCCTCTTCAAGGTACATATCGTTTTCAATAAGCTGAGCTTCCGGAATGAAGGAAGCTTGAGCTGATTGAGTTATTATCGCAAATACAAAGGTGAACAGATAGAGTGAGCTTTTAATCAATGACATAACTACTTTAATCTCCGGTTAAATTTCAAAGTCATGTTCATTATAGATATTTCAGGAGAATTGAATTTTAGCTACGGATGAGATTATGTTTAAATATATAAACATTTAGAGCACAAAGTAGAATCAATTTAAGAATGAGTTAGATTGTTTAAAGAATACTTAGACAAAAAAAGGCTCCCGTATAGGAGCCTTCTTTTTATTTAAATTAAAATATAAATTATTTGAAGAACCACATAAGCCCAAGCTCAGCTACATTGGCATCATAGGACTTGTAAGCATTATTAACTACGCGCTTTGTTTTATATTGAGTCGTTTCAAAGAAGACTTTTGCGCCTTCATTAAGATGATATTCATATCCGAGTCTCGCCATTTTATTATCTGCAAGAGATAGATTTCTACCAAGGGCATCATCGTTAACAGCATACCCAAGGCCAGAGTAAACAGTATGAGTTGGATTAAACTTATAGGCGACACTTGTAAATCCACCCCATGTTTTAATATTCGTTCCTGTTGTTTCATCATAGGCACTTCCTCCAAGGGCAAGAAGAGCAAGGTCTTCCGTATTTTGACCTTGGAAAATTTCCCCACGGATATCAAATCCACCTAGGTTTAACTTGGTGAAAAGCTTATAGGCGTATGAATTACTATCCTTAAAGGTATTTGATGTATTTGTTTTGAGGGCATCTGTTTCCATTTTTGAAGCAATAACAGCAGCCCCAATTAAACCATACGATGACTTGTAATCAACTCTAAGGGTCGCTCCAGGCAAAGATCCTAGTTCCGTTTGAGTTTGTGTATCAGTCAGGTTTTTACCTTTGGCCAAAACGGTAGCATAGAAATTAAATAATTCAGTAGTGTATTTTAAAGTTGCTTCTTGTCCTATAAATGCTGTTCTTCCCGCATAGTAGCCTGCTTGAACAAGATTGTTCATATAGGGGGCAACACCCATAAATGTTAACCACTTTTGTCCTGTCGTTAGTACCAATTGATCTGAGATCTTGTAATCAATAGAAGCTATTCTAATTCTTGTCTGGTTACCAGTTGCATGAGTTGATTGATTAAAATCAGCAAAGTCTACTTCAAAACGACCTGATAGATTCGTATTTGCTTTGAGCATGACACCAATTCTTGTTTGTTGTGTTTGAAAAGAAGTTCTTCTTTCCTTAGAGTGCTTTTGAGTCGCAGGGCTTGAAGTATCTACTTCGGCGACATGGGTAATGGCCGTATGTGTATTTTTACCAAAGCTTGTAACTTCTTGTGATGCACTAATTATGGAAGTTTTTAAAATTCCATAAACGTTAACTTCAAGTGCCGCTTGGGTAGGTGCAATGGTAAGGGCGAGCAAACTAGTCCCCATCAAGATCTTATCTTTCACATATTTTCCTTTGTTGTGTATATGAAAGGATAATACCAAGGATGAACGGAGTTGAAAGAAGATAGATGAATTTAATTCAATAAATTTCTATGACTCGGATTATAATGGTGTTTTTATTGAATATGGACTGTCTAAAGATTAGTTCTTTTCACCGATTACTATATGTGTCATTGTTCATTATCTTTTTAAATAAGAAATCGGAATAAATATGCCTGAGTCCTCAGTTGAATCTCTAAAAGAATCACTCGTTCACGAATCTAAAATAAGCATCGAATTTGTCGTATTAATGGCCGCTCTTACTTCAGTAATGGCATTATCTATAGATGCCATATTACCTGCCTTTAAAATGATTGGTGATGATCTACAACTAAGCGATCCCAATAAAATACAATATCTCATTTCTGTGCTCTTTTTTGGCTTTGGTGTAGGCCTCATTGTTTTTGGACCTATATCAGACACAATGGGAAGAAAGAAGCCTATCTACATAGGTGGAGTGATTTTCTTTATTGGAACACTTATTGCTTTTTTTTCAACGAGCTTAAATATGATGCTTGTTGGAAGGTTTTTCCAAGGCTTCGGTGCCGCATCTTTTAGAATTATGGCCATGGCCATAATCCGAGATGAGTATAGTGGTAAGGCCATGGCAAAGGTCATGTCTTTTATTACGACTGTATTTATATTGGTGCCCATTGTTGCACCAACTATTGGCCAAGCGATTCTCTTTCTTGCTCCTTGGAGAAGTATCTTTCTTTTTTATCTCTTAACTTGTTCAGCAACAATTACTTGGTTTGGATTTAGGCAAAGAGAAACTCTACCTATAAAGAACAGAAAGAAGTTTTCTTGGAAGAGCTTGAGAAGCTCGTTTAAAGAAACACTTACTCATCCCACATCTTTGTCTACTACTCTCGTGGTAGGGCTTATGAGAGGAGGGATGATTGCTTATCTCAGTTGTTCTCAACAGATTTTTCAAGGGGTATACAAAGTAGGCGATAAATTTCCTCTCTACTTTGGTAGCTTGGCCATAACGATTGGACTATCTAATATCATGAATAGCCGCTTGTTAGAAAATTACGGAGTAGGTCAACTTGTAAAAAGTGCTTTGATCATTTTGGTTGCGTTTCTTATTCCTGCAACTTCTTATTTCTATATCGCATCTGTAGATACACCTTCGTTGATTAGCTTTATGCTTCTCTTTGGTGGATTCTTTGGATGCCTTGGACTTCTCTTTGGGAATTTAACGACAATGGCCCTCGATCCCTTGGGACATATTGCGGGCTCTGCTTCTAGTATTGTAGGATTTACGCAAAATACTATTTCCGTGGTTGTAGGAATGATCATAGCTCAGCAATTTGACCAAACTGTGCTTCCCGTTTTAAGCGGGCTTACCGTTATAAGTACTTTCTCTTTATTGATTTTTATTTATTCTAATAGAATGGGTTATATTGAATTAAAGTAAGTCTAGATTAAGACTTACTTTCTTTGATTTCTGGTACGAGAAATAATGCCGATCCCGTGATGACCAATCTATCACCAACATGAACTTCTGTTTTGGCCTTCACTTTTCCATTATCTCGATTCACTTCTTCTATGGTAATCGTCGCCGTTGCTGTTTCTCCAAAATGAATAGGGGAACGAAACTTAACCTGTTGATCCAGATAAATGGAACCGGGGCCAGGAAGCTTCATTCCAGCAACAGTAGAAATAAGGCCAATTCCAATTACACCATGAGCAATACGCCCTTTAAATATGGTATCCTTAGCGTACTGTTCATCTACATGGACAGGATTAAAGTCTCCAATAATTCCTGCCATCGAATAGACATCACTTTCGCCAATTGTTTTCGAAAATTGTGCACTCATTCCTACTTCAATATTCATTCATCTTTCCTATAGGTTCGACTTAATGTCATTAACGATAAAATCATGATCTGGCTTTATATCTGGAGAGTAGCGATTGATGATTTTACCATCTTTAGAAACAAGAAACTTTTCAAAGTTCCACTTGATGTCATGAGCTTCTCCAGAGAGTAGGCCTTTTTCTTTAAGCATATCTAAGAATTTACTTGCAGGATCATTCTTGGCTTCAGGCTTTGATTCTGTGAGATTTGTAAAAAGGGGATGTTGATTACTTCCTTTGACGACTACTTTTTTTAGAACTGGAAAAGTCACATCATATTGAGTCTGGCAAAAGCTTTGAATTTCCTCATCGGTTCCAGGCTCTTGGGCCAAGAATTCATTGGCCGGAAAGGCCAATACGGATAAGCCTTGCCCTTTAAATTCTCTATATACTTTTTCGAGAGCTTCATATTGAGGGGTTAAGCCACACTTGGAGGCAACATTAACAATTAAATAGAGATTAGCTTCGTAGTCTTTTAGTGTTTTTGTCTCACCTTGAGCATTTTCAAATGAAATATCTTTTAATTCTGTCATGGTTTCTCCTGATTTAGATACTGAGATAGTTTGTGTGCAAAGTATCTGCTTTAATGGTATTTTCGTCAAGATAAACTATTTATACAGTATACTAATTATGAGAATGATTCACTTTGGAAAGGGTAAATGCTCCCAAGATCCATTATTTGAGTGAGTTCATCAAGCGCCGTTCTGATCTCTGTGACCAGCTGTGGGTCTCTAAGGTCATCAGGATGAATTTGATCACGATAATGCTTATCAATCCACTGATCAACTCTAGTATAGAGTTCTTGATTTAAAATAGTGCTAGGATTTACTCCCTCTATTTCTGATTGTCCTAAGGCCACACGCAGGCGAAGGCATGCAGGACCGCCACCGTTTTTCATACTTTCCGTTACATCAAAGACTTTAACTTCTTTAATAGGGCTTCCAAGGCTTGGTAGCTTTTGAAGATAGTTCCAAACATTCTCATTATTCTTACACTCTTGTGGTACCACGATGGCCATTTCTGTGTCAGACAGACTAAGGAGTTGAGAATTAAAGAGATAGCTGGATACTGCATCTTGGAGAGTAACTTCATTACGGGGAACTTCAACGAAGTGTAATTTATCTGGGCCAAATTTCTTTTGAAGCTCATCTAAGACTTCATTCTTATTAAGAAGTGTATCTTCATGAAAGAAGTAAACATTCTTATTACCCACGGATATTACGTCGTTATGGAAAACTCCCGCATCAATGACATCTGGGTTTTGTTGAGCAAAAACAGTCTTATCGGGATTAAGGCCATGAAGACGGGCAATCGCTTGACTGGCTTCAATCGTTTGTCTGGCATCAAATTTAATAGGGCCTGGTTTTCCTGTTTGAAAAGCGTAGCGACCATAGATAAAAAACTCAACACCGGATTGGTCATATTGAGAGCAAAAGCGGGTATGATTAGCGGCTCCTTCATCAGAGAAGTGGCTTCCATCAGGTAAGTGCAGGTGATGCTTGAATATATCTTCGTTGCGAAAAGTTTGTTTTAAGATTCGACCTGTTTGTAGCGGCTCGAGTGAGCGATGAAATTTATTATTGAGATTGGCCGGAGTAAAGTGAACTCTTCCATCTTCGGTATCTGCACTAGGAGAAACTGTTGCTGCATTGGCCGTCCACATGGCCGAAGCACTATAACAGGCCGCCAATAATTCTGGAGCTGTTTTAGAAACTTTATTTAAAATGGAAGTTTCATCCCCTGTAAATCCAAGTCTTCTGAGAGATTGAAAGTCAGGTCTACAGTGAGGAGCAAGAAGTCCTTGCTTGAGTCCAAGCTGAGATAGTGTGAAGGCCTTATGAAGACCTTGTTTGGCCGCAGTCTTGGGATTTGAAGATAGTCCAGCATTACTCGTTGAAGCAACATTTCCAGAGGAAAGTCCTGCATAGTTATGGCTTGGGCCTACTAAACCATCAAAATTGAATTCAAATCCACTCATGTGCGTATCCTTACTAAAAAATTGTGCTACGAAATCTAGCATTAAGCATACAGAATGAAAATTTCTTCATCTGCGCTGAGCGTTACGATCGAGACCGAATATAAAGATTACATTTTGTTTGATGACTCAAACTTTTTACTATATCAATGCCTAAAAACTAAAGAGGTAATGATGAAGATAAAAATGGCCGTAGCGGCATATGTACTAATGACTTTTTCTCAAAACTTAGCGGCAAGAAACAGCTCTGATTTATATGTCTTTGTAACCAAACATCAAGGATACACATGTGAGAGATGGGGTAAGAAAGGTTATAAGGATTCAGCTTTTGAAAAAGCTGGCCTATCCTTTACTTCGCTAGATATTTCTAGAAATACGAGAAAGGCCCGCATAAATGTTTCTAATACTGAAGGCTGTGAATATACAGCTTACTTTAATCGTGAAAAGGGTAGTGTTTCAGTAACCTTTGATGAGTCTGTAGTTTCTGATGAGGCAGCATGTATGGATATGTCGGCTTACTTAGATGAGTTCTTTGCAGCAGGGTGGAATTACCAAATTAAAATGAATGCTTATCTGTCTGTTGAGTTTCCTGCCGGTATTGAGAGTGAGTGTTCTGAAGTGACTGGGCAATCGTTTGCTCGTTTCAAGTACGATCTTTTAAATTAATTCTTAAAGGCCCAAGTTTCTTTGGGCCTTGGTTTTTTCTTTATTCAATGTGGCCTACGGCCCGCCAAACGGCCTTTTTCAACATCTCAGTTGCAATAACTCCAATATTAGCAGCACTGACTCCTTTAGGAGCTTCATCTTCTCTCGTTGAAATAGTGAAGAGAACATCACCGTCCCAAGGTGTGTGAAAGGGACTAATCACCGAGGCCATCGAAGTATGGGACATAATCCCAAGCCGTTTTAAATCTAGGCGATCAAGCTTAACATTTGTGATGACAGCGGTAATGGTTGTATTACCTTTTTTAGGAAGAGACTTTGCATTACCTAGAATTCTTTGGGCAATAGAAACTCTTTCTCCAGTTTGCTCATCAAGGCTTCCCTTAATGATATTGTTTTTCTCATCAAGGATATTTCCGACTGCATTGAGAACAGTCACGACAAGAACTTTTACTCCATCTTTTTCGTAGTAGGCGGCCCCTTGGCCAGATCGTTCTGATTTAACGCCTTCAAGCCATTTACCAACGGTTACAAAACTTCCGCCACCAACTTCGCCATAAGGAACTTCGTTCTTCTTTCTTGCTTTGAAAGCTTTAGCCCCTAATTTCTTATCAGGATAGATAGAATTATCTCTTCCTGAGAAATCATAGACAATCGCTGCCGGTACGGAGGGAACAGTATCAAATGTAATTATTCCACCACGAAGTTTAACAATCTCAGAGGCCACACCATCTGCAGCCTCAAGGCCCATTGTTGATCCTCCGGAGAGAACAACTGCATCTAGCCAGCCCCAAGAGTTTTCATCTTGAATGCTTGAACTTTCTCTTACGGCCGCGGCTCCACCTCTAATGTCGATGGCCCCAATGGCCCCACGTGGAAAGTAGAGTACTGTCGTTCCTGTTGGCCCTTCAGGATAACTGGCCACACCAACTTCTAGGTTGTTGAAATTTGTTTTTACGATCATATTTGAATCCGCACATTGTACATAGGCACTAACGCTTATGAGGGCGAGAGCTATAAGGAAACGCATACTGCACCTTTGGTTGTAGTCGTGAAAGAAATTACTACCTAAAGGTGCATGTTTTGTCACGCGTTAAGTTGGGCGATTAATGGGGAGTGAAGTCCCAATCTTTTAAACTTTTGTTTTCAATCATACTGTCAATTTGATTTAAGTTCTTATCAGTAAACATAACAGCAAAGGGCACCCTCTCTCTTCGTCCATAATTGATAAGCCACATACTCCACCAGCCTGGATTGGTATGAACCTGATGAGAGCGAGGTGCTCCGGCCAAGTCATGAAGAGCTTGACCGCTATCGCCTACGGGTGCTGTACAAATCCAACTGGTACAATTGTGTCGTTCTTCTGAACGGGTGAAAGTATCACCACTATAGCTACCAGGCCGATTATTATCCAGGCGTCCAACAGTAGGGCCATCGACACCATAATAATCAAAGCCACCGAGCATAGAGTGAGAGCTATTTCTTGAATTCTCAATATAAGTCCTCATTCTCATAAACTCATCAGGCTCAAGTTCCATGAAAGCCTCAAGTCTTTCGGAGTTAGGAAGTCTATAATGAGATTCTGTTATGTCGTTGATAAAATCATATGTTTGATTTCCAAAGCGTGTATAAAGATGCCCCGGGCTTTCGCCAAGAGGGAAGGATACTGTATTTAGAGATACAGCGCTAAAGTAATCATTGAGAAACTCTTCTTTTTGCGTGTCACTCATACCGTTGAATGTAATCACATATAAATTACGACTTCTTCCTTCTGATCCATTGAAATTAAAATCAACGTCATCAAACCTTTTCATATTGGAAGAGTATTTCCCACTTAAAAACTCCATTCTATCATTAAGTGGTCCATCCCATATTTTTTCTGGAAAAGCATTTTCTAGAGGTCCGGCCTCAAGCTGGGCACGGTAGGTGAAATCTGAAAAGTCATCTGATCGACTCCCTTTAAATATAACTTGATCTTCAAAGTCTTCAAAAGCCTTCGCAATTCCTGAGTCATTGGAAAATTTCGCAAGAGCTCCCTCAATTTGTCTGGCCGCATCTTCATCATCAATAACACTATTGCGTCTTTGTTTAAATATTCTTTTAAGTTTATCGAGATAAGCATGTTGAGCTTCAAGAACTTGTTGTTCGATCTGAGTAGCCTGTAGGGTCGTGAGATGTTCTGACCAATTTCTCATGGGATAGGCAAAGTTTCTAAATACATCTAATGAAAACTTTATGTCGTCAGTGTATTCGTAATTTGGATTGGCCTTATTTGGAAACAATTCTTCAAGTCCGACTCTTACGTCGGCCGGAAGTTTTTCAAAGTCAGAAATAGGATTATAGTTTTTAAGATCTTTAAGAGCATCAAGCCCTTGCGTTCCATGTTGCATAAAGAACAATGAACGAAGCAGTCGATCAGTCAATAAAGGAAAGTTCTTATGAGCATCACGTACTTCAAGAATAACTCTTTTTTCTCCTAAAATATCTGGACGATAAACTGTACCTCCAGTGTATTTATAAGAGTTTTCCCAATTCGAAATTCTATCAAGACGTTCAGGCTCGTACTTTTCTCCAATGGCATTGCCTCTTAAAAGGCTCTGAAGAAGATCCTGCTTTTGAGAAGTCATGGGTCCCAGAAAAGGGTGCTCGAAATTTCGAGTAACTCGTTTAGAAGGATCATTCACGTAACGAGTATGGGCCGCACTTAGTTTTTGAAGAATGTCGTAATCGGAATAGAAATTAAACATTCCTATCTTTTCATTAAGAGTGATATCAGGATCCACTCCATCTATGCCTCGTCCAAAGAAACTATCTGGAGGAGTAGAGATGGTTGCTTGCATGGAACCATTACCAAAGCGATGGTTAAGCTTTTGAATGGAGACATACCACTGCTCAAAAGAATCAAGAGGATCGAGAACGATCTCTACGTTCCCCGTATCATCAAATATAAGAGATTCTGGAAGAAAGTCTAACTCTGGATCTTGGTCAAGTTTTACAAGTCCTCCTGAAACGCGAGCTTCAGGAAAGAGTTGATGGATATGATCGCGTACCCATTGGCTTCTCTCGGTTACGGCCATATCAAACCAAGCTTCTTCAGAAATTCCAAACTCAGCTTTAGGTCCATAGACGGATACAATTCCATCTAATTCAGAGAGCATATATTCTGATTCAAATCCAAATTGGAGCTGTTTACCTTCTTCTATATTGCTTGCATCAAAGCCAAAAGGAGCACGTAAAACTTTTGAGGTTCGAGTGAGATCAATATTGGATAAATCTCTAATGACATCGAGGCAATTTTCAGTAGCAAAACTCGCAGGATAGCGTGAGGCCTTATCACCTGACTGAGCAATAAATATTGCGGGAATTGCCACAACAAAAAACAATAGTACAGACCATTGAGACTTCTTCAAAACGTACCTCCATAGATTACAGAATCTTATCGGTGAAAAGAGAGGCATACTTGAACAAAATGCTTGAGGCCTAAGTGTCTGATTTAATTAGGTAATAGGTCTTTTTCAAATGTTAAGAAAGACGCTTAAAAGAGATGAAAAGAGGTGTTCTTTCGCCTAATATAAGGCATGTCTTTCTATCTAGGTTTAGTTTATGCCAGTGCCTTTAATGATTGAAAACTTTATTGAAGAAATGATGGATTATCTTGATCCCAATCGCTGTTATAAAGATTTAATTACATTTCAAAAAGATCATATTCAAGTAGGGGAGTTTATTCTACCCGTGAAGAATAACTTATTTATTTTTGGAATAGGTAAATCATCAAGCTTCGAAGTTAAAGCGTTAAGAGATTTATTTAAAACCTCTATTTTATCTAAGCATTTGAAAAAATCATATTCAATGACCAAAGTTGGACATACAGTCTCAGATGAATTTAAACAGTGGCAAGGCGATCATCCTCTCATTACAAAGAGAAATATTCAAAACTCCGAAGAGTTTGTAAATCAATTAAAAGATATTGGGCCAGACGATAGTTTAGTGTTTTTAACTTCAGGGGGAAGCAGCTCTCTTTTGGAAATTCCTCGAAAGGAAATAAGTTTTGAAGAACTACAGAGGGAGCATCAATTACTCTTAGATAGTGGGTTAAATATCAATGAAATGAATAAAAGACGTAAAGAATTATCTCTTGTTAAGGGCGGTGGGTTATTAGACTTCATTCAGACGCCTCATATTCTTCAGTTCATTACATGTGATATTCCAAATGAAGAAATAGGCGATGTAGGATCTGGACCTCTAATAAGTGATAATAAAAATGTAATGAGTGTAAAAACTCAAAGCGGAAGCCTTTTACTGGAGCGTATGTGTGTTAAAGAGGATCGAGTAAACCTTGGTATTTTTGATGGGCATCTAAATGATCTCCTCGAAGAAATAGAGGATTATGATTTTCAAAAAGGCCTTTACTATATAAGTGGGGGAGAAGCGACAGTTACAATTGAAAATTCTTATGGATTAGGTGGGAGAAATACACACTTTGTATTATCTGCAGCCCATAAGTTATACCAAGATCCTAAGAATAGAGATTTGAAAGTTTTCAGTATAGGAACGGATGGAAGTGATGGACCCACAGATGCTGCAGGTGCTTATATTGATTATAATCTCTACCAGAGTCTTGAATGTATTCCATTTTTAAAGAACTTTGATAGCTATCATTACTTTGAAAAGCTTGGTTCTTTAATCAAAACGGGTCCGACTAAAACCAATGTAATGGACATAAGAATGATATGGCGTGAATAAGATTAAACGGAGTCTTTTTTAAAGCTGATCTGTGTTGATGAAGTTAGCAAGTAAATCTATATTAGTATTAAATATGGAGAAAATATGAAATTTGTAAAAAAAGATAATAAGTACCTTATTCGTCTCTTCAAAGATGAAGACCTCTTTTCTTGTCTTGAAGAGTTTGCCAGTACGGAAAAATTAAAGTCTGGTATGTTAAAAGGAATTGGTGCCCTAAAGGAAGCAGAGCTAGGATTCTATCATTTGAATGAGAAAAGATATGATAGAAAGTCCTTTAATGATGAGTATGAACTATTAAGTTTGGATGGGAATTTATCTTTTTTTAATGAAAAACCTTTTTTTCATATTCATACTGTTCTTGGCACTTCTGATTTCTCTTGTATTGGAGGTCATCTATTCAGTGCTAAGGTTGCTGTGACGACAGAACTTTATTTCTTTCCACTTGATATCAAAGTAGAAAGAGAAATGGATGAAGAAATAGGCCTCAATCTTCTCAATCTTTGCTGTATAGAAGATTAAAGTGCATTAAATATATATACATAAACAGCAATAACTAAAAAACCAATAATGTTGAGTTGCCAGCCGGCTTTAATCATCGAGATTTTCTTAACTTGGTTGGTTCCATAAATAATAACATTGGGTGGAGTTGCAACCGGTAGCATGAAGGCTGAGTTGCAGGCCACGGCCATCGCAAAGGCCGTCACTGTAGGATTGAGACCTTCTTTCTGAGTGAAGGCCAGCATGATAGGAATAATTATATTCGCTGATGCTGTATTGGAAGCAATTTCTGTAAAGAAGATGGTGACTAAAACAAAGAGCAACAAAATACTTGTGGGATTAATCATATCGGATAATAACGAGAGGTTATTAGCAAAAATATCAGCAAGTCCTGTTTTAAAAAGAATAGAGCCTAAGGATAAACCTGTTCCAAAGAGAAGTAGTGAACCCCAGTCTATATCGGAAATATTATGACTAGTAAGGATCTTTTCGGCTTTATTTAAAGGAAATAAAAAAAGTAGGGAACTAAAGAAAAGCCCTACTGTAGCGGTAGATAAATTTGTTTTTAAAAAATGATAGAATGATGATTCTTTTGAAATAACAAGATTGATTATACTGGGAAGAATCCAAATCAAAATAGTTATTCCAAATAAGAAGAGAACATTCTTTTGCTTATAAGTTAACTCTCGAGTTTGTTCTATGAACTCTGCTTGTTTATCTAATCTCTTCCATTGAGAAGGGAGAATAGATATTGATTTTCGATAAACAACATAGAACATGATGGAAGAGATAGGGATGGCCATAATCATCCATTGAAGAAAGCTGAAGTCTTTGCCTTCTAAATTCTTAAGTAATCCGATGGAAATAAGATTAGGAGGTGACCCAATAGGAGTTAGATTCCCACCAATGGTAGCACTATAGGCCAGTCCAAGTAATAAGGTCTCATTAAGTTTTGGATTATCTATTCCAAAGTTTTGTTTAAGGTTTTTCAATACTCCAAAGGTCAAAGGCAGAAGCATGGCAACTGATGCAGTGTTTGAAATCCACATCGAACAGAATAAAGATAAGAAGAAAAAAGCAAAAATAATTCTCTTTGGACTATTTTGAATTTTCTTATGCCCAAGGATTACATGAGCGAGATACTCATCAAGCCCAGTCATCTCAAGTGCTTTTGCAAAGAGAAACCCGCTGAGAAAGAGATAGATAATAGGGTCGGCCAGGGGAGCGAGCGCCTCTCTGGGAGTCACAAGTCCAAAAAGAGTACTTAGAGAAACTCCAAGTATTCCAGAAATAAAAAGGGGAACTTCTGTAAAGATCCAAAGCCAAATGACGAGTACAAAGATGGCCAGAAATTGTTGAGATTGGGGCTCTAGGGAGGAGGGCCATAAGAGTGTAGAGAAAAATAGAATGGGGCCTAATAAGAAAATATAATTCTTAATACTTTTAGATTCTTTTTGAATCATAGGGTCTCACCTGTTTGTGTAATTTAACTAGATCTACTTATTCTTAACTACTTTTAATGAACTCAAAAGAGAATTTTTCAATTCTTAAACTACTAACGTTCGTTTTAAATAGTGTCTCTATGTTTAAGTTCTTGATGAATCTGTTCAATGATAGAGCGTAATTCCTTAAGCTTACATAGGCTAATAAAAGTGATCTTCTCGGATATTAAGTATTTATAAAGTTTTAATTCTTGTCTCCGAAACATGATGTATGAAAACATTTACGACGAGAAAGACACTATTACTACTTATTACTCTATCCCTGTACTCTTGTGTACAAGATCCTTGCTCCTTAACAGGGGACGGATCTGTAACGGCTACACAAGATTCTCTGCAGGCAAGCGATGATTGTTCATCTGAAGATCCTGGGACTCCTGCGGATGAAGACGATGGCGATACAACTACACCCGGTGAAGATGATTCTACTCCTCCTGTAGATACTGATCCTATAAATACAGTAGAAGAGTCTCTTTATTCTCCATGGAATAAAGACTGGACCTCTATTGTAATTGATGCCTATCAAGGTAACTCCATTGACTGGGATGAAATGGCCCAAGATGAAAGAATGGTTGGTGTGATTCACCGTTCAAGTATTGGTTTAAGAGTCGACACTAAATATAAGTCAAGAAAAGCGATAGCAAAATCTAGAGGATATCTCTGGGGAGCTTATCACTTGGGATATAAAGGTGATGTTGAAGAGCAAGTTGACCTCTTCCTCGATCTGATTGACGGTGAAGAAGACACTTTGATGATTTTAGATCTTGAGGATACTTCTAATGGTCTTTTTATGACGATCGATGAAGCAGTTAGATTTATGGAAATGGTTTATGAGAGAACAGGACGTATTCCTGTTGTCTATGCAAATCATAGTACAACAAAGAAGCTGAATCAGCTTGTTGCAGATAATCCAATCATGCAACAATCAAAGTTTTGGTATGCGCGCTTCAAGTCAAATGTTTACGACTATCCTGCTGGGATTTGGCCTAACTACTTTCTATGGCAATTTTCAAGTGAGATAAATTGCAGTAAAACGGGTAGCTGTCTATACAATGTTCCTGGAACAAAGTTCGATATGGATGTTAATGTTTACTATGGAACTAAAGAAGACCTTAAGGTTAATTGGAATAACTACTAGTCACAAAATTTAAATGTCAATTATAATTAAAAGGGTGGTTTTCCACCCTTTTTTTGTCTCTTATTTTATTCTTCAAATAATAGAAATGAGTATGTAAACTCTTGAATGTAATATTGAATTTACGCTATTTTCTTTCTTCTAAAAAAAGTTTGAAACTTTTTTAATACACGAGGATTACATGGATAATAAAGCAATTGAGCAGGTTATACCTTCTAGTTTACCTAAAGAGCTGAAGCACTTAGTAGGAAAAACTTTAACTCTACTTGGAGAAGTCATTAAAGAAGAGGGTGGAGTTAAACTCTATAATCGAGTAGAGCTTATTCGACAAAATATGACGAAATATCGTAGCTTAAGTGAGAAGAATAAAAGTGATGCCTTGGATGAATTATATCAACAAATCCAACGCTTTGATGGTCAGACGCAACACCATATAGCGACCTCCTATTCGTTAATGTTGGAACTCATTAATGTCTGTGAATCAGCCTATCGAACCTATCAAATTAGGAAGAAGCAAATTTATAAAGAGCTGCCTAAAACAAATAATATGATTGTTTTTGTATTAACGGCACACCCCACTGAAGTGAGAACTTCGCATAATACCCTTATTTTTGAACGTATTCAAAATGTCGCCATTCGCTTATTAGAAGGTACAGGAGAGGAAGATTATCTACTGAGTTTGATTAAGCACAATATTAAACTTTCTTGGCTTGTTCCTCTAACAAAGCATAAGAAGCCTGAAGTTGTGGATGAGGCCAATCATTTATTTTCAATTATTTTAAGAAAAGACATTTTAGATTCTATTTTAAGAACCAATCGTGATGCTTGTCATATTCGAATTAGAACTTGGGTAGGGGGAGATAAGGATGGTCACCCCGGAGTTGATGAGAAGGTCATGAGGCAATGTCTCGAAATTTCTCGGTCCTATCTGGTTAAGTTTCTAGAAGTTTACCTCGGCGAAGTTCATGATGACCTTGAGATGCTTGATCTTGCGGTATTTGGGCGAAAGATCCTCTCTCTTAAGAAGTCTCTACGCTCTCTTCTGAAAATTAAGGCCAATGACTTTGGTAAGATAGATCACCTACATAAGAATATAATAAAGATACAATCTGACTACGAAAAATTTGTTGGAGCCAGAAATCCTCGGTTAAATAAGATTCTTGATCTTCTCAAACTCTTTCCGGCCCTTGTTATTCCAATTGAACTTCGCGAAGACTCTGAAGTGATTGAGAGTGCCCTTACTAGTGAGAAGAAGATAAATATTTCTAGAATGCTTGATACTCTAAAAGAAATTGCAGGCAAGGGTTCCATTCGTAATTATGCACAAGGACTCATCATAAGTATGTGTCAGACTTATGATGACTTTTTGAACGCTTTGAGTTTACAACAAAAACATATCGGACGAATAGATATTCCAGTGATTCCTCTTTTCGAAACAGCTCATGCATTAGAGGATTCACATCTTGTTGTTGCTAAGATTATGACGAATAAGAAATATATCAAAAATATCACTTCCAAATGGAATAATAAACTTGAAGTGATGCTGGGATATTCTGACTCTTCAAAAGGAATGGGAGTTTTTCCGAGTCGATTAAATATAGCGAAAACAATGAGAAAGCTAGATGATCAAATTTTTAAAGGTGGATTTATTCCTGTTTTCTTCCACGGCTCTGGTGGATCTGTGGATAGAGGTGGGGGTAAACTACAAGATCAAACGGCATGGTGGCCGAAGTCATCGCTAGACCTATATAAGGCCACAGTTCAAGGAGAGATGGTTGAGCGTTATTTTACTTCTCCTGAAGTTTATATTTCCAATGTAAGTAAAATTGTTATCAATGCTGAAAAGTCTAAAGGAAAGAGGGGTCCAATTAAGATCCATCCTATATTGGATGAGTTTTCAGAAAGTGTTAAAAACTTATATTCTACGAAATTAAAAGAGCCTCTCTTTTTAGATATGGTAGAGAAGGCAACACCTTATTCTTATTTGAATGTATTGAAGCTAGGTTCAAGACCAACAAAGCGCTCTACTAAAAAGGGTCCTCTAGACTTTTCTTCTATTAGGGCCATTCCATGGATACTTTGTTGGACCCAGACTCGAGTACTCTTTCCCTCTTGGTGGGGAATCGGAACGACCTGGAAGGACTTTAAAAACTCTCCAGCTAAAGTTACTGCTCTTAAGAAGGCGTATCAAACCAGTTCGCTCTTTAGTACTTTTGTTCGTACCTTAGGGTTCTCATTAGAAAAAGTTGAATTCAATGTTTTTCAGCTTTATTTGAGAAAGAGTGATCTTGATATTGATGCCCAAGAAAAAGTTATTAAAGAGTTTAATAAAGAATTAAAACTCGCTAAAGAATTTGTAAAAACAATCACTGGTGAAAAGAATTTGCTATGGCATACACCATGGCTTGAAGACTCCATTAAACTTCGCTCTTCAATGATTCATCCCTTAAATATGTTACAGATTATAGGTCATCAAAAAGATGATGCTGTTTTAGTGAGAAAGTCTGTTGCTGGTATTTCTTGTGGAATGTTGACGACAGGATAGAATTAATGACCTTTATGATCCTCATGTCCTTCATGTGTCGTGTCTGTATCGGCAGGTGAGGGCATGGTTCTTACGGCGTTTCTTACGTTTTCAAAGTAGTCCTGACCCTGTTCTTTCGCTTCTAGAACTTGTTTGGCAATACGTATGATTGCCTGATCCTGGCTGCCTTGAATGATTGAATTAAGCTGCTCTTTCAAGGCTTCACCACTTAAAGTACTACTTAATCTCTTGAGTGAATACACCCTTAAAGAGGCTTCTTTTTGTAATTGATTACTTTTGTATGTATGAGGTTCTTTGGCCTGTGGGTCTTGAGAATAAGGATTACTAGAATTGATAAAAGTAACTAGTTCAACAATATTCTTTCTTCCAGTCTCCGTTGTTTGATCCAATTCTAGATCTTTTACTCGATAGACTCGATCTTGCACAGAGTGCTTCACATCACTTAATTGCTTGGACAGGGGACGATCTTGATCTTTCTTGGTCAGGTGACTCTTTCGCTGTGAATTCGGCTGCAGAGGATTATGATCTGAAGAATGGGTTTGATGAGATGCTTTGTCTTTAGTGAGGGATGAGGATTCATTCTTAGGTTTTAATAAATTAAAAACTAAAATGCCTAAAAGAATTAAGATGGTTACTATAACGATATTTCTTATTCTTTTAGGCATAGATATTTATTACTTATTTAAGGTCATTATCAAAAACATTGTAAACGGTAAGAGGCGTTGCGCTTAACCAGTTCATCTCTGTTGAGATCTCTGAACCATATGTTTGGGCATTTAGGTCGTAAGACTTAAGTTCTCCTGATGTGGTTACAATGAATGCTGTTTTTTGATCAAAAGCAAATGCTGTTTCTACATCAGTAGGAAATGTTTGTGATGTTGGAACAACGGCAAGAGTTCCTCTTTCATCATCACAAGTGAAGTCAAACATTTCACCAGAGTCTGAAAGAACAAACATATGATCTTCACCTTTGTCATTCTTAAGAACAGGTAAGGCTTGAATAGAACCATGGTTAAAAGATTGAGCAGTCATTGAAGTCGCTTGAGTTCCACAAAATGTATTCAGCTCATTTGATTTAACGATAGCACCAACGCCGTAGTAGCTAATCGCTCCAAATTCAGTTCTTTCTGCTTCGCTAGAAGCATTGTAAAGGTTTGCGTAAGCTCCTATAGATGTCGCTCTTGTTGTAAAACTTTTTGAAGTTCTGTAAGCGTCTTTATCTGCGGCTACTGGGAATACAGTAAACTGACTACCATTTCCATAGATATAAGAAGCATCTTTAAGTTGAGCTACTAGTTCAGCATTTTGAGGAGCTGTCTTTGGCATTCTCCATACTTCACCATTACTATTTGAAGCATAGATAAAGTCAGTTGCTTTTGTAGTAGGAAGTGAATTGAATTTATTATTGATTGAGTAAACTGCACCTGCTTCAGAGAGAACACGATCGGCATAGTTGAGTTGATCTACAAAAGATAGCTCTACATTCGCTTGAACACTTACTGCATAAGAACCACCAGTTTTAATTTTCTGATCACAAGCACCACTTGCTCCATTCTCATTTCCTTGTGTACAAGTAACGTGAGCATGACCATCAAAGTGACGAACTTCGTGCATGAGAACTTCAATCTGGCTGGCTGGATCCATTGTAAAGAATCGAGGACAAAGGTTGATTGAACCTCTAAAGAATGGATAAACGAAAGCTACGATATTTTCATTTACTCCACAACGGCTTGGCTCAACAACAAAGCTATCTGCTCTTTGTGTAAAGTAAGTCCACCAGTCCTTATCACCGATAGGTCTTAGAGTAAGGTCATCATCCTGATCCGCTTGAAGTTCATCAGTAACGGTAAGTCTTTGCATGGCAAGTACACTTCTTAAGATTTCAAACCATTTTTCTCCAACTTCATCACGACAAACTTCTTTCTTGCTTGTGTTAGTGAAATCTTGAAATTGATCAAAGTGAGTGTCGATAGCTTGAATGTCTGATACTTGAAGACAGCTTTCTTCTTTATCGAAGTAGTTGCTTGCTGCAAATGAGGAAGTCGTGGCGAAGGCCATTAAGCTCAGTGCTAAGCAAATTTTAGTGATGATAGTTTTCATCTTTGTTTCCCTTTTTTGTTTAGTTGTGTTGTGTGGGGGGTCCTGTGTGGACTTATAAAACTAAACTTGAGGGTTCTCGTCAATTAATGTTGGTCTTTGTTAGAAATTGTCGGTTAATGACAGAAATGACACCGAAAAATGTTCACTGTTTGAAGCTTGAAGCAATAGGCTTGAACGATTAAGCTACTTGTATAAATTCAGTAAGATACAGTGATGGTGACCTATGAATCCTAAAATTCTACCTTTATATACCTTTTTATTACTCTTTTGTGCCTGCGCTACATCGCCCACTGGTAGAAGACAGCTCAAGCTTATGGGAAGCTCACAGATGGACTCAATGGGAGATGATTCCTTTGCTACTTTAAAAAGTAAGGGAAAGCTCTCAACGAGCTCATCAGATAAGAGTTATGTTAGGTGTATTACAAATAGAGTGCTCATGGCCATGAATGAGGACCCTTCTCATTGGGAAGTGGAGGTTTTCGTAGATGAATCTCCCAATGCATTTGCTCTACCTGGAAATAATGTAGGTGTTCATACTGGAATGATTAAATTGGCCCAAAATGAAGGACAATTAGCAGCAGTGATTGGTCATGAAATAGGTCATGTTTTGGCCAACCATGGAAATGAGCGAGTGTCTCAGAATATGATCGTCCAAGGGGGGCTTGTGGCCACTCAGTTGGCCCTTGGTAATGATTCTCAAACAGATGGTCTTATTGTGGGGGCGCTAGGAGTAGGTGCTCAGTTTGGGGTGCTTCTTCCTTTTTCTCGCAAGCAAGAATCTGAAGCAGATGAATTAGGAATAAAGTACATGGCCGCTGCAGGCTTTGATCCCAGAGAAGCAGCACACTTATGGGAACAAATGAAGAAAGGTGGAGCGGGCGGACAGCCTGAATTTCTATCTACACACCCATCGCCTGATTCAAGAATAGAAGTATTATCTCAACTCGCGCCTCAATATATGAATACATACCAATCTGTTGAAAATAAGCCACACTGTCGTAAATAGCAGAAGGGTTTTGTCGGTCTTATTAAACTAATATAATTTGAGAAAAGTGCCCGTGGGCCATATTCGTTTTTCTAATTAAACGATATAATTTTATATACCCTGATTTAGTACTATTGGATGAGAAAGAATGACCATTGGGTTTTATTGAGTTTACTGGCAATTATTTTGAAAAGGTTTGTTTAAGTGAAGATTTTAATCGTCGAAGATGAGCTTGTAATAGCTGGCTTTATGAAAGATATATTAGATGAAGCTGATTATAATGTCCTAACACCTGTTCGTAATTACGAAGAGGCGATTAGCTCCTTTTATAAATATAGTCCTGATCTCGTTTTATTGGATATTAATTTATCTAATAACATCAGTGGATTTAAAGTTGCTAAAAAAATAAAGGAAAGCACTAATACGGCCATCATTCTGGTTAGCGCTAATAGTAGTCCAGAATTTGTCTCTGAAGCGAAAGACTTAAATCCAAATGGATTCTTGAGTAAACCTGTGAAGCCTGTCGATTTACTTATGGCCGTTGAGTTAGCTTATAACTCTTTTGTTAAAAGTTCAGAGATGAATAATGAAATAATGTCGCTGGCTTCAAAGTCTCTTATAAGTGAGCAGGCGGTGATGTTGAAAAGCTTTATTCACGATATGATTAATCCCATGACCAGCCTAAAGCATGAGGTTTCTTCTTCAAAATCATTGGAAGCCAATGAGAAGGCCAAACTAAAAGATAAAGTGGATATTGTAATAGACTTACTTAAATCATTTCGAGTGGCAGTAAAAGAATCTAAAGGAAAAGCTGGGCCTATCAGAATTCCCTCTCTATGTAAGAAGATTGATTTGATCAACCGCTACCATTGTCTCTCTCATGATATTGATCTAATGATTACACCATTGGAAGACAATATTTATGGATCGGAGAGTGACCTGGTCCGCATTTTCTCTAATCTGATAAATAACTCAATCGACGCTATTAAAGGAAATGGGGTCGATGATAAGTGGATTGATATTACTTTTACGAAAATCGGTGAAAAGGTAAAGGTTTTGATTACTGATTCTGGAGAAGGTGTCCTTGAGAGTCATAGAGAACATCTTTTCAAAAGTAAATATACAACGAAGAGCGAGTCGCTCAATTGTGGGTCAGGCCTTGGGCTTTATAGTGCAAAAGAAGTTCTAGAGCGGTTTCGCCATACTATTCATTACAATAGTCGCTCGGAGAATACTCAATTTGTGATTGATTTCCATGATCACGACTAAAACAATCGGACATTCGATGTGATTTTATCTGCTTAGGGCTTTTTAGGAATAATTCTCTAGGCTCCATAAAAAGAAACTATTTGTTAAGATTAGTACGGGATGAATTTAATACCAAGGAAGGTGTAATAGTGAAAATGAAAAAAGAACTGATTCTGATGCTCTCTTTAGTCACCGCAGGGTGTAGTACAAATAATGAAGTGGAACGTAATCCTTCTTCAACAAAAGCGCGCTCCGCTGAAGAAGCTAAAAGTGATTATTGGGAATACAGAGGTAAGGATTGGTCAAAATTTGGCTATGATGGTTACACCGGTAAGAAAAATAAATTAAAATTCTTAGGAGCTGTAGGTTCTAAGGCCAATCGTGATTATTCATTTGAACTTTCAGGGCGACGTCAAGAACTTCTGGACGAGAATCTCTTTGATACGGGAGTGAGTCCTAATAACAAAATTGATTGCGCCGCCATTATGAAGAGGGTGCACAGAACTCCTTATGGAGAGTGTTACTTCTACGGTCATGAAGATAAGTTATCAGATAAAGATAAAGAGCTCGCGAATATGTTAAGAATGGGAGCGACTGGAGAAAGGTTTGGTAGAAACTTTAAAAGTGATACGACCAATAAGGCCTTAAAAGAAGACTTTATGACTCCAAATCCTTTGGAAGTGAGTCAAAAGTTACTTGCAAGAAATGGAAAGCAAGTTGATGCTCCTGTGATTAATGTTCTCGCCACAGCTTGGCTACAGGCCATGAATCATGACTGGTTTAATCATGGTAAAAATTCTAAAAAGAAACACTACGATATAGCTGCTCATAAATCTAATCCTCATCATGCCCATGGAATAAAGCTTCCTGCGACTCGACATGAAACTGAAAAAGAGGATTCTGTTCATAAGCATGGCTATGATGAAACCTTTAGCAATAGAGTAACTCACTGGTGGGATGCTTCTCAAATTTATGGAAGTGACCCTGAAACTATTCGTAAGGTGAGAAGTGTTTGGAGAAATGGAAAGAATACAGGAAAGCTTATCGCTGATGGTAAGATTGCTGTTGATGTCGCCAATAGAAAGCTTCGTTATGATGAGGAAGGTTTACCTATTACTGGCTTTCACGATAACTGGTGGACTGGGCTTGAACTTGTTCACACTCTCTTTCATCTTGAACATAATAATATCGTAGATAAAGTTCTTAAGCCTCTTGTCGGTAAAGAGATTTGTGTCGAAAACGGACGAAGAACTTCTAGCGATGATTGTTCACAAGAGTTGTTTGAGAAAGCAAGAATGATTAACTCTGCACTTTTAGCAAAAATTCATACTACAGAATGGACTCCGGCCCTTCTCGATAATGAGATGCTTCATATCGGAATGAGAAGTAATTGGTTTGGAATGAGAGAAGTTACAGGACTTAGTATTCCTTCTCTAAGAGCAAAAGTTGATGGAAGTATCAAGCACTTGATCTCTGGACTTGTTGGTAAGAAAACACTTGATCTCTACGAAGTACCTTTTACGCTTACAGAAGAATTCGTTGCTGTTTATAGAATGCACCCTCTTATTCCTGATACGGTAACGATTAGAGACAGTAAGAGTAATAAAGCAGGGGAAGAAGTATCTACAAAGGATATGATCTTTCGCCAAGCAAAAGGAACTATGGCCAAGTACGGGTCAGCGACATGGCTAAACTCTTTTGGTACTTCATTTCCTGGAGCGATGACTCTACACAACCACCCAACGTGGATGAGTAAGTTTGTTGCTGAAAGAAATACAGGAGATAAGCATACGGCCGATGCCATCACTATGGATATGGGGGCTGTTGATATCTTCAGAGATAGAGAAAGAGGGATTCCAAGATATAACGAATTCAGAAGAAAGCTTCATCTTCCAGAAATAGAGTCTTTTGAGCAACTGACTCCTAATAAAGAAGATCAAAAAGTACTTAGCGAAGTCTATGATGGTGATATTGAAAATGTAGACCTTCTTGTGGGATCTTTAGCTGAGGCTGATCGTTATCCTGGTTACGCTTTTGGTAACACTCCCTTTTATATCTTTGCTCTAATGGCATCGAGAAGACTCATGGCCGATCCATTCTTCTCTGATTACTTTACAAATGATTACTACACAAAGAGAGGAATTGATCATGTTCAAGGCACGACCATGTCAGATGTGATTATTCGCCACTTTCCAGAATTCAAGAATCGCTTCTACGGTAAGAAGAATATTCTTCCTGGAGATAAAGAGATCGTTAAAAATGCCTTTAGACCTTGGCTTCCTGTTTACAATGATGTGAAGGAAGCAATTAAAGGTATGGATAGTCTTTAATAAATATTTAAATAAATAAAAAGAAGCCGATTTTTAAAAATCGGCTTTTTTTTTATGATTCAGAACTTTCCGAATGCTCATCTATAAACTTCTTAATTTCATCAAAATGTTCAATAATATATTTAGCCTTTGTTAGGCCAAAGCTGACAATCGTTCCATACTTTTCTAGTTCATTTCCTTCTTCATCAACTTTAAAGATTTTTAAAATTTTATTACCTTTATACTCATCTACACCAACTTTGTGAGGGGCAAGATCATTAGACATAGTGACTCCTTTATATTGTTTAACCTATTTTAAATGTATAACTTTTTAATCGTCAAAGTACTTCTCTTGTATAGAGGTCATGGTCTAGAATAATAGAAAAATAAGCGTGAAAAGGAGATCGTTATGGCCTACACACCCCCGAAAGTATGGACTGCAGATGAGGAAAATGGTGGGAAATTCGCATCCATCAATAGTCCTACGGCAGGAGCAAGGTTTGAAAAGGATCTTCCTACTGGAGAGCACCCTTTTCAGCTCTATTCTCTTGGTACTCCAAATGGTGTAAAAGTTACGATTATGTTTGAGGAGTTATTAGAAAAAGGGATTTCTGAAGCTGAATATGACGCTTTTCTTATTAACATAACGGAAAAGGATCAGTTTTCATCTGGCTTTGTAGAGGTAAATCCTAACTCTAAAATACCGGCTCTCATCGATACAAATAAAGGGAATCCAATTCGAATTTTCGAGTCAGGGTCGATTCTCTTATATTTAGCTGAAAAATTTAAAAGCTTTATTCCCAGTGATGTTGCTAAAAGGACCGAAGTTTTGAATTGGTTATTTTGGCAAATGGGTAGCGCTCCTTATCTTGGAGGGGGCTTTGGACATTTCTATGCCTATGCTCCTGAGAAATTCAAATATCCGATAGATCGCTTCTCTATGGAAGTTAAGCGTCAGTTAGATGTTTTAGATAAACAACTTTCTGTACATGAGTTTATCGCAGGAGATGAATATTCTATTGCCGATATTGCCATTTTTCCTTGGTATGGAGGCCTTGTTAAAGGTGAACTCTATGAGGCCAAAGAGTTCTTGGCGGTTGATGAATATAAGAATGTCATGAGATGGGCCGATCAACTTCTAGAACGTAAGGCCGTCCTAAGAGGAAAAATTGTAAATCGTCCTTGGGGTGAAGAGAATAAATGTCTGGCAGAAAGACATCATTCTTCTGACTTTGATAAATTAGATATTTAAGGTTTTTGCTGAGTTAGGGGAGAAAGTATTCTTTCTCCTCTTCATTAGGCAGACGGCAAGTTTCTTTTTTTCCAAACCATCTGTATCGATATTTTGCGACGATATTATATAGAGGGCTTCTAAGAAACTCAGGAATGATCAGAAATATATAAAGTCCTTTGAATAAGGGATTGATATCAGCAAAAATTCTTATCACTGCTCCTGTCTTTGTATATATTTTTCCGTGTTTCAAATAGACAAGTGTACTTAAGTTCTCTGTAAGTTCTTGAGGTAGTCTATTTTTTGCAGTCTCCCCCTGAAGAGAGGCGACTTTAACTTTCTTCTTTGTATCCCATTTAATAATGCGATCAATAATCTCATTACAGAGATTACAAATACCATCAAAGAAAATAATTGAATCTGAATCTTTCATAAGTTTTACTAAGCGGAGTTTTTTTCTAACTCTATATTATTCTCAATTTTATATTTATATCATAATTTCAATAAATAGGTTTATTAAATATTTGTAAGAGTTGTTTGATCGAAACTATGCTTGGAGTAGAAAATAGAATTTAGATTGAATATAAGGCCACCCATTTGCATGAGTGGCCTTTCTTTTTTATGGTCTTGTCATTGCTTCTGGCTTCACATACTTATCAAATTCTTCGGCGCTCAGTAGATTTAATTCTATGGCCGACTCTTTTAAGGTTGAACCTTTCTGGTGAGCATTCTTAGCTATTTTTGCAGCATTGTCATAACCAATATGTTGGTTAAGCGCCGTCACAAGCATTAACGAATTATTCAAATGCTTTTTAATATTCTCTTTAACAGGTTCAATGCCTTGCGCGCAATTTTTATTAAATGAATCCATCCCTTGGGCCAAAAGAGTGAGGGAATGAAGATAGTTGTGAATAATAACAGGCTTAAAAACATTGAGTTCAAAATTACCTTGAGATCCTGCGAATCCAATGGCCGTATCATTTCCAAGAACTTGCACGCATACCATCGTTAAGGCTTCTGATTGAGTAGGGTTTACTTTACCAGGCATAATGGAAGAGCCTGGTTCATTCGCCGGAATCGATATTTCGCCAATTCCACAACGAGGACCACTGGCCAGCCATCTGACGTCATTCGCTATTTTCATAAGAGCGGTTGAAAGGCGACGAAGAGAGCTTGAAGCGGCCACCATGGCATCATGGGCCGCAAGAGATTCAAACTTATTAGGAGCTGTTACAAACTTGGTTCCTGATATTTCTGAAATCTTCTTGGCCACAAGTTGAGCATAGTCTGGATGAGTATTAAGTCCTGTACCTACAGCGGTTCCGCCAAGGGCCAGCTCTCTTAAATTTTCAAGAGTATAGAGAATATCTTTCTTCGCACTTTTAAGTTGAGCGGTGTAGCCACTAAATTCTTGTCCAAGCGTAAGGGGAGTTGCATCCATAAGATGGGTTCTCCCTATCTTTACAATATCCATAAACTCATTTTGCTTTTGTTCGAATGTTTGGATGATTCGATCAAGAGCAGGAAGAAGAAGTTTTTCGACTTGCTCGACGGCCGCTATATGCATGGCCGTAGGAAAAGTATCATTGGAAGATTGTGATTTATTAACATCGTCATTAGGGTGGATAGGAGATTTTGATCCCATTTCACCATTGGCCATCTCAATAGCACGATTAGAAATCACTTCGTTGGCATTCATATTCGTCTGAGTACCGGAACCTGTTTGCCAAACAACAAGAGGGAAGTGCTCGTCTAGTTTTCCTGAGATCACTTCATCCGCTGCTTTAAATATGAGGTCAGCTTTTTCTTGTGAGAGCTTTCCAAGTTCGAGATTCGCCTGCGCAGCACCCTTTTTTAGAATACCCAGTGCACGTATCATTTCTCTAGGAAAGTGGTCTGAACCAATTTTAAAGTTTTCAAGTGAACGTTGAGTTTGCGCACCCCAGTAACGAGAGGATTCAACTTCAATAGTACCATTACTGTCTTTTTCTTTTCTAAATTTCATGGGCTATCCTTATGATTAGTTAATGACTAGACTGATTAAAACTATAGTTTTGAACTTAATGCATATATAGAAATAGTCAAATCACTTAACTTAGATCGATGAAGGAAATTAATAGATAGAGGAAGTGATATTAAAATGAAAGTGTCCAAGGAGAGGGGATGACCAAACCTAAAATGAAAATATGGGTCGATGCAGATGCTTGTCCCAGAGCAGTAAAAGAAGTCATTTATAAATTTTCGGCCCGCTTTAAAATATCAGCGTGTTTTGTAGCTAACTCTTATTTGAATATTCCTCATTCCCCACTTCTGTCATTTGTGAAGGTAGAAAGTGGTGATGACGTCGCTGATATGTATATTGCAGATCATTTAGACACCATTGATCTTGTGATCACGGCCGACATTCCATTGGCCCATGAAGTGGTGAAAAAAGGAGCTTTGGCCATCAATCCAAGAGGGGAGCTTTATGATGAAGAGAATATTGGGGAGCGACTTTCCATGCGAGATTTCATGAAAGACCTTCGCGATAATGGTTTAGTTACAGGTGGCCCTGATGCTTTTAATGATAAAGATAAAATTAATTTCACGAATACATTGCATAAGATTCTTTCTAAAGCCTAGAAAAAGAGAAGTTCTTAATCAAAATTACCTAATGGAGAATCATATTGAGTGGGGTTGGAGTGCATGATGCACGGTGAATTGCTAATTTTGATTAATAAAAGACAGCTCCTCCATTAGGTAATTTGTATGTCTATTTAAACATTAGTTTGGTTATTCAAACTTGTCAAGTAGGTTCAGTTTTATCTATTGCTATAACTCATTAACAAGATTTATTATCATAGCTTCTTTTTGTCTAAGCTAGTGAAGCCTGGTGGAAATCCAGCACTGTCCCGCAACGGTAAGTTGATGTAAGCAACAAAGTCCGATCCTAGTAAGCCAATTTACATTCTTACCCGCGGAGGAACCTAATGGCACATGGTGCACAATCTTAAAAAGTACTCTTAATTAATTATTAAATTGCAAAGACCCTTGCATGGATCTTTGAGTAAAGAGCTGTGTTCAAACACGCTAAAGGAAACCTATGTCTACAATAGAAGAAAAAATAGAAAAATCTAGAACCATTATCGTCCGTGCCGTTTTTCCTGGAACGACAAATCACTACGATACTTTATTTGGAGGTATTGCTCTAAAGTGGATGGACGAAGTCGCCTTCATTTGCGCCACAAGATTTGGTAGAAAAAAGTTTGTGACAGTATCTAGTGATCGAGTTGATTTTAATATGCCTATTCCAGGAGGGCACTTTGTAGAGTTAATTGGAGAGGTTAAAAAAGTTGGAAAGAGCAGTCTTGTGGTTGAAGTATCTTTGTTTTTAGAAGAGATGTACAGTGAGCACAAGGTCTTGGCCGTGAAGGGGAACTTCACTCTTGTGGCCATTGATAATGAACGTAATTCTGTGAGCATTTTGGAGAGTTAATAACAAAGCTGTATAAGTGAGACTTCTCTATACTTTAGGTATAGAAAGTCTCATCTTTTAGAGTTAAAAAAGAAAGCTACTTCAATTTAAAGATGAACATAAAGTTTTCTTCAAATGGAATATCTACTTTCTTTACGAGTTCAAAACCATTTGAACTAAGTTCATCAATATAGCCTTGAAGATCTAGTCTCATGTGGTTCAATATCCATTGACGAGATTTTCCAGGCTTTTTATTAAAATCAACGATGGCCAACTGTCCATTTTTCTTAAGTATATTTTTAAAGTCTAAAAGCATTGCCTTAGGATTATCAAAGTGATGATACACATCGACTAAAAGTACTTTATCGATACTATTAGGAGCTAATGATGTATTTTCAAAACCGCCTCTTACGACGTTTACAGATTTAAGATTTTCCTTAATCGCTCTTTCTTTCATGAAATCAATAAATCGATCAGATATCTCCACAGCAAAAACTTTTCCTTTTGATCCAACTTTTTGATTGAGTACAGAAAGAAAAGCACCTGTTCCGGCTCCTACGTCTGCCACTGTTTCGCCTTCCTTAATTGATAAGGCTTCCACAATTTGCTCACGATGAGCGAAAACATCTCTATTCTTACTTTCAAAGTTATGTTTCCATTTCTGGGCATCAAGATTTGGATCAATAAACTTTTTGTTCATATGCATAGGACCCTTATGTCCATGATTCATATTTCCATGACTTTTGTGCTGATGCTCATTTTGATGAGAGCAAGAAGCTAAAAGAAAGATAAAGGTACTGATCGTGATCATTATTTTCATTAAAGACTCCTAAAAATGATTTTATGTAACTATTAACTTTACACTATTTTTGATTTTAGGTTTTTGATCTCTATTAGATTTTGAATAAAATTATGACTGTGGAATATTTGCGACAGACTCTAGTATTGATTCTGTATTAAAGGGCTTTGCTAAGTAACCAGAAAAACCTATATCCATACATTTTTGAATGCCATCAGCTGTACTAGAAGCAGTAAAAGCAATGACCTTCTGATGAGCTTTAAGGCGTGGCTGAATCTCTTTAAATAACTCAATGCCATTAATATCTGGAAGTTGCATATCTAAGAATATATATTCTTGTTCGTCAGTAATCTTACTAAGAGCATCTTTACCATCTACAGCATCTCTAAAAGAAATATCAAAGTCTTTTAAATAATGCCTTAAAAGAAAGCGATTCTCTTTTACGTCATCAACAATGAGTACTTTCTTACCAGTGAGATTGTTTTTTGCGGCTTCATCTTCTTGAGCAGGCTGTGTTTCAAGCTCTTCTTCTTGTTTTTCAATGAATGGAATATCTACGCAGAAGTGAGTTCCCACATTCTTTTCACTTTTAACAAGCTCTATATTACCACCGAGAAGTCCTATGATTTCTCTAGAAATCGCAAGACCGAGTCCTGTTCCATCAAACTTCTTAGCGATATTCTTATTGGCCTGAACAAAAGGTCTGAAGACTCTATCGGCTTCTTCTTCTGTCATACCGATTCCGGTATCGATAAAATCAATTTTTAATAAGTTATCTTGGCTTGGGGAAATATCGACATTTATAGTAACACTTTCACCATTTGAAAACTTGATGGCATTACTCGCCAGATTAATAAGGACTTGCTTGAGTAGAGTTGCATCTCCATAAATATATTCTGGAACGGCCATCGATTGTTGAATCTTAAAATCTACATCATATTTTTGGGCTTGAATTTCAAGAGTATTATAAACCTGCTTCAATACTTTATTTAAAGTAAATGTCTCTTTGTTGAGCATAAATTTATTGGCCTCAAGTTTTGAAAAGTCGAGAATATCGCCAATTAAGTCAACAAGGTGTTCTGAGCTGGATCTTAGTATAGAGAGATTTTTCTTGGCTTCTTCGATATCGAGTGGTGATTCTGCCACGATATCTGATAGTACATCAATGAAGCCAATTACAGATGTGAGAGGCGTTCTTAGCTCATGGCTCATAGAAGCCACAAATGCCGACTTTGAGTTAATATCATTTCTTAGGTCTGATATTTTCTGCTTATCTTCAAGGCAGTGCATAATTTCATTAGCAATAATCTTCATCTGTGATTTTTGCTGATCAGTGAGTTCTCTTGGTACTTTATCAATTACGCAAAGAGTTCCGATATTATGACCTTTCTTCGTTTTAAGAGGCTTTCCGGCATAGAAGCGAATGCTTGGATTATCTACAACGAGTGGGTTATCACTGAAGCGCTCGTCTTTAGTCGCATCTGGTATTTCAAAAATACCGTCATCGATATTAATGGCATGTCCACAGAATGATATATCTCGATGAGTCTCTTCTTCTTCGACTCCAACTTTTGATTTGAACCACTGTCTTTGGGAGTCGACTAAACTAATGAGCGCAACAGGTGTATCAGCAATTTCAGAAGCTAATTTAACGAGGGCATCAAGACGCGGATCCCCTTCAGTGTCGAGGACATTGAGGGATTCAAGATTAGATAGTCTTTCTTTTTCTGTTTTAGGTATTTTTGGTTTTTGCATTGCACAGTATTTATAACTTGAATGAGAGATCAATGTAAACGATTAACTTCGTATATGTGAAAAAAGGACAGAATCTGGTTATAAGGGACCGAGAAACATGTAACTTATGTCATTAAGTATTTGAATTAATTAGTAATACTTAGACATTTATACACTAAGAGCACGTTTGTTTGTTTTTTGTGGAGATGTCTGAGGGCGTCGATTACGATGAGCTGATATCAAATTAATTTTTCTATAAGGAGATTAGCTTTATGTTTACTCGAAGAGGTTTAATACAAACAGGTGCAGCTCTAGGTTTATCTTCTGCTTTTGGCCGATCAGTCTTAGCGCAGAAGTTAAAGATTCAAAACTCAACCGGCGAGATAATGAAAACAAAGGGCATTATTGATAAGACGGCTAATCTTCCTGTGAATAAGCTTGCAGGGGCAAAGCACTTTATGCCTGAGTCACGTTTTGGTCTAGGAGGGCTCGCTGCAGGAAATGGCTTTAATACGATTTCAACAGATGAAGAAATTTTAGAAATGCTAAATGCTTCTTGGGATGCAGGAGTTAGGTATTTTGATACTTCTCCTTTTTATGGTTTAAGTTTAAGTGAAAGACGCTTTGGAGACCTCCTTAGAAATAAGAACAGAGAAGACTATATTCTCTCTTCAAAAGTGGGAAGACTCCTCACTCCCTCATCAGAGCCGTTAGAAAAGAAATGGCACTGGGCCAACCCATCACCATTTCATTATAAGTATGATTACACTGCATCTGGAACCCGACGTTCGATTGAAGATACACTCCATCGTTTGGGTGTTTCTTCATTAGATATCGTTTATATTCATGATCTTTCCCCGCAAAATAGTGACTTCGGTGACGACTGGATGAAGTATTTTAATGAAGCTAAAAAAGGGGCCATGCCAGAACTTGCTAAGATGAAAAAAGAAGGAATGATTAAAGGGTGGGGACTAGGTATTAATACGGCCCATGCTGTTAGTAAAACTCTTGATGTCGCTGATCCCGATATCTTCTTATTGGCCTTACAATATTCTATTTTAGATCATAAAGAAGCACTTGATTCTACCTTTCCACTTCTCGATAAAAGAGGGGTTACGGCGGTAATAGGGGCTCCTTTAAATGGAGGCTTCTTAGCAGGACGTGATCGTTTTAATTATTCAAGTATTATTCCTCCAGAGATGAAGAAGAAATTAGCTTCTTTAACTGCTGTAGCGAATAAACATGGAATTGATACAAGAACGGCTGCTCTACAGTTTGCGGCAGCACCATCTACTGTTTCTTCTATTATTCCTGGAGCCAGAACTGCTGAGCAAATAAAGGCTAATGCAGCCTCTATGAAAGTAAAGATTCCTGCTGGATTTTGGAGTGATCTTAAGTCTAAGAACTTAATTGCTCAAAACGCACCAACACCTAAGTAAACGAAAAAAAGCTGTAAGATAAAACTATCTTACAGCTTTTATATGAAACATCATTTTCTAAGAACTAGTTTCTACTTAAGAAAGAGTCGACTTCTTTTTGACTGCTTTCACGAGTTTTTCCATATTTCTCTTGAACTGTTCCGACTAGATTGTCGTACTTACCTTCAACTCTTTCGATATCATCATCAGTAAGTTTACCCCACTGTTCTTTTACGCTACCTTTTAGTTGTTTCCAATTTCCTTGTAATGTATCTTTGTTCATTTCGATCTCCTAGATTTGATAATTAAACGTTATAACCATTCTAGATGGCATTTTTATTTAAATCTTTTAGAGGAATTGCTGGTTATTTGTAGATTTCAAGACATTTAATGTTGGGCAAAGCCATTTAATAAAGAGTATTGGGCGTGAGTGCTATAGAATGAAGTTATGGATAGTTTAAGAATGAGTAAAAGAGATCAATTTAGAGAAGAAGGCCATCTAAAAGTATCTGGCCTCTTGAATAGAGATGATATTGAAGTGATTCGTGATAATTTCATTTCAAAAGTTAAAGATTCTCAAAACATAGACCTCAGGCATTTTAGTGCAAATGATTATGACTTCAGTCACACCAGGCGACTTCCTGGTATGAATCCAATCATGCGCAAGATAAAAGAGGATGGGCTTCTCGTCTCAATTGAAAAACAACTCAAGCAAGAAGTAGATAAGTTATTTGGTCGAGATCATTGGATGGCCCATGATCTTTGGTATTCATTATTAAGCGTTCCAGGCCTTTCTAATGACTGGAACATACCAAAGAAATCATGGCATGCTGATGAACCTGTTATTGTTAATGAATCTCTTCCACTGAGTATTTTTACTTTTGTTTTTCTAGATGAAGTTGAGCCTGCTTCAGGGGCAACGATTGTGATTACAGGAACCCATAGACAGGGAGAGAGGATTGCACAAGAAAAAGGAGTTCTTCATCCAAACTTACTAAGGGCCTATGATCCTCAAGTTGAAAATATTAGTAAGAACTTGGATAGTACAAAAGTTCTTGAGCCTCATCATTTATTGAATACTCTTAAAGAGGAAAGTGAGTGGTTTAGAGATTTATCTAAAGATGATACCCGGAATGAGAGAGTCGCTAAATTTATGAAAGAGGGGACATCTCTAGAAGGAATTAAACACAAAGTGGTTGAGCTTACGGGAAAACCTGGAGACGTTATCTTCTTAGATCCACGCTGCCTTCATAGTGGAACTTCCATCTCAAGTCAGAAGCCTCGTCAGGTGATAAGACTTGATTTTAAAAGAGTCTTGTAGTGTTTAGATTTTAATAAAATGAATAGCGTAATCTTTTTGTAGTTACGCTATTCATTGAAGAGTTTTTAATTATTTCTTACTCCACTCAAATTTTTGAAAAGCGCTATCAACAGGTGTCTTCGCAAGATGATTTGTATAATTAGACATAATCTTTTGCGAGTAGCCTAAGATTATATCGAGGATACTTTGGTTACTATAACCAGCATCAAGAAAGGCCTGTACTTTATTTGAATCAACATTTCCGCGGTCACGAACAACACTTAGAGTGAAATCTCGTAGGGCCTCTAGTTTTGGTGTTGGTAGGGGAGTCTCGTCTCGAAGCGCGTCAGTTATAGAGTCACTTACTTGCATAGACTTTGCAATCCCAGTGTGTGCAGGAACACAATAATGACATTCATTTTCAACATTGATCGTTTGCCAAACAACAGTCAGCTCATCTTTATCAAAGCTGCTATTAGCAAAGAGCTCATGTAGTTCTTGGTAACCTTTGAGAAGACCTGGTGATTCGGCCATAACGGCATGAAGACCTGGAATCATTCCATAGGCTTTTTGTGACTTCTCAAGAAGGGGCTTACTGGCTTCTGGAGCAGTTTCAATAGTGTGTAGAGTAAAATCTGTCATGTGAATTCCTTTGTAAGGGTCTAAAATTACATTAATTAAAATTGTACCACCTAGTACAATTGGGTTGTCTTTTAATGTACTGCATAGTACAATAATGTCAAGAAGTTTGTTTTAAGGAAAAGGTAGATGGGAAAGAAAAGACAATTTATAGAAGAAGAAGTCTTAGACAAGTTATCCAATCAGTTTTGGAAACATGGCTTCTTCGCAACTAAGGTTGATCATTTATCTGATTTAACAGGACTGACTAAGACAAGTTTATACAATGCCTTTGGAAATAAAGAGGCCTTGTTCTTAAGTGCGATTAATTTCTATGTCAAAAAGTCTCTAGAAGAAATGGCAAGTAGTCTTGATGAGAGTATGAGCTTATCGAGTAATTTAGAAAATCTTCTCAATAATACATTTCTTTGTAATGACAATGAAGATCTAGAACATGGATGCTTTTTAACCAATTCAATACTCGAGTTAAATGCAAACGAGCTAGGTCTTCACGCAGAAGTTACACAGCTTTGTGATATGGTCGCCAAGAAACAACTGCATTTTTTCGCAAGCTATGTGAATAATAATAAAATAGTAAAAGATTATTCTGCCGAAGAACTTACGGATCATTTTATGACTTTTTGGCAGGGCTTAAGAGTTCAATCTCGAAATCATGACCCAAAGAATAAGCTTAAGAAATCTATAGAAGTTTATCTTAAGTTTATAAAATCAATCGAATTAAGATAATTTTTTTAAATAAGTTAGTCTCAATAAAAGAAACAAGACAAAAACAATGAATAGAGTTAATGTTGTATTTGGTAATAGCTACCCCTGACGAGGACATCCCGTACCAAGGTTAAGCAAGACGGGGGAGAGGATTACTATGAATCAAACAACGTCTTGGATTGTACTCATTTTTGCCGGAATATTAGAAATATGCTGGGTCATAGGGCTTAAGTATTCTGCAGGGTTCACAAAAATCATTCCCAGTATTTTTACCGTCATCACCTTAGCTGGAAGCATGTACTTACTAGGACGTGCCACTGAAACTCTGCCTATGGGCACGGCCTATAGTGTTTGGGTCGGTATCGGAGCGTTAGGGGCTACTCTTTTTGGAATCGTTTTCTTTAAAGAGTCGGCATCTTTGATGAAGCTATTCTTCCTCGTTTTATTGCTTATTTCGATTGTTGGTCTGAAGGTCACGGGCAATAAGCAAGTGATAGCGCCTGATTCACAGAAAGTGAATTAAACTAAACATTATCTAATCATAATTTATATTTCTTAAAGTTTCATTTGAATAATAATGACTCTCTATGGAAGAGAGAGATTTATCAGTTAAAACATTTTCAAAATATATCTTAGTCTTATGTGGGTTCATACTCTTAAGCTATTCGCTAGTCTTAGTACGACAAGTTATCTTAACGGCCGTCATTGGGATTATCTTTGCGATAATCATTAGACCCGCGATTAGCTTTATAGAAAGAAAGTTAAATATCAAAAAAGGATTTGCGACTTCTCTTGTCTTTCTTGGAATTATCTTATTACTTGGGGCCATCATTTCAGGCTTCAGTTTCTTTTCATACCAGCAGTTTCAAAAATTTATAAAAGACCTACCCGAACTATGGGCAAGTATTGAAAAAATAGTACATACCAAGTTAAGTGAGTGGGGTTTGTATTCGAAGACATTAGATCAGGTTCAAGAGAATATACCGGTTAAAGAAGCTTTCACAGGAGTGATAAAGTCTTTCCAAATTGGTGCGAAGTCCATGGCCTCAACCTTCTTAGCGATAGTTATCATGTTCTACTTGAGCCTCAATGCTGAATTCTATAAGAAGCAAGTGCTGATACTTTTTCCTTGTGAGAAAAAAGATAAGGTCAATGAAGAATTATCTAATCTTGCTCATACCATACGAGGCTGGTTTACTGCGCAAATCATCGATGTCTTCTTTGTTTTTCTTTTAACTTCTATAGGTCTTCTCATTGTGGGCTTTAAGTATTGGCTCGTTCTTGGATTAATGTGTGGCTTTCTATGCCTTATCCCATATGTAGGAATTTTAATTTCTACGATTTTAGCCTGTCTAATTGTAATGGCCCAAGATAGCACTTTACTTCCTTGGGTATTGGGAGTCTTTCTCATCACTCAACAGATTGAAGGAAACTTTATTCTCCCTAAACTCATGAAGGAGAGAATCAATCTACCAGAAGTTCCTCTTATCCTATTTATGTCGTGTATGGGGATCTGGTTTGGCCTACTAGGTCTTTTAATCGCCCCACCTATTCTTGGTTGCTTAATCAGCCTAATTAATGTCTTTCGTGAAGAAGGCCGTAAAATCATGCGCTAAAAGGTCTGTAATACTTCCTAAACTTCCTCCATTTTTTTATATTGTTAATGCAACTCACTTGCAAAAGTGGTTGGTGCTGTGTATAAAATCTCTGTAGTGGGCAGGTATGTTGCATTAACTAAGAGAAGGAATAAATGGAAACGGTAGAAAATAATTTAGTTATTGAGGTCGAATATACTTTAACAACTGAGGGTGGAGAAGTCTTAGATAGTTCAAAAGAAGGCGGACCTCTTGAGTATATCCATGGGACAAAGAGTATCATGGCCCAACTTGAAGCAGGCTTAACTGGTAAGAATCTAGGTGAAGCTCTTAAGGTTATGATCGAGCCCAAAGATGCTTATGGTCTAAAAGATAATAATTTGGTTCAAACGCTAAAGAGAGAGCAGTTTGGTGAAAACGCAAATGACCTAGCACCTGGTATGCAATTTGAGATCGACGGTGGCAATGGAAACGCATCTGTTGTAACTGTGATTGAAGTTAGAGAAGATGATGTTGTGATAGATGGAAACCATCCTCTTGCTGGGGAGACGCTATGTTTTGACGTTAAAGTCCTCTCAATAAGAAAACCAACCCAAGAAGAATTAGAGCAGGGTCTAAAGCAAAAAGAGTCTAGCTGTTGTGATGACAAAGGCTGTTGTTAATGACCGCCAAAACAAATAATTACGATATTTTTGGAATGGCCATTTCAATATTGTGTGGAATTCATTGTATCGTAACACCGATATTAATTATGAGTGCTCCTCGTATTGGAGTAGGGTTACAATCTACAGCCGGCCATTCTTTAATGATCGGACTTATGGCCTTTAGCTTTTATCAGTCTGTGTATAAAGATTTTAAAAAACATCAGTCAAAACTGA
>JBLWYP010000019.1:0-64375 GCA_048266825.1 Bacteriovoracaceae bacterium | reverse complement strand
TGAACATTTTGATAAGAATATAGATAATTATAAAATTAACAATGTCGAACTTGTGAAAACTTCTCTTGAAGATTTTTCATCAAAGAATAATAAAACTTATGATGTTATTTTTCTTAATCCTCCCTATTTTTGGAATAGTGAGAGTAGAGCCTCTCCTGATCTGAATCGTGATCAATGCCGTCGGATGAAAAAAGAAATATTCGCGCAGTGGTTAAAAATATTTCATAGGCTATTAAATGAGTCTGGAGAATTATTCTTATGTTATCGCTCTGATGATGTGGAAATGATGATTAGAGATAGTGGAGCTTGGAATGTAATTCAAATAGAAAAAACACAAGGTTGCTCTTTAATTCAATTAAGAAGAAAATTTTAGTACTTCATTTTGAAGGTATAGAGAAATCATCTGTTCTCTCAATTCTTCATCTTCAATATGAGCGAACTCTTCTTGTGCTTTTAGCTTAAGCTTTTTGTAGATGGGATTCTTTGGGTGAAGAGTTGTTCTTTGTTTTTGTTCTATATCTGGCTTCTTACTGAGATTCGCTCGTTTTTCTAAATCGGCCTTCGTTGCATCAAAGTGTGCGGTACTGACTTGGAAGTTAAACTTTTTAACCTTCGTTCTTAGTTGGGGGAAGACTTTAAAGAGTTTTGTTTTAAGCGTGTCTTCCATATAGCTGAGTGACTGAGAATACGCTGAATGATTAGTAAGGATAGTTAGGGTGTGTCCTTGATTCTTGAGCGGTATGGTTACCTTCGCAAGCTTTGGACCAACAATATCTTCCCATCGTTCGATGAGTTTTAGAAAATCAAAGAGATCAGATGCTGGAGACTTTTTTTTGTTAAAACTTTTAAAAGATCGATTTTGATCTTTTTTTTGATACCCCATGTTAGGCAATGAATCTGATAATTTCTTGAACATAGAGTCATTTCACGATTTTTGTAGGTTTTTGGCAAGGGGCTTATAGTCGATGTCATCTAAAGAAGCTATGATAGTGCAATGAGTATAAAGTTACGATTATTATTATTCATTTCTATGCTGGGGCTTTGCTCTTGCGGCGGCTATCGCGTGCGAACAAAAGGTAATCCTTTTGCAGAGCATGGTATTAAGTCTGTGGCCATTCCCATGTTCATCAATCAATCAGTCTATCCTAAGGCCAATGTTCCTTTTACGAGGGAAATTAAGACCTTGTTATCTAGCTATCCTGACTTACATATTTCGACATCTCCTTCGGCCCATACTGATGCATTACTCATTGGAATTGTTGAAAGTGAAGATCGCTACACGGAAGCTTACAATACAACGGCCACAAGTTTCCAGGATGGTACAACGGTTGGAGACCGAGCCGGTATTTATGTTCCAACGGCCTCTACATATAAAATTAATATTCGAATAATGCTCATTAAAGATCCCACTTTAGAAGACCAAGAGTTATTTAAAGGGAAAATGGGCAAATTTATGGATCGTCATCCTAAGGTTGTTTTCTCTCGTAGCTTTGGCTACACAGGTAGCTTTAACCGAGATGCAAGGCCCACGAATACTTCAGATAGTGGAGGAGTGGTCAATTACACCAATACACGCCGCTACTTTGATCAATCTCTCCAGTCTCTTGCAGAAGCCAATGCTAATGATTTAGAGGAGCTTGTGATTAATGTTTTCTAGCTTCTTTCCTTGGGAATTTAAAAACAATTATCCAAACCTTCTGCAAGAAGGATCTTATGGGCTATATGCTTTTTCTTGCTATGATCCTTTCTTAGAAAAAATTTTCCTCAACGCTGTTCCCAACCATTTCTTAGAGGGTTCAAAATGGTCAGTGCTCAACCCTCAGGATATTACCGTCGAGTGGTTAGAGAATAATATTAATACTTTAGATTTTTTTTCAGCTGGGCAGTCTTATAAAGTTTTAATGAGTGAACATCTCTCTGCTCCAGTGCAAGAATTTCTCTTGGAAGAGAATATTGATTGGGGTAACCGCTATTTTCTTTTAAGCTTTCAAAAAGAAAATAAATTTTACGATAAACTAAAAAAGAAAGAAGCCGTTCACTGCCTTAAGATAAAGACTCCTAATTTTTGGGATTTTGATAAACTCATGAAATTCATTTGTGATCAAATGTCTCTACCACTTTCATATTCGGTGCAATCTTATCTTATTGAAAATGTTCCTTCTGAAGCTTCTGAGTATATTCATATATTGAAGAAACTGGCCTTACTAGGTAAGCCTATTCAGAAACTGACAATAGAGGATATTCAAAAAGAGCTAGCAAATGAAAAGTTTGATACGTTTCTCTTCGCTAAGCTTTGGGCATCTAAGAAGCATCAAAACTTTTATCAAAAGTTGATTCCTTTTGTGAATGATCATGGGGAGATGATAAAGTTCTTCAGCTTCATGCAGTCTCACATTCTTAAAATGGCCGATACAAGTTATATGGCCGCTAAAGCTCGGCCTAGTAAATATGATAAGGAAATAGACCTGCATTCCAAAATTTGGTCAGGTGCTGAGTTGAGAGATGAAATGAAATTCTTTGGTAAGTGTGAGATCTTGGCGAAGCAACGCTCTAGCGAACTTATCCAGACTCTAAGACTGCGGCTAGTTGATTCTTACCAGAAGTAATAAAAGGTCTTATTTTATAGCAAATACAAAGACAAAAAGCCCACTTTACAGTGGGCCATCATCTTAGATTTTAAACTATAGATAACTTACTTAAGAAATCTTGCTTACAGCACTAGTAAGACGAGCTGTTTTACGAGCTGCCGTATTAGCTTTGATTACGCCTGTCTTTGCAAGACGAGCAAGCTTACTTTGAGCGTTAACAAGAGCAGCTGTAGCAGCAGCTTTGTCACCAGCTTCTATGGCAGTATCAAGGCTTTTTACAGCATTCTTAACCATAGTGATTTTTGATTTGTTTCTTTGAGTTCTAACTTTAGTTTGTCTTACTCTTTTTTCTGCGGATTTATGATGTGGCACGGCCAACTCCTGCGTTTAGTTCTTAATGCACTTGTCCAATCACGTTTGAATAGCTTTACGGTTTTAAATGATTATCCTGTTCTTGGCAAGGTATTAAAGCCATTATGTAAAAAAAATCTGTAAATTCCTGAAATGGCATGGGGGTTTGAAGAAATGTAACTTCAAATTGTCATGAGTAAATTTTATGGAGCAGTTTTGAGATGCTTAGGGTTTGAAAATGGGCCTCAGGGCCTATATGATCACCTGATTAAAATGGATGAAATTAAATAATATATATTTTTAATGTTTCTATTAACTAAAGAGGTAACAAATGACGGCCATTCAGAAAATCGGCGTTGTAGGTGCAGGTCAAATGGGGCGAGGAATTGCTCAGGTTGCGGCCATGGCAGGATACGACGTTCAAATGTTTGATATTTCTAGGGAAGCTCTAGACTTTGGGTACAACTTCATTGAGAAGCAACTCAATCGTGGAGTTGAAAAAGGAAAGTGGGAGACAAGCTTTGTTCAGGAGACACTTGGTCACTTAAAGGGTGAGACAGATCTTACGACTTTAAAGGACTGTGATCTTCTTATTGAAGCGGCAACAGAGAATAAAGAAATCAAATTCAAAATTTTCAAGCAACTTGATGAAGTGGCCAAGCCTGGAGCGATTCTAGCTACGAATACTTCTTCTATCTCTATTACTGAGATTGCGGCCGTGACTTCTCGACCTGAAAAGGTTGTTGGAATGCATTTCATGAACCCTGTTCCGGTGATGAAGTTAGTTGAAGGTATTAGAGGTTTAGAAACTACGGATGAAGCTTTTAGTGCCGTTGAAGAAGCCTCTAAAAAAATGGGAAAGACTTTTATAAAAGTTAACGATGTGGCCGGTTTCGCCATTAATCGTATTCTCATGCCTATGATTAACGAGGCTATTTATGCGCATTATGAAGGTGTTGCATCTTGTGAAGATATTGATACGGGAATGAAGCTTGGAACCAATCAGCCTATGGGGCCTTTTGAACTTGCTGACTTCATCGGACTTGATACTTGTTTGGCCATTATGGAAGTTCTTCATGAAGGTTTAGGGGATACAAAATATCGTCCCTGTCCGCTACTTAAGAAGTATGTTTTAGCCGGAAGAATGGGGCGTAAATCAGGGAGAGGTTTTTATGTATATAGCAAGTGAATATGAAACTATTATTTTTGAAGTGAGAGAATCTATTGGTTACTTAACGATTAATCGTGAAGCCAAGCTTAATGCTCTTAACTCTACTGTATTAAAGGAACTTAGACTTTTACTTAATCATTTAATTGATGAAGATGGTGGCAGAACAGTAAAGGGAATTATTTTTACTGGTGCTGGAGAAAAAGCCTTTATTGCTGGTGCTGATATTTCTCAAATGCCTGGAATGGATATTGGTGAAGCTAGAGAATTTGGTGCTTTAGGGCAAGATGTAACTTTACTCTTTGAAAAGCTTCCTATCCCAGTCATTGCTTGTGTTAATGGATTTGCTCTTGGTGGAGGGTCTGAAATGGCCATGGCCTGTGACTTTATCTATGCCATTGATAGCGCTGTTTTTGGATTACCGGAAGTCAAACTTGGTCTTATTCCTGGTTTTGGAGGAACTCAAAGATTAGCTAAACTTATTGGTCGAAATCATGCTAAAGAGATTGTTTATACGGGAAGAAATGTTCTTGCTGATGAAGCCTATCGCTTAGGATTGGTGACTCGTCTATTTAAAACGAAAGACGAAATGATTGAAGGTGCTCAGAAAACACTTGGACTCGTTATGAAAGTTAGTCCTAAGTCTGTAAAGCATGCAAAGAAAGTCATGAATGAAGCTAATGACTTAACTGTAGCCGCTGGTCTTCAGTGTGAGTTAGAGCAATTTGCGAGTCTCTTTGGTTCAGATGAAATGGTGGAAGGAACTAAGGCCTTTCTTGAAAAACGTAAACCTAATTTTCCTGGGAACTAATCCCACTTTAAAGGACATGAAATATGCATAGTGCAGAATATAAAGAATTAAGAGAACTCGTGGCCAAATTTAGTGACGCTGAAGTTGGTCCCCTTGCAGCTGAAATTGATGAGAAAGGAAAAATTCCTGAGAGCTTAGTTCAAAAAGTTGCAGAGAATGGATTTATGGGCTGCTATATTCCTGAAGAATTTGGCGGTGCTGGAATGGATTACACCAGTTATGCCATTATCGTAGAGGAACTCTCTCGTGGGTGTGCTTCTACAGGTGTACTGGTTTCTGCTCACAGCTCTTTGGCCACTTGGCCAATTCTTCAATATGGATCACAAGAAACCAAGGCCAAATATCTTCCTAAGATGGCAACTGGTGAATGGGTAGGTTGTTTCTGTCTATCAGAACCAGATGCTGGTTCTGATGCAGCTTCTTTAACGACTTATGCAGAAGATAAGGGAGATCACTATCTTCTTAATGGAACTAAGAACTGGATCACTAACGGTAAAGAAGCTGGCGTTGCCGTCGTTTTCGCAAAAACAGAAAAAACAGATGACCATAGAGGTATGTCTGCCATGGTTGTGGAAACAGCTTCAGAAGGTTTCAGTATTCAAAAATCTGAAGATAAGTTGGGGATTAAAGGCTCTTCAACGACTCAAATTGTATTTGAAAACGTTAAAGTTCCTAAAGAGAATCTTCTTGGTAAAGAAAAGAAAGGTTTTAGCATTGGTCTTGCCACACTAGATGGTGGACGTATTGGAATTGCTGCTCAGGCCCTAGGGATTGCTGAGGCTGCATTCAGATATGCTAAGAAATATTCCATTGAGCGTGTTCAATTTGGAAAGCCCATTGCTGATCTTCAAGCGATTCAATTTATGCTAGCTGATATGAGTACTCGTATTGCAGCTTCACGCCTTCTTATTGCAGAAGCCAGTCGTTTAAAGGATGCTGGAGAGCAGTATTCTATGCAAGCTGCTCATGCGAAACTCTTTGCGAGTGAGTCAGCGATGTGGGTGACTACGAAGGCCATTCAAGTTCTTGGTGGAAATGGATATGTGAAAGAATATCCTGTTGAGCGTCACTTTAGAGATGCCAAGATTACTGAGATCTATGAAGGGACATCTGAAATTCAAAGGCTGGTTATCGCGGCCAATGAGCTAAAAGATTTACGATAATTCATTACGCGTTGGTCTAAGCCTTAGCTGTTTAGGCCAATGTTTAGGTTTCTTGAGCAATCTATTTGCCTAGGGATAAAAGAAGTGCTACCAATTAAAGTTGGTAGTCTAAGTCAGTTTTTGATGCAGTGTCATCAAAGGTGCAATCGTGGTTTTAAAGAAAATACTGGAGAAAGTTGGTATGGCCAAGAAGAAAACGTCCAAGAAGGCGACAAAGAAAGTAACGAAAAAGACAGCTAAGAAAGCTTCTAGTTCTAAGAAAACGGCCAAGAAAACTGCTAAGAAAACCGCAAAGAAAACGACTGCGAAAACGGCCAAGAAAACTGCAAAAAAAGTAGCAAAGAAAGCGGCGAAAAAAGTAGCTAAGAAAACGACTAAGAAAGCTGCAAAGAAAACGGCAAAGAAAACAACAAAGAAAGTGACTAAGAAAGTCGCTAAAAAAGCTCCTCAAAAAGTAGCTAAGAAAACGGCTAAGAAAGTTGCGAAGAAGGTTGCTAAGAAAGTGACTAAGAAAACAACTAAAGCTGCAGCGACTAAAGTGGCCAAGAAAACGACTAAAGTAGCTCCTAAAGCCACTGCTAAGGCCGCTAAAAAGACAACGGCTGTAAAAGCCACAAGTCCTAAAAAAACTACTAAATCTAAATCTGAATCTGTCGAAAAGAAGAGTACTACTCCTAAGACCAAGAAGAAGATGGATAAATCAGACTCCCCAGATTTAGATATTAATCAAAGAGCTTTTGACTTTGAAGCTGAGGCGCAAGAGATGGCCAAGCTTTCTAAGAGAGATAAGAAAGACGCCACAAGTGATGCTAAAGAAAAAATATCGGAAGGTATTGCGGGTCTAACTGAAGACTATTCATTAAAAGAAATCTATAAGGCCATTAGAACACTGGAATTCTACACTTCAGACTCTGATGAGTGTATGTTCCGTAACTGCGAAAACCCTGCAACAAGCTTAGGTTATTGCCGTTATCACTATATCGCTGATTGGAAAGATATTAAGAAGAAGCAAAAGATGCTTCAAGAAGGCCAACTACAAGATCTCATTGAGAATATGCTAGATAAGTATCCTCTTAAATTTGTAGAGTCTGTGATTTCAGACCTTACAGATGAGAAATCCTTCTTTGCCATCCTAAAAGAGATGGATATCGATGCTGATGAAGAGTCTTATGAAGACTTGGAAGAAGATGATGATGATGATCAGGATATTGCCTTTGAAACAAAGGGAAGTACTAAAACTGGTATGTTTAACGAATAAGAAATATTTATTTAAATTGATACTATAAACCCTCTCAACATTCTAATTTAGGATAGAGAGGGTTTTTTTTATTGAGTTCTCATGATGTCTAGTAAGACTTATGCTGGGCTTTTCCAACGGCCACATTTATTTTTAATTCATGAAAGTCTTGACCTGATCTATCAAAGTCATTTTTTTCTGAACCAACGGCATTGGATACTTTTGTTATGACGGGTGAGTCTTTTGGGCTTTCAATATAGATTGATCCCGAAGCAACAGAGATACTTGAACTCTGCTTCTTTGGCCATAGAGCTTCTTTAAGAGCGACTTTTCCGGCAGCAACATCAATTTGAATGGGCATATTGGATTGGCTCCATTCAAGTTTACCTGCCGCTAAATGAACTTTTAGATTAAAGAGGGGGCCCTTTCCAAGGATCTTGCCAGATTTTTGCTTAAGGACAAGCTCTGTACTTGGAGAGAGCTTTAAGTTCCAAATAAGGTGGCATCCATTATCACCAGTAAAGGAAGTGTTCTCAACCTCTATGATTCGAACGCCTCTTTCTTCACGATCATGAATTTGGCACCATTGTTCCCACTTTACTTTTTCATAACTAAGAATATTTTCTTTGATACCCGTTGTTGTGTCCACATTGATAGTACCCTGGTCATTGGAGAGTTGAATCTTAGGGGCAAGAGTTAATATGGACTGAATCTTTGAATCCTTTGTTAATTGACTCGTTTTGATAGATTCGCTATCGCAAGAGTAAAGGGAGACAAGGAAAAGAATGGTGAGTGTTATTGATTTAATAATTGCTCCGCTTGTATCGATAGGGCCATATTTTCACGGCTTATCTTGTAATGAAACTTTAATTTCTTATATTCTGCTTCTGCCCAATGAGCCTGATAGTCATTCCAGTCTGCATCAGCAAAGTAGGCGTCAAAGAATATTCCAATTGAATCAATGAGAGTATCCAGGTGCTTTTGTGGATCTTCTTTTTCTTCAAGATCCATACTAATCACATAGGTGACAGGAATCGCTTCTAATTGTTCGAGGTCGAGATAGCTGGCCGTTAAAATGAGTTCATTAGGATAGGTTATAGCAAAGACTTGAAAGCCTTTTTTATCATTGTCACAGTGCTTTTGATAAACACCATAGAGAACGGATTCTACTTTTTCACGCCATTGTTCAGGAAGAATAATTCCCATACGTTCTTGTTCTTTTCTTGATAGCAACGCTGACTCCTTAAATTTTCTTTATACTGATGAGAGTATTGATCGCAATTTACACCAGAATGCATAATGTCGTAAAGGAGCGTTTGTCTAATGGTAAATGTCTGATTTTACGTTATTAAAAGAGGGCTCCTTCATTATAGGGCCATAGACCATTTTCTTTCCTTTATTTTTGGTTTAAGCTCTGCGGGCTTTAGTACAAAAGTATAAGTAGTCTAATCATATTTAATTCAAAGGAGCATTTATGGCCGTTTATATTCTTTCTGGTTCTCGTACCCCTAGTGGTTCATTCTTAGGATCTCTATCTTCTGTTACAGCACCTAATCTTGGAGCAGCGGCCATTAAAGGTGCCCTTGATAAAATAGGTATGGGTAAAGAAAAGGTAGATGAAGTATTCATGGGCAATGTTGTGCAGGCAGGAGTTGGACAAGCTCCAGCGAGACAGGCCACTATTTTTGCAGGATTACCTGAATCAACACCGGCCACAACGGTTAATAAAGTATGTGGTTCTGGATTAAAGACGATCATTATGGGAGCTCAAACTATTTTAGCTGGTGACAATGAAGTTGTTGTTGCAGGTGGAATGGAAAATATGAGTCTTGCTCCTCATTTAATTCCTGGTTCACGTAATGGATTTAAGTTTGGCGAAACAACTCTTAAGGATTCTATGCAGTGGGATGGTCTTACTGACGCCTACGCCGGTATTCCTATGGGGAATTGTGCTGAAGAGTGTGTAAAAAAATATAGCTTCACTAGAGAAGAGCAGGATGAATTTTCAATCAACTCTTTTAAGAAAGCTCAAAAGGCGATGCAAGATGGAACTTTTAAATCTGAAATTACTCCAGTAGTGGTTAAGGGTAGAAAAGGTGATGTGACAGTTGAAGAAGATGAAGGTCCAATGAAGGCCAACTTCGAAAAAATGCCGAAACTAAGACCTGCTTTTGTTAAAGACGGTACGATTACTGCAGCAAATGCTTCAACTATTAATGATGGTGCAGCGGCCGTTGTTCTTGGTGGCGATGCTTATAAAGATCAAGCTAAGTTTAAAATTGTTGCCCACGCCATGCACGCACAGAACCCAACATGGTTCACAACAGCTCCTGTTGAAGCGATGAAAAAATGTGCTGATAAAGCGGGAATCAGTATTCACGATATCGATCTCTTTGAAATTAACGAAGCGTTTGCCGTTGTACCTATGGCCGCTATGAAAGAGCTTGAGCTACCAACAGATAGAGTAAATATCTACGGTGGTGGAGTAAGTCTTGGACATCCTATTGGATGTTCCGGAACAAGAATTGTCGTGACTCTTATGAGTGCTCTAGAAAATACAAAGGGACGTTATGGTATGGCCTCTATTTGTATTGGTGGGGGAGAAGCTCTTGCCATGATTATTGAACGATTATAATTAAGATGCCTGACTGATTCAGGTGGATAAGCAGTGTATGAACCTCCATGCACTGCTTGAGTTCCCTACGGATAGGGTTATAATAATTATGTTTAAACATAGTTAATAAAGTTAAGAAGGATACGGATGTCCGCACAGCAAAAGAAGTCAGGGATCAGAAGCTTTGCTCCTGGTGAAGTTCTCTTTAATGATAATGATCCCGCTACCTCACTTTTTATTATTCAAAAAGGTCAAGTTAGACTGTTTAAGCCTAAGGGGCGTGGCTATGTGGATATCGCTATTCTACGCTCTGGTGAAGTGATTGGAGAGATGGCCTACTTTGATGAAAAAAGCCGAAGGCGCTCTTGTTCAGCTTCAGCGATTGTTACAACAGAAGTCATTGAAATTAGTTTTGTCGCCTTTGCTAAAACGATGGAAGGGCTTAATCCTTGGTTTAAGACGATTATTAATACTTTGGCCAATCGACTTAGAAAAACGAATGATCGAGTAAAAGAGCTCGAAACCAACTCGGTAGGCTTTGGTGCTGGAGGGAAGGTTGCAGATTATGTCTTCTTTCACACCACGGATATTATGCGTGTTCTGTCTACGATGTATCTTGTGATTAAAACTCATGGTGAAAAAGTCGATACTGGTGGATGGCAAATTCACATGAATAAACTTAAGTTTTATCTCTTTGATATTTTTAATGTTCCAGAAATTAAGTTTGAAGAATTTTTAAATATGCTAAAAGAAAATCATTTTCTCGAAGTTCGAAAAGATGAAGATGGACTTCCAAAGGTTCTTCATGTTGAAAATCCGGATGATTTTAGGTCTATGACTGTTTTCTTTAATACTCAAAAGCTTCTTGAAGATCATAAGAAATTACAAATTTCTAGTAAGTGTGAGCGATTCTTAAGTCGTGTCATTGAGCAATTAAAAAATGCAGATAAGCCTCAGGCTATGGCCAATATTTCAGTTATATTAGAGGACTTTAAATCAAGAAGTGTTCCCATTACAGATGCTGACTTTAGAGACGCCGTTGTTGCAGGACTTGCTGAAGATATTCTGGTGGGCAGTGGTAATGTATTAACGTCAGTGATCAATATCGAAAAATTGAGAAAAGTTTTTCCTGCCATTAGAATGCAAAACTCTATCAAGCGTATTAACGAATCAAAGTCGAGTTAGTTTTAATCGATATCCTTTTCGCTCTTGACCTTAAATTCAGCATTAATCGCTCCTCCATCATAAGGGGAGGAGGATGCTTTATTATTATCTATAATAACTGTTCTCTTATTGCGAAAATTTGAGCCTCTATTAATGACAACGGTTTTTTCTGAAGATTCTCCACCTAGAGCAATGACCCAAGAAAGGGCCACCAAAAGTGGATTGGTTTGCCAGTAAGCAATTGTGGCCAAGTAAGCAACTAAGAAGCGTGGAGTAATAAACCATGCTAGCCACCAAAGAATTCCTCCTGAAGCGACAGAGCTAAGAAGTAGGGTGAGTCTTGGAAAGAGAGTGAGGAAAATAAGAAAGAATATACCGTGGGTATCCCAGTAGCTAATCGTTCCAAACTCCATGCCGAAGTCACGCATCATGATTGCTGAAGCTATCGTGAGGGTCAAGAAAACAAAGAAAATTTTAAATAAAGTATTCATTTATCTTTCATAGAGAATTAAATACGCTTAGGCAATAATTGGGCGTTGCGTGATTAATCTTTTCCTAAAGTAAGAAGTCGTAAGAGTATATTTTCCGCAAACCATAATTTTTTTGGATAATGGAGAGTAGACAAAAAAATTCAAAAAATAGGTTCCAGGGAGGGAAATCTGTGAAAAATTTAATCTTATTATTAAGTCTCTTAATTATACCCAATACATTCTCATGTGATGTCGATGGAAACTCAGGATTCATGCCAGATAATGATATGAAAATTCCGGTTGGCGCTAAGAATAGTAATGCCATGACGCAAGAGCGCTTCAATGAAATTATTGATAAAGTTGAAGCTGTATATACTCCTATTGTTAAAGATAGAGGTGGTATTCTCAAGGTAAAGAGAAAGTGGAATGACAACACGGTAAATGCTTATGCTAAGCAATTTCTAAAATGGTGGTCTGTTCATATGTTTGGTGGACTTGCTCGTCACCCGGCCGTTACGGATGATGGATTTGCCCTCGTTGTATGTCATGAAATCGGTCACCATATTGGTGGAGCGCCTAAGATTGGTAGTAGATGGGCGTCTAATGAAGGACAAAGTGATTACTTTGCTTCTTTAAAGTGTTTTAGAGAAGTCTTTGGTTCGGATGATAATATTGCAATTGTTGAAAATATGGAGGTTGATCTTCATGCTGAACAACAATGTCGTATAACTTGGTCAAATGAAGAAGATGTCGCGCTTTGTATTCGTTCTTCTATGGCCGGTAAGTCTCTTGCTACTCTACTAGGTGGTGGGTCACGTTCTGTTAATTTTAAAACTCCTGACACAAGTGTTGTAGGAAGAACAAATGACAAGCACCCTGCTGGTCAATGTAGATTAGACACTTATTTTCAAGGGGCCCTGTGTGAAATCTCTCGTGACGTTGCTGTTTCTAACGACGATGTAACGACAGGAACTTGTAATACTAGAACTGGACACGATTTAGGTATTCGTCCTCTTTGTTGGTATAAGCCTTAGGATTAATATTTAAGGAAGCTTTCTTTGATGAGAAAGTTTCCTTTATACTTCTTTATTCCAATTTCCATTGCCTAGAATTTCATAAGGGCCAAATTGGGATTTATAATTCATTGATTTATTCTCTTCTATAAAAAATCCTAAATAATAAAAACTCTTATCCATCTCATGGGCCAGTTCAATTTCTTTGAGGGCACCGAAAGTACCTAAGCTTAAATGTGAGTAATCGGGATGGTAGATGAAGTAAACCGAGCTTAATCCCATATGTGAGACATCTAGAAAACCTACGGCAACGAGTTGATCATCTACTTTGTATTGGGTCATGAGGGCAGGGGTTGTTCTTGTAAAATGAGATTGAATAAACTCTTCTTTAGTCGGAATAGGATGTTTTTGCGTATCAAATTTAGCCTGAGAGTGTGAGACATAGAGATCATAAATATCTTGGTGAAAGACTAGAGAATGAGTCGTCATTTGCGTACTTTTATTCTTATTGAGTACTCTTCGTTGTGATTTGGAGGCTTTAAATTCTTTAGTTAATACTCTGATTGGCCGACACTTATGGCAACTTGGGCATTGAGGTTTAAAGAAGTACTGTCCGAATTTTCTAAAGCCTTGGGCAAGAAAGTATTCCCATTCTTTCTCATCTAAATCTTCGGCAAAGAAATAGAGGTATTGAGCTTCGTTTCCTTCAATATAAGGACAACTGTCTACATCGGAAAGAGTAGGATAGGAGTAGATCTTCATAAAATAAAGCTACTCCTCATCATGTGATCAGGCCAGTGAGACTTATTAGTTAGCCGCTGGATCGTAGTAGATTTCTACCGCGGCTCCATTTGAATATACGGCTGAACCATAGAGTTGAACAAAGTATCCTGACTTATTTACGGCCGGTAACGTTGTAGAATAATCAGTTGGACTGGTTATTTTAATATTCTTATTATCAAAGTATTGGGCCACACCATTTGATTTCATCAGTTGCCAACCATTGGTTGATGACTGCGCAATTTGTGAGCCATTTATAGTCACGACAATGCTCGACTCAACTGGTTTGGCCGACATATTAATATATCCAAAGTATTCTTTTGGTGTTTGTGTTTTTACACGCATACATTCTGGATAAGTTACTCGGGCATTACCATAGAGCTTAACCACATAACCGTTAAAACTCTCTCCTGAAGTAGGTTCGTAGCGAGTATCAACAGTTTGTACGGAGTTCGTAAAAGTGAATCCGCTTGCTGATGAATTGGTAACGGGTTCTGTTAGCATAACGATACTTTGTCCATCTTTGAAAACTTCAATTTCTGCGGGATCAATGGCCGAGGCACCACTTGTGGCCACTGGCCAGTAGTCATACTTATGGGCCACGATGGCCTGATTAATAGAACTATTGATGCCATCAAATACAGAAGTGAAATTAGAGCGGTTACAAATATCGTATGAGTCATAAAGCCCATCCGCACGGTCATCTTGATCGATGTGACGATTAAAGTCTGATCCGGTTACGACACCACCTGAAAATAAGCGATAAGGCTCGCTATAGACGGCCTTAGATACGTCTTGATAAGTTTCACCTTTCGTTACAGAGGAGACTCCGCTGCAGCTACTATCTGAACTTGTAAAAGAAGTGATATTCATAAAACGCAATTGTGTAGAGTTTAAATTTGTTCCGGTACATGATCCAGAAGAAGGAGAGTAACTTCCTCTTAAACAAAGAAGTTTTTTTACTTGTTCTTGAACATATTCATCTCTTTCACTTCCCGCAATTTGTCCATCGCCTTCGGCCCAAGAGTTGTCGTCTTGATTAGACATGACAACAACATAGAGATAACTGCCCCCTCTAAAGATTCCGTTAGAAACGTTATCTTTAATTAATTTAACTGATCGTGAAACACCAGATTCAAGTGAAACTCCTGCGGAGTCAAAATTATTGAGCGCGGCACTTGCAGAGGACGAAGGAATCATCATGGAAATTGCCGAGCCGGCAAGTCCGTCAGTATTAGAAGCGATAAGTTTTGACTGATAGTTTGTACTTTTTCCATTATCAAGAACAAGGGGAGAGAGCATAATATGGTAATCAAAGCGATCAGTGATATTCTCAACGACTTGAGCAAGAGCTTCTTTGGTGTCATCATTGATGAAAGTTGTACTTGAAGAGTTGTCCCAGAGAAAGAGGAAGTCAACTTTAGGTTTAACTAAGGTAAAAGAAGCACAGGAAGAAGCAGAGTTAGTCACTACAGTATTTGTCACAAGCCCATCAGATTTTGATTTCGTTGAAAAAGACTCTTCCCCACAACTTGTCAGACCCAAGGCCAAGCAAGAGGCTAGGAGTATTTGAGTTAAATACTTTTTACTAGTTTTATATGATCTTAAATGTTTCATGATTTCACATGTCCTATCTTTAATCCTTAAGCGGAATTCTTCTATCTCCTTGAACCTATCGGAATAGTTGAGAAGATTCTTGAGGAGCAGGGAAAACTTTACCTCATGGGATTGAGAGTAAAGGGTGATTACAATAGATAAGGTATTGATTTTATACTCAAATAATATTCGCAGTTTTAGGTGAAGGAGCCATGTATGAGTGACGTCTGGTATTACGTTCAAGGTAATGAAAGGGTAGGTCCTGTTGAGCGCTCAGAGCTAGGTGAGCTATATAAAAAAGGTGTTATTAATGAGCAATCCTATATTTGGACGAAAGGTTTTGATAACTGGAAAGTCTTTAATAGTGTTGATGAATTAAGTGATCTTTTAAATCCTGATGAGGAAGCTGCACCAGAAGTTGAAGAAGATATTTCAGAAATACCTTCTATGGGTGGTGATAGTGAAGCGGATGAAGAAGATGATGAAATTCTTCCCGATAGAATTGAGCCGATTGATTTGAATCAAATTGGTGAGGGTGAAAAAGTTTTTACAATTAAAGTCGGACTTGATCGAGGTGGAGAGGAAGTAGAATATGGGCCGTTTAGTCTCATTCAACTTCGCAAAGCTTATGATCAAAAGAGAATTAATGAAAAGACTTATATCTTTACTCCCGGTATGGATAACTGGGTTTTCTTAGCTGATTTTGATCTCTACCAAAGTATAACGGGTGATGCTCCACCTGAAATTGATGCTCAAGATAGAAGAAGAGCTGTTAGAAAACCATTTATTGCACGTATGTTCTTTCACGATAATACGACTGTCTACGAAGGAATTTGTAGAGATATCTCCGTGGGTGGATTACAGATATTGGTATCAGAATTTCCTGCCCAAGTAGGGGAGCAAGTTTCAATGAATGTTCATCCCGATAACTCTGATCATCATTTTACGGCCTCGGGAGTGATCGTTAGAAAACTCGAAGGGAATACTGGCTTTTCCCTACGTTTTGACGGACTAAGCGAGGATGCTAAGAGCGCGATCTCCAGCTATATCCATGGATAAGCTGGAGCTTTTTTCTGAAATTATAGAAAAACATGAGGACTTTGATTTATTAGCTCTCGAAGGAAAATACTCAAAGCGAGACTTCTTCTACGGCAGAGAATATAGACCTCATAAGAAAGCCCAAGCAACAGTGATCTATCTTCACGATCTTGGAGATCATGTTGGTAGACAAAATGACTTCTTTAAAGCATTTGTAAAATCTTATAAACGCTCTGTTCAATTTCTCATGTTTGATTATCGAGGACATGGTAAAAGTAGTGGTAATCGAGGACATATCGATTCAATGGATCAGCTGTGCTTTGACGCTATTAATTTATTAAGTGCTTATAAAGATACAATAGGTAAGAGACCTGTTTTTATATTAAGCTCCGGAATTGGTGGGCTTGTTGCATTGAAAATACTCTCTGAATATTTTTCAAAACTAGAAGTAAATATTAATGGTCTTCTTCTTTTAAACCCTTCATTCAAATGGAAAGGAGCCTTGCCTCAATTTAGAGATCTGATTTTTAGTAAAGGTTCAATATTAAGTAAGGTAAAAGTACCTTTTCATCTATATGGAAAAGATATTTCAAGTGATCCGATACTTGCTCAAGAGTTTGATCGAGATCCTCTAGTGAATCATCGCTTTTCTTGGAATACTTTTTGGGAATTTAAAACTAATTCAAGTGAACTTAGAACGAGCGCTTATTATTTAGATCTTCCTATCTTTATTGGAATTAGCCGGCGAGATAAAGTTTATGACTATAAAATAACTGAGCTTTTCTCTCGGGCCATTAATGATTCGACAATTAAATATTATGAAGTCGCTGATCACGATCTCCTTCATTCTCAAGCTACGGCGGGATTAATAGAAGATGTTTCAAAATGGTTAGATATTTTGAAATGATTAAGTCCCATTGATCTGAAATCCTTGCTCATTAGCATAATAGAAGTAAAATATAGATATTAAACTTTCTAGGAATGATTCATGTCAAAATTCATTAAGTACTTTCTTCTTTTCTCTTTTATTTGCTCATGTTCGACAATGACTAAGAATCTTCATATGGATGGAGAGATCACCCTTTCTGGAGGGCGAAGCGGAAGTAAAACTTGGGATGATAATTTAGTTCTTAAGCGTTCTTCATGGTTTAAAGAACTTACAATGTATTATGATATCCTCTACACTCATATTGATGAAAGTTCACCTTTCTATAATTGGTTCTCAGTAGATGAGAAGGTCACATTACAAGGATGTGTCGATGTCATTGTCGTATCAGCCTATGCTTTTCGTCCAAGAGACATATCAAAGACTATGTTCAGAACGGAGATGGCCAAATATGGATATGAATCATTCACTTTGAATACTTTTGAAAAAAATATTCGGATGCATCCTGATTATGCTCGTTTTCAGATGGGTGTTTATAGTACCTATGCATTTTGTAGAAAAGGGATGAAAGCTCAGAAAATCTCAATTGAGTTTCCTGGATTCAAGGAAGTCTATTTAGAAAATTAAGTGATTTTAGGGGTTTGTGCTTGTTTATAAATCAATAAGTTTTCCCTCAATATTTTTTTAGTTAGCTCCGATAAGTCACCTAGGAGTTTATTGAATAATGAGCGAGAAAAAAGATAGATTTGGTAGATATTTAATTTTAGACCACCTGGTTGATGGTGGGATGGCCAAAATTTGTCGGGCCCGCTTCCTAGGTGAGCAAGCCGATAAGGTTGTGGCGATTAAAATGATTCAGCCTCAATTCTCTTCAGATGAATCCTTCAAACAAATGTTTATGGATGAGATTAAAGTAACTTTTGGTCTTCTTCATCCTAATATTGTTCAAACTTATGACTATGGGATACACAAAGAACAGCTCTTTGTGGCCATGGAGTATTGTGATGGACGTAACTTAAAAGAATATTTAGATCGCTTGAAGCAAAAGAAGTTTGTATTTCCAGTGGAAATTAGTGTTTATATTATTTCTCAAGTTTGTCAGGGGCTACATTATGCTCATACATTTACAGATAAACTAAGTGGTAAAGCAGCTCAAATTGTTCACCGAGATATTTCACCCCATAATATCATGCTTACTTATGATGGAGCGGTGAAGATTATTGACTTTGGTATTGCTAAGGCCAATACAAATTCAGAAGCAACTCAAGCAGGAACGATTAAAGGAAAGCTTTCTTATCTCGCTCCCGAATACCTTGAAGGACATGCTCTTGATGCTCGATACGATATGTTTGCCGTAGGGATAACTCTATGGGAAATGCTTTGTAGTCGAAAGCTTTTTAAAGCGGCTAATGATCTTGCTGTTTTAAAGAAGATTCAAGAATGTAAAGTTCCACCGCCATCGAAAATAAATCCCAATGTTCCAAAAGAACTGGATGATATTGTTCTAAAAGCTCTAAGAAAAGACAGAAATAAACGATTTGAAAATATGGATCAATTTAATCGAGCCTTGATTAAGTTTCTCTATGCAAACTATCCTGATTTCAATTCAAGTGATCTTTCTTATTTTGCGAAAGAACTTTTTAAAGAAGAAATCCGTAAAGATAGAGAGAGATTATTTGAATTCGGTAAGATTGATATCATGCCTTATATCAATGACTGGAAAAGAGAGCAGGAAGGTGGCACAAGAGCAGCATCAAGTTCATCCTCTGAATCTAATGAAACTTCAGGTGTAAGAGCAAAAGAGCAAGTTCTTGATTTTGGATTTGATGAAGAAGAATCAACAAAAACAAGTGTGAAGTCAGCCTTAAGAACTCGAACAAAAGTTAAGTCGGGATCGGCTAAAATAGGAAAGAAAGCAGGAAATGAAATTGAAGCCATTGATGGGGACAACTTAAAGATGGGTGTTCCTGTTCCTAAGAAGAAGGCACCTTCGGGCTTCACTCAAATTGCCGATAATGGCAGTAACAAAACTCGTAATACAACCACGAGAAGCTCAAAACGAAGTAAGAAATCATCTACTCGAGCAACTAACTCGACTAGTGTCATTGAACTAAATAAAAAGAAAAAGAGTCAAATCGTCAAATTTGCAATCATGGCAGGTGTTCTTGCTGGTGTTGTTTGGATGGGACGAAACGATTTCCCCGTAGTTAAAAATATATTGGGTGATCGTAGTCCAGCTTCTGAAGAAAAAAATAAAGTTGCTGAAGTTGACCCTTTTAATAATGCCTCTGAAGAAGTTACTGGTGTGGCCAAAGAGTTAAGAAGTGGATTGAGGATTGCTAACTTCAATTCTCAATATCATAGGGCCTATATTGATGGTGAAGAAGTAAAGCTTAATTATCTTAAAAAAATTGAAACACCCTATCAAAAAGACTTTTGGTTAAGAATTGAAAGAGCTGGGTTTAAGCCTTTCGTTAAGAAGTTGAATATTACAGATCATAAAAATATTACTTCCATTACCATACCACCATTAGAAAATGAGGCGTTTGGTTATGTTTATGTCTCTAGAGGCTGTCAGATGTATGGATCACTGAGTTTCAGTCTCTATGGAGAGGCACGAAGAGAAAGACTTCCTATGGGATCTCAAATCGGAATACCTTTTCCCTTATCGGGCGATGGTAGAACTCCTGCCGATGAGTCTGGTGGGATTACATATACGCTCTTTTTCAAAAAGAATGGTTCTAATCTAGAACGTAAAATCGAAGTGAAATTCGAGCATGAAGAACAACGTATTGACCTCTGTGGACTCTAGTTATTCTTGATTATCTTCCTGTGCAGCCTTTTGTTTAAAGATATTATTCTTTCTCATACTGAGTAATCGTAATATCTCGGCTGCTGTTTCCTCTAAGGCTTTGTCTGTAACATTAAAGACTGGCCATCGCTTGTTCTCTTTAAATATTTGATTGGCCCATTCCAACTCCTCAAGAACTTTACTCTCATCAGCATAGTCGCCTGTTACCGATTCGGCTCCAAGTCTGGATAGTCTATTTTGTCGAATTTGTTTAAGGGCCTCAGCATCGATAGTCAGAGCAAATATTTTTCTTTGATCAATTTTAAAGAGGGCCTCGGGAAGGGTGGTTCCTAGAATCAGAGGGACATTGGTTACTTTGAGTCCATGAAGACTCAGATATAAACTCAGTGGAGTTTTTGAAGTTCTTGAAATACCAACAAGTACAACATCAGCCAAATGTAGAGAATTCAAGTTTCGTCCATCATCATGATTGAGAGTGAATTCCATCGCTTCCACTCGATTAAAGTAATCATCGTTAACTTGATAAAGCAGACCTGGTTGACTCTTGGGTTCTTGCTCAAAGTAGTTGGAAAAGGTTGTGAGCGCGGGGCCCAAAACATCAAGAGTACGAACATGTTTAATTCGAGAGGCTTCAGCAATATATTCACGAAGATCAGCTGAAACGATTGTGTATATAATTAAGTCATGATGAATGGCGGCCTCTGTAAAGATAGCATCGATTTGTTCTCTTGAGCGTACATTCTTGTAGCGAGTGAAATAGACATCTTTATCTGAAAATTGAGTCATAACGGCGCGTGAAATTGCCGTTGCTGTCTCTCCAGTACCATCAGATATAACAATAATTTTAAGTCTTCGTCTTTCGGTCATAATTGTAGCTTAGCCTTCTTCGCCTTTATAGTAGGTACGAAGAAAATCTAGCCCCTCATTGAGTACTTTATCCTTATCCAGTAGTGGATGAAAGGTATGTTTAGGTTTTATTTTTTTGAAAAAAGTTTTTTGAGACTTAGAGAGTTGGCGAGTTGATATATAAATTCTCTGAATAAGCTCTTCTTCATCGCATTCTTTAGAATGTTTAATATACTCCACGGTCTCTTTATAACCAATGGACTGTAATGCCTTTTCATCGCCGCTTACATCACTGCGGTTTATAATCTCTTTGACTTCATTTATAAGGCCTGAATTGAGCATTTCATGGGTTCTTTTTTCCATGATCGGCCAGTGCTCTTCTCTAGGTATATCTAAGTAAATATGAAAGATATCCCAATGGGCATACTGAGAATTTGAAAAGTCATAGGGGTCTTCTATTTTACTTTTTTCTTCAGATATAGGTTTACCTGTTTGGAGGTGAAACTCATAGGCCCTTACGTTTCTATATTCATCATTTTCATGAAGTTGCGTATAGCTTTCTTGATCTAAGCGTTTAAGCTCTTCTCTAACAAAATGGTAACCTTTCATTTTTAAGACATCTTCAACTCTTGATCTTGTTTCATCTGAGATCGTCGTTGTTTCGTACATGCCCTTGATTAATGCACGGATGTAAAATGCACTACCCCCAACTAAAATCGGAACGGTATTTTTCAAATGAAGCTGTTCAATAATCTTTGCCGCAAGCACTGAAAACCTACTTGCATTCATATCCTCATGGATAGAACAAATATCTATCAAATGATGAGCAATACCTTCTTTTTCTTGGGCACTAGGTTTAGCTGTTCCAATATTGAGGTCTTTATAAAAAAGGAGAGAATCAAAATTGATGATTTCGGCTGGTATATTATTCGCTATTAACTTCTGAGCAAGAGCAATTGAAAGTGATGTTTTTCCAGAAGCGGTGGCACCCGATATGATAAAAAGAGGTGACTTATTCATAGAATATTTTTTTTAATAATTCTGGAGTTATCTCACGAACACCAGAGAGTTGATTAAGATTCTTTAAACACCATTTGTGAGAAAACTGAAAAGATGTATCTCTGAGAAAACCAATATGAGAATCGTTCTTTAAAAATAGAGGAACAAAACTCTCTATGGGGAAATCTTGATAGGATTTATGATAGCTTCTAAGGACAAGAGCTTGAGCATCAAGCCTTTCTACTTGTAGTCCAATCATAAGTAGTGCATTGAGTTTTTCTTCTTCGTTTTCAAGTATTTCAAGACTCATCGGGCTTGATATAAGAAGGGGAATATAGTCATTGAGATCATCTGAATGGTTTATGTTTCTCTGTTCTAAGAAACATTTCATAAATTCAAACTTATGAATGATATATTTTTTATTCTCGTGTTCTATTTGTTGAATAGGTGAGCTGAAAGATTGAGCTTGATTGAATCCTTCTTGCGTATTGCCCTGGTAAGCAGAAGCAATATATTGCTGATTCATGGGCCTTGCAGGTCTTGAATGAGTGGGAGATGAATAATCCTGTAGTCCTGATTGATGGTTAGTCATAGTATGCCCGGCCATCGTATTCATATTTTCAGGTTGAGTAAAACTCATTGCTGTTTGGTCATGAATCGGACCTACATGACTTTTTAATTTCTTTAATTCTGAACTTAATAGCGCCGTTATAACGGGAAGTTTAAAGAATTTAATCTGTGTTTTGTTGGGGTGCACATTCACGTCTATAAGGTTAGGGGGAACGTCTATGAAAGCACAGTAGTGTCCCATCTCTCCTTGAGGGTAGAGCCCTTCACAATTTCTTATGATCGTTTGGTGAATTTGTTTATCTGTAAAAAGGCGCTTATTGGCAAAGAGAAACTGCTTCTTATAGCTATTACCCTTGGTTGAACTTTTCGTAAGATATACGCTAACCGTGTGGCCTTCATATTCAGCACTAAAGTGATGAAGATCTTGTTGTTTCTTCCCTTTATGAAGGACTTGAGAAATTCTCTTGTTTAAATCATCTCCAGTGGCAGGATAGAAGTCTTTATCTGCATCGTCCCACTTAATAGAAAAAGTGACTTGAGGATTACTGACAATAAAAGATTGAATAATTCTCTTCAATGCATTTTTTTCAGAAATCTGAGACTTTATAAATTTTAAGCGAGCAGGAGTATTATAGAAAAGATCTTTTATAAATAATGAAGTACCACATACTGTTCCAGGTTGCTGCGCATGGGCCATCGTCTGGCCACCATGAATAATAATCTTTCCTCCGAGCTCTGGATGATTCTTCGGAGTTGAAGTACAGGTAAGTCTAGAGATGGCAGAGATAGAAGCAAGGGCTTCTCCTCTAAAACCAAAACTAGAGAGCTTATAGAGATCTTCAAATCGTTCTATTTTGGAGGTTGCGTGGCGACAAAAAGCGTAGGGGAGATCTTCGAAATTCATGCCTGAACCATTATCGATTATACTGATAAGGTCTATTCCACAGTTGATAAGATGAAGATCAATTTGAGTGGAGCCAGCATCTATTGAATTTTCAATGATTTCTTTGATTAAACTGGCCGGACGTTCAATAACTTCGCCGGCCTTGATCTGGTCAATTAAATGTTCGGGTAAAAGATGAATTTGAGAGTTTTGTTGTTGTGAAGAATCCAGTTCCATTATCCAGCGCGGTAGAAATTAACCTGGTTTCTTCCTCCTTGCTTAGACTTATAAACAGCTTCATCAGCTCGTTTAAATAAGTCAGTACCTGTCGTCACTCCTTGACGATAGTCGGCCACTCCCACAGACATAGTTACGGGAAGTCTTTTGCCTTCGTAATTGAATTCATAGTTTTCAACAAGCTTTCTTAAGCGCTCCGCGATTTCAAAAGATTGTTTTAAATTTGTTTTAGGAAGCAAGATAACAAATTCTTCACCACCATAGCGAGCGAAGACATCTTGATCGCGCACACCACCGGCCCGTATTTGAGCCGCGATATTTTTGAGAACAAAGTCTCCAGCATCATGGCCGTAGTTATCGTTGAGTTTCTTGAAGTGATCAAGATCGAAGACGATCAGGGACAACGGAGTACCCGTTACTTTTGACTTCTTAACTTCTAGATCGAGAGCATTATTAAAGTAGCCTTTATTGTAACAACCTGTATGGCGATCTGTATTGGCTTCATATTGTAATTTATCATAAGTGAGGCGCTCTGGATCACCTTTTGGAAGATACTTAAGAGCAATATTTCCAAGCTTGACCATGTCCCCTTTATTAAGAGGAGTTTCGCCTTCAATTTTTTGGTTATTGAGAAAAGTACCATTTCTTGATCCAGCATCTACAACAGCATGGCCATCTTCGATTACTTTTACTTTGAAGTGGTAGCGAGAGATACCATTAAATTCAAGAGGAATAATATTATCTGGGTTGCGTCCAATCGTCGTTTCTTCAGCAGTGAGATCAAAAATAGTACCGTTAAGATCACCACCGACTACGAGTAGTGCCGCTGGCTTTTGAGCCGCTTCATTTTCGGCGGCTGCAAGAGCAGCTTTGATATCGGTTAGAACGACTGTAGAATCGTCATCGGCCATCAATAATTCCTTGATTTCAGTATGTTAAGCCATTAGGAAAATAAGACTAATTCTATCCCTAGTACCTATTCTTTTCAAGCCAAACAATCTTTTCCCAGAGCTTTTAATCTCTGGACTGATTTACTCAGATAAATTCTCTAACCACTGGAAAGCAAAGACTTTTCCGGCCTCTACTCCTGGTTGATCAAATGGGTTAATGCGAAGCATTTTTCCAGTGAGAACCGTTAGACACTCAAAGAACATGATAATTTGACCAAGATTATAGGCATTCAGCTTTTCAAGGCTTATTTTTAGATAGGGTCTCTCATTTTGTTCCATGGCCTTAAGGGTCCCATTGAATTCAGCGGCCATAAGATTGGCCAATGAATAGGGCGCTAATTTCTTTAGCGATGGTGAGTCAATATCTGTTTTTAGTGAGTAGTCTTTTTCAAAGTTCTGAATTTCTACAAAAATAGTGGCCTTATCTCTTGGACCTTCCATAAAGAGTTGAACTTGTGAGTGTTGATCTGTGGCACCATAACTTGGAATGGGCGTGAGTCCTGTTTGTGCACCTTTCTCATCTTTCTTACCTAGAGACTCGGCCCACAGTTGAACAAACCAAAAGGAGAGGTCACGTAGTAAAGAAGAGTAGGGCATAAGCACTGTTTGATTTATACCTTCATCTTTTAAGTTCAAGAAAAAGTTCGCTGATTTAATCAAAATATTTTCATGAAGATTGGTATTTAAGATTTCTTTTTTAGAATCATTGGCCCCCGACAGTAATTCTGTAGGATCGATTCCAGCAAAGAGGGCCGGTAAGAAACCAACAGGAGTGAAAACACTAAAGCGTCCACCCACATTGGAAGGAATTTCTAAACACGTAACATTCCAATTCTTTCCAAGATCTAGAAGATTTGATTTCTTTGGGTCTGTGGCAAAGACAAAATAACTTGGGTAGTCTTTCTCTTCTATACCATTATCGCGCAGCCAATTTGTTATAATGGCCATACCTGCACTCATCTCAGCTGTAGAGCCACTTTTTGAAACAAAGTAGAATAGACATTCACTGGGCTTCAGTCCACCCAGTTGCTTTTGAATATAGTCAGGATCAATATTATTGATGAATTCAAAACGCCTCTTTCCATCGCCTAGGGCCGAAATAAGCATTTCTGGACCTAGGCTACTTCCCCCAATTCCAACTTGGATAAAGGTTTTGCGAGATTGAAATTTTTCGTATATTTCAATACATGAACTCAGAAGGTCTTCTCTCTTTGTTACGTGAAAAAAACCTATTTCAGGATCATCAATGGTTTGGAGAAAGCTTTTCCAATTTTCTTGGATCGAAGCGGGTTCACTCCAGTTTGAAGTCAGTTTTGACTCAGGATAGAAACTTATATTCATGGTTTTCCTTACTTACTTTTGAAATTCTTTTTTCAAGTGCCTGGCAATCACAACTCTTTGAATCTGATTAGTACCTTCTACAATTTGTAGAACCTTGGCATCTCTCATCATTCTCTCTACAGGGTATTCTGTTGTGTATCCAACTCCACCATGGACTTGAACGGCATCCGTTGTCACTTTCATCGCAACGTCTGTAGCCTTTAATTTGGCCATAGAGCATAGTTTACTATTAATTTTTCCGGCATCTAAAAGTTCAGCGGCCTTCATCACAAGTAATCTTGAGGCTTCCATTTCACAGGCCATATCGGCCATCATAAACTGAAGACCTTGAAACTCAAAGATAGGTTGATCAAATTGTTGTCTTTCTAATGAATACTTAACGGATTCTGAAAGGGCACGATCCGCTAAGCCTACGGCAATAGAACCAATCGTGATTCGTCCGGCATCCAGTCCACCTAAGGCCACTTTAAAACCGTCACCTTCATCGAGAAGTCTATTCTCTTCTGGAACAAAGCAGTTTTGAAAGAGGACTTCGCGAGTAGGAGAAACTTTCCAACCCATTTTCTGTTCTTTCTTTCCAAAAGAGAGTCCTTCAGATCCATCCTCGACAATAAAGGCGCTTACGCCTTTGGAACCTTCGCCACCAGTTCTCGCCATAACGATATAAGTCTTTGCAATACCACCAGATGTGATCCACATCTTGGAGCCATTGAGCATATAACCACCGTCTACTTTTTTAGCGGTGGTTTTCATGGCCTTGGCATCAGAACCTGAAGATGATTCTGATAAGCAAAAGGCACCAATTTCCTGACCACTAGAAAGTTCAGGAAGATACTTCTTCTTTTGTTCTTCGTTACCAAACTTTTGAATAATTCCTTGAACCATTAAACTCACGGATACGGTCACCGCATAAGAGACTGATGACTTAGAAATTTCTTCTAAGGCAATACAAAGATCAGTGTAACCAAGGCCTGCGCCACCAAATTCTTCTTTGATGGTCATGCCACAAATTCCCATCTCTCCCAGACCCTGAAAGACTTCCTTGCGAAAGTTTTGATCGGCATCATCGTGTTCGGCGTGAGGCTCAATTTGCTCTAGTCTAAAGCGTTCAAGTTGATTTTTCAGTTCCGTTTGAAGTTCATTCATGCGTTTTCCTATTTCTGTGAGAGAAGATTCTTAGCGATGATCATAATCATCACTTCGTTCGTTCCGGCGCCGATTTCATTGAGCTTATTATCACGCATCAGGCGCTCAACTGGGAATTCTCTTGAATAGCCATATCCACCGTGAAGTTGAATGGCATCAAGGGCAATCTTCGTCGCCATTTTTGGAATTTGTAACTTGGCCATGGCCGCCGTTACAGGACCTTTCTCTCCTTGATCATAACGATGACAAAGGTTGTAGAGAAAGTTTCTCATCATTTCCGTTTCGGTTGCCATTTCTGCAATCATTTTTTGAATGAGTTGGTATTCACCAATATTCTTTCCAAACTGCTGTCTTTCATTGGCGTACTTTATACACTGATCCACGCAAGCTTGAGCAATTCCTAAAGAGATCCCTGAGATGGTAAGGCGTTCAATCTCTAGGTTCTTCATCATGTGATAGATGGACGATCCTTCTTCTCCAACTCTCTGAGAAGCAGGAACCCTTACATTATCAAAAATAAGCTCACCCGTAGGAGATCCACGCATCCCCATTTTATGAATGGGTTTTCCTACTTCAAAATGACCCTTGTCTTTTTCAAGTAGGAAGGTAGAGAGATTCTTACGCTCTTCTCCAGTGCGTGTGTAGACGTAGGCGATGTCAGAGTATTGAGCATTTGTGATCCACATTTTAGTGCCGTTAATTATATAGTCATCTCCATCGCGCTTGGCACGAGTTTGAATCCCAACAGCATCAGAGCCGTATTCCGGCTCACTCATTCCCATGCAACCAATATGCTCACCAGTAATAAGTTTAGGAAGGTATTTGGCCTTATGTTCTTCACTTGCATTACTTTCGATATTATTCACACAGAGCATAGAGTGGGCCAAGAAACTAAGGGTTAGTCCTGGACAGGCCTTACCAAATTCTTCCATAACGATGGTTGCACCGAGGGCACCCATTCCGGCTCCACCATATTCTGGGTCGGCCGTGATTCCGAGAACTCCGAGTTCTCCCATTTTTTTAAAGGCTTCGATATTAAATGATTCTTCAGTGTCATGCTTCTCGGCTTGAGGAGCGATTTCGTTGCGAGCAAAGTCGCTACATACTTGTTGTAATTGTTTTTCTTCGTCTGAGAAATACCACACGAGCTAGATCCTTGATGGGGTTGTGCATTAAATAATAGAAATTCAAAAGATACTAACAAAATCAATAAACTAATGACAAGAAACAGCGGTCCATAGATGGGGAATAGTACGATAGGTCCTGTGGTTGGTGTCATAGGAAGAATTAAATGCTGCTGCGCTCATTTTAAAAAACTATTAAGAGCTATTATTTGCCATTATTTTCACTAACTTGCTAAAATTTATCTAGTATTTCGCAACGTCTATTAAAGACTTGATAAAGATCTAAGGTAAGGATGCCTTTAATGCTAGCAAACGAGGTTAATTTGTCGCTAACGACACCCGTTCTCAGGGATGAAGATGCAGTATTTCCCGGTGAAAATTGGTTCTTCTATTGGAAGACATCGGCTTCACTTTGGAAAGTGAAGCTAGAGTCTCTAGTTGGAGTTAATAAAATATATGTCCCCATCAATTGGGCCTTTCATTCAGATACAGGCGATAAGTATGATTTTGCTTCTGAGCGTCCGGAAACAGATTTAAAAAAGTTAGTCGATATTGCCACTCAATGTTCTAAAGAAGTGATCTTCTTAGTTCCTATTGGCCCTTGCCCCTTTCTTAGTAATGGAGGGTTGCCGGCCTTATTGGCACGAGCTCCTATGCTTGATAGTAAAGGCCGAGTGGTTGCAGCAGTTGATCAAGAAGGTAATCTTAATAAGCTCTACTCCTTCTTTGATCCCCGCGTTTATAAGGCCTACGATCACTTTGTGAAATCTTTAGGTGAATACTTCGTAACTTCTGGAATCGCTAGTGATGTGTGGTCTATGGACTGCTGCCAAGTGACTCTTGAATATGGATTAGTGAGTTATTTAAAAGATCATTCTCAAGTTTATGAACAAGGCTTCTCTCGCTTTCTTCAAAATAAGAGAACGCAAGAAAACTGGGATAATGAATCCATTGGACTTGATCCAGAACGTGAGCATGAGCTTCACCACGAATTCTATTCCATGATAAAAGATATTTATCTTATGGCGTGTGAAGAGAGGCTCTCTGGAAATTGGGAAGGCTCTCTTCAAGTGAGTTTTCTAGGCGGTGGGCAAGAGGATTTCTTTAAGAGAATTCACTCAAGCGACTCTCTTGTTCAATACGGACATGACCTCTTAGAAGGGATGTCTCTTAATGCCCTTTCTTCCAGTTCTTTGATTCCAGGTCGTCTTAAAAAAGGCGTTTTGGGTAAGATGCTTGATCAACTTGTGACAAATTCATATGTTGAACAAATTTTTCTAAAAAATTCTTTTGAAGATGACTTAGTGACTCAGTATGTTCCTAAAATCTTTTTTGAAGTCTATGATATTGGTCCTGAATTCTTACCAGATACCATTGGTTGGGCAGACCTAGGGCTATGGGACTATTTACAAAAATATTATTCATGGTGCTATTCAGATATGGGCTCAAGTGAGTTTAATTTTAATGAAGAGTCACAAATGGATCGAGTTTTCTTTTTTCATGGACTTTCTATGGATCGAAAGCTTTTTCATAATATGCTCAAGGCCTTTATGAGTGGGGCTAAGGTCATATTAAATCGTGCCGGTCTTGCTCGTGAATACCAAAGAAAACTTGAAGCTTTCTTCTTAGAAAACGAATTGGCGATCGAGAAAGTTAAACTGCATACGACATTGATTAACACTCGCCTTGGCGATGGTAGGCTCTTAGTTTTTAATGGTGACGACCTTGTTGATTTAGATGAAAAGAAGGCCATGGATTTCTGGCATAGAGTCGTGAGTACTTTTGATTTGGGTCATCTTATTGTGATTCCTCCTGAAGGGGTACAAATCGCATGGAAAGTGCGATCTAGTAATACTCAAGAACTTCAGTATGAAGAAGTAAGACGAATGGGAATTTATAACCCTAGCTCTTATAAGAAGAAAGTGAAGTTTCTTATTCCCTCACACTTTAGGTTATTGAAAGTGGTCGATGAAGATAAAGTTACTTTTCATCATGGTCAAAAAGAAGTGGAGTGTGAGCTACTTCCTGAAGGCTCTATTTGCTTAGATTTTGGAGTGCTCTCATGAATATAAATGTTGAATCAACTGCACTTGTTGTTATCTATGGTCCTTATTCTAGTGATGCTGATAAGAATGGGCATGAGATCATTTCTATTTTTAACGAGCGCGGCCTTATTGATGAATCAACCCTTGAAGACTTCTATAAAGATTTGATGCCAGAAGCTCCTACAGTTCTCGAGTCTGGTCATATTGGCTACTTTGGACAATTAGAAGATATTCAAAAATTTTCTTTTCGCATCTGTCAGAAATTTGGTTCTGAAGCGGTCTCCCTTGTTTCGGTTGAAGACTATAATGATGTTTTAATTGATAGTTTTAAGTCTGAGGATCTTCTTAAGAATTTGCAAAATGTAGGAAACCTTATCCCTAACCCAGATGCGGGAAAGGGAGGCTTCTTTAGTAAATTATTTAATTGAAATAACAAACGTGTTGCTTCACTGTCTTTTTAACAGAAAGGCTACAACGGTAAGACTCTGTGTAGATGGCCTTTTCTTTTGTAATTTCAATCGATCTTTCAACTGAATTTGCAGATTGCCAATCTCCACAATAACCCATACTTAATTTTCCAACCTTTTGTGTGTAGCTATTGCCCTTTTTTGTTGCTTGCGTAAGATCAACGCTTACTCTTGGATCAAAGACACTCCAGCCTTCAATCTTCGCATTATGCTCAATTACAAGTTCTTGATCTTCAACATAGACTTGGCAGTAGTCACCTGTGGCCAAAACTTTAGAGTCTATAGTCTGTTCGGACTTGTGCCCTTGATAAGGGAGTTGTTCTAAGTTGAATGCATGTGTGGAAAAAGTTGATAATAGGACCATTGAGATAATCATCATTTTCATAGTGTCTCCTTGTAAATTTTAAATATTGAATTGGGTAATGAGGAAGCTAGCATTAGAAAAGAAGACTTTAAACTAGGTGTAAAATAATTACTTCATTGAATGATAGTAAGTATGAGGGGGTTATGGTCAGAGTACTCTTCGGCTTCTATAACTTTTGGATTCTTATAAGATAGGCCTTTCATAAAGATAAAGTCGATGGGGAAGCCAAGATGGTGAGTTCTCTCATCTTCTTTGAAGGGGACTTGCTCTAGTCCTAATTGATCCATATGAGCGAGGAGCAATTGAGTCCTTTCTGAGTTCCAAGCATTAAAGTCTCCGGCCCAGATGACTTTCTTGTCTTCTTTGATAAATTTAGAGATTTCTTTTAATTCAAAGAGCCATTCATCCTCACTTACAAAATTTAGTGCATGAGTGTTAATGATCAGAATATCTTTATAATAAGCGATCAAATTTGATTTAGGAGTAAGGATAAAAGGTTCTCTATATTTAGTGTGTAGAGGTGTGACTTGATCAAGAAGAAGATCTGAATAAATCGCGACTCCGGTTAAAGAGTTTTCCCACTCGAAAGTGGGAAGGAAGTAGAGATGGGAGTTAGGGAGAAAGGTGGGGGATATTGAGTCATCGTATTCTTGTAATAAGACTAAGGCGTAGTCATTCATATCTACGGGAAGGGGGGATTTTTGAAAGAGCCCGCCTTTATAGATATTCCATACTAGAATTTTAAAATTTGAGTGCTTCGCCACGTTAGATGCTTTTTTGAAAATAACTTTTTCTTGGGTTGTTTTGATATCAAATAAACTTCTAACAAAGTTCTTAGCAAAGAAAGAAGAAGCTCCCATTGTGGAATGTGTTGAGGCTAAAAAAGTGAGACTAAGGAATATGTATTTTAAATATTTCATAATTGATGATTACGTTAGTCTTTTATTTGAGTTTCGTATAGCCAAGGAAGCTTGATGCTTCGACTAAGCTCTAAGGCCTTAAATAGATTAGAGTATAACTTATTTAACGAACAGTTGTACTTTCACTGTCAGGCAGTGTGAGTTTACATTTCATCGCTAAGTCATAGATAATACTTCTATCTTAAATTTAAATTAAAAAGGGACACGGATGTTACTCTCACAATCTTCAACGAAGAAGTATTCTATTTTTCTTATTCTTGCGACGATACTCTTTTCTTATGAAACTGAGGCTAAGCGCTATATTAATGCAAAAGACAGTGAAGTCTCTTATACCCTCAATGAGGGGAGTGCCGATCACTACGCGATTGAAAAATCAAAAATTAAAGTACTTGTTTGGAATCTTTATAAAGGTGAAAAAGATTCTTTTGCAAAAGACTACAAGGCCTTGAGTGCAGGTAAAGATATAATTCTGCTTCAAGAGGTTACGACACATGCGCGCATGAAAAAAGTGATTCAAGCCGATACTTCACGGACTTATCATATGGCGACATCTTTCTTTGATACAGATGAAAATTGGACACGATCGGGAACGGCTACAGCTTCTAAGTACAAAGTCAGTGAAGCTTCTTGGCAAAGAAGTCGCTATGTAGAGCCGGTTGTAAAGACACCTAAAATGATTTCGATTGCTAAGTTTGATATTGAAGGAAGTTCTGAACAATTGATGACTTTAAGTATCCATGGGGTCAACTTTGTTTCAGCTAAAAAACTAAAAGATCAAATAGCTCAGGCAGCATCTGTGATTTCTACTCATACAGGTCCTGTTATCTTTGGTGGAGATTTCAATACTTGGTCGGATAAGAAACTTGAGGCCATGAACTCCACTTTAACTAAAATTGGACTGGAAGCCGTTCCTTTTGGAAGTGGAAGAATGGAAACATTTGGAAAGCCACTTGATCATGTATTTATTAAGGGTCTAACGCTTAACTCCTCAAAAGTTCATAAAGATATTGAAGGAAGTGACCATAAGGCCTTAGAAATTGACGTAACATTACCCAACTAATGTAACTTTTACTAAAAACCTCATAATTTAATCTGGGAGGGTATAATTCCTCCCATGTTTAAAGCCATTTTTACGTTTACCATCCTTTCCTTTATTTGCGTTGTTCAAGCAAGAACTCTTCCTGTGGATAACTTTCTCTACCCTCGATCTTGGGAGGCCATGTCTTTGGCAGGCCTTGAATATAATTATAAAATAAAGAATATTGCCTATCAAAGAAGAGACTGTGATGAAACTCAAGTCTTTCTGTGTGAGATTACTCAGAAAGTACAGGAGAGTGACTTCTCTGAACAAATAGATATTGAAGATAGGGATCTTCTCTATATAGGTGAGAGGCACCTGGATCAAGCTCCGAAAAAGTGGGTTGTGGATCTTATAAAGGAACACAAAGGGAAATTTTCTGTTTTGGCCTTAGAGATGTTTAACTCCTCTTCTCAAAAAGATCTGGATCGATACTTTGTTGATGAGATAGGTGATGACGACATCAAAGAAATATTAGAAGGGCAGTGGGGCTATAAGTCTGCCGGTTATATGGAAATGATTCGTACTGCGAAATCTAATGGAATTCGAATTATAGGGATTGATCACCGAGATACAGTTAAGGAGCTTAATTTAAGTTTTTCAGATGAGTTAATACATAGAGACCTTCTTATGGCGAAGGTGATTAACCAAGAGCTGGCCCGTGGCCCTTATGGAAAAATGATCATTTATACGGGGAAACTTCATGCCTTTAGATCACTTGGAGAAGACATTATCACGGTGGCCGACTATGTTCGCAAAGAAAACCCTACACACAAAGCGGCCCACTATTTATCGTTTAATTTAAAGTCTAAAAATTTTATTACGGATCTCTATAAGTTCTTATTCAATGATATTAGGAAGATAGATGGAGATATTCTGAGCTTATCCACACTTAGACCCTATGCTGATGGCATCTTCTTCTTTGAAGACTAGTACTTTCTAAGCCCACTAGATTTTTCACAACCATTGATTTTTACGTTGTTCTAGGCTACTTAAGAGCCTCTACTTATTTGGAAATATTAAAATATGGATCAACCATCACTCTATTCATTTAACTTAACCAGTCTTCAAGATTACTTTGTTGAAAAAGGACTGCCTAAGTTTGCGGCATCTCAAGTTTATAACTGGCTCTATCAGAATTGGAATTTTGATATTGAAAGTTGGACTAATGTATCCAAGAAAGTGAAGGCCCATATTTTAGAAGAGATGAATACGGCCTTGCCTAAAATTGTATGGCATGGACTCTCTAAAGATGGGACTCGTAAGTTTCTCGTGGGGATGGCCGATGGTCAAACCGTTGAAACCGTCTCCATTCCTGCTCAAACTAGACTTACTCTTTGTGTATCTTCTCAAGTAGGTTGTGCTATTGGTTGTACTTTTTGTCACACAGGAACAATGGGACTTAAGAGGCACTTAAAAGCTGAAGAGGTAGTTGGGCAATTTGTTGCCGTCACTAAATGGCTTAAAGAAAATGTAGATGAAACTTCGCGCTTAACTAATATCGTCTATATGGGCCAAGGTGAGCCTCTTCATAATTACGAAAATGTTAAAACGGCAACCCAGATCTTTATGGAAGAGAAGGGGATTGGAATTGGACAAAGAAGAATCACTCTTTCCACTTCTGGTCTTGTCCCTCAAATTGAAAAATTATGGGACTTTCCTCCTGTGAATATTGCAATCTCTTTACACGCTTCTCATGATGAAATCAGAACTGAGCTTATGCCTATCAATAGGGCCTTTGATCTGACTCGTCTTTTTGAGGCGATTAAAAAGATACCCCTTAAGGCCAATCGTCGTATTACTTATGAATATATCCTGATTGACGACTTCAATGATCGCCAAGAAGATCTTGATGGGCTTCTTGATCTACTCGATAAAAGAGAATCTAAAGTTAATATTATTCCTTTCAATGAATATCCTGATAGCCGCTTTAAGCGCCCAAGTGATCGCAAAATTCGCTGGTTTATGGAGAGTTTAAATCGGGATGGGATTACTTGTACGGTAAGAGGCACGAAAGGGGATGATATCCTCGCAGCTTGTGGTCAACTTAAATCCATGGAAGAAAAGCTTAATCTCTGGGATTAAATCCGAAATTTATTTATTATATTTCCAAGACTTTGCTTGAGGTTCTGGCGACTGCTGTGGAACAGGTCCGCGATCTCTGTCTTGTGAGGATGGGTTACGTCCATCTTCTGGTTGAGTCGGTTCTGGTTCAACTTCGGAGGCCAAGTTTCGATCAGAATAGTCATTTTCCTGAACTCGATAAGTATTTTCACCAAATTCTCTGAAATCTTTTTCCTGAGTAACACTATAACTTTTTGACTTATGATTTGCCTTAAACTGAAGCTTAGGTGCCTTATACTCCTCACTATGCACATTAAAGGCAAAAAGACCTAAAACAAATGTAATGATCATGGCGTGACGAAGCTTCATTTTTTCCTCCTGGGATCCTTATAAGGACCTATCTAGTTAAATGATCGGACTAAAGAAGAAATTTCTTTAGTTTAAATGGCCTATACTTGAGTAACTGAGTCTTTTAGACAGGCAAAAAAGCCTTATGTTTACGGAAAAACGATAATTTGGGAGACTATAGGGGTCTAAATTTAATCATTGAGGAGTGAGTCCGTGACCACAAAAAATAACAAGGCCGTTTTGGGAATTCTATTAGTTGTATTTCTCTCTTTTGTACTACTGATGATATTTGCATCTTACACGATTAAAAATCTCACAGGAAAGGGTGAGGGGATTGATTTCTCAGGTGGAAAAGAGTCTAAGAGTATTGCCGTCGTTGAAGTGAACGGGGTGATAATGGAATCAAAGAAGATCATTGAACTGCTTGAAAGTGCAGCAGAAGATAAAGAGACTAAGGCCGTCATTATGAGAATTAATTCTCCAGGTGGTGCCGTTGCTCCTACTCAGGAAATATATGAAGAGATGAGAAGAATTGATTCTCTCTATGATGAAAGCGAGGGAAAAGAAGGAAAGCCTATTTATGCTAGCTTTGGATCAGTTGCTGCTTCTGGTGGTTACTATCTAGGTGCAGGGGCCAGAAGAATTTATTCCAACGCGGGAACGATTACCGGATCTATTGGTGTGATCATGCAAAATCTTGATCTCTCTAAGCTCTATGAATGGGCGATGGTTAAGCAAGTGAATATCAAGGCCGGAAGATACAAAGATATGGGTCAACCTAATCGTGGACTAACTGAAGAAGAAAGAGATATTTTAGATAGTATGATCTCTGGTGTTCACATGCAGTTCATCACAGATATTGAGAGAACAAGAAAAGGTAAAATTAAAGGTGATCTTAAAGAGCTTGCTCAAGGTCAAATCTTCTCAGGTGAACAAGCGCAAAAACTTGGTCTCGTTGATGAGGTCGCCAGTTTATGGCAAGCAGGTCGCAAGATTCACGAAGAATTAAAAATTGAAAAAGATTTTGGATTTAAATATATTGAAAAGAAGAAGAAGAAAGGTTTTTGGGCCGTTATGGATAACTTAGATCAGGCCTCGACAAGTCTAGGTCTTTTGTCTAAGTTTATTGGGAAGATGACAGGTAAGCTTGAGAGTCAGGCTGATAATTCACCCATTCTTATGTATCAATAATAAGTCCCCAGGAGAGTAATGTTGGAAGTCTATTTAGCATGGTTTCAAGATCATTTACTGGCAACAGTTGCAGTGGGGCTAACTCTCGTCTTGATCTATCACTATCTTTCAGAAAGAGACACTGGAGTAAAGCTCTCTAAGCGTTATCGTAATTCTATTTTTGAAGCTCAATCTAAGGTATTTTTAAATGCCACTCAATATTTGATTTCTGGAAATAAAGATCTCGCTATTAAAGAATTTTTAAATGCTGTAGATATCAACAGAGAGACGATCGATACCTATTTTGCCCTTGGCGGCCTCTTTCGCAGTAATGGTGAGATTGATAAGGCGATATCGATTCATCGTAGCTTGATTGCCAGAGAGAATATCAGTGAAGCTGACAGACTGCGCTCTTTAAAAGAGTTGGCCATTGACTTTGATAAGGGTGGATTTGTTGATAAGGCGATTGAAACTTATAAAGATGTTTTAAGAATAAATCGTGATCAATATGAAGTGATTCAGTCCTTATGTCGAATCTATGAAGATATTGAAAATTGGGATCAAGCTTATAATTACCGCATAATGCTCTCTAAAGTAGGGCATGAGAATCAAGCGGAGACGATTTCCCATATTCTTGTTCAAAAAGCTAAATCTCTTTTTGAAAAAGGGGATTTTGCTCAATGTAATGAAGACTTAGAGGATGCCTTTCGTTTTGCCCCCTCTGTTTCGGCTAAAATTCTTAGGATTCGTCTCTATTTGACTATGGGGAATATGGATCAGGCAAAAGACCTTATGATAGAGCTCTTAAAAGAGCATCCGATGTATACATCTTTCATCTTTGAATCTCTAAGTGAAGGCTTTAAAGGAGATGAGGAAACAAAGAACTCTTATCAAACTCGATTAGAGTTACTCAAAGAATTTTTTCTTGAAATGAGTGACCACGACTTAGACGAATCACCCTCTGTTATTTTAACCAAAGTTCGCCTATTAAAGCAGCTTGGAAATATTCAAAGGGCCTATGAAGTTTTAAAGGCTTATATGGAGCACCATAAGAATGCTTCTGATGTTGTAAAAACTGAGTATATCAAGATATTAATCCAATTAGGTAAGCGTGAAGAAGTTGTTGATCAAGTCGATGCCTTACTGGAAAACCTGCACCAATCATTAACCAAGCACTATTGTAATAACTGTGGCTTCAATTCAGATGATATTTTTTGGCGTTGTCCTCAATGCCATGAATGGGAAACCATACAATTTCGTTGGAAGGTGTAATGAAGATAGGGATGATTATAGGTCTATGTTTAATGCTGTCTTTTTCGGCAAAAGCAAAGAGCGATATTTCTCGAGTTGTTTATTTCAATCAACTCTTTGGTCATATCCATAAGAATCCCTCTCGCTACTCTCAATCCCTATCTACTATTGAGTGTGGTCATCCGGTAAAAGTCATTAAAGAAAAAGGATCAGAGTTTATTTCTGGTAACTATATAAAAGTGAAAGTGGGACCTTATTTAGGCTATATTGATCAAGTATACCTCTCCAGTAAGAAAGAGAAGTGTATTTCAGATAAATATCCTAAGTTCTTCAATGCTTTAGATTTATCGCTGGCGGATATGTTTTATTGGGGAAAACTCAATGATCAATATGTTCAAGGGGAGTCAAAAGTACAATGATCACTTCAAAAAAGAATATATATTATTTCATCATAATCTTAATGAGTTGGAGTTTGGGACTACAGGCCCAAGAGACTTCTAAAGAGAATGTTAACTCAGAGGCGATTGATATCACTGTGGAGCCTATAGAGTTTGATCGTATTCGAGAAGTCTTAGAGAAAGATCGTCTTGGAGAAGAAGCCAAGAATAAGAAGCAATCTATTATTAAGCATAAGAAGAAAGTGAGTCAAAAGAGGATTGCTCTTTACGACCTTCCTCGTGAGGATGACTTTTGGAGTTTCTTCTCTGAGTACTGGATCGTGAAGAATGCAACGATTCTAAAATGGAATTTTAAAAAGCCAGAATACGGATTAGAAGACACTTTCAAAGAGTTTCTACAAAGACTAGGCTTCTACGAATTACGCTTTAAGATACTCTTAGTAAATACTCCCGATATCACTCACTTTGCTCTGCCGAGTAATGAAAATGAAGTTATTTTCTTACTCAGTGTTCCTTTTATTCGTACATTGGATTTAAGTAAATTAGAGATTTCGATCCTCTTACTTGAAGACTATATTCGTTTGAAAAATGGATACTTTAAAAAGTATGCTTCTGTAAAAGAACTTGAAAGCTTCATTGGTGGAAACTACCATGATAAAAAATTAGATAAATCAATATTGACGAAAGTTTCTGAAAAGTACGACGAAATGATTTTTGATAAAGGGTTTAACTTTCAACAACAATTCGCTGTTACGGAAAGAGTTGGGAGCTTATTAAAAAATAACCTAAAATGGTGGAATGGCTACTACTTAATGCTTGGGAAAATAGATAATCTCGTTAAATCAAATATTCTTTACCAAAAGTATTTAAAGATTTATCCTAGCCCTGAATTACAAAAGAGTTGGCTAAAGCCTAAGAGTAAGAAGGTTCTCTAGTATTCAGGGGAAGATTGTTGTTCAATAAAAAATCATCGTCTCTTCCTTATTTGGAGCCGAATTTAACTAAGCACATTTACTACTTTACGGGGCATTATCTCATCCATGCTCTCGTCTACCTTATTGTTCTCTCTGTTATTGCTTTCTTTCATTTTCTTCTCGATCATCGTCTGGCCGATATTCAAGATTGGATTTTCTTTCACTCATGGTGGATTCTTATTTTTACCAAATCAGTGTCCTTCTTTGTTATCTCTCGATTTACGGGAATATTATCTTTTGAGAGAAGACCACTTATTCATCTCTTAAGGTACAGAAGAGGAATATCAAGAACGGAGGTCTTCATATCCATAATCATTTTCTTACTGGGAATGACGTTACTTGGAAAACCTATTTGGAGAGAAGATTTTGAATGGGAATTCTCCTCCATCTTTTTGAGTTACATTGGGGTAGTTTTATTTTTTGGATTTGATGCACTATTAGTTCTTAATTTGAATGACCAATTGCCCATAAAACGAAAGAGCTGGCACTATGAAGTCTTTCTTTTTTCTGTAATGAGTTTTTTATTTAATAAGTGGACCTATTTCTATGGACTGAATTGGTCAGGGCAGATGATCTTCTTTTATGCATTAGTTTTTTATTGTTTAAAACTTCGAAGTGACTTTGTTTGGCTGCATTCATTCCTCATCATTCTACTCCTCATTGCACCTCTGTGTTCATTCTTTGGACTAGGACCTTTATGGAGTGGACTCTATTCACCCTTTACCTTTTCATCAACGATAGGGACTCTGGAGATAGGGGTCTTCTCTTTACTCACCTTATTTTATTTTAACTCCAAGCGCTTTAAGAGAATACCTCTCTAAAATGCTCGGGTTTGTTTAATTAATTTACAAAAGATTGACCTTGCCTAGGTCGATTGCTTCCTATCTATTTGATATACTGTTTTTATACTGTGTTAAAAACTCAAGGAGAGAGTGTCGCTATGAGTGGTGAATTAGATATATTTAAAATAATATTAGAGTCTGGTTGGGTTGTGAAAGGAGTTTTACTTCTTCTTATTATAGCCTCAGTTTTTAGTTGGGCCATTGTTCTTATGAAGAGAAAGCTCTTCATTGAATTAGAAAAGAGCAATAAACAATTCATGACCATGTATCGTGAGAGTCGTACTCTTAGAGAGGCTTCGACTGGTGCAGAAAATCTTCCTTCTTCTCCTTTTCGTACTATCTTCAGTGAAGGATATCGAGAGTTCACTCTCTTTATTGAAGAAGCTGGTGAAGAAAAACTTAAGCAACACTATGAACACTTTGGTCTTGAGTCTATAGAGCGTGCCATGAAAAAAGGCGTGAATACGGTCAATCTTGATTTAGAGAAGAAGCTCTCTACACTGGCCAGTATTGGTTCTGTTTCTCCATTTGTAGGACTTTTTGGAACTGTTTGGGGAATTATTAACTCATTTACTGGTCTTGGATCTGGCGGAGGAACTCTTGATGCTGTTGCTCCGGGGATTGCTGAGGCACTTGTTGCTACGGCCGTAGGTCTTGCTGCAGCTATTCCAGCCGTTTGGTTCTTTAATGTTTTTAATAATCGTATGGGTGATATGAATACTGAGATGGAATCTTTTGAACAAGAACTTCTCAATAGTATTGAAAGAACAATCCTCTAATCTCATTTTAAAGGTTTACCTATGGGTGCTAATCTTAATAAAAATAAAAAAGGCACAATCTCGGATATCAACGTAACTCCCTTAGTTGATGTGATGCTTGTTCTACTGGTTATCTTTATGGTGACAGCTCCCTTAATGCTTAATGGTATTAAGTTAGAGCTACCTAAGACAAAAGAGGTGAATCCACTGACTCTAACCACGAAGCAAGTGGTTCTTAGTTTGACTCTTTCCGGTGAACTCTTTCTTGGAAAGAATAAAGTTTTGCAAGAGGAAGTTACGAAGTTGGTTAAATCAAAGTTTAAGGAATCTAAATCAGAAGTCCTTTATCTAAGGGCCGACTATGGCATTAAGTACGGTAATGTTGCCAGGCTTATGTCTTTTCTCAAACGCTCCGGGATTACAAATATTGCCCTGGTCACAGAAATAGAAGCTAAGTAAGTAATGGATATAGCGAAACTAAAACCATTCTCCTCTTATACGAAGAAGTCGGCTGCGATTCATACCGGAATTGTCGTGATAATGGTGCTTTTGAGTTATTGGAAGTGGGAGCAAGGCGAGCAGCAAAAGAAGGCCAATATTAAACTGGTCCAGTCTTCAGTTCGAGTGGATGTTGTATCGATGCCTAAGCTTACCATTCAAGAGCTCAAAGCACTCCAAAAAGCTGGCGTTACGGCAGGAGATGCACCAAAGGCCGAACCAAAGCCCGTGGCCAAAGCAAAGCCCGTGGCCAAAGCAAAGCCTGCACCAGAGCCCGAAACTGGTAAAGAGTTCATTAAAGAAAATGATAAAGCTCAGAAGAAGCCCTCTTTCACTGATCTTATGAAGAAGTATAGTAAGAATAAGGTCGTGGAAAAAGCGCAAAAAGTTAAGAAAAAAGAAGAGCCCAAAGAATCGGGTTTTGACAGCAATACAATGGCCAAACTCAAAGGGCTTATTAATCGTGGTAATAAAGTGAGTCAGGGACAGGCCTTGGTCGGTGAAGGTGGTTCTGAGAACCTTACTGAGCTGCAGGCCTATGCGACTCAAATATCAAACTTAGTACGTCCTTTTTGGAAGTTACCCAGTTACTTGGTTGATAAAGAATTACAGTGTCGAATAAAAATTTTTATTGATGAAAGAGGGAAGCTTATTCGCTCTGAAGTTTTTGAATCAAGTGGAGAGTCTGAATATGACTCAAGGGCATTAAAGGCCGTAAAACTTGCTTCTCCTTTTCCTGCACCAGACTCGTTGATTTCGAATCGAACAGTGAAGGGAGATATTTTACTTGGATTTCCACTATAGGTTATTAAGTTAAGGATTATTTATGAAAATGTGGTTAGTTTTGATTTCTCTATTATCTCTTATTCGCTTCTCTTATGCTGAAGATGGATTAACGATTGTTGCCGTTGGAGAAGCAGAGGTTGAACAAGATAAGATGGCCTTTGTGGTGAGCAATATTCCAGGAAATGCTAATAGCTCGCAAAAGAAATTGATTAATGAAATGCAATCGCTGTTTCAAAATGACTTTAGTTTCTATAAGCAATACTTTGATGTGATGAATTCACAAGGTTATGAAAGCTTAGGAAAAGCAAAAAACTTCAGTGGATTAAAAGGAAAGAACCTAAGGTTTCTTATTCTCTCTGCGTATGAACTAGCTCCTGGTGGACAGGTCTCTACTGAAATCAATCTCTACGATGTAAATTCTGAAGAAAAACTAACGACGATCAAAGAAACCTTTTCCACGAATAATACTCGTGAAATAGGGCATCAACTAACGGATAAAATCTTTCGCGCCATTAAGAATGATGAATCTATCTTTAAGTCTAAGATCATCTTTGTTTCTGATCGCAATACAACCTCTAGTAAGCAAATTAAAGAGCTCTATATGATGGACTTTGATGGGCGAAATCCCACTCAATTAACTCGTCACGGAGGAACTGTTATTTCTCCCGCCATTAGCTTTGATGGAAAGAAGGTGATCTATAGTTTGATTAAAAACAATCGAAATAAGAATAGAAACGTAAATCTCTATGTAATGGATCTGAATACTAAGAAGGCCCGTGTGCTCTCTTCCCGTAAAGGAATCAACTCTGGAGCCGTTTTTATGCCCGATGGCGAGAATATCGCTCTGACGATGAGTCACCAGGGAAATGCTGAAATTTATGCACTTAATATAAACAGTGGAGCAACCCGTCGAATAACTAGACACTTTGCCCCTGATGTTGACCCCAGTTTCAACAGAGATGGTACGAGAATGGTCTTTTTAAGTGGTAGATCGGGCTCTAGAAAGCCCATGATCTATATTGCTGATCCAAGGTCTCAAGAGAAGGATGTTAAGCGTAGAGGCTTCGTAGGGGATTATAATGCCACTCCACGCTTTTCTCCGGATGGAGAAGAGGTCGCTTTCTCTTCATGGATGGATGGAAAATTCGATATATTCAGAATTAACCAAGATGGCCGTCACTTATACCGTTTAACTAAGGATTTTGGCTCAAATGAGGACCCTACCTATTCAAATGATGGACAGTTCATCGCTTTTAGCAGCCAAAGAGTCCTCTCCCAGAGTAAGGCCGTTCAAAATATATACATAATGACCCGTGAAGGGGAGATTTTAGGCCAAGTCACGGAAAATTTCGGAAACTGTTCAACTCCTAGATGGTCTAAGTACTAGTAAATACGAAAATTCCATCAAAAACTTATACACTTGAGTATTTTAGTCTTGTAAAAACTTCAGACGCAGTGTACTATTTTCCTAGTTACGCAACGCATTAAATCTGAAAATAGTTTTTTACATGTCTAGGAGATAAACAATGATGGATTCTGTGGCCAAAAACTTAACAAAAATTCAAGAGATTTCTTCAATCCTACTTTCATCACTTGATGAGTCAGTATTCTTTCCTCACCTAGGAAAACTACTTCATGACTTCGTAGGAGTAGATAAGACTCTTGTTTATTTGGTTCAAGAGAATGGATCGGTAAAGGTTATCTCTAAAAATGGAAAACAAGTTAAGAAAGGGCAAGTTTTAGAAAAAGGCGTAGGACCTGCTGGACATGTTATTCGTACAAGAAGAGCTTACTTTTCAAACAATATTGATAGAGACCCTCTCTTTGCTGAAGCAAAAGAAGAAGGTGTAAGAGCAGAGCTCGTTATTCCAGTATCTCATGAAGGAATTGTGATTGCGACGATCCACTTCCAGTGTATTGAGTCTGAAAAAGAATTTGGTCGTGATGATATGACATCAGTACTTGAAATTCTTAGCGAACTTGATCATCCACTAGCTAATATGAAGATGTATCTTGCTGCAAAACACCTTAATGAGTCACTCGTAAGACAAATTGAACTAAAAGAAAAAGAAATCAAAGAAAAAGACCACGGAGTTGTGGCCAATACAAGCTTTAGAATTATTGAAAAAGAAATTGCAGGAAAATCAGAAACAATGAAAAGACTGATTCACCTTGCGGATAAAGTAGCAGCTGCTGATGTAAATGCTCTCATGATTGGTGAGAGAGGAGTTGGTAAAGAAATGATCGCTCGTCGCGTTCATTGCCGCTCAAAAAGAGCAGAGCATTCATTTCTAAGTATTGATTGTTCGGCCCTTGATGAATTAGCACTAGAAAGAGAAATCTTTGGTGAAGAAAATGGTTCATTCCAAGATGTAAGAGTAAGAAATGGTCTTTTAGAACTTGCTAACGGAGGAACACTCTTCCTTAACAATATCGACAGACTAACACTACACCTTCAATCAAAGATTTATAGCTTTATTAATGAAAAAATGGCCTTTAGAGTTGGTGGACATATGCCATACCGAGCTGATGTAAGACTCATGGTATCTTCTACAAAAGACCTTAACGAATTGGTTGCGAAAGGTGAGTTTAGAGAAGATCTTCTCTTTAATGTAAATACAATGGTTCTTAAGATTCCTTCACTAAGAGAAAGAATCGAAGATATCGAAACACTCGCAACATACTTCCTTAACCTTCATAAGAGACCTGAAGAGCAGAAGTCACTTTCTCCAGGAGTAGTAAAAGCTCTTAGAGAGTACAACTGGCCAGGAAATGTTCGTGAACTTCAAAACGTAATCGAAAGATCTTATATTCTTTCTGATGGAATGATTGTTGAGCGTGATCACCTTGCTGACTCTGTAACAGAATCAAGAATTGAAGAAGAGGGTGAAGATGAGGATATCGTTCGCTACTCAGAAATGACACTTGATGAATTAGAAAAACGTCACATCTGTTTAACTCTTGAGCACCTTGGTGGAAACAAGACAAAGACGGCAAAGATGTTAGGTATTACTGTTAAGACTCTTTATAACAAGCTTCATTCTTACGGAATGATTGGTAATCAACAAGAAGCTTAATCAGTAAATAATGCATGCGCCTTGAGTACAAGAATCTAGGCGCATGATTTAGTTTGTTATTTCCCTTTTTAAAAAGTATCATTTAGAATCTCAGCTTGAGGAGCAATATATGTCAGCAGAAGTACAACAAGAAGAAGTATCAGCAGAGTCAGAAGCTCTAAAGAGCTTAAGAACTTTCAGGAAGTCAAAAGATCTTGAAGACTTTTACCGGTTTATTAATGAAAATGGATTAAGAAGAGAAGCACACCATGCTCTTGAATTTATCCATAATAAACTAGAGAAGCCTAAGAAAAAGACGAGAGTTCGTAAGTCAAAAGCGAAAGCTAAAAAGTTGCAGTAACAGTAAAAAAAATAATAAAATAAATAAATTGTAATATGAAAAAGGGTCAAGGAAATTGACCCTTTTTTTCATCCCTTAGCGGCACTCAAATCTTTTCAAGGAAGAAAGATGGAAATGTTCAGTAAAACTCCACAGAAGAAACCCCATACTATATTTGATCCAATCTACGGTTTCATTCACATGACACCTGTTGAGAAAGAGATCATTCATTCTCCATTCTATCAACGTCTGCGTTGGATTAAGCAACTCGGATTTTCTTTCTATGTATTTCCAGGAGCGGAACATTCACGCTTTGGTCACTCTATTGGAGTGATGAATAATGCTCATCATATTATTAAGTCATGTGATCGTGCTGTAGATGATGCTCATCTCATGGATCCGGATCATCATTCTAAGGAAAAAGATTGGCATCAAATGATTCGTCTTGGTGCACTCATGCATGACCTGGGAACATTTTGTTTTTCTCATACTACTGAAATGTCCTACATCCGCTTTGGTGAAACAACCAATCAAGCTGGTGGTAAGGGGCTTAAAGATGATCATGAAAATCTTGGTGCCTATATTATAAAGAATACGGATTATCCCGGAGGTATAACTTATATCCTTAAAAAATACGGATATGATCCTCAGCGAATTTCTGATCTCGTTAAAGGAGTTGATCCTTCAATAATGGCCAACCAAATTCTGCATTCGGAGATTGATTGTGATCGAATGGATTATCTCTTAAGAGATGCTCACTATACAGGCCTTAAATATGGAAGCTACGATCGAGATTACTTACTTCATCATTTTGAGCCAAAGACCATTGGTGGCCAAGATATTCTGACGATTAAACATAATGCCCTCCACTGCGTGGAAGACTTCTTGCAGTCGCGCTTTGCTTGGTATTCTCAAGTCATTCGTAGTTCTCGCGGAGCAAAGTATGATGCTATCGCTGAAGGTCTTTGTTATTACTTTTTAGAAAAAGGTGTCATGAGTCGTTATAGTGACCTTCTAGAGCAAATCGAGAAGGACCCTGTAAGGTTTTGGAATTTTCAAGACTCTCATTTCATGAGTGTTCTTCACGAGCATTATGCAAGCGGAGCTTTTGATGATGAGAAAGAATATGGCATGAAAGATATGGCCAAGACGCTACTTTTTGCTCAAGGAGCGCGCCATGTACGTTGTGAAGAGTTGAAGCAAAGGCTCGTGAGTCAGGATGATACGGAAGAGTTATCAAAGTATATGAAGAGGGCAGAAGGAAAAGTTGAAGAGATAAGAAAAGTTATTGAGAAAAAAGGTGAGCGAGATGACTGGTTCATTGCTGATCTTCCTCAAAAACAGATTATTTTTGTCCAATCCTCTAAAAGTCTAGTGACGAATAATAAGGCCACGAATGTATTATTGGAGCGAGACCCTGTTAAGATAAGCTATGAAAATGGTCAGGTTAAATTGCTTGCTGAAGTAGAAAACTCGGTTATTTCACGCCTTAAGAATACGATGAATTTTATACCCAATGTATTTTGTTCTCAGAAAACTCACGATCTTCTTGTTAAAGAAGGTGTGATTGAAAATATAAGACCGTCAGAAGAAGTCGGTTAAATATTTAATAACAAAGGACTCTTGTATCTAGTCTTGTTAAGTCCTTCAAAGTGGTGTCATTTTGGGGGCTTACTTCTTACCCTATGCCTACTCGGCCCTTTACTTCGGTCCTTTTAACAGGGTACACTATAGGTGTGTGATGTACTTCAGGCCAGGAAGGTTTGGAGAAAAATACTAAGGATTGGTATCAATAATGTTTAATCTTCAAAGAGATTTGCAAAGTGGACTAGGTTCAAAAAAATCTAATCAAAATCGCTTTGCTCAAAACTCCTCCATGAATTCATCTCGAAATTTAGGACAAGGATCAACAATTGGCCCTCGCTTAATGGCCATGCAAGATGTTCATGTTCACTTTGATGGTATTCGCGCCCTTAATGGAGTTGATTTTAAACTTCATCAAAAAGAAATAGTTTTCCTAACAGGAGCTTCTGGAGCAGGGAAGACGACATTTTTGAAAACTCTTGCTGGCATCTATAGACCACACAGAGGAAAGATAGAGCGTCCAGATCCAAGACATGTTTTTACTTCTCCTATTTTCCAAGACCTTAAGCTCTTTAATAATAAGAGTTGTGAGAAGAACCTTTTCACTTCTTATGATGCTTCTGTATATCGTAACAAAAAAGAATTTGAATCTGATCTCGTAGAAATTTGTAAAATGTTAGGTGTCTATGATCGTCTTCATTTGAAGATTAAAGATGCCAATGGTGGTTTAAAGCAAAAGATAGCTTTTATTCGAACGATGCTAACGAGACCAGATATTGTATTGGCCGATGAGCCTACTGCTGCTCTTGATTATGAAAATGCAAAACGTATATTTGATATTTTAAATCTCTACAATGTGAAGCAAGGTCTATCTGTAATATGGGCCACTCATAATAAAGATTTAGCAAAGAAATTCACAGGTCGTATGGTTCATATGGATAAAGGACGAATTATTTATTCGGGGCACGCATGTTTTATTTAAACCTATTCTTCAAAGGCTTACTGCATAGACCATGGGCCGGGCTTGTCTGGGGAGCTACGGCGGTAACGATTCTATTTTTAAGTATTTCTGGCCCTAATGTTGAGAGCTTACTGGATAAAGAACTTGTCTCACAAGTAGATATTAATCCCTATTTCTATGCCATCATGCCAAAGAAAATCAATTCAGGCTACGTAAAGAGAAAGCTTCTTGAACTTCCTGGAGTAGAGAAGGTTTTTGTTCTTTCTGAGCAGAAGGTGAGCTCGCAAATTAAATCTATTCTTAGTCAGGCCAGTATCGAATGGGATAGTGATTTATTAGATCTGAACTATGCGGGAATTAAAGTCTCTCTCTCTCCTGATCTAAAGGTACGCTCTCAGGATCTGATCAGAAATTATTTAACTAGATTAACAGGTAAGAATGAAGTGACGATGGGGGCGATAAAAGCTCCTGAAGTTAAGAAAGTACAAACAAAGTCATTCTATTCTCAAAATAAGTTTCTGGTGATTACTTTAGCCGTGTCTCTAGCTTATTTTATTTCATTAGGAATGATTTATCGTTCGCTGAAGGAAGAGTCTTTTGTCTTTGAACAATATCAAAGAAAGACCCAGGTATACTTGAAAACATTTAGCTATTCTCAAACGCCACTTATCGCGGCGGTTATTTTTTCTTGTATTTATTATAAGCTTCCCATGATGCCCCTTATGGCCGGAATTGTATTTTCAATGGCGTTCTATTTGATCTTGGGAGAGAAAAAGAAAGTATGTTAAAAAATAATCTTTCCATAATGAATATCCGATTATTAGCTCTAGCAATGGCCTTGAGCTTTTGTACTTCTAGTTTTGCTGCTCTTTCGAGTCCGAGTAAACTCCATAAACAAATCTCTCTAGAAAAGAAGAATCTAAAGAAGATTACTCATCAAATTTCTTTATTTGAAAAAAAGTTGGAACGTACTAATCAAGAGTATCTTAAGATTAATGATCGTAAAAATGGTCTTGAAAAAGAACTCTATAGTCTTAAAAAAAGTGTTTATGATTCGCTTGCTATTTTATCGGAAGACAAGAAAAAGATAAAAAATATATTAACCACTTATGTGGTGAATATGATGGGCAAGGAGCAAGAAGCTTCAGATCTATTGACTCAGAAAATTCTTATTACTGGTCTTCGGAACGAGATGAAAGAATATGACCTCCAAATTGCAAAGACTGAGGCCGTTAGATTAAGTCTGAATGCGGTTGAGAAAAGCCTTAAGAAATACTCTTCTGAACAGGGAGTACTACTTGATGTCATCTCAACTCTTGAAGGGCAAAAGAAAAAGAGCGCTAAGTATTATCTTGATTCTAAAACGAAGTATGAGAAGTATCTTGCTCAGTGGCAAAAAGTGAAAGTTAAAAAAACACGAACAAGTAAGACTGGAGCGTTGCGCTCAACTCTGGGAACATTTCGCCCACCAATTGATAAACATACTAAGCTTGATTTTAAGAAAAAAGGTGTAACCTTCTTCTTTGATCAAAAGTCGTTACCTGTTGTCGCTGCTCGTTCGGGAAAAGTTATTCACAAGGGATCCCTAGCTCCTTATGGAAATGTGATTATGATAGATCACGGAAAAGAGACCATTAGTGTTTGCTTTGGAGACTTTGGTCCCAAAGTTAAGAAAGGGATGAAGGTTAAAGTTGGCCAAGTCATTGGTTATACTTCTCGCAAGAATCAAAGGGAGGGGAAACTCTACTTTGAAGTGAGAAAGAAAGATAAAGCACAGCCGACCATTCATTTATTAGATGATAAGGCCCTTGCTAGTACTGGAAATTATAGTAATAAATCGTAAGCATATTAAGTGATATATAAAAGGATATTTTATGAAATTCTCTAAGAAGATTGGTGGCGCTATCGTTGCGACTGCTACAGTCGCCCTTTTGGGGACGGCCGTAAACACAATTCCAGCCTATGCAAAAGATAAGTCTGCTAAGTCTAGATTTGAAAAATTAGAGTTATTTAACAAGGTTCTCTATCTCATTGAGAGTCAATATTATCGTCAAGTGGATACGGAAAAACTAATTGAAGGGGCGATTAAGGGCATGATGAATACTCTTGATCCTCACTCAGCATTCTTAGATGAAAGAGTCTTTTCAAAAATGCAGGAAGATACTCAAGGTGAATTTGGAGGACTAGGAATTGAAGTCTCTCAAAAAGACGGAGTTCTCGTCGTTATTACACCCATTGATGATACGCCGGCTTTTGAAGCAGGGATTCAAGCTGGGGATAAAATTGTTGAAATTAATCATGAATCAACGCTTGGTTTAACTCTAGAAGAAGCAGTCGAGAAGATGAGAGGTAAGGCCGGATCAAAGATCAATGTTGGTATTGCTAGAGTAGGTCTTGATGGAATAAAGCGCTTCGAGCTTAAGCGTAAGGCCATCAAAATTTCTGCTGTTAAGCATGAAATACTAGAAGATAACTATGCTTATGTTAGGCTTACTCAATTTCAAAAAGATGCAGGTGCCGGTATTTCAAAGGCCCTTAAAAGCATGGAAAAGAAAACAAAGAATGGAATTAAAGGAATTATTCTAGACTTAAGAAGTAATCCAGGAGGCCTTCTTGATGAAGCCGTTAATGTTTCTTCTGTATTTCTAAGAGATGGAATTGTTGTTTCAACTGAGTCACGAGATCCTAAGCAAAAAGATATTCGTTATGTGAAAAAGACTGGATTTAAAGAATTAAAAAAGCCACTTGCTGTACTGATCAATGGAGCAAGTGCTTCGGCATCTGAAATTGTGGCGGGTGCTCTTCAAGATCATAAAAGAGCGATCATTATGGGAAGCCAGTCATTTGGTAAAGGCTCTGTTCAATCGATTGCTAAAATCGATGACGAACAGGGAGTAAAGCTTACGATTGCTCAGTATATGACTCCAAAAGATCGTAAAATTCAAGCCGTGGGAATTAAGCCTGATATCTTTATTAGTGAGTATGAAGGTGCTTGGGTTTCTGAGCACGAAAGAGAATCTCGCTATGTTAGAGAGGCCGATCTTCGTAACCATTTGACAGCGACGATTGAAACGAAAGAAGAAAAAGAAATTCGTTTGAAGAAAGAAAAAGATGAGCGTCGCAAAAGAGTGGCCAAAATTAAAGCACTCAGAGAAAAAGAGAAGAAAGGCGAAAAGAAGGATGAAGATAAGAGAATTTCTGGTCCTTCTGAAGACTTTCAAGTTATACAGGCAACAAAATATTTAAAAGCTTTCCCACTCATCGAAAATATGGCCCAAGACTAGGGCTTCTGGCCCTATCCAATAAGTAAAATCCAATGATACACTGACGGAATGAGTAATAATATTCCGTCAGTATCGCAAGTTGTTAACGCTGTAAAAAATATTCTAGAAGGCCAGTTTCGCTCTATCGAAGTTGTGGGTGAGGTAAGTAATCTTTCTTCCTCAGGCGCAGGCCATTACTATTTTACTTTATCTGATGCTGACTCTTCCCTTAGTTGTAGTTTATTTAGAATGGATGCCATGAGAAACCCTCTGGTTCGCTCTCTAAAAAATGGGGATAAGATTATCGCAACTGGACCTCTTGGCGTTTATGCAAAAAGAGGAACATTCCAATTAGTGGCCAAGAGAATTTCTGCTGTAGGAAAAGGGGATTTAAAGTCTCAATTAGAGCAGTTGAAAAAGCGCTTGGCCGGTGAAGGTCTCTTTGATCTCGAACATAAGAAGCCCATTGATTTATATCCAAAACGGGTAGGACTTGTAACTTCCCATGGAAGTGCAGCCTATTACGATTTCATCAACGTTCTTGAGCGTCGTAGTTTATGGATGGACATTGTTCTTGCTCCAGCAATGGTGCAAGGAGATAAGGCTCCTCAATCAATAAGGGCGGCCTTAGCTAAGTTGATAAAGTTTCATCTCGATGCACCAGAGGATAAGAAATTAGATGTGATCGTTCTTACTCGTGGAGGAGGATCTCTAGAAGATCTTTGGTGTTTCAACGATGAAGCCCTTGCTTGGGATATTTATAATTGTCCCATTCCTGTAATTTCGGCCGTAGGGCATGAAGTGGATTATTCGATTTCTGATTTTGTTGCTGATAAGCGCTGTGAAACACCCAGTGCAGCAGCAGAAGTATTAAGTGAAGGTCAGACTAAACTTAAGATGAGAATGGCCCATACCCAGAGAAACCTAAGAGAGTTTGGGCAAACCATTCAGTGGAAAATGCAGAAACGTTTAAGTGCCGTTTCTCCTGAAGGACAGTTAAGAAAGCTTGAAAATAAAATTTATACTGTGCAAAAGAGACTGGAGCGATGCAAAATGGATCACCGCTTACTCGAATTCACAGGTTATCATAATTATATTATGCGCTTAGAAGAGGCCTCTTATGGCCTGCATAAATACCCACAAAAAATTGAATCTCATAAAATGAAGTTAGAGCAACAATACTCAATGTTAAGAGTACTCAACCCTAAGAATGTTTTAGGTCGAGGTTATAGCTATATTCAAGATGAATCTGGAAAAGTCATCTCTAATGTGGAAAAATTCAATAAGATCAAAAAAGGTGCAATGTTAAAAATACATTTTGAAGACGGCCAAGGAAATATTACGAAGGCCGACTAATTGCAAATGAGCTTTAAAAACTAAAGGAAGAGTTTATGATTAAAAATAAGAAAGTCACTCATATATTATCTCTAGGATCATTGTTACTCTTAGCAAATTGTGCGGGAATCAAGCCCATTACTAATGAAGAGCTTGATCAAAATAGCAAAGTGGGAAATAACTCGCAGTCACAGGAGACGAAACCTGTCGTAGAAGAAGTGGCTCCTAAAACTTTTGGCATGTATGAAGGAATCATTAAGCCTGGTGAAGTGTCCTTACTTAAGGTGAAGGGTCCAGTCATGAAAGATGGATCATTAACTTGTGATACAGAAAAAGTGAATTACTTTATTAGAGGCTATGAGCTATGGGCCTTTGTTTCAGAAACATATTTCTCCGATTTAAAGCCCTTTGATTGTTATTATCAAGATACAAAAGGATCTCCCGTAAAGGTGGCCCACTTCAAAGTAGCGAGAAAGAACTTTCCTGCAGAAAAATTGAAAGTTGATAAGAAGAGAGTATTTCTTTCCAAGAAAGATGGAGAGAGGGCCGCAAAGGAAAGGGCCATTAGAGCGAAGGCGTATAATAGTTCACCCCTTAGTCCTTATTTCTTTGAGCCATTTATATTACCCATCGATTCACTGGTCACAAGTATTTATGGATCAAAGCGTTTATTTAATAACAAAAAGCAAACTCAACACCTAGGAACTGATTATCGAGCTGGAGTAGGAACTCCTATTCAAACGGCCAATCGCGGAAAGGTTGTCATCAGTCGTAAGTTTTTCTATACAGGAAATACCATCATCATCGATCATGGAATGGGTATTTTTACTACTTATGGACACCTTTCGAAGCGTCTTGTTCAAGAGGGAGAGATTATCCCTGAGAGAACAGTTATTGGTCACGCTGGAGCGACAGGTCGAGTAACTGGTCCTCATTTACACTGGGGTGTTACCGTTAATAATCTTGCCGTCGAAGGGGATAGCTTGATCAGAGCTTCTCAAGCACTAGGTGAGTAATGTCCATTGACCTCTTATCTTCAAACAATCGTTTCTCAAAACTCAATATATATATTGATGCGAAATATCCTGTTGAAGATGAAGAGTTTGAGACTCAATTCTCTATAATACCCAAGAGAAAGTCCTTTTTTGATATTAATTGGGAAGAAGAAAATCTTATATTTATTATGAGGCCTGAGGAGTATTCTCAATCAGCTCCTTTAAAAGAAAAGAATCCAAATCTATTCTTACTCAGCTTTGATCCTGTACCTGAAAAGTATCGTTACAAAATATGCAGTCTTTCTAAGAACCCAACTGAGGTTTGGAAGATATTAGAATTAATTGAACATTTGATTGATGAACAAGATAAGTTAAATATTCAGAAAATGGCCCAAGGTCACTGTGCTGAGTTGTTTAAAGATGCCAATCGTTTTCTCATGAATAAGCAAGGCCAAAATACGCAAATGATTTCAAGAATGATTGAAATCTTTTTAAGTTTTGATAGTGAGCTCTTCAGTGAGGAGCATTTAGAGAACTTCATCAGTCATTGTGCTGGATACTTTACAGAACTTAATTTATGGAAAGAATTAAAATTGGCTACGATTGAAGATGTTCTTCAATTAAAAAAAGAATATCCTCAAGGCGCCGTCTTTCCATTGGACTGGTTGGGTCTTGATCACTTTCTCTTTTATGAGGCGAATGAGGCTTGTGACAAAGGTACAGACTCACGTGCTACCTCTTTTGCAATCTCACTTCTTTTAGAATGGTTTGAGAAGTATGTGGCCTTTCATCCAAAGCTTTCAAAAATAGATAATCAATACTCACTTTGGGAAGAGACGCTCGCTAAAATTCCTCTACCTTTGGCGCTCATAAATGTGAAAGGGGATCTTGTTGTTTATAATCATGCCTTCACAAGATTAAATTTATCACCTCGAGATTGTTTACAATATAATGATGAAGAAACGATTGAAATAAATGGCGATTTCTTCAAGCTCAATAAAGTAGAAATCGAGAAAAATGACTGGGACTCTTTTCTCTTTTTATTCTTTAATCAAGATATGATCAGCTCTGAAGCTCCCGAAGGTCAAAACCTTAAGAGTATATCCTCTCAAGAGCTAGGAATCATTTCGAGCTCGATTGCTCACGAACTCAATAATCCTTTGGCCGGAATCTTGGCCGCCATTGGATTACTTGAATTAGAGGACTGGGATAGTGAAGAAGAGGAGGCCCTTGTTGAAATGAAGACATCGGCCAAACGTTGTAAAAGTCTCGTCGAAATTTTCTTAGGTTTTTCAAGAACTAGAGACCAACAACAAAAAGAAGAACCTATTCGAAATGCACTGGGGCAATCTCTAGACTTACTACGCTTTAGAATGATCGAATCAGATGTGCGTATTGAAGTGGATATTGAAAACTCAGGTGAACCTTTCAAACGTTATATTAATCTATCCCTATGTTCGATGATCTTATATCTCGTTTTAGGCGAAGTTCTAACGCTCTTTAATCATTATCGCTTAGTGCTGGGCGATCAGTCCTTAAAAGTATTGAAGGCTTCTTATAAAGAAGAGAAAGATCGCATCGTATTAACCTTTAATCATGACATTGAGCTTTCACAAAAAGTCATTTCATCAAAACTTATTCAATATCTTGTCGATGTTCAAGGCCTTGAGCTTGAGATCGAAAACGGTAAGATAACACTTTCTGACTGGAAATTAATATGATGGATAAACTCATGCTCTTACCCTATGTTTTTATTGGTGGTGGCGTTGGAGCTAGTCTACGCTGGTTACTATCAGTAAGTGCCATCTCACAAGGAATCCCCATATGGTGGGCAACTTTAAGTGTTAATATTATTGGAACATTAATTTACTTCTTATCCGTGAAACTTTTATGGAATGATGTCACTTGGGCGCAAAGTTTTCTTCGCTTCGGTATATTGGGCTCATTGACTACTTTTAGTAGTTTCTCATTTGAAGTGGCCCACTCTGTTAAGATAGGTCAGCCCTTGCAGGCTTTGGCCATATTCGGACTAAATATACTCGCTGGGGTATTGATAGCTATTGGGATGCTCAGATAAGAATTGGTCCAATTCGGCCAAGAACTCTTCTGATTTCACCTGAGGCTTCTTCTTTCTAAAAATAAAGAGTCCGTCAGACTTTTCTTTTTCCAATCCTAAATACTGTTGAATAAAGGCATTGAGCAAGGGGTGATAATGAGGCTTTTTGATCTTATTATTCACCATTCTTTGAGACTTTGAATTTATATATTGAAGTAACTTCTTCTTATGTCCAGGGTAGCGAAAGATCAGCTGATTTTTCACGTGTAGTGACTGAATAGGAAATATGATCATCTGCTCAGGAACAAGGTGATGAGCGATAACGAAATCACCAAAGTCTTTGTCTGGACCGGCCTTGTTGATTAAATGCTCTTGTCCTTTTGGAGGGAGCTTTTGGCCGGGAAGATAGTTCTCCCACATGAGGCGAATGGTTTCCCCACGGGCCGTAGGCTCCATCTTACTAAAGAGATTATTGAAGTGAACAAGAACCTCTAGGAAGGGTCCAAATAACTTAATCGTTGCCGTAAGCCATGGACTCTTTTCAAGTTTATCTAAGAGAAAAGCAGTCTCTGACACTTTTTGGGTATAGGGAATCGAATAGAGAATGATTCCATTTTCCCCTTTTAAAGTAACAAGAGAAGGGGTTTTAAGCTTCTCTAGTTTAGCTTTAATTTCTTCAAGACTATTTTGATCTGACTTAAAGTGAATGCGATCTAGTTCATATCTATTTCTTGGATAATAGAGATGATTAATTTTTTGAATATCTTTATCAATAAAGATTTTTAAGTAGTTTAGAAGAAGTTCGGCCGTGGCCTTCGCATCATCGAGTGCACGGTGGGCCTTTGAGTGCTTTATATTAAAAATCTTACTCATATAATTCAAATTGGAGTTGAGTAGATTGGGAATTAAGTACTTTGTCATTAAGTTGGTACAAATACTCTTATTCTCAAGTTCAGGCTTATTCATTCTTCTAAGAACAGAATTGAAAAAGGGAACATCAAAAGAAGTATTGTGGGCCACGAGAATACTGTCGCCCATAAAAGTGAGAACATCTTCAATGACATCTTCAATAAGAGGAGAGTCTTTGACATCATTCTGTCTTATATTGGTAAGTTTCTGAATAAATTCAGGATTTATGAGATAGTTTTTTTCATCAACGATCTCTAGATTTACAACCTTAACCAGTCCAACTTCTATAATTTTATCGGACTTATGATTTCCACCTGTCGTTTCAAGATCAAAGACTACAAAGTCTAAATTCTTCAAAAGCTCGAGAGCATTTTCTTGAGGAGGAGTTGTTGTATCTGAATTTTGTTGTGGTTTTTTATTTTCAGTCATAGTTTTCACTTCGAACATTCGTTCGATAAGAGATAGTTTTTATTCATTATAGAACAATTTTTATCGTTTTTGTAAATAAACTTATTAGGCAATTCTATCCTCAAATGACTCTGGTTGTTTGTTAAAAAGCTCTAGACAATGGATAAATAGAGGTTAGGCTTAGATGAACAATTTCAGGAGACATTAATGAAAATCATAGTCTATGCCATAAGTTTAGTTTTCTATTCAAGTATTAGCTGGGGACAAAATTCTGAAACCATAAGCTCGGGAAGACCTGGGATTTCTATTGGCGCAGATGTTGTCGGAAGCGATATTTTCCAAATTCAAAGTGGCGTTACTTATAATGAACTCGAATCGAGTGGTACAACAAAAGATTGGGTTCTTGATAATTTTATTAGGTATGGAATAAGTGATTCTTTTGAATTAAATACCACTTTCAATTACAAGACACAGGAGAATTTTGGCTCTGGAGTGGATAACCTCATGCTTGGGGGGCGATATAACTTTATTGCCGCGGCTAAAGGACTTATTCCGGCCTTGGCCCTACAGACACGGTTTCGTTTTAAAGGTGAAGGAGATTTTAAAAGAGACGAGATGAGTCCAGAGTTTATAATCTCTACGATTCATGACTTGAAGAGTTTAGGAAGTTTAAATATCAACCTAAGTTACGATGACAATGCAGGGGATTCGATTACGATGTACATCGTAAACTGGACTTATACGATTAATGATAAGTGGAGTGTTTTCTTAGAGAAGTATGCCACTTATCAAAATGATCAATGCATTGACGCTTGGGATACGGGAGCTGCCTATCTGATTAATAAAGACCTCCAGTTGGACTTATCTTTTGGATATGATCTTGAGTCTGAAATCAGTTCAAGCTTCTACTCTGGAGGCGTTTCTTGGAGAACATCCCTAATCTAATGATTAGGGAAGATATTTAAAAAACTCTTTTAGTAATTCTACAAACACACCTTTAATTTTATTGGCCTGTTCTTTAATATCTGCATGATCAAGTTCACCTTTATGGATTCCTGCCGCCATATTGGTGATGCATGAAATTCCAGTAAGCTTTAGTCCGCAGTGGCGAGCAGCAATGGCCTCGGCAACCGTAGACATTCCTACCATATCACCACCAAGGTTTTGATACATTCTGATTTCTGCTGGAGTTTCATAGCTGGGACCTAGTACTCCCACATAAACACCTTCTTTGAGAGGGAAGTTCACGGCCTTTGCCGCTTTATGCATTACTTCTGAAAGTTCAGGTGTCCAAGTCGTAGACATATCGGGAAAGCGAGGTCCTAGCTTTTCAAGGTTCGGGCCTTGTAGGGGATTATTCCCTGTTAAATTAATATGATCTTTAATTAAAACGAGGTCACCTTCTTTATACTTAGGATTCATTCCACCACTGGCATTCGTGAGTACAAGAGTATTGATACCGAGGGCCTTAATCACTCGAGTGGGAAAGACAACTTCTTCAAAGGAATGACCTTCATAAGCATGAATACGACCTTTAAGAGCAAGTATCGTTTTTCCTGAGATATCACCAATGATGATTTCTCCTGTGTGTCCAATCACAGTCGTGGCATGGAAGTTAGGGATCTCACTATAAGAGATCACGAGTTTATTTTCCATAGAGTCAGTAAAGAGACCAAGTCCACTTCCAAGAGTTATAGCCGCATCTACTTTTCTTCCTGATAATTTACTTTTGATAAAATCAGCACTTTCTTCAATTTTCTCATAGATTGATTCTGGATTCATATTTTCCTCTACAGATTATTTATTTTCCAAACTTTAGTTCGTTCTTATTACACTCAAATTATTTTGCCCAAGAAACTTCTGTTTCATAAATCAATTCCTGATTCTTTTTGGGAGCTGTTTTTGAAAATGAGATATCTCTATGAATCAATTGATCCGCTATCTTTGCGGCGAGTTCAATTTGATCTTCATTGTGATGAATAGTCACTATGGGATCACCTTCTTTTACTTTCGCTCCAATTTTTTTATGAAAAGACAGACCTACACCAAAATCAATTTTATCTTCGGCCTTCATCCTCCCTCCACCGAGAGAAACGCAGTGGAGTCCTATTTGGCGATTTTCCATGGACTTAATATATCCTGCACGAGGGGCCGTGACGACGTGATGGTATTCTGCCTGAGGCATGAGACCATAGTCATCAACGACTTTTGGATTACCACCTTGGCGCTTAATCATTTTTCTAAACTCTTCTAAAGCGGCACCAGATTTAAGAACTTCTTTAGCTTTTCTAATTCCTGCATTATGGGTTTTTGCCAGTCCTGCAAGGTGAACCATTCCACCCGCAAGATGAAGAGAAAGATCGGTAAGATCTTTTGGACCATTTCCTTTTAGAGTTTCGATGGACTCTATAATTTCTAAAGTATTACCAACTTCATTACCAAGAGGTTGATTCATATCAGAGATAACGGTCAACATATTTCTATTAAAACGAAGACCTGTTTGACGAATTGATTTGGCCAATTTCTTTGCCATGGCCTTGTTTTTCATAAAGGCTCCATTACCTACCTTTATATCCATAACAATTCCTTGTGCCCCTTCGGCAAGTTTTTTGGACATAATAGAGGCCGTGATTAAAGGAATGGATTCAACGGTTGCCGTCACATCTCTGAGAGCATAGATTTTCTTATCAGCGGGAGCGATTTCTCCTGTTTGACCAATAAGAACCATTCCGTCTTTTTCTACCATCTCTTGAAATTTATCTAGAGTAAGTGAAGTGTTAAAGCCTTCGATAGCTTCGATTTTATCAATCGTTCCACCTGTGTGTCCAAGTCCACGACCGGCAATCATGGGAACGTTGACCCCACAAGCTGCTGCGATAGGAGCAAGAATAAAACTTGTCTTGTCACCAACTCCACCAGTGGAGTGCTTATCAACAACATGATCAACATTAAATTCAATGGTTTTTCCAGAGTAGAGCATGACATCAGTTATGGCCTTGGTCTCTTTTGTATTGAGTCCATTAAGATAGATGGCCATAAGAAGAGCACTCATTTGATAATCGGCAACGGCACCTTTGGGATCGATTAATGAAGTAATAAACCATTTGATTTCTTCTTCACTAAGTTCAAGTCCATCTCTCTTCTTAGAAATAATAGTATAAGCACTGTGCATAGGGGGGTCCTTTTATTAAATGTATTTCTTATTTTTTCTCTTTTTCTTATATTTTCACACTAAGGGGAAAGTCATAATAAACTCATCAAATTTGACGAAGTCTTACGTTTCCCTTCACAGTAAATAGTGAAAGGGAGTATAATAAAAAGGGAAAGCCTTAGTGGCAAATATTACTGAGATTTATCTACCATCTAATTATTATAAGTTTAAACTAATTATTAATTGTTCACCGAGTTATTTATGGAAAAATTACTAAAAAACATCAAAAAACCAATTCTTCTTATTTTGACTTCTTTCTTGTTTATGAACCCAAGTGTTTCAGCACAACAAGGCGGAGATATTCTTCAAGAGACAATGACAGATATGTATATTGTGGCCGGCTCTGGTCTTGGTGGTGCTGTTCTTGGGCTTTCCACCTTAAGTTTTGTTGAAGAACCAAGTGAGCACTTAAAGAATATTATTGTCGGTGGCGCCATTGGTATTATTGTTGGAGTTGGTGTTGTAGCATGGCGTCAAGCAAGTAAGAGTACTCAACTTTACAATAACAATGCGGTTAAGCTTGAAAAACTTCCACGATCCGAGTTCACTACGGCCATGCGTTCTGGATGGCACCGCAGAAATCACTATGAAATCAGTTCAAACCTTGGTAAGAATAATGCACCGGCCAATTCAGCCTTCAATGTGCAATTTTCTTTCTAAATCCTTAAAAATATAAGGCTTTAGTTGATTGGCCTTTATTAAGTTCATCTAATGACTAGGGGATGATGTTGGAACGTTTTATTTCATTTGTAGGCTTGCTCTCAATGCTTGCCGTCGGTTTCGCTTTTAGCTCTCATAGAAATAAAATAAATTGGAAGACAGTCATCTCTGGACTACTTCTTCAAATCTTTCTAGGTCTCATTATTCTTAAAACTTCATTTGGTAAATCTGTGTTTGAAGGCGCGAGAGCTTTCTTCACCGGGATTCTCTCCTATACCAATGAAGGGTCTCAATTCATTTTTGGAAGTTTAATGGATACCAACAAGTTTGGGTTCATCTTCTTCGTAATGGTTTTGCCTACCATTATTTTTATGAGTTCATTAATGAGTATCCTCTATCACTTAGGGATTATGCAGATTGTAATTAAGGGGACGGCCAAAGTTATGGTCAAGCTTATGGGGACTTCCGGAGCGGAGTCTTTGTCGGCCGCGGCCAATATTTTTGCCGGACAAACGGAAGCTCCTCTCGTGGTAAAACCCTTTATCGGAAAAATGACTGAGTCTGAACTTATGGCCTTGATGACCGGAGGGATGGCCACTGTTGCTGGGGGAGTTCTCGCCGCATACGTGGGAATGGGAATTGATGCTGGTCACTTATTGGCGGCTTCGGTTATGTCGGCACCAGCTGCTTTAGTTTGTGCCAAGATATTAATCCCAGAGGTGGAAGAGTCCTCTACTAAAGGTGATGTCTCTCTTCATCTGCCTAAGACGACGGCCAATCTTATTGATGCTGCCGCTACTGGAGCAGCCGATGGTTTAAAGTTGGCGCTCAATGTTGCAGGAATGCTTTTGGCCTTTATCGCTCTTATTGCATTATTTAATGGAACGCTAGGATGGGTTGGTGGATTATTTAATTATCCTGAACTTTCACTAGAACTTATTATGGGTTATGTCTTTGCACCCTTTGCTTTTTTAATGGGAGTTCCTACTGAAGATATTTTCAACGTAGGTACACTCTTAGGAAAAAAGCTCGTCATCAATGAGTTTGTAGCCTATTTAGATCTACGAGAAATGATGCCTCTGTTAAGTGAACGTGGCGCTATCATTTCTACTTATGCTCTTTGTGGTTTTGCTAACTTTAGCTCCATTGCCATACAAGTCGGAGGTATTGGAACCATCGCCCCTGAGCGTCGCCAAGATCTTGCCAAACTAGGAATGCGCTCTCTATTAGGGGGAACGCTGGCCTGTTTTATGACGGCCTGTATTGCAGGAATCTTTATTTGAAAGATATAAAAACCTTAATAAAGAATTTTTCCCCTTCGCCAGATATTTATATCACTCGCTATCATGTTCTCCTGCCCTTTATAGAGTCGATGGGTTTATCCACAAGGTGGAATGGCCTTTTAGAAGTGGGAACGGCCAGAGGGGATGGGGCTATTTACTTAAGAAATCTATATCCCAAGGCCAAGATCCATACGATGGATCTGCCTGTTCCGGATGAAGATCACGAAGTAGAGCCAGAAAAACTTGAAAGTCTCTTAGGTGGAATTAATATTCGATATTTTCGCATCGGATCTCCTCCCGAAACGAAATGGGATGACTTCTACGATTTTTGCTGCATCGATATTTCATCAAAAGCAAAGATGCATATCAGAAGCTTTAATTACTGGAAGGACTATATAAACCCTCAAGGAGTTCTTGTTCTTGTGGTACCTAAGTCATCTCCAGCAAAAATTAAAGAGCGAGAAAATTTTATTTCCTATCTTAAAGAGCATGAAGTGAACTTTAGCGTGGAGCAAGAGTTCTTTATTTTTCCCCTTTAAAACCTCTACGTTTTTAGTCGTCATAGGTTTTGCCTTGCCGCTCATTGCCTAGTTCTTAGATATCCTGATATTATAGAGAGGTATTAGAATTTAAAAATTAGGACTTATTAATGAAAAAACAACTGTTTATCAATCAGACGCTCAGCGAATGTCGTGCAGCGTTGGTTGAGAATGGGGAGATCTTGGATTTCCTCATGGTGCGCGGTGAAGAGAACCGTGGCAAGCATCCTTCTCTAGGGAATATTTATTTGGGTAAAGTATTGCGGGTTCTACCTGGAATGCAGTCGGCCTTTGTCGATATCGGCCATGAGAAGGCGGCCTTTCTCTATGTTGATGATGCGTATATTCCTACGATGGATGAGCAAAGAGAAATCGCGGAGAGAACTCGCAAGGAACTAGAAGGGCAAAGAGAGAAGATGGGGGAAGTGATCCCTGATGAATTCTCAACCCTATCTGATCACGTGAATATGAGATTTCGTCCTGATGTGGCCATTGAAACTTTCTTAAAAGAGGGCGATGAGATTCTCGTTCAAATTGCTAAAGAGCCTATTTCTACGAAAGGCCCAAGAATTACTCGTCATATTACTTTGGCCGGAAGACACGTGGTCTTTATGCCTTTGATTGAACACACAGGTGTTTCAAGACGTATTGAAAACGAAAAAGAAAGAGATCGTCTCAAAGAAATTCTGGAAACCATCAGACCCGATGGAAAAGGTGTCATTGCACGTACTGTAGCTGAAGGTCAGTCTTATAAAACATTAAAGTCTGATTACAATATGCTCAATAAGATTTGGAAAGACATTCAAAAATCTTCTGAAGGTTTAAAAGCACCGAGTCTTTGTTACAAAGATTTAAACTTTGTTCATAAAGTTTTAAGAGATATTACTGATGAAGATGTCCAAGAGATTTGGGTTGATTCAAAGAGTAATTTAAAAGAAGTTGAAAGATTTTCTACGAAGTTTCTTCCTAACTTAAAAGGTAAGTATCACCTCTATGAAGAGGATATACCGCTTTTTGAAAAGTTTGGACTTGATATGGAAATCGAAAGAGGGCTTTCTAATAAGGTCTTCTTACGCTCTGGAGGCTCTTTGAATGTTGATCAAACTGAAGCGCTCGTTTCTATTGATGTGAACACCGGAAAGTTTGTAGGTCGTAAAACTTTAGAAGAAACAATTCTAAGAACCAATATGGAAGCGGTTAAAGAAATCGCTTATCAGTTAAGGTTAAGAAATTGTGGTGGGATTATTATTATCGACTTCATCGATATGGAAAAACTTGAGCATCGTGAGCAGGTCTATTCATCACTCCTAGAGGCCTTAAAAAGAGATCGTTCCAAGACAAATGTTCTTCCTATATCAGGCCTTGGTTTAGTGGAGATGACTCGTAAGAGAACTCGTGACACTCTTACAAGACTTATGTGTAACTCTTGTCCTTATTGCGAAGGTACAGGAGTTGTGAAGTCTGTAACGACTGTTTGCTATGAACTCATAAGAGAATTAATTAAAGCGCTTAAGAAAACTGATCGCGATAAAATTAATCTCTACGCTCATCCCGAAGTTACGGCGAGGCTCTGTTCTGATGAAATGGATATGGTCGAAACACTCGAGACTACATTTGGAAAACAAATTGCGATTCGCTCTGAAAATAATTATCACGTCGAGCAGTATGAAATTTTTCCCCAGTAATATTCACTAATTTTCTTTTTAAAAAGTAAAAAACATCAATTTTGGTATCACTCTGACAACAACTAGGGTCAGAGTGATACCTATATTTCTCACATTTCTAATAAAAACTTATATGAATTGCTCAACTATTTCCTTCAAAGGAAGGCCGTGTAATATTGATTTCATTCGAGATGGAGAGCTTCGAACTACAGTAAATCACGCAAGTGCGTAAAGAGGAGATGATGGAGATGAAGAACTTAATAATTGGAATGTCATTAGTTGCAGCAGCGGTTTCTTTTAATGGATGTAGTGGCGGCGGCGGTGGCGGCGGAACAGGTGGTTGTTGCGGGTCTGGTGGTTC
>JBLWYP010000018.1:0-65706 GCA_048266825.1 Bacteriovoracaceae bacterium | reverse complement strand
TTATAATTAAGTTCATTATCTAGATTAGATGAAATTATTTTTTTAATAGATTTAAATTTTTTTGAATTTATAGTGATTTCGATTTAATTTTCTATGTAATTAAAGAGGGGAGTTCTTGAATTGAGGACTTTTGTTATAAATAAAGTGGTGGAAAAGGGGAGCTTTTAAAGCTCCCCAATCTAGACTTAAATATTATTTTCTAAATATACGATGTCTTTTGAAATCATAGGATCATTTTTGAGATGCTCCGAGATTTTATTCACTCCATGTATGACAGATGAATGATCTCTATTGCTATAGTACTGACCTATCTCTTCGTATGTAGCACCTACGATATTCTTACTTAGATACCAAGATATATGCCTAGCTTTAACAACTTCTTTGCTTCTTGCTTTTGATCTAAGATCAGCGACTGGAATTTTAAAGTAATGTGAAGCAGCTCTACAAACTGACTCTAGCGTAGAAGCAGGTTTTTCGTTACTTGCTTGTAGCTTCAGTATTTCGCGGGCCATTTCACTGTCTATTTCGGCTTCAATAAGTTCGGCGTGTGCTTGTAGTCGTATTAGTGAGCCTTCTAGTTCTCGTATAGATGTTTTGATTGAGCTAGCAATAAGATTTAAAACGTCATCTTGAATGAATAGATCTAGGTCTATTGCTTTCTTTTTCAAAATAGCTGTTCTTGTTTCAAAGTCAGGTTTTTGTATATCTACAACTAAACCCCACTGAAGTCTGGTGATAATTCTCTCTTCAATACCTGTAATTTTATCTGGGCTTTTATCTGAAGTGAAAATGAGTTGCTTTCCTTTGTCATGAAGGAAGTTAAAGATATGGAAAAATTCTTCTTGGGTAGAGTTCTTATTTTTAAGTTCATGGATATCATCAATCATAAGAATATCAACGTACTCAGTATATTTAATTTGAAATTCAGAAAGCTTCTTGTCTTTATAGGCATTAATAAGCTCTTTCATGAAGTCACGTGCAGAAATAAGGCAAATTCTTAGTTCTGGATGATTCTTAAAAATACCATTGGCCACGGCATGAAGGAGGTGAGTTTTTCCTAATCCTGAATCGGAGTAAAAATATACACACGGATACTTTCCAGCTTTTCCAGGGTCGTCTGCTACTGCATGTGCTGTTGCAAAGGCTAGATTGTTAGATGGTCCAACAATAAAATTATCAAATGTTTTTGCTGGATCGATTACTTTAGCCGAGTCACTAGCTTCCATGTGTTCAATATACTTACTTTTAGCTTTTTCTTGGCGCTCAACTTTTGTAGGACTTAAGTCCAATGTAAAAGATGATTTCTTTTTATTATTTTCAGTTTCAAATACATTCTCATGGCTATTTTCTAAGTATTTACTGAAAGATGTAGCTTCAGAGTTCTTTTCTTCGAGCTGATGAGATGTCTTGCCATCTCCTTTTAGTGTAAACTCTATTGCATAATCTTCGCCCATTAATTCTTTTAGAATTGATTTGATGATGGGTAGATAGCTAGATCTTACAGTATTAAGAATAAATTGGGTGTGTGCGTTAAATACAACCTTTTCCTCATCTAAGCTCTCTATTTGGATCTTGTTTTTAATGAATGTATTGTACTTAATGGGCTCAATTTTATCTTTCAATGCTTCGAAAATAGCATCTGTAATAGGCTTGAAAGGTGAAATATCCGAATGATCTTCATAGACCTCGGCTTGAGATGTATCTTTAACCGCGTTATGGTTAAAGATATCATTTAGTAAATGGTCGTTTTTGCAGGGATCTCCGGCTTTTATAGGGCTAGGGGAACCTGAAGTTTTTTTAGTATTTAAAAACTTTTCAAAAGGGAAGTCTGTCGTCATGTTAAACGTCTCTCCACATGGATTAATTGTGTGTAATATAAATGTGTCCGTTGTTAAGGGACACTATAATTACCGGAGAGAAGATAAAGAATCAATATCATGCTGTGCGCAGTTATTCTGAACTCTTCTTACATGACGTCATTTCTTTGACTCCTTAAAAAGATTGTATTTTTTTACCCATACTGTGCAATTGGCCATTGCATTTTCCCTTGGGTTTATGTAGATTTCGCTCCTAATTGTTATTATACGTTAAAGTTATTTTTTTCGTGAGGTATATATGAGTAAGAGAACGTGGCAACCAAAAAGACAGAAGCGTCTACGTGTTCATGGTTTTTTAAAGAGAATGTCCACTGCTGGTGGTAAGAAAGTTATTAATGCTCGTAGAGCGAAAGGCAGAAAGAGCTTAACTGTTTCTGTTGGAACGAAGTAATTTTTGCTTAGGGCTAGGTAGATGAATTTCTCTTTTTCTAAAGAGTATCGTTTGCTTAAACCTAGGGATTTTCAATACTTAAGAAGAGGGGCATCGCGTATAGATACCCCTTTTTTGCGTTTCTATTTTAAGAAATCTCAAGATATGGAACTAGGTCATGCGCGCTTAGGTCTAAGTATCTCAAAGAAAGCTGGTAATGCTGTTCATAGAAATTTCATCAAAAGAAGGTGTCGAGAAGTTTTTCGCTCGAGTTTTCTTCGTACGTCTCCTTTAGAGGTTTTGGTGATAGCATCTCCTCGTTTAAAGAAACTCAAGGGTAGTGAGTATAAAGATGCAGTTAACTCATCTCTTGCTAAGGCTTTAAGAAAGGGTAATGGTCCTGGTGGATTCTTTCTTAAATGAAATCTCTTTTCCTTCTTATCCTCAAGTTTTATCAGTATTTAATTTCGCCTTTTCTAGGGAGAAATTGTCGCTTTTCACCAACTTGTAGTTGTTATGCTAAAGAATGCTTAGAACACTTTCCAGTGCATATTGCCTTGTGGTATTCACTGATAAGAATTTTTAAATGTCATCCTTTTCATTCAGGTGGTTATGATCCCATACCCAGCAGAGCTTGCGTAGATACATGCCAAGTAGATAATGAGAAGGTTTCAAGCAGATGTACAAACCATCTTAAGGAAGTCTAGTAATGGCGTCAGAACAAAAACGTTTATTTTTAACTCTATCTCTCTCAGCTATTGTCCTTTTTGGTTATCAATACTTTTTTGCACCAAAGAATAATTTTGCTGATGCCCCTGTAGCTAATAGTAAAGTAGAGCCAACTACAACTACTTCAAATGGCTCTGTAGATTCTCCTGTTGTACCAAGTACAGCTTCTTCAGCTGAAGATTCAGCCTTCAAGACAACACAGCCTATAACGACTAAGAGCTTTGTACTTTCGTCACCTTTAAGCAAAGTTGAAATAACCAATGAGCTTCTAATTAAGCATTTAGAGCCCTTAGATGAGAAAAGAGACGCTTTTCAAGATATTGTAGGAGCTAAAAAACCTCTTCAATTCTTTGTTATTAAAGATGGAAGTTTAACTCCACTTCTATTCAATTTTTCAATGCCACAAGAAAATAAAATTACGGGTACTGATTCACGTTTAGGTATTAACTTTAATGGTGAAATTGATAGTAAAGGTCTTTTTCAGTGGTCATTAAGTTCTTCTACTCCTTACCAATATTACACACGTATGGAGTCTTCTAAGCAAGAAGGTGAGGGAAGGCAAATAAGACAATATGTAACTCTTCTTAAAGATACTGAACGTACTAATGTCGATGGTGAAGAGAAGTATGACGGTCCTCTTCAGTGGATGGCCATAGACTTCCATTACCATTTATTTGCTAATGTTATTAATGGTAAGCCAATGGCCTCTATTAATATCAATAAAGATAACCTTGATACTAAAATTATCGAGAGTACGACCAATTTATCTGGTTTTGTATTTTATGGTTTAAAAGGACATGATCAGCTACAAAAAGTGGGAAGTAATCTTCATCTTGCTGTTGATTTTGGTGTATTCGGTATTATTGCCGTTCCTATACTTAAGGGGCTGCAATTCTTTTACGAGTATGCTCCTAACTATGGTTTAGCGATTATTCTTATTACACTCTTTATTAGAACTCTACTTTTTCCACTTCAGTATAAAAGTTTTAAAAGTATGAAGAAGATGCAGCAGCTTCAGCCTGAATTAGCTAAATTAAAAGAGAAGCTTGCTGATGATCCGCAAAAGATGCAAAAAGCAACAATGGAGCTTTTTAAGAAGAATGGAGCTAATCCTATGGGTGGATGTTTACCACTACTTCTGCAAATGCCTGTTTTCTTTGCTTTCTATCAAGTTCTATTTAATTCAGTTGAACTTTTACATGCTCCATTTATTCTTTGGATTACAGATTTATCTGCTAAGGATCCCTATTACGTACTTCCAGTGCTTATGGGTATCGCTATGTTCTTTCAAACGAAACTTAATCCTTCTACCACTACAGATCCATTACAAAAGAAAATGATGATGTTCATGCCTCTTATTTTCACATTTTTCATGAAAGATTTACCAGCTGGTTTAAATCTTTATATCTTTGTCTCTACTGTTTTTGGTATTGCTCAACAACTCTTTGTATATAAAACAGCTGACTAAACTTAATGAACCAGTTTTTAAGAAATGATCCTATTGTAGCAGTAAGTACTAGTACACAATCTCTTTCTGCTATAGGGATCATTCGAATTACTGGTTTTACATCTACAGACTTCTTAACCCCACTTTGTTCACTTAAATCATTAAAGCCTCGTTTTGCTCATTACATTTCATTAAAAGATGATAATGAAATTCTTGATGACGGAATTCTTTTATTTTTTCCAGGACCTAATAGTTTTACAGGCGAAAATGTTATCGAGTTCCATGTTCATGGAAACCCTTTCAATTTAGAACGAATCGTCTCCTTATTAATCTCGAAATATGGATTTCTTAAGGCCTTTCCTGGTGAATTTACCTATCGAGCACTAAGAAATAAGAAAATGAATCTTACCCAAGTTGAGGGTCTCGATTTACTTCTTAATGCATCTAGTTCCTTTGGCTTGAGCAAGGCCACAAAAATTATGAATAACGAGCTCTTTGATGAATATACTGAGCTTCGTAATATTTATATTTCTCTACGTTCTGCAATTGAGCTTTCTATTGATTTTAGTGATGATGTTGGTGATGATGAGGTTATAGCTCTAATAAAGCGTCATACTGATGCTTTTGAGACTTCTATAAATAATCTTTTTAAGCGTACGCAAGGTGATTTAAATAATCTCTTATCTCCTAAAATTGGCCTTTACGGAAATACTAATGCTGGTAAGAGTACGCTTTTCAATTTTTTGGTTGGTCAGGATAGAGCAATAGTTTCTGATATACATGGAACTACTAGGGACTTCGTATCTGAATATATTTATATTGATTCTCAAGCCTATCAGTTAATAGATACGGCCGGCCTTCGTGAGAGTTCTGATCTTATCGAAGTAGAGGGAATTAAACGGGGAAAAAAGCTTATTAATTCTTCATTTCTCAAGTTTTTTCTCATTAATGCAGTGACTTGGGATGGGGAAGTTTCTGATGTAGAACCTTCTGCTTACATACTTACTCATGTCGATAAAGTCCCAGAGAAAGATATAAAGCACTTATCATCTCTTTTGTTGAAATTAGATAAACCCATATTTATAAGTGGTCCCATGGGGGCAGAATCTAAAATTGGTCCCATAGGACCAGATTTAAAAAATACTGGTCCTATCGGGGCAAAATATAATATTGGTCCTATGGGACCAGAAGTAAATTATCAATTTGGTCCTATGGGACCAGTTTTATTTTTTAATGGTCCTATCGGGGCAGATTTCCTTAAAGTGGATGGTCCTATGGGGGCAGGGGAAAGTGGTTCTATAGAACCACTTTTTACCCTAAATCATCTTATTTCAGATACATATAAGAGTTTAGCTGCTTCAAACCCAATTCCTCTTTCTCGACATAGGGATCTTATTAAGGATATTTTTAATAAGTTTACCGAATTTAAACAAAATGTATTTAATAACACTGATTTAGGTATTGTTTCACATGAAATCAATATGTTATCTATATCAATAGATGAATTATTGGGTGTAACAAGCCCAGATGACGTTTTAGATAACATTTTTTCTAATTTCTGTATAGGAAAGTAGTATTTACAGTACCTTACGTTAGTACTAGATTCTCGTTTCATTAAAGAGTATAAGAATGTTCCACGTGGAACTTTTTTGGATATTATTATGAATATAGATTGCTTTGATATTATTATATTGGGTGGTGGACATGCTGGTGTTGAAGCAGCCTGGATTGCTTCTCAGTTCAAAGAACTTGCTGTAGCTATAGTTACTATTCCGGAGGTGCCACTAGCAAGTGCACCCTGTAACCCAGCAGTTGGTGGAGTAGGCAAAGGTCAAGTTGTTCGTGAAATAGATGCATTGGGCGGACTTATGGGTCGCCTTGCTGATGAAGCTGGAATTCAGTTTAGAATTCTTAATGAATCTAAAGGGTACGCAGTTCAAAGTACTAGAGTTCAGATAGATAAGAATTTATATGCTAGAAGAGCAGAAGAGATTGTAGAAAAGTCTCCTATTACGGTCATTAGAGAAAAAGTTGATCATGTAACATCACAGGAAAGCATCTTTTTCCTTAAAACAAGTAATAATCTAACTTTCAAATGTAAAAGGATTATTGTTACCGCTGGTACATTCCTAAATGCAAAAATGCATACTGGGGAAGAAGTAAGTCCAGGTGGACGAGTAGATTGTAGCCAATCGGAAGGTTTAACTTCACTTTTTGAGGGCGTATCTAAGTTGAAGAAGCGCTTTAAGACAGGAACTCCTGCAAGATTAAGTAGGGCATCAATCGACTTTAGCCAAATGGATGAGCAACCTAGTGATCCTGCAACAATTTGCTTTCACTATGGACATGAGTCCAGCTCTCGTTATGCTAGACAGGTATCTTGCTTTTTAACGAGAACGAATGAGAGTACATTAGGTATAATTAGGAAAAACAAAGAAAGAAGCCCAATATTTAATGGTCAAATACAGGGAGTTGGACCTAGATACTGTCCATCAATTGAAGATAAAGCCTATAGATACGAAGATAGAAATAGTCATCATGTATTTGTCGAGCCAGAAGGGTTAGATATAGATACTTTCTATCCAAATGGCATATCTACTTCTTTGCCAAAAGAAATCCAACTTGAATTTATTCAAACCATTAAAGGCTTGGAGAAAGCGAAAATAGCGGTTTATGGATATGCTGTTGAGTACGATGTAGTTGATACACTTCATTTAAATAAGTGTATGGAGTATGCCGAAATTCCAGGATTATACTTTGCTGGGCAAGTCTGTGGTACTTCAGGTTATGAGGAAGCGGCCGGACAAGGGATTATTGCAGGTATAAATGCAGCCCATTCGGTACTCGGAAGAGAGTCTTTTATATTAAATCGAGACGATAGTTATATAGGTGTGATGATTGACGATTTAACGGCCAATGAACGTGATGAGCCTTATCGCTTATTTACAGCAAGGGCAGAAAATAGACTACAGTTAAGAGAAGATAATACGATTCTCAGAATGGCAAGATATAGAAGAATGCTTGGTCTAAGTGAGAAAATCGATGAATATAATGAAGGTTTTATCAAGCAATATGAGCTTTTGATCGAAATATTAGAAAATACCTTCTATAAAGAATCGCCTGATAATAATAAACTCTTTCTAGATGGAGTGCTTGGAAAGATAAAGGGGAAGGTTTCAGTTTGTGAAGTATTACAAAGAAGCCAGGTAGATCCTGTTGAATCTTTAAGTTATTTCTTGAATAAGAGTGGTATATCCATCGATATTAGAGTTGTTCGTGCAGTTGCTGTTTCTATAAAGTATAGAGGATATATACAAAGAAGCGATGCCGATTTTCAAAAATGGATGAAGTTAAAAAATAAAGCAATCAAATGGGAAGACTTGCTAGCTAATAAGAATGTTAGTTTTGAATGTAAGCAACGTATAGAGAAGGTTAAGCCTGAGAACTTTGGCCAGCTCCAAAGGATTGAGGGAATCAGGCCAGCGACTCTGGCCTTTGTAGCAGGTAATATATAATGAAAGAATTTTCTGAGAAATATAGACACTTACTGTTTGGAGAATTTGGCACTCTTAATTTGACTCGTATTTCTAATCCAGATGAGTTTTACGAAAAGCAGATTGTTGATTCAATCTATCCACTAGAAGTATTCACTGAATTTACAAAAGATTTAAATAATACAAAACTCCATGTGGACATTGGGTTTGGTGGAGGCTTTCCCCTTCTACCAATTGCCAAGAAGATTGACGGCTTGAAATCAGTTGGATTTGAGGCGCGAAGAAAAAAAGCAGAGGCCGTTCAGGAAATTGCAAAACGCTTAGACCTTAACTCAGTTAAAACTTATCATCATAGAATAGAAGCAGTTGATCTCAATACAGACTGTGTTGTTACACTCAAGGCGGTTGGTAAGATTAAAGATTTTTTACATAAACTAAATGTCTCAAATAAAGCAAAAGTAACCGTTTATTTCTATAAAGGTCCAAACCTACTAGACCTTGAGACCGCACCAGATAATGTAGGAATTTTTAAGAAAAAATTATTACAAGAGTACACGCTTCCTAGTGGGCATGTGCGATACTTTGTCTCTTATGAGGCCCAAAATGTTCCACGTGGAACAAAGAAAAATCTTGTCAAACTATCAGAACTTCATTAAAAATCTCCATGCAACAATAAACTACTTGGAGTTCTAAATGTCTAAAATTATTGCAGTTGCCAATCAAAAAGGCGGCGTAGGTAAGACTACGACGGCCATTAATCTTGCAGCGTGTCTAGCAGTAGCCGAGAAAAAAACTCTACTAATCGATCTTGATCCTCAGGGAAATGCGAGCGTAGGTGTAGGTCTAGATAAAGAAGCATTTGCAGATAAGAATATTTACCATGCGATTATTGGTAAAGAGACTTTAAAAGACTGTATTTATCAAACAGAATTACCAAACTTTGACATATGCCCAGCAGACCAAGATTTAATTGGTGCTGAAATAGAGCTCGTAAGTGAGTTTGCCAGAGAGCATAAGCTTAAAGCAGCTATAGAGACTGTTAAGAAGGATTATGACTACGTTATAATAGATTGCCTACCATCACTTAACGTTTTAGCAGTGAACGCTCTTACAGCCTGTGACAGCGTATTGGTACCTCTTCAAACTGAATATTATGCGATGGAGGGACTTGCACAACTCTTGAATACAATAAGATTAGTTCGTTCGTCACTTAATCCAAATTTAGACTTAGAAGGAATTCTTCTTACTATGTTTGATTCAAGAACATCATTACATAAGCAAGTAGCATCAGAAGTTCAAACACACTTTGGTGATAAAGTATTTGAAACGATAATACCAAGAAACGTAAAAATTTCTGAAAGCCCATCATTTGGTAAACCAATAATTCTCTACGATATTGAATCTAAGGGAAGTCAGGCCTATCTTTCATTAGCGAAAGAACTGATAATGAAAAATAGAACGAATACAGTGAAGGATCAACCTGAACTCGACTTCACAATTCCAGAAATACCTGAAGAATATAAAGGTAAAGATGGAAACTCTAATCAACCAACAATTCAATAAGAGGGATATGAAATGGCGAAGAAGTTAGCGTTAGGAAAAGGAATTGCTTCTCTTATTCAAGATTCTCCGAATGAGATTTTAAAAGCATCTTTATCGACTTCAGAGATAGAGAAGAAAGAAGCAAAAAATAAAGAAGAAAAGAAAGCCGAAAAGGTAGTTATAGAAGCTGGACCGGCACTTATAGATATTAATGAAATTAAAGCAAATCCTAATCAACCAAGAAAAATTTTTAAAGAAAAAGATTTAAATGAATTATGCGAATCAATTAAAGAAAACGGAATAATTCAACCCCTGGTTGTAGTTAAAGCAGAAAAAGGATTTGAATTAGTTGCTGGTGAGCGACGCTTAAGAGCTGCAAAAATGGCAGGCCTTGATAAAGTTCCCGCAGTGATTAAGAAAATAACTGAACGTGAAAAGATGGTTATATCCATAATCGAAAACGTTCAGCGTTCTGATCTAAATTGCGTAGAAGAATCTTTAGCTTATTATCAATTGATGAATGAGTTTGATTTAACACAAGAAGAAGTAGGAAAAAGATTAGGTAAAGAGAGATCGACAATTGCCAATTTTCTACGAATTTTGAAGTTACCTAGACCAGTAATTGATCTACTTCAGAAAGAGGATCTAAGCTTTGGACACGCTAAAGTTTTAGCAAGCGAAAAAGATAGAGAAAAATGTATTAGAGTTGCTAATCAGGCCGTTGCTGAAAAGCTTTCTATTCGTGAAGTTGAAAAACTATTAAAGAAAAAAATTGTAGAACCAAAAGAAAGACAGAATAAGTATTTTAATGAGAAACTAGGTCAGTTTAAAGAAAAACTAGAGCAAAAAACGGGCTATCATTTTGATATTAAATCTAAGAAAGCTGGAAAAGGTGAATTTTTAATTAAATTTACTAATGAAGCTGAATTTAATGATATCTACGAATATCTGTTAAAGAGATAGAAGTTGGTCCTATGGGACCACTTCAAACATGGAGATTGTCGCAGTGAGACAAAAAGGTGAAATTTCGGCCATCATTGAAGAGGGCTGTAAATTTGAAGGAAATTTAAGCTTTAATGGGGTTGCAAGAATCGCAGGCGTTGTAAATGGCTCTGTTTTTTCAAATGACACAGTCATTGTCTCGGAAGGGGCAGTGGTCAACGCAGATATAAATGCTAACGTCATCCTAATAAGTGGGACCGTTAAAGGAAATATCAAAGCAAGTAGCAGGGTTGAGATCATAAAGCCGGCTCGCTTTGAGGGAACTATTACAACCCCAAGTTTAATCGTGGAAGAGGGAGTGATTTTTCACGGTACGACTAAGATGTAATTTATTGATGCGCACATAGTCTCGTAATCAGCGTAAAATCCTTTAAAATCTACAAACTTAATAGTTAAACACTTTGACAAACCTCGTACCTATGACTACATATAAGGTTCATTTTATAGGTTTTGAACAGACGTGCTTTTGGTGTGAATGCACGCCTTCGTTGGAGATAGAATAATTATGGATAAAATCATCCAGATCTTTGTAAAATTAGGTGTCGATCAATCTATTTTCTATCAATTTTTAATTTTTACAGTAATCTTTTTTCTATTAAAGACATTATTCTTTAATAAGTTGCTCTTTGTATTGCAAACTCGTGAATCTAAGACAACTAAATTGGAAGAAGGCGCTGGAAATAAAATGAAGGAAGCTGATAAGCTTTCAAAAGAATTCGAAGAAGAAGTACGTAAAGCAAATGATCTAGCTCATCAGGCTATGTCAGAAAAGAAAAGCACTGCTTTAAAAAATATTGAAGAAATGCAAAAAGCAGAAGAAAGCAAAATCTTAAAATCGTTTGAAGAAAGAAAGTCAGAAGTTGTTGCTTCAATTGAATCAAGCAAGCAACAAATACTTTCTTCAGCTGATGAACTCTCAGAAAAATTAGTAGAAAAAATCACTAACTAAAATAGGTACAGAATGAAAGTTGTAATAGCCCTCATCTCTCTTATTAGTACAGCACATGCAGCAGGCAGTGGTGCAGGACACGGCAGTGTAACAGATCTCATGTGGCCAGCAATTAACTTTGCATTGCTTGCAAGTTTTCTTGTATGGAAAGTAAAAACTCCACTAAGAGAAATGTTTGAGAAAAATGCAAACGATGTGAAGTTCTTATTTGAACATGCAGAGAAGAAAGACAAAGAAGCCAATATTAAATTGAATGCTCTTCAAGAAAAGATGAGTAATTTAAGTAGTGAAAAAAATAAAATTACACAAAATGCTGAAAAAGAAGCAAATGATTTTATTTCGAAGTCAGAAAAAGAATCGGAAGAATATTTGAGAAGACTCGAAGCAGATTCTATAAACAAGATTGAGCATGAGAAGGTATCTCGTGTTGCAGCCTTGGAAGAAAATCTAATTGATGAAGTTATTGCAAAAGCAAAAACAAAAATCGGTAAAGATTCAGGATTAAGCGAAAAAGTAACAAAGAAACTAATCTCACAAATTAGATAGGTAAAAGATGAAAGAATCAATCGTAGCACAAGCTTACGCAAAATCGATTTATGCTCTTGGTGAAGAACAAAAAATTGATGTAACTGAAGAGCTAACAAAATTAACAGAAGTAATTAACGAGAATAACGATCTTGAAACAGTATTGTTTTTAGATGTTTTTTCATATGAAGAAAAACTTTCAGTGTTAAGTGATGTATTAGAAAGATTAGGTACATCTTCTCTTGTGAAAAATGTAATTTCATTTTTAATGAGTGAGAAAAGAATTGGATTACTTCCCATTATCTTTAAAGAAGTTATTGTGATTGATGATCATAAGAAAGGCTTCATTAGAGGAGTTATTGAAGGACGTGAAGATACAGCAAATCCAGAGATAACAGAAAAAATGATCGCTTACTTAGCAGATAAAGTTGGTGCTAAGCCGATCCTTACTTATAAGAAAAATGAAAATCTAACTGCTGGTTACAGAGTAACTGTGGAAGACCTTCAGTTGGATGCAACAATCGATAATCAGTTTAACAAATTAAAATCGGAAATACTTAATTCCTAGTAAAGAAGAGGTATAGTGATGTCTATCAATCCAGAAGAAATTTCAAGCATCATTAAGGACAGAATTGCTAATTTTGAAAGCAGACTACAAGTAGATGAAGTAGGAACTGTTTTGACTGTTGGTGACGGGATTGCCCGTATTTTTGGCCTTAAGAACGCAATGGCCGGTGAACTCGTAGAGTTTGACGGTGGTACAAAAGGTATGGTTCTCAACCTTGAGACGAATAACGTTGGGGTTGCAATTCTTGCTGACGACGTTTCTATTAAGGAAGGAACTACTGTTAAAAGAACAGAAAAAATCGTTGAAGTTCCAACTGGTGATGCTCTTCTAGGAAGAGTTGTAAACGCTATTGGTGAAGCAATCGATGGTAAGGGCGAAATCAATGCTGACTCTACAAGAAACGTAGAAGTTAAAGCACCTGGTATTATTGCTCGTAAGCCTGTTCATGAGCCAATGCAAACCGGTATTAAAGCAATCGATTCCATGATCCCAATTGGGCGTGGACAACGTGAGCTTATCATTGGTGACCGTAAGACTGGTAAAACAGCAGTTGCTCTTGACACAATTATTAATCAAAAAGGTAAAGATGTTGTTTGTATCTACGTTGCCGTAGGACAAAAGCAATCAACTGTACGTCAAGTTGTTCAAAAGCTAACTGAAGCTGGAGCAATGGAATATACAACAGTTGTTTCTGCAACAGCATCAAACTCTGCTCCTCTTCAATATCTTGCTCCATTTACTGGTGCAACTCTTGGAGAGCACTATAGAGACCAAGGTAAGCACGTACTCATCGTATTTGATGACCTTACAAAGCAAGCAAATGCTTATCGTCAGATGTCACTTCTTCTTCGTCGTCCTCCAGGTCGTGAAGCTTATCCAGGTGACGTATTTTATCTTCACTCAAGACTTCTTGAGCGTGCGTGTAAATTATCTGATGAACTAGGTGCCGGTTCTATGACAGCTCTTCCAGTTATTGAAACTCAGGAAGGGGATGTTGCAGCTTTCGTACCTACAAACGTTATTTCCATTACTGATGGTCAGATTTATCTTGAATCAGATCTTTTCAACTCTGGTGTTCGTCCTGCGGTAAACGTTGGTCTTTCAGTTTCAAGAGTTGGTGGTTCTGCACAGATTAAGGCCATGAAAAAAGTAGCCGGTACACTTCGTCTTGATCTTGCTCAGTATCGTGAACTTGCAGCTTTTGCACAGTTTGGTTCTGACCTAGATGAGACAACTCAAAAGCAACTTTCTCGTGGTGAGCGTCTAGTTGAATTACTTAAGCAAGGTCAATATGTTCCTATGGATGTGATTGATCAGGTAATTACAATTTTCGCAGCAACGAAAGGTTTATTTGATGTTGTTCCAGTTGCTAAAGTTGGAGAAGCTGAAAAAGAACTTCTTGAGCATATGCACTCACAACAATCAAGTCTTGTTGAAAGTATTAGAAACGATAAAGCTATTTCTGATGATAACGGAAAAGCTCTTACTGATATTGTTAACAAGTTCTTATCATCAAGGAACTTTTAAGATTAGGTAGCTGAAATGGCGAATATTAAAGATCTGAAAAAGAAAATTAAAAGTACCAAAGGAACGCTGAAGATTACTTCAGCGATGAAGCTGGTATCTGCTGCAAAATTGGCAAGGGCTCAACAAGCGATTCAAAGCTCAAGACCTTATGCCAATGAGCTTGAATTAACGATCAAGACTATTTCTGCATTAGTAGAAAACTATACACATAAGTATCTTGAGGATAACGGGAATACGCAAACAGAAGCGCTTCTCGTTATCTCTTCAAACAAAGGTCTATGTGGTGGTTACAATGCCCAATTAACTAAAGAGCTTAGAAAATATCTAGCTCAAACGGATAAGAAAGTTAAAGTTTTCTTTATCGGTAAAAAAGTTAAAGAAGTAGTTCAGAAAGAAGTTAATGTAGGTAAGTATTATACTTTCGCAAAAGGTGATCCAACCTTCTTAGAGATGGAAACTGTTGGGAAAGAATTAGCCAACCTATTTACTTCTGGCGAAGTTGGTTCAGTTAAAGTTGCATACAACCAATTTAATTCTGCAATTTCTTTTACTCCAATGATTAAGCAACTTTTACCAATGTCGCTTGATCGTGAAGAGAAGCAAGAGCTAGAGGAAAAGTTTCCTTTTGATTTCAAGTACGAACCAACTCCAAAGCAAATCCTGGATACATTAATTCCAGAAACTTTTGCGGCGAGTTTATACACAAGTCTACTTGATGGTATTGCAGCTGAGCACGGATCGCGTATGGCCGCTATGGATAATGCGGTAACGAACTGTAAAGAAGCTATTAAATCACAAACAATTAAAATGAATAAATTGAGGCAAGCTGCCATTACAACGGAACTAATTGAAGTTGTATCTGGTGCTGAGTCACTCAACAGTTAAGGAGCCTAGAATGTCTGCAAATTCTGGAATAGTTAAACAAGTAATGGGTCCAGTAGTTGACGTGGAATTTCCTGAAGGGAATCTTCCACTAATTTACACTGCACTTCGCGTATCGAATCCTTTTATTAGTGACGAAGAGAACAATCTTGTTCTTGAGATTGCTTCACACCTTGGTGATAACGTTGTACGTACAATTGCCATGGACCAGACTGAAGGTCTAAGAAGAGGGCAACCTGTTCTTAACACTGGAAAGCCTATTCAAGCACCTGTTGGTAAAGATGTTCTTGGACGTATTATCAACGTAACTGGTGACCCAATTGATGAGCGTGGTCCTGTTAAGCATGATAAAACTTATGATATTCACAGAGAAGCTCCTTCTTTTGCTAAGCAATCGACTAAAAAAGAGCCTTTCTATACAGGTATTAAAGTTATTGACCTTCTCGCCCCATATTTAAGAGGTGGTAAGATTGGTCTTTTCGGTGGTGCTGGTGTTGGTAAAACAGTTCTTATTATGGAACTTATTAACAACATTGCTACTCAACACGGTGGATACTCAGTATTTGCTGGAGTTGGAGAGCGTACTCGTGAAGGTCGTGACCTTTACGATGAAATGAGCGAGTCTGGAGTTATTGATAAAACAGCTCTGGTATATGGACAGATGAATGAGCCACCAGGTGCACGTGCCCGTGTTGCTCTTACAGGTCTTTCTGTTGCTGAGTACTTCCGTGATGAAGAAAAACAAGACGTTCTTTTCTTCGTTGATAATATCTTCCGTTTTACTCAAGCTGGTTCAGAAGTTTCTGCCCTTCTTGGTCGTATTCCTTCTGCTGTTGGTTACCAACCAACACTAAGTACAGAAATGGGTGCCATGCAAGAGCGTATTACTTCAACAGATGATGGTTCAATTACATCGATTCAGGCCGTTTACGTACCTGCTGATGATTATACTGACCCTGCTCCTGCAACTACCTTTGCTCACCTTGATGCAACGACAGAACTTTCTCGTCCAATTGCTGAGCTTGGAATTTATCCAGCGGTTGATCCACTAACATCAACTTCAACAGTTCTCTCTCCAGAGATTGTTGGTGAAGAGCATTATGCTACGGCCCGTGCTGTTCAGCAGATTCTTCAAAGATACAAAGAACTTCAAGATATTATTGCGATTCTTGGTATGGATGAATTATCTGAAGAAGATAGAGTTATTGTTGGTAGAGCTCGTAAGGTACAGAAATTTCTTTCTCAACCATTCTTTGTTGCTGAGCAATTTACTGGTATTACCGGTCAATTCGTTAAGATCGAAGATACAATTGCAGCTTTCAAGGCTATTCTTGAAGGTAAGTGTGATGATCTTCCAGAGCAAGCTTTCTACCTAGTAGGAAACTTGGATATGGTTTACGAAAAAGCTCAAGAACTAAGAGCAAAATAAGTTTTAGTAATAAGGTAGAGTAAGATGAACTATTTTACAGTTGATATTTTAACACCAGAGAAAATTGTAGCGAAAGGGGTTCCAGCGGAATCCCTAATCATCCCTACTGTTCGTGGTCAAATTAATGTTCTGCCTAACCATACGCATATCATTAACGAATTATCTACAGGTGTACTTACTGTTTTTGGTAGTGCTGATGATCCAGATATTGACTACTCAGTATCTGGCGGAATTTGTAAGGTACTCAACGATAAAGTAATTGTGATGACTCACATTGCGGAAAAAAACACAGATATCGATCTTGAGAGAGCTGAAAGAGCACTTCAGCATGCAAAAGATAAGCTACAAAGTAGTGATGAAGTGTTAAGCGATGAAGAGATTGAGCAATATCGTAACAAAGCAGAAAGAGCTGAGATTAGAATTCAGTTATCAAAAACTAAATAATTTTCTTAAGCTTAAAAAATGACTATTCATAATTATAAAGAGCCTCTGTTTAACAGAGGCTTTTTTTATAACTGGCCACTCAAAAAATAGGGGTAAAATGCTCCTATGTATGGAAATTTACAGAAACTCTGTGAGAATAGAGATAAGTGAAAAACAAATTTATTCTCTATATTTCCTATTTCTTCTATCTGATCGTATTGGGTCAGAGCTGCAGTGGAATATCAAGTAAGCCCCATTTTATAAGCTTTAGAATGCCGTCTATACAGCTTCCCAGTATAAGTTCTGTTAGAGAGATGAAGTTAAGTTCTAGTGAAATAAAAATTCCTAAGCGTGACCTTTATAGAGAAGCAATTGAAAAGAATTCAATGAAACAGTTGGCCGTTGCTAAAATTGAAAAAAAGAAAAACGCAGCAGTTATTAAAAAAGAAATTAAAATACAAAATGTTAAAGAATATAGATCACAAGAAGTTAAAGAATTAGAAGCGAAAGTAGCAAAAACTGATGAAAGATACTTAAGTCTTGAAATGCATATCCAACATAATGGTTTTGAAATTTCAGCTCCTCAGTCAATAAGTATTGCAGATGCATATAATGACTACCTTAAAGAAATGTCGCAGAAGCTAGCACTATTAGAAAATAAAAAAGCAACTAATGAAAAAGCAGTTGTTGCATACGATCCAACTAATAAGAAACTCATCGATAATTTTGAAAAGCAACAATTAGAAGATGTAGTCAAAGTCGTTGAGTCATCAACGGACTTCAACACAGACGATATCGTATTTATTGATTACACAAAAAATAAAGATGAAGAACAAGTCTATAAAGAAGAAAAAGCCAATGTAGAAAAATCAGAATTGAAAATAGCTAATAATGAAAAAGTAGCAACAACAATTCAAGAAGCAAGTGTTATGGCCATCGAGAGTTCCCTAGAATCTCTTGAAGATGTATCTAAGCTTGATATCTCACATAGAGTTACAGATGTTATAAAGAGAGAGATGAATGGTGAAGGTATTGGCCAAGTTAAAAAAGCAAAAAGTTACACAGACCTATTAAAAAAATTCAATAAAGAATCTCCTATAACACAAGCATTAGCAGCTCCAGTAAGAGATTTTGATGAAGATTCAAAAATGACTATCCATGCACTTCATACAGATATGGAAAAAGGGATGGAAGAGTCAGTACATGGATTTTCAATGTATGCAGCTACAGATAATAACAAAGTATACGATGATCTTAATGAAGGGAAAATTGAATATAATTATTCATTAAATGGATATTCAGGATTGTTAAGGGCCACATTAGTAAAGAACTTTTATATGAGAACAACAATTGAAGTTCCTTTGACTGGTGAGTATTCAAATGTAGAAGTCCCGTTGATTGATATAAAATCAATAGAAACATATATAGATAAGAATGAGCTTAGTGGATATGGTGGATATTATCTGGTTGATTTGGGTGAGTACTTTGAAGATGTAGAAATATCTAGTGATCAAAATACACAAAACAGTTATGAGCAAAGAGTTTATCTTAATGAAGATTTTAAGATTGTTAAATCAGCAAAGAACTATAGATATATTCTCTTCTTAGGTGTGATTCCAGGTAATGTTAGAGTTCAATATTTAGGTGCAAATAGAACAGAAGCCTCAAAGATAACATTTGTGGCTCCTGATGAAGTCACATTTGATGTAGCCACAGCTCAACCATCTCATGAAATAATTTTTGATCTGACATTGAAGAACACTCTTGGTGTACAAAATGTACCACTAGATTTGGATACTCAAAAGATGAAGACATTTGTAGGGAATATGAATCCTTCAAAGGTAGCATCTGGTAAGTATGTACTGAATATTCCATGGGCAACAAAGGGATCTAGGACTTACGTAGAAGTAAATCATCTGGATTCACCTATATTTGTAGGAATAGATGGTAATAATAAGTTGGAACTACCAAGCTTAGAATTTGTGCAAGAAATATTGAGAAGTTTTTCGATTGATGAGCTTCACTCAAATGAATGTCTTGTACATATAAATTTCGATAACAAAGAGGTCGTTAATGTTAAGGTGAGAGGTGAAAGCTCTCAAGGACCAATGACATTTGAACAATCCTTTCTTGATAAAGATGGCGTATTCACAAAGTATGTTTCACCGATGTCGAGTAAACTATTTATATTAGGTAATGAAGAAGGTATTTTTCCAGTTGAAATTGAATATGCAAATGGAAAAAAAGACTACATGAGAACCTACTGTTCACCTGGCACGTATCTCCTAGAGCAACTCTAGGACTACTTACAACTCATTTTCCTTACAAGCTTATATAAATTCTTTGGGTAATGACTCAAAAGATTAGTATGTGGAATCTTGAGGTATTTACGTGAAGTTAAATCAACATCAGATATAACAACTGTTCCTTTTGGATACGTTGCTTTTGATTTTTTCAAATGATTATTCACATGAAGAATATTATGCTTGGAGCTTTTGAGTGTCGAAATCAGCTTCACTAAGGGGAGAGAGCACTTGGTTATATATATATCAAGGTCGCCATCTTTTAAGTTAAACTTTTGTTGTAATATTTCATTACGATAAGAAAGAGTATAAACGAGAGCAAGAAACTCTGAATAAAAGTTTTTAGCCGCAAAGCCCCAGTTTCTATGTTTGAAATGAGTAATCAAGTGTTGGACTCGTGGCTTTTTATAGCCTTTTTTATAAAGACTTTTGACTCCACGACGAAGAAGACCAGTACCACTATTATAGGCATTAACGGCAAGATCCCAGGTTTTCATAATCTTCTTATTTTGTTTAAGGAGATGGAGGGCCGATGCCGTGCTTAAAACAGCTGAGCTTCTTTGATCAACATCACGATTGATTTTCATGAAGTGCTTGCCAATAACTCGCATAAATTGCCAAGGACCAGTCGCACCCACTTTAGATTCTGCGTGGATATTAAAAGATGATTCAAGAAAGCTGATCGCAAGTAATTCATGCGGTAAATCAAAGACTTTAAATAAATGTTCAATGCTTTCATTATAGCCATCGATATTTGTTAGCCCTTGTCTGATATGATCATGCTGACCCGTTTGAGTACGAATATTACTGCGAAGTCCTAAGAAAAACTTCTTACGGCCTTTTTTAGGTAAATTAACTTTAGCCTTCGTTAGTGCTGATAGGATTTTCGTACACTTCTCAGTTGTACATTTACCTTTAGATAAAGCAGTGAATGAATTCTTATATTCTTTAATAATACTTCGAAGAGTTTTATTTTGAATGGCATAACGAGTATTACGGTTTGAAATATTAGAGACCACTTCATTGAAATCTATAACATCATAAACAATACCTAGGTTATCGATATCATGAATGACTGAGAAGTGACTTGTATATTTAGTATAAACATTGAACCAAAAGGTTACGCGATCCATTAGTTCAGCAGGTATAGCAAATTCATCAGAAACTTTTTGATTAGGATCCAAGAGAAAAAGAGTGAAATCTTCTTTGTCTCTAACAGAATGAGCTTGCCCAGAGAGATTGATATTTAATGAATCAAAAAGCGTAAGATCATCTTGAAAAATGTTATCAGGATTAAATGACCATATTGATTGAGATACCAGAAATAAAAGAACAATTAACTTTCCCATTCATGCCTTCTGAAAATTTCCATAGTCCTTTGAAAACCTAGCTTAACCAAACTGCTCATATTATTAGGACTTAATGAAAAACTATTTTTAAAAAAGATATCATAATTCTCATGAGTGGGAAAAATGTCAATATAATGAATGTTGGGATTGTAATTAAGTTTCCGCTCTAGAATTTGGAGGAGGTTTCTACGATGCTGCTCATCAATTCTATTACCTTTACAATATTCATTAACGGTATCAAGAATATCAGCAGAAGCTGCGCGCTTAGCACGAGATGAAACAATTTTTTTCTGAATCATTAAATAAATGGCCTGGGTCGCAATTGCGGGAAGTCCATAATTGACGAGTGAACCAATCTCATTTTGAAAATGATAAGGAGTATGTGTCCAGCTACTGATAATGACATCACATTTGTTATCTACAGCTACATGGGTGGACAAGGTTTCTCTAATTTCCCCATCGATATAGTAGTCAGTTTTACCTGTAACAGGGTTTTTAACAGGAGAAGGGGAATAAAAAGGAGGCACACTCATAGAGGCAGCAACGCCTTCAGAGATTGGAGTATTTGTATAATAGGAAACCGTTTTATCATGATAAGGACTTGGATATTTGTATTTTGAAAATACCACCTTACGTGAGTGATCAAGCTGAGTGGCAATGACAAATACATCCGACTTATAATCTTCGAAATTATTAGAAATAAGCACCTCTCGTTCAAGATATCTCTTAAGGCCTGAAGTACTAAAAAGGCCATTAAAAGAAAGGAGAGGATTGAGAATAGACTTTATAAAGAAAGGAAACTCTGAAAATGGTTCATAAGAGTTACCTTTTGGAGGTCTAGGCGTATCTGATTTAAGAGAGAGCATATCTTTATATGTAACAGCTTTTAAGATTTTTGAGTCACGATAAAGATGAGCGTTAATTATATCTCTAGGGCTATACCCAGATGCGTAATATAAACTGATAAGCGCACCAGCAGAACTACCTACGTAAGTTGATATTTCAAGGGAGCTTTCTGGAGAATGATTAGATTTTAAGCTAAAGCCGAGCTCATCTAATGCGAGTCCTACACCTATATGCCAAGCTGAGGCCTTTACAACCCCACCACTTAATACCAGAGCAATTTTCTTGTCTTTAAAGTTACTTATATCTACACGTCTCATATAATAACCTATCGGAATATTATTAAAGAAGTAGAGTATGAACTTTGAAATTAATAAATTATTGACTAAAATAGAAGTAGAGGTGAACTATGGAAGGTCATTGGTTAACAATACCCGAGTATTCTAGTTATCGGGATAAATCAGTATCAACAATTAGAAGGTATATAAAATCCGATCGAGTGAAATATAAGCTTGATGATGGAAAATATTTTATCTTTGTATCTCATGAAAATTATCAAAACAAACAAACTTCTCAAGAAAGAGAAGATATGGAGCTGCGTTTCAGGTTAGTAGAGCTGGAAAGCAAAATAAGACAACTCGAAGAAGAAAATAATGATTTAAAAATGCTCGTTGAAATATACGAGCATGATAAAAAAGAAGAGAACTCACAACTACCTGAGCTGCCAAATGAAATTTAATCTTATAACTGCAATTCTTCTATTTATAGTTTCTGTGACATCAGTAAACGCATCGATGAGAAGATGTATGGTTCTTCCTGTTAAAGATAATGTTGGAGGTGCCCTGGGTTTTAAAGTATTTGAAGAGGTGGAGCAGTATTTAAGAGATTCTGAATGGTGCTACTATACAAGCAATAGTGAGATACTAAATATATTAGCTAATTATAAGCGAAATTTAGATCAAGTTTTAGAAAATCCAAAAGTCTTAAAAATAATAAGTGAAAAAACCAATACAGGCTCTTTGATAAAAGTAAAAGTTGAAAATGAAGTCAAAGGTGTAAATGTTGAAATAGAAGTAGTTGGAAAAAATGGAGAAGACGTATATTTCAAAGAAAGTACAAGACTCAATACTGATGAGTATAAAGTAATAGCCCAGACAATAAAAAATTGGTTAGTGATTTATGAAAAACAGATACCCTACGATGGAATCATAACAGGAGTCCTAGGTAACCAATTTACAGTTGATGTTGGAACAAATAGAAGTATGTTTCAAGGAAATGAAGTCGTTGTTATTCGTCCTCTTGGAAAAAGAAATCATCCCTTATTAAAAGAGATCGTTGATTGGGATACTGAGAAACTTGGAGAAGGGAAAGTAATTCATAGTACAGACTCTCAGTCGCAAGGTAATATTTTAACTTATGCGACAAAGAAAAGAATGAGAGTAGGTGACTGGGTACTATTAGAAAGAAAGAAAAATGGAAGCCTTGTAGAAAAGCCAAAATATGATGAAAGCAATGATTTTGAATTTGGAAAATTAGGAGAGGTAAGTCTACTTTTTAATATCGGAAAAGGTTCTGCTACGGCCGAGCTTCCAACTGCAAAGAAGTTGGGGGGAACTATACTGGGTATAGATTTGCGCACGACCCTTTGGTTGACAAGAAAATATTGGGTTGGATTAGATATAGCCAAAACATTCGGTAGCTTATCACAAGAGGAAGGCTCATTTACACGTGGTGATAATGATATGAGTAACTCTTTTGTAAACTTCAAGGTGGGTTATAAGTATTTACCGATGGGCTTCTTCTATGGGCCACAGATTGATGCTTTTGTAGGGTATGGCTCTTATACCTACGGCTTGGATACTTCCGTTGCTGATGGAATAACGGAGGTAGGATTTTCAGGGATTTTAATGGGGGCGAGAGGAAGCGTTCCTATCCAAAAAATCATGAGAATATATCTAGAACTATCATTTCTATTTAATCCCTCTTTTGATGAAGAAGGAACTGTATACGGAGAGGATGACTCTGCAAGAAATTATGCACTAGAGATTGGTGGTAAATATCTGTATGCACCAAATATGACTTTTGATGTTTCTTACGGTGTGAATTCTTCAAAGGCCAGTTTTACCAATCCAGAAAAAAGTATTACAGTGAAGCAGTCGACACTAAAATTGGGTACAACCTTTACCTTTTAAGAGATTGTAAATGAATAGAATTCAAGAACTAGAAGAATTGATCAAGCATCATAAGGCCAAGTATTATCAAGGTCAGACAGAAATTTCCGACATTGAATATGATAAATTAGAGGATGAGCTTAAAGGCTTGAATCCGCACAGCAGCGTGCTTGAGATTGTTGGTTCTGTAGCAACGGGACTTGATAAAGTAACTCACGATACAAAAATGCTATCTTTAAATAAGACTTATAAAGAAGAAGAACTTCTTACATGGATAGGAGCAAGCGAAGTTGTATCTATGTATAAGTATGATGGAGTGAGCTGCAGTTTGATCTATGAAAACGGCAGACTGCAAGTTGCAAAGACAAGAGGTGATGGGTCTGTTGGAGAAAATATAACATCTAAAGTTCAATGGATGAAAGGCGTCAGTTCGACAATAAATGTAAATGAAAGAGTCGAAATTCGTGGTGAAATTTTTTGTACCGAAGAGGACTTCTTTAAACTATCCAATGAGATGGAAAATGCAGGATTAGAAAAGCCAAGTTCACAGAGAAATATAGTAGCAGGATTAATAGGAAGAAAAGATAATTTAGAATTAAATAGATATATTCAGTTTTGTGCATTTGATCTTATCGAAGATAACTTGAATGTTAAAACAGAAGTTGAGAAGTTTAATAACCTCAAGAAAATGAAATTTAACATTCCAGAAGTCGTTCTTCATAAAAATAGTAGTCATATAAAAGAAACGCTAAGATCTGCACAAGAGTTTATGAGTGAGGGTGATTTTCAGATTGATGGAGTCGTTTTCTCGTATAATGAATTGGCCATGCATGAAGAACTTGGTGCTACTGCACACCATCCAAGATATAAGATGGCGTTTAAGTTTCAAGGTGAAGCAAAGCAAACCATTATAAATGAACTAGTATGGCAAGTTTCAAGAAACGGTATATTAACACCAATTGCAGAGGTGGCGCCCGTTGAATTATCAGGGGCAAAGATAGCACGAGTTACTTTACACAATTATGGAATGGTCAAACAGTTTAGACTTAAAGCTGGAGACGAAATAGAGATAATTAGAAGTGGGGAAGTCATCCCTAAGTTTATGAGTGTAGTGAAGTCGTCAGATAGACAATATGAAATACCCTCAAGATGTCCGAGTTGTCATGAAAAAGTAAAAGAACAAGAGATTAGATTAGTTTGTGTAAATGACAAATGTCCTGCGCAAGTTAAAGAAACGATATTGAATTTTATCCAAAAGATCGGGATAGATGACTTATCATCAAAGAGACTTGATGAAATGATTAAAGCCGAACTTGTTTTAGAAATTAGTGATCTTTATACAGTGACAAAAGAGCAGTTGATGACTCTAGAGAAAGTTAAAGATAAATTAGCATCTAAACTTCTCGCCTCTATTGAAAAATCAAAGAAAGTAGATTTCTCAACATTCTTGAGTGCTTTAGGAATCCAAGGCGGGGCCTATAATAAATGTGAAAAAGTTGTTATGGCCGGATATAATACAGTCGAAAAAATAAAAGAACTAACCATTGATAAACTGATGGCCGTTGATGGCTTTGCTGAGAAGTCTTCAACAGAGTTCGTAACAAGTATTCAAGAAAAAATGCCATTAATTGAGAGATTATTGGAAAGAGGATTTCATTTTGCAGAAGTTGAACACAAAGAAACAGAGTTTTTAAAAAAACGAATTTGCATCACAGGAAGCCTATCGAGAAAACGATCTGAAATTGAAAAAGTAATAAGAGAGATTGGTGCAATCGTAGCGACCTCTGTTTCAAAATCCACTGATTATTTATTAACAAACGATCAGCAACCAACAAGTAGTAAATTCAAAAAAGCAATTGAACTAGATATTTCAATCATTTCAGAGGATGAATTCTTTGAGAAAGTTGAAAACTAGGATGATATTCAATGGCAAAGAAGAAAAGTGTATTTGTATGTGAGAATTGTGATTACAAGTCTCCAAAGTGGTTGGGGAAGTGCCCTGAGTGTAAGGAATGGAATACTTTAGAAGAATGTCAAAATATCGAACGTAAGAAAAGTGAATCAAATAAACACACCATGGGGAAATCACCCAAAACAATATCTGAAATTTATGAACAACAAATAGATCGAACAAGTACAGGAATTGGTGAATTTGATCGAGTTGTGGGCGGAGGTTTAGTACCCGGGAGCTTAAGCTTAATCGGTGGTCAGCCTGGAATTGGAAAGTCTACTTTACTTCTTGAGGTCATGTCTCGTCTTGCTGTTAATCAGAAGAACCAGAAAATACTATATGTCTCTGGAGAAGAATCTGAATCTCAAATTGCCAGAAGAGCAAAGAGGTTAGGTGTAAGTTCTGAGAACTTATTAATAATGAATGAAACGTCATGGCAAAATATTGTGGAAACAATAAATAAGGTAAAGCCCAGTTTTGTTGTTATAGATTCCATACAAACAACAGTAAGTCATGAAATCCAGTCGGCTCCTGGAACTGTATCTCAAATTAGAGAAGTAACCTATGAGCTTATGAATCATGTCAAAGCTAAGGGGATCACTTGCTTTATTGTAGGGCATATAACCAAAGAAGGGGGAATTGCTGGGCCAAAGATTCTTGAACACATGGTAGATACCGTAATATATTTTGAAGGTGATCAGTTTGGGCAATATCGAATATTAAGGGCCATAAAGAATAGGTTTGGAAATACTAATGAGGTTGGAATCTTTGAAATGGTGGAGTTGGGCTTAAAGGAAGTTCCTAATCCGAGTCAGTATTTTTTGGAAGATCAACTAAAAGATTCTTTTGGTCGAAGCCTAACTTGTATACTTGAAGGTACTAGACCACTTTTCGTAGAGATGCAGGCACTAGTCGTTGAAAATAAGTTTGGAAATGGACGTAGGACTACTCAGGGAATAGACCAAAACAGACTTGCTATGATAGTCGCTATTGTTGAAAAATATTTCGAAATACCATTAACGTATTGTGATATATATTTAAATGTTGTGGGGGGATTTAAGCTCACATCAAGAGAAAGTGATCTTAGTATATTGGCGAGTATTTTATCGAGTCATAAGACAAGTTCCATTAATTCGGGAGAAATGTTTCTAGGTGAAGTTGGGCTAACAGGAGAAGTTAGAACTGTTCCTATGATTGAGTCTCGCTTGAAAGAAATCGAACGGCTCAATTATAAAAGAGTTTATACGTCATTGAAAACAGCGAAGAAACACCAGTCAAAATTTAAAGAGCTAGAGATTATAGGTATTGAGCGGGCCATCGATTTAAATAAATTTATAGCTTAAATTTTATCCAATACTATTCCAATATTTATCAAATTCATTGAACTCCTCTGAGATAATAGAATCATTGAAGTCAGATAGCTTAAGACTAGAGGCGAACTTTTTAAGCTTTTTAAATTGGGAATTGCAATAGTTCTCTATAATAATAGAAGCGTCATTCTGATTGATAACAAAGGGTGAAAGAAAGTCCGGCTTTCGAACAATTCCGAACGCATTTGATTTAACATTAACTTCATCACTATGGAGCGTATTAAGGAGTGTGTCTAGATGAGGGAAGTTATAAGCACAGACTGTGGTATGAGTAGAAAGAGAGGTGCTCGGTAATTGTTGAAGTTTTTTAATATTAGGTAAGATATGTTTTTCAAAAGAAGCGTTCTTACCTCTAATTTTAATTTGTGTCTCACCAATACCATCAAGTGAAATTGAAATATGTACAGATTTAAACTCTGGCAATAATTGATATAGATAATCAGGAACGATGGTAAGATTACTTGAATACCAGAGAGTAATATCTTGAGCTCTGTTGGCCTTAATTAACGCTCTTAAAAGTTTTTCATTACCTTTCGCTACAAAGGGTTCCCCTCCTTTTATTTCAATTATTCGAAGAGACTCTAAGCTTAAGACAGTATCAATTAATTTATTGTGATCAATAGGGCTGATATTTTTGTTTCGTGAACGATAAAAATCAAAGACATCCCCATCGGGCAATGATTTTGTTAGCTGTTCCCATTTTGAGGATTTGTCGGGACTGCAAAAAGCACAATTAAGATTACACTCATTTCCAAAAGAAATATCAAAGTGAGTGATTTCATTTAGAGATACAGTATCTTTGGTCTCAAAAACTGTTGGTAGATTAGCCTCTTCTAAGTCGACAAAGAAAGAATTTCGCCTAGAGGAAAGTCCTTTGTTTTCGCGATTCCAGCAAGATTTACATGCAGAATACTCTTCTCCTAAGGCATGTGATTGCCTTAAGTTTTTCATTATGGAACTATTCCAAGCTTCTTTAATATCAGTATGGTTAAACTTTCCAAGATCTTTAAAGACTATACAGCATGGGAATATCGACCCGTCTGAGTGGATATAAAGTGATTTCCAAGGAATGGCACAGGTTTTTTCCTTCATTAGAGATAGAGTTTCTTAATATAGCGATTCCAAAGATTCTTCTTTTTATTCTCATAAGTTAAATCATTCTTCGGAATGAATTCTTTATCTGTCTCTACCACCTCATTAAGTTGCTCTTTTTGAATATGACCTGTTCCTACTGCAGAGGCACAGGCTGCACCAAAGACAGTGGTCTCTATAACTTGTGGGCGGATTACTTTTAATCCACTTATATTGGCCTGAACTTCCATTAAGAAGTTATTGGCCACAGCACCACCATCAACTCGGAGTTCATTTAAAGATAGTCCGCTATCTTGTGCAACACTTTGAAGAAGATCATTAATAGAAAGAGCAATGCCTTCAAGAGTCGCACGAGCAATTTGAGCCCGACCAGAATCTCGTGTTAGACCAATAAGGGCTGCTTGAGAGTTACTGACCCAGTGAGGAGAACCCAGTCCTGTAAAAAAAGGAAGAAATAAAATATTTTCACATGAGTCATCAGAAGCTTGGCGAGCAAGTTGTTCGACCATAGGAGCCGATTCAATCATTTGAAGAGAATCACGTAACCACTGAACAGCAGCGCCAGCAATATAACAACTTCCTTCAAGGGCATAATAAGTATGTTCTTCATCTTGATAAGCAATAGTCGTGAGTAATCCATTATTTGAAAGTATAGGCTCTGTTCCTGTGTTCATAAGAAAGAAAGCCCCTGTACCATAAGTACATTTGCTCTTTCCTTTAGAAAGAGCGCCTTGTCCAAAAAGTGCAGCTTGTTGATCTCCAAGAATACCTGTTATGGGAATTCCGTCAGGTAGGAAACTTAGACCTTTTGTTTTTCCAAATTCACCGAAGCTAGGGAGAACTTCTGGAAGATCAGATAATTTAACGCCAAAAAGCTCCGTAAGTTCAGTAGACCACTTTGTCTTATGAATGTCGTATAAAAGAGTGCGAGAAGCATTACTAGGTTCAGTGTAAAAGGACTGACCTGAAGTTAGTTTATAAAGAATAAATGTATCTATGGTACCAAGGCGAAGGTCTTCACTATTCTGGGCATTTTTAATGTCCTGTATATTATCGATGAGCCATTTTGCTTTAGTACCACTGAAATATGGATCAGTAGGTAAGCCTGTTTTATTCTTTATATCTGTTTGAGTTTTTTTGGGGAGGGATTCGCAATAAGAAGATGTTCTTCGATCTTGCCATACAATTGCGTTGTGAAGAGGAATGCCTTTTTTATTGAAGGCACAGAATGTTTCTCTTTGGTTTGTAATCCCAATAGATTGGATATCTTTGGGGTCGATATTGGCCTGAGTGATCGCCTCAGTTACAGTTGAGCCAATTGAGGTCCAAATTTCATTTAAATTATGCTCAACATAACCAGGCTTTGGAAAGATTTGAGGAAATTCACGATTAACAGTCGCAACGAAGCTCAGATCTTTGGCATTGAGGAGGGCCGCAGTAGTACCTGTTGTTCCTTGGTCAATGGATAAAATAAATTTCATAGTGTACCTTAGAGGTCAAAGTCATTGATATTATTAGGTAAAGATATCACTTTAACGAGTGCTCGCCATTGTTTGGCCACGGTGTTATTAAAACCACTTACCATGCCCATGGATAGAGTAATAAGCACTAAGAGAAGAAGGATAAACTCGATGAAAGTCTGTCCAGACTCATTGAGTAGCTCTTCTGAGTCATTTAAGTAGTGCAACTTTTTCCTTGAGTGTTTTGTTTTATTTAATTTCATATATCGTTTATTATAAAGAAGCTTATGGCCAAAACAATAAAAAAATATGTACCCCTATTTGTTCTTATATTTATCTTCTCGCTCTATTTAGTGAGTCAGGGGGTATTTAATTTGAGTGATCCTACGGCAAATCCTGTTGCCCAGCAAAAGAAAGAATATGCTCATTATGAGAGTATGCTCAAGGCAATTCAGGTAAAAGATGTAGATGGGAAAGCTGTTTCATTCAAAAAGGCGCCCAAAGTCGTGATTATTAATTTTTGGGCATCTTGGTGTACCCCATGCTTAGAAGAGTTTCCATCTCTAGTTGAAATGTATACGGAGTTTAAGGATAAGAGTATTTCTGTCGTTGGAATTAATACCGACGAAAATGATCAATTAAAAGAAATCAAAAAAATAAGATCAAAGTACCATTTAAACTTTCCTATCGTTGCAGATAAGAATAGTGATCTCGTAAATAAGTTTATGGTAGATGCTATTCCAGTCTCAATAGTCTATGTGAATGGTAAAGTTGTTGAAGTCTCGCAAGGCTCTAAAGATTTTAATTCAGAAGAATTTAAAGAAGATTTGAGAAGCTGGCTTTAGAGGTTGCACCTGCTGTCTACAACTTGGTCTGCACCGGCTTGTAACAAACTACATTCATTAGAATAAATTCTAGGACTTAAATCTTCATTTATAATTCCACAAACGGCACCTGAATTGGAGTCACAGTCATCTCCGGTACAACTACCAGTAGTATAACGATATCCTGAACATTGCGCTAAACATCCATTTTTAAAGGTAACGTTACGTCCATTTACATTGGCGCATACCGGATAGGAATCTGTATTACAGCCACAAGTTGATGATGAAGATGTACTTGTTGAAGAACCAGCGCTGAAGTTGGTGCTACTCATATCCTGACCACAGGATGTGAGGATGAAAATAAGTGAAATGGATAATAAGAAATTACTCATAGATATCTTATCGGATAAAGGGGAAGATTTTTTAAGTAGTATATAAACTAAATGACCTAAGTGCTTGATACTACTAATAGGTTCTTCAAAAATATGAGTAAAAAATAAACAGGAACTGTAAAAATAGAGGGGATGACCAGTAAGACTCGAAATATAGGTAAGATAATCTAAATTTGGAGGATTTATGAAAAAACTATTATTTACTATTTTATGTGTATCTCAACTTTCTGCTTTTTCTATGGAAGCTTTTGTAAAGACGACAGCGAGTGATGTTCATGCAGGTAATGCTGAAACAGTCGCAATCATGAGCGGTGGAGATTATTTTTTAGAAGTTAATCATGAAGATGTGTATACAGGACATGGTTGTGTATTTGCTGGAAAAAAAGTAAAGGAAAATACTTATCAAGATAGTGAAGTATCAAGCTGTAAAATTAAAATAGAACAGGCCATTGATGGAAGCTATAGTCTTACACAAGTTAAAAACTCTAATTGTGTAGAACTTTGTGGAGTTGCTGGTGAGCTAGAAGTTGATGGACTTATCTATCAAGAAAGAGAATAAGTTAAACAACAGCAAAGTTTTTACCCCAGTTGTATGTGATTTCATCAATTGAGGAAACTTTGAATATAGAAAATCGGGGCTTCATACCAACTGTGATGGCCCCTTGATTTTTGAGCCCAAGCGCAGCTGCAGCATTATAAGTGATTCCACTCCATAGTTCAGCCTGAGAAAGTCTTAGATTTGGCGCCGCTATTGAAGCAATTAAAATTAAATTATCACAATGACAACTACCTGGATTGTAATCGGAAGCGATTGAAAGCTTTACGCCTGAGTCAATCATGGAGCGTGCATCCGATTGAGGCTTACCTAAAAAGAAGCCTGTACCTGGAAGAATGGTTGCAACCGTATTGGAATTAGCGAGAGCTTTAATACCTTCTTCAGAAGTACAAAGTAGATGATCTGTGCTTAAGCAATCGTACTTGGCAGCAAGTGCAGCCCCTTGATTATCTTTAAATTCATCAGCATGTGACTTTAGTGCGAGGCCCTTTTGGCGACAGTAATCAAATAGGTAAGTAGTATCTTCGCAAGAGAAGTAACCTTCTTCATGAAAGATATCAACAGCGTCAATTTGAACTGCACTATGAACCTTATCAAGAGCAGGAATTACGACAGAATCAATATATTCTCGTGCACTATTAAATTCTTTTGGAACAGCGTGGGCGGCCATGAAGGTATTAAAGATTTGTATTTCGGGGGCAAATTCTTTTTTGAGTCGATCGATGATGAGTGAAACTTCCACTTCTTTTTCAATGTTTAGACCATATCCACTTTTAATTTCAATCGTACCAATACCGTATGAATGAATTTGCCTAATTCTTTGGCAGGCAGATTTAAAGAGTTCGTCTGTAGACGCTTCATTAGTCATTTTCATCGTACTGATGATTCCGCCACCAGCTTGTGCAATTTCAGCATAAGTAGCACCATTTAGTCGCATGCTGTATTCCGCGGCTCTATTGCCTCCAAATACTAGGTGAGTATGCGAGTCAACAAGCTCTGGTAGAACGCAATGATCTTTAAAGGACTCCCATTTAATATTTATATACTTAGTGGGAATATCATCTGATGATCCAACCCAGAGGATTTGATCATCATCAAATACGACAGCACCATTTGTAATGATACCAAGATCTTCTTTCTTAGGTCTACGTCCATCTTTATCGTGAACCCCTTGAAGAGTTACGAGTTGTGAAATTTGAGCATATCCCTTTAACTTAGACATAGAAGATCCTGTAAAAAATTATAAACTTGGAAACTGAATATTTGTTTTCTTTGATTCTTCTAAAGCAATTTCATAACCGGCATCGGCATGGCGTACAATCCCCATTCCAGGATCACTATTTAGAACACGGCTAATACGTTCATCCATCTCTTTAGTACCATCAGCGCAAATAACCATACCAGCATGTTGACTAAATCCCATACCAACTCCACCACCATGATGAAAAGAGGTCCAAGAGGCGCCGTTCATCGTATTGATAGCGAAGTTTAGAATTGGCCAGTCTGAAACAGCATCAGTTCCGTCTTTCATTGATTCGGTTTCTCTATTTGGGGAAGCAACACTTCCACAATCAAGATGATCACGACCAATAACGATAGGAGCTTTTACTTTTCCATCACGAACAAGCTTGTTAAAAATGAGACCCGCTTTTTCACGTTCTCCATATTTCAGCCAACAGATTCTTGAAGGAAGGCCTTGAAAAGAAACCATTTCTTGTGCTTTGTTAAGCCAGTTAATGAGTTTCGTATTATCTGGAAAAGCTTCTTTAAGAGCTTCATCAGTAACTCGAATATCTTCTGGATCACCGGATAAGGCCACCCAGCGAAATGGACCAGAACCTTGACAGAAAAGAGGTCTAATATAAGCAGGTACAAATCCAGGGAAGTCAAAAGCATTTTCAACACCAGCCTTTTTAGCACCGGCTCTTAGATTGTTACCATAATCAAAGACATGTGATCCTTTCTTTTGAAAATCAAGCATCGCCTGAACATGAACACCCATAGTGATGTAGCTCTTTTCTGTATAAAGAGCAGGGTTCTCATTTTTCAGATTATCCACTTCTGAGTCACCAAATCCATGAGGAATATAACCATTTAGGGGATCATGGGCACTTGTTTGATCAGTAACTAGATCTGGAACAATATCTTTTTCAAGTACATAATTAAAGAAGTCAGCCGCATTTCCAACAACTGCGATAGTTTTAGCTTCACCGTTATTCTTTGCTTCTTGAGCGAGAGAAATAGCGTGATCAAAGTCTTTAGCTAAGACATCTACGTAATTAGTATCTAAGCGTTTTTGAATACGCCACTCAGCAACATCACAGCAGAGACAAACACCACCGGCCATTTTAACGGCCAAAGGTTGTGCACCACCCATACCACCGATACCGGCCGTAAGAACAAGCTTACCTTTAAGGTCTGAACCAGCTCCATAATGTTTTTCAGCAGCGGCCATGAATGTTTCATAAGTTCCCTGTAGGATTCCTTGTGAGCCAATATAGATCCATGATCCAGCGGTCATTTGACCATACATCATAAGACCTTCGTCTTTTAATTTATTGAAGTGTTCCCAGTTGGCCCATTCGGGTACCAGATTAGAGTTAGCGATTAAAACTCGTGGTCCATCTTTATGAGAAGGCATAATGGCGACAGGTTTGCCTGATTGAACAAGAAGAGTTTGATCGTCTTCAAGATTTTTTAAAGATTCAATTATGTCATTTAACGCCTTATGATTTCGGGCCGCCTGTCCATTTCCACCATAAACGATGAGGTTATCACGGTCTTCAGCTACATCGGGGTGAAGGTTATTGAGGAGACATCTTAAGGCGGCTTCTTGATGCCAGCCTTTACATGTGAGTTCTGATCCAGTCGGAGGAAGGGGGATATTTATATCTTTCATTGGAGTTCTCCCATATGCTTTTGAACTTCGCTAAGTAGTTCATCAGTTTTTAAAAGTTTTTTAATGGCCATCATATCGTAATGAAAAACTCTATCTTCAGTAATAGGTTCAACGTGTCGGCGAACAACTTCATAAGCGGCTTGAATCGGTTTAGATGTTTTCAATGGCTTTTGAAACTCTATGGCCTGAGTATTACATAGGATTTCTATAGATAGGCAGTCATAAGCATTTTCTACAACTTCTAAAAGTTTTCTACCAGATGTAACGCCCATAGAAACATGATCTTCTTTATCAGTTGAGGTAGGGACACTATCAACAGAAGCAGGATGACAAAGGTATTTATTTTCAGAAACAAGAGCTGCTGAAGTAACATGAGCAATCATAAGGCCAGAGTTGAGACCAGATTTTCCTGTAAGAAACGCAGGTAGCTCAGAAAAGGTAGGGTTCATCATCTTTTCTACTCTTCTTTCCGATATATTACAGATTTCAGCAACGCCCATTGCGAGGTAGTCCATGGATAGGGCCAAGGCTTCTCCATGAAAATTTCCACCTGAAATAACGTCATCATCTTCGATAAAGAGAAGTGGATTATCTGTTACTGCATTGAGCTCACGTTCAAAAACAACACGAATATGTTCGAGAGTTTGTCGACAAGCTCCATGAACCTGTGGAACACATCTCAAACTATAGGGATCTTGAACTTTTCCACAAGTATCATGTGAGTCCATGATCTCACTATCTTTAAGAAGGGAGAGGAGATTATTGGCGACTGCTATTTGGCCAGGATGTGGCTTAAGTTTTTGTATGCGGGGATCGTAAGCTCGCTTTGATCCTCTAACTCCATCGCAAGTCATAGCAGCAGCAACGTCAGCAAGTTTCATGATCTTGTCAGCATGAACAATTGCAAGAGACCCTAGTGCGGCCATAACGGCGGTCCCGTTAATTAAAGCAAGTCCATCCTTAGGTCCAAGCTTTATAGGCTTTTTACCAATTTGTGAGATTGCAAAATCAGAGCGAACAGATTTTCCTTCGTAAGTTACTTGCCCTTCACCAATTAAACAAAGAGCAATATGACTTAAGGGGGCAAGGTCTCCACTAGCACCAACAGAACCTTTTGAAGGAACGAAAGGAATGATGTCGTGATTGATAAAATCTAGAAGAAGATCAATGGCCTCTGGATTTATTCCTGAAAAGCCTGAAGCTAGACAGTTAGCCCTTAAAAGCATGATGGCACGAGTTACTTCTCTATTAAAGGGTTCACCTACACCTGTGCAATGACTGCGGATAAGATTCAATTGAAGTTGTCCAAGATCTTTCTTATCAATATGTACATTAGAGAGAGCTCCGAATCCCGTATTGATGCCGTAAACGGCTTCACCATTGTTTACAACTTCAAAAACATATTCTTTTGCTTTTGCGATTTTTACTTTGGATTCTGGAGTAATACCAACTTTTATCTCTCCAGACTTAGATAGTGCTACATCTACTACTTGTTCAACAGATAGCGAGTTACCATCAATTAGAATTTCATTCATCTGATTTCCTATTATATTTGTAAGGTTAATTACAAAAAAACTAGGAGCTAGATTAACGCAGAGACTTTACTAGATTGAGATATTCAGCTTTATCTTTCTTAAAGATGTAGCTTCCAGCAACTAGGTTGTCTGCGCCATGTTCGCGAAGTTTTTTTGCATTGGTATCACTTACACCACCATCAACCTGGATTTGGTAAGAGTAACCTTTAGTCTTTCTTAGTTCATGCAACTTATAGATTTTTTCGTAGGAGTTTTCAATAAAAGATTGCCCTCCAAAGCCAGGTTCTACTGACATTACCAATATAAGATCAACCGTTCGTAATAATTCATCACTTAGTTCATCGATTTCTGTTTTAGGCTTTATTGAAATTCCAACTGAAGGATAGATTTGTTTAGTAAACTGGGCGAGTTCAACGGCCTTTTCAACAGCTTCTAAATGAAAAGTAATATTGGTAAGCCCAAAGTCCTTCATTTCTTCAATATGAAACTTTGGATTGCTAACCATCAAATGGGCATCAAGAGGAACACTACAAATTTTTGATATTTGATTAATTATAGGAATACCGAAGGTTAGATTAGGAACAAAATGACCATCCATAATATCTAGATGCATCCAAAGATTACTTTCACCTTCGAAAGGAGCGAGATCCGATTGAATATTCATGAAATCACAACTAAGTATGGAAGGAGAAACTAAATTAAGCATATATGCTCCGGTCAAGAGTTAGAGTAGCTTTTTTTGATTTAAGAGTATTGATAAAGTCTTTGTCGCTAACGGCCTTTTTACCGTCAAGCTGAACAACTTCTAAGTGAAGAGTACCGTTTTTTGTGCCTAAGAGAAGCTTACCCGTTTCATAGGAAAATTGAGCACATTCTACGAATATATCTATAGGTGTGAGTTTTATGATTTTTAGGCGCTTAGAATCATCAGTATAGAGGTAGATACCAGGCCATGGGTAATAAGCTCTATAAGTATTATAGATTTCAAGGGCCGAAGTCGTTATCGGATTTATAAGTCCATCTTGCTTTTGAATCGTTGGCGCAAAGCTGACACAAGATTCGTCTTGAGCAGTGTATGTGATATCTTCGTTTGTTGATGTTAGATTTTCTATAAACCTTACGAGACCGATAGAAGCTTGGCTTTCTAGTTTTTTAAATAAGAGATCACAGGTTTCATCTGGATCAATATCAACCTCATGGCCGTAGACAATATCTCCGGCATCCATTTTTTTTACCATTTTCTGGATAGTGACACCTGTCTTAGTATCACCATTGAGAAGAGCGTATTGTATAGGAGCAGCTCCTCTATACTTTGGTAATAAAGATGTATGGATATTAAAAGCGCCAAGGCGTGGAATTTTTAAAAGTTTGGTACCTAGAAATTGAGCGAATGCAATGACGACAAAGAAATCAATATCGAGAGTCTTTAATTCTTCTAAAAAAGAGCTTTCTTTATTTATATTAGAAGTCTGAAAGAAGTATAAGTCATTTTCTTTTGCAAAATTAATGACGGCAGGGGATTGAAGCTTATTTCCTCTTCCTGCAGGACGATCAGGCATTGATATTACTTGGACTACTTCTATATTATCAATCTCAGTAAGTGCTTTTAAGGAAGCAACAGAGAAGTCAGGAGTACCAAAGAAGACAACTTTATATTTTTTCATAATATGAATTAAAGACCTTTCTTCTTTTGTTTTAAAAATTTCTTCGTGAGCAGGTTTCTCTTAATTAAGCTTAAGCGCTCAAGAAAGACGATTCCCTCAAGGTGATCATTCTCGTGCTGAATACAAACACTAAGGAGATCATTTGCTTCTATGCTGTGATGGTTACCTTCCCAGTCTTGAAATTTAACAAGGATAGATTCCGCTCTTTTAACATCTTCATAAATTCCAGGTACAGAGAGGCAGCCTTCTTGATATAGAATTTCGCCTTCTTTATTTTCTATTACGGGATTTATAAAAATAAGGGGATTAAAATTAGAGAGTTGATAATCGATAGCCCCATCGGCCCTTGTAATTTTATCTCTATCGTAATCAATATCCATGACAAAGAGTCTTATACTCTTACCAATCTGTGGTGCCGCAAGACCAATGCCTGGGGCTTGGTACATGGTATAGAGCATGTCTAGGCATAGTGTCTTTAATTCTTCATCAAAGACTGTGACTGGCTTGGCCACCTTTTTTAAAATAGGCTCTGGATAAGTGAAAATTTCAAGTAATTTGCCTTGAGGATTATAGTTCGTGAATTCTGATTTATATAGTTCTATAGAACTTTTAATAGTGCTTTCCATGGGTACTATATAGCATAGGCCTGATGCGTTAGTCTAATCTTTCAGCTAAGATATAATATTCTTGAAGAGGGCTAAGGTTCTGATTTTTAATAGCAGAAAAGATCTCCCGGCTGTTTGAACCCCTTATCCATACTTTCCACTTATTTAGTATTTTGTACTGATTGGATTGAGCAAATTGATTGAAGTTTTCAAGAGAGATAAACAAAAGGTCTTGGGATGAGATAGCAAGAGAATCGATACTGTGATTTTTAACAAGTTGAATCTCACGGTTTACAGATTCTTCGATGAAAAAAGGCTTACGGTAATCAACAAAAAGTTGATTATTACTATGTTCTTTGATGGTTGAGAGTGCGTGGTCTGGAACAACAGGTAGGATTCCCATGGGCAGTATAAACTGCCAGAAAAGGATTATGGGAAGAATTAAGCGTATTAGTCGAAGCTTCATATTCCTAAAGCGAGCGGTGTAGAAAAAACAAGCAACAATAAAAAAGCATCCCGATATGTAATGGCTACCTTCGGTAAAGTTTAATGAGTCTTTGAAATAGAAAAGTATGGCCACTAGTATCATCCCAAAAAATACAAAGAAAGAATGGGTAGCTTCTAAAAAACGGAGTCCATGACTTCGAATTTGTTTAGGTAATTGAAAAAAGCTATATGAAATAAATATGAGTAAAAGAGGGATTGCGGGAACAGCGTAGTGATGCGACTTTTGTTTAGGTAAGAACCATAGAAAATAGAAAAATATAAAATTTAATCCGATATAGATGAGAGATTCTTTTTTAAAAGATAACTCTTTTCTTCCTTTCCAAATAAAAGGCAGAAGAAGAGATATGGGGAGAGAAAAAATAATGAGACCCTGTATAACAGATGTTATGGGATAGTTTCGAGCAGTGAACTTTCCGAGATTTTCGCGAATGAAAAAGTATTCAATAAATTGGAAACCATGCTTTAAGTAACTTGCAATAAACCAAGATGAGCCAATAAGAAAAGAGAGAATACTAAAGTATAGGAATGGTTTAATTTTTCGATCCCTTAATACTGAGTATAGGAAAGCTCCTGGGAAAATCATAGCGAGAGAGACAGGACCTTTAATAAGAACAGATAATCCGGCGAAAAGTGAAGCTATTATGAGATTTCGGGTAGTGTTCTTTTTAAGATAAGAAAAATAATAGAGTGCTCCAAGAGTTGTTAAATAGGTGAGTGTCATTTCCATCATGAAAATACGTGAATATTTAATGAAGTAGATAGGAATAAGTAGAAAAGCAAAGCACTCATACCAATTACGCTTCAATTCACTTTCATACCATCTTGAAATAAGTAGAGAAGAAAAGAGAGAAAAAAGTAAAATAGATAATCGCCCCATTTGTAGGTAATTACCATTAGAAAGCCAATATAGGGGCTGAGGTAACCAGAACTGAAGTGGAGGTTTACTCCAGTGAGGAGCACCATAAATCAATGGAGTAAGAAAACTTTTAGCTTCAAACATTTCTTGTGTGATAAGTAAGTAAAAGCCTTCAGTACCCTGCCTGAGAGCATCTACATTTCCAAGGTCAAAGAATAGTAAGCCAATGGAAATAAATATGAAGAGATTAATGGTGAATTTATTTTTTTTTGTGTTCATTTTAGAGTTCTATTTTTGTAAAAGTTATAAATTAAGTAGATACCAAAAAGGAAGGGGACACCAAAGCAAGAAAGGAGAGGCGAGAGCTTAGAGCTTTTTCCCAGCTCAATAAAATAGCTATTTACTAACCAGTAGAGAATAACAAAAGCAAAGACGCCACCAATACTTTTGGCAAACGAATTCCCTCTTCTATTGGGACTAAAGATTCCAATCGAAGCAACAAGAGCAAATATAATACAGACGAGGCAAGTTGAAACTTTCTCATAGAGCATTACAGAATATTCATCAACATTAATTCCACCAGACTTTAATCGATTTATATAGTGATAGAGTTCGAAAAAGTTGAGGGTTGTGATATCGGCTTCAATCTCTTTGAAATCGCTAGGGTTTTCCGAAATGGGGATAGTTATATCTGTAGACTCAAGAAATGTTGGATAACCATCATTATCGAGATCAAGCGTTGTTGTGGCCTTCTTAGCTGACCATGAACCATTCTTGAATATGATGACAGGCGCTTCAATTTTCTTCGTGAGTTTGTTGTTACTGAAAAAATAAATGGATACATCAGATATAAGATTTAGCTTGTCATTGAATGTTGTAAAACTAAAAAAATATTGGCTACTTTTAAACCACATTTTACCAGAGCCAATAGTAGAGGCCATAAGACCTTTAGAACGTAAGTTGTTGAACTTGGATTGACCATCTTCAATGAGAAAATCTTTCTTAGAAATAGCGTATGGTTCTAGAAATCCACTAACTGAAAATTGAAAAGCCGCAACAAATACCGCCACAGAAGCAATATCACTAAAAAATTTCTTTCTCGAGTAGCCAGCTGCAAAGATGGCGGTAAGTTCATTTCGACTTCTTAATTTATTGATACTAAAAAGAGAAGCCATTAGGCAGCTAACAGGCATGATAAGTTTAAACTTATCAGGTATTTCTAGAAGGTGATTAAGTATGACTTCTAAAGGTGTAACATTCTGGCGTAGAAACCCAGAGATTAATTCGGCTACGGTAATAAGAAGAATAAGTCCTAGAAAAGCTCCAAGGAAGAACTTAAACCATTCTTTAATGATTAAACTTCTAAGAGTAGGCATTTAGAAAAGCCTCTTTAATTTGAGAAAGAAATAGATCGAACTTTTAAAAAGCACTCTTATCGTTTTATGAATTAAAGCAATGTTTGTAGCTTTGAAATATAAAGGACAAATAGAATTATAATAGAAGGCAATGAAGGCCAGACCAATAGGATTGTTTTGAATAGAAAACTTCCATTGTCTCAACTCCTGAGTATAGCGATGATTTTGGCCATAGATATCAGTACTAATGAAGCAGCCTTTAGATTCAACCTGAATTCTTTCATAAGCTTGCTTAAAGGCTGCGGGATTATGGGCTAGTCTTTTACGTATGAAACTTTTAATTGTTCTTGCATTAGCATATTGAAATTTGAAACCTACAGTGAAGTTCACAAATTGATCTAAACAACGGATGGATTCTAAGTGAAGATTGGGACTACGGTCATAGGCTTTTGCAAGGTCCCAGTAAGCGTGACTAATGAGAAATAGTTCAGCTATATCTTTCTCACTATCAAATAGCTTTGGACTAAGCTTTGGCTCTTCTACTTTATAAAAAAGGGCCAAGGCATTTAAATACTGACCGTATAATTCTACCGCCTTAGGTACCTCATCAGATTGGGAGTATTCTTGTGCTTTCTTAAGAAGCTTAAGGCGATCCCTGTAGGTTTTTGTGGTAATTTCAATCTGTTTAGACTCTTCTTTTGCTAAGTCTTCTTTGCTTTTAGACATGATTAAAAACGGTAAGAGAGACTGAAACTTGATTCCTTAATATCTTCACCTGACTGCTGAAGGAGGTCTGATTCAAGGAGTTCGGAATTTTTTAGAGCAATTTCAATATTTAATCGAGGTTGATTCCAGCCAACACCAACACCAGTACCTTTTTGCTTAAGGCCTTTGTCATTAAAGGTTCCAAATCGTGCAAAAAAATCACTAAAAAGCCTTACCTGAGTAGCGGCTCGCCAAACCACGGTGTCGGAGAGATTGGTATTATAGTCAGCGCCAGCATCGAGCATGATCGTGAAGATATCTTTGATGACATATTGAAAACCTGTAGTGGCCCTTGTTTCATTTTCTTTTTCTTTAAATGGATCATGAACAGTGAAGCCAAAGCTTAGAGATTCATCGACTACATGAACGATACCAAAAGTAGTTTGCTTATAGTCACGATTTTCAAGTATGCCATCTTTATTGAAGACTGATTCTTTTATGTAAGAAGCTGTTACACCAAGACTACTTTTCTTTCCAACCGGATGGGCAAAGGCACCAGCAAAGCGTCTACGGGATTGACCCTGATAGTCAATATCATTATAACTGAATGATCCGCCAGTATTACCCTTTGCATCACTTAAAATTACACTACGACTACTAAATTCTTCTGTACTTGGATCAACTGTCGATCCTGATTTTGGTTTTTGAGTACTATCTATTCCAGAGTGCTGATAATAAATACTACCTTTTTGATAAAAAGCAATTGAGGCAGGATTTAAGTAAGTTGCTTCATCCATAAGAAGACTTGCTACACCTGCACCAGCAGTACCTTTCATGCGAGTCGTTTCAAATTGAGGTACTTGATTTGCAGCCTCAGATGAGGTTGCAAATATTGCTATTGTTGCTAGAAAGAAATAGAATCTACTATGTTGAATTTGCATATTACCTCTAATAAAAAAGAACAGTAGGTTAAAGTATAATGAAGATAAGAAAGGCCGTCATCCCCGTTGCCGGAAAGGGAACACGTTTTTTACCCGCAACGAAAGAAATTCCTAAAGAAATGATACCTATCGTGAATAAACCGATGATTCACTATGCTGTTGAAGAAGCAGTTTTGTCGGGTATTGAGCAAATCATATTTGTAACAAGTTCGGGGAAGAGTTCTATTGAAGATTATTTTGATAGAAATTTAGAGTTAGAGCAGTTTTTAGAAAAAAATGGGAAAGCCAGTCTTTCTAAGGAAATAAGAGAGATTGGTCAGATGACGGCCGTTACTACTGTTCGTCAAAAAGAGCAGTTAGGTCTAGGTCATGCTATTAATTGTGCTCGAGACTTGATTGGTGATGAGCCGTTTGCTGTTATTTTAGCAGATGATCTGGTTGTAAATAGTGAGCCTGTGACTAAGCAGTTGATCTCTATAAGTAGAAAAAATGAAGGGGCACCAGTTATTGGTGTGATGGAAGTAGATAGAAGCGAGACATATAAGTATGGAATTATTGATGGCGAGCCCATCGACAGTAGTAAACAAACTTATAAAATGAATAAAATGGTAGAAAAGCCAAAACCTGAAGAAGCACCCACTACATTAGCAACACCGGGTCGATATATACTAGGTCCAGAAATATTTAGTTATCTCGATAAGATTCCTAAGGGTGTTGGTGGGGAGTATCAGTTAACAGATGCAATTAACTTAATGGCAACAGAGATGAATGTGTTAGCACATATCTTTGAAGGTAGACGTTTTGATACCGGAAGTATTCTCGGTTATCTAGATGCAACAATGGAATTTGCTTTAATGGATGGTGATATGCGTCCAGAAATTATAAACCTTATGAAAAAGAAAATAAATGCTTATGAAAAATAAAATGATTCTTATATGTTTGTTATCAGTAATCAATATTTACGGATCTGTTCCTACGACAGAAAGTCTATTTCGTAATAATAACAATAGCGACGTCCAAGCGACGCTTGTCATGGTTACTTTACAGGCAGAAAAAGACGTAAATAAGAGTGCACTTGAAAGTGTGTCTTCTGAAGAATCAAATATTGAAAACGAAGCTATGCTTGCAAGTGAGAAGAAAGCAGAGAAAGTTAATTTAAAGTATTTGTTTTCAGTGAATGATAATGAGCAAGTGGAAGCCATTAGAGTTGCATATAAAACGGGTAAAATGGATGATGAAAATATCATAGATGTTAAGTTTTATAAGAATCTGACAACTGATGTACTGAACGCAACAGAACATAAGGCCTTACTCTTAAGTTTACTCTCTTCACTGGCGCTAAATCGTAGTCAAGAAATGTCGGCCTTCTTAAAGAAAGTTTCAAAGAATTATAAAACAAACCAAGAACTTGTTGATCCTGAAAAAAAGGCTTTATACGGTAAGTATAAAAAGTATTTGAAACTCGTAAAAGAAGATGAAAGCTTAAAAGAAAGTCTTGAGAATCCAATGGATCCTAAAGATGAAGATATAAAGAAAACTGTTGAAATGATTAAAGAGCGACCTTTTCTTCAAAAAGATGAATCTGTATCGTTAGAAAAGAAAGAGTCCCACTTTTTATGGAAAGTAGATTTAGATGTCGTTGATGCCATTTTTGATGGAAAAACCCAAAGGCTACTTAGACTTGATTACACTGTACCAGATAATAAATTATCGGTAAGTCTAGATGACTATATACTATTTAATGGAAGTAACGAGTTACCCAAAATAATAAAACTAGATACACAAGATCATACCTATAATTTGAGAACGAGTTCACACGTTCAGTTGAACTTAGGAAGCAAGTCAATGTGGAATAGGTTTAATGAATATAAAGATAAGTTGAAAGAAAATGGGGAAGTTCAGTCATTTGATTTCTTCTTTTTGAAATGAACTACTATTTAACAGCAGTTAATACGCCTTTTAATCGATCTCTCCTAACTTATTCAAGTGAAGATACTTATAAAGTTGGAGATCTCGTAGAAGTTCCACTAGGTAAGAATCGTTATGAAAAAGGCTGTGTTCTAGAGCCTATTAACGATATTGAGAAATTAAAAAGTGAAATTAAACTTGAGAAAATCAGAAAAATTAAAGGCCGATTTGATGGTATAGAAAAACTTGATGAAGAGTTTCTTAATTACTTAAAATGGGTTGCTGAGTATTATCATTATCCTGTTGGTCAGCATATTTTTGATGTGTTACCAAAGCCCATGAAGCGTCCCAAAGAAATTACACTCATAGATGGCCAAAATAAAGAATTAGAATATGAGCTCACTAGTGAGCAAAAAGAGGCCATCTCTACTATTTCTAAGTATGAGAATCAGTATAAAAAATTTCTCTTACATGGAGTAACTGGTTCTGGAAAAACAAGTGTATATATTGAAACCATAAAAAAAACGATGAGCGCAGGGAAGAATGTTCTCTTCTTAATACCAGAAATTAATCTAACACCACAATTTTTAACGGTATTAAAACAAAGTGTAAGTGGAAAAATTCTTTCTTATCATTCATCGATTACTAATTCTGAAAAATTCAAAGTATGGAATTTAATAAATGAGAACTCAGAACCTTATATTATGGTGGGTGTTCGAAGTAGTATATTTCTACCTTATAAAGAATTGGGCCTTATAATAGTAGATGAAGAGCATGATACAAGTTTTAAGCAAGAAGACAGGTGCCCTTACCATGCTAGAGATATTGCCATTAAAAAAGCACACGGATTGAATATTCCTATTATCTTGGGGTCTGCTACACCCACTATTGAGACTTACCAGCAAGCAACAAACGTATTGGATGGATATATAAGAATGGCCCAACGGCCAAAGAATATTTCTATGCCCACAGTCGAGATAATAGATGGAAGAGATAGGAACTCGAGAGTTCGAGAAGAAGTATGGCCTTTTACAGATCTTGGTCTTCAAAAGATAAAAGAAAAAGTGAATGAAGGTGAACAGGTTCTGGTCTTTGTGAATAGGCTAGGGTTTGCTAGTTTCGTACAATGTCGATCATGTGGCGAGGGGTTTGATTGTCCAAATTGTTCAACCTCTTTGAAATATTTTAAAAAAACTCAAACGCTAAACTGTTCTTTTTGTGAATATAAAATTCCTTTCCCTGAAAGTTGTCCCAGTTGTGGAAATATGAAATTACTTCAAAAGGGATTTGGAACAGAAAAGTTACAAGAGGTTCTACAAAAAGAATTCCCCAGTAAAACAATAGATCGATTTGATCGCGATAATATTAAGAACTTCAGTGAATTGAAGGATATTTTAGAAAAATTTAAATTGGGAAAGATTGATATTCTCGTGGGCACACAGATGCTTTCGAAGGGTCATAATTTTGAAAATGTAAATCTAGTTGTCGTTCTAGGAATAGATTCTCAACTTAATTTTCCAGACTTTAGAAGTAATGAAAAAGTATTTCAATTACTCACTCAGGTTGCCGGAAGACCGGGGCGAAGTCAAAAGCAAGGACATGTACAAGTTGAGACTTTATCACCAGATAATAAAATATTTGAAAGGGTGAAAAACTATCAATGGGAAGACTTTTATAAAGATGAACTCGAGGTAAGGAAAATATTAGACTACCCTCCGTATACTAGAATGTGTGCCATTTACTTTAGTTCTCGCTTTAGAGAAAGGGCTTCTGATGCGGCAATATGGTCAAAAGATTTTTTTGAGTTTGTTAGAAATAAAGAATTATCAAGTATAGAGGTTTTAGGACCTAGACCTTTGAGCATTGAGAAACGGGCCAATAAGTTTACATGGAACATTTTAATAAAAACTAGCAATATCAGTGATTTACACCGGTCAGTGGAAGCCTTTCAACAGAATTCAAAATTTCATCAGAGTGTATCCGTTAAAGTAGATATAGACCCTCAGCAGCTCTCCTAGTTAAAAAGTACATCAAAAACTCAAGTTTTTTTAGTAAAAGCCGATTCGTCATAGGAGAAGTCATATGATTGTTAAGGATCAGCTATGAATTTTAAGAGAGTAATATTACCTACATTATGTCTAAGCATGGTTTTAAATGCTGAAGCAAGAATACCGAATCGAGGAGCTGCGACCAGTGCACCGACTCGAGCAAGTACAGCAGGAAGAGCCGATACGCCCTCCGTTGGAAAGCCTGGAACTATTGTTGCTGATGGTGCTACAAGAAATTGTAAGGCCAATGATACTGATGGATATTTATCACAATCCTTTATAAGAAATATTACGGATCCGAATGTATCAGATTCAGATGTTCTTAAAATAGTAGAAACATCTCCTGGTGTGCATGAAGTGAGAATGGATAAGTATTTTTCAACATGTACAGATATAGAAATCAAAGTTCAGCAAGTAGATAATAATTACTTTATTAGAGTTAAAAACAATTATGAATTTAATGAATCAAATGTACCTTTAAATGAAGGAGAGACATTTGCAAATCTTTCAGATGATGAAAAATATTATAGATGTTTAGAAAGTAAGAATATGCTGAGCAATGGTGGCTTTGATTGGTCAAAAGCAGAGCAATCAAGTGGAATCAACTATGAAGCTAAGTCTCAACCTTTTAGTGTCGATATCGGTGATGGACAAGATAGCGTAAGTGCTTATTTTGCTTCTCCTGTGGCAACTCAATATCCTAAGGATTTTCCTGCAGGAACTATAAGTCCAAAGCCTTCCAATTGGGAATGCGTGACTTATGAAAACTTTAATCAAAGAGAAGAAAAGCGACTATACACATCACGTAGAGATCAAGTTTATGATCGTGCTATGCAGGCTTGTCAAACAGAGAGTGCAGAGAGGATTTTGGATGAGCTCGCTGCTCTAAGAGAATCTAGTGCCGGAAACTTTAGAACATTAGAACGAATATTAGAGCAGGCCTTTGATAAAGCCCAAGAAAAAAGAGTAACTGAGATCTATGATCGAATGGGCGCTATTGAAGAAGAAATGAAAAATGAAGATGATCTTGATCGAAGTGATATTAGAGAGCTTGGTGGAGAATATTCAAGACTCGCACTTGAACTTAATAAGATTGTTGTTAAGCCTTCTATGGAAAGAATAGATATTCTTCTTGAACGAAGAGAAAAGGCCAGTGACAATGAAAAGAAAGAAATTGATATGCAAGTTAAGGAATTAAATGAGAAAATTTCTAGATTTGCTAACGAGCACCCAGATCCTTCAAAAGGAAATATAGATAAAATCTATGATCGTCTTGAAGAGCAAGGTCTTGTAGATGAAGCAAGAAATATTGAAGGTCTTAGATTAGCCTCTCACTTTTATGGTCGAGTATATCACCGTAGAGGTGGTTTTGATGAAGATGATAATCGTGGAAAAGCCCTTACGATGAAGAAAGCTGAAAATGAAATCAGATCCAAAGTTAATGAATTTGAAAGTAAAGAGCTGGAGTCTTGGGCCGAGGCTTATGCTGTTAAAAATGGTGATGACGAACCATTGAAAAGATCACAGCGTGATGTTCAATCAAGATACACACAGATGCAACAAGATTATCAGACATTTCAACAAAACGAATATCAGACTACTATGCAGTATTGTGGTACTAATATGATAGGCAGTCAGACGAATCCTTATCAGTGTAACCGTTGGTTAGCTGGTCAAGAGCAACGTCAGTCGCAATTTCAATCTATTATGAATAATCACACTTCATATATAAATTCGAGATCGGCTAACTATCAAAACTATCTAGGATACTATCAAAATTATATGCAAAATAATGCAGATAGAAGTCCAAGCTCTAATGGTTCGGGATTTAACTTCTATGGAAGTTCAACTACACCCATGTCTTCAACAAACTTTAGTATGATGGGAATGACTCCAACCGGTACAAGCAATATGTATAATATGACAGGTAATAATAGTTTTATGGCCAGTCCGATGATGTATCGCTAATTAAAATCAAATTCCAAAACAAAAAAAGGCCAACATAAATGTTGGCCTTTTTTATATAAAATTTGAGAGTGATTAGAAGTTGATAGATGTTCTGAGTTGAAGAACATAACTATTATCAACAGTATTTTCTGTGGCCGTATTTGTGTAAGCAAAATAATCACCAGTAAATAGGTAACCTACATTTGCACCAACTGTAACTTCAGAGTTCCACTTGTACTCAAAACCAGTATCAATCTCTAAACCAAGATCATCTTTTTGTGAGTAATTTGCACTAAAGGTCTTGTTAGTAAGATGATTATAAGAAGTAGTCCCAGCTTGTGCCGTTTGATCAGCTTTGGCCCAGATTCCGGCAATATCCCATTTCCATTTCTCTGATTGATAAGTAGAACCTAACTTAATGTAAGTGGCATTATTGATATAGCTATCATAGATACTATAACCAGAGCTATTACCTACAGCCTGCATGTTATATCTGAAGAGAAGGTTGGCCACTTGGTAGTTTGGATTTAAGTACATGGCATCGTAGCTATTGTCCGTTCCGTCATCACCACTAACCATTCCGGCTAGAAAGCTAAATGACCAGCTTCCTGATGTTTTATAGTGTGATTCAAGAATGTAGGCATTGGCCTTATACTTAGTAACACCTGAACCAAAGAGATTACCCATTTCACCACTAAGGATAGGAACTTCAAGTCCAATATCAAAATTACCAAAGCTCTTTTTGATATAGATATCTGTAAGCTTCACATCTGCATTTCCAAGAGTTTGACTAGTTCCTGTTACGTCTGATGTGTAATCGGTTGAATTAGCGGTCGTTTGTTTTTTGTTATAAAGAATACCAAAAGCAAGATCTCTTTCCACACTATCGTAGATAAGGCTAATACCGTAATCTTTAATACGGGTTCCTTTGGATAAGCTGTTACCCGTTGCAACTCTAGTCCAGTAAGGCTCGATTTTAAAATTACCTAGTTTAACCTTAATAGTAAGACCATCACGAAGATAGAAGAAGCGATCCCAGATATCATCACCTGAGTTAACTACAGCTCCAAGTCCAAAGTGCTGTGAGTGTCTACCGATTACATAGGTTGCAGTGTCTGAGTAAAGTTCCGCATATAATTGATTTACAGTTAAAGCATCACCACCATCACTGAAGTTGAAAGGATAGAGTTGGTTAGAAGCACCTGATTGTTGAGATTGAGTAGAATCATTACCAATGAAACCCCCACGTCCATATCCATTTGAGAATTCTGCTTTAATGGAGGCTGAATCATTTACAACAATATTCGGCATAAGACGAAAAACATAGTTTTGCCAATTTGCGTTTTGTGTACCACCGGTAGGTAGTGAAACTTCCTGGCTTCCAGCAGCTCCTGAATTATCTACAGTAGATTCGACTTTTCTGTAACCATCAACAATTGTAGTGTCAAAACCGAGTACACCATGCCAGTCAATGGGAAGGGCTAAGGCCTGGGTTGATAGTGCAAATAATGTGGTTATGAGTAGTGATCTTTTGATCGTCACTGAGAACTCCTTGAAGTTAGATTCTTTAAAAGAACCTTCATTAACTTTGATTTTGAATCATAGCGGTATACTATAGAAAATGCCTGCAAATTCGTCAAAGTAGAGTTGTTACAGATTAATTAAAGAGAAGGCCACAGAAGAATTTTGAAATGATAAAAAGAATTGTTGTTATTCTAAGTATGCTGTTTGGAGTTGCGATATTGAGTGTCGCGTTATTTTCTTATACAGTAATAATGGATCTTCCCCTTAATGAACTGCAAGAGTTTAAAGTGGAAGGATCTGTGGAGCATAGTGCAACTGACTCTCTTGATGAAGGTTCAAGGCTATTAAAAAACGATTTTCATTATTTTTGGACATGGAACCAATCAGATATTGGATTTAAAGATGAGCTTAATTTTAAGGTTAAAGCAAATAAAGTAGAAAAGCTTGGTAAGTATATTATTCCTAAGGAAAACCTTGTCTTATCCCCTCTAGAGCTAAATCACTGTGAACTTATATATTGCCTCCAACATCGCCTTCTCTTTCATGAAATACCTTCTCTTTTATGGAGGGGACTTATTGGAATTGAAGATTATCGATTCTTAGAACATAAGGGAATAGATCCCAAGTCACTGATGAGGGCCGTCTGGCACGATATTAAAGTTTTACGCCTAGAACAAGGTGGATCAACACTCACTCAGCAATTGGTAAAAAATTTATTTTATACATCTGAAAAGAAGTTTTCTCGAAAATTAAAAGAAATGATCGTCAGTACATATCTTGAGTTCAAGCTTGATAAAGAACAGATCCTTCAGATGTACTTTAATGAAGTGATGTGGGGAAGTATACAAGGAGTTAAGCTCAAAGGGGTTTCTGCTGCAGCTTTAGGGTATTTTAATAAGAAACCAACAGAATTGACTCCTTATGAAGTGAGTATCTTAATAAGTCTTCTTAAAGGTCCGTATTTCTACTCGCCTGTTACACATCTCGATAGACTAAAAGAAAGAGTTGAAGTTGTTTACAGCAAGTTACGAGAACTCAAACTTTTTCCAGAGGAGGCTGAGATATGGAATGAAGCCAAATGGAAAAAGTGGGGAGAGGCAGTATCTAAGAGGGATAAGGAAGTTCTAATAAGATCTCTTTATTACTTAAGTCGTACAAAGCATGAGAAAACATTTAAACATTTTGTATTGGTTAAAGAAGTTGAACAGTTAAAAAGTAAGTTACGCAAAGATTACCCTGAAAAAGACTTAGCGATAAAAAGCCTATTATTTAAAGTGGATGAGAATATTGTTGCTCGTGAATTTGAATACTATACAAAATATGAAAGAAGTTGGGATGAAGCACTTAATAAAGAGAGGCATCAGGTCGGGAGTACTTTAAAGCCGATATTGTACTGGATACTTGTTAAGAATGGTTTAAGCCTAAAAAATGAAGTGGAAACAGGTCCATTAACGCTAAAGCTTAAGTCTGGTTCCTGGAGTCCAAGAGAAGCTCATAAAGAAGAAAGAACTCATATTACTTATGAAGAAGCGCTTATTCATAGTTCTAATCGGCCAGTGGTTAGGGCCGTTCAGGATTTTGGATGGGAGGCGATGCAAAAAGAATTGAGACCCATTATACCTCAGCTATTGATTCCTCTTGAGCAGTATCCTGCTCAATTATTAGGGTCAATTGAAATGAGTCTAGATGAGTTGGGAAACCTGTATGCCGCTTTTTTGAAAAGCGCGTGTTATGAAGGAATTGGCTCAAGTGTAGTCGATGTACTATCTGACCCTACGGTTACAACGATTCGTTATCGAGTTGGAGAAAACTTGGGCCAAATGAAATTTTTTGGGAAGACAGGAACGACAAATAACGGAAATGATAATTGGTTTATTGGCTATGATGGAAAAGAGCTTCTTATGACATGGGTCGGAATCGAATCTGGACGTGATAATAAGGAGAATTTAAATCTATATGGGTCAAATTCCGCCTTTCTGGTTTTTAAAGATTATTTCATGGATAGAGGTAAGTTATTTAATGAAATGGTGTGTCGCTAATTTCTTTAGAACCAATGCATAAGAACTATTGCCAACAAGGCCATGTTTTAGTATATAATTTGTCTCATCATTATCCATTATAGGGGTGTCGACAAGTGGTTAAGTCAGCAGATTTTGATTCTGCCATGCGTAGGTTCGACTCCTACCACCCCTACCACCTTTCTTCTCAACGAAGGTTTCTGTAATGAAGAGAATCGTCCTTGTTTCTGGTAACTCTAATAAAAACTTAGCGAATAAAATCTCTGACTTTTTGGATGTGTCTCTTGTAGATCCCCAACTCGTACGTTTTGCAAATGGAGAAATCTTTTGCGAAATGGAGAAGAACGTTAGAGGGGCTGATGTCTTTGTCATTCAGTCTACCTGTACTCCAGTAAATGATAATTTGATGGAGTTGTTGATAATGGTCGATGCTCTTAAAAGAGCTTCAGCTAATTCGATTACGGCCGTTATTCCTCATTATGGATATTCAAGACAAGATAGAAAAGTAAGTCCAAGAACACCTATTTCAGCAAAACTAGTCGCGGATCTTTTAACTGTTGCAGGATGTACTCGTGTTATCACGATGGATCTTCATGCAGGACAGATTCAAGGCTTCTTTAATATACCTTTTGATAATATTTATGCTTCTCCAGTTTTAACGGATTATATAAAAGATGAGCTCTTTTCTGAGAACTCAATCTTTGTATCTCCGGATGCTGGTGGAGTTGAGCGTGTTCGTCACTATGCTAAAAAGCTTGGTGGAGATATCGCTATGATTGATAAGCGTCGTACTGGTAAGAATGTGGCCAAGGCCATGAATATTATTGGTGATGTAAAAGGTAAGGAATGTATCATTATCGACGATATGATCGATACAGCTGGAACTTTAATAGAAGCATGTAAGGCGCTTAAAGAACATGGTGCCACTAAAGTATATGCTTGTTCTACTCACCCAGTATTTTCAGATCCCGCCCTTGAAAGAATAAAGAATGCTGAAGTTCTCGATAGAGTTATCGTTACTGATACCATTCCACTTTCTGCTGAAGGTGAAAAAATATCTAAAATAAAAGTCCTTTCTACGGCCGAGCTTCTTTCAAAGGCCATTCATAGAACGTTTAATAACGATTCTGTGAGTTCTCTTTTCATTTAATTGGTGACGTCTTGGCAAAGTTGATTGTAGCTCTTGGTAATCCTGGTCTCAAATATGAAAATACAAGACATAATGTAGGGTGGAAGTCGCTAGAAGAACTTTCTTTTTGGAATGATCTTGTTTGGAAAGAAAAGTTTAAAGGACTCTTTGCTCAAAAAAGTTTCAATGGGGAACAGGTTATTTTTTTAATGCCTCAAACCTTTATGAATCTTAGTGGAGAAAGCGTTCGACCAGCGATGGATTTTTTTAAAGTTGGTCCAGAAGACTTACTTGTTATTCATGATGAAATCGATCTTGAATATGGAACACTTGGAGTAAAAACAGGTGGAGGCCTTGCTGGAAATAACGGATTGAAATCGATTAACCAGCATATATCGACAAAAGATTTTCACCGTATACGAGTTGGAGTGGGAAGACCAAAGTTTGGGGATGTATCCGCCCATGTATTAGGCCAATTCACAGAAGAAGAAAAAATTAATTTAAGAGACTTACATAAATTAACTGCTGAAGCCATTGAATCATATATTAAAGATGGTATTAAAAAAGCACAAAACACCTTTAGTAAAAGGTCCGTATTATAGGGGATAAACGATGGCGTTAAACTGTGGAATTGTAGGATTACCTAACGTAGGAAAATCTACTTTATTTAAAGCGCTGACGGCCGCTCCGGCTGAAGCTGCTAACTACCCATTTTGTACAATTGAGCCCAATGTTGGAATCGTGAATGTTTCTGATCTAAGGCTTGATCAGATTACAGAGTTTATTAAACCAAAGAAAACGATACCAACAGTTGTTGAGTTTGTTGATATTGCGGGACTTGTAAAAGGTGCTTCTAAAGGTGAAGGCCTTGGTAACCAATTCCTTGGGCATATCCGCCAAGTAAATGCCATCATTCACGTTGTACGTTGTTTTGATGACGATAATGTTGTTCACGTTCATGGTCAAATTGATCCTCTTGATGACATTACGACTATCAATTATGAGCTGGCTTTAGCCGATCTTGAAATCGTTGAAAAGAAACTTCATGGAATTCCAAAAGCTTTGAAAGGGCAAAATAAAGATGCTCAAAAAATGGCAAAAATTCAGCAGCCTATTTTAGAAGCACTAAAAGGTAAGCTAGAAGAAGGTATTCGCGCAGAAAAAGCAGGACTATCTGAAGAAGATGCCTTGGCCATTAAAGACTTAAACTTGATTACATTAAAACCAGTACTCTATCTATGTAATGTGGATGAAGATAGTGTGACTGATGGAAATGAATATACAAAGAAAGTCCAAGAATATGCTCAAAGTGAAGGTTCTGAATCATTAGTAATCTGTGGAACACTTGAGTCTGAAATCGCCTTGCTTGAAACGGAAGAAGAAAAAATTGAGTTCCTTGAGGCCATTGGGGTTGAGAAGTCAGGGTTAGAAACACTAACGAAGATTGCCTACGATATGCTAGGACTTAGAACATATTTTACGGCAGGGGAAAAAGAAGTTCGCGCTTGGACATTCAAGTCTGGATCGAAGGCCCCTCAAGCAGCTGGAGTCATTCACACTGACTTTGAAAGAGGGTTTATTAAAGCAGAAATTTATCACTGCGATGACCTTTTCGAATTAAAGAGTGAACAAAAAGTTAAAGAAGCTGGGAAGTTAAGAATTGAAGGAAAAGAATATGTAGTGAAAGATGGAGATATCGTTCACTTCAGATTCAATGTTTAATTATTAAATGTTACGTTAAATGATTCTCTTAGAGCGAGGTCCAGATGTGCTGGATCTTGATCTAGGTACTTATAGAAAAATAAGTTTCGGTAGATGAGTTTAACGTATTTCTTTGTTTCACTAAAAGGTATTAACTCTACATTGAGTAAAATATCATCACCAAAAGGAATGGTTTTCATCCATTTTCCAACATTACCCATTCCTGCATTATAGGCACTTAAAGTAAACATAAGGTTGCCATCATAGCGTTTAACCAGTCGCTCTAGAAACTTAACGCCAATTTTAATATTTAGATTGGGATCAAAGAGTTGATGTGTTTTAAGTCTTCTTTTAAACATTCTGGCTGTTGAAGGCATAAGTTGCATTAGGCCCCGTGCTCCAACAACACTTTTAGCTTTTTTATTGAAGGCTGATTCCTGTCTAATTAGAGATAATATAAGGCGATGATCAATAGGACTGTTTTGAGACTTTATAATTCCGTCATATATCTGCGGGAAAAGACTGGATATTACGGTTGGTGTTAGGTCTATATCTCCTTTTCTAAGAGCTGTATAGGCCTGTTTGAATGAAAGCAAATATTGACCTTCTTGGCTAAAGAAAGACAAAAGGAAGTTCTTTTTATTGGGTAGTTTCTGGTTTTTATCGACAGCCGCAAAAAACTTTTTTGAAGAAGAGTAGCGTAGTTCTTTTCCTTGTAAAGAGGATAGGAAAGTACTGTTTGCTTTAGTGAAGATTTTAAAGAGCTTTATTTTTTGAGCTCCGTCTTTGGTTAGTTTAACAAAATTTATGTTTTCGAGAGTGTCAGGTTTAACAATAATGTCTGAAGTGTAATTGCTATTTATATTACGAAGTTGTTTTAAAGATAAAATAGAATAGTAATTAAGGGGGCTAAGAGAGATTTGTTTTAAATATAATTCTTTAGCCATAACTTTTTCATTCTTTTGATCATATATATAGGCCGTCCAGAATCTTATTTGAGGTGTTAGAGTTGAGAATTCATCTACGAAACGATTATCTTCGATAAAGCTTATGGCCTTTGAAAGTTGGTTTGACTGATAGTAGGTAAGTAGACTTTGAAATTTACTATCAAAAAGATTTTCTTCTTCGGCCATCTTTTCAGAAAATTTGAAAAGACTTAATGCTAGATCCTGAGACTCTTGCTCACGAGCTAAGGTCTTTCCATTATAAAAGAAGAGTTTCCAAGCTTTAGCGTTATCGATTTTATTTTCATTGTTATCATAGAAATCTACCGCTTTTTGAAGCAACGCCGAAGCTGTCTCTTGGTCGCCATCTAGAAAACTTGATCGAAAATCAGAAATGAGTCGTTTAAACTCATTAGTAAAAAATTTAGAATCGTGCTTATCAAAGAGACCGTTTTTCTGAATAAATTGAGTAACTTTTGCATCAACAGATATAAGTTCCATGAATTCGATATTAGGTAAGCTTTTTTGAGTATAAATATATTGCTTAATATAATTAGAGAAGAAAGTTTTATCTTGATTTGAAGATTTTTTAATTTTTGAAATAAGAAGACTTTTGTAACGGTTGCTCGTTAATATATTTTCATGACCGAGTAAGAAGCTTTTATCGGACTCTTTAAGTGATTTTTTTGAATTTAATATATTTGAAATTTTTTCTTGAAAGCAAACTTTACGATATAGAGAATAGTACTTTTTTGAAATAGTGTCGAAACCACGAGAGATCGAGTCACAATTTAATTTATCGTTGGAAGAAATAGAGTTGGATAGATTTAAACCTTCGGATAAAACCTTCTTGTAAACCGCAAGTTCTTCATTTTTAGGGTTAAAGTTTTGATGTGACCTTTTAAGCCATGTTTTATTCTGATTACGAAAAGCCCAATAGAAGTCTTCTAAATATTTTGCAAACTTGGCTTCTGAATGACTTGCTTCTTTTATGTTGGATAAAAGATATTGAGTATCTGAATTTTTGAGTAAGGCTACGTTTGCAAAAACCATCTGAGGAAATAAACATATAAGAAATGTAGTTTTCAGTAGTTTTAGCAAAAAGAACTCCTTTCTTTTAACTGCGTATGAATAAATGGATTAACGGTTGTAGCGTTCTTGAATAAGTTCTATACGAGACGTTATCTCTTGGAGAACTGCTTGCTTATCCTCGGGTACAACCATACTTAAATTACCGAGATAGCTTTTAACCTCATCTAAGTAAATAAGATCATCGAATTGATTCTTATCTATTTGATCAAAAACTGCATTTATATCGTCGGCGACTTCATGGAAGTAATCGCCTTTTCTGAAGTATAGTTTATCATGAGTCATACCGTTCTTTTTCTCTTTGAGAAATTTTTGCAGCTTAAACATTGGACCCGCAATTTTATGACTGAAGAAGACTGAGATAATAAAAACGATAAGAAGAAAGGCCAATTGCCAAAGGCTTAAAATTACTAAGAGACTGGATCTTCTATCCTCTAATTGAGAAGAAATTTGTAGAGAAGATTGAGAAGTGTACTCAATAAAACTTGTTAGCAAGTCATAAATAGTGAGTGGGTAAATAAGACTAGATAGGAAAATTAGCCCACAAAAAAAGAGACTAAACCTAATTTGAAACTTCGGATTAATTAAATAAGTTGTTCTTTTAAAGTCAGCCACGTCATCTATTTCTTGTTGAAATATGGCCCTCATGGCCAATTTTCTTTACACCTAATAATGTTAATAGCACTCTAGTTTAAGGGCCAGTAATTTCACGCTTAGCATCGCTGATGACGGGGTGATAAACTCGGGTATCCTTAAATAAATGATTAGGCTTATCTTCTTTATTTTCCGTATGAGTTAGTTTAGAAAGTGAGATGTAACAGGAGAATATATGGAAAATACCCTTAAAATGCTATCTAGTGTCATTAACCCCGCAACCGGCAAATCTTTGAGTGAAGAGAGTCGATGGATAAATGCACAAGCTGATGAAAAAGGCTTACTTACAGTAACCTATCAAAGAGAAGGCATTTCTCCAGAGCAAAAAAGAACTATTGAAAGCGATATAATTGGAGCTTTAAAAGAAAGTTATAAAGAAGAGAATATCTTAGTCAAAACAGTTTCAAAGCAAGCCAATGCAAATAGTGAAGCTACCCCAGCACAGAAGTCCGAAACAAAGCCTGAAGATAAGCCCACAGCAGCTCATGCTAACTTAAAAGTTGGGCACGGTGTTCAAGGTAATAAAAAGAGAATACCTAATGTCGCAAAAGTGATTGCAGTTTCTAGCTGTAAAGGTGGAGTAGGAAAAAGTACGATATCTGTAAACTTGGCCCTTTCTCTTCAAAAACTTGGACATAAAGTTGGGATTCTTGATGCCGATATATATGGTCCATCCATGCCGTTACTGCTGAATAAAAAAGGATCTAAGCCACAAGCTACTGAAGATAAGAAGATAAAGCCACTTGATGCCTATGGTATGTCATTTATCAGCTTTGGACTTTTCATCAATGACGAAGACCCTGTTATATGGCGTGGGCCAATGCTAGGTGGGGTTTTGAATCAGTTTTTCTTTGATACTGATTGGGGAAAACTCGACTATTTAATTATAGACCTACCTCCTGGAACAGGAGATACGCAGCTTTCATTAGTTCAAAATACCGAGGTGGATGGAGTCGTTGTAGTATCAACACCGCAAGATGTTGCAATAGCTGATACTATAAAAGGACTAAAAATGTTTCAACAAGTGAATATTCCTATTACGGGGATGGTTGAAAATATGTCTTACTTTGCTCCTGAAGACTCTGACAAAACTTATTATATATTCGGAAAAGATGGCGTTAAAGAAGCTGCTAAGAAGCACGAAATTCCTTTTCTTGGTGGAGTGCCGCTTGAAATGGGAATGAGGGAGTCTTCTGATGAGGGGCATCCGTATATGGCCAATGATAAAAATAAATCCCTTGCTGGATGGAAATCATATATGGCAATTGCTGAAAATGTGGTTAAGATTGTAGGTGGAGAGAAAAAGGGAATTTTTCAAAAACTTTTCAAGTAGGATCTTTTGTCACTTATTAAGACTATTTCAGAACAGGTACAGCTCGAGTTCACGGGGAGAATTAATATTCTTACACGCGAAACAGGTAAGTACTTAGGAAGAATAACTTTAAGGGACGGAGTTATAATCTTTTGCCAATTTAAAGACTCAATAGGTAAATCTTCTCTCTATTATTGTTTAATAGAAGATTTAGAAGAAAATTATTTGAAGTTCGCAGTTGAGCCTGAAATTGTTGGTGATAATGAAATTATCTTTAATCTTACTTATTTAGACTTTGTAGATACTGGCCAAAAGATCTATCAAGCTTATAAGTCTTCAAAGAAATTTAGACCACCAGGTCATATAAAAATTGTTATCGATCCGACCTTTGTTGCGAAGGGTCAGCCCATAACATATGTAGAGTTCGAGTTATTGAGTACAATTTCAGATTATAGTAGAGTTTCAGATATATTTAATGAATCGAAACTATTAGAATATCAAATTAGTAATGCTTTAGTGAGCCTTAGGCAAAAGGGTGCACTTAAAGTAGTTGGTCAACTTAACAGAGCATAAGGGGCACTTATGAAATCACAGGTCCATAATGAGGGCGAATTAAAAGAACTTAAAGTAGAAATTGAAAAAGATATCGTGGAATCATTTGAACAAATGTCTTCAAAGACAGGAATTCCAATTCAAGACCTAGTTGTCATCGCAATGAAGAGATTCAGAGCTTCACATGGCGATTACATGGGTAAAACTCCACTTTCTTAAATTTTAAAATAGTCTTTAAATATAGCAGGCTACTTATAAGGTTAATTACTTTATAAGTAGCTATTATCTAAAATAGTTCCAGTCTAATAAAGTCAACTAAGTAATAGTATTTGCCTATTACTTAATAGTCTAAATATATTATCTTTTTAAACCAATATCACTGAATATATTTCTTATTAATATTGAGACTTCTTTTGAAGGAAGTCACACTTGATTGAACTTTTAAAAGGAGTTTTGCATGAAAACGAAGGCACTCATATTGAGTACTTTGTTGGCAGTTTCGGGCTGTTCAACAAACTCATCAAATCATGATGAGATGAAAAATAATATAGTAGGAGAGGCCAGGGCAAATAGCTTTTGGTGGCCAAGTAAGTTAGATCTTTCTCCATTGAGAATGCACGCTGAAGAGTCGAGCCCATTGGGTAGACACTTTGATTATGCAAAAGAATTTAAAAAATTAAACTTAGAAGAGGTTAAAGCTGACCTTAGAAAAACACTTACTGATTCACAAGAATGGTGGCCAGCTGACTGGGGACATTATGGTCCTTTCTTTATTCGTATGGCCTGGCATAGTGCTGGTACATATAGAGTTATGGATGGACGTGGTGGTGCCGCAGGTGGGCAGCAACGTTTTGAGCCTCTAAATAGTTGGCCAGATAATGTGAGCTTAGATAAAGCCAGAAGACTTCTTTGGCCTATTAAGAAGAAATACGGAAAGAAGATATCTTGGGCAGACTTAATGGTATTGGCAGGAAATGTATCTCTTGAAGATATGGGCTTTAATACTTTTGGTTACGCCGGTGGACGTACTGATGATTGGGAAGCTGATCATGTTTATTGGGGACGTGAAACTAAATGGCTTGGTAATAAGGAAAGATTTTCTAAAGGTAAGCATAAGCTAGAGAAGAGATTGGCTGCAACACATATGGGACTAATCTATGTTAATCCAGAGGGACCAAATGGTAAGCCTGATCCTCTCGAGTCTGCAAAGAGAATTAGAATAGCATTCAGTAGAATGGCGATGAATGATGAAGAAACAGCAGCACTTATTGCTGGTGGACACACTTTTGGTAAAGCCCATGGTGCCCATAAGCCATCTGAGTGTGTAGCTGAAGATCCAGCGGCAGCTCCTTTAGAAAATCAAGGTCTGGGTTGGAAGAATAAATGTGGAAAAGGTCACTCAGAAGATACAATTACTTCTGGGCTTGAAGGTGCTTGGACAGCAACTCCTACTAAGTGGACTATGAACTACCTAGAAAATCTTTACGGCTTTGAGTGGGAACTAACAGAAAGTCCAGCTGGTGCCCATCAGTGGACTCCTAAGAGTAAAGCAGCTGATAAGCTTGTTGCTGATGCTCACATTGAAGGAAAAAGAAATCCTCCAATGATGTTCACGACTGATATTGCCATGAAAAAAGATCCAGGATTTAGAAAGATAACTCAAGGCTTCTTAAAAGATCCTAAGAAATTTGAACTAGCTTTTGCTAAAGCATGGTTTAAGTTAACTCATAGAGATATGGGACCAAGAGCTAGATACATTGGTAATGAAGTACCAAAGGAAATTCTAAGCTGGCAAGATCCTGTACCGGCCAACAAAGGTAAACTTATTACAAGTAATGGTATTAAGGAACTAAAGCGTAGAATCTTAAAGTCTAAGAATCTTACTGTTTCCGAACTTGTAAGTACGGCCTGGGCATCAGCCTCTACTTTTAGAGATACTGATATGCGCGGTGGAGCTAATGGTGCAAGAATTAATTTACTTCCACAAAAGAATTGGGAAGTGAATAATCCGGAAGCCACTCAAAGAGTAATTGCAGAGCTGGATAAAATTAGAATGGACTTCAACAAGTCACAATCTAGAAAAGTGTCTCTTGCAGATACAATTGTTCTTGGTGGTGTTGCTGCCGTTGAAAAAGCGGCTTGGCTAGCAGGTTATAAAAATGTAAAAGTTGATTTCAAAGCCGGTAGAACGGATGCTTCACAAGAGCAAACAGATGTTGAATCATTTTCTTACCTAGAGCCAACAGCTGATGGCTTTAGAAATTACTTTAGTATGAGAAGTGACAGAGACCCTGCTTTTATGATGATTGATAAGGCTGATACTTTAGGATTAACTGTTCCTGAAATGACAGCTCTTGTCGGTGGTATGAGAGTGCTTGATGCTAACTTTAAAGGTTCAAAGAATGGTGTATTCACAACTCGTCCAGGTAAGTTAACAAATGATTTCTTTGTTAATTTACTAGATATGGGAACACGTTGGACTAAATCGAAGAAGACAAAAGGTCTCTATGAAGGTCTTGATAGAGAAAGTGGTGAACTCAAATGGACTGCTACTCCAGTTGATCTTATGTTTGGATCTAATTCTGAATTGAGAGCCGTTACTGAAGTTTATGCGGCCAATGATGGACGTAAAAAATTCGTAAATGACTTTGTAAGTGCATGGTCTAAAGTAATGCAAGCAGACAGATTTGATATAAAAAAATAACCTTGAGACTGGTCGCTTGTCTTAGATAAGCGGCCAATCTATTTTGTGGATAAGTAATGAAAATATTTTTAATCATCATGACAACTTTAATTTTGAATACGCTAGAGGCAACTGAGTATACAGTTAAAACGTATGACTCATTTGAAGGAAAGAGCATGCTCTTTAGTCCAGAATATTTAAAAATAAAAGTTGGTGATGAGGTGAAGTTTATTCCTCAAAGTAAAGGGCATACAACGAAATCTATCTACCTACCAAAGAAAGCAAAAAGCTGGGATAGTGAAACAAGTAAAGAGATAACGGTTAAGTTCACTGAAGCTGGTATTTATATCTATGATTGTCGAAATCATGGTGTAATGGGAATGATAGGAATGATTGAGGTTGGTGAAGCCGACAATAAAGAAGGCGCCACAAAGTTTTATGTGGAGCACAAAAAGAATATGGTTATGAATAAGGATAGATTGGATTCTTATCTAATTGAGAAGTGATTTTTACGGTTAGACGATAGTTAATATCTATGGTTTGATATGCAAATAATATGAGATTCTTTCTCTAAATAAGTATAAGATAAATTAATTTTTAATGCATAGAACGTTTTTTAAATGGAGGAAATATGCAAAACATTATCAACATGGATGCCCCTGAATTTTCAGTACAGGCTTACCACAATGGTGACTTCAAAACAGTAACGAACAAAGACTTAGAAGGAAAATGGTCAGTATTTTTCTTTTACCCAGCTGACTTTACATTTGTATGTCCAACAGAGCTTGGAGACATGGCAGATAAGTATGAAACATTCCAAAAAATGGGAGTAGAAATCTACTCAGTATCTACAGATACTCATTTCACACATATGGCATGGCATAATACTTCTGAAACAATTAAGAAAATCAAGTATCCAATGCTAGCTGACACGACTGGTCTACTTTCAAGATACTTTGGTGTAATGATTGAAGAAGAAGGTCTTGCTTATAGAGGAACATTCGTAGTTAACCCAGAAGGGAAAGTTAAAATTGCCGAAATTCATGACAACGGAATTGGTCGTAATGCTGATGAATTACTAAGAAAAGTTCAAGCTGCTCAATTTGTTGCAGAACATCCTGATCAAGTTTGTCCAGCTAAATGGACTCCAGGAGCTGAAACACTTAAGCCAGGTCTTGACCTTGTAGGTAAAATCTAAGAATAAAGTTTTAAATTCTACTTAGTTAATGAGCCGCCCTCAGGGGCGGTTTTTTTTTCTAAATTATAGCTTCAGCCTATCAAACGATCATAAAACAATATGAGATTTTTATGAAAACCTGCCGTATTATAGAGAAGTAATACAGGAGGAAGTTATGTTAGATAGCAATATTATAGAACAGTTGAAAAGTGTGTATGCATCTTTAGAGAATGAAGTGATTCTTGAGATGTATAAAAGTAATAATGAAAAACAATCAGAATTGAAAGAAATGCTTGAAGGTATTTCATCTACTTCCGAAAAAATAACATTAGTAGAACTAGAGGAAGAATCAGAATCTCCTCACTTTAGAATTTCTTATAATGGAAAACCAAACGGTGTGGCCTTTAAAGGCATTCCCGGAGGACATGAATTTACTTCATTAATCTTGGCCATTTTAAATAGTGATGGAAAAGGTAAGTTACCTGATGAGGGTATCTTAAAAAGAATGAAGAATATTAAAGGACCTGTTCATTTACGAACGTTTATTTCATTGTCTTGTGAAAATTGTCCAGAAGTCGTTCAGGCCTTAAACCTAATATCCATCTTTAATGAAGAAGTCTCTCATGAAATGATTGATGGTGGATATTATCAAGAAGAAATTGAACGCTTGAAGATACAAGGTGTTCCAAGCGTAATGGATGGTGATGAGTTATTTAGTTCAGGAAAAAATAATCTCGCGGGCTTGATTGAAAAAATCGAAAATAAGTATGGAACAAAGAGTACAGAAACAGAAGATCTCGGACAGTATGATGTCGTTGTGATTGGTGGAGGTCCTGCAGGAGTATCAGCTGCTATTTATACGGCTCGTAAGGGTATGAAAACAGCTGTACTTGCTGAACGAATTGGAGGGCAAGTTCAAGATACAAAAGGAATTGAGAATTTAATTTCAGTGCCTTATGTAGAGGGACCAGAGCTTTCAAGTCAATTGGCCAAGCATATGAGTGAGTACGATATCGATATACTGGAAAATAGACGAGTCGATAACGTTGAAGAGAAAGAAGGGATTTATAATCTTACCCTAAGTTCCCCTGAATCTTTATCAGCAAAATCTGTAATCATCGCAACAGGTGCAAAATGGAGAGAGCTGAATATTCCAGGAGAGAAAGAATATATCGGAAGAGGAGTGGCTTTTTGCCCTCATTGCGATGGTCCCTACTATAAAGGTAAAGATATTGCTGTGATTGGAGGTGGAAACTCTGGTGTAGAAGCGGCTATAGATTTAGCTGGAATCGTAAAGTCAGTAACTGTTGTCGAATTTGCCAATGAACTAAAGGCTGATGAAGTCTTAGTCAGAAAGTTAAAGTCTTTAAAAAATACTACGATTATTAAAAACTCTAAGTCGAATCAAGTATTAGGAAATGGCGATAAGGTAACAGGAATAGAAATTGAAAATAGGGAAAGCGCAGAAGTAACAAAGCTTGAGCTTGATGGCATCTTTGTTCAAATAGGATTAGTACCTAATACGTCATTTTTAAAAGGTCTAGTCGAGCTTAATAAGTATGGAGAAGTTGTAATAGATGAAAAGTGTCGTACCTCTACTAAGGGGGTATATGCTGCTGGTGATGTGACAACTGTTCCTTATAAGCAAATTATCATCTCAATGGGGGAAGGGGCTAAGGCTGGACTTACTGTTTTTGAAGATGTAGTGATTAATTCTTAAGGCGTTCAAGGTCTTCTTTTAGGAGAAGGCCTTCAAAGCCTTTGGGCAGTTCTCTTCGTGGTAAGTTGTTAAGGTCTCTATATTTATCTAATGAATTTACAACCTTAGTTAATAATCTTGCTATATTGTCTGCAAAGCTAGGAAAGAAAATAGGAAATATGCCATGAATAATAGATGTTATTCCAGCAAGGATCATGAGTATTCCATAATAAAGAGCAAACTTTGCATGTGAAAAATAGCCTTTACCGGCTTCTTTAAGATGACTTCTAGATTTTAACATTGAGATACCTAACTCCAGAGCAGTTTCTTGAATTTAAAACTTCATAATTTTGAAGTTTTCTCTGATCTTTAATCCCATTAAATGGAAGTCTATCGCATATCAAAACTTCATTAAAAGATAGATCGTATAGATCTTTGGAGGTTCTTATTACTTGAGGGATAAGCGATTCAAACTTTGATAATGTGCAGAGTAGAACTTTTTCCTGATATAAAGCGATAATAAAACTATAATTTATATTATGCTTACGCAGTGACTTGTTTATATTCCATTCAACATCCAATATATTAACAAGTTCATTATTTTGATTTTTTGTATGGATGTCTCTTAAATGTAAATAAAGAGAATTACCTTCGATAAAGCCTTTGTCATCACCAAAAACATAACCTTCTTTCATAAGTTTCTCATTCTTTTGATGACAAACATTTGGGCCAGAGACATAGAGATACTCTTCTTGGTCTGTACGGATACTACAATGAGGAACAATGTCTCCAACATAGAGACAATCATTTATTGTTTTACCAAAGGACTCTTGAACGGTTACTGGAGGTAGCGCTTCTGTACTACCATAGAAGGCGATTATTTTATGTACCCCTAATTTTTCTAATTGATTTACAAAATCATTACCTATGAATTGACCACCTGTTATAACAAGTTCTAGAGAAGAAAGGTTCGTTTTCTTTTCAAACTGGAGGTAGCTATTGAAACCTGTTGGGAAGATACTGGTGATTTGAATTTGTTCAGACTCTATGACTTCATAGAAGTCAGGATCATTACACCAATAGGGAGATAGATAGATATCACATCCTGCGAGGAAGACAGGGAGAAACGATGTGGTAATAACACCAAGATGATTTATATTACTTGCGAGTAAAACTCTC
>JBLWYP010000017.1:0-73316 GCA_048266825.1 Bacteriovoracaceae bacterium | reverse complement strand
TGCTGTTCCAAGAGAAAGGGTAATTGATAATATTATTACTGGTTTTTCAACAGAGAGAGAACAGATGGTTCCCTTAATTCTTTTTCCTGATGAAATTCTTGCTCTCTCTAGTGGAACAAGGGATTCTGATGAACTCCATAGCTTGGCAGAGTCCAAGCTTGGTCGAAAGCTTAATGCTTACGAGAAAGGATCTACCATAGAGCTTGACCCTCTAGAAGCTACAAAGAACTACTGGAACTTTATATCGAAAGCTTCAAAAAATGCTCCCAAAGGTGGAAGTTGTAACGATGTTCTTAAAGAGATTTTTGATATTGATTAAAGGTTTTTCCAAATAATGGCCCCAAGGGACTTTCTCAAGTCATTGAGTCCCTTGCGGTGATACCAATACTTCTTAGTCGCATTGGTTAATAAGATCCATCCCTTCCCAGTATTTGAATCGATCCAAATACTAGTCCCCGTAAAACCGAGATGCCCAAATGTATTCTTAGGAGCATTAGTTCCTGCGAGAGTATCCAGAGGATTCGAAACCGTATCCCAACCCCATACAAAACGCTGAGTGTTCTGCGTCTCCATTTTATCTTTCATAAAATGGCAAAGTTTGGTGGATTGTTCTAGATTGAGAATACTCTTTGTCAGTCCTTCAAGAGTTCCAAAGAGACCGGCGTGAGAGCAAAAGCGATCTATCTTATAACAGTTATCATCATTCACGACTCCATTGATGATTTCTTTATTTCGAAAACCTGTATCAGGAGTTTGTGAATATTCAGGAAGATTCTTCCAAAAAAGAAGCTCCTTATCCCAGAAGAAGTTGCATAGACTCTCCAAGTCCTTTCCGACTTCTTTTTCTATAGTAAGCATTAAGCGCAGCATAGAAAGATCAGAGTAAAGAGCATTGGATTGCTTTATAGGAAATTTATGAACCGTATCTTGCCAGTCTGAGCGACCAAGGATGGCCCAAGCAGGTATGCCTGCTCTATGCTCAAGCATCAAAAGTTTTTCATCTGTAAAGCGTTCAGGATTTTTTAGCGCAAGGGCACCTAACGTTAAAGGCTTTGTTAGACTCGCGAGATCAAAGTAAAAGTGAGGAATATGGCGTTCTTCCCCTTGATGAAATTCATAGAGATCATAGCTTTGATCTTTTAATGAAAAAGCGGCCATTCCAAGATGATCAAAATCTTGAGATGGCCATGAATTCAATATTGTTTTTTTTATCTCGTCCTTCACGGACTCCCTAGCCTTCTTTTACAGCAGCTTGAGCGGCTGCAAGTCTTGCTATAGGTACTCTAAAAGGTGAACAACTTACATAATCAAGTCCGATTCTATGGCAAAACTCTACTGAGCTTGGTTCTCCACCGTGCTCTCCACAGATTCCCATATGAATATCCGACTTAGTTTTCTTACCTTCTTTTACAGCATGCTCCACTAAGAAACCTACACCACTTTGGTCAATGGCCACAAAAGGATCTACGGCCATAAGGCCTTGTTTAACGTAAGAAGGAAGAAACTTTCCAGCATCATCACGAGAAAGTCCAAATGTTGTTTGAGTTAAATCATTGGTTCCAAAAGAGAAGAAGTCAGCGTGCTTTGCAATTTCAGCTGCCGTGATTGCCGCTCTTGGAAGTTCAATCATGGTTCCAATTTTATGCTTAACTTCAACACCTTTCTCAGCAAAGACAGTCTTGATCACTTTTTGCGCATCTAAGCGAAGCATTTCAAGCTCTCCTGATAATCCGACAAGAGGAATCATAATTTCAGGAATAACTTTGACACCACTACTCTGTGCTTCACATGCCGCTTCCATAATAGCGCGAACTTGCATTTTATAAATTTCAGGATAAGTAACGGCCAAACGACAACCTCGATGCCCCAGCATAGGATTGAATTCTTGAAGTTTTTCACCACGAAGTTCAACTTCTTCAACTTCAATATTTAGATATTTAGCCAGTTCAATTTTTTCTTCTTTTTCGTGAGGAAGAAACTCATGTAAAGGAGGATCAAGAAGTCTGATATTCACTTCTTTCCCATCCATCACTTTAAAGATTTCAAGAAAATCTTCTCTTTGAAAAGGAAGAATTTTCTCAAGTGCTTTTTCACGATCAGCTTGATTTTGAGAAAAGATCATTTCTCTAACGGCCAAAATACGCTCAGGAGCAAAGAACATATGTTCTGTACGACAAAGTCCTATCCCTTCCGCACCAAAGCCTAGAGCGACAGCACTATCTTCAGGATTATCGGCATTCGTTCTTACACCAAGTTTTCTGTACTCGTCTGCCCACTTCATAAATGAAGAAAATTCATCACTTATTTCGGCTGCGATTGTAGGCACCATGCCTTCCATCACTTCACCAGTACCACCATCTATAGTTAAAGGATCACCGTCTTTAAAAACTTTACTTCCGATTTTCATTTCACCATTACTGTAGCTGATCGATAGATCACTACAGCCAGCGACACAGGGTTTTCCCATTCCACGAGCCACTACGGCCGCATGAGAAGTCATCCCCCCACGTGCCGTGAGTATTCCTTTAGATGCAACCATTCCTCCAATATCTTCTGGAGAAGTTTCCTGACGAACGAGAATCACGGACTCTCCAGCTTCTGCTCTTATGGCCGCAGTTTCTGAATTAAAACAAATTTTTCCAGTAGCCGCTCCAGGAGAAGCAGGAAGACCGGTCGTGAGGATAGTTGTCTTTGCACTAGGATCAAGTCTTGGGTGAAGCAATTGATTGAGATCTTCTGGGTTAACTCTGAGAATGGCTTCTTTCTTAGAAAGGATTTTTTCGTGAACAAGATCAGCGGCAATTTTAACGGCAGCTGCAGCTGTTCTTTTTGCGTTTCTAGTTTGAAGAATAAAAAGCTCGCCACGTTCGATAGTAAACTCGATATCTTGCATATCTTTGTAATGAACTTCTAAACTTTGATAAATTTCAACGAGCTTATCGTAAGAGCTTTTTTGAACTTCTTCTAAAGTCTTAAATGTTTTATTTGATTCATTCTTTGAGAATTCATTGATGGGTGCTGGTGTTCGAATCCCCGCAACAACATCTTCTCCCTGAGCATTCATTAAATACTCACCAAAGAATACTTTCTCTCCAGTACTTGGATCACGTGTAAAACAAACTCCTGTACCAGAATCTTCACCCATATTTCCAAACACCATGGACTGAACATTTACAGCTGTTCCCCACTCATGAGGAATATTATTGATCTCACGATATTTAATCGCTCTTGGATTATTCCAAGAACCAAAGACAGCAGCAATCGCGCGCCATAACTGATCCATTGGATCTTGAGGAAATGACTTTCCAGTTTCTTCAAGAATGATCTGCTTATAAACTTTAACAAGCTCTTGCCAATCAGCAGCAGTAAGTTCTGTATCTTCTTTTACTCCACGCGCTTCTTTCAAGTCTTCAAGTGTATGCTCTAGTAAGGATACATTAAAGCCCATTACTACATTGGCATACATTTGAATAAAACGACGGTAACTATCCCAAGCAAAGCGCTCATTGCCCGTAAGCTTCGCCATACCTTGAACAGAATCATCATTCATTCCAAGATTCAAAACAGTATCCATCATTCCTGGCATAGAAGCTTGAGCTCCTGAACGTACAGAAAAAAGAAGAGGATTCTGATTATCTCCAAACTTCTTACCCGTTACAGACTCGACTTCACCGAGTGCGACTTGGACTTGCTTTTGAATTTCATCATTAATTTTTTTACCGGCTTTATCATAGTCAAGACAAGCTTCAGTGGTAACAGTGAACCCTGGAGGAACTGGTAAACCAAGAGAGCTCATCTCAGCAAGGTTTGCACCTTTTCCACCCAATAAGGGCTTCATTTCCCGATTTCCATCTGTTTTCTTGGCACTAAAGCCGTAGACCCATTTTGTTGTCATAAACGTAACCTTTTTTTAGAAGTTCAACTTATCTCTTAAATAGTTTTTAACCTGATCCATTGCTACTCGTTCTTGAGTCATAGCATCGCGATCCCTAATTGTTACGGTATTGTCCTCTTTTGTATCATAATCAATCGTCACACAATAAGGTGTTCCAATCTCATCTTGACGACGGTATCTCTTGCCAATCGATCCCGCCATATCAAATTCTGCTCTATAATCTTGCTGTAAATCTTTAAAGAGGCCCCTCGCCATCTCCTCCAGACCGTCCTTCTTCATGAGAGGAAGAACCGCAACTTTTATTGGAGCTATTCGGGGAGAAAATTTTAAAACAACTCGTTCTTCTTTCTCTCCTTCAAATTCTTTTCTATAAGCATCGGCCATAATCGCTAATGTACAACGATCAAGACCAACAGAAGTTTCTACAACGTATGGAATGTATTTTTTATTTCCATCCCCTTGATCAACATACTTTTGAGACTTTCCAGAAAATTCTTCATGGCGACTAAGATCAAAATCGGTACGAGAGTGGATCCCTTCCATCTCATCCCAGCCATGAGGAAATTCATACTCAACATCAAAGGCCATATCAGCATAGTGGGCCAACTCATTTCCTTTATGCTCATGCCAACGAAGTTTTTCTTTTCTAATTCCGTTAGCAATATGCCAATTTAAACGAGTTTCTTGCCATCTTTCAAAGGCTTCTTTTTGCGTACCTGGTTTTACAAAATATTGCATTTCCATTTGTTCAAATTCCCGCATTCTAAAAATAAAGTTACCTGGAGTAATTTCATTTCTAAAGGCCTTACCAATCTGAGCAATTCCAAAAGGAAGTTTCAATCTCATAGAAGATTGAATATTGAGAAAGTTAGTAAAAATCCCTTGGGCCGTTTCTGGTCTTAAGTAAACCGTAGCCGATGAATCTTCAACTGGACCCATTTGGGTATGAAACATAAGATTGAAATCACGAGGCTCAGTAAATCGCCCAGTCGCTCCACAGTTAGGACAAGCTGCACTTGTATCAATTTTATCTTCTCTAAAGCGGTTCTTACATTCTTTACAATCCACCATAGGATCAGAGAATCCATCCACGTGACCTGAAGCTTTCCAAACCATAGGGTTCATTAAAATAGAGGCATCAAGACCCACAACATCCTCACGGTATGTCATTGATTTCCACCAACTATCCATAATATTTTTTTTGAGCTCAATTCCTAATGGTCCGTAGTCGTAACATCCTCCGACACCTCCATAGATTTCTGAACTTTGAAATAAAAATCCGCGACGCTTACAAAGGCCTGAAAGATCGGCCATGGATTTAAGGTTGCTTTCTGACACAACGCACTCCTAAAGGAAAGGTGAACAGCTGCCCGCAACGGGATTGCGTGGGAAGCGAAAATTCACTAAAAACTGTCTAAAATATACATTAAACGATCTAGAGTAGAAAGATAAGATGGCCAATCATTAGTGTTTTTGCCCATTTCGGTATCAAAATTTCTTCTTTCAATTAGCGATCAATATGACTCATATTGTAAAAAAAAATCATCATTAGCACATACTAATTCTCCTCCCCATCTTAATTAGATATGTTGATGAAAATACAATGTTTGCAACCGGCCATCATGGCCAGACTTAGGTGTTATATGAGATAAGGAGGAATTTCTATTCTAGGCGAATCAATTAGCTTTAGATAATTCATATAGTTTAGCGTATTCACCGGCACTGGCCATCAATTCACTGTGGCTTCCTTGCTCCATAACTTGTCCATCATGAAGAACATAAATACGATCAAAATCTTGAATGGTAGTGAGTCGGTGAGCAACGGCAACAACCGTTTTCTTACCGGCCAAATTATCCAGTGCTTTTTGCACAACTTTTTCGGACTCATTATCTAGTGCAGAAGTGGCCTCATCAAAAAGTAGAATCGGACTCTCTTGCAGATAGGCCCTGGCAATGGTTATTCTTTGTTGTTGTCCACCAGAGAGCCTTGTTCCGCGATCACCAATGATGGTCTCAAGTCCCTCAGGTAACTTATCAATGAATTCATCACAGTAAGCAACACTTAGCGCTTCTTTAATTTGTTCGTCGCTAAAATTTTTACCTAAGCATAAGTTTTCTTTAAGTGTGTCGTTAAAGAGAAAGATATCCTGACTAACCAAACCAAAGAAAGATCTTAAATTAAGAAGACCGTAATCTTGTATATCCACTCCATCAATTAAGATGGATCCTCTTTTCACAGGATAGAGACCTAAGAGCAGATTAATCAATGTCGATTTTCCCGAGCCAGACAGACCAACAAGGGCAACCTTCTCTCCTTTAGATATATTTAAAGAGAGGTTCTTCACTACATCCCCTTCTCCATAACCAAAGGTAAGATTTTTAACTTCAATACTCTTTTCAAACTTATGATTAGTGATCGTTCCCTTATCAACTTCAACAGGAAGATCAAGTAACTCTTGAATACGCTCTGAAGCGGCGCGAGACTGAGAAAGCTTCACATTTGATTGAGAGAACTTACGAATGGGATCCATAAATAAAGCGAGGGCCGCAATAAATGAGACAAATTGACCTATGGTTGTTGCTCCAGATTGAATTCTATAATGAGCAAAGACAATCACGCCCGCAAAGGCCATGGCACCAATCACTTCGACAAAAGGGTGAGATACTTCTTCAATAAATGTGGTTCGCATTTGTGAGTCAAAGAACTTTTCTTGGCTTCGCGAGAAACGTCCAAAGACAAACTTCTGTAAATTGAAGGCCTTCATAATTTTATGGGCCCCAATTCCTTCTGCAATATTATGGGTAAAATCCCCTTGCTTAGCTTGCACATCACCTTGGTTGTTTTTCACTTTCTTTCCACTCACTCCAAAGATAAGAATTAAAAAAGGAGCGATCACAAAGATTACAATCGTTAATTGCCAATCAGCATAGAAGGCCATGCCTAGGTAAGCCGCAGCTTTAAGTGGCTCTCTTATAAGATCAATCGAAGCTCTAAAACCTTGAGCAAAAACTTGAGTATCATTTAATATATGCGAAATGAGTTCACCTTGCTTACTTCTAGCAAAGAAGCTGGTCGGCAAATGCATAATCTTAGAAAAAATTTCTTCTCTTACGGCACAAGTAGCACGATCAGAAACATAGCGCAGCCAATAGAAGTGAAAGAAGCGACAAGGAAAGTTAAGCAGTCCAAGACCAAGAAGCTGAGCGGCCAAGATAAGGGCTTCTTCTTGGGTAGAGTCAGGACTTAATCCTTTATCAAATAATGGTCTAACCAATGAAACTTGTAGAGCTCCAATGGCGGCCAAGAGAAGAGATAAAAGAAGCGCACCAATGGCGCGACCTTTATAAGGTTTAATATAAGGATATAGTCTATTTTTGATTAGTTCGAGCATGCCACATAATAATTGCCAATAACAAGCTATGTCAAAGACAAAGCTACTTGTCACTAAACTACAGAGTTCAATCCCTTTAATTGTTTAGGCTGCATTTGAAATTGATAAAAGAAATATCCTAATAATGTTTTTACGACCTCAGGATGTTCAAGCTTAAAGTCGATCAGCTTCTGATACTTCTCATTGGCGACAACTCCTAAGACCTCCCAAAGTTCTCGACCTTCTTTGGCCCCACTTAAAACAGCATCTTCCAAATGACCCACACAATCAGAGCATCCAAATCCACCATGATCCGTAACTAAATAAATCATAGAGGCGTGCTCAAGCTCTTGATCACAAAAAACACAAGAGCTACGCTCTGGGAAAACTCCTTGCTCAATCAAAAGCTTACCTAAGAAAATAACCAGTTCACTAAAACGATCAAATGAATCACTCATCATTCGACTTTCAATATGAACTAAAGCATTACTGAGAACCCTAAAAAGTCCCACCATCGACTCATCACTGGAATGAAAGTCATCATGAAGGTCATCTTCAGTCGACATATGATCCATTATTTCTAAGATTAAGCACATGAGACAAAAAGCTTTATAATTAAATCTAATTTTTTCATGCAGCCAAATAGGGGTCCACTCTTTGGCGAGATAAAGCTCACTGGTAGACTTTGAGCGACCAAGTTCAATTCTTAGCATATAGCCCATTTCAAGCGTGCTGGACTTATGCTTTTTCCCGCCACCTTGACCACCATAGAATAGAACTGAAACTTTCCTTCCATTTCGAAGCAATAATGTCCCAATAATGTGGCGATCTTGATAGGGAATCTTTCGAATGAGGATTCCCTCTATCTTGGTTATCATAGTGATAATCTATCAAAGAATTCCACTCAAGTCTTAGCTGATTTACAACAAATCGCTTTATTGTGGTGAGAATAAATCTAAAATCCACAATTCTTAAACCTGAACAATTCATAGCGATAACTGGATAATGACACGAATAGGCCAAGAAGTAAGAGTCGAATCTAATATCTAGCGTGACATGAAAGTCTATTTCTCTAGATTCATAGATCTGAAACCTTCGATTCATTGATTGTCGACTAAACTTCTTAAAGCTCAGAATCTGTGGCCATAGGGGTATCCATGGACACTTTTCTTGAATGATGTATTTATAATGAGGAGCGAAGCTTTTAAGCTTATCCATGATCCAAGAAGGTGCTTCGAAACTCTGAGTAAGTATGAGTACTTGGGAACAACTAAAAAGTTGATATTGTAATTCTTCGAAGTTCTCCCCCATTAAGGAAGGCCAGTCTTCAATCCAAATTAAATCAGCACTAAAGTCTCCCATGCGACGAAAGGGATTAAGCACTCTCTTTCTCCCGTATTTCTTTCTAAGTGCTTTTCTGCGTTCACTAGAAGTACTGATTACATACCAATCCATGGCAGCATGTTGAGCCACAATTTTATCTAGAGTCGAAGTGTGAAAAGAATCGTCCTGCGTTTTGACGATGAGCGTTTCTAGTGCCATATTCAACAACCTAATTCAATTCAACATCAATAGATATGACTTTAAGTCATTAAAATTAGAGAGATCACATGAATAGAGTGGTACTTTTTGAGCACGACCAATTCAATTCACAGCTCTATAGTCTTCGCGATAAACAAAGAGTCGAGCATCTCATAAATCACGTGAGAGTCTCAAAAGATGATGAACTCAAAGTCACGATTATCAATAAAGGACTTACTAGGGCAAAAGTTCAGAAAGTATCTGGCGATGAGATTATCCTAGAAGTAGATGGCCAATTGGATACTCCTCATTTTCCAGAAGTGGCCCTCATCGTGGCGACCTCACGTCCGCCGACGCTAAAGAAAGTAATAGAACATGCCACTACTTTAGGGGTATCTCACTTTCACTTCTTTACGGCAAAGCTCAGTGAAAAGAGCTATTTGAAGAGTAAAGTACTAGAAACATCAAAACTTGAAGAACTAGCAACTCTAGGAATCGCTCAATCAGGACAAGTCTGGAAACTTCCTACGTTTACTTTTTCTAATAGTTTGAAAGATGCAATCGATTCGACTGAAGGGCAAAATTATATATTATCTCTGCGCCAAGGAGAGACCTTGGCCCAATATAAGATGGATATGACAAAGCGTTCAAATTTCTTTATTGGACCTGAAAGAGGATGGACCCAAGAAGAAGAGCAGACTCTTCTTAAGCATCAAGTGCAACCCGTGATTCTTTCACGGCATATCCTAAGAGTTGAGACGGCCTGCTTTGCCTTACTTTCTCAGTTGGAAATGCTTCAATTAAATTGCTAGTATAGGATTAACGAGGAATAGAATTATGATGAGACAAATGGAAAAACTTTTTGATGATATGGTTAGACCAGCACTTAAGGCCCACGGTGGAGATATAGAACTTATCGATATTGATAATGATAAGGTCTTTGTTAAAATGACGGGAGGCTGTCAAGGTTGTGCCAGTTCACAGGCCACTCTAACAGATGGTGTTCAGCGATTAGTAAAACAACACTTCCCTGAAGTGACAGAGATTATTGATCTCACCGATCACGATTCGGGTGACAATCCATACTTTACCTAAAACTCACACTTACTTATGACAAGTGAATGCACATCGTAAGTAAGTGTCGCTTTCTTTTTTGAGTGAATAGACTTTTTTAAACATTCTATTTTTGATGAATCAGCCCAATAAACACCGGCCAGAGAATAGAGGCTTACTCTATAGAGCTTCTTTTTTGAATCTAACCTTATTGAGGTAACTTTCAACATCTTCTCAACATTTTTCGCCAAAATACTTTGATTCGTTAAAACGATTAATATGAATAATGTGATTATATTTTTCAATTTTCATACCCTTTATATTCAAGCATTGTTGCAATCGCCATATCCATCTTGCTCTGTTCTGACATATCCATTTGCTCAACAGGTAGATAGGGATCTGAATTAGAGAAGGCCAATGAATTTCTTAGTGTCGCTGCACTATTATCGGGATAGGGAAATGCAGTCGTAGCAACCCTACCATCAACATCATCGGAAAGACTTCCGGCCCATTGACTGGCCGTCACTGGACCCTCTTCAATAGAAGGGTCAATCACAATTCTCTCAACTTGCCCATTCTCACCTTCAACATAAACAACGGGGGCGACATGGAAGTTCCAAAGAGTATCCTGCTCACCCTCAGCCCCTTGCGCTCTTAAAGATCCTTTTAACCAGGCCTTATCTACTTGATAGCCCATGGCCTCAAATCGTCGTGCCATTAAATGTGCACGAGCATAACAACCATCAGCTTTGTAGCCCCAAGCGATATCGTCCATATCTTTGGCCATATCAAAGAGCTTTTGAGCTTCTTCACGCGTAATAGTTTCAACCTGTGAAGCCTCATAAGCATCAACATCACGAGCAGCTCTATAAGTCTCAGGATTATAATAAATTCCATCTTCTAAACAGGCTCCATCTGGAAGGTTTTCTACTCCTAGATAGTAGCCAATTAAGCCATTATTAAAATCTGAGATATATTGTACGTAATTGCGATTAACAATATCTTCTCTCATTTTATTTGCGGCATCCATGATCGGTCTATAATGACTTTGATCACATCCTGCTAAAGATTCTTCGATGATTACTTCACCACCCATTCCAATAATCGAATGAAAGGCTTTTGTCGTCTCTTCATTATCAAAAGAAGGCATGAGTTCTTCGTAATTAAATTCTGGTTCTTGATACTGGGGAATTCCCATCATTTGATTGAACTGGGAAAAAGATTGATCTCCATCGTAACCATAGCCAGTAGAAAAATCTTGAGCGTTCTCAAATTTAATGGATTCTAAGACTAACTTATCATTACCTTCAATTCCCACCGAGTGAATAACTTCTTCTTCAGGGAATCCTTTATCGTTTACAGAAAAAACATAGTTAACGCCATATGAAGCGTTAGGATTGGTTATATATAAAAACTCTTTTGAACTATCTTCGGATGAACATTCATAAAGGGTACACTGAACGCCAGTACTATTACTTGGTGCCTGCTCACATTTTAATTTTTCACCATTATCAAGTTCTATATTACGACCTGGTGATTTGAAGTCATTATTGATGACTTCAAGACTTGAATTGACTCTAGCAAGTAGACGTTCTTTATTTTCTCTAATTTCTTCGCTCTCTCCAGGATAGGGCTCAAGAAAACGTTTTATCATTTCTAATTTAAGAAGGTCTTGTAAATAAGTTTCTGAAAGAGTCGTGCCGGGTTTTGAATTATAAATGAAAGGATTATATTCTTCTTCAGAGCTTTCAAATAATAACTCACCAGGCTTATCCAAACTCTCTGCTTTTGTAACGCTAAATTGATCGAGATTACCTTCAACAAATCCCGTTAAACTGAGATCCATGCCAAAGGACATTCCATACAGATAGTCATCTCCATTTTCACAGAAGTAGTTCTCATTGATTAAAGAACAATTAACAGGCTCATCAATTCCATCCAGAGTTACTCTAACACTTTCGGCCTTTAAATTTATAGAGGTAATAAGAGAGAATAAAGTAAGTAGGATTAAAGTTCGGTTCATAAGAACTTAACGTAAGAAAAGGAGATTTAATTAAATCAAGCTTTTAGAATCGTGAGAAGTGGTAATTAATACCACCTCTTAACCATACGAATCGTATTTGAGCGTCTTTCGGTAATATACAAATTTCCTTCACTATCAAAAGAGACGCCATATGCTCCAGCTAAACTGGCAGAACTTGCCTGTACCCCTTCTTCCTCATCTTCAACTTGAGTTGCGCCATTAAAGCTAGAAGAAGCTACACGACCCACTCTCAAAGTAGTAATAGCATTAGCTCTATTTAAACAAGTCACATTGTGTGCATAGTTATGCAGCTGACTATTAGTACCTTGAGAATAGCAAATTTGATTTTCAAAGGTGGCCACCGATCCGACATAATCAACACCAGTAAGAACCTCACCAACTTCATTGGCTGCAATCGTTTGTCCAAGTATTTCCACACTAGATGGCGATAAATTTACATACTTTATTCGACCATTATTGTAGAGACCTCTTTCCACTATAAAGAAATTTCCATAGTCGCTCATTTCTGTATCTGCATTTAAAACTCCAGGGTAACTCAGTAAGGAACTAGAAAAAGCACCCGATAAATTACCACTCGTACCACAACTTCCTACCGCTGTAGTAATCACACCACTTGCATCAACCTTTTGAATACAATGAGAGTTATGATCAGAAATATACATAACACTTGCATCATTGAGAGCATGAATTCCCTGAGGAGAGCGTAATGCTATAGATCGTGCAGCCTCTCCTTCATTTGTACCGGTCCAGTTTTGACAACCTTTAGAATATAAACCGGCAACACTTTGAACTTTACCAAATTCGATTAATTCATTAAACAAAGTATCATCAGAGCTTGCCATATTATAGGCCCTCGCCAAACAGTTACGATTGGTCCCTGTTCCTCCTCTATAATCAGTATAGAGTAGAGTTTCCTCATTATTTGTTAAGGTAAGGTCATATACGATTCTGAAGTAAACATCTAAAGGGTCTTCAGGGTCCGAGTTAGAACCACCACTCCCACCTCGTCCAATCTCAGTAACAACGGTTCCAGTATCTAAATCAACACTTCTAATTCTGTAGTTACCATAATCTATAAAATAGAGTTTATTCTCACTCGTAGAGTAATTCATATTAAAGGGTTGATTGAGTTGTCTATGATTAGCATGCTTTAGGGTTTCATCATCATAGGAGCTGAAGTAATGATTACCAAAGAAATCGTAGCTACTTCCATTTCCAGTAGATAGATCAAGACCTGCCACTTTCCCATTTCTATAATCACCTATAACAAGAGATCCATTATATAGAGTTAGTCCGTAAGGATAATTACCATAAGAAGATGTATAGGCCGGTTCTCCTCGACCATAATCCCGAGCCCCGCTTCCCCAAACTCTATGATAGAATTTTCCTGGGATAGTATTCCCCCCTAAAGTAATATCACTTGCAGTCAGATTCAATAGACCTATGTAGCTACTGTCAGCATTTGAGAAGAAGAGACCTTTCGTTACTCCACCCTCAGAAAAGACTTCTAAGTCTTTAACTCTAATTCTCCCACTCGTACTTGAATAAATAACTCCAACCGTTGAATTACACGAGTTATTAAAAGTCAGTCTCTTCATTTGCCCTGCAGATAAGACGACGTCCCCCCCAAAATAAGAGGCGGATCCTCCATAGCTTATCGCAACGATACGACATCTTTGGTTGTCGGCTGCATAGAGGATATCTGCGTTAGGGTCCTTGACTAATGCGTATGATTTACCTAATCGAGCAGAACCACTATAACCAGTAGTACCTTCTGTTACAGCATTTGCACTATAGCGTATTAAAGTTTTACCTATATCTGAAGTTGTACTGAATTCTTTAATTGTTCCCGTTCCATTCGAATTACAAGCTACGAATAACTTTTCATTTGCTTCATCAAGGGAAATCCCCGTTGGATCAACACATTGATGAGTTGTTCGAGAATCGTTATCATTATTACTTGAACCCCCACCGGCAAAGATAGAGCCCACACCAGAAGAATTAAACTTAACAATTCGATCATTATCATCATCAGCAACGTAGAGAGCGTCTTCACTTATCGAATAAGCAAGACCTCTTGGATTATAGAGGTAAAAATCAGTATAACTCTTACCAGCACTCCCTCTACCAATGTAGCTTTTACCAAACATGGCCACAACACTATTAGCTGCTATCGTTTTACCTAAAACAACGCGATCTGAAGAATTAGGATTATAAAACCAGACACCACTTCTTATAAAGTCAGTAAAAAATATTCCATGAGGATGATTGGTAACCCATCCTGGCGCAAATCTGAGGAGTTCTCGATCTGTTGATACGTTTAGACCAGAGCCCATTCCCACCATACCGACAAGTGTACAGATTTCACCAGAATCAAGGTTATTACAAGTATCACTAAAATAATTCGTTTCAATCGCCCAAGAATACTCTTGATTCTCATAACCATCGCTGATTACAACTTTAATCGTATGCTCACCTAATAATGCACTATCACAGTTTGGTGAAAATGTAGCATCCGCCACATAGGGATATCCACTAGTATCATAAGTCGAGGTTAAACTTGAATCAGTCGAATTATCCAGATACCAGTTTGCTGTTACGCTTTGACCATCTGTAATATTTAAATCTTGTATTTGAACTTGAAAACTCTTGATAGAGCTACAGTTCATCTTTACGGCCTGACTGTTTGAAGGCGTAGAAGAGCTGATTGTAGGTTTATCATTAATCATAACATTAAAGCTATGATCATCAGTTGTCGTCAAAGAATCAGTAACCTCGGCCGTCAAAACATATTCTCCCGGAGTCAGGTCTCCTCCACTAAGTGTACAAGTGGAAGAACCATTACAACTCGTCAAAGTACTGCCTGGATCAATTTCCCATGAATAATTTAAAGGTGCATTACCTGAAGCAGACACTAGAAATATTCTAGAATCATTACTTAAAACAACTACGGGGTCGGCCGTTGGTGAGTAACTATCAATAGAAGCAATATTAGGATTGGTAACGGTTACGGCAACAGCAATTTCGCTATATTCTGCGTTACTATCAGTTGCCCGGATGGTTACAGTGTTACTTCCTGATAGAGAGCAGATAGGATTAAATACCACTTGAGCTGTTGAAGTTGTGTTACTTCCTGCTAGATAAGTGTTGTTTTCACTACCATTTAAATAATATGAAAAACTAATGACATCTGAATCTGGATCAACAGCACTAATCGAAAGTGTAAATGTATCCGATATGCAGTTGATTGTCTGTGAAGTATTACTATCTAAACTAGTCAAGGGTTTAGAGTTTTTTCTTGTATTAAAAGTATGCTCAACTTCAGAGACACTATTAGAGGCTACGACTCTTAAGTCATGATCACCAGCATCCACATAAAAAGTGTCCATTATATAAAAAGGTGAATTACTTTCTTGAACTAATAAATTATCTAAATAGAATTGATAATTTACATCACCGGCACCACTATTTACTTGAATCCCAAACGTTACCTCTTGAAACTCAACCAACGTAACGAGTGCATCACTTGGAATATAGCTTTCAATTACGATATCAACTTCAGTTTCATTAGGTGTTGAATTATCTACATCTGTAATCTCTGTATCTTCTAGCTCGTTAAAGCCATCTCCCTCGCTATTACAGCCTGAAGTCATCACTAAAAAAGAAAATAAAAATATCTGTAGTAACTTCAGTTTAAAAGTCATGATAGATAATTCCTATTGTTGCAGTTAGCTCATTAGCAGTTCCTTTAACAGGACCACTTAGGCTTGAATACTTAAAGTCTGAATAGAGAGAAATTTTACTCTTCCATCCAAACTCAACTCCTCCTCCGACATAGAAGCCAGAATATGAAGACTTAATAGATTGAAATTCTTTCTGAGAAAATCCAATACTTGCATAAGGATTATAAGAACGAATACTTTGTATAGATATTGTATCGACACTTACTGTTTTATTTGTCGTTGTACCAAAGTGATAATAGCGAAGACCTAACTGAGGTCCATAGGACATATCACCTCCAAATACATTTTCAAATAAAAAAGAATATCCTAACTCAAACGACAATTTGGGATAGAAGGTTTTAGTGTAACTTAGACTATAAGCACTTGGACTAGAAAGAGAGGTCTTCTTAGCACCCACTGTTGCCGACAGATTATAAAAGCCTGCTCCTAAATGTATACCATCAGCAAAGACTTGAAGCGGTAGCCACATTAATAGCAAAACAATCAATTTAGATTTTTGTGCTCTAAGCAACTTCATTCAACTCTCTCTCATCATGGTCACTTGTCATATTTAGATTTACTTTTTGAACCTCTTCAAATGCCTTAATCCTTTCAGCAATATCCTTCCTAATAGCTAGTTGCTCTAAGCGATATTCATCGCTAAAGTTTTCACCAAAGAATTTTAAAAAATCACTAAATAAGTAATTCTCTTTCTCATCAAAGAACATCACAATCTTATCTCTTTCCCCATGGTCCACATTGAATAAGGCCATCGCCCAATTTTCGAGAGAGAAGTTATCCTTCAATTCCTTTCTTTGCTCTTCATTCAAATCAAAGACTCTATAAAAAGGAGCTCTTATACTTTCCACATCAGATTCACGACCTAGAACAGAGTATATTTCACGCTCCTCTTTAGGTCCGACTGTATCCAGATAAGAAAGAAGATCTTTTCTATCTTTGAACTCTCTTAATGCTTGATAATTGAAAAGGGCTTTTATATGAATAGATTGTTCAAAAAGATTCTTTGCCTCTTTTTCATTAAAGAACTCTTTATTATCCATTGAATCAAATAATTGTCCCCAAGAACCAGGAAATAAGTCTCTTGCGACAGGTATAGAAAACTGTTTAGGCAAGAGACCAAGTAACTTTAATGATTTATCCTTAGGTAAATCTTTTAAAACTTTCTTCATCGCATCACCTAGACGCCATAGTCCGATAAGAGTACGTTCAAAATGGGGATTAAAATGAATCGAGCGATCACGTAGAAGTAAATCTAATGTGATCAGAACATCCTTTCCCGGAATACCTACATGAGAAAAACCTTTAAACCAGTTTTGATCTCGACCAAAACTATAAACAACTTCCTGAATCTCCAGAGGTAATTCATAGACAAGGTAAGAAAAAGAAGACATATCTTTTTGTGCCAGATTTTCTAAAATAACCATGTCATTCATAGTTGGAAACATAGGAGAAGTTATTAATTGTTCAACTTTCTTATGAACTGTTTCAGAGATCTTTGTCGGATCTTGTATAAAGAAGTCTCCTCCTTGAGCAGGAGATGAGCTAGATGACTGATTACTGCCTACAGAAAAATTTTGTGCAGCTGATCTCATTGGAACAGCTGATGGTCTATCTCCTTCACGTTCTGCAGAGGTAGTTGAGTCTCCCCCAATATTCTTCTTGGCCAATGCAAGACCAATATTACTCATGAGATAGCCGAATATACACAAACTGATCAACAAAATAGCAATGAGTAATTCATCTTTATATTGCTTCCAGTTGAAATCTTTAGTCTGAGAGATGGGAGTAAACTTATCTAATCTCACATTATCTCGTCCACGAATGAGATGAGCTTCGGTGTAGAGATGATCGATAAATTTCTCTTTATTATCTAACTCGATCCCATCTTCTATAAAGAGCTCTACCGTTACTTCTTTAATTCTTGAATAAAGAGTGTACAAGGATGCATCTTCACTATCCCACTCATCGACAACATACTCTTCATCTAAATCCATATAAGGCAGAGCCGCCATATTGGTGCTTCGACTTTGCTCGACTCTTCGAAGAGGAGTTACTTTAACTTTCATTGTATATTTTGCGTCTGGAAGAATCCTTTCAACATAGTCTTTGACATCTGTTTTGATAGACTCTTCGACCTCTAATACTCTTTGCGCGAAAGAGCTTCCTAGATATAGAGTAAAAGTTAAAATAATAAATAAAGCTTTCATTGAATACCATCTCATTTGTCTCATACTAACTCTCCCTCTCTAAAACAAATGCAACTGTTCTTGAGAGTGCATTTTTACGTTCTTCTGTTATCTCTTGTGTTGAGTTAATCAGATCCACTAATTTTTGATTAAATACACCTTTCCCACCAAGTGAAATTCGATGAGAAGGAATCCCTTTCTTCTCTAAGTTTCTCATCACCGATAAAGATCTAAATACACTTAGTTCAACATTATCTTTAAAACGATGCCCTTTTCTAACGGGTACATTATCGGTAAAGGCCTCAATCTTTAATTTATAACTTCCTGAATAAGGCATATAGGCTTCATAAATTTTGATTAGAGCAGCTCTCGCCTCATCAGAAACCACCACTTTCCCTGATTTGAAAAAGGAAACATTAGGAAAGAAAATCACAATCTCTCCCGAATTCATTTTCTTCACTACTGTTTTCTTTAGATCTAATCCTTCTGGGACTTCACTCTCTTGCTCTTTGCCAAACTTTTCTTTTAATTTTTTTGAATATTCACCATTTTCAAAGAGTGCGACAACACCACTTTCAATCTCCTCTTTCTTTTTCCCATCAAAATCAGTTGAAAAAAAGAGGACAAAGAAACTAAGTAATAGCGTTACCATATCTCCATAACTAATGGCCCAAGTTCCCTCTGTATCCGCATGTTCATCAAATGATACTTTATTGTTACGTTTCATTTTAAGATGCCTTCGCTAAGAACTTCCCGGTCTCTAAACTCTTTAGTTTATTGGGTAGGTAGTTATTAAGAGTCTCAATAGCAGTGATCATATTTGTTTTTCTTGAAATCATTAGAATAGTTTCAAGTGATATTTCAGCGAGATTGTAATCTTCTTTGGCACGACCCATAAGTCGATCTCCCACAGGATTAACAAAAATATTAGCGACAATAATTCCGTATAGAGTAGCTATCAAGGCAATCGCCATTCTCATTCCCGTTTCTTTTGGCCCACTGCCATCACTTAGCCCATTCATCAAATGAATCAATCCAAGAACGGTTCCGGCCAATCCAAAGGCCGGCGGATATTTAGATAAACCTCTTACCCAACCAGCAATAGTAACTGCATCATTCGCATAATTATCAATTCGTTGTCGTAAGATATTTTCAATTTTATCCGTAGGATAACCAAGCCTTAAAAGTTCAAGCCCATCAACAAGTACTTTTTGATCAAAACGCTTAACTTTGCCGTTTGGGATATTCCCCTTAAAAAGATTCATAGAGTTATGAATAGTGTCTTCACGTAATCCTCCCCCATTTCTTAATCCATGAGAGAAGAAGCGCATGATAGTTATCAACTTCAATGGTGGTGCTGTAATAATAGATACGCTCAGAGTACCAAGTACAACCATAGAGAAAGCAATAACATCCCAGTAGTGTGAGACATCTTGATTTAAATGATCTAGAGCAAAAATAAAGCCACAAGAAACAATTATAAATCCTAGTATTAAATTCATAGAGCTACCTATAATTCCTTTTCAATCAAATTAATCATTTGATCTCTTTTTACACTATTATCTGAGAGCTGCTTTGCTCTCTTATAATGAAATAGCGCTTTAGACTTTGCATTTGTTAGATAGTAGATATTAGCCAGAAGATCATGTCCGACTCCAAGTTCTGGAAAATCCTCTAAAACTTGCTTTAGTAATAATTCAGCCTTCACGAAGTTTTTCTTAAAGCTATTTCTTTGAGCTTCAGCTATTTTAGAGGCCACATCGTTTATCGTTTTAGAATTTAAGACGGATTGATTATTTGAATCTTCTCTTTTTAGTTTTTGAGAAATGGATACTTCAGTCGGAATATCACTCTTAATTAAATATAGCCTTTCCGATTCATAGCCTTCTTTACTTAGAATGATATTGGCTATATTTCCTGACTGGAAAACGTCTTTAGTTTCCAATTCAGTAGGACTTTCACCCAAATCAATAATTTGTCCATTACTCTCTTCGATACTTACGGTAACTTTATCGGGAAAAGTAGAAACCTTAATTGATTCTCCAGCGCAACCGCTAAGGGCCGCGATGAAAAAAGTGGCAACATAATACGAAATTTTTCTAATTCTATTTTTCATAAAAACCCTTTCGTTTATTCTACGACGCAACTTGTCATGAAATTTTAAAAGGGCAAAATAGTCACTTTTTCGTGAAGGTTTCTTTACATCTCTGTGATTTTATATGCTTATCATCAAAGAATTAAATAAATTAATCAATCAAGTTGTCACTTTTGCTGAAGAAGGATGAAGCTTACGTCATCGTCTTTTCTCCAAGTTTCATCTCTTAGAAGACAATAATCACTTAATTCATGGAATTTTTTATTGAAGTTTTTCTGGGTAAGAAGATTCGATATTTGCTCATGGGAGAGGTTATCAAAGACACCATCACTTCCCACAATCACACTATCATTTTTTTTAAGATTATATTTTGAGCAGGCTTCTATTCTCAAGACTTCATCGCCAATTAAGTTGTTAACGACATAGCGCTCACTATGATCGAGAGAGTCCTTTTGTGACAAGAGTCCAGCTTCAACAGCATGGCCGACTGGGGAGTGGGGTATATTATTATATAACACTTCTCCAGATTGGCTAATATACTGTATCTCAGAGTCTCCTACACTATAGGAGCGGATCTCACCATTGTTAATACAGCAAAGGGATAGAGTCGTAAAAGCCTCCGGAAAGCTTTCAATAACCCTATCATTGGTCTTTTCTATCATATCTATAATTTGAAATTCTTCAGGCTTATGTGTTCTTACATATTGAAATATTGTCTCGCCTACAAGGTAGCTAGCATCAGCAGCATTGGGGTGTCCACCTGCTCCATCGCAAACACCAAATAGACAAAAATTATCTTTTCCATAGAAAAAAAGGACATCTTCATTGTCATCAGACTTTGATTGATTTTTCTGAATGAAGTATCCTATTTTATAGTTATTCCATTCAAAGTATTCACTTTCGTGACCTGCGACTCTATGAAGAAGTAATTCAATAACTTCACTTTTTTCTTGGCCCATGGTTTATACACCCCAATTCAAAGTTTCTAAATGAATTCGCAAATGAGAAATGGTTTTGTACTCACCTAAGATCAATGTCCGCTTTAATCCTTTTATAATACTTTTAATTTCTGGAGGATGACTTTTATAAAACTTTTTTCCACCAAGAACTTCATAAAAGAGATGAATGACCTTTACGATATCCTCATCCCTATTATCCTTCTTAGAGTCTCCCCAGTGATGCATATCAATTACTTTTAAATCAAAACCAAGTCCAAACCTTTTGATAATGATATTATCAACGTGGAGGTCACCATGGTATTCCCCATTTAAATGAATACTTTCCACTCCTAGTGTAAGGTCATAGAGAAGGTGTACCGCTTGGAAAACACCCAACTTCCCCGACCTAAATCTTTTTAAAAAATCAGAGAGCATTTCACCATCTATAAATTCAGAGATAATACAAGCAACATTATGCCCCTCATATTCAATGATTTCTTGTGAATGGTAATTCATGACAATGGGACAACTACTTAGCTTATCAAGCTTCTTTGCATATCTCGATGAAACTTTATACTTCACATTTCGATGAGGATAGAAAAGTTTTGCAGCCCGAATGATTCCCGTATGCTTTTCTGAAACTTTGTAAACTTCACCTTCCCAGCCCGCGCCAAGTTTTTCGATAACCGTATAGTGTCCTCCAAAAACAGAGCCTGGAGTAAATTCAAAGACAGTAAGTTTATTCATGAAAAAACCTTAACTGCTTTTCGAACTTCATCTATTTTAGATAAGTCAATTTCAACAATATGAAGACCTTCGCCTTCACCGGCATCAAGAAGAATATCCCCCCATGGACCGATGACTAGGGAATGCCCATACGTTTTTATTCTTTCGTTATGATCTCCCCACTGAGCAGGAGCAACAACGTAAGCTTGGTTCTCAATAGCACGCGCTCTTAATAATGTATGCCAGTGCGCCTTACCTGTAGGAACGGTAAAAGCAGAACTATAGGTCAAAACATTGGCTCCAAAGCGAGAGTACTCTCTTCCCATCTCAGGAAAGCGAACATCAAAACATATCCCCATACCAATTTTCATTGGAGGGACGTCGAGTAGTTTAGATTCTGTACCTGGAGTATAAATATCAGATTCGTTAATCAATTTATTTTTTAGGTCGCAAGAAAAGAGGTGCACTTTATCATAGTGACCAATCAACTCTCCTTGCGGATTAATATTTAGTGCTCGATTTAAAACCTGTGTACCTGATCGATAAGCAACAGAACCACCCAAGAGATAAATTCCATGTTCTTTTGCAATAGCACAGATATTTTCAAAATGCTCATTTCCGATTTCAACGAGATATGGACTCGCTTCAAGTCCATTACTCATTGAGTAGAAACATTCTGGTAGAAAGAGATACTTCACACCCTTGGCCGCTGCCTGCTTAGCGGCTTTATCAATCTTAATAAGATTCTTTTTGTAGTCCAGCTCAGAACACAGTTGAAATACAGCAATGTCAATTTTTTGATTTTCCATACAGATATTAGATCTTCTTCCCAATAGCGTAATAATCAAGACCTGCGGCCTGAGTCTTTTTAGTATCAAATAGATTTCTAGCATCAAAGACAATTGGTGTTTTCAAGAGTTCTTTAACTTTATCATAATCAGGGTTTCTAAACTCTCTCCACTCCGTCATCGTAACCAGACCATCACAGTCCTTCATAACATCATACATATCGCTATTCGCTTCAACCTTACCTTTGGTTTCAGGATACTTTTGCATGGCCTTTAAGTAATTATCCGAAGCGACTGGATCATAAAACTTAACCGTTGCCCCTTCTTTAACTAAGGCTTCGGCCATATAGATCGCGGCCGTTTCACGAACATCATCAGTATTGGCCTTAAAGGCAACTCCCCAAAAAGCAAAGCTCTTACCAGCAAGATCACCATTAAAGTGCTTCTTCATTTTTTGAAACATTCTAATTTTTTGAGAATCATTAACATCCTCTGCTGCTTGGACAATATTTAATTCTGTATTATTTTCTTTGGCGGTGTAGATAAGGGCCTTCACATCTTTGGGAAAACAAGATCCTCCATATCCAGGACCTGGATAGAGAAAGTGATTCCCAATTCTAACGTCAGAAGAAATACCTTTTCTCACTTCTTCTATATCTGCACCAACAACATCACAAAGGTTGGCCACTTCGTTGATAAAAGAAATCTTCGTCGCTAAAAAGCAATTGGCCGCATACTTAGTCATTTCTGCAGAGAGATTACTCATATGATAAATGGGGTTACCTTGACGCAGTAAAGGAGCATAGAGCTCATCCATTTGCTTAACGGCAAAGTCATTATCAGAACCAATGATGACACGGTCTGGTCTCATAAAGTCCTCAATGGCCGAGCCCTCTTTAAGAAATTCAGGATTATTTACAATAAAGAATTTCTTATCCGTATTCTTATTTATTAATTCTTTAATCTTCTTTCCAGTTCCCACAGGAACAGTAGATTTAATAACAATCACCCCATTATCTTTTAAGTTCTTGGCCACACTCATGGCCGCACTTTCTAGATAAGTAAGATCTGCATTTCCGTCATCTCCACTTGGAGTTCCTACGGCCAAGAAAGTAATATCTGCTTCATTACAAGATTCATATCCCGTTGAAAAATGAAGACGATTCGCCGTTATATTTCTCTTGAGAAGATCATTTAGTCCTGGCTCATAAATGGGAGACTGCGCATTTTGTAACATTTGCACTTTCTTCTCATCAATATCAATACATGTAACTTGATGACCAATTTCAGCAAAACAAGTCCCACTCACTAATCCAACATAACCGGTACCAATAACGGATACTTTCATCTATTCTTCCTTATCTTTAAAATTCACTTAAAAGGTATAAAAAACTAGATTCATTCTATTACAACAATTATGATAATGCTACGAACAGCGCCTAAGGACATCAATTGAGTAATATAATCAAATTTCTACTGAAACTAGCTTTAGCTATAGGCATTATCTATTGGCTCATCCAAAGCGGAAGGCTTGATTTCTCCCTAGTTAGCAAATCAATTTCCAATGGGCCTCAGTGGCTTATTTGCTTGCTTCTCATCCTAGGACAAGCTGCATTAGGCTCAATCCGTTGGAAGCTCATTCTTCAAATAAACTCCGACAAAGTCTTTAAGCCTATAAAAGTTATGAAAGTGACTTGGATAGGCCTTTTCTTCAATTCTTTTCTACCAGGAGCGGTAACGGGAGACTTTATCAAACTTCTCTACGTAAAAGATATCGATCCCAAAATGAGTAAGACCTATCTCGTGACTTCCGTATTAATTGATCGAGTCCTAGGACTTGTGGGACTTCTTTCTATCTTGGGAATTAGTACACTATTTTTCTATAATGATATTATTAAGTTTGGTCCCAATATGGAGAGGTTACTGAACTTTAATCTTCTGCTCTTTCTTGGTGCTGTTACCTTAGTCTCTCTGTTATTTGCACCAAAAATAATCCAAGAAAAAGTGTTAAAACTTGTACAACTCATTCCTTTGATTGGTCATAAAGTTCGTGATCTACTCAGCGAAATCTGGTTCATAGGAGCGCATAAGAAGACCCTTCTCTACTGCCTCACGATCTCACTCATTGTTCAGTCCATAACAATCGGAGCATTCTATATCATTAGTTCCCCCTTCTATGGAAAAGAGGTTCCCTTGGCCTTTATAGCCTCATTGGTTCCTTCCGGCTTTATCGCTATCGCGATTCCAATCTCTCCATCTGGCCTTGGAGTAGGACACTATATCTTCGATTTTCTCTTTTCATTTATCGATATAAAAGGCGGAGCAAGCTTCTTTAACCTCTTTTTCTTAGTGAATATTACGGTGAATTGCTTAGGATTTATCCCCTACATTTTTAGCGGTAAGAAGCACACTTTAGAAGAAGCAGAAAAACTAGAAGTTGATGTTGAAAAAGAATTGGCCTAGGCCAAGACCTCTTTAGGAAAAATAAATATTTTACCAATATCTACATGACCATAGTGTTGCCACTTGGTTTTATGAGACTCAGTAAGAAAGAGAAACTTCTCTTCACTTTGCTTTATTTTCTCATCGTTTGGCTCTTTTAGCTTTTTAATCGCCTTACGAACTTTCTTTGCTTCCTTCTTTAATAGGGAGGCTGCATCACTAGGCATCATTCTAAGGCCATTATAGAGATAGACTTCATCAAGATACTTTACGGTTCGACCTATGAAAATATCCCCCTTCAATAAAGAAGGCGTAGGATGGTTTTTAGCGAGAGTAATTTTTTGATCGTGAAGAATATCTTTTAAAAGATGAAGACCTTTAAAGCTTGTTCCGGTGTATTCATAGAGACTATGATTCGTCTCCCTTATGGAAGTAACTATCTCAGGCATAGGACTATTTTCACTACAATAGATTTCAAAGAACGACTTTTCACGAGAATCATCAATATAGTCTAAAACATACCAGTCATTAAAAGCGGCCATGCGAGATTCATAATCTGCATCCTCTTCAAAGACTTTTCCTGTTTTTTGAAAATAGAATTCTTTAGCGGCCAATAGCTGATCATAGAAATCTTTTTCTGAATACTTGATTAAGACTTTTTCTAGCAAATATCGCAGGCTTTCATGCATAACTAATCATCTACCTTTAGTACGGCCAAGAAAGCTTCTTGAGGAACTTCAACGGCACCAACCATCTTCATTCTCTTCTTACCTGCTTTCTGCTTCTCTAGGAGTTTTCTCTTACGAGAAATATCTCCACCATAACACTTGGCCAAAACATTCTTTCTAAGGGCCTTAACGGTTTCTCTTGCGATAATTTTAGCACCAATTGCAGCCTGTATTGCAATATCAAACTGTTGGCGATCAATTAATTTTTGTAATTTCTGCGTGAGGTCTCTTCCTTTAAAGAAGGCCGAGTCACGGTGGCATATCAGAGAAAGGGCATCAACTTTATCACTATTGAGAAGAACATCCACTTTAACAAGGTCAGCGCGCGTATAGCCTTTGAATTCATAATCCATCGAGGCATAACCCTTACTCATTGATTTTAATTTATCATAGAAATCAAAAACCATTTCACTCAAGGGTAGATCATAGAATATCTGAACACGCTCTTCCGTCAGGTACTTCATGTCCGTCTGTCTTCCTCTTCTATCTTCACAAAGTTTAATAATACTTCCCACAAATTCATTGGGAAGGTGGATAGAAAGACCAACGATTGGTTCTTCAATAAATTCAAATTCACCTGGCTCTGGCATTTCAGAAGGGTTAGAGATTTGAATTGCTTCTCCATCGTTGAGTTTTACATTATAAATCACCGAGGGAGCCGTTGAGATGAGATAGAGATCAAACTCTCTTTCTAATCGCTCTTGAATAATATTCATGTGGAGCATTCCTAAGAACCCACAACGAAAACCAAATCCAAGAGCAGCTGAAGTCTCAGGCTCATAAGTAAAAGAAGAATCATTAAGGGCCAACTTCTCAAGCGCTTCTTTAAGATCTTCATATTCATTTGATTCAACAGGAAAGATCCCACAAAAAACCATGGGCTTACTTTCTGAGTATCCGGCTAGCGCTGGGGTATCTTTCTTCGCGGCTTTAACAATTGTATCCCCGATTTTAACATCACGAATCGTTTTAATTCCACAAACAAGCATCCCTACTTCACCGGCCCCAATCTCATTAAGGTCAGTATAAAAAGGAGCATTCACGCCAATACCTAATACTTCGTATTCACCACCAGACTTTTTAAGGTGAATCTTGTCTTTCTTTTTAAGGCTTCCACTCATTACACGAACGAGAACAACCACACCTTTATAGGGATCAAACCAAGAATCAAAAATCAAGGCCTGAAGATCAGCATCATAATCACCAGTTGGATGTGGGATTCTAGCGATAATGGTTTCCAAAAGACCTTCGATACCAATACCTGATTTTGCAGAAACCATATCGGCTTCCATCGCTTCAATTCCAACGATATCTTCAATCTCTTGCTTGGCCTTATCAGGATCAGCATGAGGAAGGTCAATTTTATTTAAAACCGGAACAACTTCTAGATCATTCTCTAAGGCCAAATAAACATTGGCCAAAGTCTGTGCTTCAACACCTTGACTAGCATCTACAACGAGAAGGGCTCCATCACAAGAAGCCAGAGAGCGACTTACTTCGTAAGTAAAATCAACGTGTCCGGGAGTATCGATAAGATTCAGGTAGTAAGTATTTCCATCTTTAGCTTTATAAGTAAGACGAACGGTCTGCGCCTTAATGGTAATACCACGCTCTTTTTCGATATCCATATTATCAAGAAGACGGTCTTTCATTTCACGGTTCGTCACCGTTCCCGTCTCTTCTAAAAGTCTGTCAGCGAGTGTAGATTTCCCATGATCGATGTGAGCGATAATAGAAAAATTTCGAATAAATTTTTGATCCATACAGTAGGCACTTTCCCAAAGTTTACATTTCTTAGATTAACTTTGGGACAAGAGCTGCATCACGCAACACAAAGCACCAAAATCAAACAAAAACTTCTTTTGACAGTACCATAAGGTAATAATCTAGTGAACTTTCTTTTCCACGAATTGGAATAACATTGGCATAACCCTCATATAAATATTCAGGCTCTTTTTCTTCTTCGGCTTCTTCAGCATCTAAAACTTCGCCTTCTAGCGCTTGAGAATCTGAATCCTTCGATTTATCTACAGAATCATCATCTTCTTCAATCGATTTCTGACTTCTGGCAGCAATTTTAACTTCTTCATTTTCAATTTTTGAGCGTCGCTTCAAGGCCAACTCATAAGCATCAATAATAGGAAGAGGAATAACCGTCTCCGTCATTTCTTTTCCTATAACGTCTTCTGATTGCACTTGAAGAAGTGAATAGGTCTGGTTGTTCATGTAAATAAGCTCACCATGGGCATTGGCAACTAAGACAGGCTTACGAACGAGGTTAGCAAGAGCGTCAAACTTTCTATTTTCCACGGAAATTCGATCGGCGCGCAGCTCTTCAAAAACCTTAAAAGAATAGATCATTTTATTCATTTCACGAGCAATCTCGCCAATTTCATCATCTTGAGAATAATAAATACTCACATCAAAATTACAGTCTTGAAGCTCTCGAATTGCATCTTTAATTTTCTTAAACGGCAGTGCGATTTTTCCTGGGATAACAAGGGCCAGGATAATCGTAAATAAAAAACCAATAATCAAAACAATCATCATATGGCGCTTTGTTTCGCCAATAATTTTTTTAATCTTCTTATCTCGCTCAACCGTTTCGTAATATTGGATATCTTGAAATTCAGAAAAAGAATCTAAAATCTTATCCGCAAGTTCCCCAATCGTTGAAAGACCCGAGGTTCCTCGATTGAAAAGAGCACCTTTACTCAAAACGAGCTTCAAAGAATCCACATACGAGAGCATCTGCCCAACAATCTTTTTAGCATCAGGATTTTGATAAAGAGAATCAAGAGTATGAAGTTGCGAAGTGAAGCCTTCACAGAGATTGATAATTTTATCCACTTGTTGAGGCGTTGGCTTATTGGTTAAAATTCGACGTTGGTATTTAAGTAGTGATACCGCTGAAATTCGAATTTCATCCGTCAGTAGCGCAACCCTATTTGATTTCACTGTAATGGATTCAATATCTTTATTTAAATTATTTAAGTAATTGAAGACAATGAACATCAAGGCCAAAACAACCGTGTTGGCTATGATAAAACTCCATGTAACGCGTCCTCTAAGGGATAAAGTCACGGTCTCTCCTAATCAGCAAGTTCCGCAAATAGTTTATTAAAATTCTTCTCACTTCCTACTAGAACCACAATGTCATCTGCTTCGATAACATCCATAGGCATAGGACAATCATTGATTTCTACTTTGTAAGCGGCCTTTCCATCTTCAGAGATAAAAGGTACTTTCTTTTGTAAGGCGACAATATTCAGTGAATAGTTTTGACGGATTTTACTCTCCACCAGTGTCTTTCCTTCAAATTTCTTTCCAAGCTTCAGCTCAACAATAGAGTAACCTGCAGCAAAGTTATAGCGCTGAAGAACGTGAGGGGCGACGATTTTTGAAGCAATAATCTCCCCCATCTCATCTTCTACTTTAATAATTTCAGAAGCACCAATCTCATGAAGAACGTGTTCATGAATGACGGAAGTAGCACGAGCAATCACTCGACCCACACCTAGTTTTCTAAGCATGGTCACGGCCATAATGGATTGCTCTATATGATCACCAATGGCCACAACAGCAACATCGACATCAGAAATATTTTGGGAACGAAGAGATCTCTCATCTGTAACATCAAGGTTTACAGCGTGGGTAACTCGATCTTTAATTTTATCAACTAAAGAAGAATCTTTATCAATTGCAATAACCTCTGCCCCCTTTTCATATAGGCGGATAGCTGTTTTTGCACCAAATGTACCAAGGCCTATAACGGCAACGATCATCGAAAGACTCCTTAATAGATAAGTATCATTATACCTATTTACAAAGTCTTATCTCATATTCTCTGTTGATTGGAAATTCTTTCCGCTAGTGAGACAAACTCCCTTCTTTTTTTTGAATGCATTGCTCAAAAAATGGGGCACCAATCGTGACTATTGCACTCAACTACTTATTAAGGGGATAAATAGAATTACTCAAGAAATTGATAAAGCTCTCTCTTTCTATACTCAGTTATTTCATCAGAGTTTTTTATGGCGAGTCTAATTCTTTCTTCATTCATATCTTTAAGATATTTATAATATGAAACTTCAAATACACCTTTACTCAAAGCATCTTCGGTTTCTTCTAAATAATCATCCATATTTAATGAATTCTGTGAGCGAAACTTATAAAACTCAGCATTGGCGCTAAATCCCATATCTTCATAAGCGCACGACAATTGTTCATCTTGTTTATTCACTCCAAGTAGCGCTCTTCTTCTCATCTTCTTTAGAAGATCTAATTTAAAGTCATCGTGAGTATTTTTAAAATCTCGACAAGTAATCAGATCCATTTCAAAATAATGAAAAGCCGGCTTATCGAGATAATCATCAAAGCAATTTTTAATTTCTTTTTTACCTATACAATAACTAAGAATTCGCTGTGCTACTTTAAAGGCCTTATAAGAATTAAGAAGTCGTGGGGAGTTTAGCTGTCCGAGTTTGTTTTCTGCTGAAGCAAAAGAAGTATACTTAAGAAGCTTCATAGTACTCTCTCTATCAATTGAGGGCCAAAGAGAAGCAATATTTGTCATGGCAGCGGCTACAACAGGTGTTGCACCACTAGTTCCTCCAAATAAAGTTCTCTTTCCATAACCATCAATGGCCAAGAGTTCACTATTGGCAGGCGCTAAGATAAGCATGTCATCATGAAGTTGAGTTCCAAAAGTAGTTAATCCATTAGGAGCAAAACTACCTACCAAAAGAGCCTTTGATTCAATTTCTCGTCTACGTACTTCTTCTGGCCAACTATTACCTGAAGCGAGAAACCATAGAATATTCTTATCAAAGGCCTGCTTGGCCACTTCAACAATCGAATCACTTGTCCACCCTAAAGAATTGGAAATGATCTTAGGATAATGATCCTCTTTTTCAAATTTTCTAAAAGCATAGGAATAGAAAGATGGATAAGTAATAGCACTTAACTGTATAAGATCGACTTGCTCGGAGTGACCATAAGGAGAACCTCCGTTTATAACACTCGCCACCGATGTCCCATGATGAGCACGCATTCGTCGATTTCCGTTTAATTGGGGTGGAACTTCAATAGGTTGATTAAGACTCACATGCTCTTGCTCAAAACCTAAATCAAAAATGGCCATCTTTATTGGATCGACATTTAAGTCTCTCAATTCTTCTCGAACAAGGTCACTTCCAATATATTCCTGTGCCCATTGTACTGTAAGTTTTTTATGGCCAAGCAGTTCTATATATTCACCTCTGTCCCAAGACGTTTTTAAAACCACGGCCTGGAGACCATTTACAAAAAGAAAGAAGGAAAACAGGAAGAAAGATTTTTTCATGATCTTATTATAAGAAAAATTAAGCTGAACTTCTCTAAACTCAGTAATCTTTATGCCCTGAAAAAAGATTGATCAATTCCCATAAAGCACTTTAATTACAATAACTTAATGACTAAGTAGGTCTAAATTTGATTAACCAATCATTATTCTTCCATCTGGATACTCGTGTGATCCTTTAGATGAGTCTCTTTGACCAATTCCAAGAATCAGAGTTAGAGGACCAATTCGACCAATAAACATCAATATAGATACACAAATCTTTCCTGCAACAGTAAGAAAAGGAGTAATACCAAGAGTCAGCCCAACCGTTCCTGAAGCTGAAATGACCTCAAAGAAAATGGCCAAGAAGCTTTGATTAGGTTCAAACTTCATGAGTATGAGAATAAAAGTAGAGGTAATGATAATGGAAATAAACATCAGAGCAATCGCCCTTACCACAATGGGAGCAGGTATTGTTCGATCAAGAATAGTTACTCTCTTCTCCCCTTTAAGGGTCGATGTTATCGACTGTACCAAAATCGCCAACGTCGTTGTCTTCACCCCACCAGCTGTGGAGCCGGGAGATCCACCAATGAACATAAACAATGACATGGCATAGAGAGTATAAGTATGAAGTCCGGTTAGAGGTATTGAGTTAAACCCTGCTGTTCTTAGAGTTACACTTTGAAAAAGGGCGACTTGAGCTTTTTCAAATAATGTATAGCTGTCTAGCGCATGGAGAAACTCTCCAAAGAAAATAAAAACAGCTCCTCCAATAGTCATAACAGCAGAAGTCACAAGAACAATCTTTGTATGCAGTCCGAGACGAACGAGTTTCTTTCCTGTTGTCACAACTTCTTTTAGCTCTTTAAGAACAACAAAACCGAGTCCTCCAAGAGTGATCAATGTCATAATCGTTCCCGTAACTAAGGGATTTGTTGAGTATGACTCAAGAGAAGTATCAAACAGAGCAAAGCCTGCATTACAAAAGGCCGATATAGAGTGAAAGAATCCGTAATAAAGGGCCTGTCCAAACTCAAAGCCTTCAAAAGTAAAAGCAATCGTTAGAACAATCGCCCCCCAAAGCTCAATAATAAAAGTATATTTAACAATATCGATAATCATTCCAAAGAGTTCTTCCAAAGAAGAAACATCAAGAAGGTCTTGCATGATCACTCTATCTTTCATCCCAAGTGAGCGACCAAGTAGAATCGTCATTGATGAATAGAGAGTCATGATAGAGAGCCCACCAATTTGAATGAGAACAAGAATTACGATTTGGCCAAAGAGTGTAAATTCAGAAGCAAGAGACTTTGTTGCCAAGCCTGTTACACAAGTAGCAGAGGTCGCCATAAATAGAGCATCAATAAAGCCCATACTCTCACTATTTTGAGAAGCAAAAGGCAGCATTAAAAAAAAGGTTCCAAATAAAATCACCGCCGAAAAAGACAGGATGACCAACTGGGCTGGTTTGAGTTTAAAGTTATCAAAAACTCCTTTTTTCAAGCGATTAGACTTATCTTCAACTTTGGAGTCATCATCATAAACAGAAAGAACAGAGCTTAGTAAGTGAGCACTAGAGAGCCACCAAGCAAAGACTTCATCACCCCATGTAATGAGAAGAGGAACAAAGATCGTTAAAGAGAAAATATATTTGCGAAAGAAGTATTCAATCGATTTAGAGTGGGTAAATTGAATAATCAAATGAACAAAAATAACAAAAGGCACTCCACGAGCGCCGTAGAAAATAATTTTTTCAACAAGCTCAGGACTCCAATTAATTGGAATTTTCTCCATTGATCTCAAAGAGTAAAAGAGAATGAAGGTTCCATTGAGAAAGAGCTCAAGTAAAAAAGGGACTTTTTGCCATAGGGTATTCATCCCAACTATGGTAAACCAATTCCCACCTATTAGATAGCTTTGGAACACTTATTTCTGCCCTTGATCTTCACAGATTCTGGAGAATAATAAGACCAAACAAAAAACTAATTATAGATAATGAACAAAAGATAAGAGAATACATGAAAGAAATGATCTCCTTTTCGATAGAAAGAGTGGATGGCCTGGGTCAAGGTGTCTCCTTTAATCAGTCCAACGGTAAAGTAAGCTTTATTCCCAAGACACTTCCTGGGGAAACTGGAAAGGCGCTCATAACAGGAAAGAAGGGTAAGAAAGTTCAATTTGCCGCCCTTCAAAGTCTAGATACAGAATCAGAGTCTCGAATCGAACCCCAATGTATCCACTATAAGAATTGCCCCGGCTGCTCATTTCTTCACACTAATTACGATAAAGAGTCCGAGCTTAAAAAAGCGAGCTATAGCTTCTTGTTTAGAAGACACTTCAAGGCCTGTGAAATCACCTATACCCAGGCTCCAAGAAGACTAGAATATAGGAATCGAGTACAGCTTCACTATGACAAGAAAGCACAAAGACTAGGTTATAGAACTGATTCCAAGATCTATGAAGTTCCGCACTGTCTTCTTCCTCATCCGCGTATTCAAGATAAAATGCAGGAGCTTTTTCACGATAAAATGTGGCTCGATCTCACCAAAGATCAGCCTGCTAGTGGTCATATTGAACTCTATCTAAAGGGAGATACTGAAGCTGATGTCAGTATCGCTATAAATCAACGCTATGCTCACGATGGATTCACCCAAGTTTTCGAAGAAATGAATAATAAAGTCATTGAATCCATAGATCTCGCCTTAACAAAGGCAAAAATTTCTCCCCAATCAAATGAAATCATCGTTGATCTCTTTGGAGGCGATGGAAATCTTTCTCAACATTTGGATCTGCCTACTCTCGTTGTTGATTACTATACTTCGCCTAAACTAGAGAGAAATCATCAAAAATTTCTTTCCCAAAACCTATATCATGCAAGTGCGATTAATGAGATTTCAAGCTGCTTAACTTCATCTTTTCCAAAGGACACAAGTATCGCATGGCTCATCCTAGACCCACCTAGAAGTGGATTGAAGAATCTAGAGCAATATGTGTCTCAATTAAAGCCCAAGAAAATAAGCTATCTTTCCTGTAACCCTAATACTCAGATCAGAGACATAACTCCTCTTCTTGAGTCGGGATGGATTATTGATTCCATCGAATTTCTTGACCTCTTTCCTTCGACCCATCACCTAGAAAGTTTCGTACACCTCAAAAAAGCTCACTAATCCTCGTAATTACCATGTATTCGAGTTGATTATAAGCGCAGCTTTCCTTACAATTTAAGAGGTGCATAAAAATTTTAAAGACCAAAGAAACCGACCACTTAAATCAAGGAAGATCCAATGATGAGCTCCATGAAAGAAATATTTATTTTCGCGTTGCTTCTTTCTTTCTTTAGCGGTTGCTCTACCCTCGCCCCAGGGCAACTTAAGCAAAAGTCGAATACCGAAAAGAAGGCCGAACTTTACTACGACTATGGTACCAATGCCTTAGTGGCCAAAGATTATACAAAAGCACTTACCAACCTAAAGAAGGCCGTAGCGATCATTGATGATGACTCACGTTTTCACAATAATCTAGGAATGGCCTACTTTTTCAAAGGTGATTATAAAAATGCCGTCAATCACCTCAAAGAATCTATAGATCTCGACTCTAAAAATAGTGATGCCAAAAATAACTTAGCTTCCATCTATTTTGAAAAAGGTGAATATACAAAAGCTCAAGAGATTTATCTTCTTGTTCTTAAAGACCTTGAATACTCCAAGCAGTTTCGCGTTTATTACAATCTTGGTCTTCTTGCCGATAAAAAAGGTAAATCTGATTTGGCGATAGGATATTACAAGAAAGCGGTTGAAGTGAATAAGACCTACTGTCCTGCTCAATATCAATTAGGAGTTCATAATTTTAAAAACCATAATTATTTCCAAGCTTCTAACTATTTTCAAAATGCTTACCTAGGTTCATGTGCAAAAAACCCTACTCCTTACTATCAAGAAGCCCTTTCCTTATTTAATTTAGGAGAAGACGCAAAGGCCTTACTTAAGTTTAAAGAAATTGTTAAATTATTCCCGACCAGTAAAGAAGCAATACTGGCCAATAGAAAAGTTAAAACTCTAAGCATTAATAGCTACCGTAAGAATCAGAGAATTATTTCTGAATCAAAAATCAAAAGTTTTTCAAAAGAAGGTACTGATCAAAAAGTCCCTAAGAAAAAGAAACCAGTGAAAGCTCTACAGTTTTAAAAAAATTGGCAATATAACCATGGCAAAAAAAAGAAAGAATCAAAAACGTAAACATAATAACGATAACGAAAATAAGTCTGACTTTATGGCAGATCTTCCGGAGTCAACCGAACAAGGTGAATGGAGTCCAAATATGGATGTACAAAGCTCTCCTTCAGAAACTTCAAATTCTGAAACTAATGAAAACCTACAAACTCAAGATCTCGACTCCTCAGCGAAGAAAGAGCATAACGAAATCCAAAATGATGAACCTGTTCATCAAGAGTTTGTGGAAAGAGCTGCGGAATTATCAGAAGATTCAACTGAAGAGTACTCAGAACATAAAAACCAAGATGAAAATGATAACAACTATATTACGATCGGAGCCTTCCTAAGAACGCAGCGAGAATCTCTTGGCATCCAACTTAAAAATGTCGTTCAATCAACAAAGATAAGTCTTACTAACCTAGAGCACTTAGAATCTGATAATTTGGACTCCCTTCCAGATAAGGCCTATGTCACTGGTTACGTTAAAAGTTATTCAAAGCTACTCAACCTCAATACAGTAGAGGCGCTTAAACTTTTAGACTCTACTTATGTAAAACTAGGAAAAACTCAAGCTCCCCAAGAAATAGTTATACCTCAGGCGCAAAATGCTCCTACCGTGAGCACGCCTTTGCCTATCGCCAAAATAGCAGCAGCAGTTGTGGGTGTAATTTTACTCATCGCTATTGCTACTTTCGTATGGTTTAAAGTTACAAGTACCGATGATCAAGCTGACACTTCAGTACAAGAAGAAGTTAAAACGACTGAACAAAGTAATGAAATTACTCCACAGTCTCTCTCTGCTGAAACGCCACTTCAAGATGAAATTCCTGAGGGGACACCTGTAGAAGCACAGACAAAAGAGCAAGAATTAGAACAAGAAACACAAGCTCTCCCCGTAAAAACTCAAGTAAAAAAAGAAGAACCTAAAGAAGTGGTCAAAAAAGAAGAAACAAAAGAAGTCGTGGCCCAAGATAAAAAAGAAGAGACTCAGGACGAAGTAAACGAAAATGAAGACTCTGCTAAAGAATACAAGTTCTATCAAATGGCGAGTACACTCTATCGTTATGACACTGAAATGAGTGAGGAACGCCAAGAAGAACTCATTCCGGCCCGCTTTCGCGTTGCCACGACAAATGATTCCCACGCTGTCTTCATCACGGCCTTTGATGGTGATTCATGGATCACTTATAAGAGTGATGACGAAGACACGAGAAAGTTTGTACTTAAAGAAGGAAGATCTATTCTCATCAGAGGAAAACTTACTAGAGTTTTTCTTGGAAACTTAGGTGCGGTAAAAATCTTTTATAATAACCGTCCTCTTAAAATTAATTCACCTTCAGGTGTAAAAAGCTTAGTCTTCCCTCAAGAAGAATCACGAAACTATGTAACGCCGTTATTTATTTATAAAAAAGATGGCACAGTTATTACGAGTGAAGAGTACTTAGAAGAGAATCCCCAGTAGATAGGAAGCTTCTTAAGATTGCCAATCTAGCTTTTTATAAAAGCGAATACTTAAAAGTAGAGTGATTATCGTAGGTAAGAAAACTACGATATAGGCTGGGGCGGCTCCCTTTCTGGCCAAACTCACTCCTCCAAAGAAGAGGATGTAATAACCGATTAGAAAAAGCATTCCTAGTGAGCCAGAACTCTTTGTCTTACCTCTGCCCCTTTTAATTCCCAGACTAAAGCCTAAGAACATAAAGAGCATTACCTGTAAGGGAGTATTATATCTCGTCCAAAATTCAATCTCAGATTTAGGAAGGTTATTTTTAATATTATCTAATTCAACCTGTTCGTGAGAAGAAATCTTACCTTCTGACTTAAGTTTTTCAAGTCGAGCACTTTCCTCTTTTCGTTCATTAATAACGGAGCGTAATTCAAAGTTTGAGCGCATACTATCTTTTGTCACAAAACCAGGTAATCCTCCCCCATTAATGACTGGAAAATCATATTCTTGAAAGAGAATTTTCTCTGTCTCCTCACCTTTAGAAAACTTTACGATATTGCCATTTTCTAGATGGAGTCTCATTCCTGGAGTTCTAAGCTCACCCAAAGATTGCTTAATGAGAGCTCCTTTCTTAGCGAAGATAATATGCTCGCCAAACTCTTTCTTTTGCAAAATAAAGACTTCCTTGAGCTTCACTCCCCCTTCTGATACCTCTTCAGCAAAGAGAGTGATATTGGGAATCTCAGTGAAGAATTGGCCAGACTTAATATCCGTCATATTCCCTCGAGAAGTAAGCTGGATAATCGTATTCTTAAACATTGTTTTAGAATGGGGTATAAGGTTTCTATTGAGTACAAAGATCATGGCCGCAATGAGAATAGATAAGAATATAAAGGGCAGAATTAAGTTACTTTTCTTCAGTCCAAATGAGCGCATGGCCACCACTTCAGAATCTTCAGACAACTTATTCAAAGTAAATATCATGGCAAATAAAGCAGATAGAGGTATGGCCATGGGCAAGAAAGAGACAGAAATATGTCCCATAAGCTCAAAAATAGTCAGTATTTCCACACCCTTAGAGGTAACAATACGAATAATTCGAAATAACTGAAAAGTCAGGAGAAAGACAACAAAGAAGAGCGTAGAAAACACGAAAGGCCCAATGAAATGGGCCGCTAAATGCTTTTGAACTATAGAAATAGGAAGAAATCTCTTCAACATGGTCTTTATTTCCTCTTTAACCGTAGGAAACATTGTAATAGATTTAAATACAAAAGAACATACGTCCTAAAGGTCTTGTGCTTACTTGTTCAGTTTAAGCTCTTAGACATTATGGGCCAAGATATGCTAGAAAGCCATTAAGTAGATGCTTTTTTGACACAGTTCTAAGTAACCTATCCAATTTCGAAATTAATTCGATTAGATATATCTCATACTCAATTACAAAGAAGGGAGAAAATTATGGAAATCAAACTCAATCTCAACGCAAAAGAAGCAACAAGTGCGCAACTTGTAGTTCTTGGTTCTTTTACAACAACTCAAAAGAAAGGAAAGAAAGAAGTTAAGGTTGCGGCCATGACAAACTGGTCAAAAGAAGTAAAAGATTACTTTGCAACGCTTAAGTCATCTTCAACTTTTACAGCAGAGTCCGGCTCACAATTCTTCTTTGATTTCGAAGGAAATCGTTACCTGGCTTTTGGTCTAGGTGATAAAAAACAACTTGATAATGAAACGGCCCGTAAAGCATTTTCTAACCTCGCTAAGGCGATGAAAGATTCATACGTAAGTGTTGCCCTCCAACTCGATACAATGTTGGCCAAAGGTGGTCTTGAAAATACAGTAACCATCCTTACTGAAGCAATTCACCTTACGTCTTATCAATTTGATAAATACCTAACGAATAAGAAGACGGCCAAAATGAAAACCATTCATTTTGATTCAAAAGAAAAGAAAACGGCCGCTAAGAAATTACAAACGGCCATTGATGACACGACGAAAATTACAGAATCTGTGAATATTGCCAGAGACTTTGTTAACGAGCCACCAAATGTTCTTAACTCTGAAAGCTACGCTAAAGAAGTACTTAAAGATGTTAAAAATATTAAAGGCGTAAAAGTTAAGGTTCTTGGAAAAGCTGATCTTAAGAAACAAAAAATGGGAATGTTCCTAAGTGTAAACGCTGGTTCAGCTTATGAGCCTCAGCTTGTTCACCTTACTTACACTCCTGCAAAAGCGACTAAGAACACCAAGCACATTGCCTTTGTTGGTAAAGGTCTAACATTTGATACTGGTGGATACTCTCTCAAGCCAGGTGCTTCTATGGTTAACATGAAGTTTGACATGGCCGGATCTGCAACTGTTTACGGTGCCTTTAGAGCTGCTGCTCTTTTAGGTCTTCCTGTTAAAGTTTCGTGCTTCCTTGGTATGACTGACAACGCTGTTAATGAACTTGCTACAATGCCAGATTCAATTGTTACGGCCAAAAATGGTAAAACAGTAGAAATCTTAAATACAGATGCCGAAGGTAGACTAGTACTTGGTGATGTTCTTACTTATGCTTCAGAACATAAGCCAGATGCTATCATCGATGCTGCAACTCTTACGGGTGCCTGTCTAATGGCCCTTGGTACTGAAGTTTGTGGTCTTATGGGTAATGATGACAAACTTAAGAACTCTCTTAAGAAAGCTGCCGGAAATACAGATGAGTATATTTGGGACCTTCCTATCATTCCAGAGTGGCGTGAAGATATGAAATCAAATATTGCAGATCTTAAAAATATCGGAGGCTCTCGTTGGGGTGGAACAGCAAAAGCTGCGGCCTTCCTTGAGAACTTCGTTGGAGAAGGAATCGCTTGGGCCCACCTTGATATTGCAGGATGTGGAGATTCTCAAGGACATCTTCCTTATTGCCCTTCAAAAGGTGCTTCAGGAATGATGGTAAGAACACTTGTTGAATACATCAAGTCACAAAAATAATGAATAATCTTGTTAAAGGGGATGCTCGTCATCCCCTTTTTCATATTGTCCTCGTTGAACCCGAAATCCCAGGTAACACGGGAAGTATTGGCAGAACGTGTCTTGCTCTTGGTGCTCACCTTCACCTTATTCATCCTCTAGGTTTTGATATCAATGAAAAGGCCGTAAGGCGGGCGGGCCTTGATTACTGGAAGCACATTAAGCTTCATGAGCATCAAAGCTTTGAAGAATTTCTAGAAAAAGTTAAACCTTCAGAAACCATTTACTTTTCAGCAAAGAATCAGTCCCAACTCTACTACGATGCTCCCTACCGTGAAAATTGCGCCTTAATCTTTGGAAAGGAAAGCAAAGGTTTAGGGGACGACCTCCTTCAGAAGCACTCTAAGCAGACCTATCACCTCCCCATGGATAGAACCCATATAAGAAGCCTTAATCTCGCCAGTGTCGTGACAACCGCCAGTTATGAAGCCCTAAGACAGATCCAATATTAGCCCTCACTCATAGATAAAATGGAAATAAAAAGGCCCATCAATTGATGGGCCTTCTATCTTATATTCATCCGTGAATTTTTACTCTAATCCCTTAGAAGCTGTAAGTTGCACCTACGCGAGATAGTAATCTATCAGCAGCGAAAACACCTGTTTCGTCACCATCAGAATTACCATCTGGTCCAGAGAATCCAACAAGTCCATCTATTACAAGACGACCAAAAGTTAAACTCATACCAGCATTAACATCTGTTGTATTATCAAAAGTTTGCTTCTTATTACCTGTTGCTGATCCAAATTCTGCAACGGCAGCATTCTTCCCAACAATACTTAAAGAAGTGTAATCTGTGTTCTTCTTATATCCATAAAGATATTGACGTACAGACCCTCTAAGAGTTAACCACTCAGTGGCCTTCACTTCATAACCAAAAGTTAAAGGAACCATTACATTTTCAGCTTCTTCTTTTGTAGCAAATTTTACTTCGATTGATTTATGACGATACTCTGCATTTACAAAAAGCTTTGAATCACCAAATTCATGTACACGACCAACACCAACAGCATAAGTTAAGAATCCACCCTCAACTGTACCTTGTTGACCTCTGTTAAGAACCAAACCATCAACAGTAGGATTACCAGTAGTCGAAGTAGTTACAGCACTAGAGTCTTTTTGATCCCAATCAAATTTCTTAGCGAATGCATAAACTTGCATACCTTTTTGGATCTCGTAAGAACCACCAATATGAAGACCAAGCTTTCCATCAAATTCATGAGTTTCAGTAGTTGTACTTGTAAGAGCACCAACACCTGTACCTGATAAGTCAGATGTTTTCTTTGCTTTTGAATTTGTCGAAAGATTTATGAACCCTGTCCACTTATCAGCAACAGCACCAAAACGAATAGCACTTGCAGAGTCTTCAGCAGAGTTGGCATCATCATCATCGTTTGTATAAACAATATTCACACCCCAATCAAACATAGTACCTTTCTTACCAAAGAAAAGGTCTAGTTGATTATCGGCACCATCAAGCATGAAATCACCTTGACTGGCAGCTGAAGCAGCAGCAGAGTGAGCACCTGTAGCAACTCCTCTTAATAGAGAAGAAGTATTTGATTCATTCCCTAGATAAACACCATAAGTCCAATCTCCATGAGACTTAAGGAATCCACCTTTAGCTTTTGGTTGAAACTCATTATCAGTTTTCAATGAAGCAGAACCAAAATTCTTACCTGCATCACCCCATTCAACAACAAGGCTATCAGCATATTTATTAATATAACCTGCGTTTAGGAATATATTTCTATTATCTTCAATATAGTATGAACCTTCATTATCTGTTTCATCCATACCAAGTGCTTGTAAACGAGCGATCGTAGCATTTGCAGGTACCATCGATCCTAAAAGTAGAAGTGAGATCCACCCTTTCGAATTCATTTTCATTCTTATCTCCTTAGATATCCCTCTTTAAAAAATATCTATCAGTTTATGACAGGCAAAAAAAAGACCTGACAACAGCCAGGCCTTTTGTATTTTATGCGTAATTAGAACCAGTAATGAACTGCAACTTGAGTAAGAAGTCTGTCAGTATCAAGAACACCTGATTTACCAGCACCAGCCGTACCATTTGTTCCGTTTGTACCAATCATACCGTCAATCATTAACTTACCAAAGTTAAGAGTTGCACCAGCTTGAACTGAAGTCGTGTTGTCTTGAGTAGACTTAACTTCTGCAGCACCAGTTGTTTTTGTCTTAACATTGTTAAGAATAACATTTTGAGAGATTGAACCTCTAAGAGTTAACCATGAAGTTGCATCTGTTTCAAAACCAACAGTAACAGGAAGAGCTGTGTAGTCTTTCTCAACTGTAGTTGTACCAGACTTATCTTCGTCACTTGTCATTCTGAAAGAGATATCAGAAAACATTCTTGAAGTTGAAGAAACTTCTTTTGTGTAACCAGCACCAACGTTAAGAACGCTTCTGCTTGTTTCAGCGTTGTTAGCAACAGTAGTTGCATCTGTAAGTTTTGCAGCATTCTTGTTGTAATCTACGAAGAATGTGAAATCCATCCACTTGTAACCAGCACCGATGTTCATTGAACCATCATCTTCTAGCTTATCACCAGCAGCTGCTGCACCTTCGTGCTCACTGTTGATCATGTAGTTAACGTAAGCGTTTAGGTCACCCATTACCATACCAAGACCAAGTCCTAGAGTAGATTGCTTTTGCTCGATAGTTCCTTCGTTTTTCCCGTTAGCATAATGAAGTCTTGCACCCCACTCTACACCCATATCTCCACCGAAGAAAAGATCTAGGTCATTTGAACGAGCTTTGAACCCTGTAGGAACTGTAAGTGCTGATCCTGCGTAACCAGCAGTAAGACCATCAACATCATCAATATCTGAACCAAGGTAAACACCATAGTTAAATGCACCAGCGTTTTTGAAGAATCCACCTTCAGCTTTTGGAGTAGTTGCTCCACCAGCAGCAGTAGCGTCTCCCCACTCTGTTACAATGTAGTTATTTGTTTGGTTGATACGAGCAGCGTTTCTGAAAACGTTACGAGTATCTTGGATGTAGAATGATCCACGATCTTGGTACTGACCAAGAGCGTTCATTCTTGATTTTGTTGCCCATGCGCTTGTTGTCGCGAGCGTTGCAATTGTTGCAAGTACGATTTGCTTTTTCATTCCATTCTCTCCTTGAAAAGAAAATTAATAGATAGTTTTAAATGTAATAAATCTATCAACATTAAAACGTATTAATTGTATAAGTTATTTAAATTTTGGTGGGCACTCAGATAAAAGTCAACTCTTTGTGAACTAAAACGCACAAAAAAACACAATTAAAAATTTCCGCTTGTCTAAAGAGAGTGAATAATTTCTTGGTGCCTGCTTAACGCTCTCGCCAAAAAGGACGGCCGTTCGCTAGAATCTTCGCATGATTTTTCGTCAGTGTTAAAATGCTCAAGAGGCGCATTATATCCGAAGAACTTGAGGTTTTGATTCTGATTTAAAGCCGTCTCCCCAAGTTTATCGTCAATATTCAGACACCCAGAGTGCGAAGAAAGTTTAATGAATTCTGAAGAAAATTCTGTTGAATTTTGTCCAAATATTTTTTCAATATTTTTCTTAAAAAGTCTTATTTTTTTAGAGATTTCGTCTTCACTTGTGTGCCCAATATCCATAAAAGTTACGAATTGAGCTCTTTGCATTCTTTTTACAGACGGAGAATATTCATCTTTTTTCGGAATTTCGACCTCAATATCTCTAAACTCTCCAACAAAATGTCCCCACTCATGGGTGTAGGATAGAGGAATAAAGAGCGTTTCATTCATATCTGTTAACGGCTTATCGTAGTCATAGCGTAGATATAGAGCCGCCGGTGTTTGAGTTGATTCACAAAACTCAATTAACTCATTAGAGAGCTCATTCTTATTCTCATAAAGATTTAAATAGTCGCTAGGCCCCATTCCCCAATAGAGCTTCTCACAAAAGACAAGCTCACCACTGGCCACATTAACTTGAAAATTTGATGGCTCGGCCAGGTCTTCAGGTGTTTTATGAGCAATAGATTTAACTTTATAATCCATGCGATGAGCATTCATGGACTCAAGAAAACTTTCTTCTTTTAGGTCATCAAAATATTCAGTTAATTCAATATCACTGCGAGAAGCCGTAAAGTAATCTTCACTCCACAAAAGCTTTTCAGACTTGGCCCGTCCCTCAAAGTCTTTCCATTTCATATCTTTATAGAATAATGAAGAAGCTTCTTCATTTAAGCTAAGTTCTTTATCTGGAAAGTATGTTTTGAGTTTTTCTAGATTTACACTCCCTCTCAAAGTAGAAGGTCCAAGAAGGGCTATATCATTGTCAGTAAGCTCATGAGAACAGATCCAGCCCACTTCAGACTCACCTAGTTTCTTAACTAATGAATTATAAAGACAGACACTATAAATATCCTCACCAATAACAAGATGACGCTTATATAGTTTCTTTTGGGTTTGATTGTCTTCTTTCTTGAGGCTAAGTAAATTAAAACCAGATGACATGATGGCCGAACTCCCGATAAATACTGTGCTTGAGCACGATACTACCTAAGTTCAGGCCTTCTTGTCAGTAAAAAACTGACTGCTTACTGTAAATTAAGGACTTACTTTACAACAAGCTTATCACCGACTCTGATGCGACGGTTCTTTAAGATATGATAATTAGAAACAATGAGTGTATCTAGATTAGTTCCTGTTTCTTTGATACAGTCCATAAGGAGGCCCCTTTTCTCACTGTATAATAGCTAGAAGGACTTGCTATTTTTCTTCCAGATGAAAGGGCCTTTCTAATACGCTTACTCCATGCTCTACGACGACGAACTGTTTTACGAGGCCTTTCATAAAGATCTGCATATAGATTATTCTTACGGATATTATGACCACTTTTGAAAGGAAGAAGAACGTATTGTCCTCTCTTAAGTCGTCCCGTTGGTCTAGTATCATTTAGCCAAACCAGAACCTGCTTATCTTTAATTTTAAACTTCTTAGATACATCATTCAAAACAGAACGACGGCCACGAATTCTATATTTCATAAAATCAGTAGCAATGAGGCTACTGGTATTATGAGAACAGCACTTTGCAAATAAATCAGCTTTGCCCACCGGAACTCTTAGCTTGTAGCGAGTATTGGAAGGTGGAGTGAACCAACGAAGAATCTCTGGGTTTAAGCGCTGTACTTCTTCGAAGTCAATTCCAAGAGCATCGGCCGTTTTATAGAGATCAGTCGCAGGAGCAAGCTCAATTTCTTCGAAATCAAGAGGCTCATGAAAGTCGATATCTTCAAAACCAAATGTTTTTAAGTTCTTTCCAATAATCGCCAAGGCCATAATTTTAGGAACATAATTCTTTGTCTCTGGTTTTAAATAACGACCTTTACTAATCTCCCAAAAACTTTCTGTTTTATATCGACGTATCGCGCGAGCCATCTTACCTTCACCTGCATTATAAGCAGCGGCAGCAAGCTCCCAAGAACCAAACTCATTGTGAAGTTTTTTAAGGTAGCGTGAAGCTGCGATAGTTGCCTTAATAGGATCACGCCTTTCATCGAGGTACCAGTCAATATGAAGACCAAACCTCTTTCCTGTATAAGGCATGAACTGCCAAGGTCCAACAGCTCTGGCCCAAGACTTTGCCTTATTTTGAAAACCACTCTCGGCCATGGCCAAGAAAATTAAATCTCTAGGAAGGCCATGCTCTTCTAAAATTTTACCCAATATAGGAGCATAGCGACCAGCACGAGCACTATATCTTTCAAAAAATCCGCGCCCACGATTTAAAAAGTATTTCATCCATTTTTTGACGGCACTATTATATACGACAGGAATATCAAAATAATAGTTTTCAAGATTTAAGTGATCAGCTCCATAGAGATAGAAAGTTTTCTTTCCATAATCATGGGGTTTATCAATACTTGAACTTCCAATGATTACAGAATTATTATCATTCTCTTCTGCTTGTCTCGCCGCTTCGATGGCCTTTCTTCTTAGCTCAGAAGTGACAACGATCTCTTCTTTTTTGACTTCTTCATTGGCCACAGTTTCTACTGCATTATCTTTTGAATTGAACTGTGAACATGAACTAAAAGTAATTCCAAATATTGCTATTGAAATGAAATGGATTTTATTCCATCGTTTAAAACTTAGCACTCAAGAAGCTCCTCTATATGCCCACCGGCTAGCGCATGACCCAAATGAATCATTTGAGCATGTTCTATTTTCCCTTTTTCTCTAATTAGGGTCAATGGCCTATTCTAACTGATTAAGACTACGGCCAAGCACCTAAAAATACGAACTCTATTTTATAGACTCGGGTTAACTTCTTCCTGTTGACTAATATCATCATCTTTGAGGAAAGAATCAACAACAATTGTTCCCACTGCATCCCCAAAAACATTCACTGTCGTTCTAAACATATCAAGAAGTCTATCTACCGCAAGAATCAGTCCAATCCCCTCAAGAGGTAGTCCAACGGCTCCTAGAACAATAGACATCGTAATAAGACCAGCGCCCGGAATGGCCGCGGCCCCAATTGCCGCAAGAGAAGCCGTCATAAAGATTACGACCTGTTGTCCTATACTTAAATTTATTGAGTAAGCTTGAGCAATGAAAATAGCTGCGACTGATTCGTATAGGGCCGTTCCATCCATATTTATGGTTGCTCCAAGAGGAAGAACGAACTTCGCCGTGTCTCTTCTCACACCTAAATTTTCTTCAACTGCTGTCATCGTTATAGGCAAAGTTGCTGCCGACGAAGAAGTTGAAAATGCTGTTAATAGAGGAGCTGAAACTCCTTTGATTATAAATAACGGTGACTGCTTTAAACGAATCGAAGCCACAAAAGCTAAGAAGATTGCATGACAAAGTAGACCTAAAACAACTGTCAAAATATACTTACTTAATGAAACAATCGCATCTGTTCCACTCTTGGCCATAACATCCATCATCAAGACAAAAATACCAATTGGAGCAAACTTCATAATTCCGTGAGTAAGCTTGAGTGTCATCTCTTCAAGCCCGGCCATGATCGCGACAACTGGCTTTGCTTTTTCTTTTGTATAAAGAGCAACAATTCCCATGAAAATAGCGAAGACAATAATTTGTAAAATATTAGCTCCGGCCAAGGCTTCTGCCGGGTTTGTAGGAACGGCGTTAATGAGAACCTCTAAGATTGTTTCATAGAGTCCTTTCTTTGCCGCAAGTGCCGTGGCCATATCTCCATCAAGAGCATGGAGCCCAGCAGTTCCTAAATCAGCACCCACTCCAGGGTTGATAATATTCACTAAAATTAAACCAAAGAGCACAGCAATCACAGTCGTCATAAAGTAATAAGCAACCGCCTTTCGACCCATTGATCCCAAAGCTTCCGGCGTACCTAAGTTTGTCATAGACATAAAGATTGAAGAAAATACTAAAGGCACAATAACCATCTTTAAAAGACGTATAAAAATATCTCCTAATGGCTTAATGTAACCAACCCACTCACCGGCCCCTAGTGCGTGAATCGCAAGTCCAATAACAAGTCCGCCAACCATGGCAAAACCAATTCTCTTGGCCTCTTTTTTTGATGCTTCCTGCATGAATTACCCCTTAGAACGCCTCTTTGCTTCGCGAATCTAAATAGAACTATAATATAGAGAGTTATTGTAACTAAAGACTCTAATTAATGGTATGCGAAATATAAAAACGATTAATTTTCTCCCCATTCTTTTAAGACTGACCGTTTGTTTTTCATTCGCCCAGCTTTTATACCCGAGTATTTCATTTGGAAAAGTTGATCCCCAAAATTATAATTTCTCCCTAGATCAATTGGCCGACTTTGGGCCCGACAAAACAATGGAAGAGATTCAAAGTAAATTTGGAAAAGGTGATCCCATCTTTAAAGATGCTAAAACACAAACTCTAAAGTTTTACATGACTCACATAAGATATCGCTTCCCAGTCTTCGTTACATTTTTTGAAAGTAAATCAATTGGCTATTTTGCAAGACTCCCCTCTTACTTTCTTCATGATGTCTTTCATCAAAGTCTAATCAATCGCTTTGAAAAACAAGATATCTACACTAAGAAGGACAATGCTGCCGTCTATATATGGAAGAATGAAAAAGGAGTACGTTATACCTACCAAGGTCAATGTACGATTACTTGCTTTCCCATGTATCTTCAAATGGAAAAGCTTGAATTGCCTCAGCAGCTAAAAGAGAATCCTTCTTTGTTAAAGAAGGCCTATGAGAAGTTCTATTAGTTTTCGATTTTCTTTTTCTTCACAATAACCAAAGCAGTTATTCCAATCAAAACCATGATGATACAAAGAATCTGTCCCATCGTTGTCGTACCACCAAAATAGTAACCTAACTGAGAGTCAGCCTCTCTAAAGAATTCAACGATGTAACGAAAGACTCCATAGCCAATCAAAAAAGTCGCCGCAAGGTAGCCATAGTGTTTAACACGAGGAAGTAAGAACCAAAGGATTAGAGAGAGAACAATCCCCTCTAAGACTCCTTCATAAAGTTGAGAAGGATGTCGAGGATAAGGACCACCAGCAGGAAAGATCAGTCCGTAATCCGTACCGGTAATTCTTCCGTAAAGTTCGCCATTGATAAAGTTTCCCATTCGTCCAAAGAATAAACCAGGAGCTCCGGCCAGTGCGACACTGTCCATAACTTGGGCCCAGGAAATCCCTTCTCTCTTTGCGAAAATGTATCCACCAGTAAGAAGACCTGCAAGAGCGCCATGAAAGCTTAGGCCTCCATTCCACACTGCAAATAGTTCGGCGATATGATGTTGATAGTAATCCCAATTATAAATAAATACGTAGAATATTCGTGCACCAATAAACATGCAGATAAACATAATACTAATTAATGTATCTACTTTTTCTTTTGAAACTTTAAAGAAGCCTCGCTCTACCAATTTCTTTAACAAGAAGTTTGCGAGAACAAAACCTACAACATACATCATTCCATACCATCGAACGTGTATAGGGCCTATTGAAAAAATATCGGGATCAAAATCTACTACCATGGAAATATGATACACCTACGGTAGGGTAAAGCAAGACTCAATATTCTAAGGAGCTTCAAACTCGGGCTTAGCTCGCGCCTGAAAACTCTTTCTTGGATAAACTTTTCCAAAAGCTATTTTAGAAAGTTGATTAACCATCTGTCTCACAGGCAGGCTAATTCCTTCTGGATCGAGATAACTGGTTTTCACAGACAAGAAACTTAGTAACTCGGAAGGTCTCATCGCAAGAGAGCGATCTTTGAGTGCTGTATCTAGTCGTAGAATTTCAAGCCCACCAGAAATATCTTTGACTCCATCCATACTTACGATTTTATGGTTCATTAAATCGATAAAGACAGCTTCACCCTGAGATTCTTTTTGACTGAGAACAACGAAACCTTCATCAACAGGAACTCCCCAAAATCCAATCACCCCTAAACCAGAAAGTGACCAAGTTAGAAAACGATTTAAAACACTTCGCGCAGCAAAGATTCCCTCTTCTCCAACACTGAAGCCTGCTGTCACACCACATTCCCAAGAGGAAGCGCTGAAAGAATAGACCATCAAGGCCATTCCTTTAAAGCGATAAACTTTGTAACCAACTTTAGGAACTACCGACTCAACGCCGTAACGATCAGAAGAAGCCACGGTATTAATTTGCTGAGATAATTTAAAAGAAGCAACTTTAAGAGTGAGCATTCTCGCCGCAGGATTTTCAGAAAGGGTCTTCTCAACAGAATCTTCCTCATGAGCACTCAGCTCACGAAACTTCATTTGCTCAAGAAGGTCAGCTAAACTTCCCTCTTCTCTTTGCTCTAGTCCATCTACAACCTGTATAAATATAGGAAAGTCAGAATCAGCATGGTATTGGTAGTAAGAATTTTGTTTAGAGCTCATATTTCCTCCGAAATCATAGATGACTCATCGGAAAATCAGACAAAAGGCTTACGAAACAGGCCAAATACGACACAGCTCGGCAAAAAATGGCCCAAAATTCAGAAATCTTTGCTCAGAGTACGAATCAATAGCATTCTTTCATTGACAAAGGGCCCAAAAATGACTAAAAATCTCCGTTCTATTGACTAAACTTGGGGAACTTTAAGTGTCCGGACGGATTACCGTCTTCATCTTAAACATAAAGATAGACCTCCCCATTTTGTCCTAACGTAAGGAGAAGGCATGTACGGAGTAGTAGAAATTAGTGGACATCAGTATCGTGTAAAAGCTGGAGATGTTCTAGACGTGCAAAAACTAACTGACCAAGAAGCTGGTGCTACAGTTGAACTTGATCAAGTTCTATTTGTTGGTGGTGAAACAGCTATCGTTGGAAAGCCAACTGTATCTGGTGCAAAAGTTGTTGCAAAAGTTATCAGACACGACAGATCTAGAAAGATCATCATTTTCAAAAGAAAGCCAGGTGCTTACAAGCGTAAAAACGGTCACCGTCAACATTACACTTCACTTCTTATCACTGAGATTCAAGATGGAAGCGGTAACACGACTAAGATCGAAGCAGATTCTGCAGCAGCAAAAAAATACTTATAGTTATTAACAATATATAAAAACTAAAAATATATATAAAATAAAAGGATTGAAAGAAGGGTTTAGATTCAAGGAAGGGTTCATTTTATTGAGGGAGCGTACACCAAGTACGTGACCGAAAGAAAATTAAACCTGACGCCGAAGATAAGCGCTTATTTCGATCCGACAGTAGGAGAAGGTTATGGCACACAAGAAAGCCGGTGGTTCGACTAGTAACGGTAGAGATTCAAACCCAAAAATGCGTGGTGTGAAAATGTTTGGTGGACAAAAAGTTATTCCAGGAAACATTATCGTACGTCAGTGTGGAACTAAGTTTCATGCAGGAAACAACGTAGGTATGGGAAAAGACTTTACTCTTTTCGCAACATCAGAAGGGAAAGTAGAATTCTCTTGGTACAACAAAACAACTAAACTTGTTTCTGTTGTAGAAGCTTAATTAACATAAAATTATTTCAAATAAGAAAGGGAATTCTTTGGAGTTCCCTTTTTTTTTGCTAAAAGATAGCACCTTATGAGATTTATTGACGAAGTTACTATTACTATTCAATCTGGAAACGGAGGCGACGGCTGCGTTAGCTTTCGTCGTGAAAAATCTGTGCCCAGAGGTGGACCAGATGGTGGCGACGGCGGCAACGGTGGAGATATCTACTTCCAAGGAGATGTGGGGCTTAATACTCTCGTAAACTTTAGAGGTAGACGTAATTATAACGCCGAAAATGGTGGTCAAGGAACAGGAAGTGCTTGTAATGGGAAGGCCGGAGAAGACCTTGTCATTAAAGTTCCTATCGGGACCCTCATTCGTAACGTTGAAACAGGTGAAATCCTGGCCGACATTACTGACGCTGAAGAAAAGTTGCTTGTCGCTGAAGGTGGCTTTGGTGGTCTTGGAAATATCAACTTTAAATCATCTACTAATCAAGTTCCCTCAAGAGCAACACCAGGAAAAGAAGGTGTAGGTTTTGAAATAGAACTAGAACTTAAACTATTGGCCGACATTGCTTTAATTGGTATGCCCAATGCTGGAAAGTCGACATTAATTTCTGTTCTTTCAGCCGCTAAACCGAAAATTGCAGACTATCCCTTCACTACTCTTGAACCTAACCTTGGTGTGGTTAAGATGAGTGATCGCCAGTCACTCGTTCTCGCTGACATCCCAGGACTTATTGAAGATGCAGCGGAAGGAAAAGGACTTGGAATTAAGTTCCTTAAGCATATTGAAAGAACAAAGGCCTTCATCCATCTTGTAGACGTCTCTTGGTGTCTCGATGAATTTGAAGCCTTTGAACAGTATGTGATTATAAGACAAGAGCTTGGAAAATATAATGAAGATCTTTTGAACAAGAAAGAGCTGGTCTGTTTAACTAAAACTGATGCTATGTCAGATGAAGAGATCAATAAGTTTAAAGTCTTCTTTGAAGAACAATTAGATAAGAACGTCCTTCCTATATCCTCTGTATCAGGGGACTCCATGGATAATTTAAAAGGACTACTTTTTAGACTTATTGAAGAATAAGTAAGGAATAAGAAATGTCACAAGAATTTATAAATGCCGAAGTAGATAAAATTGTAAAAGATAATGGTTTTGAATTTCCTTTGAATATGGCCATGGCCGCAGCTTGGCTACTTGGTAACTTAAAAGGTATCAATCTCAAAGTATTTGATGTTTCTGCAACATCTTCTCTTGCAGACTATTACGTACTTGCCAGTGCCAACAACTCAACTCAAGCAAATTCTATGGCCGGCGCTATTGAAAAAGAATTGAGTCGAAATGGAATGAAATTTATTTCTAAAGAAGGAGTAAGCAGTTCTGACTGGATACTTCTTGATGGTGGAGATATCATCGTTCATATTTTCCAAGAATCTGCTCGTGATGTATACGAACTAGAGTCTGTTTGGAAAGATGCTAAGCCTATTCAAATCCCTAATGATTACTACTTCTCAAGTGAAGAAGCCCTTGCAGATAACTCAACAGACAAGAAGGGAAGAGACTTCTTCTAATATTCATGAAGTCAATTCACCTCATCACAGTTGGAAAACTAAAAGAAAAAGAATACCTAGACCTTGAAGCGCAATATCTAAAGCGCTTCAAGGAAATTACATTTAAAATCCATGAAGTAAAATCTCACGAAGAAAACCTTGATCGAGAAGCTCAAGAGGTTCTCAAAAAAATTCAACAAATCGAAAAGAATGGCACCCCGAAAGTAATCCTCCTGACAGAAAGAGGAGAGAAAAAAAATAGTCCTCAGTTTTCCCAATGGCTTTATAAGTTGTTAGAGACTAGCTCTCAGATCATCTTAATTATAGGAGGAGCTTCTGGACATGGTGAGAAAGTCTACGAAGCCGCTCATGCGCAGATAAGCCTCTCTCCCCTAACCTTTCCTCATAAGATGGCGCGTTTAATCCTCATCGAGCAAGTCTATAGGGCCGAAACTATTCACTTAGGTCATCCCTATAATAAATAATTACCCATTTCTAAAATTAATCTTCTAATACTTCTGGAATGGCCGGATCTCTTGTAATTGGATTATCAAGAGAGATAAGAGTTTCAGTTGAGCGAACTTCTTTAATAAACTGAAGTTTCTCAATTAAGAAAAGATGAAGCTCACGAGTATTCGTTGTCACAATTTTTACAAAGAGAGAATATTGTCCTGTTGTGTAATGAACTTCTGTCACTTCAGGGAATTCTCTAAGCTTTGGGAGAACGTATTGATAATCACCAGCGCTAGCAAGGTTAATTCCTACAAAGGCCGTGACTTCAAGGCCTAAGCGTTTATAGTCAACGACAAGTCTTGAGCCTTTAATGACTCCGGCCTCTTTCATCTTTCCCGTTCTCACGTGAATCGTTCCACCAGAGACGATCAATTCTCGAGCGATCTCTTGATAAGACTTTCTTGAATCCTCTAAGAGCTTTCTTAAAATTTCTCTGTCGATTTTATCAATAGGGTACTTTTCCATTTGTTCCATCATCAATACCCTATTTTACTTTCTATAAATGAGACCTGTCGTTTCATAGACAAGTTTTAACGTATTTTGAGCACGCTCTCTGGCCTTTTGCGCCCCTTCTTCCATGAGGTCTTCAAGATAGGACTTATCATTCATGAGGTCTTCATATTTTTCTCTAATAGGACTCAGTGTTTCAACCACCAAGTCTGCGAGATCAGCCTTTAAGTGGCCGTACATCTTTCCTTCGTAGTTTGACACTATTGTATCAATTGAAGTTTTAGATAACACAGAATAGATCGTTAAAAGATTGGCAAGCCCCGGCTTCGCTTCTAAATCAAAAGAAACAACAGTATCCGAATCTGTCTGAGCAGACTTGATCTTCTTTATAATTTTCTTAGGATCATCGATGATAGAGATATAGTTCTTCTCATTATCATCGGTCTTACTCATTTTCTTGCTTGCATCTTGAAGAGACATCACTCTTGCCCCTTGCTTACCGATATAAGCTTCAGGCATTTTGATTTTATTTTCTCCATAGCGATTATCAAAGAAAGTTACAATATCGCGACAAAGCTCCATGTGCTGGCGCTGATCTTCCCCCACAGGAACTAAGTCAGCTTGATAGAGCAAGATATCGGCGGCCATTAAAACGGGGTACGTAAAGAGGCCCGCATTAATATTCTTAGAATTCTTAATCGATTTTTCTTTAAACTGAGTCATTCGATTCAAATAACCCATCGGAGTAAGACAAGTTAGAATCCAAGAAAGTTCGGCATGTTCGTGAACATGTGACTGAACAAAGATAGTATTCTCTTTAGGGTCTAGTCCCAGTGCTAAATATTGAGCAAAGAAGCTATAGCAGCGCTCTTTAAATATTTTGGGATCTTGTGCCACTGTTAGAGCATGGAGATCTGCAATAAAGTAGTAGCAGTTATATTCTTCTTGAAGGGCCTTCCAATTACTCATCGCTCCAATATAATTACCTAGTGTTAAATCACCGGTTACCGTTGAACCTGAAAGAATTACTTTTTTTGGATTGGCCATAGTCTCCTCAACTTTTCAAATATTATGCATTAACACTACACTATCACTGCTTATTTGGCCTTAAGAATCAGGACAAGGAATATGCGAAACTATTTTTTTAAAGCTTCTTCCTTAAAAATTTTCATCAAATAAATATAAGGGGGAAAAATAACAATCGTCCCTATGAGTAACGCCAATGATAACTGATCCATAACGGCTTCAGGTGCAGCAGAGTCGTAAAAGCTAAGAGCATGTTGAGGCTGCTCACTATGCACAAGGTAGGGAAACTGATTAAAAACAAAGCCCAGGAAAATAAGACTTATCTGGGCCACCCCTAAGTACTTAAGCCAATGAAGCCAACCTTTTCGAATGGCATAATACTGAATGAGAAGGAGAAAACTCGAAGCACTGAAACAAAGAATTGAAGATGTTTCTGAGAAGAACTTTTTTAAAGCATAGAGCTCATATATATGGCCATATAAAATAATCAGAGCACCGATTATTATTGAGATTACAATCGAAACCTGAGCTCTTCTTTTATAAAGCTGCTCTAGATAGTTTTTCACTTCCTCTTTAACTAAACTAGCTTCTGCAATCATAAAGGTCGCCGTTATATAACTTAAGATCGCCGATAAGAATATTCCAACAAGTAGAGAGAACCCGTTAAACCAAGGAGCAATGTAGACATCAAAGAAATCAGTGCTTGATGTTGAAAACTCCCCTTCCATAATCGCTCCAACAATAATCCCAATCCACAGAGTTGACCACAGACTTGACCATGAGAAAAATCGAGAATACCAAATATGACTATCATCTCTAATGGCATCGTAATGGCGAAAAGTGAATGCACTCCCTCTAAAAACAATACCTATTAGAACTGCTGAAATAGGTATATGAAGGACAATCGATATTTCTTTGAAAATCTTAGGAAAGCCGACAAAGAGAATAACGATCGCCAAAATAAGCCAAATATGATTGGCCTCCCAAACAGGACCCATGGCCTTATTGACCAAACTCTCCTGCTCTTTTTGAAACTTCTTACCTTTGAAAATCTCTAAGATACCGGCTCCAAAATCAGCACCAGCAAAAATTAAGTAAAACCAAAACGATAGAAATAGAACAATCAGGACAAAGGTCATTACACTTCTCCTTGATACTGCTTCACTTGTCTTAGAAATAACCAGCTCACTAAGAAACCTAAGAATACATAGAGAATAGAAAACAAAATGGCACTGTAGCCGATTCCATTCATAGGTGTCACCGCTTCACTTGTTTTCATGATTTTATATATAATCCATGGCTGACGCCCAACTTCTGTTACCGTCCATCCAGCCTCTATCGCCAAGAAGCCCAGTGGAGTACACAAGGCAAAAGCCTTATACAGAAGCCTAGGAACTTCTCGTTTCTTCCAAAAAATGAGGATAAAAGAAATAATAGCGATCACGAATAGTAATGATCCAATGGCGACCATTAACTGAAAGGCCAAATGTGGAATGAGAACTGGTGGTCTTTCATCTACGGGAAATTCTTCTAAGCCTAATACTTCTGCCTGCGGATCTCCAAAACTAAGAATACTTAGCAAATACGGAATTCTTATTCCCCACTTCACAGTTTCTTCTTTCTCATTGGGGATACCTCCAATCAAGAGTCCTGCTCCTTTTTCTGTTTTAAAGTGGGCCTCCATGGCAGCAAGTTTTTCAGGTTGCCTCTGTGCTATATCTTTAGCACTAAAGTCACCGCTGATAGGCTGAAGGATACTAGCAATGATAAAAAAAGGTAGAGCAATTTTAATGGCCTTTAAATTAAATGACTTATTAATTCCTTTTAATATTAAGATACTGTGAACCCCTATAACTGCGATGGAAGAAGCACTGAAAGCCGCGAGAATCATATGAGTGGCCTGACTTAGCCAGGCACTATTAAACATGGCCTTGATCGGATCAATATTTGAATAAATTCCGGTAACGGGATCAAAATCAAATCCCGTAGGAGCATTCATCCAAGCGTTGGCACTGGTAATAAATATTCCAGAGAGAACTCCTGCAACGGCCACCATAAGACTAGAGAACCAATGTATCTTTTCAGGCACTTTATTAAATCCGTATAAAAAAATACCTAGTGCAATTGCTTCCAAGAAGAAAGCCGCTCCCTCATATGAAAAAGGCATTCCAAAGATAGGTCCGGCATGCTCCATGAATCTCGGCCATAAGAGCCCCAACTCAAAGCTTAATAGAGTTCCAGATACTGCACCCACGGCAAAGAAGATCGCGACACCTTTCATCCACATTTTTGTTAACTTTAGATAGTCTTCATCGCGATACTTTAAGTATTTAGCGTAACTTGTAGTCATTAAAGCAGGCATAACCATACCTATACAGGCAAAGATGATGTGAAACGCTAAAGATGTCCCCATCTGAATGCGCGCTGCCATAAGATTATCCATAGTCGTTCCTAGTTAACTTAAACTCAGCTCATGAATCAAAGAATACACTCTTCACTATAACAAATTGAATTTCTTCAAACCTCGACAAAAACTCATCAAGATTGTTTACAAACAATATTCACTCCAACACAATGAGACAAACCGAGGAGTTCTTATGAATAAATACATGATCACTATTAGCGTTACAACTTTGCTTTCACTTAGCTCATTTGCAAAAGTTGAAAATCCAACAAGACACAAAGATGGATTCAACAATGTGAACTCTAGAAAAGAGTACAACTATCATCAATCACCTAATGAAAATATCTGGCATGAGTTTGGTAGACCATTTTGGAATACAGCTAAAACTGAAAAAACGACTGAAGCTGCAAAGCCAGTAAAGACAGCCCCTATTGTTACTGCCGTTCTTGATGATGACCAAGATAAGGTTACAAATAATGCTGATCACTGTCCAAATACACCTAAGGGTCACAAGGTAAATGCACTTGGTTGTTCAATCCAAGTAAAAGAAAGAATTACTTTAGATGTTAAATTTACTTTAAATAAAGCCACTCTTAAGTCTGACTATACTTCAGATATTGATAAACTTGCTGCGGCCATGAAAAGAAATAAAGATCTTCGAATTGAAATTCAAGGCCATACAGACACAACAGGGGCCACGGCCTATAATAAGATTCTTTCTCAAAGTAGATCAAATACTGTAAGACAGTACTTAATTCAACAGCATGGTATCTCTCCGATGAGACTAGAGGCCAAAGGTTATGGACAAGCTGATCCAATGGCCACGAACTCTACGCTACAGGGAAGAAGAACAAATAGAAGAGTTGAAATTAAAGTCTTAAATTAGTAATAAATCATCCTATTAAGGCCTAAGGTAATGAATTAATTTCAAAGCCTTAGGTCCTCTATCTGTCATTTTTATACAACCGCTTGAAGTGAATCTCTATTAAAGATATTAAATTGATATTAAATTTAATTATAGAGGGACACACATGAAACACACTTCGAAAATCGGGTACTTATTAGTACTTCTTTGCCTAATACCAAATATTCAGGCAGCAGGAACAAGCTGGGAAATCAATCGCCAGTGGAATGAAACAGAAGAAGAGCTTTTCTCTGAATTTATATCAACTCTGGGTAGTGCTGTTAAAAACAGAAAATGCTACACAACTGACCAATGCCTTAGAAGTACAGTGGCCAATCCACTCTTTGCTAAAAAGAATCCATCAGGTCTTACAAAAATATTCAGTGATTGCGCTGATCTTCCCTATGTACTTAGAGGATACTTTGCTTTTATGCGTGGGCTCCCTTTTGTATTCCCACAAGGAGTAACGTTCTTCTCTCCAGAGATTGAACAAACAAGAGCGGATTACTATAGAGCGAAAGCAGATTATGACCGTTATAGCTTTTGGAATCGTCCAAGAGAAGTAAGAAGTCTTTATAAAGATCTAGAAAAGAAATTAGAAGAATTACTTAAAGATGCTGGTAAAGATATTCGTTACTCAAGATCAGGAAATAAAATCACAGGTCTTGGTAAAATCACTGGTGGTGAAAATATCAATGTAGTACTTGATAAAGTTGTAGGATCTGTATCTACGGCCTCTTTCAGAGTAGATGCTTCTCGCTTTGATCAAGGAAGTGTATTCAAAGATACTTATGCTATTAAGCTTGATAGAGAAACTCTTAAGCCAGGTACAGTGCTCTATGATCCTGCGGGACATATTGCCCTTGTTTCTAATGTTACAGATTCAGGAAAGATCTATCTGATCGATGCTCACCCAGATAATAGTATTACTTATATCGCCTACGGTGAAAAATTTTCGAGAAGTCCAGTAAGCCGTGGAGCTGGATTTGTTAACTGGAGACCTTATACTTACTCAAATGGAACTTATACGCCAACGGCGAATAAAGACCTTGAAGGCTATAGCTTAATGCAATTTCAAGGTTATCCAGAAAATCCATATGTCGACTTTAGAAAAGCTGAATTTGATTTCAATGGTACAAATATGGATTACTATCACTTCATCCGTGCTCGTCTCTCTCTAGACGGTCTTAGTGTTAATCCTACAGAAGAATTCTCCGTTCTTTTGGATGATCTTTGTAGAGACTTTAAAGACCGTGTCGATTCAGTTGATAAAGCCGTTGAATCAGGTCTTGCTGGAAAGAAACACCCTAAGGCCCTACCAGAAAATATCTACGGAACCGATGGAGAATGGGAAACTTTTTCTACTCCTTCAAGAGATGCACGTCTGAAGGCTTCTGTTAGAGAAATTTATCATACGCTCCAAGAGTATCTCAATCCAGCGATCAGCTCTGGACTAGAAATTGAATACTCAGGAAATAATCTTAAAGGTGATCTTGCGAAAATTTTTAATAGTAAGACGCTAAGCTGTAAGTACTCTTTCAAGAAATCAAATGGTCAAACATTTCAAACGAACTTAAAAGAGTCTTTGAATGACCTCTTTAAGCTATCGTTTGATCCCTACCACTGTATTGAATTGAGATGGGGACTAAGTGGAAGTGACTTAGATAGCTGTTCACAATCAGAAGATAATTGGGACTGGTATCGTGCTGAGCAATCTCTTCGTAATCAAATCGAAAGAGATTACTCTAAGTTTATGGGCTACGAGCTTGATGAGCTTCAAGGTTCAGACTTAGGCGTAAGCAGAACTCCACAAATTAGTATTGAATCTATTCTAAACTAATATAAAGTGCAGGCACTTTCTTGAAAGAGAAGTGTCTGCATTCTTACTTAATATCAAATCATCTAGGTCTTCATGCAGAAAGAATTATTAACCTTACTTTCTCTCTTCTTCATCAATACCTCTTTTGCCAGCGAATTTAAGTATTCAACTCAACTCAAATCCAATCAATCACAAGAGTATTATATCGAGCAAGCCCACGCTTACTTTGACTCTCTGGATACCTATGCAAACTCTGGAGTAAAGGCCAAGTACGCAAGTCACGTCATCCGCTGGGAATGGTATCCTTGGCTATTTTTGACTGGCTACAAAGACCATTGGATGTGGCTAGATCGTTTCGTCATCCTCTATCCTACAAAAGTCATCAATCGTGAATGCGAGGCCTTTCAGGTTCAGCCCTTCTCAAGATGCCATGTTACTTTTCATTATTTAAAATCAAATTCCTATGTTGATATCTACGAAGAATTTACCTTCAACTCCAAAGGCGAGATCACCTTCATCGAAGCGTGGTCAGACCTCCCAGACCTTAGACCCATGAATAATCAAAACGATTACTGGGCCCAAGACAAGAGCGTAGAAAGACTCTCCACCAAAGTTCCTGGCCTTGGTTCCCAAACAGGAAAAGTTAATCGTAAACAAATCAAAATATTGGCCAAAAAAGATCCCGAACTTAAAGACCTACTCAAGCGCTTAAGGTTCACACTCTACTTCTGGACGAAAGAGGCCATCCGCCTTGTCATCAAAGGACATGGACACTAATTCTAAAGATTCGTTATTGGATTACTAGATTTGATTGTGTAAATGATATGGATTTTGTTTGATAGAGAAGTTTGGTTGCGGGAGTACTGAATACGGCCTGAGTATTCAGCGAACCATGGTTCTAATCCTGCTTGGTTGCAAAAAGTAGATTATTTAAATGATATGGATTTTGTTTGAAAGAGAAGTTTGGTTGCGGGAGCAGGATTCGAACCTACGACCTTCGGGTTATGAGCCCGACGAGCTACCAGACTGCTCCATCCCGCGTTAAACTATTGATATTGTTTATCAATTTGGTATAGAGCAGACTATATTATACGCCGCTTTATGTCCAGAGATATTATAGATTTATTTCTTATAAAATTACTCCGACATAAATTCCTAAAATCATTCGTTTTTCTGTCGATAAGAAGATTAATTGAAGGTTAGAACTTACCTAAAGATTTATATATCGAGGAAATAATTATGAATTTGAAAGGACCCAGAGATACTGCAAAGAAAGAAAAACTTTTTATCGAAATTGATGCGACAGAGTTATCTGCTGCTCAGCTAAGGGCCCTTAAGACACTCAACATGCTATTAAATCACACTCTCACTACAGATACAGAAGGTGAGTTTTTCGACGCTTCAGCAGAGGCCATGAGGCTCTGTGCTTCGCTCATTAAACAATCTAACTTTGTAAATGAATTGGAAAATTGCAATATCCCCTATGCTCAACAAGCACTGGAGTTCTCATTGGATATTCTTCAAGATCAAATGAGTTCTGCCAAGGTTATTAATTACGACAATTAATTAGAATCAGAAATTACATATAAAAAAAGGCCTTCATAAGAAGGCCTTTTTTATTACCATTTTATAATTTCAGCATGGACCGACTTTTTCTGATCATCTTTCTTCGCTAAGCGCTTCTTCTTTTTCATAACACGCTTTTGATGCTTCTCTTCTCTTTCTTGGTATTCAGCAGTACGCTTCTCTTTAGCTTCACGAATCTTCTTCTCATCAAGCTCTTTAATGGCTTGAAAGTAAGTTCCCTTTCTAAATTTAACGAAGGCCTTATCATCTGCTGCGGTACAATTCTGAGCACCTTTCATACGAAGGTTAATCGACTTTTTCGGTGATTGATATTCATGATCAGCAACGATTTCTCCGTTTTGATTCATACCAATCAGATTTAAAAGCTGCTTCTTACTAAGAACTCTATATCCACCAGGAGTGATTCCCTCAACCGTTAGACCACCGATGGCCACACGCTTAAGTTTATCCACGGTCAATCCGTAGGCTTCACAAAGTCTTCTAATTTCTCTGTTCTTTCCATCAGTTAGTCTGAATTCAAGCCAAGTTTTGGCCTGAAGTTGCTTAACCACTCGCACGGCCTTAGGCTTAAGAAAACCAACCTCTGATTGATATCCACCTCTAAGTTTTTTCAAAAGGTCTGGAGTTACAGCTCCAAATACTTTAACTTCATAAACCTTTGTAATACCTTCTCTTGGGTGAATGATATTATTGGCAAGCTCGCCATCATTGGTCATGAGTAGAAGACCTTCAGAAAGATAATCAAGACGGCCAACAGGATAGATTCTCTCTGTTACATCTTGAACAAGATCCATAACGGTCTTTCTACCTTCAGGATCAACTAAAGAAGTGATAATTCCACGAGGCTTATTTAAAACGAGATAAATATTTTCTCGTGCTCCCATATCAATAGGATCATTATCAACGACAACGGCGTCAATACGAGGGTCTATCTTTGTTCCTAGAACTCTGGTTTTTTCACCATTTACAGAAACTCTTCCCTGAAGAATCATCTCTTCGGCCTTACGGCGAGAAGTAATCCCAGCATCGGCAATAGCTTTTTGTAAACGTACTAATTGATTTGAATTTGACTTGGTATTTTGCATAGTCACTCCAATCTGTCATCACGACGGTTTAAGTGTTAATAGATGCGGCGAATATATAGTGAATCAAGGCCTAGGTCAATCGAATCGAGTAAATACTACTTCCTTCGGATAGACCTAAGCACTCATAATTGTGTATTTATTTAGTCTTGAAGTGAATCATTTAAGAAATCAAGATCAATATCTAAGTCTTTTGCTTTCTCCGAGATATCTTTGGCCAGCTCATCAAGATTCGTTTCACTGTCCTCAATCGATGAATCTCTAAGGCCTAACTCATCTTGTTCAACCTTTGAGTTTTCTTCTAGATCACTAAGATTACCACCAGTTAGTTTATCAAAAGCATCATCAAGGGCGCGGGCAAGCTCTTCAGCTTCATTGTCTCCACTACCAATCAGATCTTCTCCTTGAAGATAATCGGCAGCATTGATCATTTGAATATCTTCAGATTCTTCATTAAGCTCATTGGCCACTTCTTCCATGTCATCTTCAATAGGAAGTCCCGTATCAAGATCAATCATTTGAAAGTCTTCTTCCTCTTCCTCAATATCTTCAGGAACATTAAAAGGACCGGCCAATAGATCTGAAATGACAATCGGATCTGCGGACATAGACATCATCTCTGACGCCGAAGATTCATTATTTACATTGATAATTAATTGCTTCGAAACATATTCTTCAAGAATATCAAAGGCCGTTTTAGGACCTTCACTTTCAGCACTCTCTTCAGAAACAGAGTGACCTTCCTGAGTCTCTGCTTGAAGGGCCTTCTTCTTATTCTTTTCTTGAGTTTTTAAGGCACTGGTAAAATCTGTATCGGCTGCAATTTCTTTAATAGAAGAAGCTAAGCCTTCAAGTTCATCCATATCATCAAATACGAATTGGGCCTTATCACCATCACGAACAATGGTCGAAATATCAGAAATTTTACCGATATTATTCTCAATCGATTCTTCAAGCTCATGCTGAGGAGGAAGTTCGTCAATATTAGCAAGGTTGAATACTTCAAGAAATTCAGGAGTTGTTCCATAAAGAACCGGTCTTCCCATTTCCTCTGAGCGACCTACCACTTTTACGAGACGCTTATCAATAAGTCCTCTTACGATGTGACCAGAGTCAACACCACGAATCTTATCTACTTCTGTTTTAGCCGCAGGTTGCTTATAAGAAATAATAGCGAGAACTTCTAGAGCTGTAGGAGAAAGAACAAGGCTATTTACTTTGAATAGGTCTTGAACATATTTAGAATAAGTTGCTTTTGTACGATATTGATAACCTTCGGCCACTTCAACGAGTCTTAGCCCGTGATGACGGCTTTCATACTCTTCTTGTAAACGCATAAGTGACTGATGAATAACTCGAAGAGGCATATCTTCATCAATAAGAGATTTGATTTTACTAATAGGAACAGGCTTATCGCTCATGAAAATAATCGTTTCAATGGCACCACATAAGCTATCAAAGTTTAGACCGGTACGGGCCTGCCATAAAGAATCTTCTTGTTTTTCATCATCGAGAAAATCGGCTTCAAGCTCAAGAACCTCTTGACCAGGATAAAGTAGATCTTCTTCAGAAGGCATATTAGGATTGAGTTCCCATTCTTCAAGCTCATCATCCATCTCATTCTCTATAGGAATGTCTAATGGACCATTTGTTGAATCAAGATTTGTAACTGCAGCATCAAGCTCAAGAGAATCCACCTGAGTCTCTTGTGTCTCTTCTTGAGTCAGAGTGTTCTCATTTGTCATGTCTTCACTGTCTTTAATGTTTTCCATGTTATCCATGTTATCCATATTTTGCCTCTATCTTACTGAAGGATTTGCCCTTCAGCTCCTGTTGTCTCTGATGATGGGGGGGTTGTTGCTTCTAAACTTATTTCTTCATTATTATTTTCTTCAACTATTTCTTCTAAAGCTTCTGGGCCTTCTGAAGATTGCTCGGCCATGGCCTGATTGATGCGCCCTTCAAGCTCTTCTTCAGATGGAATACTATTTCCTTCTTCTTCTTCAAAACCATTGGCGCTTTCAATATCAAAGTCTTGTAGAGATTTAACCACTTGAACATAAATTGTTCCAAAACCTTCGTTTTGAAATACGGTCAGTCTTTTAAGACGGGCCAATTCAAGTAGAGATATGAAAGTAATCACAACGTTATCAACTGTATTTCCACCATCTGCATCTAAGAGGTGCTGAAATTCAGAACTCTCTCCTACTTTCAAGTGACTCTTAAGGAAGACGAGTTTTTCTTTAATACTTAATTTATCTCTTCGTACAACGGTGTACTTACGTTTTTCTTTGATCAAGAAATCCATCATAGCTTCCGTCAGCTTTTCAAGTTCCATAGGAACAAGGATAGAATTCACAATGGTTTTACGATTGATTTTTGGTTTAACAAAAATCTCATGACCTTTTTTTGGTAAGGCCCAGAGTTTTTCACCCATTTTTTGAAAATGCTGTAACTCTTCTAAGCGACGAATAAGTTCTGCTTCAGAGGTAATATTTAATTCTGAATCAGCACCGTCTTTTAATCGGGCCACTTCATCTTCACTAATGGCCGTCTTTGACTTTAAAAGTAAGAGAGTCGCAGCGAGGTAGAGATAGTCCCCAGCAACATCAAAGTTTAAGTCTTTCATCTGGGAAAGATAGTTTAAATATTGCTTTGTGATATTGGTTAGATCAAGCTTTCTAACATCCATTTCTTCTTTTTGAACAAGCAAAAGAAGAAGTCCAAGTGGACCGTCAAAGTGATCTGTTTTTACCTGAATGGTTGTTTCGAGCATTGCCTCTAACCTTCCTCTTTTCTTCTAATTCGTCTTTATACAAGCATTCTTATAAAAATGGTTGTTACCCAGTTTCCAAATATAATGGCCGGGAGCATGATATAACTAAAGAGATTCGTCATCCAAAATACAATGATCAGCAAAAACGAGTATTGTCCTAGCTGCTCATACTTACGTGCTTGATTGTAGTCTAAAAATGTTGTCACCATCTTAGAGCCATCTAATGGAGGAATGGGTAGAAGATTGAATACGGCGAGAACAAGATTGATGGTAATCGAAGACTTGGCCATATTCTGAAGCACTTCAAAATACTCAAATGAAGGAGATACTTGAGTGACTACAATGGCAAAAGCTAATGCGGAAATAATCGAAAGAATAATATTCGCAGCAGGGCCAGCAAAGCTTACCCAAAATACACCGTGCTTAAACTTTTTAAAACGTCGGGGATCAACAGGAACTGGCTTGGCCCAGCCAAATAAAACTCCTCCTAATCCAGCACTTACTAATGGAAAAATAAGAGTTCCCATCAAATCAGCGTGAACAAGGGGATCGAGGCTTAATCTTCCTTGGGACTTTGCTGTATCGTCACCAAAATAGAGCGCAACACGAGCATGGGCCCATTCGTGAAAGACGATGGCAAAGAGAAAGCCTGGAAGGCCGATAGCAATGTTGTAAATCATTTCCTGCATAGTCGAATAACTTACCATTTTCCTACACATAGTGGCAATTGATAGCCATACGCAGCAAGTGATTATAATCCAACAATAATGCAGAGATTGAGATGAAAAAATTCAGAGGTTTCTTATAAATCTGACATTTTAAACACTGCAACATAAAAAGCTGGAGAGAGGACTCTCCTTTCCTACTCTCCAGCTCATTTATACAAGGCCTGAGAAGACCCAAGAACCACCAAAGAAGACTTAGAAAATCTAAGCCTCTAACTTCTAGGCCTCGATACCTTGAAATTTAAGCTGCATATGCTGAGTTACATGTCGTCGATACTTTATCTATGAATCCTTCAAATCGTTTCGTGGATTCAAAACTTCTATGCTGAAATACTCCTCTAAAGTGACCATTGTCAGTTTGCTTAAAAAGGATGATCTCCATTTTTAAGTCATCGTCTGGAAAATGAAGAAGAAATTTATCAGTCTTATTCAAAGAGCGATGATCTTCAAAGGAGGTATAAAGCCGACAACCGAAATTATTAATATCGACAATATTGGTGGGTACATAAGCTCCATTACCTGTATCAAGATAACCAATATCATTGAGTAACCAACGAGGCTCCATCCTAATTTTTTCACGAGGAAAATCCTGAGCATCGATAAGGTCGACATCTTTCATTCTATTAAGGGCTTGATTACTTAAAAAGCGCCTACATAATCTCGTAAATACATTCTTCTTTTCAAGGCCAACCATATGATCAGCACCCCTAATAATTACTGACGTTGATTGAGGGCAATTCCTTGCAATATGATAGGCTTCATAAGGAGTCATAAAATTATCAAACTCCCCAGTAATAAAGAGCACAGGGCATTGGGGGCTCTTACCAATTCCTTCAAGGGACATCATCTTTGTAATATGAGCACGTATCATTCTCTTTTCAAAGATCGTAAGATTATAGACTTTCTCATATAGACCTTGAGAGATGACTTCCGATTGAGGAATATTATTTCTCTGGCTGAAGTTCATAAAATTCAATACAACACTTGAAGCAAAGCCTTCCATATTTCCTGAATCAAGCTCATAGAGAGATTCTTCTAAAGTATAGTGGACACTGTCTCTAAGCTTCCTGGTTATCCCATTGATAATGAGAGACTCGACATGATCTGGATACTCCGCTGCATACTCATAGATCAGTAAAGAATTGAAAGAGGAAGCGGCCAATACACACTTATCTATTCCTAGATTAAAAAGAAACTGTTTTAACAAAGATAAGCTTTCTGACTTAGAGAGGATTTCTCCTGTGGACTCTTCAAATGTGGGCACCTCAACAAGGTAGACCGGATAATCTTTTGTAAATTGCTCAACTTCAATGGCGTAAGTATTGATTCCTCTTAAAGGGCCACTTAGAATCACGACTGGTGTCTTGTGAGCATTAATAGGTTTTGTATAAGAATGATAATAAAGATCAAAACCACCAACTGGCATCACAAGAGTTTGTTGATCGTGTTCGAACATGGAGCCTCCTCAAAGATGTGCTCAGAAAGGATAGCAGACTGACAAGGGGCAGCAACTCACAATTATCTTCACATTTGCCCTTTCATTATTCGGATAGTTACCAAGATTACGCCTCAATAAAAGGGCAAAATATGAAGTTTTCATCTTGTTTAGAGGCCAATTCGACTCCCAATAATTCCATCTTCTGTTACAATGATTAGAGTATTGCTTTTAGGAAGAAGGCCAAAATTTGATAAATATGAAACACGGACAGTTTCTCCAAAATTCAGCCATTATTATACTTATGTTACCCCTCTCCCTCTTTGGGCAAGAATGGAATACGGAAGTAGATGATTTTCTTGATGATCCAAGGGTCATACAAGATTATAAAGAACTCAAAGGGCTTGAGAAAAATAATTACGGAATCATTGATCGTATTACGAAACAAAAAAAGAAAGTCTCTGAAAAGCTTAACTGGAAAGAGCCTCCAAAAGGTAAGGCCAGAGTTTTTACAGAGACAAAACCATATACCGCTCAGTTAAAAGAAGGAGCCATCCTTACTTCCCTAGAGACTGGTAAAAAAGTAAAAGTTTATCGACCCGTAATCATTAAGGCCCAAGAAACTTATGTTGGCTCTCATTCGACTTATGTTTTAGATAAAGAGGGGCAAATCAAATATACAACAGATGTCACGAATGCCATCAACATTGAAAATGAGATCGCTCTCAATCCAAAGATCGATCCCTTACTCGTTTATACAGATAAAACCAATTACCACTCTATTGATGAAGATTTAAAATTCTCTACCTATCTAGGTGTTCACGTTGAGTCCGTAAATACAAAGTACTACGCAACCATCTATAGAGGAGAGAGACAAAGTGCTCAAAGCTACACACTAGAAGGAAAGACATACTTGCTTACCGAAGATACACCTTATAATTTTGGACTTAATCTTCAATATCAATTTGGATATTGGGAAGACCCCATTGTTGGTACAGTCACTTGGTCAGGACTTCACGTTGGTCCAAGTTTCATGGCGTCGTTTTGGCAAAAAAAGAAGAGTAAGTGGAACTTGCATGTGAATCTTTTTAAATCTCTATTTCATCAATCTGAAAAGAATCCTGATCGCCATAAATTTTCAACCGTGGGTACGCAGTTAGAGTTTGAAAAAGAATTTAGTACGGAATATGGAAGTTACTCAGTTGGGGTTAAGTATTCATGGATGAGGTCATCTTTAAAAGAATCAAGCGAGTACCTTGAGAATGAGGCCAATAGAGGAGATATCTCTAGCTTTGGTGGCTATATCAATTACAACTTTGGTTGGAGTATTTAGTGAAACTATTAAAAAAATCTCTATCACTATTTCTCCTTAGCTCTTGCTATTCTACTCTCGCAGGAGAAGGGATCATTACCACACTTGAAGCACCTATTATGAGTGCTCCCAGTACAACTTCTCAAGTTCGCCAACTCATTCGTAAAGGCGACAAGATTTATATTCATGATCAGCATTTTAAAAATGGTCCCCTCCAGGTTAACTATGATCAAGACGCGGGATCCGGATTTAGTCCGATTAATCAAAACTCAAATGGTGAAGGATTTTATCAAACAAAAGATCGTAACGGACAAAGCGCCTACATTTCAGATCGCTACGTAAAACTCATTACCAATGATAACCGAGAGTTTACTCAAAATATCACTCCCTATAATCCAGACCCCAATGACTATCGACTTGAAGAGCCTCTTCCTAAGAACTATCCTCTCGTCGAAAAAAATAAATACCGCGCGATATTTAACTTCTCAATGGGACCTGATCTTAAAAGTAATTATAATTACAATTCTGTTCTCGCTGAAGAAGAATTCTCCAACCATTATGGATTTGAAATAAAATACGCGAGGAAGGCCGGATGGGATAAAGATAATCGCTTCTATTTTGGAGGAATGCTTAGAGGCTGGACGGCCAAGAGTAAGTTTAGGTTATTCAACGACAATCGCTCTGCCACTGAAGATAAATCTCAACTAGGGATAGGCCCCTTTATTAGTTATGATCCTTGGAGAACTCGAGATGTAACCCTAACCTTTAGCGGTGGCGTACTTATTAACTTAGATAGAAACCTTGTCACTCAAATCCATCCTGATGGAGAGGAGCAGCGGCTATTTTCTTCTTATACCGTCACCCCTATTTTCTCTACATTTGCCCAAATTCAAACCAATGTTCCTGATCTCGCTATTGTGGCAGGAATCCAAACTCAAATCTATCTTCCCCATACACTCACTTCTACTAAAGAGCCTACCTTTGATACCGCTTGGAGAAGTTTTGGATCTTCTGAAGATCAAATTGATGTTCCTTTTAGTGCCCAGTGGTCGGCCGTCATCGGTATTCAAAGCTATTACTAATTCCGACTAAAACTACACGGTACTAAAAAGTATAAATCTCCTTTAATTTCATACAGTTACCCCATCAAAAAAAGATCATTTTTTTCTAAAGTTATTGCGCTCAGCGTCGATACGAACAGTAGAAGGTAAAAAAGCTTAAAAATGAATTTTAAGCCCGCATAGAGTCCAGGAGGGATTATGTCTACAACTACTGCCAACACAAATCTTGAAAATGAAGTACTTTTCCAAAAGCTAGGTGAAACTTGGTTTATCTTTACTGAAATTAAAGGTGACGTTGTTTACTCTCAGCTTCCTGATGGAATGGATCCCTATAATACAAAACTTGAACTCTATGAAGTTATTGAAGAGCATATGATGAAGATCTCAGGCTACCAAAGAGCTCCTGAGAAAGTAGCTTAATCAGATACTATGGGTGCTGCAAAAAAACTAAAAGAGTTATTCTTTGGTGCCCCTAAAAAGGTGAATCCAATGGGACAATCTGTAGAAAAAGTAACTGAGATTAAGCCTCAAGCTAGGAATAACTCAGCAAAATATGACAAACAAGAAGTCGAGATTCTTAAACATAAGATTTCTCGCCGCTTCAAGGAAGATCCTGATGCGGCCAAGAAAGCGGCCCTCATTATAGAAAAAATGATGAATCAGTCTTCCAACACCAAATAAAAAGTAAGACAGAAATACTCCAACTAGGCCTCTGATCATCAGAGGCCTTTTTCTATCTAGCTACAATCCACTTATCGGTATATCATGAACCCTAATAGCAACAGCTACTTGTATAGCTAATAAAGGATTGTTTATGTCTGTATCTTTTTACGACTTTGCCAACCTTCATCATGAAGATTTTAAGACAAAAGTAAAACAACGCATCAATGATATTATTGATAATAATGCCTTCGTCGAGGGTGAATTCAATAACAAATTTGAAAATGACTTCGCTAAACTTCAAAAATCTAACCATTGCCTACTTGTGGCCAACGGAACAGACGCGCTTGAGATTGCTCTTAACGTTTATGGTATTGGAGCAGGCGATAAAGTAGGTGTTCCAGGAATTACTTTCTACGCTACGGCCGAAGCAGTCCTCAATGTTGGGGCCACTCCAGTGTGGATTGATGTTCAAGCCGAAGATGGACTCATTTGTCCTAAGTCCCTCGAGCGTGTTCATAGTGAACATAACCTACAGGCCATTATGCCTGTGCATATTTACGGACTACCCGCTCCAATGAAAGAAATTAATCAATTCTGCGAGGCCCAGGGCATTCATATTGTAGAAGACGCTGCCCAGGCCCAAGGAACTTTCTATGAAAAAGGTTCTCCCGTAGGCGATTGTAAAAACCTTGTCACCTTTTCTTTTTATCCTACTAAAAACTTAAGTGCCTTTGGCGATGCAGGTTGTATTCTCACTCACGATGAAGAACTGAAAAAGAAAATCATTGTGAATAGAAACCATGGTCGTGGTGATGAACAAAATATGGGAAGAAATTCTCGTTGTGATCATATGCAGGCCGCTGTTCTCTATACCAAAATGGAAGAAATAGAAAAGTTCAATGAGCAAAGAAAAGAAGTGGCCAAGATGTATCACAAGTCCCTTGCTGGTACGCCCCTAAAAACACTTCCCGAAAAGTATCTTGAGCTTTCTAGCTGGCACCTCTACCCCACTCAATTAGAAAGTGTAGAGACACGTGAAAAGCTTATGAATCACTTGCGTGAAAAAGGTATCGGCTGTACACCTTTCTATGAGAAAACGCTCTCTCAAGAACCAGCTCTCAGTGGATATAAAGGTGAAGATGAAGTGGCAAAGAACTTTGCAGGAAAAACACTATGTCTTCCTATGACACCTTTTCTTACTCAAAAAGATATCGACACTGTTGTTAATGAAATAAATAACTTCTTTAAGTAAATTATCTTTTAGCGATCGATTAGAATATCAAGATTACTCAAGAGGCCAAGAACTTCAGGTGATGAAAACTTGGCCTTTTTCAATTTACAGCTTTCAATATCGATTACGTAATTAATGGCGCCTCGAAAATCACATCCCGATAAATTACTTCCGACAAAATTACTTCGCATGAGATCTGAGTCTGAAAAACTCGAGTCATTGAGTTGTGACTGAGAAAAGTCGGCTTCTTTAATGCTACATTTAGAAAAGATAGCATTCTTTAAAACCATATTTTGAAAGACACCGTAATCAAGAATCGATTCTTTAATTTCCAGCTGAGAAACGCAGTGACATGAGCTCCAGTTAAGCCCTATCAGTTTACATTCATTGAAGGAGACGTCACGAAAGGTCGTGTTGGTGAGGGAGCTATTGCTTAAGTTACACTTATTAAAGCTACACTCTAAGAATCTTAAGCTAGAGAGTTTAATTTCAGTGAAGTCAATGTTTTCGAAGCGGCACTCTAGGAAAGAGCGCCCTTCAAAATCAATATCATCAATATTTGAGAACACTTGATTTTCAATATAGTCTTGCAATGGAACTCACTCGTTAATTATAAACGCTTGTCCACTGTTACAAAAACAGCACCATCTGCAAACGGTGTAATGGTAACTTTTGAGTTATTTTTTTCATAAACCGTTATATCAGGCCCACCCATATCAGAAAGTGAAGGATTCTTATCATAGAGATACTCTTTAGGCAGAAAGAATGCCGATGCGGCCACATGGCTTACAATAGGATTAACTCCCACACTCATTAGACCACGATTAATATAATCTACGATCACAGCGTGGCACCAACGATTGGCCACGTCACCTTGATTGTGTTTGTTAGAACAAGCTTCGCCATCTGGATCATTGGACATAAGAACCGCTTCTTTTTCCGTTATCCCCATGACTTTCACTTCACCTCTATGTGCATAATCAGCATCGCTTTGTTCTACAAAGAAAATACTGACTTCCCCATCCTTCGCCTTTGCATCCCAATCAATTTGCTTAGCCTCTTCCTCTACAAAGTTATCTGGATCAAGATAGTTCATGGCATCGGCCAAGTGACAGGGAGAATAGGTTTCTTGATTTGTATTTCTCTCTTGATTAGCAGCTACAAAATCATCGATCGTAAGATCATAAATATTTCGTTGTGGCCCAGCCGCGACTTCTTCATAGAGATCCAGCGCCGACACAGGAGAAAGACAGAGCATCAAAGTAATTAAAATTATTGGTTTCATAGACCACCCTTTCTCATTATTTCGGACGGACGTTCCTAAAAGATTAGCACTTTAATTTATAGACGAAGCAATGAGTTATTGATAGATTCCCGCGTTATGAGTGATGACATTAAAGACGTAAAAAATGAACTAAGTGCTGAAGAACTAGAGAAGAAGGCCCAAAAAGACCTCGAAAGAGAAGAAAAGGCCAAGCAATCTATGGAAGGGGATCGCCTCTACCAAAAAGATTTTCAGTACAAACATACCAACCCCTACCACGATAAGTTATCGGAATTTGACGAATTTGTCCTTAGAGATGAAGATGCTGAGAGCAATGTTGGTCAATGGAACGAAAAGGTATTTAATCGTGAAGCCCCCCTATGTGTTGAAATCGGTACGGGCTATGGTCATTTCATGCATGATTATTGTGCTGACAATCCTGACGTAAATTTCATCGGACTCGACTTTCGCTTTAAGCGCTCTTATTACTTGGCCAGACGTTTGGCCAAACAGCCCCAAAGAAATTTTAAATATCTTAGGGCCCGCGGCGAGCGAATTGAATTCATGTTTGCCGACTCAGAAGTAGATAAACTCTTTTATTTCTTTCCTGATCCATGGCCAAAGAAGAAGCACCATAAGAAGAGACTCTTTCAAATGCCTTTTTTGCGGGCAGCCTATCAAGTTTTAACGCCCGGTGGTAGTCTATTTGTTAAGACTGACCACGATGGCTACGCAGAATGGATGGCGGAATTTGTTGATAATCCCGACACTCATAAACTCTTTGAAATTCGACTTCGAACATTTGATATATATAAGGATGCGCCCGAGCATTTTCTAGCAAGTTTTCAAACTAAGTTTGAAAAAATCTTTCTAGAGCAAGGAACTCCTATCAAGGCCTTTGAGTTAGTTTCAAAAAAGAATAAGTAAGCCCACTTTTAAGGATCACCCTCTTTTATGAGTTCAGGAACCATTGATGAACTTAAATCGCGTATAAAAGATATCCCTATCTCGGAGATCCTGG